>NZ_CP029197.1:2811666-4217500 GCF_008639165.1 Streptomyces venezuelae ATCC 10712 | reverse complement strand
GGTCGGTCAGGCGGCCGCCCGCGTCGGGCTGGGTGAGCTCCACGCGGCGGAGCAGGCGGATCAGGATCTCGCCCAGTACGCCCCGCTCGTCCGAGGTCAGGTCCTGGAGGAGGTCCTCCTCGAAGGCCGTGGCCATGCGCATGGCCTCCAGCCACTTCGAGCGGCCCTCGTCCGTGAGCTCGACGATCACGCGGACGCGGTTGTTCTCGTCGCGGTCGCGGGTGACCAGGCCCTCGCCCGCCATGCGGTCGATGCGATGGGTCATCGCGGCCGGGGTGAGGCCCAGCCGCTTGGCGAGCTCGCCGGGGCCGAGGCGATAGGGCTCGCCGGAGAGGACCAGGGTCTTGAGGACCTCCCACTCGGCGTTGCTGATGCCGAGGTCGGCGAGCTGGCGTCCGTACGCCACGTTCATCCGGCGGTTCAGCCGGCCGAGGGCGGAGACGACCTTCTCGACCTGGGGGTCGAGGTCGCGGAACTCGCGCTGGTAGGCGGCGATCTGCTCGTCGAGGCTCGGCTCCTGGGGGGCCTGCGGGCCGGACCGCTCGGGGTTGTCGGACATGCGGGGAGTATCCCACGGGTCTCGTTGGCATTGAAGTCCTTCGGTGTGTACTGTTAAGAGTCTAACTTTAGTGTTGAAGTCTTCAAGGTTCAGGGCTACACCCCTGAACCTGCGACCGAAGTGGGTGAGTGTGACCAAGGCGAGGGGCGCAGCGATGCGCCGTATCCAGGCAGGCAGCGCGCTGAGCGCGTTCGGACTCGGCTTCACCGTGCCGTACCTCTATGTGTACGTCGCTCAGGTGCGGGATCTGGGCGCGGCCACGGCGGGCATCGTGCTGGCCGTCTTCGCCATGGCCGCGCTGGTGGTGCTGCCCTTCAGCGGGCGGGCCATCGACCGGCGCGGGCCGGTTCCCGTCCTGCTGGTCGCCTCGGTGGCCGCCGCCGTGGGTGCGGTGGCGATGGGCTTCGCCTCCAGCGTGCCCGCGGCCGTGGGGGCCGCGGCGCTGCTCGGTGCCGGTACGGCCGTGCTCCAGCCGGCCCTCGCCACGATGATCGTCTGGTGCTCGACGCCCGTCGGCCGCACCCGGGCCTTCGCCATGCAGTTCTTCCTGCAGAACCTGGGTCTCGGTGTCGGTGGTCTGATCGGCGGTCTGCTGGTCGACACGAGCCGTCCGGGCAGCTTCATCCTGCTGTTCTCGATCGAGGCGGCGATGTTCCTCGTCCTGGCGGCGATCGTCGGGACGGTGCGGATGCCGGGCTCCCCCGCGCTCCAGGGCGCCCGCCCCTCCGAGGGCGGCAAGGGCGGTGGCGTCCGCGCGCTGCTCGGCCACAAGGCGATGGTGCAGCTGTGCGTGCTGGGCTTCGTCCTCTTCTTCGCCTGCTACGGACAGTTCGAGTCGGGTCTCGCCGCGTACGGCACGGAGGCCGCCGGCATCCAGCCCTCGACGCTCGGGATCGCGCTCGCCGCCAACACCGCGGTGATCGTGGCCGCCCAGTTCCTGGTGCTGAAGTTCGTCGAGCGCCGCAAGCGGACCCGGGTGATCGCGGCCGTCGGTCTGATCTGGACCGTGGCCTGGCTCATCGCCGGGTACGCGGGCCTCGGGCACGGCAGCCAGGCCATGGCGACGGCGGCCTTCGTCTCCACGTACGCCCTCTTCGGGCTCGGTGAGGCGATGCTGTCGCCGACCGTGGCGCCGCTGGTCGCCGATCTGGCGCCGGAGTCGATGGTCGGGCAGTACAACTCGGCCTTCGCCCTGGTCAAGCAGTTGGCGCTGGCCGTCGGTCCGGCCGTGGGCGGGCCCATGGGCGCCGCGCTGCACGGTCCGTACATCGTGACGTTCGTGCTCTTCTCGCTCGGCATCACGTTCCTCGCGGTGCGCCTCGGCAGGCAGCTGACCCCGGAGCAGAACCAGCCGGCGCTCGCCGTGAAGCCGTCCCGGGTCGTGGCGCAGCACATCCCCGAGAAGGAGACCGCGGCCGCCTGAGGCCGGCCCGTGCCGCCCTGCCCGTCTAGTCGGGCAGGGCGAACTCGCACCAGACCGCTTTGCCGCCGCCCGGTGTGCGGCGGCTCCCCCAGGACGAGGCGATCGTCGCGATGATGGAGATCCCGCGACCCGCCTCGTCCTCCGTTTCCGCCCTGCGCCGGCGCGGCAGGTGGTCGTCGCCGTCCGTCACCTCGATGATCAGCCGGCGGTCGGTGCGGCGCAGCCGCAGCCGCATGGGCGGGGTGCCGTGCTGGAGGGAGTTCGCCACCAGCTCGCTGGTGGCGAGGACTCCGAGGTCGCGCAGTTCGACCGGGAAACGCCAGGACGACAGGACCCCGGAGGCGAAGGCACGCGCGCGGGGAGCGGCCTCCACACCGCCGAGGAGTTCCAGGGCCGCGTTGTGGAAGAGCTCCGCGTCCGCTCCCTTACGGGAGGGGTGCTGGACGACCAGGACGGCCACGTCGTCGTCGTGCTCGGCGGTGACCCCCAGGGAGCGGAGCAGCCGGTCGCAGACCACCTGCGGGGTGCCGCTGGCGCCGGAGAGCGCGCGGGCCAGGGCGGCGACGCCCTCGTCGATGTCCTCGCGGCGCCGCTCGACCAGGCCGTCGGTGTAGAGGACGGCGGTGGAGCCGGGCGGCAGGGCGATGGAGCCGGAGGCGTGCAGCCAGCCGCCGGTGCCGAGCGGGGGTCCGGTCGGGTCCTCGGCGCGCCGGACGGTGCCGTCCTCGTCCCGTACGAGGATCGGGAGGTGGCCCGCCGAGGCGTAGACCAGCTTGCCCTCGTTGGGGTCGTGGATGGCGTACACGCAGGTGGCGATCTGGCTGGCGTCGATCTCGGCGGCGAGGCCGTCGAGGAGCTGGAGCACTTCGTGCGGAGGCAGGTCCAGGCGCGCGTAGGCCCGGACGGCGGTGCGGAGCTGGCCCATGACGGCGGCGGCGCGCACGCCCCGGCCCATCACGTCGCCGATGACGAGGGCGGTGCGGCCCGCGCCGAGGGTGATCACGTCGTACCAGTCGCCGCCGACGGCCGCGTCGGTGCCGCCGGGCTGGTAGGTGGCGGCGATCCGCAGGTCGTCGGGCTGTTCGAGGTCCTGCGGGAGCAGGGAGCGCTGGAGGGTGACGGCGGTCTCGCGGTGCCGGCGCTCGCTGGCCCGCAGCCGCTCGGCTGCCTCGGCGTGGTCGGTGACGTCGGCGGCGTGGACGAGGACCCCGCCGCCGTCGAGGTGCGGGCTGTCCACGGGCAGGCACGTCACCGTGTACGAGCCGCCGTCCTGGGTGCGGCGGGACTTGACCGTGCGCGGCTTGCCGCTGCGCAGCACCTGGTCGAGGAGGGGCAGCAGGCCCAGCTCCTCGGCCTCGGGGCAGGTGTCGGCGACGGTGGTGCCCGCGGGGCGGGGGCCGAATGCGGCGGCATAGGCGTCGTTGACGTAGGCGATGCGGTGCTCCGGGCCGTACACGAGCGCGACCAGGCCGGGGAGGCGGCCGAGGAGTTCCCGTACGGAGAAGTCCTCGAGGGCGGGGACGCCGGCGGCCGCGGCGGCCGCCGCGTCGTCGGGGTCGTCGGGGTCGTCGGTGTCGGTCAGGTGCCCCAGCTGCTGCGCGTACTCACCGCGGGCGGCGGGCACGGAGCCTTCGGTCCCCCGCGCCGCGCGGCGCTGTGTGCCGGGGAGCCGGGCGCTCCAACGGGTGAAGTTCACGGATCTCTATGCCTCGTGGTGTCGGTGCCGTGCAGAGTCACGCTGTGCAGGTGTGAGCCCACCTATGGTCACACGTCCAGTGTGGACGAGTGCACTGACAGTGATGTCAGGACGACGGCTTGTCGCCGTTGTCGGGGGGCGGAGCCGCGGCGAGTTCGAATTCGGCGCGGGGGTGTTCCAGCGAGCCCAGGGAGACGATCTCCCGTTTGAACAGGCCGGACAGGGTCCATTCGGCGAGGACCCGGGCCTTGCGGTTGAAGGTGGGCACCCGGCTGAGGTGGTAGGCGCGGTGCATGAACCAGGCCGGATATCCCTTGAGTTTCCGTCCGTAGACGTGGGCGACTCCCTTGTGGAGGCCCAGCGACGCGACGGAGCCGGCGTACGCGTGCGCGTACTCCTTGAGCGGCTGTCCGCGCAGGGAGGCCGTGATGTTCTCGGCGAGGACCTTCGCCTGGCGGACGGCGTGCTGGGCGTTGGGCGCGCACTCCTTGCCCGGCTCGTCCGAGGTCAGGTCGGGGACGGCGGCGGCGTCGCCGGCCGCCCAGGCGTGGGGGGCGCCCTCGACGGCGAGCTGGGCCGTGCAGCGCAGCCGGCCGCGTTCGTTCAGCGGCAGGTCGGTCTCGGCGAGGACCGGGGCGGGCTTGACGCCGGCGGTCCAGACGACGGTGCGGGTGGGCAGCCGGGTGCCGTCGCTGAGGACGGCGACCCGGTCCTCGCAGGACTCCAGCCGGGTCTCCAGGCGTACGTCGATGTTCCGGCCGCGCAGCTCGCGGACGGCGTATCTGCCCATCTCCTCGCCGACCTCGGGGAGGATCCGGTCCGATGCCTCGACGAGGACCCAGCGCAGGTCCTCGGGCTTGACGTTGTGGTAGTACCGCGCCGTGTAGCGGGCCATGTCCTCCAGCTCGGCGAGCGCCTCCACGCCCGCGTACCCGCCGCCGACGAAGACGAAGGTCAGGGCGGCGTCGCGGATCGCGGGGTCGCGGGTCGAGGAGGCGATGTCCATCTGCTCGATGACGTGGTTGCGCAGGCCGATGGCCTCCTCCACGGTCTTGAATCCGATGCCGTGGTCGATGAGGCCGGGGACCGGGAGGGTGCGGGAGACCGAGCCGGGTGCGATGACCAGTTCGTCGTACGTCAGGTCGAGCGTGCCGGTGCCCTCCTCCGCGGTGGCGAGGGTCGCCAGGGTCGCGGTCCGCTTGGCGTGGTCGACGGACTGGACCTCACCGATGACGATCCGGCAGCGGTCGAGGACCCGGCGCAGCGGCACGACGACGTGGCGCGGGGAGATCGAACCGGCGGCGGCCTCGGGGAGGAACGGCTGGTACGTCATGTACGGCTCGGGGGTGACCACCACGATCTCGGCCGCGCCGGCTCTCAGCTCGGTCCTGAGCTGCCGCTGAAGGCGCAGCGCGGTGTACATGCCGACGTAGCCACCGCCGACCACGAGAATGCGCGCAGGTTCGGTCACTGTCCCATGACGCACCGCCGTCCGTGGTTTGTCCACAGCCCCGGCAAATTGTGTGACCGGAGGGGTACGGAGGCGCGGGGTGGCGTATGAACCGGGTCGGGGTGGAACGGTGCAGGTCAGGGTGGGCGTGGCCGGTTCGGTGGGGGGTGTGAAAGGGGAGTGTTCCGGTCCTTGCTCCGATCGGGGGGCGCACCGTACGGAACTCCCCCTTCTGAATTGACCCGGACTCAACTATGTTCGTACTTCGTCGGGGTGTCGGATGGGAGCGCGTGGACCGAAGCGCTACCGGCCGGAAGCCCCGTGTCAGGGCGGGGAAGTCTCCGGGGGGAGACATCATGAGCGGGGGAACGCTTATGCAGATTCAGGATTCACGATGGCAGACGGGCGCCGGGACGGCGACCGTGGACGACGGCCCGCACGCGGGCGTCGCCGGGCCCGAGCGCAACGGCGCCCCGGTGGTCGGCGGCAGGTCCGCGCCGCTGCGGGTGGACGCCCAGCGCAATCTGGAGCACGTCCTGCGGGCCGCGCGCGAGGTCTTCGGCGAGCTCGGTTACGGGGCCCCGATGGAGGACGTGGCACGCCGCGCCCGCGTCGGTGTGGGCACCGTCTACCGGCGCTTCCCGAGCAAGGACGTGCTGGTCAGGCGCATAGCCGAGGAGGAGACCTCCCGGCTGACCGAGCAGGCGCGGGCCGCGCTCGGCCAGGAGGACGAGCCGTGGTCGGCGCTCTCCCGGTTCCTGCGGACCTCGGTGGCCTCGGGCGCGGGGCGGCTGCTGCCGCCGCAGGTGCTGCGGGTGGGCTCGGACGACGTCACGGTGCTGCCGCTCGGTGGCGACACGGACGAGCCGGAAGACGCGGCGCGGGTGCCGTACCAGCGGGGTGTCGCCGAGCAGGGCGACGCGCGTGTGGTCGCGCCCCGGCCCGTGCCGGCGGAGGAGAAGGACGACGCGGGCGCCTCGGAGCTGCTCGAGGTGGTCGGCCGGCTCGTCGACCGGGCGCGTGAGGCGGGCGAGCTGCGCGCCGACGTGACCGTGGCGGACGTCCTCCTGGTCATCGCCACCGCCGCCCCGGCCCTGCCGGACGCAGTGCAGCAGGCGGCGGCCTCGGCCCGGCTGCTGGACATCCTCCTCGAGGGCCTGCGCTCCCGGTAGGAGCGGGCCGCCCTCGCGCACGCGCGGGGGCGGCCGGGTCGTGGTCCGGGCCGCGGTGTCGCCGTGGTCCGGGCGTGGTCCGGCTGCGGTGTCGTCGTGGTCCGGGCGGTGGCCGGTCGTGGTCCGGGCGGACCAACGAGCATGACACGAACGTGTGAGCGGTTACGCCCGGATACCCGAAGTGGCCCCGGACGAGTGGTAAGTGGACGCGGCGCTTCGGCGTGCCCGCGCTCTGTGGCAGGCTTGGCCGGTGTTCGGGTCTGAGCATGCGTACGGGGGCTTCCGCGATGAGCGGTGACAGTCGGGACGAGCCGCTGGGCAACGGAGGCGCCGCCGAGACCGGGGGCCTCCCCTCCCGGCAGGTGCCGAGCCAGGGCGGGCCGGGCGGTCTCTCCGGCGCGCCGGGACACCCCGCACCGCTCGACGCGAGCGTGCCGCCGCAGCGCGAGGGCAAGGCCTCCGGCCGGGCCGGGGAAGCGGGAACCTTCGCCGGAGCCGGTGCGACGTCCGAAGGGACCGTTCCCTTCGGCGCCGGGCACGATCCCGAGGCAGACGGGGCCGACGAGCCCGACACCGTCCTCCCGCCGCCCCGCGACCTGCCGCCCTCCGACTCCGAACTCGTCCAGCTCATGCGCGAAGGCGACGACTCGGCGTACGAGGAGCTCTTCCGCCGCCACTCCGACGCCGTACGCCGGTACGCCAGGACCTGCTGCCGCGACGCGCACACCGCCGACGACCTGACCGCCGAGGTCTTCGCCCGTACCCTCCAGGCCGTCCGGGGCGGCGCCGGGCCCGAACAGGCCGTGCGCGCCTATCTGATGACCACCGTCCGCCGGGTCGCCGCGAACTGGGCCAGGACGCAGAAGCGGGAACACCTCGTCGAGGACTTCGCCGTCTTCGCCGCCGAGGCCGCCCGCGCCTCCGAGGTCTCCGACCAGGGCGCGTCCTTCGGCGCCGGACTCGACCTCGGCGCCGACGTCCTCGCCATGCACGAGGCCGAGCAGTCCCTCGCCATGCAGGCCTTCCGCTCGCTGCCCGAGCGCTGGCAGGCCGTGCTCTGGCACACCACCGTCGAGGAGGAGTCCCCGAGCGAGGTCGCGCCGCTCTTCGGCCTCACCGCCAACGCCACGGCCGTGCTCGCCAGCCGCGCCCGCGAAGGCCTCAAGCAGGCCTACCTGCAGGCCCACGTCAGCCAGTCCCTGACGGCCGGCGGCGACTGCGCCCGGTACGCCGACCGGCTCGGCGCCTACGCGCGCGGCGGACTGCGGATGCGCGCCGAGCGCGGACTGCGCAAGCACCTGGACGAGTGCGCCAAATGCCGGGTCGCCGCCGGTGAACTGGCCCAGGTCAACGCCGGCATCCCCGCGCTGCTCCCGGTCGCGGTCATCGGCTGGTTCGCCGCCGGGTACTCGCTCAAGGCCGCCGGTGTCGTCGCCGGCGGCGCCGTCGGCGCGGGTGCGGCGGGCGCCGCGGCCGCCGCCACCGGGTCCTCCGGCGGCGCGGCCTCCGGCGGGGCCGCCGCCGAGGGGCTCGGCGCGCCCGCGAAGGCCGGCATCGCGGCCGCCGTGGCCGTCGCCGCGGCCGCCGGACTCGTCTGGGCCATGGCCGGGGACCCGCAGCCGGTGGCCGCGCCCAGGCCCACGCAGCCCGTCGTCACCCCCGTCGTACCGGCGGAGCCCGCGCCGCCGCCGAAGCCGACGCCCAAGCCCGTACCCCCGCCGGTACGGGTCGAGACGCCGGCGCCCACGCCGACGCCGACTCCTCCGCCGAGCCCTGCCGAGCCCGCCCCGAAGCCGACGCCGACGCCACCGCCGAAGCCCACTCCGCCGCCCCCGCCGCCGCCGAAGCCGAGCCCCACACCGACCCCGGCGCCCGCCAAGCCCTCGCCGAAGCCGAAGCCGCCGCCCGCGGCCCCGGTCGTCTACCAGGTCAACGAGCTGGACTACGGGATCTTCGGCGACGGCACCAAGCCCGAGGTCGCGCTCTCCGACAGCAGCTGGATGTGGCAGCGGAACGGGCTCTCCCTCGGCGGCACCCGGTACGCGCACGGGGTGAGCGTCCACGCGCCCTCGTCCCTGGTCATCAAGCTCAACCGGCAGTGCACGAGTTACGACGCGGTCGTCGGCGTCGACGACATGAGCGCCCTGCTCGGGATCGGCGGGGTCCGCTTCTCCGTGTACGGGGACGACGAGCGGCTCTGGCGCTCCGACGTGGTCCGGGCGGGCGACCCGCCGGTCCCGGTGCACGTCGACATCGCGGGCCGCGACACGATCCGGCTCGTGGTGGAGGAGGACGGGGCGCTCGGGCGCGCGGCGATCGCCGACTGGGCCCAGTCGCGGATCAGCTGCTCCTGACGGTCCCGGACCGCGTCCGGTCGGGCCCGGACCCCGGCTGGTCAGGGGCGGACCGCCCGGTGCTTGCGGATCCCGGCCGGTCGGGCCCGGAGCGTCCGGCGCTTCCGGATCCCTGCCGGTCAGGCCCGGATCCCTCCCGGTCAGGCTCGGAGCGTCCGGCGCTCGCGGATCCCTGCCGGTCCGGGCTCGACCGTTCGGCGACGGCCTCGGCCAGGGACAGGACCTCGTCCAGGGCGAGGCCCTTGCCCGCCGCCCGGGCGGCGGCGAGGCCCGCCGGGCCGAGCGCCGCGAGCGCCCGGTCCGTCACCTCCCGCAGCTCCCTCTTGCCCGGGACCGACGGCGGCCGGTCCGCGGACCAGCCCTCGACGGCCGTCATGACCCGTACCGCCGGCTCCGCTTCGCCCGCCGCGGACAGGACGACCGCGAGCCCGTCCCCGAGCCCCGTGGTGACGAAGTCCGAGCACTGCGCGTCCCGTGCCTGGCGCAGCGCGGCGATGGCCGTGGCGACGGCGGATTCCCTGCCCTCCGCCGCCTCGACCCGCGCCGAGAGCCCCAGGAGGGCCGCCTCGAAGTGCGGCGGGGGCGCGCCCGTCGAGACCGTGCGGCCCGCCTCCTCCAGCTGGGCGCGGGCCCCGGCGACGTCGCCGCGGTGCAGGGCGAGGGAGGCGCGCAGGAAGCAGACGAACACGCCGGTGTCCCGCACGTGGTAGCGCTCGGCCTCCCGTGCGGCCTCGTCGAGGCCCTTCTCCGCGCCCTCCAGGTCCCCGGCGCGGTAGGAGAGTTCGGCGAGGCGGGCGAGCAGGAACGGGGACTCGGCGTGCGCGCCGACCTCCCGGGCCTGGCGGAGCGCTCCCTCGTACGCCTCCTCGGCCTCCGTCAGGCGGCCGCGCAGCATGTGGGCCTCGCCCGCGGCGCTGGCGATCTGGGCGCCCATCCAGCGGTCGCCGACCCGCCGGGAGAGGCGGGCGAGTTCGGCCAGGTCGTCGTCGATGCCGGGCATGCCGCCGGGCATGTCGACGACCATGTGCGTACGGAACATGAGGCTCACGCCGACCTCCCAGTCGCCGCCGTGACGACGGCAGTTGGCGACGGCCTCGTCGAGGAGGCCGCGGACCACGGCCGGTTCCTCGGTGAGGTACGCGGTGAACGGCCAGAGCAGTCCGGGGAACCGGGCGCCCTCGGGGCCGGGCGGCTCGCCGAACGCGGCCCGGACGCGGCGGGCGACCGCCATCGTCTCGGCCTCCTCGAACTCCTTCATCGTGCGGCTCTCGACGGCGAGGAAGAAGTGCAGCATGCGCAGGTTCATCCGGGGCCAGTACCGGGGGTCGGCCGGGTCGTCCGGGTCGTCGCCGAGCGCGACCGCGCGGTCGACCCATCCCAGGCCTTCGGGGCGGTAGTTGCGCAGCCACCAGAACCAGCCCATGGCGAAGACCAGCCGGAGGGCGGCGGTCTCCGCGGGTGAGGTCACGAGGGTGCGGTGAAGCGCGGCCCGGATGTTGTCCAGGTCGCGCTCGACCCGCTCGATCCACGGGAGCTGCTCGGCCGAGCGGAGCTTGGGCTCGGCGGTCTCGGCGAGGGCCGTGAAGTGGGCGGTGTGGGTGGCCTCGGCGGCGGCGAGGACCTCGGGGGTCTCGGCGGCGCGCTCGACCGCGTACTCGTGGATGGTCTCCAGGAGCCGGTAGCGCATCTCGCCGTCCTCGGTGGGGGCGGCGACGACGAGGGACTTGTCGACCAGGGCGCCGAGCACGTCGGCGGCGTGCGGGGAGAGGGCCTCCGCCGCCGCGAGGTCCCAGCCGCCGGCGAAGACCGAGACCTGGCGGAGCAGGGTGCGCTCGTCGGGGTCGAGCAGGTCCCAGGACCAGTCGACGACCGCGCGGAGGGTCTGCTGGCGGGGCAGGACGGTGCGGGAGCCTGAGGTGAGGAGGCGGAAGCGGTCGTCGAGCCGGTCGGCGATCTGGCGCGGGGTGAGCAGCCGCAGCCGGGCGGCGGCCAGTTCGATGGCGAGCGGCAGGCCGTCGAGGCGGCGGCAGATCTCGTCTACGGCCGCGCCGCCGTCCCGCTCGGGGTCGAACGCGGGCCGTACGGCGCGGGCGCGCTCGGCGAAGAGGCGGTGCGCGGGGTCGGGCGGCAGGGGTTCGACCGGGCGGACCGACTCGCCGGGGACGCCGAGGGGTTCGCGGCTGGTGGCGAGGACGCGGAGTTGCGGGCAGTGGGTGAGGAGGGTCTCGGCGAGGGCGGCGGCCGCGCCGATCACGTGCTCGCAGTTGTCGAGGACGAGGAGGAGGGGGCCGCGGGCGAGGTGCTCGACGAGACGGGCGGTGGGGTCGTCCTGGAGGGCGGTGCCGTCGCGGTTGATCAGGTTGATCTCGCGGAGCCTGAGCGCGGAGAGGACGGCGCCGGGGACGGCCTCGGGGTCGTCGAGGGGGGCGAGTTCGACGATCCAGGCGGCGGGTGCGGTGCCTTCGGCGGCGGGGGCGGCGGCCCTCAGGGCGGCCTCCTCGGCGAGCCGGGTCTTGCCGGAGCCGCCGGGCCCGGTGAGCGTGACCAGCCGGGACCGGGCCAGGTCGGAGCGGAGCGCGGCGAGTTCGGGCTCACGGCCGACGAAGGAGGTGAGGCGGCGGCGGATGTTGCCGGGGGCCGGTGCGGGTGGCGTCTCGGGACGGGCCCGGGCGGGTGCGGCGCCGGGATGGTCCGGGGCCGGTGCGGGGCCGCCCGTACGGGACGGGGGCGGGCCCGCGAGGAGCTCCTGGTGGAGTGCGGTGAGCTCGGGGCCCGGGTCGGCGCCGAGGGCGTCCGCGAGGGTGCGGCGGGCCGACTCGTACGCGGCGAGGGCGTCGGCGTGGCGGCCCTCGGCCCGCAGGGCGCGGATGAGCTGGGCGCGGAAGGCCTCGTCGTACGGGTACGTGGTGGTGAGCTCGGTCAGCTCCGGTACCAGTCCGTCGGTGGCGCCCCGGCGCAGATCGGCCTCGACGCGCTGCCGCAGGGCCGCGAGCCGCTGCGCCTCGGGCCGGACGCCGGCCGGTTCGGGCAGGTCGGCGAGGGCGGGGCCGCGGAACAGCCCGAGGGCCTCGCGGAGCAGGGTGGCCGCGGTGTCGGCGTCGCCGGCGTCGAGGCGGGCGCCGGCGTCCAGGACCCGGCGCCGGAAGACGTACAGGTCGATGTCCTCGGGGGCGGCGACGAGCCGGTAGCCGGGGCCGGGGGTGGAGGCGACGGCCTCGCTGCCGAGGATCCGGCGGAGCCGTCCGACGAGGGCCTGGAGGGCGGCGGGGGCGTCCTGCGGCGGCGCGTCCCCGTACACGTCGTCGGCGAGCTCGGCGACGGAGGCGGCCTGTCCGCCGCGCAGCGCGAGCGCGGCGAGGAGCGCGCGCAGCCTGGCGCCGCCGAGGGGAAGGACGGCGCCGCCCGGACCGAGGGCCTCGGTGGTGCCGAGGATGAGATACCGCACCGGCTCATTGTGTCGGCCGCGGCGGGTGTACGCCTCGGGGTTTCCCCGGGGGTGTCCCTGACGGCGCCGACGGTTTCGCCGTCAGGGTGTCACGCCGGGAGGGACCTCGTGGCCGGGACCAGGGGGCCCTGGACGGCGCGGTGGGCGCGGGGTTCCGCGGTGTTGGTCCAGCAGGAGCCGCGGCGGGCGAGGAGGCGGCGGAGCCAGAGTTCGGTGGAGACGAGGTCGGCGAGGCCGTCGAGGGGGACGGGTGCGCCGTCGGCCGCGGCGCGGAGGGCCTCGCGGACCACCCGGGCCTCGATCAGGCCCGCGTCGGCGAGGAGCGGGGCGTCGAAGAGGGCGATCAGGTGCGGGAGGGCCGCCCGCAGCCCCGCGCGCGTGGCGGCGGCCGGGACCGCCGGGTGGGGGGCGCCCCAGCCCGGCGGCAGGTCGTGGATGCCGGAGCCGGCGAGGACGGTCCGCAGCACCCCGGCGCGGGCGTCCGGCTGGACCCGGAGCGCTTCGGGGAGCTCGCGGCAGGCCCGTACGACCTGGTTGTCGAGGAAGGGGGCGTGCAGGCGCTGGCCGCGGATCTCGGCGGCCTGCTCCAGGACCCGGTGGTCGGCCGCCGCCCGCGCGAGGGCGGCACGCGCGCGTGCCTCGCCGGGTCGCTGGACGGAGGCCGGCAGGGTCGCCGCCCGGTTCAGGCGAACCGATACTTCGGCCAGTGCCTCCCCCGTCAGCCAGCGGGCCGCCGGGCCCGGCCGCGACCAGGTGAGCGCCGAGAGGGACGCCTCCAGGGGGCCGAAGCCGTCCGGGGCCGTGCGGTTCGCCTCCAGGACCCGCCGGGCGGCCGCCTCCAGGCCCGTCCGGTACGGGGTGCGGGCCAGCTTCCGCGCCGCCCGGTACACCGTCAGCGGCACCAGGAACGAGCCCGCGGAAGGCCCCGAGGCCTTCGCGAGCGCCGTTACCGGCCGCACCAGCGAGCGGCGCCTGCGGTCCATCAGCAGGTCCGCGAGGCGCGCCGGGTGCGCGTCGAGGACCTGCTTGGCGCCCATCCCGGTGAAGTGGTCCGCGCTGCCGCCCGCGAGCCGCCGCCGGTGCCGCTCGGCGGTCACCAGCGCGGGCCCCGGCTCGTCGGTGAGCGGCCCGTCGAGCGCCGCGTACGGGAGGGCCTCCTCGCCCCCCGCGACGACCACGTGGTGCAGCCGCGGGTCGGCCGCGATCTCCCCGGCCCGCTTCAGTTCGTCCTCCCGGGCCGACCCCGTGCGCGTGGCCAGGTCGTTGAAGGTGACGGCGAGCAGCCGCTCGCCCGCGCCCGTGCCCTGGCCGGTGATCGTGCCCGGCACTCCGGGCAGCCCGGCCGCGAGCAGCGCGAGCGTGCCCGAGGCGCTGCCGCCCGACAGGTCGGCGCCGATGCCGGGCGCGGGCCCCCCGCCCCGGGCCGCCCGCCGGTCGGCGGGCCCCATGCCGGGCACCGGCCCCGGGTCGGGGAGCGGCGCCTCGGGCGCGTGCCGGGGCGCGGTGAGCCGGGCGCGGACGGCTTCGACCAGGGCGTTTCGGACGCCTTCGACGGCCTGCCGGGGGTCGGCCTGGGCCGCCGCGACCGCGAGCGAGGCGACCTGCTCGTATCCGGTGATCTCGCGCGACCCCTCGCGCAGGATCAGCGCGTGGCCCGGCGGCACCCGTCGGACCCCCTCGTACGGGGTGGAGTCGCGCAGTGCCTCGGGGGTCTCCGGGCAGGCGAGCAGTGCGGCGAGGTGGCCGATGTCGAGCTGTGCCTCGACGAGGTCGGCCAGCGGCAGGGCGGCGGTGGCGTAGGCGGTGCCGCCCGCCCACGGGGTGTGGAACACCGGCCGGGCGCCCGCGAGATCACCGGTGACGGTGAGCCGGCGGCCGGCCTTCACGATCGCGGTGTAGCTTCCCGGCCAGGCCGTGAGATGCCGCAACGCGCCCCCGCGCGCGGTGAGCAGGCCGATGCGGAGTTCCTCGTCGCTCGCGGCGCAGCAGCCGAGGACGGCGAGCCGGGTGTGGTCGTCGACGGCGACCACTCGTACCTCGTCGGGGCGCCAGTCGCCGACCGCCCAGAGCGGGTCGGGGTCGCCCCAGAGGAGTTGCGCGCCGACGGGCTGCACGGTGCGGCCCTCGGTGGCGGCGGCGTGGCCGGTGGCGTGGGGCGAGGCGTGGCCGGGCGGCTGCGCGGGGTCGTATCCGCCGCCGTACGGGCCGTACGCGCCCCCGTGGGAGGAGCCGTACGCGCCGTTCACCGAGCCCGCGCGGGCCCCGGCCGTCGTTGCGAAGCCCGCGGCGGCACTGCTCCAGCCCACCAGCCATCGCATCGGCGCCTCCACATCCGTTTCGGTGGGAGACATGCTGCCACGACAACGGCGCACGGGGCGGAGTCCGGGCGCACGCGCGCGAAAGCCGAATGCGCCCCTGGCATGGGCCAGTTGGCCACCGGCGGCATTCGGCCAAATATCGCCCCTCCGCGGCGGGGGTGGAGGGCGTCCGGGCACCCGCCCGGACGCATCGCTTCCCACCGGTCACCGGCAGCCCGGGAGGCGCTCCCGCCTCCCGGCGCCGTCCGCCGCTCGCGGGGAATGGAGCGGCGGTATCCCCCAGCCCACTGGTCCGGACACCCTTCCCGGCCGAGCGGGCCGACCCACGCGGTATTCATGGAAGCGCTCTCGCGGCGGCCCCGGCGAGAGCGCACGGCCGGGCGCACGGCCACACGACGGGAGCACGGGCCCCGCCGACGGGCCCCGCGGCCCGCCGGTCACACAACAATCTCGCCATACGGAACACCGCCCCTTAACGGTAGGGATGCGGCGAACTACGCTGTGTTTACGAATGCCGCACGCCTATGCCCGGCGTCGTGGCGGCCGTCTGGGTGGTCGAGGGGTGGCGTCATGTCCAGGGAGCAACGCGGGCCGAACGAAAAGCTCGGCACGGTTCTCGCCCTCGCGGGAATCAGCAACGCCGGGCTCGCCCGGCGCGTCAACGACCTCGGCGCGCAAAGGGGTCTGACGCTTCGTTACGACAAGACCTCGGTCGCCCGGTGGGTGGCCAAGGGCATGGTGCCGCAGGGGGCGGCTCCGCATCTGATCGCCGCCGCGATCGGGCAGAAGCTCGGCCGGCCCGTCCCGCTGCACGAGATCGGGCTCGCCGACGCCGACCCGGCGCCGGAGGTCGGACTCGCCTTCCCGCGCGACGTGGGCGAGGCGGTGCGCTCGGCCACCGACCTCTACCGCCTCGACCTCGCCGGGCGGCGGGCCGGCGGTGGCGGGATCTGGCAGTCGCTCGCCGGCTCCTTCGCGGTCAGCGCGTACGCCACGCCCGCGTCCCGCTGGCTGATAACCCCCGCCGATCCGTCGGTGGAGCGGGAGGCCCCGGGCCCGGCGGGCGGCGGCACGGCGGCCGCCACGGAGCACGCGCGCGTGGGGCACAGCGACGTCGCGAAGCTCCGCGAGGCCGCCGAGGACGCGCGCCGCTGGGACTCCAAGTACGGCGGCGGGGACTGGCGTTCGTCGATGGTCCCGGAGTGCTTACGGGTCGACGCGGCCCCGCTGCTGCTCGGCTCGTACTCGGACGAGGTCGGCCGGGCCCTGTTCGGCGCGACCGCCGAGCTGACCCGGCTCGCCGGCTGGATGGCCTTCGACACCGGGCAGCAGGAGGCCGCCCAGCGCTACTACATCCAGGCCCTGCGGCTGGCCCGCGCCGCCGCGGACGTGCCCCTCGGCGGCTACGTCCTGGCGTCCATGTCGCTCCAGGCCACCTACCGGGGCTTCGCCGACGAGGGCGTCGACCTCGCCCAGGCCGCGCTCGAACGGAACCGGGGGCTCGCCACCGCCCGCACCATGTCCTTCTTCCGGCTCGTCGAGGCCCGCGCGCACGCCAAGGCCGGGGACGGGGTCGCGGCGGCGGGCGCCCTCAAGTCCGCCGAGGGCTGGCTGGAGCGCTCCCGGGAGGGCGACGCCGACCCGACCTGGCTGGGCTTCTACTCGTACGACCGGTTCTGCGCCGACGCCGCCGAGTGCTACCGCGACCTGAAGGCGCCGCGCGAGGTGCGCCGCTTCACCGAGCAGGCGCTGTCCCGGCCGACGGAGGAGTTCGTCCGCTCGCACGGGCTGCGGCTCGTGGTCTCGGCCGTCGCCGAGCTGGAGTCGGGGAACCTGGACGCGGCCTGCGCGGCCGGCACGCGCGCGGTGGAGGTGGCCGGGCGGATCTCCTCGGCGCGGACGACGGAGTACGTACGGGACCTGCTGCACCGCCTGGAGCCGTACGGGGACGAGCCGCGCGTGATGGAGCTGCGGGAGCGGGCGAGGCCGCTCCTGGTCACTCCGGCGTGACGTGTCCGGGGGGTTACCGGCAGGTCAGCGGCGTGACCTGCGTCTCGTGACGCCGCGCGAGGTTTCGCGGGATTGTCAGTGGGCCAGTGCACTATCGGGGGTGGGAGGTGGCGCTGGTGTTTGACTGTGACGTGCTGGTGGTCGGCGGTGGGATCGTCGGCCTGTCGACGGCGTACGCCCTGACGCGCGCCGCTCCCGGCACCCGGGTCACGGTCCTGGAGAAGGAGCACGCGATCGCGCGCCACCAGACGGGGCGCAACAGCGGGGTGATCCACAGCGGGATCTACTACCGGCCGGGGTCGCTCAAGGCCAGGTTCGCGGTCAAGGGCGCGGCCGAAATGGTCAAGTTCTGCGCGGAATGGGGCATTCCGTACGAGGTGACGGGGAAGCTCGTCGTCGCCACCGCGCGCGAGGAGCTGCCCCGGCTGCACGCGCTCGTGCAGCGCGGCCGGGAGAACGGCATCCCGGTCCGCGAGCTGGGCCCGGCGCAGATCAGCGAGTACGAGCCCCGGGTGCGGGGCCTGGCCGCGATCCACGTCGGCACGACCGGCATCTGCGACTACGGCGCGGTGTCGGAGCGGCTCGCCGAGGCCTCCGGCGCCCGCATCCTGTACGGCGCGGAGGTCACCGTCATCGACCGGCGGCCCTGGGGCGTCGCCGTTCGCACCGCCGACGGACGGGTGGTGCGGGCGCGGGTCCTGGTGAACTGCGCGGGGCTCCACTGCGACCGGATCGCGCGGCTCGCCGGGGACGACCCGGGGATGCGGATCGTCCCCTTCCGTGGCGAGTACTACGAGCTCGCCGACCCCTCGCTGGTCCGGGGCCTGGTCTACCCCGTCCCCGACCCCGCCTTCCCCTTCCTCGGGGTGCACCTGACCCGGGGGATCGACGGCGGCGTCCACATCGGGCCGAACGCGGTCCCGGCGCTCGCCCGCGAGGGGTACGGCTGGTCCGTCGTCCACCCGCGCGAGCTGGCCGGCACGCTGGCCTGGCCCGGCTCGTGGGCCATCGCCCGCGCGCACTGGCGGTACGGGGCGGGGGAACTGCGGCGGTCGGTGTCGAAGCGGGCCTTCACCGAGGCCGTACGGCGGCTGCTGCCGGTGGTGTCGGAGTCGGACCTGCGGCGGGCGGCGCCCGGGGTGCGGGCGCAGGCGGTGCTGCGGGACGGAACGCTGGTCGACGACTTCCTCATCCGCGAGGCGGCCCGGACGGTCCACGTGCTGAACGCCCCTTCGCCGGCGGCCACGGCGTCCCTCCCGATCGGCCGCGAGGTGGCGACCCGGGCCCTGGCCCACCTCTAGCCGGCCCGCCTGTGGCCGCCCCGCCGCCGGGCGCGGGCCCGCGGGGCCGCGGGGGGCGCCGTAGGATTGGGGCATTGTGTCTGAGGAGATCATGAACAGCTCGCAGTCCGTCGCCGGGAGCCCCGAGCCCGCACCGCAGCCCGTGCAGCGCGGCAGCCAGCGGTTCGCGCCCGGCGAAGGGCCCCTGCCCGACCCCGCCGGGTCCCACCACGAGCGGCGGATCCGCAGCTTCCAGCCGCGCCGCAGCCGCGTCACCACCAGCCAGGCCGAGGCGCTGCTGAAGCGCTGGCCCGACTGGGGCATCGACATCGACGGCAAGCGGGTCCTCGACCTCGGCGAGATGTTCGGCGGACTCCCGGTCGTCCTGGAGATCGGCTTCGGCATGGGCGAGGCCACCGCGCAGATGGCGGCCGCCGACCCCGGCACCGGCATCCTCGCCGTGGACGTGCACACCCCCGGCCAGGGCAATCTGCTCGGTCTCGCCGACCGGAACGGCCTGAACAACGTCCGGGTCGCCAACGGCGACGCGATCATCCTGCTCCGCGAGATGCTCGACAAGGACGTCCTCGACGGCTGCCGGGTCTACTTCCCCGACCCGTGGCCCAAGGCCCGCCACCACAAGCGACGGCTGATCCAGCCCGAGTTCCTCAGCCTCCTCGCGACCCGGCTGGGGCCCGGCGGCGTGCTGCACTGCGCCACGGACTGGGAGCCGTACGCCGAGCAGATGCTGGAGGTGCTCTCGGCCCACCCCGACTTCGAGAACACCCGGGCCGACGGCGGTTTCGCCCCCCGCCCCGACTTCCGGCCGCTCACCCGCTTCGAGGGGCAGGGCCTCGACAAGGGGCACGTCGTGCACGACCTCCTCTTCCGGAGGAAGTGACGAAGGACGCGCCCCGCGGACGTAACCCCGTCGCCTCTGTCGGTGGAGGTCGTTAGGGTCGCTCACGTGTCTCACCCCGCCCCCGCCGCATCCGGCACCGCCGACACCGGCACCGCGCCCGTCCCCCACCGGGACACCGAGGAGCCGGACTTCCCGGCCGCCGCCGACCGGACCCAGTGGCGCTACCGGCCACGCCGGGCCTTCTGGCGCAGCCGGCTGGTCCGGGCCGTCGCGGTCGTCACCGTGCTGGCGATCTGCGCCCTGTTCATCCTCGGGATGGTCCGCGAGCAGACCGGCACGGAGGGCTTCCTCGTCGGGCTCGGCCTCGCCGTGCTCCCCGTACCGCTGCTCATGGCGGCGTTCCGGTGGCTCGACCGGGTCGAGCCGGGCCCCTGGAAGAACCTGCTGTTCGCCTTCGCGTGGGGCGCCTTCGCCGCCGCGCTCGTCGCGATCCTGGCGAACTCCTTCGCGATCCGCTGGATCGCGACCGCCACGGCGGATCCCGACTCGGCGGACACCCTCGGGGCGACGCTGGTCGCGCCCGTGGTGGAGGAGAGCGCGAAGGCGGCCGCGATCCTGCTGCTCTTCCTCTTCCGCCGCAAGCACTTCGGCGGTCTGGTCGACGGGGTCGTGATCGCCGGGTTCACGGCGACCGGCTTCGCCTTCACCGAGAACATCCTCTACCTCGGCAACGCCTTCGGCGAGGACCAGGAGTTCGGCGCCACCGGCATCGGCTCGGTGACCGCAGGAACCTTCTTCGTGCGGGTCGTCATGTCGCCGTTCGCGCATCCGCTCTTCACCGTGCTCACCGGCATCGGCTTCGGCTTCGCCGCGCTCGCGCCGCGCGGCAAGCGGCTGCGCCGGGTGCTGCTGCCGTTCGCGGGACTGCTGCTCGCGATGGGCATGCACGCCGCGTGGAACGGCTCGGCCACCATCGGCGGCCCGCTGGCCTTCTTCGCGGTGTACCTGGCGCTCATGGTTCCGGCCTTCGGCCTGCTGACCTGGCTCGCGGTGTGGAGCCGGCAGCGCGAACTGCGCACGATATCCGGCGAGCTACCGGCGTACGCGGCGGCCGGCTGGCTCTCCCCCGCCGAGCCGCTCGCGCTCTCCTCGATGCGCGCCCGCCAGGTGGCCCGCACCTTCGCCGCCCGCACGTACGGGCAGCCGGCCGCGCGGGCGGTCGGGGAGTACGAGTCCTTCGCGACGACCCTGGCGTTCCTCCGGGACCGGGCCCGCCGCGGCACGGCCGGGCCCGACTTCCCGGCCCGCGAGCAGGAGCTGCTGCACCACCTGTGGCAGCGCCGCGCGGTGGCCTCCCCGGCGCTCACGTACGCGGCGCGGGCGACGGGCCAGGTGTGGGCGCCGCCGCAGTACCTGGACTACGGCGGCTACAACCCGTACCGGAGCTAGGCCGGGCCCCGTCTGTTCCCGGGACAGTCCCTAGAGCGCCGACGCCTCCGTCAGGAGGGTCAGTTCGGCCTCCGTGAGGGTGAGCCCGGCCGCGGCGACGAGGGCCGGGACCTGCTCGACCGTACGGGCCGAGGCGATCGGCGCGGCCACGGTGGGCCGGGAGGCGAGCCAGGCGAGGGCGACGGTGGCGAGTTCCGCGCCCTGGGCCTCCGCGACGGTGTCGAGCGCGGAGAGCACCGCCCGGCCCCGTTCGGTGTCGAGGTGTCCGGCGGCCCCGGAGGCGCGGACGCTGTCGACGGTGGCGCCGGGGCGGTACTTGCCGGTGAGGAATCCGGCGGCGAGCCCGTAGTACGGGACGGCCGAGAGTCCGGCGCGCTCGACGGTCTCCAGGAGCGGGCCCTCGTAGGTGTCGCGGGAGACCAGGTTGTAGTGCGGCTGGAGGGCGACGTACCGGGTGAGGCCCTCGGCCTCGGCGAAGTCGAGGGAGGCGCGGAGCCGCTCCGGGGAGATGTTGGAGGCGGCGACGGCCCGCACCTTGCCCTCCTTCACCAGCTGGTCGAGGGCGGTGACGATCTCCTCGACGGGGACCGACTCGTCGTCGAAGTGGGTGTAGTAGAGGTCGATCCGGTCGGTGCCGAGGCGCCGCAGGGACTCCTCCGCCGCCCCCTTGATGGTGGGGGCGGACAGGCCTTTGAAGCGGGGGTGGGCGCCGGCCTTGGTGGCGACGAGGACGTCGTCGCGGTTGCCGCGCGAGGCGAGCCAGCGGCCGATGACGGTCTCGGACTCGCCGCCCTCGTTGCCCTCGGCCCAGGCGGAGTAGACGTCGGCGGAGTCGACGAAGTTGCCGCCCGCGGCGGTGTAGGCGTCGAGGACGGCGAAGGACTGGGCCTCGTCGGCGGTCCAGCCGAAGACGTTGCCGCCGAGGGCGAGCGGGAAGACGTGCAGGTCGGAGGAGCCCAGCGGGCGGAGGGAGGTCATGCGTCGGTCAACCGTCTCCCCCGCCGGACCTATTCCGGCTCGGCTCAGAGGCTGAGGCCCTTGGAGCGGAGCCACTGCGCCGGGTCGATGCCGTCGCCGCCCGCGGTGTGCACCTCCAGGTGGAGGTGGGCGCCGGTGACGTTGCCGGTGGCGCCGACGCGGCCGATGGTCTCGCCGGTGCCGACGGTCTGGCCCGCGCTGACGGTCATGGACGAGAGGTGGCAGTACCAGACCTCGGTGCCGTCGGACAGCTCCAGGACGATCCGGTAGCCGTACGAGCCGGACCAGCCGGCGGACTTGACGGTGGCCCCGTGCACCGCCTTGAGCGGGGTGCCGGTGGGGGCGGCGAAGTCGAGGCCGGTGTGGTAGCCGGAGGACCACATCGAGCCGGACTGCATGTAGGTGGCGCTGAGGCTGTACGAGGACAGCGGCATCGAGTAGCTCGCGGCCAGCTTGGCGAGGCGCTCGGCCTCGGCGGCCGCTTCCGCCTTGGCCTTGGCCTCGGCTTCGGCCTTCGCCTTGGCTTCCGCCGCGGCCTTCGCCTTGGCCTCGGCGGCCGCCTTCTCCGCCGCGTCGGCCTTGGCTGCGGCCTCGGCGGCCGCCTTCTCCGCCGCCGCCTTCTCCGCGGCGGCCTTGTCGGCGGCGTCGGCGGATGCCTGCTGCTGCTCGGCCTGCTGGAGGATGCGGGCGCGCAGGGCCTCGCCCGCGTCGCCGGCGCCGGCCTGGATGTCGGCGACGGGTTCGGCCCGCTCGGCCTTGGTGGCCCGCTCGTCGTCGGTGGCGTACGTCGCGACGGTGAGCGGGTTGGGGTTGGCGCGGCCCTCGGCGACCGTCTCGTGGTTCTCCTCGGGGAGGAGGGCGCCGACGCCGGGGAGGTCGTGGGCGTCCGGCAGGCCGAGGTCGGGCATGTCGGGGAGGTCGGGCAGCGAAATGGCGACCGGGGGCTTCTCCTGCGCGGTGGCGAGGCCGCCCGCGCCGACGGCGGCGATGACGCCGACGCCGAGGACGGTGGAGGAGCGGGCGAAGTTGGAGCGCTGCTTGACGACGCGGTGGCGTCCGCCGGAGCGGTTCTCGGCGCGCAGGGAGCCCTCGGTGGGGTTCCACTCGGTGTCCGGGGCGGCGGGACCCGCACCACCACCGAAGGCGTCGAAGGGGGCTTCGGGTGCGGGAGTGTTGGACGCCACGAAGGCGCGCTCCTTTCCTTCCTTCTCGCCTACCGGGTTAGCTGACGGGTTCGGAGCAGGAAGGTCTCCTACGGGCTCGTCGCACGGGGTGCGAGGGGCCCGATTCACCCCAAGTGGTGGTTCCCCGGTTCCTTTTCAGGATTCGGCGCGTGCGCACGGTGCCGTCTCTTGCGACGGCTGGGACGACCGCGCTGCGTTATCGAACGTTAATAGACGCGGGGTCCCGATTCCAAGCCGTTCCCCTTGATCATTCATTGAATTGGGGTGGAATAGCCCGAGTTGACCCCCCTTCAGCAA
This sequence comes from Streptomyces venezuelae ATCC 10712, assembly GCF_008639165.1. NCBI lineage: Bacteria > Bacillati > Actinomycetota > Actinomycetes > Kitasatosporales > Streptomycetaceae > Streptomyces > Streptomyces venezuelae. The sequence continues at coordinate 4,195,023 of NZ_CP029197.1, read as the reverse complement.
GGAGGGGCGAAACCCCTGCGATCTGACGTTAAGTCAATTGTTATCGCAGCGACACCTCTCGACTACGGCCGGTGACCGGGGTCAGCGGAGCGGCGCTCACCGCCCGCCCGGCGGCACCACCGGCATCGTCCGCCGCCGCTCCGGCTGCCCCGTCGCGGGCCGGCTCACCGCGAGCAGCGCCATGTCGTCCGTCGACCCGCCGCCGGTGTGGAGCCGTACGTCGTCGACGAGCGCGTCGAGCAGCTCCTCGGGCCCCGGGAAGATCCGGCCGGCCAGCCGCTGCCCCGGGTCGTAGAAGACGCCCTCCGCGTTCCGGGCCTCCGAGAGGCCGTCGGTGTAGAAGAGCAGCGTCGCGCCCGGCGGATAGGGCCGGGCCTCCGCCCGGTCCGGCCACGCCGCCAGATCGCCCATGCCGAGCGGCAGCGCCGCCTCGCCCGGATCCATGGTGTCGAGACGCCCGTCGGCGTACAGCATCAGCGGCGGCGGATGCCCGCGGTTGACGACCCGTACGAAACCGTCGAACGTGCCGCCGCCGTCCCCGCGCGGAATCTCGGCCAGGACGGCGGTGGTGAACCCCTCGAAGGCGTCGAGCCCGTCCCTGCGGGTGCCCTCCCGGGCGAGGGCCCGTTCGAGCCGCCCGGCCACGCCCTCCAGCGTCCGCTCCTGCTCGGCCGCCTCCCGGAACGCCCCGATCACCACGGCGACGGCCTCCACCGCCTCCATGCCCTTCCCCCGGACGTCCCCGACGACGAGCCGCACCCCGAAGGGCGTGTCCTGGACGGCGAACAGGTCGCCGCCGATGAACGCGTCCGCCTGCGCCGCCTCGTACCGCGCCGCGCAGTGCAGCCCGCCGATCCGCTCGGCGGGCGTCGGCAGCACCGCCTTCTGCGCGGTCTCGGCGATCACCCGCGCCGAGGCGAGCCGCTCGCCGCTGCGCCGCACCACCCGGTTGATGAGCAGCGCCAGCGCGGAGACCGTGAGGACGGTGAGGACCTCGGTGAGCGAGGAGATCTCCAGCGCCGTCTCGTTGTAGACGTGCAGCCCGAGCGAGGCGAGGACGGCGGCGATCCCGGTGAGGAGCGTCGTCAGGGTCGAGAAGAACGGCGCCGCGATCAGCGGGGCGGCGGAGAAGAGCGGCGCCGCGCTGTACTTGGCCGGCGTCAGGAGGTCGAAGACGACACCGCCCACGATGACCAGCGGGGGCAGCGCGCGGATGAACCGCCGCGCACGCCCGTACGAGCGGGGGTCCCCGCCCCGCCGCCCACCGCCGACCACTCCTAGGGGCTGCCCCACCTGTACCTCTCCTGCCCGGTCCGTACCGGCCGCGGACCGTACCGCGCCCTCCCAGGGTCACCGCCCCGGCCCCGCGCGGCGACTCCCACGGGGCCGACTGGCGTACGGACGGGCTACAGGTTGCGCTCCGCGTAGATTTCCATCGCGTCCCGGACGAGGACGGCGGTGCCCTCGCCGTGCTTGTCGTAGTGCGCGGTGAAGCGCGGGTCGTCGACGTACATGCGGCCGAGGCCGATCACGTACTCCTTGGTCGGGGTCGTGGTGGAGGACAGCCAGGCGACCTGGCGGCGCGCGAGGGCCTGCACCTCGTCGCTGTCCGCGGCGAGCCCCTGCTGGAGCGCCCGCGCGAAGTCGCGGGCGATGCCGGCCTGCTCGTCCATGAACGCCTTCTGCCGCTCGGCGCTGAGCGAGCGCCACCAGCGGTCGCCCTTCTCGTACGCCTCGCGGCCCCAGCGTTCGGTGACCTCCTTCTCGTGCACCGTGTGGTCGAAACCGTCGAACACTTCGTCGGCCATGAGTTCTTCTCCCTTCTCGGTCTTGTGGAGAGTGGTCCGCACCGAGGCGATCTGCCGCCCGATGCGCTCCCGCTCCTGTTCCAGGAGGGCGAGATGGGTCCGCAGGGCGGCGGACGTGTCCTGCTGCCCCGCGAGGACCTCGGCGATGGCGGGCAGCGAGAGCCCCAGCTCGCGCAGCAGCAGGATGCGCTGCAGCCGCACGAGCCCCGCCTGGTCGTAGTACCGGTAACCGTTCGCGCCGATCCGGCTCGGCTCCAGCAGTCCGCGCTCCCCGTAGTGGCGCAGGGTGCGGCTGGTGGTGCCGGCCTTCTTGGCGATCTCTTGGATCGACCACTCCATGCCGAGAACGCTAGATCTTGACGTTGCGTAAAGGTCAAGCGAAGAGCGGAGACACGACGAAGGCCCGGATCCAGTGACTGGATCCGGGCCTTCGCTGCTACTGAGTAGCGGGGACAGGATTTGAACCTGCGACCTCTGGGTTATGAGCCCAGCGAGCTACCGAGCTGCTCCACCCCGCGTCGGTAAACACGACTCTACGGCATGACCGGGGCGATCACGAAATCGGTTTACGTCAGCACCCGCAGTCGTCGGAGTCGACGGGGGCCGTGAGCGGGTCCGCGGCCTTCTCCGCGGGGCCCTCCCAGGTCTCGTACGCGAAGCCCTCGCGCACCCAGTACTCGAAGCCGCCGAGCATCTCCTTCACCTGGAACCCCAGCTCCGCGAGGGCCAGCGCGGCGCGGGTGGCGCCGTTGCAGCCGGGGCCCCAGCAGTACGTGACGACCGGCACCGACCGGTCGAGCAGCCGCTCGGCCTGCTCGGGGATGAGCGCGGTCGGCAGGTGGATCGCGCCGGGCACGTGCCCCTGGTCCCAGGAGGCCGTCGACCGCGAGTCGATCACCACGAAGCCGGGGTCGGTCCCCTCGGCGGCCGCGGCGGCGAGCGCGGCGGCCACGTCGGACACGTCGGCGTGGAAGGCGAGGCTGGCGGAGAAGTACGCGGCAGCGGCGGCGGGAGAGGCCGGCGGGGTCCGGAGTACGGCGTTGACCTGCGAAGTTGTCGTCGTCATGGTGATCAATCTATGGAGGATGATCACTGCCTTGAAGAGGCGATCCACGGCGCTGGGGAGCATCGGCCGGGGAATCCCGGGCGTTCACGCGGAGGCGGCGTGGATCTCACGTAGCGGAATCCCCCCGGCCGCCGACGCCCCCCGCAACGGGGGTGACAGACGGTGTCACATCGGCGAGGTTTGAACCGTCATGGAGCCATGACGGGACGCGAACGGGGAGACCGACGAGTGCGAGTGGACCACGACCACGACGACCTGACCGACGCCAAGGAGCTGCTCGCCCGGCGCTTCGAGGCCGATCGGGGCCATCTGCGGGCGGTCGCCTACCGGATGCTGGGCTCGCTCAGCGAGGCCGAGGACGCCGTCCAGGAGGCCTGGTTCAAGCTCAACCGCAGCGACGTCAGCGCGGTCGAGAACCTCAGCGGCTGGCTCACCACGGTCGTCGGCCGGGTCTGCCTCGACATGCTGCGCTCGCGCGGCTCACGCCGCGAGGACCCGCTGGAGTACTACGTCCCCGACCCCGTCGTCCGGGTAGCCGGCGCCACCGACCCCGAACACACGGCGGAGGTCACCGAGTCCGTCGGTCTCGCCCTGCTCGTCGTCCTGGAGACCCTGGGACCCGCCGAGCGGCTCGCCTTCGTCCTCCACGACATGTTCGCCGTCTCCTTCGACGAGATCGCGCGGATCGTGGACCGCACCCCCGCCGCCACCCGCCAGCTCGCCAGCCGGGCCCGCCGCCGCGTCCAGGACGCCACCCCCGCCCCCGGACCGGACGCCCGCAGGCAGCGGGAGATCGCCGACGCCTTCCTCGCCGCCGCGAACGGCGGCGACTTCGAAGGCCTGCTCGCCGTCCTCGACCCGGACGTGGTGCTGCGCGCGGACGGCGGCAGGACCCTCGCGGCCGTCTCCAAGCTCGTCCGGGGCGCCGAGGCCGTCATCTCGCAGGCCCTCATGTACGCCAGGTTCCGGCAGGCCGCGCTGCCGGTCGTGGTCAACGGCGCCCCCGCCGTCCTGTCCGTCGTCGACGGACGCCCGGGCGCGCTCATGGCCTTCACCATCGCCGGCGACCGGATCGTCGAGCTCCAGATCCTGGCGGACCCGGAGCGGCTCGCCGCACTCGGCCTCTCGGAGGAGGACCTGGCCCGCGCGACGTACTGAGCCGGCGTCGCCGCCCCGTGGGTCCGTGACTCCCGGTCACTTCCCCCTGGCGGGCGGCAGAGAGGCCCCGGCGACCAGGGAGACGGCGGCGCTCGCGATGCCGAGGACCGCACCGGCCGCGACGTCACCGGGGTAGTGCACCCCGGTGTGGACGCGGGAGTAGCCCACGGCCATCGCCAGGACCTGGAGGGGCACGGCGGCCGGCGGCAGCACCACGCCCACGGCGGTGGCGAAGGCCACCGCCGAGGCGGTGTGCCCGGAGGGGAACGACGCCGAGTCCGGCATCCGCACATGACGGCCCACCACCACCCGGGCCGCCTCCCGGTCCGGCCGGGGCCTGCGGACCAGCCGCTTGCCCAGCAGGTTGGCGGTGGCCGAGGCCACGGCGACGGCCCCGACCCCGGCCAGCGCCGCCCTGCGCGGCCGGCCGGGCACCAGGGCGAGCGCGGCCGCCACGCCGAACGAGATCTTGGAGTGGTTCGCCGCCCGCGACAGCCTGCGCAGGCTCGTGTCGAGGGTGGGCGTGGGGGTGGCGGCCACGGCGGCGTAGACGGCGCCGTCGATCGCGTTGAGGTCCCGGAGGACGGCCCGGAAGCGGTTCGTGGGGGTGCCGTCGGGGGTGGGGGTGGTGCCGGGGGTGGGGGTGCCGTCGGGGGTGGGGGTGCCGTCGGGGGTGGGGGTGGTGCCGGTCATGAACCGCTGCTCCTCGAAGTGGGCTGGAAGGCGATTTCGGTGATGCGCCGCCAGTCCAGTGGCGGCTGGGGCTCGATGACGCCCGGCCGGTGCCGCGGCACGAGCACCCGCAGGGCGCGGGGGCGCAGGGTGCAGACGACGGGGGTGGGCAGGGTCAGCGCCTCACCGTCGACGGCCACGGCGATGGTGCCGGGGGCGCCGGGGGCCGGGGCCTGCGCGGGGACGATGGCCGAGGCGGGCGGGGGCACGGGCGCCGCGGCCTTCCCCGTCACCTCGACCCGGGCGGCCGTCAGGACGTTCAACCCGGTCGACTGGGTGCCCAGTACGGCCATCTCGGCGGCCTGCGCGGCCCCGTCGACCCGGACGGCGATCACCCCCAGCTTCCCGCTGTCCAGGCGGGGTCTCCGGGCGGCGGCGGCACTGAACGGATCGGGCGCGGCGTACGCGTTGTTGCTGACGAGGAGCGCCTGCTGGGCGGGCAGCCGGACACCGTCGGCGAGCGCGTCGAGCCGGTCTCCGCCCCCGCCCTGGAGCAGGTCGGGCAGGACCTCGACGGCGGTGCCGGCCTTCGCGTCGCGGTACTCGGGGTGCTGGACGACATCGGCGTACACACCGAAGGAGACGGTGTTCACGAACGCCCGCCCGGCCACCGACCCGAGGTCGACGCGGAGTTCCTCGCCGTCGACGAGGGCGTCCAGACAGGTCGTCGGGTCGGCGCGGTCCAGGCCCAGGTCGAGGGCGAAGTGGTTGCGGGTGCCGGCCGAGATGACGAGGAACGGCAGGTCGTGCTCGGCGGCCACGGCCGCGACCAGCGCCTGGGTGCCGTCCCCGCCGGCCACCCCGAGCAGGTCGGCGCCGTCCGCGACGGCCTCCCGGGCGAGCGCGGCGACGTCGGTCTCGACCGACGGGTCGATGAGGACGACCCGCGCGCCCAGCTTCTCGGCCCGCTCGACCAGCCCGAAGCGGGCGACCTTCCCGCCCCCGGACTTCGGGTTCATGATCAGTACGGGCCGCTTGGGCCGGGGCCGCCGCTTCGGCCGCGGGCGGCGCGGCCCGCCGTTCACGTCCCGGATGAGGCGCAGGGCGGCCCGCGCGCAGACCAGCGCCACGCCCCAGGACGCCAGGGCTCCGAGCGCCGTCAGCCAGGGCCCCCAGACGGCGTACATGACGAGGACGGCGAGCGGCGCGCCGACGGCGAGCAGCGCACCGGACACCCGCAGCGGCCCGCGGTGGGCGAGGAACCACCAGATGCCCACGGCCGAACAGGCGAGCCCCGCGAACGCGCCGAGCAGGACCAGCACCCCGGCGCCACCGAGGCCCGTCAACAGCAGCACGACCGCCAGCGCGGCGGCACCGAGCGCCCACCGCGCCAGCGTCCGGGCCTGCTCCATCGGATCACCGGCCCCGTACACCGCCACCGTTCCCCACCTCCGTGCTCGACGTCCCGCCCGCGTCCGGGCGGCCACGTCCCAGACTCACCTACGGTGACGCACCCCGCGCCCGGAAAGATGCCTTCCCGCAAAAACGTTCCCCAGCCCCGCCGATGGGGCCAGGTGCACGAAAGCGCCCCGCCCGGTCGGAACCGGGCGGGGCGCTTCTCGGCGGCGCGGAGGTCTCCACCCCCGGCTGCCACACGTAGGCCGTGTGGGACTCGAACCCACAACCAACGGATTAAAAGTCCGCTGCTCTGCCAATTGAGCTAACGGCCCGTGGACAAGCACACCCGTGCAGCATAGCCCGAGTGATCCCCCGAACCGATCGGGTATCCGACACGGGCCCGGGCGCGTGCCGTGCGCCCGGGCCGGTGGCCGGTGTTCCGGGTCGGCGGGGGCCGTGCCGCGCCCCCGGGCCGGCGGGGGCCCGGGGGCGCGGCACAGGGATCAGAACAGGGCCTTGAAGGTGTTCCAGCCGCCCGAGCCGATCAGGACGCGGCTCTGGTAGGCGCCGGCGCAGGTGGCCGGGTAGCCGTAGAGCTTGCCGGTGGTGTCGCGGGCGACGAGGTCCGCGCAGCCGTCGCCGGAGATGTCACCGACGCCGGCGAGGGCGGAGTAGCCGCCCCAGCCGCCGCCGACCCTGACGCGCGGCGTCACGCCGCCGGTCGCCGTGCCGTAGTAGCGCCACAGCACGCCGGCCGCGTCCACGCCGAGCAGGTCGCCCCGCCCGTCGCGGTTGAGGTCTCCGACGCCGACGATCTTCTTGTACAGCTTCCAGTTGACGCCGATCCGCACCCGGGGCGCGAGCCGGTGGTCGGCCGTGCCCGCGTAGAAGTACATGTCACCGGTGGTGGTCTGGCGCACGATCAGGTCGATGAAGCCGTCGCCGTTCGCGTCGCCCGGGGACGTCAGCACGTCGTACTGGCCCCAGCCGGAGCCCAGGAGGGTGTACGGCGACGAGGCCGTCACCACCTTGCCGCACCCCGGCCGGTAGGCCCGCAGCTGGTCGCCGACCCGGGCCAGGACGTCCGCGCAGCCGTCGGCGTTCACGTCACCGAACGGCACCAGGACGGTGCTGGTCGCGAACTTCGCGCCGGTGGCCGTCATCCGCCCCGACAGACCGCCGAAGCCGTCGCCCCGGTACATCGAGACGCCGCCCGTGGTGTCCAGGGCCAGCAGCTCGCCCTGCATGTCGTTGCCCGCCAGGTCCCGCCAGACCGGCCTGCCGCCGGAGACCGAGACCGAGCCGGCGACGAGCAGGTCGGCGCCCTTCCCGTCGGCCGTGTTCGCCCGCAGCCGCCAGGTGTACGAGCCATTGGGCACGGGCTTGCCCGCCGCCGTCCGGCCGTCCCAGACGACGTCGACGCGGCCGCGGGTCTCCCCGCCCGCGAAGGAACGCACCGGCTCCCAGCTGTGCGGGTCGAACAGCTGGAGCTCCCAGGCCGCCGCGGGCTTGGAGAGCGCCCAGGACGCCCGCCAGCCGTCCTGCACCCGCATGGTCGCGGGGGTCCGCGCCGCGAGGGTGGTGAGGTCGGAGGTGGGGACGCCGGTCCACACGACGTGGACGTGGTCCTGGGCGTCCCGGTAGGCGACGGCCCCGCCGAAGCGGTCCACGGTCCAGCCCTCGCGGCGGACGCCCGGCAGGGGCTCGGAGTCCACGAGCGTGCGCGGCGCGGCGGCCGTCCCCGTGTGGAAGTCGGTCAGCCGCAGGTACGAGCCGCCGTCCCGGTCCACGACGAAGCCGTCGCCGAGCAGGCCGCCGGTGGACGAGCCCCTGGGCAGGGCGATCCTCGTGCCCGTCTGGAGGTCCAGGACGCCCTGCCGGCCGAACTGGGCGCAGGCCCAGTACAGCCAGCGGCCCGTCACCTGAAGCTCCGTCGCCTGGCAGGTGGCGCCGGTCGCGACCGTGCCGAGGTCCTTGCCCGTGACCAGGTCCGTCCGGGACACCTGGCCGGCCGTCGCGGTGCCGGCGAACAGCGTGTCGCCCCGCAGGGCGGCCGCCGTCTGCGGCTGCCGCTTCACGACGGACGGTGCTCCGGGGGCGGCGTCCAGGTCGACGACGAGGGTCTCCTCGCCGGGGACGAGGACGCCGGCGACGGTCGGCCGCCCGCCCTGGAAGACCGCCCAGCGGCCGGAGGCGTCGGCGAGCCATCCGCTGGTCTTGCCCGTGGAGACCCTGGCTGCCTCCTTCGCGGAGCGCCGCCCGACCACGTCGAGACCGGAGCCGCCGCGGGCCAGGTGGACCGTGCGGCCGTCACCGGAGTCGAACAGCGGGGTCGTGGGCTCCAGCCGCTCCTCGGAGCCGACCGGCGCGGGCTCCGGCGCGCCGGTGTGCAGCGGGGCGACCGGCAGGTCCCACGCGAAGAACCCCCGGCTCAGCCCGCCGTCCTGCTCCAGGGTGGAGAGGCGGCCCGCGCCGAGGGCGAGCGACTGCACCGCCGTCGCCAACGGCTCGACCCGGCGCAGCTTCTCCAGCGCCGGCGCGCCGCCGCCCTTCCCCGGGACGGCCTTCAGCAGGGACCAGTCGGTGGCGGACGAGCCGCCGACGACGGCCGCGCCGGCCCCGCCGGCGATCTGGTTGATCTCCGGTTCCGCCTTCTCCAGGAGCGTCTGCGGGACGCCCTCGGGGGAGAGCGCGACCAGCGGCCGCCGCAGGGCGGAGTCGACGCCGCCGGCCTCGCCGACGGCGAGGACCCAGTCGCCGACCAGGCCGATGCGGGCGGCGCTCAGGCCCTCGGGCAGTGCGTACGTCCGCTCGGGGCCGAGGGGCGCGGACCGCTCGCGGACGTGCACCCGACGGTCGCGGTCGATCCACGCGATCCGGTCGGCGCTCAGGGCGACCGGCGCGACGAGGATGCTCTGCCCGGCGGAGGTGGGCGCGTCGATCACCGTCATCCGCCCGGTCCGCAGGTCGACGAGGCCGAGGTCGGTGAGGTCGTACGGGTCGGTGGCGGACCGGCCGAAGCGGATCACGGCGGCGGTGTCGTCGCCCGCGACGAGCCGCGCCATGTGGAGGCCGGCGCCCTCGGGGAAGCCGGTCACGGGGATCTTCGTGCCCGCGGGGTCCCCGACGCGCCGCAGGTAGTAGCCGGTGGTCGTCTGCGTCGACTCCTCGGACTCGTACTGCTGGAAGAGCAGGGTGTCGCCGAGCAGACCCCGGTAGCTCGCGTCGCGCGGGATGGTCAGCGGCTCTTCGGTACCAGTGGCGAGGTCGCGCAGGGCGTGGCTGCCGGCGCCGGAGCGGACGTACGCGTACCGCCCGCCGACGCCGCTCTCCGCGAAGGCCGGGGTGCCGGAGCCGTACCCGAGGGACGCGGTCCGGCCGGTCGCGAAGTCGGTCCAGAAGAGTTCGCCGCCGAAGGCCGGGTCGGAGTCCTCGGTCTCGTGCGCGAAACCGCCGGCGGAGACGGCGGAGACCGTCACCTGCCGGGGCTGGGTCCGCCAGTGGGGCGTGATGTCGAGCTGGTCGCCGGGCGGTACGGCGGCCGGCAGCGCCGTCGGCGCGGCGGCCGGTACGGCGTGGGCCGGCGCCGCGCCGATCACCGAGGCGATGAGCGTGGCGGCGACGACGGCCGTACGCGCGCGCCCGCGCGATGAGCGTGCCAACAAGGGTCCCTCCCCGGGAGTTCTGAAAGCTGAGGAAACGGTGCGGAAGCCGGACCGGGGCCCGTGCGGCGGATGTCCGCCGCACGGGCCCCGGTCTACGCGTCGCGGATCACGACAGCGTCTTGTACATCTGCCAGCCGCCGCCGACCTTCACGCGGGACGCGAACGCGCCCTTGCCGTCGCCGTCGTACCGCCACAGCACACCCGTGGTGTCGCGGGCCACCAGGTCCGCCCTGCCGTCGCCGGTGAGGTCACCGACGCCCGCGAGCGCGTTGTAGGCCTGCCAGCCGCCGCCGACCCGGACGCGGGACGCGAACGCGCCCTTGCCGTTGCCGTCGTACCGCCACAGCACACCGGTCGTGTCGCGGGCCAGCAGGTCGCCGGCCTTGTCGCCGTTCAGATCACCGACGCCGACGACCGAGTTGAAGATCTGCCAGCCACCGCCGAGCCGCACCCGGGACTTGAACGTGCCCGCGCCGTCGTCGGCGTACATCCACAGCTCGCCGGCCGGCGTGCGCGCCAGCAGGTCCGTCCGGCCGTCGCCGGTCAGGTCACCCGGCGCGGTCAGGGTGTTGTAGCTGTTCCAGCCCCCGCCGAGAGTGCGCTGCGGGCCGCCCGGCGCGAACGCCGTGCCGCAGCCGCCGTCGTGCCGCGTCAGCACACCGGTGGAGCTGCGGACCAGCAGGTCGTTGCACCGGTCGCCCGACAGGTCCCCGAAGGGGACGACCGTCGACGTCGCCGGCCAGCCGGCCGCCGTGGCCCCGGTCCCGAGTCCGCCGGTGCCCGTGCCCGTCCGCACGGTCAGCGCGCCGGCCGGGGTCAGCGCGAGCAGGTCGCCCTTCCCGTCACCGCTGTGGTCCCGCCACTTGGGGAGCGGCTTGACGGGGGCGGGGGCGGTGGTGGCCGCCCGCAGCTCGTTGGTGAAGTCGCCGCTGGACTGCTCCCACACGGCGACGGGCCGGTCGGCGGCGTCGGTGGTGACCTTGCCGAGGGAGTAGCCGCTGGTGTGGGTGGAGAGCCGCGTCGGAGCGGCGGACCAGACGCCGTCGACGCGCGAGGACGTCATCAACGTCTTCTCCTGCGTCCACACCGCGTGGAAGGTGTCGTCGGCCCCGACCGTCAGATCGAACTGGTCGTCCTGGACGTATCCGGAGGAGAGCGTCTTCAGGGCGGACCAGCCGCCGGTGGCGGACCGCGTCGTGGTCCGTGCGCCGAAGCCGGTGGCCTCGTCTGCGGCGACGCCGAGCAGGGTGACGTCACCCCGCCCGTTGACGGCGACCTCGCGCCAGGCCCCCGTGCGGAAGCCGTTGGCCGGCTCCTCGGCACCCCAGGTCAGGCTGCCGGCCGGGCGTACGGCGAGCACCTGCGTCGACGACCCGGACGTGGGGTCGTCCGTCGTGGCCCAGGCCAGCGCGGCGTGGCCGCTCCGACCGATGGCCAGGGTGAGGCCGGTGGGGTACATGCCGGCCTTGGAGACGGGGACCGGCGTGGTCCACGTGCCTCCGGCCGTGCGGTCGCTGACCTTGACCTCGCCGGTCCTGCCGGTGCCCTGGACGAAGGCGAGGGTGGCGGTGCCCTGATCCGAGTAGACGAGCTCCGGCGAGCCGTTGACCCCTCCGTCGGCCAGGGGCTCGTCGATCCGCAGCGGCTCCGACCAGGCCTCGCCCGGGGCGGGGCGGACCGAGGACCACACCCCGGCCTTCCCTTCCGAGAACTTCTGCCAGACCGCGACGAGCTCGCCCGAGGGCGAGCCGGCCAGCTGCCCGCTGTGGACCCAGCCGGGGTCGGTCATGATGACGGACGCGGCGGACCACGTGGTGCCACCGGCGGCGAGGGTGGACATGCGCCATACGGCGCCGGGCTTCTCGTTCTCCGGCCCCCCGTCGTTCGGGTACTCCATCCAGCCCGCCGTGACGGACCCGTCGGCCGAGACGGTGAGGTTGGCGTCGGAGCGCTGGCTGGGCAGCTCGGCGAGGACGTGCGGCGCGCCCCAGGCGGAGCTGACCGCGGGACGCACCGCCACGACGAGGTCGTTCTTGCTGTGGTCCACGGGACTCCGGTGCCACAGCGCGACGATCGCGCCGTCCTTGGCCGTCTTGAGGTCCACGAGGCTGTGGATGGCCGTGCCGTCGGTCAGCGGTACGGACGCCGCCCACGGGTCGATCTGGGCGGCGGCGGTCGCCGCCGCGGTGGCCGGGGCGGCGGTCGCCGTCGCGGCCAGTGGGCCGACGCCCGCGAGCAGGGTCGCGGCGGTGACGGCCGCGATGGAATGGCGTAGAAGAGCGCTACGAGGCACCCGGGTCCTCCCCTGAGGCATGCACGAAAGTCGAGACATGGGGAAGGACAGCGGTGCTCATGTGGAACAGACGTCGCTTCGCGGCCCCCCAGCCGCAGCTCCCCCATGCGAATGCGCCGATGCTAACAGCCGCTCCGCCGCCCCGGAACCGAGTTCCGAACCTGTTCAAAGAAGCAGGGCCCGTACGTCACCGAAGTGTCGTACGGGCCCTGCTCAGCCTGCTACGTGAGGTCAGCCGTTGCGCTTCCAGCGCGGCTTGTCGTCGCGGCGGGCGAAGCCGCCGGCCGAGCCGGTGCCGGTGCCGCGGTGGTCGTCACGACGGCCGTAGGGGCGGTCGCCGCCGCCCGGGCGGAAGCCGCCGGAGGGGCGGTCGTCGCGACGGTCACGGTTGAACGGGCGGTCGCTGCCGCGGTGGCCGCCGGAGGGGCGGTCGTCACGGCGGTCGAAGGAACGGCCACCGCGGTCGTCACGGTTGAAGCCACCCGAAGGACGGTCGTCACGACGGAAACCACCGGACGGACGGTCGTTGTCACGACGCTCGAAAGAACGGCCGCCACGGTCGTCACGGTTGAAGCCACCCGAAGGACGGTCGTCACGACGGAAACCACCGGACGGACGGTCGTTGTCACGACGCTCGAAAGAACGGCCACCACGGTCGTCACGGTTGAAGCCACCCGAAGGACGGTCATCGCGACGGAAACCACCGGACGGACGGTCGTTGTCACGACGCTCGAAAGAACGGCCACCACGGTCGTCACGGTTGAAGCCACCCGACGGACGGTCATCGCGACGGAAACCACCGGACGGACGGTCGTCGCGGCGGAAGCCGCCACGGTCACCGCCGCGGTCGCCACCACGGAACCCACCACGGTCGCCACGGTCGCCGCGGTCGTCGCGGTTGAAGCCGCCACGGTCACGGCGCTCGTAGTTGCCGCGCTCGTCACGGGCCGGGCGCTCCTCGCGGCGCTGCTCCTCGGCGCGGGCGGCACGCTCGGCCTCGACGGCTGCGGCCGCGACCTCGGCCTCGGCGGCCTCGGTCACCTCGGCGACGGCGGCCTCGGGGTCCTCGCCGCGCTCACGGGCGGCGCGGGCCACCAGACGGTCGGCCTCCTCGCGGAGCTCGACCGCGCGGCGCTGGAGGCGCTCCAGCTGCTTGGTCAGGTCGACGACCTCGCGCTCGGCCTGCTTGGCCGCGTTGTTCGCCGAGTCGGCCTGGACCTCGGTCAGCGAACGGGCGCCGGTGATCTCGGCGACCTCGGGGTCGAACGCGCCGGCGCCGCCGACGATGTGGCGCGAGGCGTCGACGCCCGCGTCCTCCATCAGCCGGAAGATCTGGCGGCGCTGGTGCGGCAGGGCCAGGGAGACCACGACACCGGAGCGGCCGGCGCGGGCGGTGCGGCCCGAGCGGTGCAGGTAGTCCTTGTGGTCGCCGGCCGGGTCCACGTTGAGCACCAGGTCGATGCCGTCGACGTGGATGCCTCGGGCGGCGACGTCGGTCGCGACGAGCGCGTTGACGTAGCCGTCCTTGAAGTCGGCGAGGGTGCGCGTACGGGCGCCCTGGGTCATGCCGCCGTGCAGCGCGTCGGCCTTCACACCGGCGTCGCGCAGCTGCTCCGCGATGCGGTCGGCGCCCAGCTGGGTGCGGACGAAGATGATGGTGCGGCCCTTGCGGGCGGCGATGGCGGCGGTGACCGGCGCCTTGTCCTTCGGCTTCACGACGAGGACGTGGTGGGTCATGGTGGTGACGGCACCGGCGGACGGGTCGACCTCGTGCGTGACCGGGTCCACCAGGTAGCGCTTGACCAGGCTGTCGATCTCGTTCTCCAGGGTGGCGGAGAAGAGGAGGCGCTGGCCGCCGACCGGAACCTGGTCGAGCAGCTCGGTGACCTCGGGCAGGAAGCCCAGGTCGGCCATCTGGTCGGCCTCGTCGAGGACGGCGATCTGGACGTTCTCCAGGGAGCAGGCGCCGCGGTTGATGATGTCGCGCAGTCGGCCCGGGGTGGCGACGAGGATGTCGACGCCGCGCTCGAGGGCGTAGATCTGGTTGCCCATGGACGTACCGCCGCAGACGACCTTCATCTTGAGGCCGAGCACGTCGCCGTACGGCTGGAGGGCGTCCGCGACCTGCATCGCGAGCTCGCGGGTCGGGGTGAGGATGACGCCGCGGGGCTTCTTCTTGTCGGTGTGACCGCCGGCCAGGGTGGCGAGCAGCGGGAGACCGAAGGAGAGGGTCTTGCCGGAGCCGGTACGGCCACGGCCCAGGATGTCCTTGCCGGCCAGGGCGTCCGGGATGGTCGCGGCCTGGATCGGGAAGGGGGTGGTGACGCCGTTCTGCGCGAGCTTGCGCACGACGCCCTCCGGCAGACCGAGGTCGCCGAAGGTGATGGTGGGCTCGGCCGGCTCCTCGGCGGAGTCGGCGTCGGTGTCGACGGCGTCGATGATGTCGTCGGCCTCGATCACGGCCGTCTCGACGGTCTCGGTGGCCGCTACGGCCTCGACGATCTCGTCGTTCTCGGGCATGACGGCGTGGTCAGAACTGAAAATGGACATGCGAAATGCGAAACCTTCCGGAGTCTCGGCACGCGCCCGTCAACTCCGTGATTTCGCAAACGACCGCCTCAATGCGGTCAGCCACGGCTAGGGAGAGTACGCGCCACGCGGCGCTCTTCTGTGTCGGCGCCGGGCAATGGGATCAAACGATCTACCACCATACGCACCCTCCCCCACCTATGGCAAATCGGACTCCGTCACACCGGTCCGACCTGCGGAGACGCCACCGGTTCCGGGGGCGCTCCCGGCCCGTCCGCGGCCCGCATCGCACCCATCTGGGTGTCGGGTCCCTGGGTCGGCGGGTCGGTGGGGTTGGAGGTCGGTTCCGGGGTCGGCTCGGGGGTGGGGTTGGAGGTGGGTTCGGGGGTCGGCTCCGGGGTGGGTTCGGGGGTGGGGTTCGGCGTCGGCGTGGAGCCGCCACCGCCCGGGCCGCCGGAACCGCCGCCGTTGCCCCCGCCGCCGTTCCCGCCGTTCCCGTTCCCGCCGTTGCCGCCGTTCCCCGCGGAGCCGCCCGCGCCGCCGCCCGGGCCGTCGTGGCCGCCGCCGGTCGGCTGCGGCTTCGACGTGCCGCCGGGGCCGCCCGGACCCTCCACCGGCAGCACCGCGCCCGGGGAGGCCGTGGCCGTGCCCGAGGGTGAGCCGCTCGGCACCGGGGACTCCTGGCCCGCGCCCGCCACGTCCGGTCCGCCGCCGTCCGGCCGGCCGTTCCCCGAGCCGCCCTCGCCGCCCGCGGCGCCGCCCCCGCCGCCGTCGGACTCGGTCGCCACGCCGTGCTTTCCGCCGGACGCGCCGGGCCCCGGCTTCGCCCCCTCGTCACTCACACTCATACAGCCGCTCAGACCGGCACAGGCCGCGACGGCCAGCGCGGTGGCGGCCCATCTCACCGGGGTGGGCAAATGGCGCACGGGGGCACCTCCAGGACACAACAGGCAGGAACGGAACGCGTTGCACTGCCCAACTCCCTTGGCACCGCAAGGGACACGCCCGGCGGCCGCCGGACCGACGCCCGTCGGACGGGAGCCCGCCGGCCCGGAGCGGCCCGGGGGGGGGGAGCCCGGTCAGCCGTAGCCCAGCGCGTGCAGCCGCTCGTCGTCGATGCCGAAGTGGTGGGCGATCTCGTGCACCACGGTGATCTCGGTCTCCGCGACCACGTCCTCGCGCGACTCGCACATCCGCAGCGTCGGCCCCCGGTAGATCGTGATCCGGTCGGGCAGCACGCCGGCGTACCACTCGCCCCGCTCGGTCAGCGGCGTCCCCTCGTAGAGCCCGAGCAGTTCGGGATCGTCGGAGGGCGGCTCGTCCTCCACGAACACGGCGACGTTGTCCATCAGCCGCGTCAGCTCCGGCGGAATCCGGTCCAGGGCTTCGGAGACAAGCTCCTCGAACTCCTCGCGCGTCATCTCCAGCACCCGCCCATTGTCCCCCGCCCGGAAACCGTTTTGGCGATAGCGCCCGGCATCCCATATGCTTCTCACGTCCCCGACGCGCTGGAAAGCGCGCAGGTGAGCCTCTAGCCCTCATCGTCTAGTGGCCCAGGACGCCGCCCTTTCAAGGCGGTAGCACGGGTTCGAATCCCGTTGGGGGCACGCAGTACCGTGTGCGAGACTAGTGATCGCGCACAAGCTTGGCTCTGTGGAGCAGTTGGTTAGCTCGCCACCCTGTCAAGGTGGAGGTCGCGGGTTCAAGTCCCGTCAGAGTCGCTGAAGCTGGAAACAGCTTCGTGGCTGGGTAGCTCAGTTGGTACGAGCGATCGCCTGAAAAGCGATAGGTCGCCGGTTCGACCCCGGCCCCAGCCACAAACAGAAGGCCCCGTTCGAAAGAACGGGGCCTTCGTCGTGTGTCCGCACCCGGGAGGGCGTACGGGGAGGAGGCCGGCGCCCCCTCCCCGTAAGTCTCAGACCTCCTCGCGTTCCCCCGTACGGCTCCCCCGCCGCGCCCGCACCACGAGCACCAGAGCCACCACGGCCACCACCGCGACGAGCAGCGCCCAGTCCGGGACCGCCCGGCCCAGCGAGGCCACCCGCTGCTCCACGGCGAACGAGTCGTCCACCGACAGCAGGCCCGGCAGCGCCGTCGTCCCGTCGAAGACCAGGAACATCGTGCCGAGGGCCACGAAGAAGAGCCCCGAGACCAGTGAGGTCGAGTGGAGGGTGAGCCGGCCGAGCCGGAGCGGCCGGCCGCGCAGCCAGGACCGCCGGCCCAGGTCGTACCGCTCCCAGAGCAGCGCGAGCACGAACAGCGGGACCGCCATGCCGAGCGCGTACACGGCGAGGAGCAGCCCGCCGTACGCCGGGCTGCCGCTCAGCGCGGCGACCGTGAGGACGCTGCCCAGGATCGGGCCCGCGCAGAAGCCCGCGAGGCCGTAGACCAGGCCGAGCGCGTACACCGAGAGCGCCGAGGTCGGTCTGATCCGGCCGCTCGCCTCGGCGATCCGACGGGAGGCGAAGCCCAGGCCGAGGATCTGGAGCACCCCGAGCCCGATGATCAGCCAGCCGCCGACGGTGACGAGCAGGTCCCGGTGGCCGTAGAAGAGGCGGCCCGCGAAGGAGCCGGCCGCACCGAGCGGCACCAGGGTGGTCGCCAGGCCCGCGTAGAGGATGCCGGTCCTGGCCACCAGCTTCGCGCGCGTGTCGATCGAGTACGCGAAGAAGGCCGGCAGGAGCAGGGCGCTGCACGGGCTGAGCAGGGCGAGCAGCCCGCCGAGGAAGGCGGCGAAGTAGCCGATGCCGGAGGTCACTGTCCGGCGCCCGGCTTCTCGCCCGCCCCGGCCGGCGGGGAGGACTTCCGCGGCTCGGACGGCTTCGACGGCTTCGCCTTCGCCGCCTTCGCGGCCGCCTCGATCGTCTCCGTGAAGGTCTCCAGCGGCTGCGCGCCCGCGATCGGCCGGCCGTTGATCAGGAAGGAGGGGGTGGAGGTCGCGCCGAGGGAGTACCCCTGCTCCTGGTCCGCGCTCACGGCCGCCCGGGCCGGCGCCCCCTCGCTGTCCTTCGCGAACCGGGCGGCGTCGGGGACGCCCGCCTCCTTCGCGAGGGCGGCGAGCCGGTCCTTCCCGAAGCCCTTCTCCTTGGCGCCCTCCGCGTAGGCCGCCTTGTGGAACTCCCAGAACCGGCCCTGCTGCCCGGCCGCCCAGGAGGCCCGGGCGACGGCCTCGGACTCCTCGCCGAAGATCGGGAAGTTCCGCCACTCGATGCGCAGGACGCCGCTGTCGACGTACTTCTTCACCAGGACGGGCTCGGTGTCCCGGGCGAACTTCCCGCAGTAGCCGCACTTGAAGTCGGCGTACTCGATGAGGACGACGGGGGCGTCGGCGCGGCCGAGGGCGAGCTTGTCGGCGGCGTCGCGGCGGGCGTACGCCTCCAGTTCGGCGTAGACGCCCGCGGACGGGTCGGCCGAGACCTCGGCGACGGAGCCGGAGCCGGCGGCGCCGGGGGAGGCGGGCCGGGTGGCGGTGTACGAGACGACGCCGAGCAGGACGGCGGCGACGGCCACCCCGGAGACGACGGCGAGCGGCTTCGCCTTGGACGCGGACTTCGGCGCGCGCTTGGACGGGGCCTTGGAGGCGGGCTTGGGCGGGTTCTTGGACATGCGGAAGTGCTCCTGAGGTACGCAGGACGGGACGGGCGGCGGAGGACGGCCGTCCGTCTACACCCTCAGGACCGACAGCTCCACGGGAGACAGCGGTACGCGCGCGGGGGGCTCCCGCCCCGGCGACACGCCCGGGCCGTCCGGGTACGGCTGCCGGACCCCGCCCGGCGCCCGGTCGGCGGCCAGCGCCGGGAGCAGCTCGGCGAACCCGTGCGCACGCGGCGGTACGACGGGACCGGCGGCCCCTTCGTCGGCGGGGTGGCCGGGGTCGCAGCCGGGGACGGCGGCGCCGAGGACGACCGGGCCGGCCGCCCGGGGCGTACCCGTCGTCGTCCCGCACACCAGGAGGCCCAGCACCAGGGCCGCGAGCGCGGCGAACGCCGCCGCCGCGCGGGTGGTGCGGAACATGCGAAACCTCTCCGGCCGGGTCGACGTGCCCGAAATAGTACGCACCCGGCTCCTCACGCCCGGGAAGCCACCCGTCCCCGGGGGCGCGGCTCGTAAATCGGTTCGCCGCTTCTCGGCCCCAGGTGCGATCCTGGATTCCGTATGTCTACTTCCTTCGCCGCCCTCCAGTCCGTCCTGGCCGAGGTCTCGCTGCGGGACTCCCACCGGCTCGGCCGCCGTCTCGAAGGCGCCCGCCGCATCCGCAAGCCCGAGGCCCGCGCGGCCGTCCTGGACGAGATCGCCGTCGAGGCGGCCAAGGCCAAGGAACGCGTCGACGGGCGCGCCTCCCGCGTGCCCGCGGTCACCTATCCCGAACAGCTGCCCGTCTCGCAGAAGAAGGACGAGATCCTGGAGGCGATACGCGACCACCAGGTCGTGATCGTCGCCGGTGAGACGGGCTCGGGAAAGACCACCCAGATCCCGAAGATCTGCCTGGAGCTCGGCCGGGGCGTCCGGGGCATGATCGGGCACACCCAGCCCCGCCGGATCGCCGCCCGCACGGTCGCCGAGCGGGTGGCGGAGGAGCTGCGGACCCCGCTGGGCGAGGCCGTCGGCTGGAAGGTCCGCTTCACCGACCAGGTGAACCCCGACGCGACCTTCGTGAAGCTGATGACGGACGGCATCCTGCTCGCCGAGATCCAGACGGACCGCGAGCTGCGCGCCTACGACACGATCATCATCGACGAGGCCCACGAGCGGTCCCTCAACATCGACTTCCTGCTCGGCTATCTGGCCCAGCTGCTCCCGAAGCGCCCCGACCTCAAGGTCGTGATCACCTCGGCGACCATCGACCCGGAGCGCTTCTCCCGCCACTTCGGCGACGCCCCGATCGTCGAGGTCTCCGGCCGTACGTACCCGGTCGAGGTCCGCTACCGGCCCCTGCTCGAAGAGGACTCCGAGGAGAGCGACCGCGACCAGATCACCGCGATCTGCGAGGCCGTCGACGAGCTCCAGGCCGAGGGCCCCGGCGACGTCCTGGTCTTCCTCTCCGGCGAGCGGGAGATCCGCGACACGGCGGACGCCCTGCTCAAGCGGAACCTCCGCAACACGGAGGTCCTGCCGCTCTACGCGCGCCTGTCGCACGCCGAGCAGCACCGGGTCTTCCAGGCGCACTCGGGCCGCCGGATCGTCCTCGCGACGAACGTCGCCGAGACCTCGCTGACCGTCCCCGGCATCAAGTACGTGATCGACCCGGGCACCGCCCGCATCTCCCGCTACTCGCACCGCACCAAGGTGCAGCGGCTGCCGATCGAGCCGGTCAGCCAGGCCAGCGCCAACCAGCGCAAGGGCCGCTGCGGCCGTACGTCCGACGGCATCTGCATCCGGCTGTACTCGGAGGACGACTTCCTCTCCCGGCCGGAGTTCACGGACGCCGAGATCCTCCGTACGAACCTGGCCTCCGTCATCCTCCAGATGACCGCGGCCGGCCTCGGCGAGATCGAGAAGTTCCCCTTCATCGACCCGCCGGACCACCGGAACATCCGGGACGGCGTGCAGCTCCTCCAGGAGCTGGGCGCGATCGACCCGACGGAGAAGGACCCGAAGAAGCGGCTGACCCAGCAGGGCCGGAAGCTCTCCCAGCTGCCCGTCGACCCCCGGCTCGCCCGGATGGTCCTGGAGGCCGACAAGAACGGCTGCGTCCGCGAGGTCATGGTGATCGCGGCCGCCCTGTCCATCCAGGACCCGCGCGAGCGCCCCGCCGAGAAGCAGGCGCAGGCCGACCAGCAGCACGCCCGCTTCAAGGACGAGACGAGCGACTTCCTCGCCTTCCTGAACCTCTGGCGGTACGTCCGCGAGCAGCAGAAGGAGCGCGGCTCCAGCTCCTTCCGCCGGATGTGCAAGCAGGAGTACCTGAACTTCCTGCGCATCCGCGAGTGGCAGGACATCTACGCCCAGCTGCGGACGGTCGCCAAACAGCTCGGCATCCACGTCAACGAGGAGGACGCCCCCGAGCAGTCCGTCCACGTGTCGCTCCTCGCCGGACTCCTGTCGCACATCGGCATGAAGGACGTGAAGGAGGGCGCGAAGAACGACTACCTGGGCGCCCGCAACGCCAAGTTCGCGATCTTCCCCGGTTCGGCGCTCTTCAAGAAGCCCCCGCGGTTCGTCATGTCCGCCGAGCTGGTGGAGACCTCGCGCCTCTGGGCCCGGGTCAACGCGCGCGTGGAGCCCGAGTGGATCGAGCCGCTCGCCCAGCACCTGGTGAAGAAGACGTACAGCGAGCCGCACTGGGAGAAGGACCAGGCGGCCGTGATGGCCTTCGAGAAGGTGACGCTGTACGGCGTGCCGATCGTCGCCGACCGCAAGGTGAACTACGGCCGGATCGACCCCGAGGTCTCCCGCGACCTGTTCATCAGGAACGCCCTGGTCGAAGGCGACTGGCGCACCCACCACAAGTTCTTCGCGGACAACCGCAAGCTGCTCACCGAGGTCGAGGAGCTGGAGCACCGGGCGCGGCGCCGGGACATCCTCGTCGACGACGAGACGCTGTTCGACTTCTACGACAAGCGCGTCCCGGAACACGTCGTGTCCGGAGCCCACTTCGACTCCTGGTGGAAGCACAAGCGCCACGAGGAACCGGAGTTCCTCGACTTCGAGCGCGAGATGCTCATCAACGAGAAGGCCGGGGCCGTCACCAAGGACGACTACCCGGACTCGTGGCGGCAGGGCCCGCTGAAGTTCCGGGTGACGTACCAGTTCGAGCCGGGCGCGGACGCCGACGGCGTGACCGTCCACGTCCCGCTCCAGGTCCTGAACCAGGTGACGGACGAGGGCTTCGAATGGCAGATCCCGGGCCTGCGCGCCGAGGTCGTCACCGAGCTGATCCGTTCCCTGCCGAAGCCGATCCGCCGCCACTACGTGCCGGCGCCGAACTTCGCGGGCCGTTTCCTCGACGCGGTCGTGCCCGTGCAGGAGCCGCTGACGGGGGCGCTCGCCCGCGAGCTCCAGCGGATGGTCGGCGTGCCGGTGACGGCCGAGGACTTCGACTGGGCGAAGGTCCCCGAGCACCTCAAGGTGACCTTCCGGATCGTCGACGAGCGGCGCCGGAAGCTCGCCGAGGACAAGGACCTGGAGACGCTCCGCCTGAAGCTGCGGCCGAAGGCCCGCAAGGCCCTCTCCCAGGCCGCCGCGGCGGCCACCGGGGGCCCGGACGGCTCCGGGCCGTCCCTGGAGCGCACGGGGCTCACGGACTGGACGATCGGGACGCTCACGAAGGTCTTCGAGACGAAGCGCGGCGGGCAGCCGGTCAAGGCGTACCCGGCGCTCGTGGACGAGGGCTCGACGGTCGCCGTGCGGCTCTTCGACACGGAGGCCGAGCAGCAGCTGGCGATGTGGCGGGGCACCCGGAAGCTGATCATGCTGAACATCCCGGTGAACCCGGCGAAGTTCGCCTCGGACAAGCTGACCAACCAGCAGAAGCTGGCCCTGTCCTCGAACCCGCACGGCTCGATCCAGGCCCTGTTCGACGACTGCGCGACCGCGGCGGCCGACAAGCTGATCGCGGACCACGGCGGCCCGGCGTGGGACGAGGAGTCGTTCCGGAAGCTGTACGACAAGGTCCGCGCGGACCTGGTGGACACGACCGTACGGACGGTGGGCCAGGTCCAGCAGATCCTGGCGGCCTGGCAGGCGTGCGAGCGCCGGCTGAAGTCGACGAACAGCCTGGCGCTGATCAACAACCTGACCGACGTGCGGACGCAGCTGGCCTGGCTGATGCCGGCCGGCTTCGTCACCCGTACGGGGCTGGGGCGACTCCCGGACCTGATGCGCTACCTGGTGGCGGTGGACCGGCGGCTCCAGCAGATGCCGACCGGGGTCCAGCGGGACACCACCCGGATGGAGAAGGTCCAGGAGATGCTGGACGAGTACGCCTGGCTGCTCGAACAGCTCCCGAAGGGCCGCCCGGTGCCGTCCGAGGTCACCGACATCCGCTGGATGATCGAGGAGCTGCGGGTGAGCTACTTCGCGCACGCGCTCGGCACGGCGCACCCGGTCTCGGACAAGCGGATCGTGAAGGCGATCGACGCGGCGGCCCCGTAGCGGGTCGTCGCCGTCGGTGAGTTCGACCAGACCCCCTGACCTGCTGTACAGTCTTGCTCGCAGCCGCTTACAAGGGGCTGCGAGCGAGGCTCTGTGGAGCAGTTGGTTAGCTCGCCACCCTGTCAAGGTGGAGGTCGCGGGTTCAAGTCCCGTCAGAGTCGCTTTTCACGAAGGCCCGCATCGCGAGATGCGGGCCTTCGTTGTGTCTCCGTGCTTGACGGGGACGGGAGCCCGCCGGTACCCCGGACATCAGGGAACCGGGGGCCCACACCGGAGGTGGTCGCGCATGGCCGCGGCGTCCGCAGCACGGCACGACACGAGAGCACTGCTGCGCGCCCATCTGGCGGCCGCGTCCCGCTACGGGCACCTCACGAGGCACTGCGTGGTCTGCCATCGCCTCCTGCGGCTCGCCATGGAGCTTCCGGAGCCTCCGGAGCCCCCGGAGGCCCCCGAGCCCGGACGGCCGGAGGACGGGCCGCAGGAGGGGCCGGGGGAGCCGCAGGAGCCGGCGGACGGCACTGGGGACGAAAGTCCCACCGACCCATGACCAACGGCGGGTTGGGGACCGTCCGCGCAGTGGCAGGCTGTTCTTTGGCAAGACTTCGCCGGTGTGACGGGAGTCACTGAGGCAGTTTCAGGAACCGCTTCACTTACACCCTCCCTACACCGGCCCGATTTAATATGTGCAATTGCACCACTCGCCGGGGAGTGACGCCGGGCACAAAAAAGATCGCGCCAGACCCGGCGGAGTCCAGCGCGATCGTTGACGAAGGCCTGTTGGGGCAGGAATCCGTCGGCAGAGCTAGGGGTGGGCGACCGGATTGGGGGATCCGGACGGGCCCGGTGTTACGGGGTACTGCGGGGTGTGAGCGCGACCTCAGGCCTCGCTGCGCTGCTGCGGAATGCCCGCCAGCAGAGCGCGAACCTCAGCTTCGCGGTACCGGCGGTGCCCACCCAGGGTGCGGATGGACGTGAGCTTCCCGGCCTTCGCCCAACGGGTCACCGTCTTCGGGTCCACGCGGAACATCGTGGCAACCTCGGCAGGGGTCAGCAGCGGCTCGGCATCAGGGGTGCGAGCGGTCATGAGCGGCCTCCTCGGGAGAACCGAACCTTCTCGGTTCTTTCCTCTAAATTCTGCACCTTGACCCGCGTTGCCCGAAATGGCAGAAGCGGGCCGAGTCGGTTATAGGACGAACGGCTTGTCCTCGGCACTACAACTACACCATCCGTCCAGCCACGTCGGCCAAACCGATGGAATTGCCCTCGCAGGTGTTCATCAGCGGCGGAAGTCGATGGACCATGCCATAACGGACAGTCACGCCACTGTGACGATCAGTCACAGAGCGATCAGGAGTCCTCAGACCCCCCATAGAGTGCAATGCTGAGCGTTCCGCCCAAAGATGGACGGAAGGAACCCTCCCCGGACTCCTTGTCCTATTTTGGCACGAGGGTGGGCGATGGGCGCAAGGGTGCGTTACGTGCTGTCCGTCACGCTTGAGCCAAAGGCCCGGATCGGGACCAACGTCCCCGCCGTACGGGTGCCGAAAGACCCGGCCGGCGGGAGCGACCGAATCCAGGCGTGCAGATTCGGACAACCCCGAAGATCATTTACACCGGCCGGACATGTCTTGTCGATACCGACCTGACGAAGATGCCCGACTGATGTCAATTCGCGAACCGCAGGTCCCTGACCGTCCGCCAGCGCTCCGCCAGCCGCCCGTACGTGTCGCTCGCCCGCTCCCCGTCACCGGCCCGCAGCGCCGCGAGCCCCTCCGCCAGCTGCGCCGCCGACCGGTCCTCCGCCAGCCACTCCTCCGTGACCGCGTGCACCAGACCGCCGAAATCCAGCTCCACCAGCGCCCGCGGATGGAACTCCTCCAGCCAGCGCCCCACCTCGATCAGGCCCTCCGTCATCGGACCGTCGTCGATCGACTCCCGCAGCGCCCGCAGCGCCCGCGCCAGCCGCCGCCGCGCCTGCGCCATCGTCGTCCGGTACCGCAGCACCGGAGCCCGCCCCGGCCCCGCACCGTCCCCGCCGTCCGGCCGCTCCCCCGGCTCGTACTCCCGGTCCTCGTCCCCGAAAAGGGCGAACCAGCGCAACGGCACCTGCCAGACCGCCGTCCTGATCCACGGCCGCGCGTCCGGGTTCCTGCTCAGCCACCGCTCGTAGTCCCCCGCCACCTGCAGGCGCACCACCGGCGGCAGCATCGCGTCCAGCACCGGCTCGGGGAACTGGCCGGCCAGCTCCTGGAGCGCCAGCCACCCCCGCAGCCTGGTCCGCCACGGACAGACCACCACCACCCCGTCCAGCTCGGCGACGAAGGCCTCCCCGCTCTCGTGCACCGGCACCGGGACCGGAGGCGTCGGCAGCAGATCCGCGAGCGAGCGCCGCAGCTCCTCCTGGGCCCCCGGGGCGCCCGGCCGGCCGGCGTAGCGGGCCCAGTGGGTCCGCTCCGGCTCGGGGAACGCGGCCAGCGGCTCGTACACCCGCAGATAGGACGCGTAGGGGATGAGGACCGAGGAGGCGACCGACATGTCGCGAATCCTTCCACGGAGGTACTCCGGGAGGGGGTGATCCTGAGCACTGCCGCCGATCTACGCCCAGGTAGGACTTACCCTCGTGCCGAACTGGTCCTCCCCCACCCGTAGGGAGGGCCGCAACCGCCGCTTCGTACTTGGGAGTCACCACCGTGACCGATGTGACCGGCGTTCCTGCTGACGTACTGCACACCTTGTTCCACTCGGAGCAGGGTGGCCACGAGCAAGTCGTGCTCTGCCAGGACCGCGCCACCGGCCTCAAGGCCGTCATCGCCCTCCACTCCACCGCCCTGGGCCCCGCCCTCGGCGGCACCCGCTTCTACCCGTACGCCACCGAGGCCGCGGCGATCGCCGACGCGCTCAACCTGGCCCGCGGGATGTCGTACAAGAACGCCATGGCCGGTCTCGACCACGGCGGCGGCAAGGCCGTGATCATCGGCGACCCGGAGAAGATCAAGACGGAGGAGCTCCTCCTCGCCTACGGGCGCTTCGTCGCCTCCCTCGGCGGCCGGTACGTCACCGCCTGCGACGTCGGCACCTACGTCGCCGACATGGACGTCGTGGCCCGCGAGAACAAGTGGACCACCGGCCGCTCCCCCGAGAACGGCGGCGCCGGCGACTCCTCCGTCCTCACCGCCTTCGGCGTCTTCCAGGGCATGCGCGCCTCCGCGCAGACCCTGTGGGGCGACCCGACCCTGCGCGGCCGCAAGGTCGGCGTCGCGGGCGTCGGCAAGGTCGGCCACTACCTCGTCGAGCACCTCCTGGAGGACGGCGCCGAGGTCGTGATCACCGATGTGCGCGAGGAGTCGGTGCGCCGGATCACCGACAAGCACCCGCAGGTCACCGTCGTCGCCGACACCGAGGCGCTGATCCGCGTCGAGGGCCTCGACATCTACGCGCCCTGTGCGCTCGGCGGCGCCCTCAACGAGGAGACCGTGCCGTTCATCACCGCGAGCATCGTCTGCGGCGCGGCCAACAACCAGCTCGCCCACCCGGGCATCGAGAAGGACCTCGTGGAGCGCGGGATCCTCTACGCGCCCGACTACGTGGTCAACGCCGGTGGCGTGATCCAGGTCGCCGACGAGCTGCACGGCTTCGACTTCGACCGCTGCAAGACCAAGGCGACGAAGATCTTCGACACCACCCTCGAAATCTTCGCACGTGCGAAGGCCGACGGGATTCCGCCGGCCGCGGCGGCCGACAGGATCGCCGAGCAGCGCATGGCGGACGCGCGGCGCGGCTGACCCGCCCGGAGCACCGGCTTGTCCGTGTACGGCCCGGCCAGGGCCGTACACGCCGCCGTACGGGGTCCGGCCCCGGCCGATGGCGAGACTTCGCTCACGCCCCTCGGCGGGTCGGGCCCCGAGAAGAGGTTAAAATCGCGATTGACCAGCGAGGAAAGGGCACCTCGATGGTTCTGTACCGGGGTATGTGATGCGCGCGGCGTACCGTAGACCCGCGGAAACAGGTACCGTTGAAGCCCTACGGACCGGTCTCTCTTTTGAGAGTCCGTTCCGAATCATGAACGCGTGTCAAGACTCTGGGGCCACCGAGCCCCGTCACCGAGGGGGTCGAGCCATGGGGCGCGGCCGGGCAAAGGCCAAGCAGACCAAGGTCGCCCGCCAGCTGAAGTACAGCAGCGGCGGGACGGACCTGACGCGTCTGGCCAATGAGCTGGGCGCTTCGACTTCGAGTCAGCCGCCGAATGGCGAGCCGTTCGAGGACGACGACGAGGAAGACGACCCGTACGCCCAGTACGCGGATCTCTACAACGAGGACGACGAGGACGAGGACGACGAGTCCGGTCCTTCGGCGTCCCCGCGTCGCGCTTGACCTTCTGAATCGACAGCACCGAAACCCGGTCCGGGAACACCCGGCCGGGTTTCTGTGCTGTCCGCGGACGGCTCGTGCACCGCTCGTGCACCGCTCGTACGGTGCCGTACGCGAACGGGGCGCCCCGCAAGGAGCGCCCCGTTCGCGTACCGCGGTCCGGTCCTACTTGGCGTAGTCGCCGACCAGCTCCGCGCCCGTGGCGTGCGCGCCGCGCTCGGTGATCTCGCCCGCGACCCAGGCCTCGACGCCCCGGTCCTCCAGCGTCGTCAGGGCCGCGTCCACGGAGTCCGCCGGCACGATCGCCATCATGCCGACGCCCATGTTCAGCGTCTTCTCCAGCTCCAGGCGCTCCACCTGACCGGCCTTGCCGACCAGGTCGAAGATCGCGCCCGGCGCCCAGGTCGAACGGTCGACCGTGGCGTGCAGGTCGTCCGGGATCACCCGGGCCAGGTTGGCCGCGAGACCGCCGCCCGTGATGTGGCTGAACGCGTGGACGTCCGTGGTCCGGGTGAGGGCCAGGCAGTCCAGCGAGTAGATCTTGGTGGGCTCGAGGAGCTCCTCGCCCAGCGTCCGGCCGAGCTCCTCGACCTGCTGGTCGAGGCTCATGCCGGCGCGGTCGAAGACCACGTGCCGGACCAGCGAGTACCCGTTCGAGTGAAGACCCGAGGAGCCCATGGCGATGACCGCGTCCCCCGTACGGATGCGATCCGCGCCGAGCAGCCGGTCGTACTCCACGACGCCCGTGCCCGCGCCGGCCACGTCGAAGTCGTCCGGGCCGAGCAGGCCCGGGTGCTCCGCCGTCTCGCCGCCGACCAGGGCGCAGCCGGCCAGGACACAGCCCTCGGCGATGCCCTTGACGATGGCGGCGACCCGCTCGGGGTGGACCTTGCCGACGCAGATGTAGTCGGTCATGAAGAGCGGCTCGGCGCCGCAGACGACGATGTCGTCCATGACCATCGCGACCAGGTCGTGGCCGATGGTGTCGTACACGCCCATCTGGCGGGCGATGTCGACCTTCGTACCGACGCCGTCGGTGGCGGAGGCGAGCAGCGGACGCTCGTAGCGCTTGAGGGCCGAGGCGTCGAAGAGGCCGGCGAAGCCCCCGAGGCCGCCGAGGACCTCGGGGCGCCGCGTCTTCTTCACCCACTCCTTCATGAGCTCGACGGCGCGGTCGCCCGCTTCGATGTCGACGCCCGCGGACGCATAGCTGGCGCCGCCTTCGGCACTGACGGTCTGAGACATGGGTTCAGAGCTTTCGTGTCGTACTGCGGGTTGCAGCGGGGTCTTACGGGCGACGCAGGGCGTCGGAGGCCGCGGTGGCGGCGGGGCCCGCCGCCAGCTCGTTCTCCAGGAGCTGCTTGCCGAGGAGCTCCGGGTCCGGCAGCTCCATCGGGTACTCGCCGTCGAAGCAGGCACGGCAGAGGTTCGGCTTCTGGATCGTCGTCGCCTCGATCATCCCGTCGATGGAGATGTACGAGAGCGAGTCCGCGCCCAGCGACTTGCCGATCTCCTCGATCGACATGCCGTTGGCGATCAGCTCCGCGCGGGTGGCGAAGTCGATGCCGAAGAAGCAGGGCCACTTCACCGGCGGCGAGGAGATCCGGATGTGGATCTCGGCCGCACCGGCCTCGCGGAGCATCTTGACGAGCGCGCGCTGGGTGTTGCCGCGGACGATCGAGTCGTCCACGACCACCAGGCGCTTGCCCTTGATGACGTCCTTGAGGGGGTTCAGCTTCAGCCGGATGCCGAGCTGGCGGATGGTCTGGGAGGGCTGGATGAAGGTGCGCCCGACGTAGGCGTTCTTCACCAGACCGGCGCCGAAGGGGATGCCCGAGGCCTCGGCGTAGCCGATGGCGGCCGGGGTGCCCGACTCCGGCGTCGCTATCACCAGGTCGGCCTCGACGGGCGCCTCCTTGGCGAGGCGGCGGCCCATCTCCACGCGGGAGAGGTACACGTTCCGGCCGGCGATGTCGGTGTCCGGACGAGCCAGGTACACATACTCGAAGACACAGCCCTTGGGCTTCGCTTCCGCGAATCGCGAGGTGCGGATGCCGTTCTCGTCGATCGCGATCATCTCGCCGGGCTCGACCTCGCGGACGAAGCTGGCGCCGCAGATGTCGAGGGCGGCGGACTCGGACGCGACCACCCAGCCGCGCTCGAGACGGCCGAGGACCAGCGGGCGGATGCCCTGCGGGTCACGGGCCGCGTAGAGCGTGTGCTCGTCCATGAAGACGAGGGAGAAGGCGCCCCGGACCTCGGGAAGGACCTTCGCGGCGGCCTGCTCGATGGTGAGCGGCTCACCGTCCTCGCCCACCTGGCCCGCGAGGAGCGCGGTCACCAGGTCGGTGTCGTTGGTGGCGGCCACCCGGGTCGAGCGGCCTTCCTTCTTGGGCAGGTCGGCGACCATCTCGGCGAGCTGCGCCGTGTTCACCAGGTTGCCGTTGTGGCCGAGCGCGATGGAGCCGCGGGCGGTCGCCCGGAACGTCGGCTGCGCGTTCTCCCACACGGAGGCCCCGGTGGTCGAGTAGCGGGCGTGACCGACCGCGATGTGACCTTGGAGGGAACCGAGAGAGGTCTCGTCGAAGACCTGGGACACGAGGCCCATGTCCTTGAAGACGAGGATCTGGGAGCCGTTGCTGACCGCGATTCCCGCGGATTCCTGGCCCCGATGCTGGAGGGCGTAGAGCCCGAAGTACGTGAGCTTTGCGACCTCTTCACCCGGAGCCCAGACACCGAAGACGCCACAAGCGTCCTGGGGGCCTTTCTCGCCGGGGAGCAGGTCGTGATTGAGTCGACCGTCACCACGTGGCACGTTTCCGAGTGTAGACGGGCTCGACCACTGGTCCGAATTGAGGAAATGCAGGCCTGGTCCCGCTCGTGCGATCGCACGAAATGATCATTTCCGGCCTGGAGGGGCCTACGAGGCAGGCACGGTAAGGGATTCCGGCTCCGGAACCCTCCCGAGCGGACGCTCGTACCAGCACCGGAGGCCCCTCACGATGTGACGGAGGGCACCCCGGGGAGACCCCGAGAGGCCCGTTCACCGGGAGGCCGGGGGCGCTTGGCCGTCCGTTCCGTCGGAGGTTCCACCAGTCGCCCCGGCCTTCGCGTCCGCCGCCTTCGCGCCCAGGCCCTCGCCCTCGGCGTTCACGAGGGTCAGCGTCCGGTGGTCCAGGCGGTAGGTGAGCGGGCCGTCGAGGAGCTCGTACAGCTTCGTCTCCAGCCGCATCTGCGGGCTCGTGCACATCATCCGGGTCGTCGCCGCCGGGCCCTCGATCGTCACCGTCTTCCCCTCGACGCGGGCGGCCGCGGAGAAGTTGTTGCAGCCGAGGTTGCCGGTGACCCGGCCGTCCGCGCCGAACACGAGACGCGCCTTGTCCCCGCTGCCGGCGGGCAGCGAGGACGCGGTGTTCCCGGAGACCAGCCCGTCGATCTTCCACGTGGTCCCGCGCAGCGGCACGTCCGCCTCGGCGGCCAGCTCCACTCCGGCGCGGCCGTCCGCGGAGGCCAGGGTGAGCGCCTCGCCCGCCAGCTTCCCCTTGAGCGGTCCGGTGAGGGCCTTCATCAGCTCCGTCTCGAAGCGCTGCCGGTCCGCGGGGCAGCCGATCGCGGTGATCTCCTGCGGGCCGACGGTCAGGGTCTCGCCGCGCACGGCGACGGTCGCGCCGAAGGTGTTGCAGCCGCTGTTGCCCCGGACCCGGCCGTCCTTCGTGAACTCGACGCGGGCGCCGTCCGGGGCGGCGGACCTGCGCCCGTCGACCGTGACGGCCCCGATCGTCCAGTGGGTCCCGGCGACGGGCAGGTCGGGCGAGACGGTGTCCGAACCGGACCCCGGCCCCGAGCCCGTACCCCCCTCGGTGCCACAGGCGGCGAGGAGGAGGACCAGGGCGGCGGCGGATGCGGCGGATGCGAGGGTGCGCGGCGTCTGCGTCTGCATGGGGGTGGGACGGACGGCGGCGGAACTCGGTTCCGCCGGCCTCCCGTACGGGAGGCTCAGCCCATCAACGGCAGGAGGGCCTTCAGATCGGCCCGCTCGCCGCTCGCGCCGACCCGGGCCTCGTCCAGCTCCGTCGCCCACTCCGCGCGGCCGGTCGCCAGCCTGATCCAGGTCATCGGGTCCGTCTCGACCACGTTGGGCGGGGTGCCCCGGGTGTGCCGGGGGCCCTCCACGCACTGCACCACCGCGTACGGCGGGATCCGCACCTCGACCGCCCCGCCCGGGGCCTTCGCCGCGAGGGCGTCGGCGAGCAGCCGGGTGCAGGCGGCCAGGGCCTGCCGGTCGAAGGGGATGCCGGCTCCGGTGGCCGCGTTCAGGTCGTCGGTGTGGACGACCAGTTCGACGGTACGGGTGACGAGGAAGTCGGCGACGGTCATGGCACCGAAGCGGGTCGGGACCAGCCGCTCGCCGGGGACGTCCGCGAGCGCCGCCTCGTACCGGGCCGCCGTCTCCGCGAACAGCGCCGGCAGATCGGTCGTGTCGACCGCCCGGGTGTCCTCGTCGATGCTCGCCGCCTCCGTCGCCGTGACCTGGGGCCAGTCGAGCAGGGCGAGCTCCCGGTGGGCCGGCTCGGGCTCGCCGAGCTTCCGTGCCATCGAGGCCAGCACCATCGTCACGTGGCCCGCCAGGTCCCGTACCGTCCACTCCCCCAGCCGGGTCGGCCCGTCGAGCTGCTCGGGGGTGAGCGCCTCGACCGCCTCCCGGACGTGGGCGAACTGGGCGAGCACGGCGGCCCGGATCTTCGTGGAGTCGTAGCTGCGGGTGCGCTTCTTGGCCGGTGGCATGGGGGCGAGGGTAGTCGGAGACTGGAGGGGGAGGGCTTCCGGCAGCGCACCTACCCGTACGAGAGGGGTCGATCGGTCATGGCCCAGCACCCTGACAGCATCGTGGTCCACCGGGGCTACGAGGCGTTCGCCCGGGGAGACATGGAGACCCTGGGGTCGCTGATGGTCTCCGACTGCACCCACCACTCACCGGGATCCAGCCAGATGTCCGGCCACTTCAAGGGTGTCAGCAACGTCCTCGACCACTACAAGCGGCTCATGGACCTCACCCACGGCACGTTCCGGGTCGAACTGCAGGGCGTCTACGCGGACGGCAGGGGCCATGCCATGTCGGTGCACAGGTGGCACGGCGACCGCGGGAACCGGGGCATCGAAATGCAGGGCGGCCTCTTCTTCACCATCGTCGGCGGCAAGATCACCGACATCGACGAGTGCGTCGAGGACATCGACGAGGCCGACGCCTTCTGGGGTCAGGCCGAGTAGACCCCGCCGGGCACCGCGAACGTCTCGCCGTTCCTCGGTACGCCGACCCCGCGCCAGCTGAACGGCACGCCCCGCGCGGTGTCCAGGTCCGGGCCGTCCATCAGCTGGAAGTGCACGTGCGGCTCGGTGGAGTTGCCGGAGTTCCCGCAGCGGGCGAGTTCCTGGCCGGCGCGGACCCGGTCGCCCGGGCGGACGGCGAGGGAGCCGCGCCTCAGGTGCGCGTACATCGCGTACGTACCCCCGCCGAGGTCGAGGACCAGGTGGTTCCCGGTCACCCGGCGGGCTCCCGCGAGGCCCCGGGCGCCGGACTCGACCAGCATCAGATAGAGGACGCCGAGCAGCGAGTTGCGGCTGAGGTGGTCGCGCAGGCCGTCCTCGGCGTGCACGACGGTCGCGTCGGCGACCGCGAGCAGCGGCGCGTCGAAGGCCGGGAAGTCCTCGGCGCGCCGGGCCACCGGCCACAGCCACGCGAACGCCGGCCGGGGCCGCGTCCCGTCCTCCGCCACGATGTCGATGGCGTACGTCTGGCCGTACTGGTGGGTGCCGTGGCTGGGCGTGCGGTCCGCCGGGCTGTTCAGCGCCGACCAGCGGCCGGTGACCGGCGGGTCCACCTCGACCGTCGCGCGGGGCGTGGCCTCGACCTGACGGCGGGCGGAGACGGAGAGGCCGGTGCCGATGATCACCGCGGCGACCGCGGGCAGCCAGCCGGCCCAATAGGGGTAGGGCAGGTCGACGAAGGGCGAGGCGACGGCCTGGACGATGAACACCAGCCACAGCAGGCGGTGCAGCAGGACGACTGCCCTGCGCGCGGATGCGGCGCGCGAGGTCGTGATGCGTGCGGTCGTGGGGCGCGAGGTCGTGGTGCGCGCGGGCATGAGGGCTCCCCCCGGGAGGATCGCGGTTAAGGTCGGGCCGCCGTGAGGACCACCAGGAGCGGGACGGCCCGGGCCGCCGGGACCTCGTAGCGGCCGCGGCCGGTGGTCCTGAGCCAGCCCGCGCCGGTCAGTTGGCGCAGGTGGTGGTAGATCTGGCCGGTCGTGCCGATCTCCTCGAGCTCCGCCAGTTCGGCGGCCGTGCGCCGGCCGCCGAGCACCTCCCGCAGCAGCCGGAGCCGTACGGGATGGCCGAGCGCCGCGAGGGACTCGGCGTTCTCCGGCCAGTCCCGGCCGAGCAGGTCCTCGGTCAGGGCGCCGAACTGCCACTCGTACCGCTCGCCCGTCGGCAGCCGTACCGCGCCCGTATAGAGGACCCCGCCGTCGTCGGCGGCGGCCTCCGCCAGCTCGCGCTTCAGCCCTTCCAGCGCCCAGAAGTCGCCCTCCGTGGGCGGGGCGGGGGCCGGGGCGGTGCTTTCCAGGGCGTCGAGGCGCCGCTCCAGGGCGGCGACCCGCTGTTCGAGATCCATGCGTACGACATTACGTGATTACGTAATGTCGTACAACGAGGGCAAGAGAAAACCCCCGCCCGAAGGCGGGGGCTCTCAGGAGGAACGTCAGGCCAGCAGCGCCGGGATCGTCGCCTCGTGCGCCGTGCGCAGCTCGGCCAGCGAGAGCGTGAACTCGCCCTGGACGTCCACCGCGTCACCGTCGACGACACCGATCCGGGTCGCCGGCAGCCCGCGCGCACCGCACATGTCGGTGAAGCGGAGCTCCTCGCTGCGCGGGACGGCGACGACCGCACGGCCCGCCGACTCGCTGAAGAGGAACGTGAAGGCGTCCAGGCCCTCCGGCACGACCAGCCGCGCGCCGTTCCCGCCACGCAGGCAGGACTCGACGACCGCCTGGACGAGACCGCCGTCGGACAGGTCGTGCGCCGCGTCGATCATGCCGTCGCGGGAGGCCGAGATCAGGATCTCGCCGAGCAGCTTCTCCCGGTCGAGGTCCACGGCCGGCGGCAGACCGCCGAGGTGCTGGTGGACCACCTCCGACCAGGCCGAACCGCCGAACTCCTCACGCGTGTCACCGAGCAGGTAGAGGAGCTGGCCCTCTTCCGCGAAGGCGATCGGCGTACGGCGGTTGACGTCGTCGATCACACCGAGGACGGCCACGACCGGCGTCGGGTGGATCGCGACCTCACCGGTCTGGTTGTAGAGCGAGACGTTGCCGCCGGTCACCGGGGTGCCCAGCTGCAGACAGCCGTCCGCGAGACCACGGGTGGCCTCGGCGAACTGCCACATCACGGCCGGGTCCTCGGGCGAACCGAAGTTCAGGCAGTCCGAGATGGCCAGCGGCTTCGCACCGGAAGCGGCGACGTTGCGGTACGCCTCCGCCAGCGCGAGCTGCGCACCCGTGTACGGGTCGAGCTTCGCGTACCGGCCGTTGCCGTCGGTCGCCATGGCCACGCCGAGGTTGGTCTCCTCGTCGATGCGGACCATGCCCGCGTCCTCGGGCTGCGCCAGGACCGTGTTGCCCTGCACGAACCGGTCGTACTGGTCCGTGATCCAGGACTTCGAGGCCTGGTTCGGGGAGGAGACCAGCTTCAGGACCTGGTCCTTCAGCTCCTCGCCGTTCTGCGGCCGGGGCAGCTTGCCGGCGTCGTCGGCCTGGAGGGCGTCCTGCCACTCCGGGCGCGCGAACGGCCGGTGGTAGACCGGGCCCTCGTGGGCGACCGTGCGCGGCGGAACGTCGACGATCTGCTCGCCGTGCCAGAAGATCTCCAGCCGCTCGCCGTCGGTCACCTCACCGATGACGACCGCGATGACGTCCCACTTCTCGCAGATCTCCAGGAAGCGGTCGACGTGCTGGGGCTCGACGATCGCGCACATGCGCTCCTGCGACTCGCTCATGAGGATCTCCTCGGGCGAGAGCGTCGCGTCGCGCAGGTGGACCTTGTCGAGGTCCACGTGCATGCCGCCGGAGCCGGCGGAGGCCAGCTCGGACGTGGCGCAGGAGAGCCCGGCGCCGCCGAGGTCCTGGATGCCCGCGACCAGCTTCTCCTTGAAGATCTCCAGGGTGCACTCGATGAGGAGCTTCTCCTGGAACGGGTCGCCGACCTGGACGGCGGGGCGCTTGGTCGGCTTCGTGTCGTCGAAGGTCTCGGACGCGAGGACCGAGACGCCGCCGATGCCGTCGCCGCCGGTGCGGGCGCCGTACAGGATCACCTTGTTGCCGGGGCCTGAGGCCTTGGCGAGGTGGATGTCCTCGTGCTTCATGACGCCGATGCAGCCGGCGTTGACCAGCGGGTTGCCCTGGTAGCACTCGTCGAAGACGACCTCGCCGCCGATGTTCGGCAGGCCGAGGCAGTTGCCGTAGCCGCCGATGCCGGCGACGACACCGGGCAGCACGCGCTTGGTGTCGGGGTGGTCGGCCGCGCCGAAGCGCAGCGGGTCGACGACCGCGACCGGGCGGGCACCCATGGCGAGGATGTCGCGGACGATGCCGCCGACGCCGGTGGCCGCGCCCTGGTAGGGCTCGATGTACGACGGGTGGTTGTGCGACTCGACCTTGAAGGTGACCGCGTAACCCTGGCCGACGTCGACGACGCCCGCGTTCTCGCCGATGCCGACGAGCATGGCGTCGTTCTGCGGGACCTTCTCGCCGAACTGCTTCAGGTGGACCTTGCTGCTCTTGTAGGAGCAGTGCTCGGACCACATGACGGAGTACATGGCGAGCTCGGCACCGGTGGGACGGCGGCCGAGGATCTCGCGGATGCGCGCGTACTCGTCCTCCTTGAGGCCGAGCTCCTTCCAGGGCTGCTCGGTGTCCGGCGTCTCGCTCGCGTGCTTGACGGTGTCGAGGCTCATCAGGCGTTGACCAGCTTCTTGAGGATCGAGGTGAAGAATCCGAGGCCGTCCGTCTTGCCGGTGCCGACGAGCGGCTCGACGGCGTGCTCGGGGTGCGGCATGAGGCCGACCACGTTGCCCGCGGCGTTGGTGATGCCGGCGATGTCACGGAGCGAGCCGTTGGGGTTCATGTCCAGGTAGCGGAACGCGACCCGGCCCTCGGCCTCCAGCTCGTCGAGGACGCGCTCGTCGGCGACGTACCGGCCGTCCATGTTCTTGAGCGGGACCTCGATCTCCTGGCCCTCGGTGTAGTCCGAGGTCCAGGCGGTCTCCGCGTTCTCCACCCGCAGCTTCTGGTCGCGGCAGATGAAGTGGAGGTGGTTGTTGCGCAGCATCGCGCCCGGCAGCAGATGGGCCTCGGTGAGGATCTGGAAGCCGTTGCAGATACCGAGGACGGGCATGCCCGCCTTCGCCTGCTCGATGATCGTCTCCATCACCGGCGAGAAGCGGGAGATGGCTCCGGCCCGCAGGTAGTCGCCGTAGGAGAAACCGCCGGCCAGGACCACGGCGTCGACCTGCTTGAGGTCCTTGTCGCGGTGCCAGAGCGAGACGGGCTCGGCGCCCGCCAGGCGGGCGGCACGCAGCGCGTCCTGGTCGTCGAGCGTTCCGGGGAACGTGACGACGCCGATGCGTGCGGTCACGACTCCACCTTCACGACGAAGTCTTCGATCACGGTGTTGGCAAGGAAGGTTTCGGCCATCTCATGGATGCGGGCGAGGGCGGCGTCGTCGACCGGTCCCTCCACCTCCAGCTCGAAACGCTTCCCCTGACGGACGTCGGCGATTCCGGCGAATCCCAGGCGGGGCAGTGCACGCTGCACCGCCTGCCCCTGAGGGTCGAGGATCTCCGGCTTGAGCATGACGTCGACTACGACGCGTGCCACTGGCACTCCCGGTGGTGTGTTGCGTGGGCGGTTCCCTCAGCGTACCTGTCTCCAAATTCTACGCGGGTAGAGATCTGAAGGATCCTACAAAAGCCAGGTCACGGGGGCGCCCGGCCGACGAACACCACCCAGACCCCCGCCCGAGCACACCCACGCAAAATTCGAGTGAAATATCGCGTACCTCATTGCACCGGGACACGCTGAAACAATTGCCAGGGCTTCACAATGCGACGCCTGCCGCTGTACAAAGGATTCCAGAAGAAAGCAGCATTGTCCCGGCACAGCCGTACGGTCTGTATCGCCGCACGTCAGAGGCGTCACAAGCGCCCCCGAAGCGGCAT
Organism: Streptomyces venezuelae ATCC 10712; assembly: GCF_008639165.1. Lineage (NCBI taxonomy): Bacteria > Bacillati > Actinomycetota > Actinomycetes > Kitasatosporales > Streptomycetaceae > Streptomyces > Streptomyces venezuelae. The sequence continues at coordinate 4,157,702 of NZ_CP029197.1, read as the reverse complement.
CGGCCGAAGGAAAGGACAGATATCCGTGGCTCAGCGTGTGGTGGTCACTCTCTCCGACGACATGGACGGCGGAGAAGCGGCTGAAACGGTCGCGTTCGGCCTCGACGGGAAGATGTACGAGATCGACCTGAATGCTGCCAATGCAAAGAAACTCCGCAAGGCTCTCGCGCCGTACCTCGCCGCCGGGCGCAAGCTGCCGGCGAAGGCCGCGGCCGGCCGGAGCCCCGCCGCGGAGTCGTACACCCACACCTCGCTCGCGCCCGACCCGGCGGCGGTCCGCGCCTGGGCGCAGTCCAACAAGATGGAGGTGCCCGCGCGGGGCCGCATCCCGAAGCGGGTCTACGAGGCCTTCCGCGCCGCGAGTTGAGCGGGCCCGGCCCCGGCCGCCGGCCGGGCGGCCCCCCAGCCCCCGGCGGGGCGGCCGGAGCCGATTTGCATTGCACCCCCCATGATCCGCTAGAGTCTGGAACACGCCGAGGGGCGAGGCCGCAAAGCCCCACCTCACGCAGCGTGCGGGTGTAGTTCAGTAGCAGAACGTCCCCCTTCCAGGGGGAAGGCGCAGTGTGCAATTCCTGTCACCCGCTCTGCATCGCAAGACCGAAGCACTCCGGTGCATCAGGTAGAGTGGTGCTCGCACCGCCCAGTGAAAGCTGAGCGGCAGCAATGCGGACGTGGCTCAGTTGGTAGAGCATCACCTTGCCAAGGTGAGGGTCGCGAGTTCGAATCTCGTCGTCCGCTCCAGATCGAAGGCCCCGGTTCTCAGGAACCGGGGCCTTCGTCGTGTCCCCGTTCCCCCGGGCCCCCCGTTCCTCCAAGCCCCCGCGCCCCCATGACATTTGTCAGAAGCGGGCGGTGACAGCGCGCACTGCCGGACCGCCCGGGCCGCCGCGAGCCTGGACACATGACCCACGCGACGACCGACGCGACGCACCCCCGGACCACCCACCGGGCGGCCCACGGCACGACCCACCCGGCCTTCGCCATCGAAGCGGACGGCCTGCGCCGCGGCTACACCGGCGGCTTCGAAGCCGTCCGCGGCATCTCCTTCACCGTCCCGCGCGGCGAGATCTTCGCCCTCCTCGGCACCAACGGCGCCGGCAAGACCTCCACCGTCGAACTCCTCGAAGGACTCGCCGCCCCCAGCGCCGGCACCGCCCGCGTCCTCGGCCACGACCCGTACCGCGAGCGGACCGCCGTCCGCCCCCGGATCGGCGTGATGCTCCAGGAAGGCGGCTTCCCCTCCGAACTCACCGTGGCCGAAACCGTGAGGATGTGGGCGGGCTGCACCAGCAACGCCCGGCCCGCCGCCGAAGCCCTCGACGCCACCGGACTCGGCGGCCGCGAACAGGTCCGGGTCAAGCAGCTGTCCGGCGGCGAACGGCGCCGGCTCGACCTCGCCCTCGCGCTCCTCGGCCGCCCCGAGGTCCTCTTCCTCGACGAACCCACCACCGGCCTCGACGCCGAAGGCCGCCGCGACACCTGGGACCTCGTCCGCGCCCTCCGCGACGGCGGCACCACCGTGCTGCTCACCACCCACTACCTGGAGGAGGCCGAGATCCTGGCCGACCGGCTCGCGATCATGCACCGCGGGCAGATCGTCCTCACCGGCACCCCCGCCGAGGTCACCGCCGCCCGGCCCGCCCGCATCCGCTTCACCCTCCCCGCCGGAGTCCCCGCCGCCCGGCTCCCGCTCCACCTGCGGGCCGCCGAGGACGGCGGCCGGGTGGAGATCCGTACCGGACACCTCCAGGACGACCTCGCCGCACTGCTCGGCTGGGCCCATGACCACGACGTACGGCTCCACGGGCTCGACGCCCGCGCCGCCTCCCTCGAAGAGGCCTTCCTCGACATCGCCGCCGCGGCGGACACCGTGACGGAAGCCCCCACCCCGCAGCCGGAGGCCGACCGATGAGCACCCCCACCCCGCAGCCGGAGGCCGCCCGATGAGCACCCCTACCCCGCCACCGGAGACCGCCCGATGAGCACCCTCGCCCCGACCCCCTCCCGTACTAGGGCCCTCTCCCGTACCCGCGTCCCCTCCCGTACGCGGCTCGTCGCCCTCGGACGGGCCGAACTGACCCTGCTCGTCCGCAACCGCACCGCGCTCTTCGGCGCGATCCTCGTCCCCCTCCTCATGGTCGGGGCCGTCCGCAGCTCCCTGCGCAGCGCCGACCTCGGCAAGGCGGGCACCAGCCTCGCCGAGGTCGCCGTGAGCGGCGCCATGGGCATGGCCCTCCTCATGGGCGTCTACAGCAACCTCGTCTCCGCCTACGTCGCCCGCCGCGAGACCCTCGTCCTCAAACGGCTCCGCACCGGCGAACCGACCGACCCCGAGATCCTCACCGGCATCGCCCTGCCCGCCACCACGCTCGCCCTCGCCCAGTGCGCCGTCCTCGCCACCGGCGGCATCACCGTCCTCGGCCTGCCCGCACCCGCCAGGCCCGAACTCCTCCTCGCCGGCGTCCTCCTCGGCACCGTCCTGTTCGCCGCCCTCGCCGCCGCCACCTCGGCCGTCACCCGCACCCCCGAGAGCGCCCAGCTCACCGCCCTGCCCCTGGTCCTGGTCTCCTCCCTCGGCTCCGGGCTCTTCGTCCCCCTCTCGCTGCTCCCCGACCGACTCGCCTCGGTCTGCGAACTGCTGCCGGTGACCGGCGTGATGACGCTGGTACGGGCCGGCTGGACCGGCGGCGTCCCCGCGGCCGAGCTCCTGGGCGCGGCGGCGACCGCTGTGGCCTGGATCGCGGTCTCGGTGTTTGCTGTGCAGCGGTGGTTCCGCTGGGAGCCCCGACGCTGAGGAATCCCGCGCGAGACCGAGAGGACGGACCTGCGCCCGTGAAGAGCTGGAGCGGCCGGAGCGGCCTGGCCAAGGTCGACCTCTACACCCGCGTCACCGCGTACATGCTGATGTGGTCCGCCGTGCTCGTCCTCGGGATGCTGCTCCTGGTCCGGCCGGTCCGGCACGAGGCGCCGCTCCTCCTGGTCGTCGCCGCCCCGCTGCTCGCCCTCGCGAACGGGGTGCTCGGCCACCGCCTGCTGCGCCGCGCCATGGACGCCTACCTGAAGCCCGGGACCGTACTCCCGCCGCGTGAGGTGCTGCCCGCCGCGGCGGCCGGGGCGGCGACCGCCGGGGCCGTCCTCCTGGAGGCGGCGACCGCCGACCTCGCCGAGCTGCTGCCCGGCATGCTCGGGGCGGCGCTCGTGCCCTTCCTCGCCGGACACTGCCTGGTGCACCGCGTCCGGACCGTCGCCCTGCACCAGGCGCTGCTCGCCGGCGCGCTCCTCGTCCTCGTCCCGCTCACCGGGCAGGACACCGGGCAAAGCATCGTCACCGTGCTGATCGTCCTCTTCGTCACCGGCTGGCTCGCCGTGACCGTGCGGCTCTCGCTCTGGGTCCTCGGCGTCGTCTTCGAACTGCGCGAGGCCCGCGACGTGCAGGCGCGGCTCGCGGTCGCCGAGGAGCGGCTGCGGTTCGGGCGGGACCTGCACGACATCCTCGGCCGGAATCTGTCCGTGATCGCCCTCAAGAGCGAGCTCGCCGTGCGGCTGGCCCGGCGCGGACGCCCCGAGGCGGTCGACCAGATGATCGAGGTGCAGCGCATCGCCCAGGAGTCCCAGCGGGAGGTGCGCGAGGTCGTCCGCGGCTACCGCGAGGCCGATCTGCGGGTGGAACTGGAGGGGGCCCGCGGGGTCCTCGACGCGGCCGGGATCGACTGCTCCGTCGAGTCCGCCTTCGACTTCGGCGTCGAGTCCGACGTCGAGTCCGCCTTCGACTCCGGCGCCGAGTCCGCCTTCAACCCCGGCGTCGAGTCCGGCGTCGTCTTCGCTTTCGGCCCTCCCGGGACCGGCCTGCCGTACGAGATCCGGTCGGCGCTCGGCTGGGTGGTCCGGGAGACCACGACGAACGTACTGCGGCACGGGGACGCGCGGCGCTGCGCCATCGCCGTCCGCGCGGAGGAGGACACGGTGCTGCTGACGGTGGAGAACGACGGGGTACGGGAGGACGGCGGCAGCGGCGCCGGCACCGGGCTCCTCGGGCTGCGGGAGCGGCTCGCGGCCGTCGGCGGAACCCTGGAGGCGGGCCCGGGCGACGGCGGGACGTTCCTGGTGACGGCCCGCGTCCCGCTGGCCCGGGCGGGGGTGCGGCGATGACCACGCCCGTACGCGTGCTGCTCGCCGACGACGAGCACCTGATCCGCGGCGCGCTCGCCGCGCTGCTCAGGCTGGAGGACGACCTCGTCGTCGTCGCCGAGGCCGCGACCGGACCCGAGGCGCTCGCCATGGCCCGCGCCCACCGCCCCGACGTCGCCGTGCTCGATCTGCAGATGCCGGGCGCCGACGGTGTGAGGGTCGCCACAGCGCTGAGGGACGAACTGCCCGACTGCCGCACCATGATCGTGACCGGTCACGGCCGTCCCGGCCACCTCAAGCGGGCCCTCTCGGCGGGGGTCCGCGGCTTCGTCCCGAAGACCGTCAGCGCCCAGCGGCTCGCCGAGATCATCCTTACCGTGCACGCCGGAAACCGTTACGTGGACCCGGAGTTGGCGGCGGACGCCATCGCCGCCGGGGACTCCCCACTGACCGCGCGGGAGGCCGAGGTGCTCGAGTTCTCCGCCGACGGGGCGCCCGTCGCGGAGATCGCCCGGCGCGCCTCGCTCTCCCCCGGAACCGTCCGGAACTACCTCTCCTCCGCCGCCGCGAAACTCGGTGCCGAGAACCGTCATGCGGCAGTGCGTCTCGCACAGGCGAAAGGTTGGGTATAGTTGGCTCCGCGCTACGGCGCATGCGGACGTGGCTCAGTTGGTAGAGCATCACCTTGCCAAGGTGAGGGTCGCGAGTTCGAATCTCGTCGTCCGCTCCACGAAGAAGCCCCCGGTCGAACCGACCGGGGGCTTTCTCGTGCCCCGGGCTCCTTCGCCCGGGGCACCCGGCATCAGAAGCTGTCGGACCAGGCCTTGCCGGTCAGCAGCTCGTACGCCTCCACGTACTTGGCGCTCGTGGCCTCCACGATCTCCTGCGGGAGGGCCGGCGGCGGCTGCTCGCTCCTGCGGTCCCAGCCGGAGGCCGGGGAGGTCAGCCAGTTCCGCACGAACTGCTTGTCGTACGAGGGCTGGGCGCGGCCCGGCTCCCACTGGTCGGCCGGCCAGAAGCGCGAGGAGTCCGGGGTGAGGACCTCGTCGGCGAGGACGAGCGTCTCCCCGTCGAAGCCGAACTCGAACTTGGTGTCCGCCAGGATGATCCCCCGGTCGCGGGCGATGTCCCGGGCCCGGCCGTACACGGCGAGGGTCGACTGCCGCAGCAGCGCCGCCGTCTCGGCGCCGACCTGCCGGGCGACCTCCTCGTACGACACGTTCTCGTCGTGGTCGCCGACCGCGGCCTTGGTGGCCGGGGTGAAGATCGGCGCGGGCAGCTCCGAGCCGTCGGAGAGCCCCTCGGGGAGGGCGAGGCCGCAGACCGTGCGGGACTCGTCGTACTCCAGCAGACCGGAGCCGGTGAGGTAGCCGCGGGCCACGCACTCGACCGGGACCATGTTCAGCGACTTGCAGACCGTGGTGCGGCCCGCCCAGTCGGCGGGGGCGCCGGCCGGCACCTCGGTCGAGAGCACGTGGTGCGGGACCAGGTCGGAGAGCTGATCGAACCACCACAGGGACAGCTGGGTGAGGACCCGCCCCTTGTCGGGGATCTCGGAGGGCAGCACCCAGTCGTACGCGGACATGCGGTCACTCGCCACCATCACGAGATCGCCCGCCTCGTTCCGGTACAGGTCGCGAACCTTGCCCGTGTGGAGATGGGTGAGGCCCGGGACCTGGACGGGTTCGGGCTTTTCTACGAATCCGGACACGGTTCCTCCGCGTAGGTTGATCCAGGAGCGTCTCCGATTCTCTCGCACATCCGGACGGCTCCGGACGCCCGCCCCTGTGACTCCCCGCTCAGTCCCTCTTGCAGATGCGGTCGAGGAGGTTCGCGGTGGCCCGCTGGATCCGGGCGTCGACATGGCCGGGCCGGTCGAGCGCCGGGGACCAGGCGAAAGTGCCGGAGGCGAAGACCCAGGCACCCGAAGGCGCCCGGTAGAGGCTCGTCTCCTGGTGCCGGGCCGCCCCGGCGGCATCGCGGTACGGCGAGTGGGCGAGCAGGATGCGGCCCTGGTGCTCCGGCAGCGCCGTCCGCGGGAAGTAACGGTCGGCCTCACCCGCGACCAGGCCGGGCAGCTCGTCGCCGTCACCGGCGCCGGTCGCCTCCCAGAGCCAGTGCTCCGCGTTCCGTACGACCAGCGGGTGCGGTTCGGGCACCCGGCCCGCGTACTGGATGCCGAGGAGCTGCTGCTCCGGTCGGTCGACCTCGCGCCACAGCGCGGGCCGGCCGGGACCGCGCCGCTTGCGGCAGGTGAGGAGCCGGTCCGGCACCCCGGACGGCGAAGGGGCGAGCTCCACCTGCCAGTACATGGTGTTGGCGGAGAGGAAGACCAGCGACGTGCCCTGGTCGCGGGCGAGTTCGACGGTCCTGCGCATCGGCGCCGACCAGTACTCGTCGTGACCGGGGAACACCAGGCCCCGGTAACGGCCCGGGTCGACCCGGCCGGCGTGCAGGTCGCGGGTCTCGGCGTACGCCAGGTCGTAGCCGTAGCGCTCGGCCCAGCGGATGAAGTCGTAGGCGTGCCCCACGTGCAGCGGCAGCCCCGCACCCGCGTACGGGCGGTCGAACGAGACGGTCACGGCCGCGTCCTGCTCGCCGAGCAGCCGGCCCTCCTCGTCCCAGGCGTGGTAGAGACTGGCGCCGGTGTGACCGTCCTCCGGGTAGAGGTTGTACGCCTGCCAGGTCACGTCCGGGAGGACGAGGAGCAGATCGGCCGGGTGGTCGTCGCGGACCGTGAACGGGATGTGCGAGCGGTAGCCGTCGGCGGTGGTGAGGACGGCGACGTACGCCCCGATCGACCAGTACGAGGGCACCTGGAGCCGCCAGGACTGCCACCAGTGGTGACAGGAGACCGTGCGGTCGGCGGTCAGCGGGGCCGGCTGGACGATCCCGGAGAGCCGCGGACTGGTGGTGATCTTCGCCGCGCCGTCGCCGCCGTAGTGACCGATCCGGTAGACGTCGACCGAGAACTGCTGCGGCGGGTCCACCGTGATGTGGAAGTCGATCGACTCGCCCGGGGCGACGGCACCGACGGAGGCGAAGCCCTTGATCTGGCGCCGGACGTCGTCGGCCGTCCGCGGGCCGCCGCTGCCGCCCCGGGCCAGGATCTCGTCCGCGTACCAGGGGACCATCTGCCCGGTGTCGTCGAAGTAGTTCTCGGAACCGCGCAACCAGGGCAGCGGGCCCTGCCCGAAGGGATCGGTGACGGCGTGCGCGAGCGCGCCCGACTCCCACCGCCTGATCTGCTCCGCCCCCATGCTGCGCCCCTCCCTTGACTCCCCCGGGTCGGCTGGTCACTGCCTCTGGTTCGTGCCTCTGGTCCGTGCTTTGGTTCGTGCTGTGGTTCGTGCTGTGGTCCGCTGGTCCGTGCCGCTGGCCCGTGTATCTGTCAGTGGCGGTCTCCAGCACATCACATAACGCACGCACTCCGTCACCGTTCGTCGTGAATTGGCGAGAGTGGAAGCCGGGGCTCCGAAACGGGTGATCACCGGTGCGGCCCGGACCCGCCTCAGACCAGGCGTACGGGCTTCTCCGGACGCACTCCCGTACGCGCCAGCCAGGCGCGCAGCGGCTCCGGATCGCCGTCCTCGACCAGCGCGAGGACCCGCGGGCCGAGGTCCACCGCCCGCTCACCGCCCACCAGCAGCGCCGGCCCGTCGAGCCAGTCGAGACCGGGAGCGGCCTCGGCGGTGTCCACGGCCGCGCAGCAGACCATCGCGGTGACGTGGTCGGCGAGCAGGTCGCGGCCCGAGCGGGGCGGCTGGAGCGGGAAGAGCGGCAGGGGGCCGTCGGGACCGCTGACGACGACGGGACTCGCGCCGCCGGAACGGTCGGCCTTGTCGGCCCGGTCGGTCTTGTCGCCCCGGTCGGTCTTGTCGCCCCGGTCGGTCTTGTCGCCTCGGTCGGTCCTGTCCGGGCTTTCGGACGCCGCCGCCGTCGTGAGGGCGGTGGCGGCGGCCACGCGCGCTTCCCGGGCGGCCTCCTCGCGGGCGAGGAGCGCGCTGAGCGCACCGGCCAGCGCCTCGGCGGCGGGGTTCACGGGGTCCTCGTCGTCGTGGTGGGCCGCCGGCAGCGGAAGTTCCTCACCGGTGCCGATGCCGGGGTCGGTGTCGGGGTCGGTGTCGGTGTCGGCCGGGTCCGCGGCGCCGTCGCGGTCCTCCACGTCCAGGGGTACGGCTCCGGGGCCGGCCGGGCGCGCGAGGGCCAGGTGGGCGATCACCCGGGTCAGGGTCGGGCCGTCGTCGGCGGCCGCGTCACTGCCCGCCGCCGAACCGGACAGGCCGAGACCGTCGAGGACCTGGTGCAGCCGGGCCGCGTCGGTGCGCCACTTCCGGTCGACGACCTCCTCCGGGTACTGGCTCCACTCCACCGGCGACCAGTCGGGCCCCGGTTCGGCGGGGCCGCCGTGGAAGAGACGGGCGGCGAGCAGCGAGGTGGCCTCGTCGACCGCGCCCGGCTCCTCCAGGAGGTCGCAGGCCGGCCGCTCGCCGAGCCGGGAGGAGAAGCCGTCCGCGAGCCGGTCGCGGCGGGACAGTTCGGTCAGCGCCGAGACCACGCCCGCGTCGAGCTTGGCGGGCCAGCGGCCCATGCGCCAGGCGGGCAGCGCGACCCGGGTGAGGAGCCGGTCCCAGCCCGCGTACGCCAGGCCGACCTGCTCCTGGGCGACGATCCGCACGCCGTAGTCCACGGCCTGGGCGCGCTCCGAGCCGGCCGCGGCGACCCCGCGCTCCATCTCCGCCGCGTGCCCGCGGCAGGCCCGGAGCAGGACGCGGGCGACCTGCCCGACGCCGTGCGCGCCGAGTCGGCGCAGCGGGTCGAGGCCGGGGGTCCCGGGCACCGCGACGGCGGCGTCGAGGCCCCGGACGAAGCGGCGCGCGGCCGCTATGTCGGGGTGGGCGGCGGGGCCCGTACCGGCGACGACGGGGGCGAGGACGGCCCGGAGCTCGCCGACGCGCATCCACCAGAGGAAGGGCGAGCCTATGACCAGGACGGGAGCACCGTCACCGGCTCCGCCGACGGCCGGGTGCGGCCCCAGGTGGGCGCGGTGGGCGCGGTGGGTGCGGTCCTCCAGCCAGCTGTCGCAGTCCGGGGTCAGGGCTATCGCGGAGGGCGCGGGCACGTCGAGGCGGTCGGCGAGGTCGCGGACGAGCCGGTAGAGGTCGGGGGCGGCGGTCTCGGCGAGCTCCACCGTGGGCGTCGCGGCCGGGCGGGCCCGGGCGACGACGAGGCCGACGGCGGTGGCGGCGAGGAGGGTGAGGACGGCGAGGACGGTCACGACCCAGCGGGCCGCGTCCCAGCCGGGGCCGGTGAAGTGGCCGGTGACCCCGCCCGCGTAGAGCACGACGGCCACGGCGGCGGGCAGGACCGCGAGGCCCAGCGCCCTGCCGCGGACCCGGAGGACGGCGAGGGCCCGGGAGCGCGCGGCGCGCGCTCCCCACTCCTCGCCGACAACGGAACCGGTACCGGACACGCCGTACATCACCCCCTCCTGCCCTCGACGGGACTGCCTGTGGCGGTGTTGCTCACTCCCCCACTGTGGCACCCGCCACTGACATCGCAATGCCGGTGGGCCAAGTGCCGGAACGCCTTCGCCGCACCCTAGTTGGGGCATGGGCGGACGTCATCCGGATGGCCGAGCCGTCACTCGATGGAATGGCTTTGGGTAAAGGTGATGGCGCTCGTGCGGCCGTACGGTTCCCCGCACGGCCGCACGATTCAGCTGCGGGAACTCAGGCCTCGGCGGCCTTCCGCGCGATGTCCGTACGGTGCTGCGAGCCGTCAAGGCGGATGCGGCCGACCGCCGCGTAGGCACGCTCGCGGGCCTGCGACAGGTCCGTTCCGGTCGCGGTGACCGAAAGGACCCGGCCGCCGGCGCTCACGATCGCGTCGCCGTCCCGCTTCGTCCCGGCATGGAGCACGTACGCGTGCGGGGCGTCCTTCTCGGCGACCTCGTCCAGGCCCTCGATCGGGTCGCCCGTCCGCGGGGTCTCCGGGTAGTTGTGGGAGGCGACGACCACGGTGACCGCGGCCTCGTCGCTCCAGTTCAGCGGCGCCTGGTCGTCCAGAGTGCCGTTCGCGGAGTGCAGCAGGACACCCGCCAGGGGGGTCTTCAGCCGGGCCAGCACGACCTGGGTCTCCGGGTCGCCGAAGCGGGCGTTGAACTCGATGACCCGGACGCCACGGCTGGTGATCGCCAGACCCGCGTACAGCAGGCCCGAGAACGGCGTGCCGCGGCGGCGCAGCTCGTCGACGGTCGGCTGGAGGACGGTCCCGAGGACCTCCTCGACCAGCTTCGGGTCCGCCCACGGCAGCGGCGAGTAGGCGCCCATGCCGCCGGTGTTCGGGCCCTCGTCGCCGTCGAGCGCGCGCTTGAAGTCCTGCGCGGGCTGCAGCGGCAGGACGGTGGTGCCGTCGGTGATCGCGAAGAGGGAGACCTCGGGGCCGTCCAGGAACTCCTCGATGACCACCCGGTCGCAGGCCAGCGCGTGCTCCCGCGCCTTGGCGAGGTCGTCGGTCACGACGACGCCCTTGCCGGCGGCCAGACCGTCGTCCTTGACCACGTACGGAGCGCCGAAGGCGTCGAGCGCCTCGTCGATCTCCTCCGGAGTGGTGCAGACGTAGCTGCGGGCCGTCGGAACGTTCGCCCCGGCCATGACGTCCTTGGCGAACGCCTTGGAGCCCTCCAGCCGCGCCGCCTCCCGCGAGGGGCCGAAGGCGGGGATGCCGGCCGCGCGGACGGCGTCGGCGACGCCGGCGACGAGCGGGGCCTCCGGGCCGACGACGACCAGACCGGCACCGAGCTCGGTGGCGAGGCGCGCGACGGCGTCGCCGTCCAGCTGGTCGACGGGGTGCAGCTCGGCGACCTCCGCGATTCCGGCGTTGCCGGGCGCGCAGTGCAGAGCGGTGACGTCGGGATCGAGGGAGAGAGAGCGGCACAGGGCGTGTTCGCGGGCGCCGCCGCCGATGACGAGGACCTTCACGCCAGCCAGGGTAGCCCGCTGGCCGGGATGCCCCTTGTGCGGGCCACTGAACGAGACGCCCCTACTCGTTCGTGTATTCCTCCACAACCGTGGCTCCGAGCTCCCGCACGATCAGGTCGTGCCCGGACAGCGCCGAGTCGACGAGGTCCGGATCGTCCTCCTCCGGCACGTCGTCCTCAGGCGCCACGGGCTGCGGCGCGGGCGGCGTGTACGCGGACGCGGACTCCTGCCGCTCGGGCGCGGGAGCCTGCTGGAAGGCGGGCGGCTGCGGAGCGGCCGGCGCCTGCTGCGGGGCCGGGGCGGACGGCGGAGCCTGCTGGAAGGCGGGCGCGGGAGCGGCGGCCTGCGGCCGGCCGAAGCCTCCGGTACCACCCGACCCGCCGAAGCCGGTGGCGGCGGGCGGCGGCGAGGCACCACCCGAGGGGTCGATGATCGCCTCGATCTTCCAGTTCACCTGGAACTGCTCGGCGAGGGCCTGCTTGAGGACGTCCTCACTGCCGCTGCTCGCGAAGTTGTCGCGAGCACCCGCGTTGAGGAAGCCGAGCTGGAGGGTCGTGCCGTCGAAGCCCGCGACCTGCGCGTTCTGGCTGAGCAGGATCCAGGTGAAACGGCGCCGGTTCTTCACGGCGTCGAGGATCTGCGGCCAGAGGTTCCGCACCTGGGCGGTGTCACCGCCCGTGGCGGCCGGGGCGGGCGCCGGCGCGGGCTGCCGCGCCTGCACGGGGGCGGGCGCGGCCGGAGCCGGCGCCGCCGGGGCGGACGCGCCGGGCCAGGCACCGGGAGCGCCGCCGCCGGGAGTGGCGGCACCGGGCCAGGCGCCGGGCCGGGGCCCGGCGGGCGCCTGGGGCGCGGGAGCCTCCACGGGAGCGGGGGCGGGCGCCGCCTGCGGCGCGGCCTGTACGGGAGCGGGCGCGGGGGCCGGCGGGGGCGGGGCCATCGGGGTGTGGGCGTCGGGACCGGGGACGTACCCCAGGGCGGGCGCGGGCGGTCCCGACGGCCCCGGCGTGAAGACCGGCGGGCCCTGCACGAAGGCGGGCGCGGCGGACACCGACGGCCCGGAGGCCGCGCCGCGCTCCAGGCGGTCCAGGCGCGCCTGGACGGAACGCTCGTCGTCGAAGGCGGCGGGCAGCAGCACGCGCGCGCAGATCAGCTCCAGCTGGAGCCGGGGCGAGGTGGCGCCCCGCATCTCGGTCAGACCGGTGTTGACCAGGTCGGCGGCCCGGCTCAGCTCGGCGGCGCCGAACACGGACGCCTGGGCCTGCATGCGCTCGATCACGTCGACGGGGGCGTCGATGAGCCCCTTCTCGGCAGCGTCCGGCACGGCGGCCAGGATCACCAGGTCACGCAGCCGCTCCAGGAGGTCGGCGACGAACCTGCGCGGATCGTTGCCGCCCTCGATCACCCGGTCGACGACCTCGAAGGCGGCGGCGCCGTCACCGGCCGCGAAGGCCTCCACGACCGAGTCGAGCAGCGACCCGTCGGTGTAGCCCAGCAGCGAGGTCGCCATGGCGTACGTCACGCCGTCGGCGGCGGCACCGGCCAGGAGCTGGTCCATCACGGACATGGAGTCACGCACGGAACCGGCACCGGCCCGGACGACGAGCGGCAGCACCCCGTCCTCGACGGGGATCCCCTCGCGGCCGCACACCTCGCCGAGGTAGTCCCGGAGCGTGCCGGGCGGCACCAGCCGGAAGGGATAGTGATGGGTCCGCGACCGGATGGTCCCGATGACCTTCTCGGGCTCGGTCGTGGCGAAGATGAACTTCAGGTGCTCCGGCGGCTCCTCGACCACCTTCAGGAGGGCGTTGAAGCCCGCCGAGGTGACCATGTGGGCCTCGTCGATGATGTAGATCTTGTAGCGGCTGGACGCGGGCCCGAAGAAGGCCTTCTCCCGCAGGTCACGGGCGTCGTCCACACCACCGTGCGAGGCGGCGTCGATCTCGATGACGTCGATCGACCCCGGCCCGTTCCGCGCGAGGTCACGGCAGGACTGGCACTCCCCGCAGGGCGTGGGCGTCGGCCCCTGCTCACAGTTCAGACACCGCGCGAGGATGCGCGCACTGGTCGTCTTGCCACAGCCCCGGGGCCCGCTGAACAGGTACGCGTGATTGACCCGGTTGTTCCGCAGGGCCTGCTGCAACGGGTCGGTGACATGCTCCTGCCCGATGACCTCGGCGAAGGACTCGGGGCGATAGCGGCGGTAGAGCGCGAGAGACGACACATGTACGAGGTTATAGGCGCCCACCGACAACCCGGGAAAAACCACCGGGGGCGGGGGGCGGGTGAGGTCGGAGCCCGCACCGCCTCGGCCCGACCTGAGGGGCCTGACGTGACCGGCCCGGACCGACGTGACCGGCCCGGCCCGGCCCAACCCGACCTGATCGGCCCGGCCCGCCTGGCCCGGCCCGCCTGGCCCGGCCCGCCCGGGAACGCAAGCGCCCCTCACGCACCTGCCAGAGCCGACCTACCCTTGCTGCCTTCCGGCCCTGGGGGAGTTCAGTCAGATAGCACCGCGTGAGGGGCTCCGCCCAGCGTACCCGATCCCCGACCCCGCCTTGCCCAGCTCCCCCCACCTGGGACACCTCGGGGACCCCACCCGACCCCCTCCCCCGATCGAGTTCGCGAGCACCCTCCTCGGTCATGTAATGTTCGCGGCGGAGGATTCGCCTAGAGGCCTAGGGCGCACGCTTGGAAAGCGTGTTGGGGGCAACCCCTCACGAGTTCGAATCTCGTATCCTCCGCCATTGCTCTCACCGGGCAATTCGTCGAAGGGCCCCACCGTTCACGGTGGGGCCCTTCGACGTTGTCCGTGGCTTCCCCGGCGGCGTTACGCGCCGGCGACCGTCCGGTGGGCCCGGTGGGTCGTCAGGGCCTGGCCCAGTGCCAGCACGCTCAGGGCGAACATCAGCACGCCCAGGGGGACGTGGACCGGCGGCACGTGGGCTATGCCCAGGATCACCTGCGCCGAGGCGAGCACCAGGAAGCCGGACGAATAGAGGATGGGCCGCGGCGAGCCGCCGCCCGGCCGCCACGCCAGGATCGCGGCCAGCACGTACAGCATCGTCGCGCCGTACATCACCCGCGCTCCGACGCTGTGCAGCACCTCGCCGACGGACGAGGACAGCAGCATCCCGGCGGTGGTCGCCTGGAAGAAGAGGGACAAGGTCTGCAGGGCTGTCGCGACCTGCACGAGCGTGAGGGTTCGGCGTGCTGCCGTCGTCCGGGTGGCCATGGTGCGGTCCCCTCTTCTGCCTCGCGGCGGTGATCGATAGTGTCTCGTCGGTTCGACGACACAGGGCCGCGAAATGTGAGGCGGGGCGCCGAGGAAACAGCGGCGAGGCAGAAGAACCGGGGGACGGACGCCACCATGAACACCTCATCCGGGCCGGGTCACGACAGCTCCGAGCAGGTTCTCGGCGTGATCACCGGCGAGCGGCGCCGGCTGATCAACGTCGCCTACCGGCTGCTCGGTTCGCTGACCGAGGCCGAGGACGCCGTACAGGAGGCCTACGCCCGCTGGTACGCGATGCCGCGCCGGCAGCAGGAGGCCGTCGAGTCACCCGGGGCATGGCTGACCACGGTGGCCAGCCGGATCTGCCTGGACCTGCTCGGCTCCGCCCGGGTCCGGCGCGAGCGCTACGTCGGCCAATGGATACCCGAGCCGGTGCCCGGCCGTGGGGAGTGGATCGGCGGACCGGGAGGCGGCACGGGGACGGTGCCGGACGACCCCGCCGACCTCATCACCCTGGACGAGTCGGTGAGCATGGCCTTCCTCGTCGTCCTGGAGTCCATGACGCCCGCCGAACGCGTGGCGTTCGTCCTCCACGACGTCTTCCGGTACCCCTTCGCCGAGATCGCCGACATCGTCGGCCGGACACCGGCCGCCTGCCGCCAGCTCGCGTCCTCGGCGCGCCGGCGGGTGAGCGCCGCGCAGGCCCCGCCGGGCACGGGGGCCACGTCGGGCGCGGTGGGCACTTCGGTCACGGTGGGCACTTCGGTCACGGCGGCCGAGCAGGCGGGTCTGGTGCGGCACTTCAAGCGGGCGTGGGAGGCCAGGGACATCGAGGCGCTCGTCGGCCTCCTCGACCCCGACGCGGCGATGGTCGCCGACGGCGGCGGTCTGGTCGGCGCGGTCCTCCGCCCGGTCGAGGGCGGCAGGCGGATCGCCCAGTACCTGATCCACATGGCCGACAAGGCCCCCGGCCTGACCCTCCTGGAACGCCCGGTCAACGGCCGCCCCGGCCTTGTCGCCCAGCACACGGGCGTGACGGTGACGGTCGCGGCGTTCGACCTGACCGGCGACCGCATCGGGCGCATCTGGGCGGTGCGCAACCCGGAGAAACTCCGCGCGTGGACGAAGAACGCGGGACCGGGACGGGATACGGGACCGGCCGGCCTCGCTCTCTGACGGTGCTCGATCCACGCCCTACACGGGGCAGGGGCGGTACTCGAGGCTGAGTTCGCGGTCGACGGCGTAGCTGGTCCGCATCGACGCGTCGATCACCTGCTGCCAGGAGCCGTACTTCACGTACAGCTGATCGGCGGTGGGGCCGAGGGGATTGCCGTACTTGGCGATGTTCCGCTGCTCCAGGATCCGCACCTCCTCCGGGGTCATGCCGGCGCGGGTGATCTCCTTCGCCTGGTTCCGCATGTCGACCAGCTCCCGGGCGATCTCCTCATCCGTGGCGCCCGCCTCGCGCATGGCGGCCTCCGTGCGATGCATGTCCTCCAGGAGGCCGTGGTACCGCATCCGGGTCCGCTGGGCCTCCACCTTCTCGTCCATCGGCAGGACGCGGATCCGGCACACGACCGGGTCGGTGCTGGGACAGGGGTCGTCGGCCGGAACGGGCCGGGCGAGCGGGGCCGTGATGACCGAACCGCACGCCTCGACCGCACCAGCCACGGAGGACCCGGCCGTACCGAAGAGAGCGAGGGCGGCGACGAAGGGCAGAACGGCGCGACGAACCCGCGAGGGGGAGGAAGGAAACATGCCCGCATCCTTGGGCGCACCGCCGCACCCCTTCACGCAGGCGCACCGGTGATCACTCCTACGGGGTGGCGGCGGAGCGCGCATCGAGTACGGGTGCGGTCGCAAGGCTTCGTCACGTTCGACCCAAAGGCCGGAGATGATCCATCTAGAAATCCTATGACCGCATCACGACCTCTCGACTGGCACGGCTGCCTCGTCGACGGGCAGCATCGAGGCGCGGCCATCCCGGAGACCGGGGTCCTGGTGAGGGCCCAAGTCACCTCCCACCTCAGCCCCGAGACGTCCTCGGCGATCGACGGAGGCCGGGTCCGTACGGCCAGGGACTTCGTCGCCCAGATGACCGAGCCAACCGCGCGGCCTGCGAAGAGGTTCAACAGGAACACCTGACGGACCGCTACCCCGAGGTGATCCAACCGGCGATCACCATCAGCGAGCGGCGGATCGGAAAGCCGGAGGGGTAGCCCGCGCTGCCCTGGGCGTCATGGCTGGGTGCGCACGGGTCCGCTCTGCGGGTGACGACAGCCACGAGGGGCCTCGTTCACCGGATCGGGGGGTGATCTGAGGGAGGGACGTTCCTGCGACAACCGATCTGTAGTGATGTCGATACTTTCTGTAATGACCAGTCGGCTCGACCAAACAGGGGTTATCGATGAGGAAGTTGGCTACGGCGGTGGTGGCCGCGGGGCTGTTCTTTGGGGGGATGGGGGTGGCGGTTGCGGACACTTGGCATTCCCTGGCGCTCCTGAAGACGACCGGGGCTCGCTTCGAGGAGGGCAAGTTCAAGTGGGAGCCCGCAGAGCGGGAGCACGGCGCGTTTCACGTCAAGGGCAAGTTGCGTGACATCGGCCTGGAAGACGACCACAACGTGTACCTGCAGGTGAAGGTGCACGGCTACGGGTGGAACCGCTTCGACGGCGTGCAGAAGAAGACTGTCTGGCTCGACAAGGTCGTCTATGACGGGGCCACTCGGTACACGACCTCAGCGGATGTTCGCGTCTGCCAGAACCGCGGCTCTCTGCGTCCCGACAACTGCTCGCCAGCAAGCCACTTCGAGCGCAAGTAGACAGCCAGCCCGTGATGGGAGCCGCCATTGGCGGCTCCCACCCCTTTGGAGTACGACCACGATGGACGTCATCCTCCGCGCCGATGGCGTGGATCTTTTCTATGGCACCGAGCAGGCCGTCAGCAGCGCGGATTTCACTCTCAAGCGCGGCGAAGTGGCCGCCATCATGGGTAGCAGCGGGTCGGGGAAGTCGTCGCTGCTGTACTGCCTCGCGGGGGTTCTGCCGCCGACCAACGGCACCGTGACCTTCGACGGCGTACAGCTCTCGGCCCTTCCCGACGGAGAGCTGAGCGCCCTGCGGCGTACCCGTCTCGGTTTCGTTTTCCAGTACGGGGAGTTGTTGCCCGAACTGACCGTGGAGGAGAACGCCGCACTCCCCCTCCGCCTCGCCGGCATCAGCAAGACCCACGCTCATGCCGTGGCCGCCCAGGTACTGGGACGGCTCGGCATGAGCGAGCTGTTGCGGCGCAGGACCTCGAAGTTGTCGGGAGGCCAGAGTCAGCGCGTTGCGGTTGCGCGGGCTCTGGTCCACCGGCCGGACGTGGTGTTCGCCGACGAGCCGACCGGAGCGCTGGACAGCGCCAACGCGACCGCTGTGCTCGAGGAGTTCCTTCGGCTGGCACGCCGGCAGAAGACCGCCGTCGTGATCGTCACCCACGACGCCGACGTGGCCGCGAGGGCCGACACGCAGTACACGATGTCGGACGGGGTGCTGGCCCAGCGGGTGGCGGTGTGAACACGTTCGTACTCGGCATGCGGCTGCTGTGGGGTAGCGGTCGCCGGGGACGCGTCCGGTTCCTGCTGATGGCGATGGGGTCGGCGCTCGGGGTCGCGTGCCTTGCCGCCGTGCTCACCATCCCTTCGATCCTTGCCGCCCATGACGCGCGCACGGCTGCCCGCCAGCCCTGGCCAGGGGAAGGGCGGTTTGTCTACCTCCAGCTCAGCGACCCTTTCGGCTCACAACCCCTTCGCAGGGTGTTCGTCGCACGCACGGAACCTGGACCAAGCCTCGCAGCGCCGGGGGTCAAGAGGCTTCCTGAAGCCGGCGAGGTTGTCATCTCACCGAAACTCGAAGAGATCCTTGCTTCAAACCCGCAGGTGGCCGGACTTGTACCAGGCCGTGTGACCGCCACGATCGCACCAGAGGGCCTGGGGGGGCCTGACGACCTGTACGCGTACATCGGCACCCGCGCTACAGAGTTGCCTGATGCCGCGCCGCTCGGCGGCTTCGGCCGTCGCTACTCCTCGCAAAAGATCATCGATTCTGGAACTCTCGACATTCTGCGGTTCACTCTCGGGTGCATCGTGCTGCTACCCCTTGTCGTTTTCCTCTCCGTCTGCGCGCGTCTATCCGGCGAGTCACGCGCCCGTCGGCTGGCTGCCCTCCGGCTCGTCGGGCTCAGCATGAAGGACACCCTGCGAGTCAATGCTGGGGAGAGCGTGGCTGCTGCATTCAGCGGGGCTTTGCTAGGCACCGTGGCGTACCTCGGTATCAACGAGATCGGGGCACGGGTTGGACTGCCAGGACTGCAGTGGTATCCGGCGGACGGATGGCCAGAGCTGCCGACACTCGCCGCATGCCTTCTCGGCTGTCCCGCACTCGCATGGTTCGTAGGACGACATGGTGCTCGTCAAGCGGCACGGTCCCCCATCAGTGTGCGACGCACAGCGGAGCGTCGACGGCCCCGGAAGTACGGATCGCTGCTGCTGGTTCCTGGATTGGGAGTCATCGGCGGGTATTGCATTCTCAGTGCGGCCGGAGGAGACCCTTCGGGCGGATCAGCTAGCGCCGTGCTAGTACCTGCTGCCGTGCTGCTGACTGGGGCGGGACTCGTCCTAGGGCTGACGCCGATCACAGCATGGATCGCTCAGCGGGTGGCTGGGACTGCGGAGAAGCTTCCATTGGTGCTAGCCATGAGGCGCACGGAGGTGGATCCCGGCAGTTCTTTGCGAGTGGCTACTGGCCTCGTTCTACTCATGTTTGGTGCATCCCTGACCCAAGGCGTGCTCATCGAGTTGGACCAGGTGAGTCGGCGCACTGCTCCGGTCCAGGAGTACAGCATTCCGCTGGCCGATCTGAGCTCTCAGCAGCGCGAACAAATGACCGCTGTTGACGGAGTGGATGCAACCGGAATGGCCGCGTCCTCATGGGTGCACACTCTGGAAGAAGATGTGCCCGCTGTACAAGCCGTCGTTGCGACGTGTGCCCAACTTGCTGCCTTTACTGAAAGCATGCGGGGGTGCGTCGACAACGAGGTTCTAAGGATCAACGATCCGGCACTTCTGATTGATGAGGATGCCCGCCCTGGCAGAAAATTCCCATTCCTACTGAGCAGCGGCGGAATTCTGGAGGTCAGCGTCCCTTCAGCCGCTGTCTCGATTCGAGCATTTCAACCATCCGAATTCGCAGGCCCGAGCCTCCTCATTCCCCCTTCAAGGGTTCCTCGCGGGACATTCATCAAGGATGGCCACCTGGTTCTCCTCAGCGACTCCGACCCCGCCACCATCCGTGCCGTCCTCGACGGTGTCGGGGCCGTGGCGCCTACCTCGGCTGTGGAGCCGGTGGGGATTGTCATCGACTCGCTCGCTCAGCTCACCGTCATCCGGAGTCTGTTGGTCGTCGGGATGGTGCTCGGGTTGGTCATCGGGGTGGCCGCGTTTGTTGTGTCTGTGGCTGATCGGGCCATGGAGCGGCGGGGGCAGGTGACTGCGCTCGCGTTGTTGGGGGCTCGGGCTGGGACGTTGCGGGTGGTGCAGGTTCTGCAGGTGTTGTTGCCGCTTGGCGTGGGGCTGGGGGCGGCCATCGTGGCGGGGTGGCTTGCCGAGTCCAGTTATCTGATCACCGGCGGTGGTGCGGTGCACTGGGACTGGGAGGGGCTTCCCCTGCTCTTCGTCTGCGCCCTCGGCGTGCTCCTCGCCGCCGCTCTCGCCTCCGTGCCCATGGTGCGGCGGCACATCGATCCTGAGCACATTCGGCGGGATTGAAGGCGGGTCGCGCGCGGGCGATGAGTTTTTGGGGTGGCGAGGGTCTTAGTGTCGTTGTTCGCTTCGCCTGACAGGAGATCAGCCATGTCCGAGAACGTCGTCAAGGGTCCCGCCAGTTACTTCCCCTCCATCGAGAAGAAGTACGGCCGGCCCGTCTCCGAGTGGCAGGGGCTCATCCGGGCCTCGCCGCTCGCCAAGCACATGGAGCTGGTCTCCTGGCTGAAGGACGAGTACGGGCTGGGGCACGGGCACGCCAACGCGCTCGTCGCCCACACCCTCGCCGAGGGGAAGTGACCCGCGGCGTTCATACCGCCAGTTCGTGGGCCGTGCGGGCCGTCACCCGGGGCGTCAGGGCCACCGTCGCCACCGCGGTCGTCGTGCCCGCCACCAGGGCCGTCCACCAGAGGACCGACGGGCCCAGGGTCGTGTAGACGGCCACGCCCAGGGTGAGGGCCGCGAAGCGGGCCGTGCCCCAGGTCCAGCTGTAGGCGCCCTGGTAGCGGCCCCGGGCGTGGGCCGGGGCCAGGTTGGCCACCACGCCTGCCGCGATGCCCGCGACCACGACCTCGCCCAGCGACCAGACCACGACCGACACCGTGTAGCCGGCGATTCCGTCCGCCACGCCCGTGAGCGCGACGCCGGCCGCGATCAGTGTGCCGCCCGCGCCCTGTACGGCCAGTTGCGGGAAGCGGGCCAGCCAGGCCGTCGCGAAGGGCTGGAGTGCCACCACCAGGATCGCGTTCACCGCCGCCATCGCCCCGTACACCGCAGGCGACAGCCCGCTGTCGTGGATCGCGAGCGGCAGGGCGACCTCGGTCAGCGAGTACACGAACAACTGGATCCCGAACAGCGGCAGCAGGATCAGCGCCAGGCGGTCGCGGAGGACCACTCCGTACCCGATGCCGTCCTTCCTCCCGCTCGTCTTCCGCGGGCTCGCCGTACGTCGCGGTTCCGGCAGGCGGACCGCGACGACCAAGGCGTACACGAGCATCGAGCCCGCGTCGACGGCGAACAGCAGCCAGTAGCCGTGCGCGGCGAGGTAGCCGCCGAGGATGCCCGCCACGGCCGTCCCGATGTTCACTCCCCAGCCGAACAGGGCGTACGCACGCTGGCGGCGCTCGCTGTCCACGGCGTCCGCGAGCAGGGCGTACGCCGCCGGGGAGACCGTGCTGCCCGCCGCGCTGATCAGCAGCGCCGCCGCGGCCATCGTCCACACGCCAGGCGCGAGGAACAGTGCGCCCTGCGCCGCCGAGGCCCCGATCAGGCCGATCAGCATCGTCGGGCGGCGCCCGATGCGGTCGGCCAGGATGCCGCCTACGGCAGGGCCGAGGAGGTTGCCGGCACCGAGGGCACCGAGGACGTACGAAGTGTCGGAGCCGGTCACCCCGCGTGAGGCGAGGAAGAAGACCAGGAACGGCGTGACGAGATAGCCCAGCCTGTTGATGATCGTTCCCGCGAAGATCGTCCAGACCACGGACGGCAGGTCCCGGAACGAGGACGGGACCAGGCGGGAGGTCGATGAGCGGGCGGGAGCGGGATCAGGGGTGGAAGGAGAGGGCGGTGTCGGCTGCTGGGGGGATTCGTTCGACGGCATGTCTGGAGCTTGGGGCCCGCCCCTCCCCACCCTCCATTCATTAAGCTCAGAACGAATCCAAATCAGCCGTTCGCACCCACCCCGCACCTAGGACACCGCCTCGTGGACTCCGGGCTCAGCTTCTCCGCCGCCGACCTCGCTCAGACCCGCTTCGCCGTCTCCCCCCTGTGGGAGGTCGTCACCAGCTACCGCGTCCTCACCGGCCGGCCCGACTCCGCACCCCATCAGCGCTGGGTCGCGCAGGTCCGGCCCCGGATCGTGCGGGCCGGCCTCGACCGCGGCTGGCTCGCCGCGCTCGTTCCCCCGCACGGCTACCTCGCGGACTTCCTCAACCCCACCCCCTCCGGGCCCTTCCCCACCCTCGACTCCGAACTCGACGCCCTCCGCCGCACCCCCGCCGACCAGGTCCGCGACGATCTCCAGAAGCTCCAGAAGCTGCCGAGGGAGGGGGCCGCGGGCGAGCTTCTGCGCATGCTGCACGAGGACACCCCTGCCGCCCTGCTCAAGGTCGCCGACGAGATCGAGACCTACTGGGAGCTGGCCCTCGCCCCCTACTGGGCCCGCATCCAGCACGTCCTCGAAGCCGATGTCTTCCATCGGGCGCGGCAGGTCGCCGAGCACGGTTCCGCGCGGGTCCTGAGCGACCTGCACGAAACCGTACGGTGGGACGACGGCACCCTGCTGCTCGTACGGCGGCATTGCTCGCTGAGCCGCGACGAGGCCGGGTCCGGCCTGCTCCTCGTCCCCTCCGTCTTCGCCTGGCCCCGGGTCCTCACCCGCTCCGTCGCGCCCGACCCGCCCCAGCTCGCCTATCCGGCGCGGGGGTTCGGCACCGTCTGGGAGCCCCGTACCGCGGGAGCGACCGAGGCCGTCGCCGCCGTTCTCGGGCGCTCCCGCACCCTGCTCCTCACCGAGCTCGACACGCCCGCGTCCACCACCCAGCTCGCCGCCCACTGCGGGCTGTCCCCCGCCGGGGTCTCGCAGCACCTCATCGCGCTGCGGAACGCCGGCCTCGTGACCGCCCACCGCAGCGGACGTTCCGTCCTCTACGCCCGTACCGCCGTCGCCGATCAGCTTCTCAACCCGTAAGGGGTCGCTCCTCCCCGTACGGGGCCTCCGTCGTCGATCCGCCTCTCAACTCGTGGGGGATCATGGTGGGATGACATCTTCCTGCTGGTCGGAGCGGATCCTGGTACGTGACGGTGTGCGGCTCGTATGCCGTGACTGGGGCGGCTCGGGGCCCGACGTACTCCTGCTCCACGGGCTCGCCGGACACGTCGGCGAATGGGACGACACCGCGCGGCTCCTGCGGGACTCCGGGCATCGCGTCGTCGCCCTCGACCAGCGCGGCCACGGCGCGAGCGAGCGCCACCCCGGCGATGTCTCCCGTGCCGCGTACGTCGCTGACGTCGTCGCCGTCGTCGGTGAACTCGGCCTCGACCGGCCCGTGTTGGTCGGCCAATCGCTCGGCGGCAGCACCGCGCTCCTGACCGCCGCCGCCCACCCCGCGCTCCCCCGCGCCCTCGTCCTCGTCGAGGCCGGCCCCGGCGGGGCGAACGCCGGCGTCCAGGAGCAGATCTGCGGCTGGCTGCGGGCCTGGCCGGTGCCGTTCCCCTCCCGCGAGGTGGCCGCCGCCTACCTCGGCGGCGGCCGCGAACCCGTAGGGGAGGGCTGGGCTCGCGGGCTTGAGGAACGCCCCGACGGGCTGTGGCCCCGATTCGACCCCGAGGTCATGGTGCGGTCCCTCGACGAGATCGCCACCCGCGCCTTCTGGGACGAGTGGGCCGCGATCGCCTGCCCCACCCTCACCGTCCTCGGGCAGGGCGAGCAGGGCGGGATCATCAGCGGTGCGGAGTACGCCGAGATGGTCCGGCTCCGGCCCTCGCTGCACGGCGCCAGCCTGCCCGGCACCGGGCACGACGTCCATCTCGAACGGCCCGACGTGCTGCACCGGTTGATCGTCGACTTCCTCGGCCGGACGCTCTGAAAGATCGGCCGAATCGCCCTTGCGTTGGAGTGCACTCCAGTTCCTAGAGTGCGCGCATGCGCTATCGGGTACTCGGCGGGACCGGGTTCGAAGTAAGTACGTACTGTCTCGGCACGATGATGTTCGGTGCCATCGGCAATCCCGACCACCAGGACTCCGTACGGATCATCCACGCCGCCCTCGACCAGGGCATCAACTTCGTGGACACCGCCGACATGTACTCGGCCGGTGAGTCCGAGGAGATCGTGGGCAAGGCACTGCGCGACTCCCGCCGGCGGGACGAGACCGTGCTCGCCACCAAGGTGTACTTCCCCTTCGGCGGCGAGGGCCCCAACCGGGGCGGTCTGTCCCGCCGTTGGATCACCCGCGCCGTCGAGAACAGCCTCAAGCGGCTCGGTACCGACTGGATCGACCTCTACCAGGTCCACCGGCCCGACCACCGGACGGACATCGAGGAGACCCTCGACGTCCTCGGCGACCTCGTGAGCCAGGGGAAGATCCGGGCCTTCGGCTGCTCCACCTTCCCCGCCGACGAGATCGTCGAGGCCCACGCCGTCGCCGAGCGGCGCGGGCTGCGCCGCTTCCGCTCCGAGCAGCCGCCGTACTCGCTGCTCGCGCGGGGCGTGGAGGCGTCCGTCCTGCCCGTCGCCCAGCGGTACGGGATGGGCGTACTGACCTGGTCGCCGCTCGCGTCCGGCTTCCTCACCGGCAAGTACCGCAAGGGGTTGCCCGTCGACATGAGCAGCGGACGCCCCGCGCTCTTCCCGCAGCGCTTCGACCCGGCCCTCCCCGTCAACGCCGCCAAGCTCGACGCCGTCGAGGAGTTCGTCGCGCTCGCCGACGAGATCGGCTGCTCCCTGCCCGAGCTCGCGATCGCCTTCGCGGCCGCGCACCCGGCGGTGACCTCGGTCATCATCGGGCCGCGCACGATGGAGCAGCTCGACGGGCTCCTGAAGGGGGCGCCGCTCGTCCTCACGGACGACGTCCTCGACCGGATCGACGCGATCGTGCCGCCGGGTACGAACCTCTACCAGCCGGACGGCGCCTGGCGGCCGCGTTTCCTCACCGAGCCCGCCCTGCGGCGCCGCCCGCCGGCCGAACGCGCCGCGGGCTGAGCGCGCCGCCGGCTGAACCCCGTAACCGGGACGCGCCGGGGCGTACCCGTGCCGGACCGGCCCGTACCCGGGTGCGCCGGGGCGTACCCGTGCCGGACCGGCCCGTACCCGGGCCGCGCCTCGCCGGGGCCGCAGTACGGTCCCGGCCCGTCAGCCCGTCGCGAACTGTTCCGTTCCCACCACCCGGAGCAGTGCGAGGCGCTCCGCCGCGTCCGTGCCGGGCGGCGGGGTGTACAGGACGAGGCGCTGTTCGCCCTCCGGGGCGAGCAGCACCTGGCAGTCCAGGTCGACCGGGCCGATCAGCGGGTGCGCGACCCGCATCCGGTTGTGCCGGCGGACCGCCACCTCGTGCCGTTCCCACAGCTCCGTGAACTCCCCGGACGCCCCGCGCAGCCGCTCGACCAGCCGCGTCGCGGCCGGATCGCCGGCGCGGCGGCCGAACGCCGCGCGCAGGTCGGCGACGTGCAGGCGGCTGTGGTGCGCGTGCTCCTCGGCCGGGTACGCCGTGCGCGCCTCCGGGTCGGCGAACCAGCGCCACACCACGTTCCGGCCGTGCTCCGACACCGTGCACACGCCGCCGAGCAGCGCCCGCGCCGTCGCGTTCTGCGCGAGGACGTCCCCCAGGTCGCTCAGGACCTGCGCCGGGGTCGACTCCAGCTGGTCCAAGAGGTGCAGCAGCCCCGGTGAGACGTGGTCGCCTGCCACCGGCCCGGCGGGCGGGCGGTGGCCGGCGAGGAGGTGGAGGTGGTCGCGGCCGTCGGTGTCGAGCCGCAGGGCGCGGGCGAGCGCGGCGAGCATCTGGGGCGAGGGCTGCGGGCCGCGGGCCTGCTCCAAGCGGATGTAGTAGTCGGCGGACATGCCCGCGAGCTGGGCGACCTCCTCGCGGCGCAGTCCGGGCGTGCGGCGCCGGGGGCCCGCCGGGAGGCCCACGTCCTGCGGGCGGACCCGGTCGCGGGAACGGCGCAGGAAGTCGGCGAGTTCACGGCGGTCGATCGTCATGCCGGTCATCCTGCCTGGTCGGGGGTCCGCCCGCCGGCTGCCTCCCGTACCCAGGGGCCGTGGCCGGGGACCGTGGCCGGGGCCGTATCTAGGGGCCGGGTCCAGTGGCCGTATCCAGGGGCCGTGTCCATTGGCCGTATCCAGGGGCCGGGGCCGTACCCAGGACCCGTATCCAGGGATCGCCGATCCCAGGGTCAGGAGGGCTCTCCCGTGGGTTCTCGGCGGGCGGCAGAGTCGGGGACGTCAGCAAGCGACTCCGCACACCACCACCACCTCCGGGAGCACAGATCATGGCCACCGCCACCGTCGGCACCGCCCGCGTCCGCTACGACGTCGAGGGGTCCGGTTCCGGGCCCGCTCTCCTTCTCGTCCACGGCACCGGTTCGGGTGGCGCCGTCGTCAACTGGGGGCAGACCGTGCCCCGGTTCACCGCCGGCCGTACGGTCGTCACCCTGGACCTGTCGGGCGCCGACCGGACCGTCGACGACGGCGGTCCGCTGACCGTCGAGGCGCTCGCCGCGCAGGTGATCGCGGTGATCGAGGACGCCGGTACCGGGCCCGTCGACCTGCTCGGCTTCTCCATGGGGTCGCCGGTCTCGGCGGCCGTCGCCGCCCTCCGCCCCGACCTGGTGCACCGTCTGGTGCTGGTGGCGGGCTGGGCGTACACCGAAGGCGACGAGTACCTGCGGAACCTGTTCACGCTCTGGCAGCGGCTCGGTGAGGTGGACCCGGCGGGCTTCGGGCGGATCGTGACGATGACCGGCTTCAGCCGCGGCTTCCTCAACTCGATCGGCCGCGAGGGCGTCGAGGCGCTCGTCCCGAACATGCCGCCCACGCCGGGCACACTGCGACACGTGGCGCTCGACCTGTCGGTCGACATCCGCGCGCTGCTGCCCCGGATCACGGCGCCGACGCTGGTCGTGGGATGCGCGCAGGACGCCACCGTCCCGGTGGAGAACAGCCGGGAGCTGCACGCGGCCATCGTCGGCAGCTCGTACGCGGAGATCGACGCGGGTCACGTCGTCTTCTTCGAGAAGGAGGACGAGTTCGTCGGGACGGTGACCGGATTCCTCGGCGCGGACGTCACCGCGGCGGATCTCCACGTGCTTGTCAGTGCCTGAGGTCATGCTGGAGGGCATGGCTGAGACGACGGCGAGGACGATCGGTGGTGCGGAGCGCCGGGCGCGGCTCGGGGTGCGGCACCGGCTGGCCGGGAGTGCGCGGGGCGGGACGGCGGAGGAGGTCGCGGGGGCGCTCGTCGCGCTGCACGGGACGGATCCGGCGAGTGTGTTCCTGTCGGTGGGGGCACGGCTGCGGGAGGGGGTCGGTCCGGTCGGGGACGTCGAGCGGGCGCTGTACGAGGACCGGTCGCTGGTCCGGATGCACGGCATGCGGCACACCGTCTTCGTCTTCCCGGCCGCTCTCGCCGCCGCCGTGCAGGCCTCCACCACCGATCCGGCGGCCGTTCGCGAACGGACCGTTCTGCTCGGCCACTTGGCCGCAGGGAGCGCCTTCGACGCGAAGTGGCTGGCGGAGACGGAGCGGCTCGTCCTCGCCGAGCTGGCCGTACGGGGCGAGGCGACCGGGAGCGAACTCGGCCTTGCGGTACCGGTGTTGAGATCGACGTATGTGTACGGGAAGGGCACGCGCCAGGAGGGCGTCCAGTCCGTCGCGAGCCGGGTGCTGCGGGTCCTCGGCATGGAGGGGCGGATCGTACGGGGCCGGCCGCAGGGGACGTGGACGTCGAGCCGGTTCCGGTGGGCGCCCGCCGATCCCCACCCGGCGCTCGATCCGGCGGAGGCGCGGGCGGAGCTGATCCGGCGCTGGCTGGCGGCCTGCGGGCCGGCGACCGAGGCGGATCTGAAATGGTGGACCGGGTGGAAGGTGACGGACGTGCGGGGCGCGCTCGCCTCGGTGGGCGCGGTCCGGGTGACGCTCGACGAAGGCACCGGTTTCGTCCTGCCGGACGACGTCGACCCCGTACCGGATCCGGAGTCGGGAGCGGACGCGGAGCCCTGGGCCGCGCTGCTGCCCGCGCTCGACCCGACGCCGATGGGCTGGCAGGCCCGCGACTGGTACCTGGACCCGGAGCACCGGGCGGCGCTGTACGACCGTAGCGGGAACATCGGGCCCACCGTGTGGTGGAACGGCCGGGTCGTCGGGGGCTGGGCGCAGCGCCCGGACGGCGAGATCGTCCACCGGCTGCTCACCGACGTGGGCGCGGCGGCGGAGCGGGCCATCGCGGCGGAGGCGGAGCGGCTCGCGGGCTGGGTGGGCGGCGTACGGGTGACGCCCCGGTTCCGGACGCCGCTGGAGCGGGAGTTGAGCGGGGGCTGAGTCCGTTTCCCTCGTGTCCTCGACCGGCTGGGACGGCCGGCGCCGCGGGTGCGGTCGGTGCCGTACGTAGGGTCCGTGGGGTACGTACGGTCACTGCCGTACTCACGGTCACTGCCGTACTCACGGTCCGTCCGGCACGTACGGTCAGGCCGCACGTACGGTCAGTGCCGCAGGTACAGGCCCGGGATGCCCAGGTCGGAGAGGCCGTCGAGGACCAGGTCGACGCCGACGGCGGCGAGCAGCAGGCCCAGGAGGCGGCCGAGGAGCTCGATCGTGGCGTGGTGGGTGCGCCGCAGGATCTTCGCGAGCACCAGCACGCAGATCAGGTCGATCGCGATGACGGAGACGTACGCGCCCACGACCGTGGAGCGCCAGCTGAAGGAGTCGCGGGCGGCCGCCTCGATGAGCACGGCGGTCATGGCGAGCGGGCTCACGACGTACGGCATGAGCAGTTCGCGCACGCCGCTGGTCAGGTCCGGGGCGTCCTGGTGGGTCGGGCTGGTGCCGAGGTGGAGACCGAGGACGAGTCCGACGGCGTAGATGAAGAAGATGATGCCGCCCGCGAGCTGGAGCGCCGGGGTGCTGATGTGGAAGACGTTCAGCAGCCACGGGGCGGTGATGCCGGTGACCAGGCCGACGAGGACGGCCACGCCCGAGGAGATCAGGGCGAGGGTCCGCATCTGGCGCGCGGGGTGGACCTGGGCGAGGCCGGCGAAGGCGAGGAGCACCTTCGGGGGGCCGACCACGGAGAAGAAGGTGATGAATGCGGCGGAGTAGCTGAAGGGGTTCACACCGGAATCATGGTGCGGGCGGGTGATTTCTCCGGGTTTTCCGGCCGGTGCCCGCGCGGTGTCGAGAAGCGGCCCGCGGCTCCGACTGTTCTGCGAGAGGCCCCCTGGGGCTCCCCGGGGAGACCGGAATCGGAAGCGAGGAGGACGTCATGAAGTACCTGGTGATGGTGCAGGGCTCCCAGGCCGACTACGAGGCCATGGTGGGCCGTCCCACCGACAGCAGCCCGGCCTGGAGCAAGTCGGATCTCACGGCGATGTTCGCGCACATGAACGCGATCAACGAGGAACTGACGGCGAACGGCGAGCTGATCGACGCCCAGGGCCTCACCGCCCCGTCCACCACCCGGTTCGTGTCGGTGGACGGCGACGGCAAGCCGGTCGTCACCGACGGCCCGTACGCGGAGACCAAGGAGGTCATCGCGGGGTACTGGCTCGTCGACTGCGCCTCCCTCGAGCGCGTCACCGAGATCGCCGCGCAGGCGGCCCGCTGCCCGCAGCCGGCCGGCGCCCCGGAGTACCCGGTGGTCATCCGCCAGGTGGACGAAGGCGGCCCGAGCCAGGACTGACCGGGCACGCGCGGGGCGTGGGGCGTCACCGGGTCGCGGCGCCGGTACCGGCACCGGCGCCCGCTCCTCGCATCCGGCACCGGCGCCCGCTGCTCGCATCCGGCACCGGCGCCCGCTCCTCGCATCCGGCACTGTCCGTGCCGGATGCGAGGATCCGCCGCATGGACGACAGCGCTCTCGACCTGCGACAGGTCACGACCCCCGACGAGGTCTCACCGGAACTGCGGCGAGAGCTCGTCGCCTGCTGGGTGGAGGTGACCAACGCCGGCGGGGCGGCGGGCTTCCCCTTCCCGCCCGTCGACGCCGGTCAGGTCTCCCCCGCCGTCGACTCCCTGGTCGCGGGGCTCGCTCCGGAGACCAGCCGGCTCGTGCTCGCGTCGGCCGGCGGGGACCTCGCCGGCTGGCTGAACGTCCGCCGTGACCCCTTCGCGCTGGTCGCCCACTGGGGCACGCTCCACCACGTCCAGACCCGGACCGGGCTGCGCGGCCGGGGCATCGGGGCCGCGCTCGTGCGGCACGTACGGCGGATCGCCCGGGACGAGATGGGCCTCGAACAGCTTCGCCTCGCCGCCCGCGGCGGCGTCGGGCTGGAGACCTTCTACGGTCGCCTCGGCTGGCGGGAGATCGGGCGCTGGCCCGGCGCCCTGCGCCTCGGCCCCGGGGACGACCGCGACGAGATCCTCATGGTCCTGGCCCCGCTCTGACCACCTGTCGGGCCCATCAGTGCATCCCGTGCGGGCCACCCGTCGGGCGCGGGACGCCCCGGGGGATCAGGAGGGGCGCGGCCAGGGCCGTCGCCGCCGCGGCGACGGTGCAGAGGGTGTACGCGGCGGTGAGGCCGCCCGGCGTGGGGGTCGCCGTGGCCGTCAGGGCGAGGGTGGAGACGAGCGCGACACCGATCGAACCGCCCAGCTCGTGGAAGGTGTTCACGATGCCGGAGGCGAGGCCCGCCTCGTGCGGGGTGATCAGGCCCAGGGCGGTCGTGGTCGCCGTGACGAAGACCGCGCCGAGGCCGAACGCCGCCGTGGCGAGGGCCGGGAGGAGCGTCGTCCAGGGCCCGGAGCCGGGGTCGAGGAACGTCAGCGGGAGACAGCCGAGGGCGGCGACCGCCAGGCCGCCCGTGGCACAGGCCCTGGGGCCTGCCGTGGCCACCAGGCGGGAGCCCAGGTGGGCGCCGATCGCCGTGGTGAGCGCCACGGGGAGGAAGAGGAGGCCGGTGCGGAGGGCGTCCAGGTGGTGGACGTGCTGGAGCTGCGCCGAGCCCAGGAAGAAGAACGAGATCAGGAGCGCCGTCGCGACGAGCATGAGGAGCGAGCCCGCGACGACCGGCCGCCGGGTGAGCATCCGCAGGTCCATGAGCGGGGTGCGGACCGTTCGCTCGGCGGCCGCGAAGGCGGCGTAGAGGGCGAGCGCGGCGAGCAGGGGGAGCAGGGTCGCGGCGGAGGTCCAGCCGGTGTCGCCGGCCCGGACGAGTCCGTAGACGAGGGCGCCGGTGGCGGTGGTGACGAGGACGGCGCCGGGGATGTCGAGACCGCCGCCGCGCGTCTTCGCCGTGCGGTCGGACGTCTTCGCCCTGTGGTCTGGCGTTTCCGGCTTCGGCTCCGGCTTCGGCTGCGGCTCCGGCTCCGGTTTCGGTACGAACCTGGGGAGGGCCGCGAGGACCGCGAGGCCCACCGGCACGTTGACGTAGAAGACCCACGGCCAGCCCGGGCCCGCGGTGAGGGCGCCGCCGAGCAGGACGCCGACGGCGGAGCCGGTGCCGCCGACGGCCGCCCAGACACCGAGCGCCCGGTGCCGTTCCGGGCCGTGGAACACCGTGGTGACCAGGGCGAGCGCCGCCGGGGAGAGCAGGGCGGCGCCGATGCCCTGGGCGACGCGGCCGCCGAGCAGGACGGCGGCGTCCGGCGCGAGGCCGCAGGCGAGGGACGCGGCGGTGAAGAGGGCGAGGCCGGTGAGCAGGACGCGGCGGGCGCCGAGGGCGTCGGCGAGGCGGCCGCCGAGGAGCATCAGTCCGCCGAAGCAGAGGGTGTACGCGGTGACGACCCAGGTCAGGGCGGTGCGGTCGAGGCCGAGGTCGGCGGCGAGCGCGGGCAGTGCGACGTTCACCACGGTCACGTCGAGGACCAGCATGAACTGGGCGGCGCAGATCAGCGCGAGGGCGGTCCAGCGGCGGGGGTCGGGGCGGGGCCGGCCGGAGTGGTGGGCAGGGGTGGGTACGGCGGCTTCGGTGGACATAACTGAACTGTACGGCACAGTACAGTTGAACTCAAGAGTACAGTTACGTTGGTAGGGTGGCCCCATGGACGCCAAGCCCGCCCCCACCGGCCCCCGGGCCGCCCGTAAGCGCCAGGCCATCGTGCGGGCCGCCCGCGACCTCTTCCTCCGCGAGGGCTTCGGCGTCGGCATGGACGCCATCGCCGCCGAGGCGGGCGTCTCCAAGGTGACCGTCTACAACCACTTCGGCAGCAAGGAAGCCCTGTTCACGGCCGTGGTCGCGGGCGTCATCGACGAGCCGCTGACCGGCGGGGAGCAGAACGGGGAGCAAAACGGGGAGCAGGTCGGGCAGCCGACCGGGAAGGCGTCCGACCTCGGGCGGCTCGTCGAGGCCGAGGGGCCCGAGCAGCTCAAGGCCGCGCTCACCGAGACCGGCCGCGCCTGGGGCCGGGCCGTACGCGCCGACGCCGAGGGCCGCGCCCTGCGCACCCTGGTGGCAAGCGAGCTCCACCGCTTCCCCGAGCTGGGCCGCGCCTGGCGGGCGCACGGCCCGGCCGGCCACCACCCGGCCGTGGCCGAAGCGCTGCGCGCGCTCGCGGACCGCGGGCTGCTCGACGTGCCCGACACGGAGGTGGCCGTCCTCCAGCTCTACTCGCTGCTCGTCTTCCCGCAGATGGTCTTCGAGCAGCATGGCGCGGAGCTCACCGAGGACCTGGCCGAGCGGCTCGTCGTCGACGGGGTGGAGATGTTCCTCCGCCGGTACGCGCCCGCGTCCTGACCGTCCGGATGTCATCCTTGGTGTTCGACGGGCGTCTTCGACGGGCCCCGCACGGGGGGAGTAATTCACCCCCCGGGGTATCTGTGGAGGAGTGGCTGTGGAACTGGATCTCGCGGGTGCGGAGCTGAAGTCGGTACTGAACCGGCTGCGCCGGGCCCAGGGCCAGATCTCCGGGGTGATCCGGATGATCGAGGAGGGCCGGGACTGCGAGGAGGTCGTGACGCAGCTCGCCGCCGCCTCGCGGGCGCTCGACCGGGCCGGGTTCGCGATCATCGCGACCGGACTCCAGCAGTGCCTGACCGATGTCGAGGGCGGCATCCGCGACGGCGAGGACCGTGACGCGATGCGGGCCCGGCTGGAGAAGCTCTTCCTCTCGCTCGCGTAGCCGGGCGGCGAGAACGCGCGACGAGACGGGCGCCGAAAGGTCGCAGCGAGACCCCCGGGGTGCCTCACCCCGGGGGTCTACGCATCCGCAAGGCCGCGGGTCGGTCGTCCGCGCGGCCGCGAATCCGTCGTCCGCAAGGCCGCGAATCCGTCGTCCTTGAGGCCGCGGATCAGTCGTCCGCGAGGCCCTTCAGGCGCTTCGCGATCTTCGTCAGGCGGCGGCCCTGGTAGCGGGCGGCCTCCAGGACGCTCTCCCCCGGGGCACCGTTCGCGCCCGGGTGCGCCGTGCCGTACGGGTTGCCGCCGGCCGCGTAGACCGCCGGGTCGGTGAAGCCGGGCGAGACGATGACCGAGCCCCAGTGGTGGAAGGTGTTGTAGAGCGCGAGCAGCGTCGACTCGTTGCCGCCGTGCAGGTTGTGCGCACTGGTGAACGCCGTCGCCGGCTTGTCCGCCATCACGCCGCGCTGCCACAGCCCGCCGGACGTGTCGATGTACTGCTTCAGCTGCGCGGCCACGTTGCCGAAGCGGGTCGGCGAGCCGAAGGCGTACGCGTCCGCCCACTCCAGGTCGTCCAGGGTGGCGACCTCCACGTCACCGGTGGCGTCCACATGGGCGCGCCAGGCCGGGTTCGAGTCGATGGCGGCGTCGGGAGCGAGCTCGGGCACCCGGCGCAGCCGCACCTCGGCGCCGGCCTTCTCGGCGCCCTCGGCGACCGCCTGGGCGAGCTGGTGAACGGCACCCGTGGCCGAGTAGTAGATGACGGCGACCTTCACGGACATGGCGAGCTCCTCAACCGGATTACTTTCCGCTTCGACGCTTCGAGACTAAGCGGATTGCTATCCGCTTTGCAAGGGGGACGGGTATGCTCACTTCGAGGCCGACCGGCAGGGGGAGACGGGACGCGGACGGACCAGCGCGCCGAGGACGAGCGCGCCAAGCGCAGGGAGTCGCCAGATGAGCACGGAGTATCCGCGGGCCGGAGGCGCGGCGGCGGTGCCGTCGGCCGGTCTGCTGCCCACCGTGGACGCCCCCGCCCCCGAGCGCGCCGACGCGGCCCGCAACCGGCGCAAGATCCTCGACGCCACGGCCCGGATCATCGCCGAGGACGGCCCCGAGGCCGTCACGATGAACCAGGTCGCCCACGCCAGCGGCATCGGCGTCGGCACCGTCTACCGCCGCTTCGGCGACGTCTCCCAGCTTCTGTGGGCGCTCCTGGACGACCGCGAGCGCCGGTTCCAGGAGGCGTTCATGACCGGCCCGCCGCCGCTCGGGCCCGGCGTGCCCGCCGGGGAACGCCTCGACGCCTTCCTCGACGCGCTCGTCGACCGGATCGGCGAGCAGCGCTCGATCCTGCTCGCGGCGCACTCGGCCTCGCCGCGCGCCCGGTACCACAGCGGTGCCTACCGGGTGATGCACACGCACGCGGCCCTGCTGATCGGCCAGCTCAGGCCCGGCTCCGACAGCACGCTCCTCGCGCATCTGCTGCTCGCGCCGTTCTCACCGGACGTGATGCACCATCTGGCCGTCGAACAGGAGCTGTCGGCGGTCCGCCTCAAGGCGGGCGTACGCCACCT
Organism: Streptomyces venezuelae ATCC 10712; assembly: GCF_008639165.1. Taxonomy (NCBI): domain Bacteria; kingdom Bacillati; phylum Actinomycetota; class Actinomycetes; order Kitasatosporales; family Streptomycetaceae; genus Streptomyces; species Streptomyces venezuelae. The sequence continues at coordinate 4,123,214 of NZ_CP029197.1, read as the reverse complement.
GCTGCGGCTGCGCGCCTGAGGTCCTGGCGCGGGGCCCCCGCGTGCGGCTGCGCGCCTGAGGTCCTGGCGCGGGGCCCCCGCCCGTCCACGGTGTGGAACTCGGTGGACCCCGGCCCGCTTCCGGTCGCACCATCCCGCCATGACCACCCCACCCAAGACCTTCCTCGTCCTCCACGGTTACGAGAACCGGCGGCCGCCCGGGCACTGGCAGCACTGGCTCGCGCAGCGGCTGCGGGAGCGGGGGCATCACGTGCGGTACCCGCAGCTGCCCGAACCCGAGGCGCCCGTGCTCGACGACTGGCTCGACGCGCTCGACGAGCACGGGTCCCGCCCCGCCGAGGGCGAGTTCGTGGTGCTCGCGCACAGTCTGTCCGTGCTGCTCTGGCTGCGGGCGGGCACCCGCAGGCCGCGGGCCGACCGCGTTCTGCTCGTCGCCCCGCCCTCCCCGTCCGTCACCGCCTCGATCGCCCCGATCGCCGCCTTCGCCGACGGACTCGACCTGACCGAGGCGGGGCTCGACGCCCGTCTCGTGTACGGCGACGGGGACCCGTACTGCCCCGAGGGCGCCGACCTGTCCTACGGCCGGCCGCTGGGCCTGGACCTGGACCGTGTACCGGGCGGCGGGCACCTCAACCCCGACTCGGGGTTCGGGGAGTGGCCCGCGCTGCTGGCGTGGTGCGAAGACCCGGCGGTGCGGATCACGGGCCGTTAGGCTCGGCCGGATGTACTCCGACGCCACCGCACCGTACGACCAGGGCCTGCTCGACGTGGGCGACGGCAACCTCGTGCACTGGGAGGTCTCCGGCAACCCGCAGGGCAAGCCCGCGCTCGTCGTCCACGGCGGGCCCGGCTCCGGCTCCTCCCCGGGCAGCCGGCGCTACTTCGACCCGGAGGCGTACCGCCTGGTCCTCTTCGACCAGCGGGGCTGCGGCCGCTCCACCCCGCACGCGAGCGACCCGGCCGCCGACATGGCGGTGAACACCACGGCGCACCTGGTCGCGGACATGGAGCGGCTGCGCGAGCACCTCGGGATCGAGCAGTGGCTGCTGTACGGCGGCTCCTGGGGCTCCACGCTGATCCTGGCGTACGCGGAGGTGTACCCGGAGCGGGTGACGGAGATCGTGATCGCGGCCGTCACGACGACCCGGCGGTCCGAGACGGCCTGGCTGTACGAGGGCGTCGCCCGTTTCTTCCCGGAGGCCCACGCGCGCTTCCGCGAAGGGGCGGGCCACGCGGACGACCTGGTCGGCGCGTACGCGGCGCTCATGGAGCACCCCGACCGGTCCGTCCGGGAGAAGGCCGCGGCCGACTGGTGCGCCTGGGAGGACGCCGTCCTCTCGATGGAGGGCATGGGCACCCCGTACACCGACCGGGTCGACGACGCCCGGCTCGGCTTCGTCCGGATCTGCTCGCACTACTTCGCGCACGGCGCGTGGCTCGACGAGGGGGCCCTCATCCGTGACGCCCACCGGCTGGCCGGCATCCCCGGCGTCCTGATCCACGGCCGGACCGACATGGCCGGCCCGCTCGACACCGCCTGGGAGTTGTCGCGCGCCTGGCCGGACGCCGAGCTGCACGTCGTCGAGAGCGCCGGTCACCTGGGCGGGACCGAGACCAAGGAGCTCGTCCTCGCCACGCTCGACCGCTTCGCGAAGGGGTGAACCCACCGGGCGGGCGTCCCGGCCGGGCGGGATGATCAGGGCATGAGTCCCGCTTCCCAGAGCCCGTCCGAGTCCGCCCACCCCGAGATCCACCTCGCCCAGCAGCCGGACGCCGACGCGCTGCTCGGCCGGTCCCCGCTGGCCGCGCTCGTCGGCATGCTCCTGGACCAGCAGGTCCCGATGGAGTGGGCGTTCTCCGGGCCGTACACCATCGCCTCCCGGCTCGGTGCGGACGATCTCGACGCGCACGAGATCGCCGCCCGCGACCCGGAGGAGTTCGCCGCGCTGCTCTCCGAGAAGCCCGCCGTGCACCGCTACCCGGGGTCGATGGCGCAGCGCGTGCAGCAGCTGTGCCGGTTCCTCGTCGAGGAGTACGGCGGCGATGCCCGGGCCGTGTGGGCGGACGCGGCGACCGGGAAGGAGCTGCTCGCCCGGCTCCAGGCGCTGCCGGGCTTCGGGAAGCAGAAGGCGCAGATCTTCCTGGCCCTGCTCGGCAAGCAGTACGGGGTGCGGCCGACGGGCTGGCGGGAGGCGGCGGGGGCGTACGGCGAGCAGGGCGCGTACCGCTCGGCGGCCGACATCACGGGCCCGGAGTCGCTGGCGAAGGTGCGGGCCCACAAGCAGGAGATGAAGGCGGCGGCGAAAGCCGCGAAAGCCGCCAAGGACCCCAAAAGATCAGGGAATTGATAATTCCAGATTTCATTCCTGCTCTACGTGACAGGAATTGTGGAGAAGGTGTTCACAGACCGACCCGCAGATCGCTAACTTCCCCTCAACCTCGTCCGTAACGGGAAGGACTTCTGTGAACGCTACCCAGCGCCGGGCCGCGGCCGTTCTGGCCGCCGCCGCCCTCGCCACCCCGCTGGTCCTCGCCTCGCCCGCCACCGCCGGGCAGGACCCCACGGCAGCACCCGCCCGCGATGCCGCCAAGCTGGCGAAGAAGCTGGTCCGCGAAACCTCCGCCCAGGATGCCTACAAGCACCTGCAGAAGTTCCAGGCGATAGCCGACTCGGCCGGCGGCCACCGCGCCGCCGGTTCGCTCGGCCACGACGCCTCGGCCGCGTACGTCTACACGCAGCTCAAGAAGGCCGGATACGACGTCAGGTACCAGAAGTTCGACTTCGAGTACACGGAGACGCTCGCCGAGAAGGCCTCGGTCGTCTCGCCCGCGCCCCGGACCCTCGACATCAAGGCGATGACGTACACCAAGTCCACCCCGGTCGGCGGCATCACCGCGGCCCTCGCGGCCGTGCCCGTCGACGCCGACGGCACCACCGGCTGCGAGCCGGGCGACTTCGCCTCCGGCACCTTCACCGGCAAGATCGCGCTGATCAAGCGCGGCGGCTGCACCTTCGCGGTCAAGCAGCAGAACGCCGCCGCGGCCGGCGCCGCCGCCGCCGTCATCTACAACAACACCGCCGGCGCCCTCTCCGGCACCCTCGGCGACGCCGCCTCCGGCAAGATCCCGACCGGTGGCCTCACCCAGGCGCAGGGCGAGCAGCTCGCCGCCGACCTCGCGGCCGGCCCCGTCTCGCTGTCGCTGGAGATCCGCCAGCTCCAGCAGATCCGGTCCACCAACAACGTCATCGCGGAGACCCGCGGCGGCAACGCCGCCAACACCGTGATGCTCGGCTCGCACCTCGACTCCGTCACCGCCGGCCCCGGCATCAACGACAACGGCTCCGGCTCCGCCGGTCTCCTCCAGACCGCCCTGGAGCTCGCCAAGTCGAAGGACAAGGTCCGCAACAAGGTCCGCTTCGCCTGGTGGTCGGCCGAGGAGAACGGGCTCCTCGGCTCCGAGCACTACGTCAAGAACCTGAGCTCGCTCGACAAGAACGAGATCAAGCTCTACCTCAACTTCGACATGATCGCCTCGCCGAACTACGGCCTGTTCGTCTACGACGGCGACGACTCCGACGCCACCGGCGCCGGCGCGGGCCCGGCCGGCTCCGCCCAGCTGGAGCGCGACATCACCGACTTCATGGACAAGCGCGGAGTCCCGCACGAGGGCACCGACTTCACCGGCCGCTCCGACTACGGCCCGTTCATCGAGGTCGGCATCCCCTCCGGCGGCACCTTCACCGGCGCCGAGGGCATCAAGACCGCGGGCCAAGCCGCCAAGTTCGGCGGGACGGCGGGCGTCGCGTACGACGTGAACTACCACGCCAAGGGCGACGACCTGAAGAACATCAACATGACGGCCTTCGACGTGAACATCGACGTCATCGCCAACGCCGTGGGCACCTACGCCCACGACATCTCCTCGCTGCGCAAGCCGGTCGTCTCCGTCCCGACCACCGGCGACGCGGGCAGCGGCGGCGGCCTGCACGCCGACCACGACGAGGTCACCTCCTGACCCCCGCCGCCTGACCCTCATCTCCTCCGGCGGGCGGTGCCGAAGACCGAGCGGCTGATCTCCCGGCCCAGCTGGGTGCCGATCGAGCGCGCCAGGGACTTGAAGATCCCACTGCCCACCACCTGTTCGGCCAGCGAGGGCTCCTCCTTCCGACGAGGAGCCCTCGCTCCCGCCCCCTCGGCCTTCGCCGCCTTCTCCGCCTCCTCGGCCGCCGCGGCCTCGACCGCCGCCGCCTCCGCCGCCCGCTGCTCGGCCGTCAGCTTCTCGTACGCCGACTCGCGGTCCACCGCCTCCGCGTACCGCCCGTACAGCGGCGAGCCCTTCACCGCCGCGTCCAGCGCGGCCGCGTCGATCGGGCCCATCAGCGACTCCGGCGCCCGCAGCCGGGTCGCCGCCACCGGGGTCGGCGCGCCCCTCTCGCTCAGTACGGTGATCACCGCCTCGCCCGTACCGAGGCCCGTGAGCACCTCCTCCAGGTCGTACGGCGAGTTCGGGAAGGTCCGCACCGTCGCCTTCAGGGCCTTGGCGTCGTCCGGTGTGAACGCCCGCAGCGCGTGCTGCACCCGGTTGCCCAGCTGGGCGAGCACGTCCGAGGGCACGTCCTTCGGCGTCTGCGTCACGAAGAAGACCCCGACGCCCTTCGAGCGGATCAGCCGCACGGTCTGGGTGATCGACGCCAGGAACGCCTTCGACGCCCCGCTGAACAGCAGGTGCGCCTCGTCGAAGAAGAACACCAGCTTCGGCTTCTCCAGGTCGCCGACCTCCGGCAGGTCGTGGAAGAGGTCCGCCAGCATCCACATCAGGAAGGTCGAGAACAGCTGCGGCTTGTCCTGCACCGCCGGCAGCTCAAGGACCGAGACGATCCCCCGCCCGTCCGCGGCCGTCCGCAGGAACTCGGACGTGTCGAACTCCGGCTCCCCGAAGAAGTCTCCCGCGCCCTGCTGCTCGAAGGCCGTGATCGACCGCAGGATCACCCCGGCCGTCACCGTCGAGAGACCGCCGATCCCCTTGAGTTCGGCCTTCCCGGTGTCCGAGACCAGGAACGCCACCACCGCCCGCAGGTCCTTGAGGTCCACCAGCTCCAGGCCCTTGGCGTCGGCGTAGTGGAAGATCAGGCCGAGCGACTGCTCCTGCGTCTGGTTGAGCTGGAGCACCTTCGACAGGAGTACGGGGCCGAAGCTGGTCACCGTCGCGCGCACCGGGATGCCGGGGCCGGTCCCGCCGAGCCCGTAGAACTCGCAGGGGAAGCCGGTCGCCCGCCACTCCTGCCCCACCTGGGCGGCCCGCTCCCGCACCTTCTCGCCGTCCTCGCCGGGGGCCGAGACGCCGGAGACGTCGCCCTTGATGTCGGCGAGGAAGACGGGCACGCCGTGCGCCGAGAGCTGCTCGGCGATCAGCTGGAGCGTCTTCGTCTTGCCCGTGCCGGTGGCGCCGGCGACCAGGCCGTGCCGGTTGAGCACGGGCAGTGGGATGCGGACCGGCGCGTCCGGGTGACAGCCGCCGTCCCAGAGCAGTGCCCCCAGATCGAGTGCCGCTCCCTCGAAGGCGTACCCGGCGGCGATCTCGGCGGCGGGGCCGCCCGGCGCGGCCGGTGGCTGCTCACTCACGCCCATCACAGCACCCCGATTTCGGTTTTGTCATGGTTTGCACCAGCATCGCACCGGTGGCGCATGGCTGCGCCGGGAGCCGCTCGCCCGGTAGGCTTTCCGTGTGATCTTCAAGCGCATCGGAAACGGAAAGCCGTATCCCGACCACGGCCGGGAAAGCACCCGGCAGTGGGCGGACGTCGCCCCGCGCCCGGTCCGCCTCGATCAGCTGGTCACCACCAAGGGCCAGCTGGACCTGGAGACGCTGCTCGCCGAGGACTCCACCTTCTACGGCGACCTCTTCGCGCACGTCGTGAAGTGGCAGGGCGATCTCTACCTCGAGGACGGACTGCACCGCGCCGTCCGCGCGGCGCTCCAGCAGCGCCAGGTGCTGCACGCCCGCGTCCTGGAAATGGACTGAGACGGCGCCCCACGGCCCCGTTCCCGCTGACCCTTTCGGGGTCAGTTCGCCCCCATCCGGACGCGATCACATGATCATCAAGTAGGCATCGCCGACCGGCGGCATTACGCTGCGTTCATGAGCATGCTCACTCCCCCCGGAATGGGCGGAAAGTACCGCATCACAGGGGACACGTACCCCCGCATGCGCCGCCCGCGGCGCCGTCGCAGGATCGTCCTCGCGGCCGCGGCCGCCGTGGTCGTGCTCGGCGCCGCCGGCTGGGGCACGCTCCAGCTCGTCGACGTCTTCTCGGGCGACGAGGGCAAGAAGACGACGGCCGGCCGACAGGCCGACTGCAAACCCGTCGCCAAGGCGACGCCGCCGCCCGCCGCCGCCCTCCCCAAGCCCGCCCAGATCACGGTCAACGTCTACAACGCGACCCCGCGCAGCGGGCTCGCCAAGACGACCGCGGACGAGCTCAAGAAGCGCGGCTTCAAGATCGGCAAGGTGGGGAACGCGCCCACCGCCTACGACAAGAAGGTCCCCGGCACCGGCCTGCTGCTCGGCGCCACCACCGCCGCCAAGGGAGCCTTCCCGGTCCTCGGCACCCAGCTCAAGGGCGCCACGACCAAGACGGACACCCGGGGCACGGCGGACGTGGACCTGATCATCGGGACCGCCTTCAAGAACCTGGACCCGAAAACGACGGCGGACGCGGCCCTGGTCGCCCTGACCAAGCCCGCGCCCGTACCGACCGGAAAGTGCTGACGTAAGGGTCTACTCGGCCGAGCCGGCTGTGGCTTACTCGGCGGAGCCGGCTGTGGCCTACTCGGCGGAGCCGTACATGCGGTCGCCCGCGTCGCCCAGGCCCGGGACGATGTAGCCGTTCTCGTTCAGGCGCTCGTCGACCGAGGCCGTCACGACGGTGACGGGGGTGCCCGCGAGTTCGCGCTCCATGACCTCGACGCCCTCCGGGGCGGCGAGGAGCACGACCGCGGTCACGTCGTCGGCGCCGCGCTTGATGAGCTCCTGGATCGCCGCGACGAGCGTGCCGCCGGTCGCCAGCATCGGGTCCAGGACGTACACCTGGCGGCCCGAGAGGTCCTCCGGCATCCGCGTGGCGTAGGTCGACGCCTCCAGCGTCTCCTCGTTGCGGATCATGCCGAGGAAGCCGACCTCGGCGGTCGGGAGCAGCCGGACCATGCCGTCGAGCATGCCGAGTCCGGCGCGCAGGATCGGGACCACCAGCGGACGCGGGTACGACAGCTTCACGCCGGTCGTGGGCGTGACGGGGGTCTCGATGTCGACCTGCTCGGTCCGGACGTCCCTGGTGGCCTCGTAGGCGAGCAGGGTGACCAGCTCGTCGGCGAGCCGACGGAAGGTCGCGGAATCCGTGCGCTTGTCGCGCAGCGTGGTGAGCTTGTGGGCGACCAGCGGGTGATCGACGACGTGGAGACGCATGACTCAACAGTAGCCCGCCGCGCACTGGCATCGACCCACGCCACTGGGGGAAGGTGGGTGGCACGGGAACCCAGCGATGGGGTGGAGTGGCCGATGCCCGACCTGGAAGAACCGGCCGACGGCGCCGCCGAGGGGGCGGCCCGCAGGCCGGCACCGGAGACGGACGCGGAGCGCCGCAGGCGCCGCGCCCAGTTCCTGCGTGAGCTGGGCGAGGCCAAGGCGCTGCGCGAGCGCGTGCAGCCCCGGCGGGCGAGAGCGGCGCGGATGCGCCAGGCGATGCGGATGCGGACCTTCCGCTGGTGAGGAGCCCGTACGAGCGCCCGCACGGACCGTGCCGACGCTCCCGCGCCCTTCCCCGCCGCGTCCCGGCCCCGCTCCCGTGCCGCCGCTGCCCCGTCCCTCCGTGCGCCCCCTGTGTGCGCCGGGGTCGCACGCCCACCCGATCGCGGGGTCGTTCAGACTGATGCACGACGCAAGAGCCGAAGACCTCTCCTGCGGGCGTCGTTTCTGTCACGATGCCGATTGGGCGGGGCATCAGCAGCGCGCCGCCGGATCGTCACACCTCTGATCAGTGGGAGAGAGTCAGGTGTACTTCGCCGCACTGCTCGCGCGCACCGAAGACGGGTGGGAAGCGAGCGACACGGAGCTCGACGACGTGGAGACCCTGTCGGATCTGACCGAGCTCGCCCGCGAGGCCTCGGACGACGACACGGTGATCGTCTTCATCGAGCAGGAGGACGCGTGGTTCGGGATCGTGCGGATCGAGGGTGAGGAAGACCCTCGCGTCTACGTCTCGGACGGCGCCGCCGCCGCCCGTTCCTCGTACGGGGAGATCCTCACCCGGGAGATCCTCGGCGACGACCTGGACGACATCGTCGACGAGCTGGAATCGCTGGACCTGGACGGCACGGAGGACGGGGAGCCGCTCGACGGCGACTCGGACGAGGACGACGAGGAGACGAGCGTCGCGGCCGAGGCCGTGCCGGCCGCTCCGGTCGGCGACCGGCTGATCCTGGCCGACCTCGGCATGTCGGCGGCCGACCTGCTGGCGCTCGACAGCGACGCGCTCGCGGAGATCGCGGACGCGCTGGGGGCCGCCGAGGTCCTGGAGGCCGTCCGCTAGTGGCACGTGCCGTACCCGTCCCCGACCCGACGACCGACCCGGTCCCCGGCCCCGAACCGACGACCGGCCCCGTGACCGGCCGTCGACCGACCCTGTGACCGACCCTATGAACCGCGCTTCGACCGACCCTGCGAACGCCCCCGCGAGCGGCCCCTCGGGCGACCCTGCGAACGCCACCCCGAGCGGCCCTTCGGGCGATCCGGCGCCCGGGCCCGTGACCGATCCCGTCAGGGACCCCTGGCGGGACGTCATGCGGATCGCCCTCGCCGAGGCCGACGCGGCCCTGCCGGCCGGTGACGTACCGGTCGGCGCGGTCGTGCTCGGTCCCGACGGCGCGGTGCTCGCCCGCGCGCACAACGAGCGGGAGGCGACCGGTGACCCCACCGCGCACGCCGAGGTGCTCGCCCTGCGCCGGGCGGCCGTGGCGACCGGGGAGTGGCGCCTGACGGGCTGCACGCTCGTCGTGACCCTGGAGCCGTGCGTGATGTGCGCGGGCGCGCTCGTCCAGTCGCGGGTCGAACGGGTGGTGTTCGGCGCCCCGGACGAGAAGGCGGGCGCCGCCGGCTCCCTCTGGGACCTCGTGCGGGACCGCAGGCTCAACCACCGTCCCGAGGTGATCCAGGGCGTGCTGGGCGCCGAGTGCGCGGAGCAGCTGACCGCCTTCTTCCGTACGCGCTGACCTGCTGCGGGATACGGATTTCATCGCAGCGCGAGTTTCGGCTAAGCTCTCTCTCGGTAGCGTGTCCGAGCGGCCGAAGGAGCTCGCCTCGAAAGCGAGTGTGGGGAAACTCACCGAGGGTTCAAATCCCTCCGCTACCGCTTCGATCGAAGGGCCGGTTCCTCTGGGAACCGGCCCTTCGTCATGTTTCGGGACGCGCGACGGAAGCGGAGCCCGGCCCCCGCGTGGAACCGCGGGGTGGGCGAAGTGAGGACGGGGGGAGCGGCATCGGGGGGACAAGCCGCTCCCCCCGATGAGAACCGGTCCTACAAGTCCTGCGCCGCGGTCAGGGGGGAAGCTCGCGGCGCGGACCCCGCAGTGCGGGCCGGTTCCAGGAGCCCTTCGGATTCCTGCCAGATCCGCCGGGCTCGACATCCATCCTGCTCGCCCGTCACCCTTCCGGGGGGCGGCAAAAGGCCTCGATGACCGGGCCCTTGGTCCATAAAGCCTCGGTTAGAGTGGCGCGGTCGTACGGCGGGGGAACAGGCGGGGGAGCAGGGGAGGACTGGCAATGGTGCAAGCGAAGAAGGTCGCGCTGTACGCGGTCGTGGTCTTTGTGCTGTACACGATCGTCACGTCCCCGGCCCGGGCGGCCGATCTCGTGCAGGTAGGGTTCGAGGGCATTTCCAGCGCCGCCCAGGGTGTCGGCGAGTTCATGACCGAACTCATCAACTAGGAGCCCTTTCGTGATCCGCCATCTGGTCCTGTTCAAGCTCAACGACGGCGTCGCACGCGACGAGCCGCGGGTGGTCGCCGGCGTCGAGGCGTTCCGCGCGCTCGGCGACCAGATTCCGGAGCTGCGCTTCTGGGAGTGCGACTGGAACATCACGGACCGGCCGATCGCGTACGACTTCGCCATCAACTCGGCGGTCGAGGACACGGACGCGCTCCAGCGCTACCTGGAGCACCCGGCGCACCAGGCGGGTGTCGCGCAGTGGCGTGAGTTCGCCACCTGGGTGATCGCGGACTACGCGTTCTAGCCCGTTACGCCCCGGGGTTCGACCGAATGCCCCGCAGGCCCTCCGCCATCGAGGTGGGGGGCCTTCTTCATGGGCGATTCCCTGCGTGACCTCCCCTTTTTCCGCCAATATGCCCTCAACACGTGGCAATGCGGTGCTTGCACACAGTGGACATGTCTTGTGATGCTATGACCGCTTTTGACGGATGAGTTGACCGTAGTTGACCCAGTCGACCAGCAAGACCAGCCAAAGGGGTGGCGTGAACGTGCCGGCCAGTACAGCACCTCAGGTCCCGCCCCAGCACGAGGCGGGCGGCCCGGAGGCCCCGCGCCCCCGCCCCCAGAGCACCCGCGGCGCCGACACCCGCGCCCTCACCCAGGTGCTCTTCGGGCAGCTCAAGAACCTGGAGCCGGGCACTCCGGAGCACCACCGGGTGCGCGGGGCCCTCATCGAGGCCAACCTTCCCCTCGTGCGGTACGCGGCGGCCCGCTTCCGCTCCCGCAACGAGCCGATGGAGGACGTCGTCCAGGTCGGCACGATCGGGCTGATCAACGCGATCGACCGCTTCGACCCCGACCGGGGCGTCCAGTTCCCGACCTTCGCCATGCCGACGGTCGTCGGCGAGATCAAGCGGTACTTCCGCGACAACGTCCGCACCGTGCACGTGCCCCGCCGGCTCCACGAGCTCTGGGTCCAGGTGAACGGCGCCACGGAGGACCTGACGACCGCTCACGGCCGCTCCCCCACGACCGCGGAGATCGCCGAGCGGCTGCGGATCGGCGAGGACGAGGTGCTCGCCTGCATCGAGGCGGGACGCTCGTACCACGCCACCTCCCTGGAGGCCGCGCAGGAGGGCGACGGGCTGCCCGGGCTGCTCGACCGGCTCGGTTACGAGGACCCCGCCCTGGCCGGGGTGGAGCACCGCGACCTCGTCCGGCACCTGCTCGTCCAACTGCCGGAGCGGGAGCAGCGGATTCTGATGCTGCGTTACTACAGCAATCTGACCCAGTCTCAGATCAGCCAGGAACTCGGCGTCTCGCAGATGCATGTGTCAAGGCTCCTCGCCCGGAGCTTCGCACGTTTGAGATCCGCAAACAGAATCGAGGCGTAACCGGAACGGGTAGACCGGTTCGGAGCAGTTCCACGGCGCCCCAAATGCCGTACACCCCTTGTTTCCTGCGGATATGCACCTACGCCTTGTCGACAAGTCACTACAGCGTGTTGCCGACATGTGACATTCTGCTGGAACCGAGTTTGCCGCAGCCCCGCCGCCGGTATTCAGGTGGAGGCTGCGTTCCTCAGATGGTCGCGGCCACCGCGACCGTCCGCGACCTCAAGGGGGTGGCATGTCCACAGAACTGGGCAGCTCGAAGGTGCTCACGCTCACGCCCGTTCCCGTGCCCGCGCAGACGACGGCGCCGACCGCGACCGACAGCGAGAGCGCCCCGACCGCGCCGCCGCCGATGGCCGTCACGTCGGGAGCCCTCGACACCCGCACCCTCTCCCGCTCCCTGTTCCTGCGGCTGCGCGCCCTGGACGACGAGGGCGCGGCCGCGGACAGCCCCGAGCGGACCTACGTCCGCGACACCCTCATCGAGCTCAACCTCCCCCTCGTGCGGTACGCGGCGGCCCGGTTCCGCTCCCGCAACGAGCCGATGGAGGACATCGTCCAGGTCGGCACCATCGGCCTGATCAAGGCGATCGACCGCTTCGACTGCGAACGGGGCGTGGAGTTCCCGACGTTCGCGATGCCGACCGTCGTCGGTGAGATCAAGCGCTTCTTCCGCGACACCTCGTGGTCGGTCCGCGTCCCGCGCCGGCTCCAGGAGCTGCGCCTGGCCCTCACCAAGGCCAGCGACGAGCTCGCCCAGAAGCTCGACCGCTCCCCCACCGTCACCGAACTCGCCGCCGTGCTCGGGGTGTCGGAGGAGGACGTCGTCGACGGCCTCGCCGTGGGCAACGCCTACACCGCCTCCTCGCTGGACTCCCCCTCGCCCGAGGACGACGGCGGCGAGGGCTCCCTCGCCGACCGCCTGGGCTACGAGGACACGGCGCTCGAAGGCGTCGAGTACCGCGAGTCGCTCAAGCCGCTGCTCGCCAAACTCCCGCCCCGGGAGCGGCAGATCATCATGCTGCGCTTCTTCGCCAACATGACCCAGTCGCAGATCGGCGAGGAGGTCGGCATCTCGCAGATGCACGTCTCGCGGCTGCTGACCCGCACCCTCGCCCAGCTGCGCGAGGGCCTCATCGCGGACTGACTTCCCCGAAGGGCTCCCTTGCTGACGGATCGTCAGCCAGACTGGGGGTCATGAGGCGAAGGAAGCCGGGACTCGTGGCGGTGGCGCTCTGCCTCGGCGGGGCGCTCACCGCAGTGACCGCCTGCGGCGGCGGAGGAGACGGCGAGGGGTACGCGGCGGTCGGCGCGGGCCCCTCCCCCGGAGGCGCGGCCACCCCGTCGGGCGCGGTCACCCTGGTGCCCTTGGACGGGCCGACGACGACCGGGGACACCTCCAGCACGTCCTCCCCCTCCCCACCGGCACCACCCTCACCTGCCCCGGGCGGTACGGGACCGGGGACGGGCTCGGGGCCCGGATCGGGATCAGTTACGGGTACGGGTACGGGGCACGGATCAGGGTCGGGTTCGGGTGCGGCCACCGGATCCGGGTCCGGGGCCGGTACGGCTCCGAGTTCCACGACCGGCGGCTCGGGCGGCGGCTCCGAAGGTTCCGGTAGCTCCGGTGGCTCCAGCAGCCCCGGCGGCGGCTCCGGTACCGGAAGCGCGGCCCCGCGGCCCGGCGGCAGCACCCCGCCCCGTACGCCGCCCACAGCGCCCTCAAGGCCCGCGCCCGGCACCGGCACGCCCACCCCCGCGCCCACGACCCCACCCGTCCCCGGCCCCGCCCTCCTCACCGTCTCCGCGCCCGCGCTCGCGGACGGCGACCGGCGCTGGTGCGAGCGGGTGACCGTGACCTTCCGGAACAGCGGGGGCACGGCGGTCCGTTCGGGCACGGTCACCTTCGCCACGCATGTCATCGGGGCGCTCGGCGTCGACTGGGCGACGCTCACCTCCAGCCAGCCGCTGCCCGCCCCGATCGCCGCCGGGGCGGCGCGGACGCAGACGTACACCGTGTGCGTGGACTCCTGGCGGGTGCCGCTCGGCATGCGGATCGACACCCGGCAGGTCACCGCGAGCTGGCAGTGACCGGGAAGCCGACCCCGGTCAGGCGTTCCGAGAGCTCCCACAGCCGGCGGCCCGTCTCCGGGTCGGCCGCCGCGGCGGTGGGCCGCACGCGGACCGGTGCGCCGCGCAGTTCGGCCATGCCGCCGGGCCCGATGAACTCGCCGCCCACCACGCCCGGTTCGGTCGCCGCGTACAGCTGGGGCAGTGCGCCCTGCTCCGGGCGCTGGGCGACGTACGGGTTGCCGACGTGGTGGAAGACCCATCGCTTGAGGCCCGAGGTGTCCCGGGTCTGGAGCCGGGTCGCCGTGTAGCCGGGGTGGGCGAGCACCGCGGCGACGGGGCTGCCGGCCGCGGTGAGTCGCCGGTGGAGTTCGAGGCCGAAGACCGTGTTGGCGAACTTCGACTGGTTGTAGAAGCCCATGGGCGTGTAGCCGCGCTCGCCGGTGAGGTCGTCGAGGCGGAGGCTGCCCTGCCGGTGCTTGATCGAGCTGAGCGCGACGACCCGGGGGTCCCGCCCGGCGGCGAGCAGGTCGAGCAGCAGTCCGGTGAGCGCGAAGTGGCCGAGGTGGTTGGTGGCGAACTGGACCTCGTGACCCTGGGGGCTCAGGGTGCGCGGCGGAGCCATGACGCCCGCGTTGTTGACGAGCACGTCGAGGCGGGTGTGCTCGGCGTGCATCCGGTCGGCGAAGGCACGGACCGAGTCGAGGTCGGCGAGGTCCAGCGGGCGTACGTCGAGGAGCCCGGGACGGACCCCGGAGGCGGCCAGTTCCTCGACGGCCCGGCGACCCTTCTCCTCGTCCCGTACGGCGAGCACCACGCGTGCGCCCCGGCGGGCGAGCTCGCGTGTGGTGGCGAGGCCGAGGCCGCTGTTGGCCCCGGTGACGACGAAGACCCGCCCGGTCTGGTCCGGGATCCGGTCGGCGGTCCAGCGCTGCTTCTTGGTCATGCGTCTCACGCTGCCGCTTGTGTCACCGAGTGTCAAGCGCGAGTCTTGGTGTCATGAAGGGCTCTCAATGACATCGAAGGCACCGCGTTACCATTCCTCCGTGAGTTCCTCCGCGAGTTCCTCCGTGATTCCGTCCGCGGCCGGCGGCCCCGGCCCCGCCGCCCCCGTCAGCCTCGCCCAGCGCAAGCGCCAGCTCGTCGCCACCGAGCTCACCGAGGCGGCCCTCCAGCTGCTCGCCCTCAAGGGCTTCGACGCCGTCACCGTCGACGAGATCGCGACCGCCGCCGGGGTCTCCAAGCGGACCTTCTTCCGCTACTTCGCGTCCAAGGAGGACGTGGTTGTCCAGTTCCTCGCGGGCATGGGCGCCGACATACGCGCCGACCTCGCCGCCCGGCCCGCCGGCGAGCCCCTCTCCGACGCGCTCCGGCACGCCGTGTCCGTACCCCTGACCACCTGCGGCGAGCACGTCGAGCGCGCCCTGCCGGTGGTCCGGCTGATCCTGCGGACCCCCGCCCTGCTCGCCCGCTTCCTCGAGCACCAGGAGCGGTGGCGCGAGGACCTGACGGAGGAGCTGGCGGCCCGCCTGGGCCGCGACCCCCGGGCCGACCTCCGCCCCCGGCTCGCCGCGGGCATGGCACTGGCCGCCTTCGACGCCGTACTGCGCCGGTGGAGCGAGGGGGAGGGGGCCGCCGACGGCGCCGAGGACCCGGACGCGCTGATCGGGGAGGCCTTCGCCGTCCTCGCGCCCGCGCTGGACTCCGTGGCGCCGTAGCCGTCGGTCTTGAGGCCAGCCCCGTGGCGGCCGGAAAGAGAAAGGTGGGCCGGGTCCGCGTGCTGCGGATCCGGCCCACCTCGGGCGTGTGGAGGTACGGAGTGGTCAGCCCAGGGCCAGCCAGGCGACGGCGGCCAGGACGACGATGACCGCGACGACGCCCACGATGAGGCCGACCCTGGGGCCGCCCGACGCGGTCGCGGCCTGCGGCTGCTGCCGCTGCGGGGTGCCCTCGTCCACGAAGGCGCGGAACATCTGGGTGCTGCCGGCGGGGTCGTAGCCCTCGGGTCCCTGCGGGGGCTGGCCCTGGCCGTACGGTGCTTGGGGGTTGTGTGCCATGGGCCAGGACCCTAGCGAAGTCCGGGTGGGGGGCCCAAGCCCCGGCACCGACGATCCGCCTTTGCCGATTCTTTAGCGCCGTTTGACCGATTTAGTTTGCCTGGAGCAACCATCCATCTCTATGGTTGCCCTAAGCAACAACATCTATGGAGTGCCCGATGGACAGAGGCAATCGATACGAGGACCTCGCCCGCCAGGTGAGCGCCATCGGAGCGGTCAAGCGCGGACTCGCGCGCGTCCTGCCCACCGAGTGCCCCAGTGGATCGGCGATCGTCCTGGCCCTGCTCAACCACCACGGCGACATGCGGATGGGCCGGGTGTCCGAGCTGATGGCCGTCGACATGTCGGTCAGCAGCCGGCACGTGGCCCACACCGTGGACCGCGGCTGGGTCGAGCGACTGCCCGACCCCGCCGACAAGCGCTCCCGCATCCTGCACCTGACCGGTGCGGGCGAAGACATGCTCGCCGTCCTGGACCGGCGGCTGACCGACATGCTCACCCGCACGCTCGCGGAGTGGTCCGACGAAGACGTCGAACTGCTCACCACCCTGCTCGCCCGCCTCCGCGATTCCTTCGGGGACTGCCGGGCCCACCACGCTTGAGAACGAAGGAAGTTGATGGCTACGACCACCACACCCGAGACCGGTGTGCGCGGCGGGAGCGCCCAGCAAGGGGGCAGTGCCTCCGGCGGCGCCCCGATGACGCACAAGCAGATCATGGAGGCGCTGTCCGGGCTGCTGCTCGGCATGTTCGTCGCCATCCTGTCCTCGACGATCGTCTCCAACGCCCTCCCGCAGATCATCACCGACCTCGGCGGCGGCCAGTCCGCCTACACGTGGGTGGTCACCGCCGCGCTTCTCTCGATGACCGCGACCACCCCGCTCTGGGGCAAGCTCGCGGACCTCTTCTCCAAGAAGCTGCTCGTCCAGATAGCCCTGATCATCTACGTGGCGGGCTCGGTCGTCGCCGGCCTCTCGCAGAGCACCGGCATGCTCATCGCCTGCCGTGTCGTCCAGGGCATCGGCGTCGGCGGTCTGACCGCCCTCTCGCAGATCATCCTGGCCGCGATGATCGCCCCGCGTGAGCGCGGCCGGTACAGCGGCTACCTCGGCGCGACCTTCGCCGTCGCCACCGTCGGCGGCCCGCTGCTCGGCGGCGTCATCACCGACACCGAGTGGCTCGGCTGGCGCTGGTGCTTCTACGTGGGCGTGCCCTTCGCGATCATCGCGCTGGTCGTCCTGCAGAAGACCCTCAAGCTCCCCGTCGTGAAGCGTCAGGTCAAGGTCGACTGGGCCGGTGCCTTCTTCATCAGCGCCGCCGTCTCCCTGCTCCTCATCTGGGTCACCTTCGCGGGCGACAAGTACGACTGGATGTCCTGGCAGACGGCCGCGATGGTGCTCGGCGCACTCGCGCTCGGCGGGATCTTCGTCCTCGTCGAGTCGAAGGCGAGCGAGCCGATCATCCCGCTCCGCCTCTTCCGCAACCGCACGATCACCCTGGCCTCGCTCGCCTCGCTCTTCGTGGGTGTCGCGATGTTCGCCGGCACGGTCTTCTTCAGCCAGTACTTCCAGCTGGCGCGCAACGAGTCGCCGACCATGTCCGGCGTCCTCACCATCCCGATGATCGGCGGCCTGTTCATCTCCTCCACCGTCTCCGGCCTGGTCATCACCAAGACCGGCAAGTGGAAGGCGTGGCTGGTCAGCGGTGGCGCGCTCGCCGCGGGCGGGCTCGGGCTGCTCGGCACGATCCGTTACGACACGGCGTACTGGCACATCGCGCTCTTCATGGCGGTCCTCGGCCTCGGCCTCGGCATGATGATGCAGAACCTGGTGCTCTGCACGCAGAACCAGGTGGCCCCCGCCGACCTCGGCGCCGCCTCCTCCGTCGTCACCTTCTTCCGCTCCCTCGGCGGTGCGATCGGTGTCTCGGCGCTCGGCGCGGTCATGGCCCACCGGGTCACGAGCTACGTCAAGGAGGGCCTGGCCGAGCTCGGTCCGAAGGCCGCGGGCGCCATGGGCAAGGGCGGCTCGGGCGGCGGCATCCCCGACATGGACAAGCTGCCGGCCCCGATCCGGACGGTCATGGAGGACGCGTACGGCCACGGTGTCGCCGATGTCTTCCTCTACTCGGCGCCGTTCGCGCTGCTGGCCTTCGTGGTGACGCTCTTCATCAAGGAGGTCGCCCTGAAGAGCAGCTCGGCGAAGGCCTCCGAGGAGGCCTAGAAAGACTCCCGGCCGTGCTTCGAGCGGAGGCGCGGCCGGGTCCGGTACGGAGCGGCGGGCAGGGGACGGCCCGCCGCTCCGTCATGTCCTGGTCCCGCCGGTCGCCGTTCCACGTGAAACCATCGCCTCGATGCCGGCGATCAGGACCTCCAGCGCATAGTCGAAGTCACGGTCCCAGATCTCGGTGACGCTGCCGTGCGAGGCCCGCTCGTCGAGGATCTCCGCCACGGGTCCGAGGGACTCCGCGAAGCCCGGATCGTCCCGGAAGGCCTTGATCGACTCCACGTAGAACTCGTCCTGCGACATCCCGGCCTCCGCCGCGCGCCGCCGGAACTGGGACTCGATCGTTCCGTAGCCGTAGACGAACTGGAAGACCGCCGAGGTCGCGCTGGGCTGACGGTCCCTCGGCAGACCGGTGTCCCTGACCGCCTCCTGGATCTTGCCGCCGACCTCCATCGCGTGCGGGCCGATGTTCAGGTACTGGCCCGCGCTCGGCGACATCCACGGGTGGCGGACCAGCATCGTGCGGTACTCCACGGCGAGCGCCCGGAGCCGGTCGCGCCAGCCGTCGGCGGCGTCGACCGCCGCCAGGTCGAACTCGCCGTACACGCTGTCCATGGCGAACTCGATGATGTCGTCCTTGGTGTCCACGTACCAGTACAGGGACATCGCGGTGACGTTGAGCTCGGCCGCGAGCTTGCGCATCGACAGCTTGGCCAGGCCCTCCTCGTCGAGCATCCGGATCGCGGCGGCGACGATCCGGTCCCGGTCGAGCCCGGCCGGGCCGCCGCCGCTGCGCGGCTCCCTGACCTCCAGCCAGACGCTGGAACGCGCCGGGTTCTTGGCCCGATCGGCTGCCTTGACCATCGCGTTCCTCCGTCTGTCAGATGTCCGACACCATGCTAGGCAGCGACCGGCTGCTCGGCGGCCCGGGCCTTCTCCGTCCGCTCGGCGCGCCGGAGCAGCGCCGCGGCCACCAGGCCGCCGGCGAAGACGGCGATCGCGCCGACCAGCTGGCTGGTCTGCAGCCCGGAGGCGAAGGCCTCGGAGATCGCCCGGCGCTCGGCCTCGCCGCCCGCGGCGGCCAGGGCGGCCGGGAGCGAGCTGGCGGTGACGGCGACCAGCGCGGCGAACCGGGCGTTGAGCACGGCGCCCAGGACGGCGACGCCGAGGCCGTTGCCGAACTCGGCGAGGGTGCCGTTGATGCCGGCGCCCACGCCCGCCTTCTCCGGCGGGATGGAGCTCATGATCGCGTTGGCCATGGCCGGCGAGGAGACGGCGATGCCGCCGCCCATCAGGACCAGGCCGAGGAGCATGCCCGCGTAGCTGCCGTCGGTACCGCCGCCGAGCAGCGAGATCGCGGTGAGGCCGCCCGCGACCAGGGACATGCCGAGGACGACGGTGGGCGGGGTGCCGAGCTTCATGACGATCTTCGGCCCGATGCCCGTCAGGTTGAGGCCGACGATCGTCAGCGCGAGCGGCGCCATCCGCAGCCCGGCCTCAAGGGGTTCGTAACCGAGCACGAACTGCAGGTGCTGGGTGAGCAGGAAGAGCGAGCCGCCCATGCCGAAGACGACCAGGATCGAACCGCCGATGGCGCCGATGAACTTCTGGTTCCGGAAGAAGTGCATGTCGAGCATCGGGTACGGGGTGTGCAGCTCCCACAGCGCGAACGCACCGAGACCGAGCACCCCGATCGCGGCCGGAACCAGCACCTGCGCGGAGACCCAGCCGTGCTCGGGGCCGCTGATGATCGCGTACACGACGGCGGCCATGCCGATGGTGGAGAGCAGCGCGCCGAGCAGGTCCGGGCGCTCGCCCTGCGGGTTCTTGGACTCCGGTACGAGCTTGAGGACGGCGACGAGCGCCATGACCGCGACCGGGATGTTGATCAGGAAGATCATTCCCCACCAGAAGTGGTTCAGGATCACGCCGCCGACCAGCGGTCCGCCGGCGAAGCCGAGGGAGGCCACGGTGGACCAGAGCGCGATGGCCTTGACCCGCTCGGAGTCGTCGAAGATCTGCATGACGACGGCGAGGGTCGTGGTCATCAGGAGCGCGCCGCCGACGCCCATGCCCGCGCGGGCGGCGATCAGCTGGGCGGTGGAGTCGGCCAGCCCGGCGGCGAGCGAGCCGATGCCGAAGAGCGCGAGTCCGATCGCGAGCAGCTTCTTGCGGCCGTAGCGGTCGGCGGCGTTGCCGGCCGAGAGGAGCAGGCCGGACTGGACGAGTGAGTACGCGTTGATCATCCACTGGATGTCGGTGGTGGTCGCGTGGAGTTCCGAGGTCAGCGACGGGATGGCGACGCTGAGGACGGTGTTGTCGAGCAGCACGGTGAGCTGGGCGAGGCAGATGACGCCGAGGATCAGCCAGCGCTGAGGGTGACCGCCGGTGGCGGCGGTCGGTTCGGTCGCGGCGGTCTTCGCCGTCATGGGCAGGACTCCTTGTACGGTGTACGGGACTAGGTCTCGTACACCGTACAAGGGCTCTCGTACGCTGTATAGGGGTTATTTACTTCGCGGCGGTCAGGTCGTAGAAGGTGGCGCTTCCGATCGTGACCTTCTCGAAGGTCGCCGAGACCCAGGCGGAGATCTCCGAGTTGCCGCCGGGACCACCGCCGCCGCCCATCCGGCCGCCGGCCATCCGTCCGCCGTCCTCACCGGTCCCGCCGCCCTCGCCGCCGCCGATGAAGTAGTGGATCTTCCCCTCCGCGACGTACTGCTTGAACTGCGCGAGCGTCGGGGACGGGTCGCTGCCGTTGAAGCCGCCGATCGCCATGACCGGCTTCTCGGTCGCCAGTTGGTAACTGGCCGCGTTCTGGGCGCCGACCGTGGCCGCGACCCAGGTGTAGGAGTCGGCGTCCTCAAGGAGCGCGTCCTTGGCCTCCGTACCGACACTGGCGCCGTTGAGCAGCCCGCCCATGCCGCCGCCACCGCCACCGAAGCCCTCGCCGCGGGTCATGCCCTGGGGCGGGGTGCCGCCGGGCATCTGGCCCTGGGGCTGACCTTGGCCTTGGGCCTGGCCCTGGCCTTGGCCGTCGTTGGGGAGCTGGCCGTTGGGGGGCTGGCCGCCGCCCTGGCCTGGCCGGCCTGCCTGCCCACCGGGACCGCCGGGCCCGCCGGGCATCTGGCCGCCCGGGCCGCCGGGGAAGCCCCCGCCCTCCATCATCCGCATGCCGCCACCGGGACCCCGGCCGCCCATCGCGCCGCCCGCGGGACCCGCCGTGACGATCGAGCCCTGATGGCCCGAGTCCAGCGTCGCCAGGGTGTACGCGAAGGGGCCCGCGAGCCCCGCCGCCAGCCCGAGGCCCGCGACCCCGAGGCCGATCCGCCGGTCCACCCGACCCGCGAACAGCAGCCCCAGCGCGGCCACCGCGCCCGCGACCAGCACCGCCCAGCGCAGCCACGGCAGCCACTCCGGCGTCCGCCCCAGAAGCGTCCAGCCCCACCAGGCCGTCCCGCCCACCGTGACCGCGAGGGCCGCCGAGGCGAGCAGCCGGGTGCGCTCCTCCCAGAGCACGGCCGCGCCCATGCCGACCAGCGCCGCGAGGTACGGGGCGAGGGCCACCGTGTAGTACTCGTGGAAGATGCCGGCCATGAAGCTGAACACGGCGAGCGTGATCAGCAGCGAGCCGCCCCACACCAGGAACGCCGAGCGTGCCGTGTCCGTCCGGGGCGCCCGCCAGGTGACGACGAGACCCGCGACGAGCAGGATCAGCGCGGCCGGCAGCAGCCAGGAGATCTGGCCGCCGATGGAGTCGTTGAACATCCGGGCGATGCCGGTCTCGCCCCACCGGCCACCGCCGCCGCCCCCGCCTCCCCCGCCGACGCTGCCGGTCTCGTTGCCGTTGATCCGGCCGAGGCCGTTGTAGCCGAAGGTCAGCTCCAGGAAGCTGTTGTTCTGGGAGCCTCCGACGTACGGTCGTGAGGACGCCGGCCACAGCTCGACCAGGGCCACCCACCAGCCCGCCGAGACGAGCATCGCGAGCCCGCCCAGGGCGAGCCGGCCGAGCCGCCGCCCGAGGCCGCCGGGCGCGCACACCACGTACACGAGGGCGAGCGGCGGCAGGATCAGAAAGGCCTGGAGCGTCTTCGCGAGGAACGCGAACCCGAAGGCCACACCGGCCAGGACGAGCCACCTCGCCGCGCCCCGGTCCTGCTCCAGGGCGCGCAGCACGCAGTACACGGCGACCGTCATGAGCAGGGCGAGCAGCGCGTCCGGGTTGTTGAACCGGAACATCAGCGCTGCGACGGGCGTGAGCGCCAGGACGACGCCCGCGACGAGACCCGCGCCCGCGCCGAACCGGCGCCGTACCGCCGCGTAGAGCACGGCGACGGTGCCCACGCCCATGAGCACCTCGGGCACCAGGATCTGCGAGGAGCCGAGGCCGAAGAGGCGGACGGAGAGGGCCATCGGCCACAGGGCGGCGGGCGGCTTGTCGACGGTGATGGCGTTGGCCGCGTCGAGCGAGCCGAAGAAGAAGGCCTTCCAGCTCTCGCCGCCCGCCTGGACGGCGGCCGAGTAGAAGGAGTTGGCGTAGCCGGAGGCGCTCAGGTTCCACAGGTACAGCACGGTGGTCACGGCGAGCAGGCCCAGGAACGCGGGCCGGACCCAGGGGGCGTCCTCGGGACGGCCGCGCCACACCCGGGCGAGCGGGCCACCGCGGGACGGCACGGCATGGGCCGCGCCGACGGGCGCGGCCAGGGAGGTCGAAGTCATCGGTCGTTCCTTGGGTCGTTCCTTGAGGCGGACCGCTCGGGGAAGACCCAGAGCCGGAAGAGGAGGAAGCGCAGCACGGTCGCGGCGAGGTTGGCGACGACCAGGACGGCCAGTTCGGTGGAGTGCGCCGGATCGCCGCTCGCCGCGCCGAGGGCGGCGAGCGAACCGCTCGTCAGGGCCAGGCCGATGGCGAAGACCACGAGCCCCTGCGCCTGGTGGCGGACCGCCCGGTCCCGGCCCCGTACCCCGAAGGTGAGCCGCCGGTTGGCCGCCGTGTTGGCGACGGCGGACACGAGGAGGGCGGCGGCGTTGGCGAACTGCGGGCCCACACCGAGCCGGAAGAGCGAGTACAGCGCGAGGTAGAAGAGCGTGGAGAGCACCCCGACCACGCAGAAGCCGACCAGCTGACGGGCGAGACCGCCCGGCACACCGGTGAGTTCACGGTCCCGGGGATCGTCACCGAACGGCCTGGCCAGCCGGTCGAGCGGCAGCGAACCCGTGGCGAGGGCCCGCCCCACCCGCCAGACGCCCTTCAGGTCGTCGGTGGCGGTGCTCACGATGTGTACGGTCGAGTCCGGGTCGTCCACCCAGTCCACCGGCACCTCGTGGATGCGCAGCCCGGCCCGCTCGGCGAGCACGAGCAGTTCGGTGTCGAAGAACCAGCCGGTGTCCTCCACCATCGGGAGCAGCCGCTCGGCGACATCGCGCCGGATCGCCTTGAAGCCGCACTGCGCGTCCGAGAACCGGGCGGCCAGCGAACCGCGCAGGATCAGGTTGTACGCGCGGGAGATGAACTCCCGCTTCGGCCCGCGCACCACCCGCGAGGAGCGGGCGAGCCGGGAGCCGATCGCCAGGTCGGAGTGACCGGAGATGAGCGGCGCGACCAGCGGCAGCAGGGCGTTCAGGTCGGTGGACAGGTCCACGTCCATGTAGGCGAGGACGGGCGCGTCCGAGCTCGACCACACCGTGCGCAGTGCCCGGCCGCGCCCCTTCTGCTCCAGCCGTACGGAGCGCACCTCGGGCACCTCGGCCGCGAGACCGGCGGCGACGTCGGGGGTGCTGTCGGTGGAGGCGTTGTCGGCGACGGTGATGCGGAAGCCGTACGGGAAGGTCCTGAGGAGGTGTTCGTGGAGCCGGCGGACGCACGGCTCCAGGTCCTTCTCCTCGTTGTAGACGGGGATCACCACGTCCAGGACGGGCCGTCCCGCGATGTTCACCGGCAGGTGTTCCCGGGCGGGGAGGGCCCCGGACGTGGGCCCCGCGATCGTTGGGGTTCGCATGCCACCGACACTCGCCGGGGCCGCTGTCACGGCTGTGTGATGAGCCTGTGGCCTGCCTGTGAGTGGGCCCCCGCCGGGGCCGCGGCGGGCAGCCGGACGGTGAACACGGTCCGGCCGGGGGCGCTTTCGACGTCCACGTCGCCCCCGTGCGCGCCCACGACCGCGCGGACGATGGCGAGCCCGAGCCCGGTCGATCCGGCGTTGCGGGAGCGCGAGGCGTCGCCGCGCGCGAACCGTTCGAAGACGGCGGGCAGCAGCTCGGGCGGGATGCCGGGCCCGTCGTCCTCGATCTGGACGATCACCCCGGCGCCGTCCGTACGGACCCGCGCGGTGACCTTGGTGCCGGGCGGGGTGTGCGTACGGGCATTGGCGAGGAGGTTCACCAGGACCTGCTGGATCCTGGCGCCGTCCGCCCGTACGGGAGGGGCGCCGTCCTCGGGCAGTTCGAGGCTCCAGTGGTGACCGGGCCCGGCCGCGCGGGCGTCACTCACGGCGTCCACGACCAGCGGGAGCAGGTCGGTGGGCTCGTACGAGAGGGGGCGTCCGGCGTCGAGCCGGGCGAGCAGCAGCAGGTCCTCCACCAGGCCCGTCATCCGGGTCGCCTCGGACTCGATGCGGCCGAGCGCGTGCCGGGTGTCCGGCCCGCACTCCTCCCCGCCGCGCCGGGTCAGCTCGGCGTAGCCCCGGATCGAGGCGAGCGGGGTGCGCAGTTCATGGCTGGCGTCGGCGACGAACTGCCGGACGCGGGTCTCGCTCTGCTGGCGTGCGTCGAGCGCCGAGTGGACGTGGTCGAGCATCCGGTTGATGGCCGCGCCGACCTGGCCGACCTCGGTCCGCGGGTCGGCCTCCGGCTCGGGGACCCGCTGATGGAGCGCCACTTCCCCGCTGTGCAGGGGCAGCTGGGCGACCTGCCGCGCGGTCACGGCGACCCTCCGCAGGGGCCGCAGGGCCACCCGGACGAGGACGGTTCCGGCCAGGGAGGCCGCGAAGAGGCCGGCGCCGGTGACGCTGAGCTCGACGAGGATCAGGGTGGAGAGGGCGTCCTCGACCTCGGCGAGCGGGATGCCGGTGAGGAAGGTGCCCTTGCCGCCCTCCGCGTACGCGACCCGGTAGCTGCCGAGGCCGCCGGGCAGGTCGACGGTGTGCGGCCGGCCGTCGCGCGGGACGGCGGCGAGCGCGGCCCGCTGGGCGTCGTCGAGCGGCTTGATCCGCTCCGGCGGCCCGTAGACCCCGCTGTCCTCGGCCTCCGCCGAGTAGCCGGCCGCGGTCACCTCGCCGCCCGTGAGGACCGCGCCGAGCGTGCCCGTCTTGGCCCCGGGCCCCACGACGAACCGGAGCTGGTCCGTACCGGCCCGGCCCGGTTCGGGAAGGGCGGCCGGCGGGCCCGCGGCCCAGTGGGAGACGGCCCGGACCTCCTCGTCGGCCCGGTCGTACAGATACGAGCGGAACGCGATCGTCGTGACCGTGCCGATGACGGCCGCGACGACCGCGATCAGCGCGACCGCCGAGACGACGAGCCGCGTCCGCAGCGACCACGGCCGCCCGGCCCGCGAGGGACGGGACCGCTGCCCCGCACGACGTGCCACGGGCCGCTACTCCCCCGGCTTGATCAGGTAACCGGCCCCGCGCCGGGTGTGGATCATCGGGGCACGCCCCGCGTCGATCTTCCGCCGCAGATACGAGATGTAGAGCTCGACGACGTTGGCCTGACCGCCGAAGTCGTACGACCAGACGCGGTCGAGGATCTGCGCCTTGCTGAGCACCCGCCGGGGGTTGCGCATCAGATAGCGCAGCAGCTCGAACTCGGTCGCCGTGAGATGGATGGAGTCCCCGCCCCGGGTGACCTCGTGGCTGTCCTCGTCGAGGGTCAGGTCACCGACGACGAGCAGCGACTCGCTGCGGGCCAGCGCCGCGCCCGACCTGCGGATGAGCCCGCGCAGCCGGGCCACGACCTCCTCCAGGCTGAAGGGCTTGGTGACGTAGTCGTCGCCGCCCGCGGTGAGCCCGGCGATCCGGTCCTCGACGGCGTCCTTCGCCGTGAGGAACAGCACCGGAACGTCCGGCAGTTCACGCCGGATGCGACCGAGCAGGCTCAGCCCGTCGACGTCGGGCAGCATGATGTCGAGGATCACGGCATCCGGCCGGAACTCGCGCGCGGAGCGCAGGGCCGCGGCCCCGTCCCCGGCGCTGCGCACCTGCCAGCCCTCGTAGCGCAGAGCCATGGAGAGCAGCTCGGCGAGCGATGCCTCGTCGTCGACGACGAGGACACGGACGGCGGTTCCGTCGGCACGGAGCATGTCGGCGCGGGTGCCGGGACGGCGTGTGGTGACGGTCATGACCTCACGGTGTCCGCCGCCGCTGAGAGGCCTCTTTCCCTTTCCTGTGAATTCCCTGAGAAAGGGGCGGCGTGGCGCTCACGGTTTCACGTGAAACAACGCCGCGCCGTTCTCGTACAGGACCCCTCGGAGCCAGTCGTCCCCGAGCCCGAGCCGTTCGAGCGCGTCGAGCTGGTGCAGGTACGGGTACGGGATGTTCGGGAAGTCGGAGCCCAGCAGGACGCGGTCGCCGAGGTCCACGAGCCGCTTGCGCTCCGCCACCGGGAAGGGCGCGAGCCGCTCGCTGAAGTCCGTGAACGCCATGGTGGTGTCGAGGTGGACCCCCTCGTACCGCTCGGCGAGGTCGAGGAAGTCGCCGTACTCCGGCATCCCCATATGAGCGACGATCACGCGCAGCGCGGGATGGCGGGCGAGCAGCCGGCCCATCGGCCCGGGCCCGGTGAAGGCGCCGGGGGTGGGCCCGGAACCGCAGTGGACGACGACGGGCGTCCTGCTGTCCGCGAGGGCGGCCCACACCCCGTCGAGCAGCGGGTCGGTCGGGTCGAAGCCACCGACCTGCAGGTGCACCTTGAAGACCCGGGCACCGGCGTCGAGCGCCTCCCGGACGTACTGCTCGGCGCCCGGCTCGGGGAAGAAGGTCGCGGTGTGCAGACAGTCGGGGGTACGGGCGGCGAAGTCGGCGCCCCAGGAGTTCAGCCAGGCGGCCATGCCGGGCTTGTGCGGATACAGCATCGCGGTGAAGGCGACCGCGCCGAAGCCTCGCAGGAGGGCGAGCCGGCGGTCCTCCTCCTCGCGGTAGGTGATGGGCCACTCCACGCCGGTAAGGGGCCCGACGGCATCGAAGTAGGCCCACACCTTGTCGAGGACGTTCTGCGGCATGAAGTGCGTGTGCACATCGACGAGCCCGGGAATCCCGAGGCGGCCCAGGAGGACCTGGATGTCGTCCCGCTCGCCGGCCCCGCTACTCCCGCTCAAAGCTGTAACTCCGCTCGACCTTGCCGATGTGGACGCTGTAACTGTCGTACCAGTGCTCCCGCCCGTACGCCTTGGCGGCCTGGTGCTCCGCGTGCAGCCGCCAGGCGTCGAGGGCCTCCAGATCGCGGAAGTAGGCGACGGTGATGCCGATGCCGCCGGGCGAACGGGCGACCTCGTAACCGAGGAAGCCGGGGATCTCGCTCACGAGCTCACTCATCCGCTCGGCGGTCTCGGCGTAACCCTCGGGGGCGTCGGGCCGGACGGACGTGAACACGGCGGTGTAGTAGGGCGGTTCGATGCCCGCCACCAGCTGGGAAGTCATGTGATCACCCTCGCCGGGCGGGGGCGGGGATGTCCACGGAGCCGGGGAAAGGGGATCCAAGACTTTACGAAGGGGGGCGGGGGGGAAGGAGGCGTCGCCAGCCGTGCCACGGCGGGGGGCCCGCGAAGGCGACGCAGGCGAGGCGGCATCACCCCGCGAGGGCGACGCAGAAGAGGCGGCATCACCCCGCGAAGGCGACGGAGACGAGGCGGCATCACCCCGCGAAGGCGACGGGGCTCAGAACAGTTCGCCCTGCGCGCCGGGGTCGGCGGCGGTCGCGACGTCCGTCACGGGGACGGAGAACGCGTCCCCCTCCACACCGCCCTGGAGCACCCACCCGCCCATCAGCCGGGTGTCGAGGGCGAGACAGCGCCCGGCGGGATCGAGGAGGTGCAGATCGGGACCGGCGGCGGCGAGCAGCCGCCCGGTGACGACACCCCCGTCGACGAGCGCGGCGACGGTGCCGTCGAGCGGCGGCAGCCCGTCGAGACCGAAGGCCCCGGCGTGGTCGCGGGGCACGAACTCCAGCGGCTCCAGGGTCTCCGTCCAGCCGCCGACCTCCCGCGCACGCCGGTGCAGCTCGCCGACCTCCCCGGCCCGGGCGCCGGCGGGCGGCAGGGCATGCCGGGCGGCCCGCTTCCGCTCGTACGCCACCCGGTCGGGCACCGCGAGCGCCTGCCGCAGCACCTCCTCGGTCCGCCGGGCGGCCATCAGGGGCCCCCGACCGAGCCAGCTGAACGTGACGGCGCCCTGTTCGAGCAGCCGGGCCTCACCGCGGGCCTCGGCGGTGATCCCGACCTTGGTCATGCCGGGCCCGAACCAGGCCAGGTACACGCGGTACGGCTGCGGGTCGTCCAGGAGGGTGTCGGCGGCGACGGAGTGCGCCCGGTCGAGCCGCGCGCACTCGGCGCACCGCCCGCCGGTGGCCCGGCCGGGCACGACGGCCCGCAGCGGGCAGGGGTTCCCGCGGGCGCCGGGGCACCGCCGCTCCCCCACGGCCCGGAAGGCGAGCCGCTGCCCGTACGAGAGGGTGCTGACCCGCCCGCCGCGCCACCGCAGCCCGGGCACCCCGCCGCTCCAGGTGATCCCCCGGCACCACCACTCCACGCCGCTCCTCCTCGCGCACCGCACCCGACGGGGAAAGCCCCCAGAGCGAACCCCGCAGGGCGAACCCCACGGGGGAGGCCCCGCAGGGAGCATGGGGACTGTGCGAGCTCCCCTGACACCCAGTCTCCGCCACGTCCGCTACCAGTCCCCGAACCGAGGGCCCCGGGGCCATCACACCGGGATCTTCGGCCTGACCAATCTGCTGGCCAGGGAGGGCAGGCTCTCCCCCGAGGAGTGGGCGGTCTGGCGCGCCTCGAACGACTGGTACGACGCCCACTTCCCCGACCCGACCGCGGTCGACCCGACGGTCTACGACCCGGAACGGAACCCGGGCGCGGCCGCCTGGTTCCGTCCGACGGCGACGGAGGCGCTGGCCCGGGTCGCCCCGTACCTGCGGATCCTGCGGGACCACGGGGTGCCCTGCGTCCGCCTGGAGTCGGCGGACCCGGGCAGGATCGTGTACGAGGACGCGTACCAGGTCGTGGTCGTGCCGGCTCAGGGCAGGACGTAGATCCGCGCCCCGTCGGCGTCGGGCCCGCCGACCTCCCGCATGCAGCCCCGTTCGAGCAGCAGGCGTACGCAGTCCCGGACGCGCTCGCAGGAGAGGCCGGTGTGCCGGATGACGTCCTGGGCGCGGTAGCGGACGCCGCCGCGGACCAGGGCGGGGGCGAGGCAGCTGGCGACCATCCGCACGTCCCCGGTGATGGCCCAGGACTCGACGAGTTCCTGCGGGGTGAGCGCGACGGCGGCGCCGGTGCGCTGACGGGGCACGGCGAGCCGCTCAAGGGAGTCGGCGACCCTTGACAGGCTCCGCCGTGTCTCGCGCAGCAGCTCGGCGTACGCGGTGTGCTCGGCGTACGCGGCGGCCCGCTCGTCGAACTGCCCCTGAAGGCGGACGAGGACGTCGACGAGCTCGGGCGGCAGGACGAATCCGGCGTGGACGGGGGAGGGTTCGAGGCCGTAGCCCCCGTACCGCTGCACCGCCGCTATGACCTCGGCCGTCCACGCCCGGAACGGCCCGGCCTCAGGTCTCCGGCAGGCCCCGACGAGCTGGACGAGCCCCTGGAGGCTCACCATCCGCGTCGCCGCCCGGATCCCGGACCGGCCGGGGACCTCCCCGCCGGTGATTTCCCGCGCGGACGCCAGGCAGGTCACGGGCAGCGCCACCGTCCGCAGCGCCTCCCTGCTGCCCGCGTACCCCAGCCGCTTGGCCACGTCGACGACGGGGAACCAGTGGGTCCCGTCGGGCGCGGTCAGCCTCCGCAGGGGGGCGCCGGTGGCGGCGCACACCAAGTCATCGATGTCGATCGCGTCCATCGATCATCACCTCCGCCTCGCAAGCTAGGACGAAGGCATATTCAACTGACATTCAAATCAGACAGGTTCACCCAAAAGGGGAGGGATTCCCGGGCGTACTCCCGGAAACCCCTCCCCTGCTCAGCCCGCGTCGGGCCTACCTGGCGACGAACTGCGTCAGGATCGCCTGCACCTCGTAGATGTCGACGCCCTTGGTGAAGGTCTTCTGCACGGGCAGCTGGCTGCCCGAGATCCAGATCTTCAGCTCGGCGTCGAGGTCGAAGGTGCCGGCGGTCTCGACGGCGAAGTGCGTGATGCTGCGGTACGGGATCGAGTGGTACTCGACCTTCTTGCCGGTGATCCCCTGCTTGTCGACCAGCACGAGCCGCCGGTCGGTGAAGAAGATCGTGTCGCGGATCAGCAGGTACGCGGCGTGCACCTGCTCCCCCTGCCCGAGCAGCCGCGCGAAGTCCCGCTGCGCCTGCGCCGGATCGATAGCGTGCGCGTTCCCGAAGAGCGCCATGCCCCCACCCCCACGTCCAAACGGAAAAAACGATCACCAGACCCTAACCCGCACCCGCAGGGTGATGTCGGGAAGGGATGTCAGGCACCCCCGTCGGACTGGCCCGCCGGGGGCGGCACGAAGAGGCCGATCAACCCGGAGAGCGACGAGCTGAAAACGGTGAACAGCATGTCCGTCTCCATCTTGTTCAGCGCCGCGTAGAGGAGGCAGCCCACGGCGCCGAGGAGGATGACGCACAGCGTGCCCACGAGCATGGTCCACAACTTGGCACCCGCCTCGGCCGGCAGCGGGATCACCCGCCGGACAGCGGCGGCAGCCGCCGAAGCGGCCACGGCCTGCCGCACTTCAGGGGGCTGGTCTCCCACGCCCCTCAGCGACTCCGTTACGGCGCGACTGATCTGATCACCATCGCTCATGCCGCAATGAGACCCAATCCCCCCACCCCACCCACCCGGCCACGCCGACCCCCCGCCCCAGACACTCGAACAGCTGAAGCCCCCGTCGCCCACTCAGCCGACGCCCCGACCGAGGCGGGGGACCCAACCAGCAAAACGCAAGAGGCCCCGGATCTCTCCGGGGCCTCTTACCTGTGTGCACTTGGGGTTACTTCTTGCCCTGGTTCTTTATCCGACCTGGGCTGACGGCCTCTGACATGCGGTTCAGCGGTCATGGCCTGTCATCGTTGGCCGTCCTCAATCACCCTCCCACGGCCCGGAGACGGCCCGGTGGCCGACCGCTGAGTCACCTGCCAAACGCCTGCGGGATCGGGCAGAGATCAAGAGGTGCGTCCGGCTGGTCGGCCCAATGCCACCAGAGGTGTCGACCTGGGCACCGCCACAGGGCGCGGCACGTCCGCTTGCCATCTTCTTCGCGCTCCATAAGAGCCCAACCTCCGAACTTCATCGGCTGGTCGCACTCGGGGCAGATGGGAGGGCCACCGGACATGGCCTGGACCATACCCCGGGGCCAGCCTGTAGAGCCTCGCCAACCACTCGTTGCAGGTGCCGGCCTTCTCGACCTTGCGTCAGCCCGAGTGTGCCCAGGGCCCCTTCTCCATGCGGCTCGCCTAGGCCGACGAGGCGGCGACGGTCAACGTGTAGTCCACACCGGTCGAGAAGTCGCCTGACCGTCCACGGATCTTCAGGGAGTGCTTCCCGGAAGCGAGGGGTGGCAACTGCACCCACAGGCCGCATCCTGTAGCCGCAAAGCGCCCTTCCTCCCCGGTGAGCGGGTTGCCTTGGGCTCCTTGCACCGTGATCGACTCGCCTCTGTAGGTCTCCGGCTCGACCACCTTGCCGTCGAGGAGCACGGTCCCCTGCGCACTGCTCATGAAGGCCTCACAGTTCTGAGGGTCTCCGAAGGTATTGACGACAGGCGCAGCAATCGGACGCCCGCTGGGAACCTCGCACGCGCGCTTGACCTGACCGCCGAAGGTTCCGGCCAGGAACCACACGTCGTGCGGTTGGTTGCGTCCGCACGCGCTCCCGTCCGTGTCGGCGACAGGATTGGTCGCGTCGGGCTCCGAGGCTGCCCATGTCCACCATCGGCCTTGCAGCTCCGCGGAAGGGAGGCGCACGTTCTCCCTCGCCGGAGCGGTGCTCGGCGGAACGGTGCTCGACGGCGCCACTCGTTCCGTGCCCTCCGGGTCCCCGGCTGCCTGGGCCCCGCACCCTGCCAAGGCCGCCATCACTACAGCGGTCAGGCCCGCTACTCCAGCTTTGAACCTCATATGCCCCCTCCCGATCGGACGCGCCGCCTTGTCCCCCACCCCGACGCGACATGAGCGGACACGCTACCCGCGGGGCAGGACCGGACGGCTCCCCGACCGGTTGCTGTACTTCGCTGCTGTACGGCCCGGAAACGCAAGAGGCCCGGACTCTCGTCCGGGCCTCTCACCTGTGTGCACTCGGCAGGATTCGAACCTGCAACCTTCTGATCCGTAGTCAGATGCTCTATCCGTTAAGCTACGAGTGCTTGTTCTTTTGTTTTGTCTTCGCTCCCCGGTCTTTCGACCCGCTCGCGGCGACAGGAAGAACATTACATGACTGCCGCCGTCATGTGAAATCCGATTGCCCCACCCCTTGTGACCTGCGGAAACGTCCTGCGGGGCGGGAGTGGGGGGGAGTGGTGCGGAGGGCGGTGGTGCTCTTCGTGGGGCCGTTCGGGCGGTTCGTATGTCGGTTCGGAACGGCCGAAGCCCCGGCCTTGGGGGCCGGGGCTTCGGTAGGGGCGGAGGCGGAGGGATTTGAACCCTCGATGGGCTTTAAGACCCAAACCGCATTAGCAGTGCGGCGCCATAGACCGGACTAGGCGACGCCTCCATGCACCTCGCGCATACGCGGGTGGTGCGTGCAGATGATGACACAGGCGAACCGGCTGTCACCAATCGATTCTCACCGTACTAGTCCTCCGGGGTCGAGGGCAAAGCCCCGAGCCCCCTCGTGCCGCCCGCGGCCGGCCGTCGGGCCCCGTCCCCGCCCGGCGCACCCCGGTTGCGCAACGCCCCGGCGCCCGGAGCGTTAGAGGGGGCGGGCGTCTCGTGCACCCCGCGCCCGTCGTACAGCCCGCTCCCGCTCCTGGAGATCCGTATGCTGCGCCGCCTCGTCCTCGCGTCCCTCGCCACCGCCGCCGCCGGTTCCGCCGGGTTCGGGCCGCTGCCGCCGCTGCCGCTGCTCTCGGCGCCCGAGACGCTGACCGTGACGGTCGCCGAAAGCGGGGACCCGAGCGCCGACGGCACCTTCGAGCTGACGTGTGACGACCGGCCCGGCGGCAACCACCCCGCCCGTGAGGACGCCTGCGAGCGGCTCGGGCAGCTCGCGAAGGAGGGCGCGAACCCGTTCAAGCCCGTCCCCGCCGACCAGTTCTGCACGCAGGTATACGGCGGTCCCGCCGTCGCGCACATCACCGGCACCTGGCAGGGCCGCACCGTCGACGCCCGCTTCTCCCGGGCCAACGGCTGCGAGATCGACCGCTGGGAGAATCTGGAGCCGGTCCTTCCTCTTGTCCGGGGATGAGACGGGATGGGAAGGATGAGACCTGGGTCTCCCCCCGGAGGCTCCCTTAGACTCCCTTCCGTGACAGGGTGCGGCCCGAGGGGCAAGATGGGGCCGGCCGGCCGATAGGCATGCACGTGCAGTGCGTCAGGGAGGAACGTCGTCGTGAGCAGCAGGCCATCCCGGGGCGCTGCTCGCCTCGCAGCCATACTCGACGCCCTCCCCGACGGCCTCGTGCTCGTCAACTGCAACGGCACGGTCGTCAACGCCAACACCATCGCCCTCGGCATGTTCGAGACCCCTGGCACCGCGCTCGTCGGGCGCGGTCTGCTCGACCTGCTGCCGGCCTTCGACTCGCGCCTCATCCCCGGCTCCATGCGCCGCCCCGAGGGCACCGACGAGCGGGGCCGTACCAAGCCGACCCGGATGATCGCCCGCCGTACGGACGGCAGCGAGTTCCCCGTCGAGGTGACCAGCGCCAGCCTCGAGGACGGCCGCGAGGCCTACGACTCGTACGGCGGCTACACCGGCGACGAGCTGCTCATGCTGGTCGTCCGCGACCTCACCGGCACCCTCGACACCGAGGCCGAACTGGCCCGTTCGCAGCGGCAGACCGAGATGATCCTGCGCGCCGCGGCCGAGGGCGTCGTCGGCACCGACACCGACGGCCGGGTCGTCCTCGTCAACCCCGCCGCGGCCCAGATCCTCGGTTACCGCGCCGGTGAACTCGGCGGCCAGGAGCTCCACCCGCTGATCCTCGACAAGCGGGCCGACGGCGAGCCCTTCCCGTACGAGGAGTCGCCGCTCGCCGACACCCTCAAGTCGGGCCGCAAGCACCGCGTCCGCGGGCAGGTCCTCTGGGCGAAGAAGGGCGAGCGGGTGCCGGTCGACCTCACGACCGCCCCGGTCCGCGACGGCGACCAGCTCGTCGGCGCCGTCATGACCTTCACCGACCGCAGGCCGTACGAGCAGCTCGTCGAGGAACACGCCGCCGCGATCAAGGAACTCACCGAGCGGAACGCCGCCGAACTCGCCGACCGTGCCGAGCGCGCCGCCGCCGAACGGGAGGCGCAGCAGGAGCGGTACGCCTCCCTCGCCGCCCGGCACGAGCAGCTCACGGCCGTCCTCGCCGAGTCGCTGCGCGGCCCCCTGATGGAGCTGCGCACCCAGCTCGGGGCGCTCGCCGCCGACGACGCCGGCCAGCTCTGGCCCGAGGCCAACCAGGTCCTGCACCACCTCGCCGCCGGGTACGCCCGGATGACGGCGCTCGTCGACAACGTCCTCGGCTACCAGCGCCTGGACTCCGGCGCGGAGACCCTGGACAAGCGCGTCGCGCTCCTCGACGGGGTCGTGACGGCGGGCATCGACGGGGCCGTCGACCTGATCGGTCCCGGCCGCGCCCAGTTCGCCGTGCACGCGCCGCCCGTCGAGGCCGAGGTCGACGCCGCCCGCCTCGCGACGGCGCTCGCGCACCTCGTCGCGGACGTCGCCGGCGTCGACGCGACCGGCAAGAACCGGGCCGTGGCCCCCGGCGCCGCCCCGGCCGACTCCACGATCGTCGTCGCGGCCGCCCAGCGGGGCGATGTCGTACGCATCGAGGTCCGCGGCCCGTACGCGGGCGGCGACCCGGTCCACGGGCCGGTCGTGCGGGGCATCGTGGCCGCGCACGGCGGTGTCGTGCAGACCCACGAGGTGCCGGGGACGAGTGGCGGCGCGTACGTCCTGGAGGTCCCGCTCGGCGCCGGCCGGGGCACGGTCCCGGCGACGGAGCGGCAGCCTGAGGGCCCGACGGGCGGCCCGGCCACAGGAACGGCCGTCGGGACCGGCTCGGCTGCCGGGACCGGCTCGGCTGCCGGGGGAGTCAGTGGGCCCGTGGGCGGTGGGCGAGGCGGTGGTGGGGGCCGGGAGGCGCTCGCGCTGCCCGCGCAGGCCTCCCCGCCCGTCTCGGCTCCGGCCCCGGCCCCTGTGCCGGCCCCGGCTTCGGCTCCTGTACCGGCCCCCGCTTCCGCTTCGGCCGCTGTCGCTTCCCTCCCCGCCGCCGGCGATTCCTCGGAGACCTCCGGTGGCGGGCGGCGGCGGGCCCGGCGGGCCTCCACGGACGCCTTCCTGGAGAGCCCCGTCGCCCCCGAGGGCCTCGCCGAGCCCAGCGGCCGCCGCCGGGCCCGTACCGGAGAGGCCACCGGCGGACCCGCCGAGCTGATTCCGGCCCAGCAGCACGCCTCCGCACCGTCGGTGGCCGATGCGGCCGCCGGTGCGGCCGGTTCCGGCGCCCCGGGCGTCGAGCCGACCGGGCGGCGCCGCGGGCGGCCCGCCGAGGGCTCCGTGGTGACCGCCGCGGAGGGTGCGCAGGGGCGGGCGGCGCTCGGCGCCGCGGTGCCGCCACAGGGTGTCGCGGTGGAGCCCACCGGAGCTTCCGCCCCTTCCGCCGCTCCGGCCCTGGCCCGCGCCCTGCCGGCCGTCGCGTCCACCGAGGTCGCCCCCGTGTCCGCGCCCGAGGGGCAGCCGAGCGGGCGCCGCAGGCGGGCCCTCGCCGCCGCGCAGGAGCGGGCGGCGGCGGCCGAGGCCGGGCCCCGGACGCCGTTCGCGCTGCCGCCCGCCGAGGCCGACCGTCCCGACGAGCCGGTCGCCGACTCGACGGCCGGGCCCGTCGCGCCTCCGTACGCCGGGCCTGTCGCACCCCCGTACGCCGGGCCTGTCGCGCCTCCGTATGCCGGGCCGGGCGGGGTGCTGCCCGTCTCGGACGAGGGTCAGCACGAGGCCGTACAGGGCGTCCCGGGCGCGGATCACACGCCTCCGCAGCCCCCTCCGCACGTACCGCACCCGCACCTGCCGCAGGCGGACCCGGAGACGGGCCCGCAGGCGAACCAGCAGGCCGGGCTTCAGGCCGGGCCGACCGGGCGGCGCCGGGCCGTCACGCCTCCGCCGCCGGAGGAGCCGCGGAACAGCACCAGCTCCGGTTCGGGGACCGGCACCGGTTCCGTACCGCTGCCGCCCGAGTTGCCGATGCCGATGTCCATGCCGACGCAGGCGCCGACGCCGACGTCGACGCCTGCGCCCGTGCCGAAGGACTCGACGCAGGGTCGGGCGTTCAGCGTCCGCACCCTCGGGCAGGGTGTGCCCTTCGTTCCCCCGGCGTCCGCGGCCCAGACTCCGTCCGCACCGGCCGCCGGTCCCACACCCGCCCCGGCCGCACCTCCCGTGGCCCACGGCGCGCCCTCCAACGGCTCCGGGCGGCGGCGGAAGCTCGCCACCCCGCCGGAGGTCGACCCGCCGGCCGTCGGCGGCGAGGCCCGGCCGCACCCGCAGGCCGAGACGGCGTCCGCCCCGGCGGCCGAGTCGTCGCTCGGGCTCGTGCCCGCCGCGTCCGAGGGACGCGCGTACGCCATAGGGGCGCCCGCCGCAGGCTCCGCCGAGGGTCCGGAGCCGCTCGACGGCCCCGGCGGCGCCGTCGAGGTCGCCAACCGGCCCGCACCGCGGCCCGTCGACGACGAACTGCCCCCGGAGCCCCTGGACAACCCGCGCCGGCTACTCGTCTGGCCCGCGCCGGACGTCTCCACCCAGCAGGCGCTCAGCGACCGTGGCTACCGGCCGGTGATCGTGCACTCCCGCGAGGAGGTCGACGCGCAGATCGCCGCCTTCCCGGCCGCGCTCTTCGTCGACCCGCTGACCGGTCCCATCACCCGTACCGCGCTCCAGTCGCTCCGTCAGGCCGCCGTCGCCGCCGAGGTGCCCGTCCTGCTCGCGGCCGGGCTCGGGCAGGCGACCCGGGAGGCCGCGTACGGCGCCGATCCGGCCGTACTCCTCAAGGCCCTCGCACCGCGCGACAGCGAGCAGCACCCGTCGCGGGTCCTGCTCATCGAGGAGAACGAGGACATCGCCGAGGCGCTCGCGGCCACCCTGGAGCGGCGCGGGATGCAGGTCGCGCGCGCGGCCACGGACACGGAAGCGGTCACGCTGGCCACCCAGACCCGGCCGAACCTGGTGGTGATGGACCTGATGCAGGTACGCCGCCGCCGGGCCGGGATCATCGACTGGCTGCGGGCGAACGGGCAGCTCAACCGCACCCCGCTCGTCGTCTACACCTCGGCCGACCTCGTCGAGGAGGAGCTGCCGAAGCTGTCCTCCGGCGAGACCGTCCTCTTCCTCGCCGAGCGTTCGA
The DNA here is from genome assembly GCF_008639165.1 of Streptomyces venezuelae ATCC 10712. Classification (NCBI taxonomy): domain Bacteria; kingdom Bacillati; phylum Actinomycetota; class Actinomycetes; order Kitasatosporales; family Streptomycetaceae; genus Streptomyces; species Streptomyces venezuelae. The sequence continues at coordinate 4,085,780 of NZ_CP029197.1, read as the reverse complement.
ACAGCGCCGAGGTCCAGGCCCGGATCGTCGACCTGCTCGCGAAGATCGGCACCAACTAAGGCACGCGAAAAGCAATCCGGACCAACTAAGGCTCGCGAAAACGATCCGGACCGACCAAGGCGCGCGAGAACGCGCCTGCGGGGAGGGCTTCTTCACCGAAGCCCTCCCCGCACGCGTACGTCCCGCCTCCGGAACTACAGCTCCGTCACGTCCAGCTCGCCCTCCGCGTACTGCTTGCGGATGACCTTCTTGTCGAACTTGCCCACGCTGGTCTTCGGCACCGCCGGCACGATCGCCCAGCGCTCCGGCAGCTGCCAGCGGGCGATGCCGCCCTCGGCCTCCAGGAAGGTCCGCAGGGTCTCGTAGTCCGCCGTCGCCCCCTCCTTGAGGACCACGGTCGCCAGCGGGCGCTCGCCCCACTTCTCGTCCGGCACCGCGACGACGGCGGCCTCGGCGACCTCCGGGTGCGCCATGATCGCGTTCTCCAGCTCGACGCTGGAGATCCACTCGCCGCCGGACTTGATGACGTCCTTGGCCCGGTCGGTGAGGGTGAGGTAGCCGTCCGGGCTGATCACGCCGACGTCGCCGGTCTTGAGCCAGCCGTCCTCGCTGAACTTGTCCGCCGGGCGGATGGCCTCGCCGTCGACACCGCCGAAGTACGAGCCCGCGATCCAGGTGCCGCGCACCTCCAGCTCACCGGCCGACACGCCGTCCCAGGGCAGGTGCTCGCCGGCGGGACCGACGAGACGCGCCTCGACGCCGGCCGGGAAGCGGCCCTGCGTGACGCGGTACGGCCACTCCTCCTCGGCGGTGAAGCCGTGCGGCGGGTGGGCCATCGTGCCGAGCGGGGACGTCTCGGTCATGCCCCAGGCGTGGCAGAGACGGACGCCGAGCCGGTCGTACGCCTCCATGAGCGCCGGCGGACAGGCCGCGCCGCCGATGGTGACCTGGGTCATCGAGGAGAGGTCGCGGGGGTTCGCGGTGACCTCGGCGAGCAGGCCCTGCCAGATGGTGGGGACGGCGGCCGCGTGGCTCGGCCGCTCGCGCTCGATCATCTCGGCGAGCGGGGCCGGCTGGAGGAAACGGTCCGGCATGAGCATGTTGATGCCGGTCATGAAGGTGGCGTGCGGCAGTCCCCAGGCGTTGACGTGGAACTGCGGGACCACGACCAGGGTCGTGTCCTTGTCGGTGAGACCCATCGACTCGGCCATGTTCACCTGCATCGAGTGCAGGTAGATCGAACGGTGGGAGTAGACCACGCCCTTGGGGTCGCCGGTCGTGCCGGAGGTGTAGCACATGGCGGCGGCCGAGCGCTCGTCCAGTTCCGGCCAGTCGTACGTGGTCGGCCGGCCCGCGATCAGCTCCTCGTACTCGTGTACGCGGGGGGCCGCGCCCGCCAGCACGGAACGGTCCCCGGGACCCGCGACCACGATGTGCTCGATCGTCGGCAGGTGCGGCAGCAGCGGGGCGAGGAGGGGGAGCAGGGAGCCGTTGACGAGCACGACCCGGTCGGCGGCGTGGTTGACGATCCACACCAGCTGCTCGGGGGGCAGACGGAGGTTCAGGGTGTGGAGGACTGCGCCCATCGAGGGGATCGCGAAGTACGCCTCGACATGCTCCGCGTTGTTCCACATCAGGGTCGCGACCCGCTGGTCGCCGGTGACCCCGAGCTCGTCGCGCAGGGCGTTGGCCAGCTGATGGGCGCGCGCTCCGGCCTCCGCGAACGTGCGGCGCTGCGGCTCGGGCTCGCCCGTCCACGTGGTGATGACGGACTTCCCGTGAATCGTCATCCCGTGCTTGAGGATGCGGCTCACTGTCAGCTGTACGTCCTGCATGGTGCTGTACACGGGGCGTCCTCCCGGTGGGCGCTACGTGGCAGAAAGGGTGGGGAGATTCTGCGCACGTACCGCGCGGTATGTCACTACCCGGGGGTACGCAAATTGCCAGTGATCGCTGGCACGGCCCTTACCGCGTCCGCTCCATGCCGGTTTCCACGTGTTCCTACCAGAGGGTTTCTACCGGACCGGAGTCAGCTCCGGGTCCTCGCGCAGCTTGCCGAGCGCCCTGGACACGGCGCTCTTCACCGTGCCGACCGACACCCCGAGCACCTCGGCCGTCTGGGCCTCGCTGAGGTCCTCGTAGTACCTGAGGACCACCATCTGCCGCTGCCGCTCCGGAAGCTTCAGGACCGCACGCCACATCGCGTCGTGCAGCACCTGCCGCTCCGCCAGGTCCGGCTCGGGAAGACCGGACGGCTCGGGCAGCTCCTCGCAGGCGAACTCGTCGACCTTGCGCTTGCGCCACTGCGACGTACGCGTGTTCAGCAGCGCACGGCGTACGTAGCCGTCCAGGGCACGGTGGTCCTCGATGCGCTCCCAGGCGACGAACGTCTTGGCGAGCGCGGTCTGGAGCAGGTCCTCGGCGTCGCACGGGTTGGCGGTCAGCGAGCGCGCGGTGCGCAGGAGCACGGGCCCCCGTGCCCGTACGTACGAGGAGAAGGTCGGGTACGACGCGTACTGCGAGGCACCGGCGCAGACGGGGCCAGAGGGTGGCGGAGTCATGACTCCACGCTAGGAGGGGAGGGGTACCCGGCGGATCGGCCCCAGGTCCCGACCCGCAGTCCGCCTCAGGTTGTAGGGGTGGGGACGACCCGACCTCCTGTGGGTGGAGACGCTCCGGGAACACCCTCAGGGTCACGGAGCGGAGAGCGGGGACTTCAGGCCGGCGGTGGGGGCGACGCGGGCGACGGGCGCGTCCATCGTGTTGCGGTCGATGAGGAGCCGGCGCCCGCCGTACGCCTCGCTGACATTGCCCGCGTACTGGTGGATCCGCGCGTGCGGAGTCCACGCCTGCGGGTCAAGCACCGTCTCCGTGTACAACGCGGGCCGCCCCCAGCGCGCGAACCACATCACGGCCGGCAGGTCCTTCGTACCCGCCCGCCGCTGCGCCTCGATGTCCCGCACCCCCGTCTCCACGCTGCTGTAGAACCCCGGCACATAGCCGAGGCGCCGCACCTCCCGGCTCCAGGCCCGCACGAACGAGAGGGTGGTCGCGGCGCAGCCCGCGTCACCCGCCCGGTACGCCTCGATGTCGAGGTACAGCGGGCTGCTCGCGTCCAGCCCGAGCGCCCCCGCCGCCCGTACCGCCTCAACGGCCTCCCGGGTCCCCTGGCTCCAGGGGCTGCTGCCGAGGGCGAAGGGCCGCTTGGCCGTCGAGATGACACAGGGCGCCTGGGAGCCGACGAACAGCGGCAGCAGCCGCCAGCCCATGGCGTGGACGGAGGCGACCCAGTCCCGGCTCAGCTCCCGCTGGACGGGACAGCCCCGCCCCCGGCCGCCGAAGTAGATCCCGACGGCCCCGTACGGCGAACTCCGCCAGGCCTTCATCACCGCGAGCGAGGGCGCCTCACAGGTGTCGAAGGCCCGACCGATGTAGTACCCGGGCCCGGCGGGAGCGCCCCGCGCAGCGCCCACGGCCCTGACGCCGCCGACGGAGCCGCCACGCGCGCCGGGAGCACCGCTCGTGGTGGTGGCGGCGGCGGTGGCGGCGGTGGTGTCCTGGCGGGTCGCCGAGGCCGGGTCCGGGGCGGCGAGCAGGGCCGCCCCGGCCAGGGCCGCGACCAGAGCGGTGACCACGACCCGCACCCCGGCGGGCGACGCGGCCCGCACCCGGCTCGCGGGCAGGGAGGAGCGGGACGGCGCCGGTGAGGGGGCCGGTGCCAGGGACGAGGCGGAGGTGGATGCGGGGGCCGGAGTCGGGGAGGAAGTGGATGCGGGGGCCGGAGAGAGGGCGGAGGCCGGGGTTTGCGCGTTGGTGTTCATGGCGCGAGTGAAGAACCGACCGCGCCGACCGGCCACCGCAGAGGCCCTCTCCTCAGCCGTCCGTACCCAGGATCAACCCGGACGTGGGAACGCCCGTCCCCGCGGTGACCAGGGTCCGCCCCGCCCCGGGTATCTGGTTCACCGAGGTCCCCCGCAGCTGCCGGACCGCCTCCGCTATGCCGTTCATGCCGTGCAGATAGGCCTCGCCGAGCTGCCCTCCGTGCGTGTTCAGCGGGAGGGCGTCGGCCGCGACGAAGTCCGCCGCCTCCCCCGGCCCGCAGAAGCCGAACTCCTCCAGCTGCATGAGGACGAACGGCGTGAAGTGGTCGTAGAGGATGCCCACGTCGATGTCGCCCGGTGCGAGTCCTGAGGTCTGCCAGAGCTGCCGGGCCACCACCCCCATCTCCGGAAGGCCCGTCAGGCCGTCCCGGTAGAAGCTGGTCATCGCCTCCTGCTTCCGTCCCGCCCCCTGCGCCGCGGCCAGGACCACGGCGGGCGGGCACCGCAGGTCACGGGCGCGCTCGACGGAGGTGACGACGATCGCCTGACCGCCGTCGGTCTCCTGGCAGCAGTCGAGGAGCCGCAGCGGCTCGACGATCCAGCGGGAGGCCGCGTGGTCGGCGAGGGTGATCGGCTTGCCGTGGAAGTACGCGGCGGGGTTGCGGGCCGCGTGCCGCCGGTCGGTGACGGCGACATGGCCGAAGGCGTCCGGGGTCAACCCGTAGGTGTGCAGATACCGCTGGGCGGTCATCGCGACCCAGGAGGCCGGGGTGAGCAGCCCGAAGGGCAGCTGCCAGCCGAGCGCGGCGCCCTCGGCGGACGGTTCGCGCTGCTGGACGCCCGAGCCGAAGCGGCGCCCGGAGCGCTCGTTGAACGCCCGGTAGCAGACGACGACCTCGGCGACCCCGGCGGCGACGGCGAGCGCGGCCTGCTGGACGGTGGCGCAGGCGGCTCCGCCGCCGTAGTGCACGCGGGAGAAGAAGGACAGCTCGCCGATGCCGGCCGCCTGGGCGACGGTGATCTCGGGGTTGGTGTCCATGGTGAAGGTGACCAGGCCGTCGACGTCGGAAGGAGCGAGCCCGGCGTCGTCGAGGGCCGCCCGCACCGCCTCGACGGCGAGGGAGAGCTCGCTGCGGCCCGAGTCCTTGGAGAACTCGGTGGCCCCGATGCCGACGACGGCCGCCCGGCCGCCGAGTCCGTCCCTGGTGCGCAGGCTCATCGCGGCACCTCCACGGTGACCGTGCCGGTGACGTGGTGCCCGACCCCGTTGACCCCGAGGACCCGGACGCGGGCCGTGTCCCCGTCGACCTCGGTGACGGTGCCGGTCAGGACCATGGTGTCGCCGGGGTGGTTGGGGGCGCCGAGGCGGATGGCGACCTTGCGGAGGACCGCGCGGGGGCCGAAGTGGTCGGTGACGTACCGGCCGACGAGGCCGTTGGTCGTGAGGATGTTCATGAAGATGTCCGGCGAGCCCTTCTCCCGCGCCAGCTCGGCGTCGTGGTGCACGTCCTGGTAGTCCCGGGAGGCGATCGCCCCGGCGACGATCAGGGTGCGGGTGATCGGGATCGTCAGCGGCGGCAGCTCGTCGCCGGCCTTCACCCCGGCTGTCATGACGGCGCTCCTTCCGCGAGCAGGTCGCCCAGTTCGGCGAGGAGCTCGGTGCCGCAGCCCAGGTAGGCGTCGAGCTGCCGGCCCCACAGGAAGTGCCGGTGGACGGGGTGGTCGAGGTCCGCGCCCATGCCGCCGTGCAGGTGCTGCCCGGCGTGCACGACCCGCTTCCCCGCCTCGGAGGCCCACCAGGCGGCGGTCACGGCCGCCCCCGTGGCGTCCAGGGCCTCGTCGAAGCGCCACGCGGCCTCGTAGGCGGTGACGCGGATGGCCTCGGTGTCCATGTGGGCGTCGGCGGCGCGCAGTTGCACGGCCTGATGGGTGGAGAGCGGGCGGCCGAACTGCTCCCGCACGGAGGTGTACGCGACGGCGCGGGCGAGCGACCCGGCGCACACCCCGGCCTGGAGTCCGGCGAAGGCGATCCGGGCGGCGGTCAGCACGTCCGCGTAGGCGTCGGCGGTCCCGAGGCGCTCGCCCGCCGTCCCGTCGAGGACGAGGCGGCCGGCGGACCAGGGGGCGGTGAGCTCGACGGGGTCGACGCGGGCGGCGTCCTCGGTGCGGACCAGCCACAGGGCGTGGCTGTCGTCCGGCACGAGGACGTGCGTGGCGTCCCGCAGCCACGGCACCCAGTCCACCGTCCCGCTGAGCCGCCCGTCGCGCGAGGAGACCGCGCGGGGCGCCGGGAAGGCGCCCGTCACCACCGTCGTGCCGTCGCGGAGGCCGGGCAGGAGCCGGGCGCGCTGCTCGTCCGTGCCGTGCCGGGCGACGCCGAGGACTCCGTACACGCAGGACGCGGCGAAGGGCACCTGGGCCGTCACGCGTCCCTGCTCCTCCAGGAGGAGGACCAGGCCGAGCAGTCCGGTCTCCTCGACGGCGCCGGGGAGTCCGGCGGCGCAGAGCGCCTTCCAGAGCTCGGCGTCGGTGCCGGTGCCGGCCGCCCTGAGCCGCTCGTGGGTGGCGAGATCGGTGAAGATCCGGGCCGCGAGCTCGCGGGCGGCCTCCTGCTCCTCGGTGGGGGTGAAGTCCATGTCAGTCCTCCTCTCCCGCGCGGAACACGGGAAGTTCCAGCTCTTCGTCGACCCGCAGGAACTCCAGCCGCACCGGCATCCCGATCCGCACCTTGTCGTACGGCACCCCCACCACGTTGCTGATCATCCGTACGCCCTCGGCGAGTTCGATCAGTCCGACCGCGTACGGCGGGTCGAAGGCCGGGAAGGGCGGGTGGTGCATCACCACGTACGAGAAGACGGTGCCGGTGCCGCTCGCCTCGACCGTGTCCCACACGCCCGAACCGCAGTCGGCGCACCCCGGGAGCCAGGGGAGGCGGAGCGCCGCACAGTCGCCGCAGCGCTGGATGAGCAGCCGGTGCTCGGCCACGCCCTCCCAGAATCCGGCGTTGTCCCGGTTGATCACCGGCCGGGGCCGCCGGGCCTCGGCCTGGGGCCCGCCCGCCCGGGCGCCTTGGCCGCCCCCACTGGCCCGGGCCTCGCGCTCGGGCCCGCGCGGCCGCCCGGCGGGGGCGTACTTGAGGATGCGGAAGCGGTGGGTGCCCGCGAGCTCGCCGTCGGCGCGGACGTCGGTCCTGGTGGTGACGAAGTGTCCCGCCCCGAGTTTGGTGGTCTTGAGCGCCGACACGGACTCGATGACGGTGTCGAAGGTGATCCGGTCACCGGGCCGCAGCGGCTTGAGGTACTCCTGCTCGCAGTCGGTCGCGACCACCGACGTGTATCCGGCGCCGTCGAGGAGGGCGAACAGCTCGTCGTAGGCGGACGAGCGGTCCGTGTGCCCCGAGAGTCCGCCCATCGTCCAGGCCTGGAGCATGGTCGGGGGCGCGACGGCGTCGGGCCCCCGGTAGGCGGGGTGGGTGTCCCCCATGGCCTCGCACCAGTGCCTGATCATGGGCAGGTTGACCGGGTCCTTGCCGGTGCCCGCGGTGGCGGCGGCCTTCCCCTCGAACTCCACGAGCCGCTCGTACAGCCCGTCCGGCGACGGGACCGGTCCGCCCTGTGTCCGTGTGAGGGTCATCGTCGACCCCTCCCCTTCATGCCGAGCCGCATCCTCGCGACGATCTCGCGCTGCACCTCGCTCACCCCTCCCCCGAAGGTGTTGATCTGCGCGGCCCGGTTCATGCGCTCCAGCTCACCGCCGTCGAACTCCCCCGGCGATCCCGCTCGCACCGTCCCCGACCCACCCGCGATCTCCTGACATATTCGATACACCTCCACCGCCGATTCGGTTCCCACGAACTTCACGCCGCTCGCGTCCCCCGGGGCCAGTCGGCCGGCCCCCACATCACCCACCAGACGCCAGTTGAGCAGGCGTGTCGCCGCCAGCCTGGCGTGTGCCTCGGCGGCTCGGATCCGCACCCAGGGCTCGTCAATGCGGCGCCTGCCCGTCACCGGATCGGGGGTGCGGGCCCGGTCGAGCACGGCGGTGAAGAAGTCCTCGGCCTGCATGCCGATCGCGGCGAGGGCGACCCGCTCGTGGTTGAGCTGGTTGGTGATGAGGCCCCAGCCGCCGTGCTCCGGCCCGACGAGGTTCCCGGCGGGGACCCGTATCCGGTCGTAGTACGTGGCCGTGGTCGTCAGGCCGCCCACGGTCGCGATCGGCGTCCAGGAGAAGCCGGGGGCGTCGGTGGGGACGAGGACGATCGAGATGCCCCGGTGCGGGGGCGCGTCGGGGTCGGTGCGGCAGGCGAGCCAGATCCAGTCGGCGTTCTGGGCGTTGGAGGTGAAGATCTTCTGGCCGTCGATCAGCCAGGAGTCACCGTCGCGGACCGCCCGCGTCCGGAGGGAGGCGAGGTCCGTGCCCGCCTCGGGCTCGCTGTAGCCGATGGCGAAGACGGTCTCGCCGCGCAGGATCCGGGGCAGGAAGAAGGCCTTCTGCTCCTCGGTGCCGTAGGCCATGAGGGTGGGGCCGACGGTGTTGAGGGTGACCATCGAGACGGGGGCGCCGGCGCGGTAGGCCTCGTCGAAGAATACGAACTGCTCGTCGGGTCCGCGGCCCTGACCGCCGTACTCCTCCGGCCAGCCGAGGCCCAGCATCCCGTCGGCGCCGATCCGGCGGAGCAGCAGGCGGTGGGCGGCGGTGTCCGTCGCGGGGGGCGGCCCTTCGGGCATCACATCCCGGAAGTACGCGCGGAGTTCGGCGCGCAGCCGCAGCTGCCGCTCGGTCGGGGCGAGGTGCACGGCGACGGCCTCCCGTGGGACGACTGAGGTTTCTGACTGTCCGTCAGATTCAGGACCCCTGTCAAGGTCGACGACCGACCGCGCCCGCGTGGGGCACACGAGGAACGGCGGCGGGGGGCGCACGAGGGACGACTGCGGGGCGCACGCGAGGACGGCCCGCACGCCGGTACCGAAGTACCGTCGTGCGGGCCGTCGTTCACACCGCGGTCACGCCCCCCGACGAGCCGACTGTGAGGCCTTCGGGGTCACCACCACGGGTTGAAGTTGACCACCGCGTTGTTCTGCGCGATGTGGGTGAACGCGGAGCCGTTCACGCTGGCCGTGTTGTTCTGGTTGGAGGCACCGGAACCGGTCGCCACCTGCTGCGTCGTGGTCGAGTTGCCGAAGTTGTCCCCGCCCACGCCGCTGCCGATGATCGTGGCGACGCTCGTGTTCGATCCGTCGTCCGCGAACCCTCCGTTGTCGGCCTGGGCCACCCCGGTGAAGAGCGCGGCGGCGAGGGGCAGGGCGGCGGCAGCGGCGAGGATGCGGGCGGTACGGATGCTTGCCATGTCTGTTCCTCCGGGAACCTGAAGCTGGTGCTGTTGCACGGAACTGCTCTGAATGGATCTGAAGTACGGCCATGTCCAAGGCAGTTGGCCGACCGCCCCGGTCGTTTGTGCTCGACGTCGCGAATCCAGAGTTGCCCACCGAATCCCCGGCGAACCACCCCGGAGCGCCCGATTCCCCCGCAAGCGTGAGGACAAGCAGATAAACCCCGGCACTCCCGGAAAAGGCCCAGCTCACCGCGGCGGAGCGGGCACGGAACCGGCGCGGCCCGTATGCCGCAAGGGAGGAAGCGTTCCGGCAGATTTTCTGCAAACCTCTTCCTCGGAAGAACGCCACGGCGCGTCTCCGGAACGAATGAATCGAACATTCGCGTCACGCGGGCCGAGGAATTCGATCCCGCTCTCGCGCCCCTAAGGGAGGTCCCGCTCGCCCACCGCCGCCTCGAAGGCCGCGTAGGCGCCGGCGTCGAAGAGGACGAACCTGACCTCTTCCACGGCGGTACGGGCGCCCCGTACGGTCTCGACGGCGATCCGGGCCCCGTCCTCCATCGGCCAGCCGTAGATTCCCGTGGAGATGGCGGGGAAGGCGACCGTGCGGTCCCCCGACTCGTCGGCGACACGCAGGGATTCGCGGTAGCAGGAGGCCAGCAGCGCCGACCGGTCCTCGTCGCGCGACCAGACCGGTCCGACCGTGTGGATCACGTGCCGGGCCGCCAGGCGTCCCGCCGTGGTCGCCACGGCCCGCCCGGTCGGCAGCCCCTTGCCGTAGTGGGAGCGGCGCAGATCCTGGCAGGCCGCGAGGATCTCCGGGCCGCCCTTCCGATGGATCGCGCCGTCGACCCCGCCGCCGCCGAGCAGCGAGGAGTTCGCGGCGTTCACGATCGCGTCCACCGCCTCGGCGGTGATGTCTCCTTGCACGAGCACGATCCGCACCACGACGCGCCCCCTTTCGCTGCTGTCACACCGTTCCCAGGGGGTCCATTGAAAACCCGGAAGGGGCGCCCCGGATATCGATTTCGGGGGCGCCCCTGCCGGTCGCTTCGCGCTTTCACGCACCTACACGCTTTCGCGCGGCTTTCGTGCCTCCGCGTTACGCCTGCGGCGGGGGCGGGGGCGGGGGATTCTGGCCGGTGCCTCCGAGCTGCTCCTTGAGCTTCTCCTGGGCGGTGTCGACCTGACTGCTGTACTTGCCCTGGGTCTTCCCGTCGACGAAGTCGCCTGCCTTGTCGACGCCCTGGGAGGCCTTGTCCTCGTGGCCCTTCAGCATTCCCTTGAGCTTGTCCAACATAGACATCCTGGCCCTCCTAGCCACTGGTCCAGCCCCTCCAGCATCAGGGCACCACCCGAGTCCCGCATCCGCAGAGCCGACCGGCCCCTACGCTCCCGGCCCGCGCCGGGCCGCCGGACGCCCGCCCGCCGGGGGCACGCCGGCCCGACAGGCGCACGCAGAAGGGGCGCCCCGTCGCCGGGACGCCCCTTCTGGTCAGCGCGTTCACTGAGCTGCTGCGGTGGGTGTGGGATTTGAACCCACGGAGACATCGCTGCCTCGACGGTTTTCAAGACCGTTCCCTTAGGCCGCTCGGGCAACCCACCCCGCGCCGCCGGTGGTGGCCACGGGCGACGCGGGGGACAGCCTAGCCGGTCAGCTGTCGCCGGTGCGTTCGCCGAGGACGACCGTGGCCGTGGAGGTCTTGCCGTCGCGCTCGTAAGTGATCTTGACCGAGTCGCCGGGCTTGTGGGTCCAGATCTCGCTGATGAGGGTCGGACCGCTGTCGATCTGGTGGTCGCCGAAGCCCGTGATCACGTCCCCGGGCTTCAGGCCGGCCTTCGCCGCCGGGCCGTCGGGGGTGACCGAGGGCGTGCCGCCCGAGCCCTGCGCGGCGATCTTCGCGCCCTCGCCCTGCTGCTGCATGTTCACCGTCGCGCCGATCACCGGGTACACCGGCTTGCCCGTCTTGATCAGCTGCTGGGCCACGTTCTTCGCCTGGTTCACCGGGATGGCGAAGCCCAGGCCGATCGAGCCCGCCTGGGACTGGCCGAAGCCGCTTCCGGTGGACTGGATCGCGGAGTTGATGCCGATCACCGCTCCGCTCGCGTCGAGCAGCGGCCCGCCCGAGTTGCCCGGGTTGATCGACGCGTCCGTCTGCAGCGCGCTCATGTACGAGTTGCTGCCGCCCGAACCGTCGCCCGAGGCGACCGGGCGGTTCTTGGCGCTGATGATGCCGGTGGTCACGGTGTTGGACAGGCCGAAGGGCGCCCCGATCGCGATCGTCGAGTCGCCGACCGCGACCTTGTCGGAGTCGCCGAGCGGCAGCGGCTTCAGCCCCTTCGGGGCGTTGGTGAGCTTGAGTACGGCCACGTCGTAGCCCTCGGCGCGGCCGACGACCTCCGCGTCGTACGCCTTGCCGTTCGGGAAGGTCACGGAGAGCGTGCCGCCGTCCGCCGCCGACGCCACCACGTGGTTGTTGGTGACGATGTGGCCTTCCTGGTCGTACACGAAGCCCGTGCCCGTACCGCCCTCGCCCTGCGAACCGCCGGACTTCGCCTGGATCGTGACCACGCTCGGCAGGGCCTGCGCGGCGACCGCCGCGACCGTCCCCGGCTCGCGCTTGAAGCTCGCCGGGGCGTCGCCCGAGGACACCGTCGTCGAGCTGACGTCGTTGTCTCCGCGCTGGGCGGCCCAGTACCCGATGCCGCCGCCGATGCCGCCCGCGACGAGCGCCGCGACCAGGACCGCCGCCACCAGGCCGCCGGTGCGCCGCCGTCCCGCGGGGGCGGCGGGCACGGGCGGGACGGGGGCGCCCCAGGCGGGCACGGCCGGCGGAGGCGGCGGCCAGCCGCCGGCGCCCGCGGCATGGGAGGGCTCGGCGTGCGCCGGGGTGTGCGCCTGAGAGTGGGGCTGGGGGTGCGCCTCGGGGTGGGGCTGGGGGTGCGCGAGTGTCGGGGGGTCGTTCGGGGCCGGGGGCGGGGTCTGCGCTGCCGCAGGGGCGGGCGCCGCATGCGCCGGGGCGGGCGTCGTCTGGCCGGCCGGGGCGTGGGTCGGCTCGGCCTGGCCCGCCCGCGCGCTGTCCGGCTCCGTGGCGGAGGAAGACGTGGGAGGCGTGGGAGGCGTGGGAGGTGCGGACGGGGCAGCCGGTTCCGCCGGTACCGCCGTGCCCTCGTTCTCGGTGCTCACAGCTCGCTCTCCTCGTTGACTGCGCGGGGTGGTGGTACCTACGGGGGCACCTGCCTGGCTCCAGGGTGCTGCACAAGCTTTTCCCACAGGACGTCAGACCGCTGTAAGGCGGAGCTGTGCGTTCGCACCCCCACCTTTATATACGGACAGAACGGACGCCTTCCGGTGTGCCCGCCCCACCCCGCCAATGGCACCATGACGCCGTGACTCACGCACGGCAGCACCCGAACCGCGGCCCCGTCCAGGTCGTCGCCCACCGCGGAGCCTCCGAGGACGCTCCGGAACACACCCTGGCCGCCTATGTGAAGGCCATCGAGGACGGCGCCGACGCCCTGGAGTGCGACGTCCGGCTCACCGCCGACGGCCACCTCGTCTGCGTCCACGACCGCCGCGTCGACCGCACCTCCAACGGCCGCGGCGCCGTCTCCGCCCTCGAACTCGCCGATCTCGCCGCCCTCGACTTCGGCACCTGGAAGGGCCGCGAGGACTCCCGAGAGAGCCCCGACCGGAGCGACCCCGGATCGACCTCGGTCCTCACCCTGGAGCGCCTCCTGGAGCTGGTCTCCGACGCCGGGCGCCGGGTCGAGCTGGCCATCGAGACCAAGCACCCCACCCGCTGGGCGGGCCAGGTCGAGGAGCGGCTGCTCCAGCTCCTCAAGCGGTTCGGCCTGGACGCGCCCGCGTCCGCCGCGGACTCCCCCGTACGCGTCATGAGCTTCTCGGCCCGCTCCCTGCACCGGATCGCCGCGGCCTCGCCGACGCTCCCCACCGTCTCCCTCGCCCAGTTCGTCTCGCCGAGGCTGCGCGACGGGCGGCTCCCCGCGGGCGCGCGCATCGCCGGGCCTTCGATCCGGATCGTCCGGCACAATCCGGCGGTGATCCTGCGGCTGCAGAAGGCCGGTCACCAGGTGCACGTCTGGACCGTGGACGAGGCGGAGGACGTCGAGCTCTGCGAGCGGCTGGGCGTGGACGCGATCATCACCAACCGTCCCAAGCAGGTGCTCGCGCAGCTGGGCCGCGACTGAGTCTTCCGACCTGCCGACACCCGCCGGGCGTCCGATTCCCGTCCCCTGAACCCCTCCTTTCCCTTACGCCACAAGGGTCGGCGGGGCCTGCGGGGAGTGCACCGGCGCGTTCACCGCGTACGCGATCGTCACGAGTGCCTCATCGAACGCGGATTGGCCGGTTTCCGGTCCAGTCCATTGGGGCATCCACACGGTGGCGTGGGGCAAAGGAGGTCTCGGGGGTGGCGTTGGTGGTGGCACAGGAGGTGCCCACGTCGTCGAGCATGGCCGTACCCCATGGCCCTGCGGGCGTGGGTGAGGCGAGACACCGGATGCGGGACGAGCTGTACCGCAGCGGGGTGTCCGATTCGGTCGTCGACGACGCGGTGCTGATCCTTTCCGAGCTGCTCAGCAATGCCTGCCGGTACGGCAGGCCGCTGGGGCGGGCGGATCGTGGCGACGGGGATGTACGGGCGGCCTGGCGGGTCGACTCGGCGGGCGGTCTCAGGGTCGAGGTCACGGACGGCGGCGGGCCGACGCGGCCCGTTCCGGCGACGCCCTCGGTCACCGCACGGGGCGGGCGCGGGCTGAACATCATCAGCGCGCTGGCCCAGGACTGGGGCGTACGGGACAGCGCGACCGGCGAGGTCACGGTCTGGGTGGTGGTCACCGAGGGACACCGCCGTGAGGACTTCGCGGCCCGAGTGGGCGGCGGCTCCCGCTTCGACATCCTGGACGCGTACGACGACCTGGACTGACGGGGTACGGCGCTCTGGACTGACGGCATTCGGGGACCTGGAGGACGACGTACGACGACCGGCTGGCGGCGTACGGCGAGCTGGACTGGCGGCGTACGGCGCGGCGCACGGCGAGTCGGCCGGCCGGCCGCGTTCGGCGCTCCCCACCGATCGCGTACGGCCCCGGTGGCCGCCGTCCCGCTCATGGGGCAGCGGCCCGCCTGAGGGGTGTGGGTGCCCGGTGCGGCTAGGCTCGCGCCGGAACAAGCACCGCACACGCACCGCACCGCCGCGATCGGGAGAAAGCCACACCATGGCCAAGAAGCGCCCCCAGACGAAGGCCGGCAAGACCGGCCAGGCACAGGTCACGAACGGGGAGATCCCGGTCGTCGGGGCGCGCGAGCCGTGCCCGTGCGGTTCGGGCCGCCGCTACAAGGCGTGTCACGGCCGGGCCGCCGCGCACGCCGTCACCGAGCTCGTCCAGCGTCCCTTCGAGGGCCTGGCCGGCGAGTGCGACTGGGTCGCGCTGCGCGAGCTGGTGCCCGCCGCGACCGTGCCGCTCACCCTGAAGGACGGCCTCCCGGAGGGCGTTCCCTCGGTGACGCTCGCGACCGTGCTGCCGATGGCCTGGCCGGCGCTCCGCCGGGACGACGGCTCGGTCCTGCTCGCCCTGCAGAACGAGGCCACCTCCGGCGACCTCGCCCGCGACCTCGCCGACACCCTTCAGCGCGCCCTTGAGGCCGAGCCGGGCACGCCGATCCCGGCGCGCCGGGTTCCGGCCGAGGGCCCGCGCCTCCAGGACCTGCTCGACGCGGACGCCGAGTTCGCGCCGGAGGTCCACACGGGCTTCGAGTTCTGGATCCCGCAGTCCGCCGACGGTGCCGACCCGGAGGTCGCCGCCTCCCTGGAGCGTGCCAACGCCGCCGCGATCCCGACGGTGAAGCTGGCGAGCGTCGACTCGGCGTACTGGTGCGAGACCCCGGAGAAGAACCACCTGCGCTGGGTCATGCCGTACCCGGAGGAGAAGCTCCTCGACGCGCTCGCCCGCCTGCAGGCCGCCGGTTCGACCTCCCTGGGTGCCGACACCCGCTTGGTCGGTTCGTTCCGTGCCCACGGGCTGATGGTGCCGGTCTGGGACCTGCCGACGGCGATGACGGCCGAGGAGTGCGAGAAGCCGGCCGCCGAGTTCGCCGAGCGGCTGGCCGGGGCGCTCGCCTCGGACGCCCCGCTCACGGCCGAGGAGCGGCGGGCGCGCGGCGGCCTCACGAACCGTCAGGTGACTCTCAGCTGATACCCCAGGTGGTATCGGTGACTGACAGACCGACCAGTCGGTGACTTCGGCCACAACCTGGTCTTCGGACAGGTAAATCCCTGTCCGAATAACCGAGATCGAATTTGCGAACAGCAGATCTCTTGTTACCGTTCTGGAAGCCCGGTCGCTGGTGCATCCCCCGTCGCCAGCGATCGGGCCTTTCCATGTCCGCTTCCGGCGAGGTCCGGGGCGTCGACCCTCAACTTCCTTCGCTGTCCGCGGTGTTGCTGCCCGCTCGGAGCAGCAGCGGAGTGTTGTCCCCCTCGCCCGTACCCGCGAATTCCGCCACCGCCGTATACGCCGTGGACGCGCCCTTGCCGCGCTCCCTGGGTGTTTCACAGGTTCCCGGTTCGTCCTGCGCGGGGACCGGGCAGCGGACTTGTACGGTCCGCCCACCGGGTGCCAGGAGGGTCAGAAACGCGTCGAGATTCTGGCCGGTCGCGTTCCGGTAGTACGTACGCGCCCAGGTGTCCGGTCCTTCCGCGAGCACACAGGTCTGCGCCTCGACCCCCTCGGGAGAGGCTAGTTCCGGCCCACAGTGCGTGACCCGCTCGGGGGAGTCCTGACCGGCTCCAGCCACGGAGCCCGGAGTGGACCCGGCGGCGGGCCCGGATACGGGCCCCGGAGCGGCGGAGGTCGCCGGCGCGGGAGCGGCCTCCGGCGCGCGGGGCTCCAGGCCGAGGCCCTCCCACAGGTCGCCGGGCTTCGCGTCGGCCCCTCCGGCCGCCCCGGCCGGTCGTACGGGTTCGCCCGTTGGGCCCGCCATCGCGACGAGCGGCAACAGGACGGCGGCCGTGACGACGGCCCCGAGTCCGACCACGCGGAGGTTCACCGGACTCATGTGCCCCACCTGCTCCTGCTCGGCTGGAGATCTTGAACGGTGGGGTGAACATAGCGGCGGCCGACGGGCGCCCGGTCGGCCGCGCGCCCGTTTCCCGTACAAGTCGGACCAGGACACACCCGTTCGGGTGAAGAGAAGTGCCGGCCGCCGCCTCAGTACGCCGACGGCGACCCCCTCAGTACGCCAGCCGCCGCCTCAGTACGCCGCCGGCCGCCGCCTCAGTACGCCAGCCGGCTCCCGCCGCCCGGGGTGCTCGTGCTCGCCTCGATCAGCGCGTCGACCACGGCCTCCACGTCCGGCAGCCACGGCCGGGCCGAACCGGCGAGCGGAGCCCGCTCCCAGCGCACCTGGCCGGTCCCGGCGACCGACGGCGGCAGGAGTAGATAGCCGCCCTCTCCATGGAACCGCAGCGAACTGGGCACGCTGTCCTTCGCGTACAGCAGCTCACCGAGCCGTTCGAGGCCGTACGGGGCCACGAGGATCGACCACCGCGTCGGGGTGGCCACCACCGGGCCGAGCCGCATGCCCGTCGCGTCGAGCGCGGCGAGCGCCCGCGCGCCCGCCACCGCGGGCAGGCTGACCGCGCAGGGCGCGCGGCCGCCGGTGGCGAGGACGACCGGCGCGTCCGGGCGCCTGGTCCACCACCAGCGGATCATCCGCTCGTCCGTGGTGGCGGCGAGCAGTCCGGGGTCGTAGGGGTGGGCGCCGGGCACCACGCAGTCCGGGTCGGGGCAGGAGCAGGCCGGGCCCGCGGCCGTGCGGGTCGTCGCTCTCAGGCCCGCTCCCGGCAGGACGGGCCAGCCCCACTCGACGGCGAAGGTGACCGCCGCGTCGAGCCGGGCGGTCCTCGCCTTGCGCCGGAACCGGAGCCTGCGTCGCCTTCCGAGGATCTCGCGCATGTGCGCTCGTTCCTTTCCGTTGAACGCCGAATCCACATCACACCATGTGCAGGACACTTCACCGTGCGTATCAGCGCGTACCGGGTCGGCGGAATGGCGGCCCCCGTCGCAGCGGGGGCGGCCGGGCCGGAACCAGGTGGAACCACGTGGAACCAGATGGAGCGAGCTCAGTACCAGGTGGAGCCGGGTCAGAACGAGGTGGAGCCGGGGTCGGAACCAGGGCGGGTCAGAACACGTTCCCCGCCACTCGGTGACGGGCTGCGGCCTGCGGCGAGAAGGACGCCGGGGTTCCGCGTCACGGTCCGGGGCGGCTTCAACTGCCCCTGCCTGTCATCGATTACGTACCCAGCACGCTCGGAATGACGCGCCTTCAAACGACGCCAGTCGACCGCAAAAGGTGCACACCGAGGACAATTTTCGGCCAACTTCCCTCGTACTTCAACCCCCTCGCACGACCTCACGGACACCACAAGTCCCGTGGGGACAATGCTGGACATCGTTCCTCTTGTGCGTGTACATGTGGATGCATCGAGCGGCTCAGAATGACATGGGGGTTTGCGATGCTATGGCGTCAAACGCACCGGTCGGAAAGCCGACTGACATGAGTGCCCCGCACTTGCCGAAAGTGGCTGGAATCGATTCCACGGTTCCCGGGTCCCCGCACACTACGTCGCCCCTTCCCGGGGTCCCCGCGGCCGCGGCACCCTCCGACCCGGTCCCCCCGCCCGGCGCGCTGATCCAGGACCGCCTCGCCTCCTGGGTCTCCGACCTCACCACCCTCCACGAACTCACCGAGCGCCTCATCAGGACCGCCGTCCTCGACGAGGCCCTCCGTGAGGTGCTCGCCGCCGGCGCCGCCCTCGTCGGGGCCCGCCGCGGCATGGCCGTCCTCGAACCGGCCGACGGGCTCGGCCCCGCCTCCACCATCGGACTCGGCCTCGCCCACGCCGATCTGGGCACCATCGAGACCGTCCCGCGCGGAACCAGCAGCTACGGCCGTCTCCTCGACGGCCTTCCCGATCCGGTCCACCCCGAGCGGGTCCCCGATCCGATCGCCATCCGTGACGTCCGCACCGAGGAAGGCCTCGATCCGCGCCACCGCGAGGTCGCCGCCCGCCTCGGCTACGCCGCCAGTTACGCCCTGCCCCTCGCCACCGAGGAGGCGGGCCGGCTCGGTGCCGCCGTCTGGCTCTACGACGAACCCGCCGAACCCACCGACCGCCAGCGCCACCTCATCGGGCTCTACGGCCGGTTCGCCACCGAGCACCTCGCCCGCCTGCTCCAGGTCGAGCGCGCCCGCGTCCAGGTCGCGACCGTCGCGGAGGAGCTGCTGCCCAGCCGTCTCCCCCGCGTCCCCGGCGTCCAGCTCGCCGCCCGCCACCGCACCGGGCCCCGCGGCGGGGGCGACTGGTACGACGCGCTGCCGCTGCCCGAGGGGGCCCTCGGCCTCGCCGTCGGCTCCGTCTCCGGCACCGGGCCCAGCGCGCTCGCCGCCATGGGGCGGCTGCGCGCCTCCCTCCGGGCGTACGCGGTGATGGAGGGCGAGGACCCGGTGGCCGTCCTCTCCGACCTGGAGCTGCTGCTCCGGCTCACCGAACCGGCCCGGTCGGCGACCGCGCTCTTCGCCTACGCCGAGCCTGCCCGGCGCAGGATCGTCCTCGCCGGGGCCGGCCACGCCCCGCCGCTGGTCATCGGCGACCGGCGGACCGAGTTCGTCGAGACCTCGCTCTCGGCCCCGCTCGGGATGCTCTCCTGCTGGGAGGCGCCGAGCGTGGAGCTGTCCCCGGCGCCCGGAGAAACGGTGCTTCTGTACACGGACGGGCTGCTGCGCCGTACCGGCGACGCCATGGACCGGGCCTTCGCCCGGCTCCACGCGGCGGCGTCGAGCGTGCCGAAGGCGGACCGGCACGACCCGGGCGCCGTCGCCGACCACGTGCTGCGGACCCTGCTGCCCGAGGGCCTCGACCCGGCCGTGGACGGTGAGGACGTGGTGCTGCTCGCCGCGCGCTTCGACTAGGGGGCGTCTTGCCGATGGGCGGGGGGGTGCCTTGCCGATCAGGCACCTGACGGCACCGGTGAGGAGGAGTAAGCGGACCGGTGAGGACGAATAAGCGGAGCGTGAGATTCCGGTAATGGGTCTTCCGGCCCTGGGCCCCCTTCCGTACGACCGTACGATGGTGGGGGTTCAGTGTCGTACCAAGAGGAGGCAGACCCGTGGCCGAGGAGCTCACGCCGGAGACCCCGGAAGAGACTGAGGAACAGGCGATCAAGCAGCGGAAGAACGGCCTGTACCCGGGCGTCTCCGACGAGCTGGCCGAGAACATGAAGTCCGGCTGGGCCGACACCGAGCTGCACGGCCTCGAGCCGATCGCCCAGGCCGACAAGACCGCTGCGCGCCGCGCCGCGCTCTCCGCCCGCTTCCCGGGCGAGCGCCTGGTGATCCCGGCCGGCAACCTGAAGACCCGGTCGAACGACACCGAGTACAGCTTCCGCGCCTCCACCGAGTACGCGTACCTCACCGGCGACCAGACCCAGGACGGCGTCCTCGTCCTGGAGCCGGTGAAGGACGGCCACGAGGCCACCCTCTACCTGCTGCCGCGCTCCAACCGCGAGAACGGCGAGTTCTGGCTGGACGGCCAGGGCGAGCTGTGGGTCGGCCGCCGCCACTCCCTCACCGAGGCCGAGCAGCTCCTCGGCCTCCCCGCCAAGGACGTCCGCGAGCTCGCCGACGCGCTGCGCGAGGCCACCGGCCCCGTCCGCGCCGTCCGCGGCCACGACGCCGGCATCGAGGCCGCGCTCACCGACAAGGTCACCGCCGAGCGCGACGAGGAACTCCGCGTCTACCTCTCCGAGGCCCGGCTCATCAAGGACTCCTTCGAGATCGCCGAGCTGGAGAAGGCCTGCGCCTCCACCGCCCGCGGCTTCGAGGACGTCGTCAAGGTCCTCGACAAGGCCGAGGCCACCAGCGAGCGCTACATCGAGGGAACCTTCTTCCTGCGCGCCCGCGTCGAGGGCAACGACATCGGCTACGGCTCCATCTGCGCCGCCGGCCCGCACGCCACCACCCTGCACTGGGTCCGCAACGACGGCGACGTCCGCTCCGGCGACCTGCTGCTGCTCGACGCCGGCGTCGAGACCACCGAGCTCTACACCGCGGACATCACCCGCACCCTGCCGATCAACGGCCGGTACACCGAGCTCCAGCGCAAGATCTACGACGCCGTGTACGAGGCGCAGGAGGCCGGCATCGCCGCGGTGAAGCCCGGCGCCGCCTACCGCGACTTCCACGACGCCGCCCAGCGCGTCCTCGCCGAGAAGCTCGTCGAGTGGGGCCTCGTCGAGGGCCCGGTCGAGCGCGTCCTTGAGCTCGGCCTGCAGCGCCGCTGGACCCTGCACGGCACCGGTCACATGCTCGGCATGGACGTCCACGACTGCGCCGCCGCGCGCACCGAGGCGTACGTCGACACGACCCTGGCGCCGGGCATGTGCCTGACCGTCGAGCCGGGACTTTACTTCCAGGCCGACGACCTGACCGTGCCCGAGGAGTACCGCGGCATCGGCGTCCGGATCGAGGACGACATCCTCGTCACCGAGGACGGCAACCGGAACCTTTCGGAGGCGCTGCCCCGGCGCGCCGACGAGGTCGAGGCGTGGATGGCCGCGCTGAAGGGCTGAACACCGCGTACGTTGGAACCGAAGGGCCCTCGCCGACCGACCGGCGGGGGCCCTTCCCCGTGCCGTACGGCTCCCGCGCGACGGCTCACGCCATGAGCAGGGAGGGGGTGTCCTTCCACTTCAGGATCTTGTCGAAGCTGACCACCGCACCGCCCCTGGCCGACCGGTTGCCGAACTGCACGTGGTCCGCGAGCTCCTCGATCAGCCGCAGCCCCCGGCCGTGCTCGGCGTCCGCCGGCGCCACCGGCCGCGCGGCACCGGGACGGCCCCCGCCCCGAGCGCCGTTCTCGACACCGGTCTCGGCACCGGTCTCGGCGCCGGCCTCGGTCCGCGTCTCGGCACGCGGGAAGCCCGGGCCCGAATCGGCCACCTCGATGCGGCAGGTCTCGCCGTCCAGATACGCCGTCACCCGGTACGCCCCCGCCGCCGCGCCCGGCCCCGGGGCGGCACCCGCGCCGCCGTGCTCCACCGCGTTCGCACAGGCCTCCGTCAGCGCGACCGACAGTTCGTAGGACACGTCCGGATCGACGCCCGCCGTCTCCATCGTGCCCATCAGAAGCCTTCGCGCGAGCGGCACGCTCGCGGCCTCACGCCGCAGATGGAGTGACCACCAGATGCTCATGCTCCAGCCTCCCGGCAGCGGCTCGACATACCGATACCTATTGCCGGACAGAACCCTTCGTAAGCGCGAAGAAGCGTCAAGAGCGCTCGTTCGGCGGATGCACCGGGCGCGTGCGCCGGTGTATGTCACCTCGAAGACCCCCAAGGACCCCAAGAACGACCTTCCGGACCTGCCTCATCCCGGTGGGGCCCGTGGTGCGATGATGGGCCCGCCATGTCTGCCCCCGCGCTCGCTCCACGGCTGCTGAGGGCCGCGGTGTTCACCGCGGTCTGCGTCGTGCTGTCCGCGCTCGGCCACGCCCTCGCCGCCTGCGCGGGCATCGCCCTGTGGACCATGCTCGCCGGATTCCTCGGTGTCTTCGGGATCACCGTCCTGTTCACCGGACGCGAGCGCTCCCTCGGCTTCGTCGTCGGCGCCCTCGCCGGCGGACAGCTCGGCCTGCACCTCCTCTTCGGCCTCGGCCAGCGCCACCTCGGCCTGAGCGCCCAGGCCGACGACGCCCTGGTGCGCATGGCGGCCCGGCTGGTCTGCGGCGCGGGGACGGCGTCCCTCAGCACCGCCGACGCCACCCGGATCGTCCGCGACGCGGGACTCGACCCGGCCGGCGTCCAGGCCGGCGGACACGCCCACCTCGGACACGCGGCCGCCACGGCCACCGCGCCCACCGGTGAGCTGCTGCCCGGTCTGCCCATGGTCCTCGGCCACCTGCTCGCCGCGCTCGCCGCCGGCTGGCTGCTGCGCCGGGGCGACCACGCCCTCACCCGGCTCGTCGAGCTCTCCGAGCAGGGCGCGGCCGAGCTCGCCGAATGCGCCCTCGTGCGCTCCCTGTGGGCCGCGCTCCGTCTCGTACGCGCGCTGCTCACCGGTCTCGCGGGCGCCCCGGCCGACGGGGCGCGGCGGACGGTCCGCACGTCCTTCGACTCCTCGCCGCCGCCGGTGGCCGAGGCCCTCCAGCACACCGTGATCCGGCGCGGCCCGCCGGCCGGGGACTGCGTCCTCGCAGCCTGACGCGGACCGCTCATCGGGAGCGGGGCCGCGCCCGTCCGCACGCCTGCCCAGGGCCGCCGCCGGTGCACCGCCCGGTCGTCGTTCCCTTCGCTCTCTGGCGCGTCGGATCTCCTCGACCTTCTTCGAGCTGGAGTGTCTTCTGCCATGAACGTTTCCCGTATTTCCGCCTCCCGTGCCGTCCTCGCCGGGGGCATCGCCCTCACGTCCGTCGTGCTGCTGTCCGGCACGGCCTTCGCGCACGTGAGCGTGCAGCCGCAGGGCGAGGCCGCCAAGGGCGGCTACGCGACCGTCAACATCAAGGTCCCGAACGAGCGCGACAACGCCTCCACCGTGAAGCTCGAGGTCAGCTTCCCGCTCGACCACCCGCTGGCCTCCGTCATGCCGCAGCCCATCCCCGGCTGGAAGGCCGAGGTGACCAAGAGCAAGCTCAGCAAGCCGCTGCAGCTGCACGGCAAGACCATCAACGAGGCCGTGTCCAAGGTGACCTGGACCGCCGACGGCTCGAAGATCGGCCCCGGCCAGTTCCAGCAGTTCCCGCTCTCCCTCGGCCAGCTCCCCGAGGACGCCGACCAGCTCGTCCTCAAGGCCGTCCAGACGTACGACAACAAGGAGGTCGTGCGCTGGATCGAGGAGCAGAAGGAGGGCGCGGAGGAGCCGCAGAACCCCGCCCCCGTCCTGAAGCTCTCCGCCGCCTCCGCCGACCACCACGGCGGCGGCGCCGCCCCGTCCGCCTCGGCCTCCGCCGACGAGAAGGCCGGGCACGACGCCAAGTCCGGTCACGACGCGGACGCGAAGAAGGAGACGGCCTCCGCCGACTCCTCCGACACCACCGCCCGGATCCTCGGCGTCATCGGCATCCTCGTCGGTGTCGCGGGCGTCGCCTTCGGTGTCCTCGCCGGCCGCCGCCGCTCGGCCTGACGGCCGCACCTCACCCAGCGAAGCGAAAGAAGCGGAAGACTCAGCATGTCCGCAGAGAAGACCTCTCCGAAGCCCGAGGCCGGCCCGGCCCGGCCCGGTCGGCGCACCCCGCTGATCGTCGCCGCGGTCGCGATCGTCGCCGCGCTCGGCATCACCGCGGCCGTCGGCCTCGGCAACGACGACAAGCCCTCGGGCAGCGGCGCCGGCTCCGTCGCCGTGGTCTCCGGTGGCGACGACTCGACCAAGGCCGCGACCGTCCTCGACCGGCCGTTCACCAAGCCCGGACTCGTCCTCACGGACACCAAGGGCCAGAAGTACGACCTGCGGGAGCGGACCAAGGGCAAGCCGACGCTCATCTACTTCGGCTACACGCACTGCCCCGACGTCTGCCCCCTGACGATGAGCAACATCGCCATCGCCAAGAAGCAGCTCCCCAAGGCCGACCAGGACAAGCTCCAGGTCGTCTTCGTCACCACCGACCCCGAACGGGACACCTCCGCCGAGCTGGCCAAGTGGCTGCCCGCCGCCGGTGACCCCTCCTTCACCGGGCTCACCGGCGAGTTCTCCACCATCCAGGCGGGGGCCCGGCAGATCGGCATCGGCATCGACCCGCCGAAGAAGGAGAAGGACGGCACGGTCGTCTCCATGCACGGGGCACAGGTGATCGCCTTCTCGCCGACGACCGACCAGGGCTACGTCCTGTACGGCGAGGACGCGACCGTCGACGACTACGCCAAGGATCTGCCGAAGCTCATCAAGGGGGAGAACCCGTGAACCGCCGCACCACCACCCTGTCCGCCTCCGTGGCGCTCGCCGCCGCGCTCGCACTGACCGGGTGTTCGTCCTCGTCCGACAGCTCCGACGGCGCCGCCTCCGGCGGCAAGCCGAAGCTGGAGGTCAGCGGCGCCTTCATGCCCCAGCCCGTGATGGACATGGCCGGCGGCTTCCTCACCATCAAGAACGACAGCGCCACCGCGGACAAGCTCACCTCGGTCACCAGCGACATCTCGGACGACGTCACGATCCACGAGACGAAGAACCAGAAGATGCAGGCGGTGAAGTCCTTCGACATCCCCGCGAACGGGGAGCTGAAGCTGGCCCGCGGGGGCAACCACATCATGTTCATGGAGCTGAAGAAGAAGCCCAAGCAGGGCGAGAAGGTCAGCATCGAGCTCCACTTCGAGAAGTCCGACCCGATCAAGGTCGACCTTCCCGTCGAAGCCGCCAACCACAACCCGCAGCAGCACTGAGCGCGTTGACGGAGTTCTCACAGAACTGACGGAGTGAACCGGAAGATGACAACCACCGCCCCGCGCCTCGGTACCGCCCTGGCCCGGCTGCTGATCCTCGCGGCCGCGCTGCTCGGCACGCTGCTCGCCGGTGCCGCCCCCGCCTCCGCGCACGCGGCACTGACCGGAAGCGATCCGAAGGACGGGGCGGTGGTCGCCACCGCTCCCAAGGAGGTCAACCTCACCTTCTCCGAGCAGGTCGCCATGAGCCCCGACTCGATCCGGGTCCTCGACCCGGCGGGCCGCAGGGCCGACACCGGCGAGATACGCGACCTGTGCAGCGGCTCCATCGTCCGGTACGGCGTGGGGCTCCGCGCCGGGCTGCCGGACGGCACGTACACCGTGGCCTGGCAGACCGTGTCGGCCGACAGCCACCCCATCGCGGGTGCCTTCACCTTCTCCATCGGCGCCCCTTCCACGACGTCCGTGGCGCTGCCCGACCGCACCGCCGGCGGCGGACTCGTCGGCGCCCTCTACGGCATCGCGCGCTACGTCTCGTACGCCGGCTTCGCCGTCCTCGTCGGCGGCGGTGCCTTCGTCCTGGCCTGCTGGCCGCGCGGCGCGAGCGTCCGTCCCGTCCAGCAGACCGTGGTCCGGGGCTGGCTCGCCCTCACCGGCGCCACCCTCGCCATGCTGCTCCTGCGCAGTCCGTACACCGGCTCCGGCGAGCTCTCCGACGCCTTCGACCTGGCGGGTCTGAAGGCGGTCCTGGAGACCAAGACCGGCGCCGCGCTCACCTCCCGGCTGCTGCTGCTCGGCGCGGCCGCGCTGTTCGTGGCCGTCCTCTTCGGCGCCTACGCCCGGCGCACCGACCCCAAGGAGAAGAAGGACCTCTCCTTCGGGCTCGGTCTCGGCGGCACCGTCGTCGCCGCCGGGATCGCCGGCACCTGGGCCCTGGCCGAGCACGCGTCGACCGGTCTCCAGCCCGGCATCGCCATGCCGGTCGACATCCTGCACCTGCTGGCCGTCGCCGCCTGGCTCGGCGGGCTCACGGTGCTCCTCGTCTCCCTCTACAAGGCACCCTCCGTCGAACGCTCGGCGGTCGAGCGCTTCTCCAAGGTGGCCTTCGGGGCCGTGGCCGTCCTCGCCGCCACCGGGATCTACCAGTCCTGGCGGCAGGTCGGCTCCTGGTCGGCCCTGACCGGGACCCGCTACGGACAGCTGCTGCTCGTCAAGATCGGTCTGATGTGCGTCCTCATCGGCATCGCGTGGATCTCGCGCCGCTGGACCCAGCGCCTGGCCGACACCAAGCCGACCGGGGAAACCGGGGAGGGTGAAGAGGCCGGCGAGGCCGAGGAAGGCGACGAGGCCGGGGAAGGCGACGAGGCCGAGGAGCGTGAAGAGGCCGAGCAGAACGGCGCGGAGGCCGCCGATCCCGAGCGGGCCGCGCAGCTCGCCCGGCAGCGGGCCGCCGTCGCCACCGCGCGGCGCAAGAGGGAGCGGGACGCCGACCCGGAGCGGGCCGGTCTGCGCCGCTCGGTGCTGACCGAGGCCGCCGTCGCCGTCGTGCTGCTCGCCGTGACCACCGTCCTCACCTCGACCGAACCCGGCCGCACTGAGGAGGAGGCGGCGCGGGGCACCGCCGCCTCCGGCCCGGCGGCCGTACCGGACCGGCCCGTGGACATCCGGCTGCCCTTCGACACCGGCGGCGTCGACGGCAAGGGCGTCGTCCGGCTGAGCCTCGACCCCGGCCGCACCGGCGCCAACGCGCTCCACCTCTTCGTCGAGCGCCCCAACGGCAAGCCGCTGGACGTCCCCGAGATCAAGGTCGCGCTCACCCTGGAGGCGAAGAACGTCGGCCCGCTGCCCGTCGCCCCCGACCGGATCCAGACCGGGCACTGGAGCGCGAGCGGCGTCCAGATCCCGATGCCCGGGGAGTGGCGGATCCAGGTGACCGTCCGTACCTCCGACATCGACCAGACCACCATCGAGAAGAACGTGAAGATCGGCTGACCCGTGACCGAGAACGACAACCTTGAGATCTCCCGGCGCCGGCTGCTCGGCACCGTCGGCGCGGCGGGCGCGGCCGGACTGGTCATCGGCGCCGCGGGCGGCGCCGGGGTCTCCGCCGCCGTGTCCGGCGACGGCACCGCCGCCGGGACCGGAGCCGGCGGCGCCCCCGCGCTGACGACGGTCGGTGCGACCGAGGTGATGTTTCACGGGAAACATCAGGCCGGCATCACCGATCCCCTCCAGTCCCGCGGTCATCTGATCGCCTTCGACCTCGCCCCCGGCGCCGGCCGCAAGGAGGCGATCGCCCTGCTGCGCCGCTGGTCGGTGTCGGCCAAGGCGCTGATGGCGGGCAAGGCCCCGGCCGGGGACACCGGCGTCGCGCTCGACGCGGGCCCCTCCTCCCTCACGGTCACGATCGGCTTCGGCCGGACGTTCTTCGACCGCACCGGGCTGGCGGCGCGCCGCCCCGCCCAGCTCGACCCGCTGCCCGCGTTCTCCTCGGACGCGCTCGATCCGCGGCGCTCGGAGGGTGATCTGTGGGTGCAGATCGGCGCCGACGACGCGCTCGTCGCCTTCCACGCGCTGCGGACCCTCCAGAAGGACGCGGGCGACGCGGCCCGGGTGCGCTGGCAGATGAACGGCTTCAACCGCTCGGCCGGGGCCACCGCGAAGCCGATGACCGCGCGCAACCTCATGGGGCAGGTCGACGGCACGGGCAACCCGAAGCCGACCGACCCCGACTTCGACCGGCGGATCTTCGTCCCGGCCGGGGCGACCGGCCCGGCCGCCTGGATGGCCGGTGGCTCGTACGCGGTGGTGCGCCGGATCCGGATGCTCCTGGACGACTGGGAGAAGCTGCCGCTCGACCGGCAGGAGAAGGTGATCGGGCGGCGGAAGTCCGACGGGGCACCGCTCACCGGCGGCACCGAGACCACCGAGCTCGAACTGAACAAGCTCGGTCCGGACGGGAAGCTGGTCATCCCGGACAACGCGCACTCCCGGATCTCCGCCCCCGAACAGAACGGCGGGGCGGCCATGCTGCGCAGGCCGTTCTCCTTCCACGACGGCATCGGTCCGGACGGGACGCCGGACGCGGGTCTCCTCTTCATCTGCTGGCAGGCGGATCCGCTGCGCGGCTTCGTCCCGGTGCAGCGCAAGCTCGACCGGGGCGACGCGCTGTCGGAGTTCATCCGGCACGAGTCGAGCGGTCTCTTCGCGGTCCCGGGCGGCCCCGCCGAGGGCGAGTACGTGGGCCAGCGGCTCCTGGAGTCGTGACGCCGTCGGACGCGGGCGGGACGTCCGCGTCCCTCCGGGCGGGCGGCCCGCGGCCCCCGGGCCCATTAGGGTGACGGTATGTCCGCCACCCGGTACACGTATCTCGGCCCCGAGGGCACCTTCACCGAGGCCGCGCTGCGTACGCTGCCCGAGGCCGCGACGAGGGAACTCGTCCCGATGGTCTCGGTCCCGGCCGCGCTCGACGCCGTACGGAACGGGGAGGCCGCCGCCGCGCTCGTACCGATCGAGAACTCGGTCGAGGGCGGGGTGACCGCGACCCTGGACGAGCTGGCCTCCGGCGAGCCGCTGATGATCTACCGCGAGGTGCTGCTCCCGATCGCCTTCGCGCTGCTGGTGCGCCCGGGGACCAGGCTGTCGGAGATCAAGACGGTGACGGGTCACCCGGTGGCCCAGCCGCAGGTCCGGAACTGGCTGCGGGCGCATCTGCCCGAGGCGGTGTGGGAGTCGGCCGCGTCCAACGCGGACGGCGCCCGGCTGGTGCAGGAGGGCCGCTTCGACGCCGCCTTCGCGGGGGAGTTCGCGGCGGCCACGTACGGCCTGGAAGCGCTGGTCACCGAGATCCACGACGCGGAGAACGCGGAGACGCGGTTCGTCCTGGTGGGCAGGCCGGCCCGGCCCGCGGCGCCGACCGGCGCGGACAAGACCTCGGTGGTGCTCTGGCTGGGTGACGATCATCCGGGTGCCCTCCTCGAACTGCTCCAGGAATTCGCGGTGCGCGGGGTGAACCTGATGCTGATCCAGTCCCGGCCCACGGGGGCGGGGATCGGGAACTACTGCTTCGCCGTGGACGCCGAGGGACATATCTCGGACCGGCGGGTGGGCGAGGCGCTGATGGGGCTCAAGCGGATCTGCCCCAAGGTGCGCTTCCTCGGCTCGTACCCGAGGGCGGGCGTCGCGGTGGAGGACGTGCGCGCACTGCGGCGCGGCACGTCGGACCAGGAGTTCATGGCGGCCTCCGACTGGCTGGCGAGGGCCCAGGACGGTCGGGCCTGACCCGATACTGACCGAACGCTCCCGACGGCGGGAGCGTTCGTCCACAGGTGCGAACCGATAGTCCTACCTGCGTATTTTCACTTCCCCACAGCAGTTATCCACAGGCTCCGCGTGCGACCTGGGGACAAGTCGACAGCCCACCCCGACAAGGTCGACAAATCGCCCTAGCAACTCCCCGGCGGCATCCTGCCTGTCCACAGCGCTGGGAAGACGCCCTCGTCAGCACCCCTCGCGCGACCAACTCTTTGGAGCGAGCAATTCCCACCCAAATGAGTGGCTCAATGGTGTTTGATCACGGAATTCGCAGGTGCGGGGCGGGAAATCCACGCGATCTTCCCGGTAGTCCACAGATCTTCCGCACAGCCTGTGGATAACTGAATGAGCGCGCCGTGAGCCCAGCATTTCCGGGTATCCCAATTCGGGCAAAACAACACGCGTGACGTTCGCGTGACGTTATCCGGTGGGGTGGGACGAACGCGCACCGGTAGCCTGGTGGGGTGATTGACCTTCGCCTGCTCCGTGAGGACCCCGACCGTGTTCGCGCCTCCCAGCGCGCCCGTGGAGAGGACGTCGCGCTCGTCGACGCCCTGCTCTCCGCCGATGAGCGGCGCAGGTCGTCCGGCGTCCGCTTCGACGAGCTCCGATCCGAGCAGAAGGCGCTCGGCAAGCTGATCCCCAAGGCCACCCCCGAGGAGCGCGCCGAGCTCCTGCAGAAGGCCGAGCAGCTCAAGACCGACGTCAAGGCCGCCGAGGCCGAGCAGAACGAGGCCGACGAGACGGCCAGGAAGCTGCTGCTCCAGCTCGGGAACATCGTCCACACGGACGTCCCGGTCGGCGGCGAGGAGGACTTCGTCGTCCTCGAGACGCACGGCACCATCCGCGACTTCGCGGCCGAGGGCTTCGAGCCCAAGGACCACCTGGAGCTCGGCGAGGCGCTCGGCGCCATCGACGTCGAGCGGGGCGCCAAGGTCTCCGGCTCGCGCTTCTACTACCTGACCGGCGTGGGCGCCCTCCTGGAGCTCGCCCTGGTCAACGCGGCGATCGCCCAGGCCACCGAGGCCGGCTTCATCCCCATGCTGACCCCGGCGCTGGTCCGTCCGCGCGCCATGGAGGGCACCGGCTTCCTCGGCCAGGCCGCGGAGAACGTGTACCACCTGGAGAAGGACGACTACTACCTCGTCGGCACGTCCGAGGTGCCCCTCGCTGCGTACCACATGGACGAGATCATCGAGGCGGACAAGCTGCCGCTGCGGTACGCGGGCTTCTCGCCCTGCTTCCGCCGCGAGGCCGGCACGTACGGCAAGGACACCCGCGGCATCTTCCGCGTCCACCAGTTCGACAAGGTCGAGATGTTCTCCTATGTCGCTCCGGAGGACGCCGAGGCCGAGCACAAGCGGCTCCTGGAGTGGGAGAAGCAGTGGCTGACCGGCCTTGAGCTGCCCTTCCAGGTCATCGACGTCGCCACCGGCGACCTCGGTGCCTCCGCCTCCCGCAAGTTCGACTGCGAGGCGTGGATCCCGACCCAGGGCAAGTACCGCGAGCTGACCTCGGCCTCCAACTGCGACAGCTTCCAGGCCCGTCGCCTCTCCGTCCGCATGCGCGACGACCAGGGCGGCAAGAAGGTCGTGCAGCCGCTGGCCACCCTCAACGGCACGCTCTGCGCCGTCCCGCGCACCATCGTGGCGATCCTGGAGAACCACCAGCTCGCCGACGGCTCGGTGCGGGTGCCGGAGATGCTGCGGCCTTACCTCGGCGGCCGTGAGGTCCTGGAGCCGATCGCCAAGTGAGCCCCTTCCCCTACCGCCTGGTCGCGACGGATCTCGACGGCACGCTGCTGCGCGCCGACGAGTCCGTCTCGGACCGTACGCGGGACGCGCTCGCCGCCGTCACGGCGGCGGGCGCCGCGCACATCGTGGTCACCGGCCGGGCGGTGCCCTGGACCCGGCACATCCTGGACGACCTCGGCTACGAGGGCATCGCGGTGTGCGGGCAGGGCGCGCAGGTCTACCACGCGGGGGAGCACCGGCTGCTCACCTCGCTGACCCTGGACCGGCAGCTCGCCGGTCTCGCCCTCTCCAAGATCGAGGCGGAGGTGGGCCCGCTGGCGCTGGCCGCCAGCCGTGACGGTCTGGAGGGCGAGGTCCTGATGGGCCCCGGCTACCGGGCGCACGAAGGGCCGCTGCCGTACGTGCCGTACGAGGACCCGGCGGAGCTGTGGGCGGCGCCGCTGACCAAGCTGTACCTCCAGCACCCGACGCTGACGGACGACGAGCTCACCCGGGCCGCCCGGGAGACGGTCGGCGGTCTGGTGGACGTCGTCATGGCCGGTCCGGGCATCGTGGAGATCCTGCCGCTCGGCCTGAGCAAGGCGACGGGCCTCTCGCTCGCGGCGCGCCGGCTGGGTGTGAAGGCCGCGGAGACGATCGCCTTCGGCGACATGCCGAACGACATCCCGATGTTCGGCTGGGCGGCCCACGGCGTGGCCATGGGCAACGCGCACGACGAACTGCGGGCGGTGGCGGACGAGGTCACCACCTCGAACGAGGAGGACGGCATCGCGGTCGTCCTGGAGCGTCTTCTGTCGGCCTGACCGGCTGAGGGGTTCTGTCGGCCTGACCGGCTGAGGGAAGACCCGATCGGCTACGGGGAGACCCGACCGGAACGAGGCAGGGAAGAGGGGGCGGCCTCGCGCGGACCAGGTCCGCGCGCTCGAAGCGGCCGCCCCCCTTCGGGAGGTCCCCCGTGCCCCCCGTACAACTAGTGTGCGCCGGGGGTCTGTTCGGGAGCGACTGGTTTTCCGCGGGTGAGCGGGTAACAGGCGAGGCCGATCGCCAGCGAGATCGCGTGCCCGAGGTCGGTGTACGTGCGGTCGGTGAGCAGCGGGACGACGAAGAAGGCCACGACCGCCGCGAGGTAGAGCCAGCGCCAGGGCCTGGGCAGCCGGTAGGTGAGGATGCCCGCCGAGGCGGCGAGGCCGTAGCTGACGCCGATGTCGACGACGTGCGCCATGCTGCGCGGCACGTCGTGGAGGCGGATGGCCACCAGGACGACCTGCTGGCTGATCAGGGTCGCCGCGACATGGGCGGTGGCGACGACGAAGAGCCATTTCGCCGTGCCGAGCCAGCGCTCCACGGGCGCGTGGATCAGCTCGAACAGCGCCGCGTACAGCAGCAGGTCGGCCGGGTCCTCGATCCAGAACGCGCTGCCGAGCAGGGCCCGCAGCGGGTGGTGGGACAGCTGGTGGAGATTGCTGCTGTTGCGGTGCAGGAGATAGGTCTCGAGTCCCTGGGGGGACAGCGCGATGACGAGGCTGGTGATCGCGATGACCGCCAGCCAGACATGCGTACCGGGTGACGAACGCACCCACGACCTGATCGGTCGGGACGGTTCGCCACCCGGAAGGATTCCGCTGTTTCCAGCTTCGATCGGCACGTTCCCGTGCCTATCACCCCAAGCTGGGAGAAACCTCAGAAATTGATCATGTGTCCCGCGATGCCGTGGATCGCTTCCTTCACGGCCTCGCCCAGCGTCGGGTGCGCGTGGACGTTCCGCGCGACCTCGTGGACCGTGAGGTCCCACTGCTGGGCCAGGGTCAGCTCGGGCAGCAGCTCGGTGACGTCGGGGCCGATCAGGTGGGCGCCGATGATCTCGCCGTACTTCGCGTCGGCGACGATCTTGACGAAGCCGGTGGCGTCGCCGAGACCGTGCGCCTTGCCGTTGGCCACGAAGGGGAACTTGGCGACCTTGACGTCGAAGCCCTTCTCGCGGGCCTGCGCCTCGGTCCAGCCGAAGCTGGCGATCTGCGGCTGGCAGTAGGTGGCGCGCGGGATCATCGGGTAGTCGAGCTCCATCGTCTCGGCGTCCCCGATGGTCTCGGCGGCGATGACGCCCATGGCCTCGGCGGTGTGCGCGAGCATCAGCTTCGCGGTGACGTCACCGATGGCGTAGATGTGCGGCACGGAGGTGCGGCAGCGGCCGTCGACGTCGATCGCGCCGCGCTCGGTGAGCGCGACGCCGGTGGCCTCGAGGCCGTAGCCGGTGACGTTCGGGGCGAAGCCGATGGCCTGCAGGACCTTGTCGGCCTCCAGGACCTTGCTCGCGCCGTCCTTGCCGGTGACGGTGACGCGGACCTGCGGGCCGGACTCGTCGATGGCCTCGACCCGGGTGGAGGTCAGGACGTCGATGCCGAGCTTGCGGTACTGCTTCGCGAGCTCCTTGGAGACCTCTTCGTCCTCCAGCGGCGCGATGCGGTCGAGGAACTCGACGATCGTGACCTTGGTGCCGTAGTTGTTGAGGACGTACGCGAACTCGATGCCGATCGCGCCGGCGCCGGCGATGACGATCGACTTCGGGGCGTCCTCGGCGAGGATCTGCTGCTCGTACGAGACGACGCGGTCGCTGAGGGCGGTGCCCGGGAGCAGGCGCGGGGTGGCGCCGGTCGCGATGATGCAGTTGTCGAACGTGATCGTCTCCGAGGTGCCGTCGGACTTGGCGACCTGGAGGGTGTTCGCGTCGAGGAAGGTTCCCCGGCCGTCGAACTCGGTGATCCCGTTCTTCTTCATCAGGAAGTGGACGCCCTTGACGCGGCCGTCCGCGACCGAGCGGCTGCGCCGGAACGCCTCGCTGTAGTCGAAGGTCACGGTGCCGTCGACCTTGATGCCGAAGGTCTTGGCCTCGTGATTGAAGATGTGGGCCAGTTCGGCGTTGCGCAGCAGTGCCTTGGTGGGGATGCAGCCGACGTTCAGGCAGACACCGCCCCAGTACTTCTCCTCGACGACCGCGACCCGCTTGCCCAGCTGGGCGGCGCGGATGGCGGCGACGTAGCCGCCGGGGCCAGCTCCGAGTACGACGACGTCGAAGCGGTCTGACATGACTGACTCCCGAGGGTGGTGAGGGTGTTCGGTCCGCGTACGGGCCCACAGTAGTCCGGTGTCCCCCGCGCGGTCAGTTGTAGGATGACTGGGCAACCGGGCAAATGGAGGTCTGATCGGCATGGCACTCAGAGCGGCGGGACGGACCTCGCTGGTGGACTCCGTCGTGGAGCAGCTGCGCACCCAGCTCACGGACGGCGAGTGGGCGGTCGGCGACCGCATCCCGACCGAGCACGAGCTCGCGCAGCAGCTCGGCGTGGGCCGCAACACCGTCCGCGAGGCGGTCCGCGTCCTCGTCCACGCGGGCCTGCTCGAATCCCGTCAGGGCAACGGCACCTTCGTCAGGTCGACCGCCGACCCGGCGGCCGTTCTGCGCGGGGTCCGGCACGCGGGCGCGGCCGACGTCCTCGAACTCCGGGTCGCCCTGGAGGCCGAGGCCGCCCGGCTCGCGGCCGCCCGCCGCGACACCCACGACCTGCTGCGACTGCGGGCCGCCCTGACCACCCTGCGCGAGGAGGGCGACCGGGACGCGGACGCGGACCTCGCCTTCCACCTGGCGGTCGTCGGCGCGACCCACAACGCCGCCTTCGTCGAGGTGTACCGGTTCTTCTCCGCACAGGTCCACGAGGTGCTCGTCGAGGCCCTCGGCGACGGGGAGATGCCCCCGGTCGACATCGACGCCCACGAGGCCCTGGTGGCGGCGATCGAGGCGGCCGACCCGGAGACCGCGGAGCGGCAGGCCCGCGAGCTGCTGCGGGCGCCGATGGAGACCGTCGCGGCACTCACGGAGAGCTCCTCGCGGACGGAGACCTCCTCGCCGACGGAAAGCTCCTCGCCCACGGGGAACTCCTCGCTGACGGAGAACCGCTGATGACCGCCGAGACCCGTACGCCGGGTTCCCCCGCGCCCACGTCCGTACTGGTCGACGCCGAGGCCGAGGTCCTGGGATCGGCGGCGGGGGCGGCGGCCCGGCGGGCCCTGCTCGCCCACCCGGCCCTGCTCCTGGTCGGGATCGTGCTGGCCTCCCTGAACATGCGGGCCGCGCTGGCGAGCGTCGCGCCGCTGGTCAGCGAGATATCCGGGGCCTACGGGCTCTCCGCGACGGCCGGCTCGCTCGTCACCTCGGTGCCCGTGCTGTTCCTCGG
Organism: Streptomyces venezuelae ATCC 10712; assembly: GCF_008639165.1. Lineage (NCBI taxonomy): Bacteria > Bacillati > Actinomycetota > Actinomycetes > Kitasatosporales > Streptomycetaceae > Streptomyces > Streptomyces venezuelae. The sequence continues at coordinate 4,050,877 of NZ_CP029197.1, read as the reverse complement.
CGTGGGCGCGCTGGTCGCGCCCTGGCTGGGCCGCCGCTTCGGCGCCGAGCGCGTGCTGTTCGCGGCCCTGCTCCTGCTCGGCGTCGGCATCCTCGCGCGCGTGCTGCCGTCCGTGTACGCGCTGTACGGCGGCGGCATCCTGGTCGGTACGGCGATCGCCCTGCTCAACGTGCTGATGCCGGGCCTGATCAAGCGGGACTTCCCCGACCGGGCGGCCGCGATGACCTCCGTCTACACGGGCGCGATGATCGCCGGAGCGACCGTGGCGGCGGCGGCCGCCGTGCCGCTGGAGAAGGCGCTCGGCGGCGGCTGGGCGGGCTCGCTGGGCTTCTGGTCGCTGCTGGCCGCGGTCGCCGCCCTCGCCTGGCTGCCGCAGGTGCTGATCGCCCGGGGCCGTACGGGGCACGAGGTACGGGCCGTACCGGCCGCCGACGCCCGCCCGGTGAGCGTCTGGCGCTCGCCCCTGGCCTGGCAGGTCACCCTCTTCATGGGACTGCAGTCGCTCTGGTCGTACGTGCTGATCGCCTGGATGCCGACGATCTTCACCGACCACGGGATGAGCCGCTCCACGGCCGGTGTGGTCTTCGCCTTCAACAACCTGATCCAGGTCGCCGGCGCCTTCGTGGTGCCGCTGCTCGCGGGCCGGATGCGAAGCCAGCGACCGCTGATCGTGCTGGTCACGACGCTCGTCGCGGCCGGTTACGCCGGTCTGATGGTGGCGCCGGTGGAGGGCGCCTGGCTCTGGTCGGCGGTGCTCGGCGTCGGCCAGGGCGGTGCGGTCGGGCTCGCCCTGACCCTGATCGTGCTGCGCGCCGGGGACGCCGCGACCGCCGCCCGGCTCTCCGGTATGGCGCAGACCGTCGGCTATCTGCTCGCCGCGGCGGGCCCGCTCGCGGCCGGTGCCCTGCACCAGGCCACCGGCTCCTGGACGCTGCCGATCTGCGTGGTCCTCGCCGTCTGCGCGACGGCGCTCGGCGTCGGTCTGCTCGCCGCCCGCGACCGGAAGGTCTGAGACACGTCAGGGGCGGTACGGCTCCCGGGTGGCCCTCCCGGGGCGGGGCGACGAGCCTCGGAGCCGTACCGCGTCATCGGTTCCTACTCCTCGCCCGCCAGCTTCAGCGTGCGGAGCTTGAAGCCGGCGAACCAGGTCGCGACGATCGTGACCGCCGCGAGGAGCACCACCGCCGTGGTGAGTCCGACCTCGGAGGTGATCAGGCCGTCGCCGGTGACCTTCTGCGCGAGGGCCAGCGCCCACTGCTGGACGCTCAGGGTGCGCGCGCCCGCGATCAGGGAGCCGAACAGGGCCTCCCACACCAGGGCGTAGACCAGGCCGATGACCACGGCGTGCCGGCTGATCGTGCCGAGCAGCAGGAACAGCGCACTGTAGGCGATGGAGGCCACCAGGGCCGCGACCGTGTACGCCACGGCCACCTGCTGGCCGTTGCCGTTGAGGATGAACCCGGCGATGAAGGTCGGGACGGCCGAGAAGGCCATCGTCACCGCGATCGCCACGATCAGCTTCGTGAAGATGATCGAGGGCCGCTTCACCGGCTTGGACAGCAGATAGACGATCGAGCCGTCGTCGATCTCCGGGCCGATCGCGCCCGTGCCCGCGATCACACCGATCAGCGGCACCATCGTGGCGAGCGCGAAGCCGCCGAGGACATCGGCCGCGACCTGGTCGTCCGCGCCGTTGAACGCGCGCACCGCCGCGGCGATGAGCAGCAGCATGCCGGGCAGCAGGAAGAGGATCATGGCCCGGCGGCGGCCGAGGAGGGCCCGGTAGGTGAGCCGGGCGACTGTGGGGTTGTACATCGGTCAGGCTCCTTTCAGGCCGCGACGAGGTACGAGAAGACCGATTCGAGGGACTCGTCCGAGGGCGAGACCGTCAGGAGACGGATCCCCCGCTCGCGCGCGACCTTCGGGAGCAGCTCCGTGAAGCGGCCGAAGTCCACCGCCTGCACGCGCAGTCCGCCTTCCGCGTGGTCGACCTCGATGCCGGCCGTGGACGGGTCGGCGATGAGCGCCGCGGCGAGTGCCCGGTCGTCGCTCGAGCGGACCAGGTAGCGGTGCGGCCGGTCCGTCATCAGTCGGCGGATCTTGCGGAAGTCGCCGGAGGCGGCGTGCCGCCCGGCCACGATCACCTCGATGTGGGAGGCGAGTTGCTCGACCTCCTCCAGGATGTGCGAGGAGAACAGGACCGTACGGCCGTCCGCGCCCATCTGCCGCAGCAGGTCCATGAGCTGCATGCGCTGGCGCGGGTCCATGCCGTTGAACGGCTCGTCGAGCAGCAGCACGGACGGCTCGTGGACGAGGGCCGAGGCCATCTTCACGCGCTGCCGCATGCCCTTGCTGTACGTGGAGATCTTGCGGTCCTGCGCGTACTCCATCTCGACGGTGGCCAGGGCCCGCTGGGCCTCCTTGGCGCCGAGGCCCTGCAGTTCCGCGTTGGCCAGGACGAACTCGCGGCCGGTGAGGAAGTCGTACATCGCCTCCCGCTCGGGCACGACGCCGATCTCGCGGTAGACCGCCTCGTTCCCCCAGATCGTCTGCCCGTCGAGGGTGACGCTGCCGGTGGACGGGTCGAGGAAGCCGCCCATCATGTTGATCAGGGTGGACTTCCCCGCGCCGTTCGGCCCGAGGAGGCCGGTGACGCCCGGGCCCACCGTCATGGTGACGTCGTTCACGGCCACGACGTTTCCGAACCAGCGGGAGACGTGGTCGATGGAGAGGATGCTCATGGGCGCGGCCCATTCCTTAGAGGGGTGATGGCGGGCGACGGGAGGGCGCTCACAGCCCGACCTTTCGGTAGCGGCGCATCAGGATGCCGTACGAGCCGGCGACGAGCGCGAGGACGACCAGCAGATAGACCGCGCCGACACCGGCGCCCGGTCCCTCGCCTCCGGGGAAGGAGGAGGGCGCGCCGAGGAAGGCGGTCTGCACGCCGTCGATGAGCGTGATCGGCGAGAACAGGCCGAGCCAGGAGATGGCGCCCAGATTGTCCGTGCCGTACGCGATGCCCTGGAGCGTCGAGACCGCTCCGTACGAGATGGTCAGGACGGCGATCACGGCGGCGACGCCGAAGCCGCGGCGCGGGGTGAGGGCCGCCATGACGAGGCCGATGCCGCCGAAGAGCAGCGAGAGCAGGATCACGGAGAGCAGTCCCTGGCCGAACATCTGCGTCTGGGTGCCGAAGTCCATCTTGGCGAGCAGCGAGCCGATCCAGAGGATGAGGAGCGGGACCGAGGTCAGCAGGAAGAGCGCCGAGGCCATCGCGCCGAACTTGGCGAGCACGTAGTCCACGCGCTCGATCGGCCGCGAGAAGTAGAGCGGCACGGTCCTGAACCGCAGGTCGCGGGAGACCGACTGCGGTGCCTGCGAGGCCAGGTAGATGCCGATGACGACCTGCAGGAAGATCGCGTACTGGGTGTACTCGATCGACAGCTTGGTCTGCTTGGTGACGACCGCGACCGCGACGATGATCAGCGCGGGCACGCACATCACGCCGAAGAGCAGCATCGGCAGCACCTTGGACTTGGCGCTGCGGCCGAGGCCGTACGCGCCGCGCAGCGACTGCGAGAACAGCGACCTGCGCGCGTACGCCCGGCCGAGCCGCGGGCCGTCGTAGGAGCGGTAGCCGATGTTGTGGATGCGGGTCGTGTCGGGAGCGGCCTGGGGCGCGGGGGTGCTCATCGGGCCTGCACCTCCTCCTGCTGCGGGGACGCCTCGGGGCGGAAGACCTCGGCGATGTGGTGGCGGCGCTGCTCCATGCGGACGAGACCGAGGCCGAGGCCGGCGACGGTGTCCCGCACGAGGTCGTACGTCTCCTCGCCCGGGGCCTCCAGGAGCAGGATGTGGCCGGCGCCGGGCAGGCCCTCCTCCACTCCCGCGTGGAGGGTGACGCCCGCGGCGGCGAGGGCCGCGCGGAGCGCCCCCGTGCCGTCGGGGTGGGTGTCGGAGTCGGTGACCTCGACGGCGAGCGTCGTGGTGGTCCGGGTGAAGTCGCTGGTGGAGCTGGAGCGCAGGAGCCGGCCGCCGTCGATGACGACGACGTGGTCGCAGGTGCGCTCCAGCTCGCCGAGGAGGTGCGAGGTGACGAGGACGGAGATGCCGAAGTCGGTCCAGACCCGGCGGATCAGTCCGAGCATCTCGTCCCGGCCGACCGGGTCGAGGCCGTTGGTCGGCTCGTCGAGGAGGACCAGCTTGGGGTCGTGGACCAGGGCCTGGGCCAGCTTCACCCGCTGCTTCATGCCCGTCGAGTAGCCGCCCATGGGGCGGTACCGCTCCTCGTACAGCCCGACGTGGCGCAGGGTGTCGGCGGTCCGCTCGCGGGCGGCGGTCGCGGGCAGGCCGGACATGCGCGCCATGTGGACGACGAACTCGGTGGCCGAGACGTCCGGCGGGAGGCAGTCGTGCTCGGGCATGTATCCCACGCGCTCACGGATCTGGGCGCCGGAGGTCCGGACGTCCATGCCCAGGACCTCGGCGCGGCCCTCCGTGGCGGGGGAGAGTCCGAGCAGGATTTTGATCATGGTGGACTTGCCGGCTCCGTTGGCACCCACGAGTCCGGTCACACCGGGTCCGATGTCCAGGGAGAGCCGGTCAAGAGCGGTCACCCGGGGGAACCGCTTGCTGAGGCTTTCGGTCGCGATCACAGTCACGCCTTCGACGGTAGTGGTGTGCGCCACAGCGGTCGTCAGCCCAACGGCTCGATCCTTGTCCGACCAGAGGATTACAAGCCAGTAGGGGAGGTCGCGACGAAAGTCTTTTCCACCGGCCCGGCCGGACGGTCCGCCGGTGGGTTTTCCACAGGGTGCCGTCGGACCCCTTGACGCAGCCGCCGGGCATTGTCACATTCATCGGTGTCAAGTTACGGACGCGTAGCGCAGTCGGGCGCTCACACGGGACGGCGGGTGGCATGGCCTCAGCGATGACAGGCGAACTCTCCGCGGAGCTGCGGGGATTCAGAGAAGTGCAGCGGCTCTCCTACGCGTGCGCGGAGGCCGTCGCCGCACAGCTCAAGCCGGGGGTGACCGAGCGCGAGGCCGCGCGGATGCAGCGCGAATGGCTGTACGAGCGGGGGGTGCGGGACTGGTTCCACCGGCCGTTCGCCTGGTTCGGGGACCGCACGGCCTTCGTCGACTTCAAGATCCCGCTGCAGTTCTTCCCGACCAACCGGCGCCTGGAAGCCGGGATGCCCTTCATCCTCGACATGGCCCCGGTCTACAAGGGCCACACGGCCGACATCGGCTACAGCGGCTGCCTGGGCCTCAACCCCCTGCACGACAAGCTGCTCGCCGATCTGAAGGACCACCGCGAGCTGATCCTGCGCGAGGTCCGCGAGCGCCGCCCGCTCCGCGAGATCTACGAGGACGTGGACCGGCTCATGGTCCGCCAGGGATACGCGAACCGGCACCGGGCCTATCCTTTCGGCGTCATCGCCCACAAGATCGACCGGGTGAAGGAGCGCCGCTGGTCGCCGACGCTCTTCGGCTTCGGCACCCAGTCGCTCAAGGGCCTCGCGAGCGACGCCCTGCACGGCCACCGCGACGGCTGGTCGCCGCTCTGGTCGCCGTACAAGTTCTCCGACCACCCGCCGAGGCCGGGCCTCTGGGCGGTCGAGCCGCACCTCGGATTCCGGGGGACGGGCGCGAAGTTCGAGGAGATCCTGGTCGTCACCGACTCCCGGGACCCCGAGCAGAGCGCGTTCTGGCTGGACGACAATCTGCCGCACGTGCGGCGCTGGAACGAGGGGGCGGTCTGATGGCAGGGCTCGAGGGAGCGCGGGAGCGCTGGGTCCGTACGGGCGGGATAGAGCTGTGTGTCGCCGAGCTCGGCGAGCGGGGCCGGCCCACCGTCGTCCTCGTGCACGGGTACCCGGACTCCAAGGAGGTCTGGTCGGAGGTCGCGGTCCGGCTCGCCGAGGACTTCCACGTGGTGCTCTACGACGTGCGGGGCCACGGCCGTTCGACCGCGCCCGCCCCGCTGCGCGGCGGCTTCACCCTGGAGAAGCTGACGGACGACTTCCTCGCGGTCGCCGACGCCGTCAGCCCGGACCGGCCAGTCCACCTCGTCGGTCACGACTGGGGATCGGTGCAGTCCTGGGAATTCGTCACCGTCCGGCGCACCGAGGGCCGCATCGCGTCCTTCACCTCGATGTCGGGGCCGTCCCTCGACCACTTCGGGCACTGGATCAAGCAGCGGATGACCCGGCCCACCCCGCGCCGGGTCGGTCAGCTCCTCGGCCAGGGCGCCAAGTCCTGGTACGTGTACATGCTGCACACGCCCGTGCTGCCGGAGCTCGCCTGGCGCGGCCCGCTCGGCAGGCGGTGGCCGAAGATCCTGGAGCGCGTCGAGAAGGTCCCGGCCGGCGCGTACCCGACGCCGTCGCTGCCGAGCGACGCGGCGCACGGCGCCTGGCTCTACCGGGACAACGTCCGCGCCCGTCTCGGCAGGCCGCGCCCCGACGCGTTCGCGCACGTGCCCGTGCAGCTGATCACGCCGACCGGTGACGCCTTCCTCTCCGAGCGGCTCTACGACGACCTGGGCAGCTGGGCGCCCGATCTGACCCGGCGCACGCTGCCCGCCAAGCACTGGGTGCCGCGCACCCGGCCGGACCAGCTGTCCGCGTGGATCGGCGAGTTCGTCCGGGCCAACGAGGAACCGGCGACCAAGGCGCCGAAGCCGGTCGCGGCGACGGCGGTGAAGAGCGGTGTGAAGCCGGCCCACGCGGAGCGGTTCGGCGGCCAGCTGGTCCTGGTGACCGGGGCGGCCAGCGGCATCGGGCGGGCCACCGCGTTCGCCTTCGCCGAGGCCGGCGCCCGGGTCGTGGCCGTCGACCGGGACGCCGAAGGGGCGGTCAGGACGGCCGAGATGGCCCGGCTGATCGGCGCCCCGGAGGCCTGGGGCGAGACGGTGGACGTCGCCGACGAGCAGGCGATGGAGAAGCTCGCCGCCAAGGTCGCGAGCGAGTACGGCGTCGTCGACGTCCTCGTCAACAACGCGGGCATCGGGCTCACCGGCTCCTTCTTCGACACGACGAGCGAGGAGTGGAAGCGGGTCCTGGACGTCAATCTGTGGGGTGTGATCCACGGCTGCCGGGTCTTCGGGGCGCAGATGACCGCGCGCGGCCAGGGCGGCCACATCGTCAACACCGCCTCCGCGGCCGCCTTCCAGCCTTCCCGCGCCCTGCCCGCGTACAGCACGTCGAAGGCGGCGGTGCTGATGCTCAGCGAGTGTCTGCGCGCCGAACTGGCGGGCCAGGGCATCGGGGTGTCCGCGATATGCCCCGGCATCGTCAACACCAACATCACGGCGACCACGCGGTTCGCCGGAGTGTCGGACGCGGGGGAGGAGAAGCGGCGCCAGACGAAGGCGTCCCGGCTGTACGGCCTGCGGAACTTCCCGCCGGAGAAGGTCGCCGACGCGATCCTGGACGCGGTGCTGCACGACCGCGCGGTCGTGCCGGTGACGCCCGAGGCCCGGGGCGTGCACTTCCTGTCCCGGCTCAGCCCGGGAACGCTGCGGGCCTTCGCCCGGTGGCAGCCGCCGGCGTAGCCGGACGGTCGTACGATCCCTTCCAGGAGGGGCCCCGCGGCGGTGGGGTGGAGCGAACGGTCGGTGGGAGCGGGTTTGTCCGAGCAGTCAGCACAGCCGGAGTACCGGATCGAGGATCTCGCCCACCACAGCGGGGCCACGGTCCGGACCATCCGCGCCTACCAGGACCGCGGGCTGCTGCCCCGCCCGGAGCGACGGGGCAGGTCGAACGTGTACGGAGACGCGCACCTCGCGCGGCTCCGGCAGATCGCCGACCTCCTCGACCGGGGCTACACCCTGGCCTCGATCAAGGAGCTCCTTGAGGCCTGGGACACCGGCCGTGGACTCGGTGGCGTGCTCGGTCTGGTCGCCGAGGTGCACGGCCCGTGGACGGACGAGGAGGCGGACCGGATCTCCCGCGCGGAGCTGGACGCCCGCTTCGGCGGCACGCCGGACGAGGACGCCATCCGGGAGGCCGTCGAGCTCGGCGTACTGGAGCGGCTGCCGGACCGGGAGGGCGAGGAGTACCTGGTACCGAGCCCCCAGGAGCTGGCGGTGGCCGCCGAGTTGTACGCGGCGGGAGTGCCGCTTCCGGCAATCACCGGACATCTGAGGGAGCTTCGGGACCAGGTGGAGCACATAGCGTCCCGTTTCCTGGAGTTCACGACCGAGCACGTCTTCGCGCGCTATCTGGAGCACCGCCCGCCGACGGACGCGGACGCGGCCGAGGCGGCGACGATGGTGCGGCGGCTCCGGCCGCTCGCCCAGCAGACCGTGGACGCCGAACTGGCGCGGGCGATGCGCCTGTTGGCCACCCGGCATCTGCAGCTCCATCTGTCGCCGGACGCGCTCCCGGCGAGGGACGACGAGCCGCGGCCCGTTTCGCTACCGGCCGGGACGGTGCGGGCCGTTCAGGATCTGGTGGGTCCGGAGGGGGTCACCGCCTTCGTCGCCGCCGCCACGGAACGCGAGGTCCATAAAAGGGCATTGGATACCCTTGCCTCAAATCACCACATAAACAACGAAATTACTCAATCCACCTGAAATGCCAGGGCTGTTGTCCACAGAATTCTCAACTGGCCTGTGGATAACTCACTTTGGCTGTGGATCAAACCTGCCTGCCCAAAATGGCTGGTCCGGCGCTCCGGCCTCCGCCATCCTGACGGAATGACCCGACCCCAACCACCGGACGAACGCCGCACGGTGAAGATCTCGAAGTACCTCTCCAAGCATCTCCGCCACCAGCCCGAGCGCATCGGCCTCGTCCTCGACGCCCAGGGCTGGACCGAGATCGACGCCCTGCTCCAGGCCACCGCGCGGGGCGGCTTCCCCGTCACCCGCGAGGAACTCGACCACGTCGTCGCGACCAACGACAAGAAGCGCTTCGCGATCGAGGGCACCCGCATCCGCGCCAGCCAGGGCCACACGATCGAGGTCGACCTGGACCTGCCGGCCGCCGAACCGCCCGCGTACCTCTACCACGGTACGGTCGCGGACCGGCTTCCCGCGATCCGGGCGGAGGGGCTGCGCCCCATGGCCCGCCACCACGTGCACCTCTCCCCCGACCGGGAGACCGCCACCCGGGTCGGTGCCCGCCGCGGACGGCCGATCGTGATCAGCGTCGACGCCGGCGCCATGCACCGGGCCGGGCACGTCTTCCGCGTCAGCGCCAACGGGGTCTGGCTGGCGGACGCCGTCCCGCCGCAGTTCCTCCGATTTCCCGACTGAGGCATGATCGCCTCCATGGCTCACCCGCACCTGCCCAGTACCGAAGCGGCCGTCACCGCCATCCGCGAGATCGCCCGGGAGTTCGGCCTGGAGATGACGGTGACCGACGACATCGGCGCGGACCAGACGTCCCGGCGCACCTCGTCCGGCGCCTTCACCGTCCTCGACCCGGACGGCTCGCTTCCGCACGAGGCCTACGTCGAGCTCGGCGGGTCCCCCTCGGTCACCGTCCAGATCTTCCCCGAGGACGACGCCAGGATCTTCGTGGACGGCATCGAGTTCGCGGACGTGCCCCGCGACGCCGTTCCCGCCTTCCTCCGGTCCGTCCACGGCGGCCTCGCCCATGTGAAGGGCCGTCTCTTCCCGCCCGGCTGGTGGCTGGTCGTCCCGCTGCCCGGCGACGAGACGTACAAGGAACTCGTCCCCGACGCCACGCTCACCCCCTGGCTGAGCAGCCGCGTCCGCTGACGACCGGGCCCGCCGGCCCCGCGCGGGTCCCGCGAAGCCCGTCTCTCCGCCCCGGGGCGGGGCGCCCCCGCGCGCGTATCGTGGCGTCATGCGCTTGAGTACGGTGATCCTCCCCATCCACCGATGGAGCGAGGGGCAGAAGACCTGGCGGCGGGCCGAGGACCTCGGGTTCCACGCCGCGTACACCTACGACCACCTGTCCTGGCGGACCTTCCGGGACGGCCCCTGGTTCGGAGCACTGCCCACGCTCACCGCGGCGGCGACGGCCACCGAGCGGATCCGGCTCGGCACGCTCGTGACCTCCCCGAACTTCCGGCACCCGGTCACCCTGGCCAAGGAGCTGATGGCCCTCGACGACGTCTCCGACGGGCGGATCACCCTCGGCATCGGCGCGGGCGGCAACGGCTTCGACGCCACCGCGCTGGGGCAGGAGCCGTGGTCGCCGAAGGAGCGGGCGGACCGCTTCGGCGAGTTCGTGGCCCTGCTCGACCGGCTGCTCACCGAGGAGGCGGTGACCCAGCGGGGCACCTTCTACTCGGCCGACGAGGCCCGGAACATCCCCGGCTGCGTCCAGCGCCCGAGGCTGCCGTTCGCGGTGGCGGCGACCGGGCCGCGCGGGCTCAAGCTGGCCGCGCGGTACGGGCAGGCGTGGGTGACGACCGGGGACCCGAAGATCTTCGATGAGGGCACCCCCGAGCAGTCGGTGGCCGCCCTGCGCGGCCAGATCGAGAAGCTCGGCAAGGCGTGCGCCGAGACCGGCCGGGACGTGGACGAGCTCGACAAGATCCTGCTGACCGGCTTCACCCCGGACCGGAGCCGCCCGCTGGAGTCCCTGGACGCCTTCGTCGACTTCGCCGGTCGCCACCGCGATCTCGGCTTCACCGAGATCGTCATCCACTGGCCGATCCCGGACTCGGACTTCGCCGCCGACCAGGCGGTCTTCGAGCAGATCGCCACCGAGGCCCTCGCCCAGCTGGGCTGACGGGCACCCCGCACGGCCGCACGGCGGAGTCGGCCACGTCAGGCGATGCGTCGGGCGTGGCCCCGCCACAGGGCGAGCAGGGCCGGAGAGCCGGCGGGCGCGGGAGCCGCCGCGCAGACGTCGAAGTGGCTGACCCGGCAGGTGTCGGACGGCAGGCCGCACCCAGCTGGACCGCGGTCCCGTCCCCCGCCACGCGCCAGCGGCTGCCCGCGGGGACGGCGCGGGTGGGCAGGTCCCCGGGCTCGATCAGAATCCAGCGGCCCCGGACCGTACGGTGCCACTCGGCACGGGCCCCGCAGCGGCGGCACGGCGAGGTGGCCGGACCCGCCGGCGCGGGGGAGGAACCACCGGACCGAGGCTCCGGTACGCCCACGGGGCCGGGCCCGAGATCCCGCACGGCCTCCGGGAGACGCGGCTCCGGTACGACCACGGCGCCCGCACCGAGATCCCGCACCGCCTCCCGGAGACGCGGCTCCGGTACGACCACGGGTCCCGCACCGAGATCCCGCACCGCCTCCGCGAGACGCGGCTCCGGTACGCCGCGCCCCCCGCGGACCTCGAACCTCGCCGCGTCGACCAGGCCCGCCAGCACCTCGCCCACCAGCACCGGGTCCCGGGCGGCCTGTCCCGCTCCGGCCCGCTCGCACCCCCGGCACAGGGCCATGCCGAGGCTCGGGACCCACGTCCCGTACGGCGTGCCGCAGGAGTCGCACTCGTCGCTTCGCCGGCCCGAGCCCATGCCCCGCCCCCTTGAGACGCCATCAGCTCCGAGGGATCTTCCCCGCCACAGCCGAAAACGAACGGACGTTTACGGCCACGTCGGGGCGTAAACACCCGGCCGCCGGGGCAGCGCCTGACCCGAATCCACCACTCATATGTGCGGCTCCCCGCACGCCCGTGCGTCCGGTGCGGAAGAATGGGGCGGTGACCTCTCCCGATTCCCCCCGCACCTCCGCCCCGGCGCCCCGGCTGATCGCCACCGACCTCGACGGCACCCTGCTGCGCGACGACAAGTCCGTCTCCGCGCGCACGGTCGCCGCCCTCGCCGCGGCCGAGCGGGCGGGGATCGAGGTCTTCTTCGTCACCGGCCGCCCCGCCCGCTGGATGGACGTCGTCAGCGACCACGTCCACGGCCACGGCCTGGCGATCTGCGCCAACGGCGCCGCCGTCGTCGACCTCCACGCCGGGGGCACCTTCCTGGAGGTCCGCCCGCTGGAGCGGCCCGCCGCCCTCGCCGTGGTCAAGGCCCTGCGCGCGGCCGCGCCGGGGACCTCCTTCGCGGTGGAGCTCACCACCGGCATCCACTACGAGCCCGATTACCCGCCGTTCTTCCTCGACCCCGGCGCGACCGTCGCCACCGCCGAGAAGCTCCTCTTCGAGGAGGCGCCCGGCGCCGCGGCGCCCGTCCTGAAGCTGCTCGCCCAGCACCCGGAGCTCGACCCCGACGTGTTCCTCGCCGTCGCCCGGGAGGCCGCCGGGGACCAGGCCTCCTTCACCCGGTCCAGCCCCACCGCCCTCATCGAGATCAGCGGGCTCGGCGTCTCCAAGGCGTCCACGCTGGCCCGGTGCTGCGCCGAGCGCGGCATCACGGCCGAGGAGGTCGTGGCCTTCGGCGACATGCCCAACGACATCGAGATGCTCAGCTGGGCGGGCCGCGGGTACGCCATGGGCAACGCCCACCCCGAGGTGATCGCCGCCGCCTCCGGCCGTACCGTCGGCAACATGGACGACGGGGTCGCCGTCGTCATCGAGCAGCTCGTGGCCGAGGTGTCCGCCACGAGCTAGCGGGCGCCGGCTACAGCGGGGCCTCCCACACCACCGTCGTACCGCCGCCGTCCTCCCCGATGCCCGGGCCGCACCAGCTCGCGCCGCCGAGCGACTCGGCCCGGCGCGCGAGATTGCGCAGTCCGCTGCGCCGCCCGCCCGCCGGGATGCCGATGCCGTCGTCGGCGACCTCCAGCCGTACCCCGGCGGAGCCGTCGGGCAGGGTGACACCGGCGTCGACGACCACGTCGATGCGGCTCGCCTCGGCGTGCCGGAAGGCGTTGGAGAGCGCCTCGCGCAGGGCGGCGATGAGGTTCTTGCCGGTGAGTTCGCCGACCGTCGCGTCGATCGCGCCGAGGAAGCGGTGCGCGGGCTTGAAGCCGAGCGGGACGGCCGCCATGTTGATCTCCCGCAGGACCCGGGTGCGCAGCCCCGACGGCGCCTCGGCCGGACCTTGTTGCAGCGCGAAGATCGCCGTACGGATCTCCTGGATGGTCACGTCCAGCTCGTCCACGGCCTTGCCGACGCCCTCGCGTACCGCCGGCACGATCGACCTGCGCTGAGCGCTCTCCAGCATCATGCCGGTGGCGAAGAGCCGCTGGATGACCAGATCGTGCAGGTCACGCGCGATCCGGTCGCGGTCCTCGTACACGGCGAGGCGCTCCCGGTCCCGCTGCGCGTCGGCCATCATCAGGGCCAGCGCCGCCTGCGAGGCGAACTGGGTGGCCAGGGTCCGCTCCGCCTCCGTGAACTGCCGGGCACCCCGCACCCGGGGCGTCGCGAGCGCGCCGAGCACCCGCCCGCCGCTCTGCAGCGGCAGCATCATGCTCGGTCCGTACGCGGAGGTCAGCCGGCTGATCATGCGCGGGTCCGTCGAGGCGTCCGCCACGAAGACCGCCTCGCCCTCCAGGAGCCGCTGCACCACGGCGCTCTCGGGCGGGATCACCACGCCCAGCGACTTCGTCGGCCGGGGCGAGGAGACGGCGACGATCTCCAGACCGCCGTCGTCGGCGGCCGGCAGCATCACGATCCCGGCGTCGGCGTCGGCGAGGCGACGGGCCTGTTCGGCGACGACCGTGAGGGCGTCGTCCGCGTCACCGCCGGAGAGCAGCGCGGTGGTGACGGCGACGGAGCCGTCGATCCACCGCTCGCGCTGCCGGGCGGCCTCGTACAGCCGGGCGTTGCCGATGGCGATGCCCGCCTCGGTGGCGAGCACCCGGACCATGTGCACGTCGTAGTCGTTGAACTCGCCCCCGCCGTGCTTCTCCGCGAGGTACAGATTGCCGAAGATCTCGCCCTGCACCCTGATGGGGACGCCGAGGAAGCTCCGCATCGGAGGATGTCCGGGCGGGAAGCCCGCCGAGCGGGGATCGCTGGACAGGTCGGCGAGACGGATCGTCTGGGGGTCGAGGATCAGCGCGCCGAGCAGCCCGGCGTGCCCGTCGGGGCGGTGCCCGATCCGGCGGGCCACGTCCTCGCCGACGCCGAAGGTGACGAAGTCGGAGAGGCCCTTGCCCTCGTCGTCGACGACGCCGATCGCGGCGTAGCGGGCGTCGGCGAGTTCGGCGGCGGTCTCGCAGATGCGGTCGAGGGTGGAGTGGAGTTCGAGCCCGGTACCGACCGAGCGCATGGCTTCCAGGAGCTGGGGCACTCGGGCGGTGAGCTCCGTGGACAGCCCCTGGAGGCTGCGGGTGGCCTGAGTGGCGGCTTCCAGGGGGTCCGAGGCGTCGGACGCGGCGGCGGTCATGGCTTGAGCCTAGTAAGTCCTATTTGGCGAGAAAAGTCGGCCGCCCGTCATGATCGTGGGCCGGGGTGGCCCCGGTCGTGGGCGCGCCCGGGCCGACGGCCAGCAGGTCGGTCTCCCGTTCCTGCTCCAGCATCCGCCGCAGCGGACCGTCCGCCTCGGCGAGTTCCGCGTACGGGCCTCGCTGCACGGTCCGGCCGCCGTCCAGGACCAGCACCTCGTCGACCGCGTCGAGGCCGTGCAGCCGGTGGGTGATGAGGACGGTCGTCCGGCCCTCGGTGGCCCGGAGCAGATCGTCGGTGAGCGCGTCGGCGGTGGTCAGGTCCAGGTGCTCGGCCGGCTCGTCGAGGACGAGCACGGGGAAGTCGGCGAGCAGGGCGCGGGCGAGCGCCAGCCGCTGCCGCTGGCCTCCGGAGAGCCGCGAGCCGTGCTCGCCCACGAGGGTGTCGAGCCCGGCCGGGAGCCCGTCCACCCAGTCGAGCAGCCGGGCCCGGCGCAGTGCCTCGCGCAGCTCCTCGTCGCTCGCGCCCGTGCGGGCGAGTCGCAGGTTCTCCCGGACCGAGCTGTCGAACAGGTGCGCGTCCTGGGCGCAGAGCCCGACGAGCCCCCGTACGGCGTCCCCGTCCAGCTCCCAGGCGGGCACACCGCCGAGCCGGTACATGCCCTGCTCCACGTCCAGGAACCGCAGCAGCACCTGGGCGAGGGTGGTCTTGCCGGAGCCGGAGGCCCCGACGACGGCCACCCTGCGCCCGGCCTCCAGGGTGAGCCGGAAGTCGGCGAGCGCCTCCCGCTCCTGCCCGGCGTGCCGGGCGGAGAGTCCGGACAGCTCCAGCGGGAACGGGCTCGCCGGGGGAGTCTCCGGCCGGGCTGGCTCGTGTACGGGGACGGGGGCGTCCAGCACCTCGAAGACCCGCTCGGCACTGTGCTTGACGCGCTGCCGGTACTGGACGGCGAGCGGCAGCCCTGTGACGGCCTCGAAGGCGGCGAGCGGCGTGAGGACGACCACGGCGAGGGCCACCCCGTCGAGCCGCCCGTCCCGCACGGCCTGGACGCCGACGACCGCGGCGGCCGCGACCGTCAGGCCGCAGACCAGGGCGGAGAGACCGGCGCCGAGCGCGGCGGCGGCGGCCTGCCGGGAGGCGATGCCGGTGAGCACCCGGTCGGCGGCGCGGGTCCGTTCGATCCTGCGCCGCAGCGCCCCGGCCACCGTCAGCTCCGCGCAGCCGCGCAGCAGATCGGCCACGGCGGTGGCCAGTGCCCCGCGCGCGGGGGCGAGGCGCCGCTCGGCCCGGCGGGCGAGCGTCCCGCCGATCGCCGGGACGAGGACGCCCGCGACCAGCAGGCCCACGGCGAGGACGGCACCCGCCTCGGGCAGCAGCCAGGCGGTGAAGCCGGCGGACGCGACCCCCACGACGAGCGCGGCGCCGGCCGGGAGCAGCCAGCGGAGCCAGTAGTCCTGCAGCGCGTCGACGTCCTGGACGAGCCGGGCGAGCAGGTCCCCGCGGCGGGTTCGGCGCAGCCCGGCCGGGGCGATCCGCTCCAGCCGCCGGTAGACGGAGACCCGGAGCTCGGCCAGCATCCGGAGCACGGCGTCGTGCGAGACGAGCCGCTCGGCGTACCGGAACACGGCCCGCCCGATCCCGAAGGCGCGGGTGGCGGTCACGGCCACCATCAGGTAGAGCACGGGCGGCTGTTCGGAGGCGCGGGAGATGAGCCAGCCGGAGACGGCCATGAGTCCGACGGCGGACCCGAGGGCGAGGCTCCCGAGCAGCAGGGCGAGTCCCATCCGCCCCTTGAGTTCCCCGGCCATTCCCCGCACCCGTGCCAGGACCGACCGGCCTGCCGTGGGCGGGTGTTCCGGAGCCGGGGTGGGCATGGCTTCCGCCCGGGGCGGGCCTGCCGGACGCGACGGCTCGACGGCCCCGTCACCTTCCGCCGCGCCCGCCCGCTCGGGATGCGTGCCCGGCAGGGCGCCGCCCACCCGCACCACCCGGTCCGCCACCGCCAGCAGTGCCGGCCGGTGGGCGACCAGCAGCACGGTCCGCCCGGCGGCGAGCCGGCGCACCGCGTCGACCACGCCCGCCTCGGTCTCGCCGTCGAGCGCCGCCGTCGGCTCGTCGAGCAGCAGCAGCGGCCGGTCCGCGAGGAATCCCCGGGCGAGCGCGAGCCGCTGTCGCTGTCCCGCGGAGAGTCCGGCCCCGTCCTCGCCCAGCGGGGTGTCGAGCCCCTGCGGCAGCCCCGCGACGAACCCGTCCGCCCCGGCGTCCCGCAGGGCCTCCCGTACCGCCTCGTCGGAGGCGTCCGGGCGGGCGAGCCGGACGTTCTCGGCGATCGTCCCCGCGAAGAGGTACGGCCGCTGCGGCACCCAGGCGATCCGCGCCCGCCAGGCCTCCAGGTCCAGCGTCGCGAGCTCCTCGCCGCCGACGCGTACGGAACCACCCTGCTCCGGTTCGGCGAACCCGAGGACGACATCGAGCAGGGTCGACTTCCCGGCCCCGCTCGGCCCGATCAGGGCCACCGTCTCACCGGGCTCGACCGTCAGGGACATCGCGTCGAGCGAGGGTTCGGCCCGCCCGGCATGCCGCACGGTCACGCCGTCCAGCTCAAGCCATACGGAGTCGGGGACCGCACCCGCGCCCCCGTCCCGTACCGGCTGTTCGAGGACGTCGAAGATCTCCTCGGCCGCCGCCAGACCCTCCGCCGCCGCGTGGAACTGCGCACCGACCTGGCGCAGCGGCAGATACGCCTCGGGCGCCAGGACCAGGATGACGAGCCCCGTGTACAGATCGAGGTCACCGTGGACGAGCCGCATGCCGATGCTGACGGCGACGAGTGCGACCGACAGGGTGGAGAGGAGCTCCAGGGCGAAGGAGGAGATGAAGGCGATCCGCAGGGTGCGCATCGTCGCCTGGCGGTATTCCGAGGTGATCGCGCGGATCGACTCGGCCTGGGCCTTCGCCCGGCCGAAGATCTTGAGGGTGGGCAGACCGGCGACGACGTCCAGGAAGTGCCCTGAGAGCCGGGAGAGCAGCTTCCACTGCCGGTCCATCCGGGCCTGGGTGTACCAGCCGATCAGGATCATGAAGACCGGGATGAGCGGCAGGGTGACGACGATGATCGCCGCCGAGACCCAGTCCTCGGTGACGATCCGGGCCAGGACGGCGAGCGGCACGACGACCGCGAGCCCGAGCTGGGGCAGGTAGCGGGCGAAGTAGTCGTCGAGGGCGTCGACCCCGCGCGTGGCGAGGGCGATCAGCGAGCCGGCCTTCTGGCCGCTCAGCCAGCCCGGCCCGAGCGCGGCCGCCCGGTCCAGGAGCCGGCCGCGCAGTTCGGACTTGACCGCCGCGCTCGCCCGATGGGCGGCGAGCTCGGTCAGCCAGGAGACCAGCCCCCGTGCCACCGCGAGTCCCGCGAGCAGCAGCAGGGGCGTGGTCAGCTCGGAAACCGACTGGCCCTTCTGGAAGGACCCCACCACGATCTCGGCGATGAGCATCGCCTGGGCGATGACCAGCGCCGCCCCGACGAGGCCGAGGCCGACCACCCCGAGGAGGAAGACCCGGGTGGCCTTGGCGTACCGGAGCAGACGCGGATCGATCGGTTTCACGTGAAACATTGCTCCCTGGACAGGACCGGCTAGTGGGTCTCGGCGAGGTGCTGCGTACCGATCCGCTTGCGGAACACCCAGTAGGTCCAGCTCTGGTAGAGCAGCACCAGCGGGGTGGCGATCGCCGCGCACCAGGTCATGATCTTGAGCGTGTACGGGCTCGACGACGCGTTCGTCACGGTAAGGCTCCACTCCGCGTTGAGCGAAGAGGGCATGACGTTCGGGAACAGCGCGAGGAAGAGCATCGCCACGGCGGCGGCGATGGTGATGCCCGAGAGCGCGAACGACCAGCCCTCACGTCCCACCCTGATCGCGCCGATGGCGCCGACCAGGGCCACCACGGCGATCACCATCGCCATGAAGCTCCAGCTGTCCCCGGAGTCGAGCTGGGTCCAGACCAGGAAGAGCAGCGCGAGCACCGCCGTGACCAGACCGAGCTTGAGCGCGAGCGCCCGGGCCCGCGCCCTGATGTCGCCGACCGTCTTGAGCGAGGCGAACACCGCGCCGTGGAAGGTGAAGAGCGTGAGGGTGACGAGACCGCCGAGGAGCGCGTACGGGTTCAGCAGGTCCCAGAAGGTGCCGACGTACTCCATGTTCCCGTCGATCTTCACGCCCCGGACGATGTTGCCGAAGGCCACACCCCAGAGGAACGCGGGGATCAGCGAGGTCCAGAAGATGGCCGCTTCCCAGTTGCGCTGCCAGTTCTCCTCCGGCCGCTTCACGCGGTACTCGAAGGCGACACCCCGGACGATCAGGCAGACCAGGATGATCAGCAGCGGCAGGTAGAAGCCGGAGAAGAGCGTCGCGTACCACTCGGGGAAGGCCGCGAAGGTCGCGCCGCCGGCGGTGAGCAGCCACACCTCGTTGCCGTCCCAGACGGGTCCGATGGTGTTGATGAGGACCCGCTTCTCGGGCCTGCCACGGGCGAGCACCTTGGTCAGGACACCGATCCCGAAGTCGAAGCCTTCGAGGAAGAAGTAGCCGATCCAGAGGACGGCGATGAGTACGAACCAGACGTCGTGGAGTTCCATGCCTCGATCTCCTGAGCCTCAGTACGAGAAGGCCATGGGCCGGTCGGGGTCACGAGAGTCCCCGCCGATCTTGGTGGGCGGGTTGAGGTCGTCCTCGGTGAGCTCCGGCGGTCCCGCCTTGACGTACTTCACGAGGAGCTTGACCTCGATCACGGCGAGGACGGCGTAGAGCGTGGTGAAGACGATCATCGAGGTGAGGACCTCACCCTGGGAGACACCGGGGGAGACCGCGTCCCGGGTGCGCAGCACTCCGTAGACGACCCAGGGCTGACGGCCCATCTCGGTGAAGATCCAGCCCCAGGAGTTGGCGATCAGCGGGAACGCCATGGTCCACAGGGCGATGATCCAGTACCACCTGCCCAGGCGGGGGCTGAGTGCCTTCCGCTTGAACAGGACCAGATTCGGCACCTCGTCCTCACCGGTCCGCAGTCCGGGCGCCAGCATGAACTTCTTGCGGGTCAGCCAGAGGCCGAGCATGCCGATGCCCAGCGAGGCCATGCCGAAGCCGATCATCCAGCGGAAGCCCCAGTAGGCGACGGGGATGTTGGGCCGGTAGTCGCCGGGGCCGAACTTCTCCTGCTCGGCCTTGTTGATGTCGTTGATGCCCGGGACGTACGAGGTGAAGTCGTCGTTCGCGAGGAAGGACAGCAGTCCCGGGATCTCTATGGCGACCGAGTTGTGGCCCTTGTCGACGTCGCCGTAGGCGAAGACCGAGAAGGGGGCGGGTGCCTCGCCGTCCCAGAGCGCCTCGGCGGCGGCCATCTTCATGGGCTGCTGCTTGAACATGACCTTGCCGAGCAGGTCACCGCTGATGGCGGTGCCGAGACCGGCGATGATCAGGGTGATCAGGCCCAGCCGCAGGGAGGTCCGCATCACGGGGATGTGCTTCTTGCGTGCCAGGTGGAAGGCCGAGATGCCGACCATGAACGCGCCACCGACCAGGAAGGCCGCCGTCATGGTGTGGAAGAACTGGGTGAGGGCGGTGTTCTGGGTGAGCACCTGCCAGAAGTCGGTGAGTTCGGCCCGGCCGCGTTCCTCGTTGATCCGGTAGCCCACCGGGTGCTGCATCCAGGAGTTGGCCGCGAGGATGAAGTACGCGGAGAGGATGGTGCCGATCGACACCATCCACATGCAGGCGAGGTGGATCCGCTTCGGGAGCTTGTCCCAGCCGAAGATCCACAGACCGATGAAGGTCGACTCGAAGAAGAACGCGATGAGCGCCTCGAAGGCGAGCGGAGCGCCGAAGATGTCTCCGACGAACCGGGAGTAGTCGGACCAGTTCATGCCGAACTGGAACTCCTGCACGATGCCCGTGACGACACCCATGGCGATGTTGATCAGGAAGAGCTTGCCCCAGAACTTCGTCGCCCTGAGGTACTTCTCGTTCTCGGTGCGCACCCAGGCGGTCTGGAGACCGGCCGTGAGGGCGGCGAGGGAGATCGTCAGGGGGACGAAGAGGAAGTGGTAGACGGTGGTGATGCCGAACTGCCAGCGCGCCAGAGTCTCTGGCGCCAGAGCGAGGTCCACGTCGTTTTCTCCTTACATCGCCGTGGTCACATCGGCAGTTTGCCCCGATAATCCCACTCATTACGGGACCAACCGGGACACGCTTGTGAACGCGTTCACATTCACAAGCATTATGGCTCATACGAAATCCGTACCTTCGGTCGGGGGTCCCCTTATCGAAGGTCACCTCTTCCCAGCGGCTTCAACATATTGTTGAATCCGGGGCATGACCCTTCGGATACGCATCGTCTGGCCGGCCGGACACACCACGGCCACCCTTGAGGAGACCCCCACGAGCACGGCGCTCGCAGGGGCCCTCCCGATCTCCTCCACCGCCCGGACCTGGGGCGAGGAGGTCTACTTCGACACTCCGGTCTCCACCGCCGTCGAGGACGGCGCCCGCCAGGTCGTCGATCCCGGCACGGTCGCCTTCTGGACGGAGGGCGACGCGCTCGCCCTCCCCTACGGACCGACCCCGATCTCACGCGGCGAGGAGTGCCGGCTCGCGAGCCCCTGCAACGTCCTGGGCGCGCTCGACGGCGACCCCCGGGTCCTGGCCACCGTCCGGGACGGCGACCCGATCCGCGTGGAGCTCGTCAGCGGCTGATCAGCCCTCCTTGCGGAAGCCCTCCGCCGCCTTCAGGAACAGGTCGTTCGCCTCGGTCTCACCGATCGTGACGCGCACGCCCTCGCCCGCGAACGGCCGCACCATCACGCCGTGCCGCTCGCACTCCGCCGCGAAGTCCAGCGTCCGCTCCCCGAGCCGCAGCCAGACGAAGTTCGCCTGGGTGTCCGGCACCGTCCAGCCCTGGGCCACGAGCCCGGCGTGGACCCGCTCGCGCTCGGCCACCAGCGAGCCGACCCGGCCCAGCAGCTCGTCCTCCGCGCGCAGCGAGGCCACCGCCGCGTCCTGCGCCAGCTGGCTCACCCCGAACGGCACCGCCGTCTTGCGCAGCGCGGCCGCCACCGGCTCGTGGGCGACCGCGAAGCCGACCCGCAGCCCCGCCAGGCCGTACGCCTTGGAGAAGGTCCGCAGCACGGCGACGTTGGGCCGGTCACGGTAGAGCTCGATGCCGTCCGGGATCTCGGTGTCACGGACGAACTCGCGGTACGCCTCGTCGAGCACCACCAGGACGTCGGAGGGCACCCGGTCCAGGAAGCGCTCCAGCTCCGCCCTGCGCACAGCGGTGCCCGTGGGGTTGTTGGGGTTGCAGACGAAGATCAGCCGTGTCCGGTCGGTGATCGCCTCCGCCATCGCGTCGAGGTCGTGGACCTCGCCCTCGGTCAGCGGCACCTGCACCGAGGTGGCGCCGCTGATCTGCGTGATGATCGGGTACGCCTCGAAGGAGCGCCAGGCGTAGACGACCTCGTCGCCGGGGCCCGAGGTCGCCTGGAGCAGGGACTGGGCGACGCCGACCGACCCGGTGCCGGTGGCCAGGTGCGAGACGGGCACGCCGAAGCGGTCGGCGAGCTCCTCCGTCAGCCCCGTGCACGCCATGTCCGGGTACCGGTTGAAGTTCGCGGCGGCGGCCAGCGTGGTCTCCATGACCCCGGGCAGCGGCGGATACGGGTTCTCGTTGGAGGACAGCTTGAAGGCCACGGGGCCGCCCGAGGCCGCCGGCCTGCCCGGCTTGTAGGTGGGGACGCCGTCCAGCTCGGCGCGCAGCTTCGGGCTGCCCGTACTCGTCCCGCTGGTCTCGCTCACTGTGTGGCCTCCTCGACCGTCCGTACCGCCAATGCTCCTCACCTTAAGAGGATTCCGCCCCGCTGCGAATGGGCTGTGGACAACAGGAGGGACACGCTGTGGACAAAGCCTCCCCGGAGCGGTGCGGAGGAGGGGGGAGCGCGCGCCTGGGTGGCGTGCGCGGGTGGCGAGCGCCCTGGCGCGCATCCCCCGTAGAGGTGAGTTGAGACCTCTTCGAGACCTCGCCCCCTCGCCAGGCCTACGCCGTTCGGCAACCACAGGTCCTATGGCGAAGGCCCTAACTGCCTTGGATTTATTGCCCCTTGACCCATGAAGACCATGCAGAAACGTGCCTGTCAACGCTTGCATATGCGACCGTCCCAACCGCCCCTCATCGCCCTACTATCGGCTCGCCATGACAGCAGCAGGGAAGCACCAGGTGAGCCGGGCACAGACCCGGGGAAGCCGGCAGGGCCGGGCAGGCATCCGGGACGTGGCCGCCGCCGCCGGGGTCTCCATCACGACTGTCTCCGACGCGCTCAACGGCAAGGGCCGACTCCCCGACGCCACCCGCCGTCACGTTCGCGAGGTCGCCGACCGGCTGGGCTACCGCCCATCCGCGGCGGCCCGCACGCTCCGCACCGGGAAGTCGGGACTCATCGGCCTCACCGTGACCACGTACGGGGATGAACCTTTCACCTTCACCGAATTCGCGTACTTCGCGGAGATGGCCAGAGCAGCCACATCGGCGGCGCTCGCGCGGGGCTACGCCCTGGTCATCCTCCCCGCGACCTCCCGCCATGACGTCTGGTCGAACGTCGCCCTCGACGGCACCGTCGTCATCGACCCCTCCGACCACGACCCGGTCGTCACCGAACTGGTCCGCCAAGGCCTACCCGTCGTCTCCGACGGACGCCCGGCCGGCACCCTTCCGGTCACCGCCTGGGTCGACAACGACCACGAAGCCGCCGTCCTCGACCTGCTCGACCACCTCGCCGACGCCGGCGCCCGCCGCATCGGCCTCCTCACCGGAACCACCACCGACACGTACACCCGCCTGTCCACGACCGCGTACCTCAACTGGTGCGAGCGGGTGGGACAGGACCCCGTCTACGAGGCCTATCCGGCGCACGACCCGTGCGCGGGTGCCGTCGCGGCCGACCGGCTGCTCGCCCGACCGGACCGGCCCGACGCCGTGTACGGCCTCTTCGACCCCAACGGAACCGACCTCCTCGCGGCCGCGCGCCGCTACGGCCTGCGCGTCCCGGACGACCTGCTGCTGGTCTGCTGCAGCGAGTCGACCGTCTACGCCACCACCGAACCGCCCATCACGACGCTCTCGCTCAAGCCGCGCCGGATCGGCACGGCCGTCGTCCAGCTCCTCATCGACGCCATCGAGGGGATCGACACCGACGGACCGGTCGAGCAGGTGATACCGACCGAACTCATCGTCCGCACCTCCTCGCAACGCCGTTCGCCGCGGACGACCGTCAGCCCGCCACGCTCTCCCTCGAAGGACTGACACCCCGCCAACCGGCTCCACCGAACCAGCCGTCCCCGCCCCCGCCCGTGGGTCGGGGCGGCGAAACCGGCCACCTCACCGGACTCAAACCGGACTCAACCCTGAACTCGACCTTCTCAATTCGGGCGAAACAACCGGTGAACCCGGAGTGGACCCGGATTCACCACCCCTGGTGCGTCACACAGGAGGACCCTCATTCCTATGATGGGCGCACGACACCGCGGACCACCCCGACCAGGCCGGTCCGCGATGTGCAGGGCATCGCGACGGTGGTGGAGGGGTCCATGACTCAGGGGGCCGGGCAGGAGCCCGTGGTGCGCACGGCGACATTGCGTGACTTCCGCGTACCGCCGTACGCCCGCGTGCCCGTACAGGGCCATGCCACCGATCCGACGTCCGCGCACCCCCTTCCGGTGCCGCCGCCCG
This sequence comes from Streptomyces venezuelae ATCC 10712, assembly GCF_008639165.1. NCBI lineage: Bacteria > Bacillati > Actinomycetota > Actinomycetes > Kitasatosporales > Streptomycetaceae > Streptomyces > Streptomyces venezuelae. The sequence goes on along the minus strand of NZ_CP029197.1, from coordinate 4,026,882 downwards.
CCGGACCGGTCTCGGCGGAGCCCACGACGGACGCCGCGCCGACGCAGCACGCACCCGCCGAGCACGCACCGGCACCGGCACCCGCGTCGGCCGAGCACGCACCGGCACCCGCTCCCGCCGAGCACGCGCGCGGAGCGGCACCCGCGGCCGCCGAGCACGACCCCACACCCGCACCCGCGCCTGCCGAGCACCCGCCCGTGCCCACGCACGCGCCGGCGCCCACCGCGCCGATGCCCGCGGATCCGACCCTGCACCTCGGGGCCCGCCTCGCCGGGGCCGGCTCCTCCATCGTCTCCGTCGCCACCGGCCACCCCGGCAACGCCTTCCCGGAGGGCGAGATGCCCGAGGGGTACACCCCGACCGAGCGCGACCTCCCGGTCATCAACCGGGGGGACACCGTCCAGGTCCCGGTCGCCGCCGAGCCCGCCCCCGCCGCGGAGCCCGCCCCGGCGAACGGCGAAGGCCCCGGCCCGCTCTACGTCGTCGGCGACGTCCACGGCTACCTCGACGAGCTCGTCGCCGCCCTCCGCGCCCAGGGCCTCATCGACGAGAACGGCGGCTGGGCCGCCGGCAACGCCCGCCTCTGGTTCCTCGGCGACTTCACCGACCGCGGCCCCGACGGCATCGGCGTCATCGACCTCGTCATGCGGCTCTCCGCCGAGGCCGCCGCCGCCGGCGGCTACTGCAAGGCCCTCATGGGCAACCACGAACTGCTGCTCATCGGCGCCAAGCGCTTCGGCGACACCCCGGTGAACTCCGGAGCGGGCACCGCCACCTTCCAGGCCGCCTGGCTGCTCAACGGCGGCCAGAAGCACGACATGGACCGGCTCCAGGACGTCCACCTCCAGTGGATGTCCCGGCTCGACGCCGTGGTGCGGGAGGACGACCACCTCCTGGTGCACTCCGACACCACCGCGTACCTCGAATACGGCCAGACCATCGAGGACGTCAACGAGACGGTCCACGAGATCCTCAACCGGAACGACGCCGACGAGGTCTGGGACGTCTTCCGCAAGTTCACCAAGCGCTTCGCGTTCCGTGACGACGGCGGCCCGGAGGCCGTCCAGGAGCTGCTCTCCACCTACGGCGGGCACCGGATCGTGCACGGCCACAGCCCCATCCCGTACCTCCTCGGCCAGGTCGGTACGGAGGACGGCGAGGGCGACTCGGGCCCGGTCGTCGACGGACCGCACGTCTACGCCGACGGTCTGGCGATCGCGATGGACGGCGGGGTGACCATGGCCGGAAAGCTACTGGTCGTCCAACTCCCCCTGAACGGCTGACGCATAACGCTGCGCATCCGGGGAAGGCGAATTCCGGAAACACCCTGTCAGCGCGTGGCACCGCCGCAATACCATCGGGTCCATCCGTAGCAGGCTCTCCTCCGTTTCCGCCCAACCCACCGTTTCCACACGGCTGATCCGGGCCTACGGAGCATCGGGGGATGCACATGAACGTGGCTCCGCACCTGCTGACCGAGGACCGTGCCGAGTACGAGCGGGTCCTCGACGACGCACTGAGCACCGCCCACGCACGTCCGGATCTCGCCGGAGCCGGCACCCGGCTCACGCTCGCGCAGCTGCGCTCCCTGACGCTGAACGCGACGACTCTGGTCACCAGCGCGGCGGCGAGCGAGTACGACCACTTCGTGAAGGTCCGCGAGCAGCACCGCGCGGCCCTCGGCGCCCGGGCACCGGTCTCCACCGACCGGCCCGGCCCCGGCGCCGGCGTGGTCGCGATCTTCACCGTCCTGGTGCCCGTCCTCGCGGGCGCGGCCGCCGTGATCTTCCTGCTGGTCGGCGCCGTCCTGCACGTGATGGCCCCCACGGTGGCGTTCGGGGCGACCCTGCTCACCGCCGGCCTGGTCTTCGGCGCCGTGGCCGCGGCCGGACTGCTCTGCGCGGCCGCCGGGCTCCTCGTCACGGCCCTGCGCAACAGCCCGGCCGAGGTGAGCGCGGGCGGGCTGCTCGTCGGCCCGGACGACGAGCTGGCCCGGGCCCGGGAGGCCTGGCGCAGCGCCCTCCTGGAGCGCGGCATCCTTCCCTTCCTCCGCGACGTCCTCGCCGCAACGGCCCCACCCCCGGGCCCCAGGGCCCCCGAGACACCGCCGACGTCACCGACCCCCTAGAAACCGCACGCCTGCCCTGGGGCACACCAGCCCCATCGGCCCCGGAGACACCACCGGCCCGCGACTCCCCCGGGGTCGCGGGCCGATGGCGCCTTCGCCGGCGGGGGTCAGTCCGCCAGCGGCAGGTACACGCGGTTGCCGGTCGCCGCGAACTCGGCGGACTTCGCCGCCATGCCCGCCTCGATCTCGTCCGCCTTCAGATCGCCGCCGTGCTCGCGCCGGATGTCCTGCGAGATCTTCATCGAGCAGAACTTCGGACCGCACATCGAGCAGAAGTGCGCGGTCTTCGCGGGCTCCGCCGGCAGCGTCTCGTCGTGGAACTCCCGCGCGGTGTCCGGGTCGAGCGCCAGGTTGAACTGGTCCTCCCACCGGAACTCGAAGCGCGCGTCGGACAGCGCGTCGTCCCACTCCTGCGCCCCGGGGTGGCCCTTGGCCAGGTCCGCCGCGTGGGCCGCGATCTTGTACGTGATGACGCCGGTCTTCACGTCGTCGCGGTTGGGCAGGCCCAGGTGCTCCTTGGGGGTGACGTAGCAGAGCATCGCCGTGCCCCACCAGGCGATCATCGCCGCACCGATGCCGGAGGTGATGTGGTCGTAGGCGGGCGCGACATCCGTGGTCAGCGGGCCGAGCGTGTAGAACGGCGCCTCCTCGCAGATCTCCTGCTGGAGGTCGATGTTCTCCTTGATCTTGTGCATCGGGACGTGGCCCGGGCCCTCGATCATCGTCTGCACCTGGTGGCGCTTGGCGATCGTGTTCAGCTCGCCGAGCGTGCGCAGCTCCGCGAACTGCGCCTCGTCGTTGGCGTCCGCGATCGAGCCGGGGCGCAGCCCGTCGCCGAGCGAGTACGTGACGTCGTACGTCGCCAGGATCTCGCAGAGCTCCTCGAAGTGCGTGTAGAGGAAGTTCTCCTTGTGGTGCGCGAGGCACCAGGCGGCCATGATCGAGCCGCCGCGCGAGACGATGCCGGTCTTGCGGCGCGCGGTGAGCGGCACGTACGGCAGGAGTACGCCGGCGTGCACCGTCATGTAGTCCACGCCCTGCTCGGCCTGCTCGATGACCGTGTCCTTGTAGATCTCCCAGGTCAGCTCCTCGGCCCTGCCGTCGACCTTCTCCAGGGCCTGGTAGAGCGGCACGGTGCCGATCGGCACGGGGGAGTTGCGCAGCACCCACTCGCGGGTGGTGTGGATGTTGCGCCCGGTGGACAGGTCCATGACCGTGTCGGCGCCCCACTTGGTCGCCCAGGTCATCTTCTCCACCTCCTCCTCGATGGAGGAGGTGACGGCGGAGTTGCCGATGTTGGCGTTGACCTTCACCAGGAACCGCTTGCCGATGATCATCGGCTCGATCTCCGGGTGGTTGACGTTCGCCGGGAGCACCGCGCGGCCGGCCGCGATCTCCTCGCGCACGACCTCGGGAGAGACGTTCTCCCGGATCGCCACGTACTCCATCTCCGGGGTGATCTCGCCCCGGCGCGCGTACGCGAGCTGGGTCACCGCCTGGCCGGTGCGGCCGCGGCGCGGCAGGCGCGGGCGGCCGGGGAAGACGGCGTCGAGGTTCTTCAGCCCACCACCGCGCGGCGAGGTGTGCTTGATTCCGTCGTCCTCGGGGCGGGCCGGGCGGCCCGCGTACTCCTCGGTGTCGCCGCGCGCGATGATCCAGTTTTCGCGCAGCGGCGGAAGGCCCCGCCGTACGTCGGTGTCGACGGTGGGGTCCGTGTACGGGCCGGACGTGTCGTAGAGCGTGACGTCCTTGCCGTTGGTGAGGTGCACCTGACGGACCGGCACCCGGAGGTCGGGGCGCGAGCCCTGGACGTACCCCTTGTGCCAGCCCGGCGTACGGGCCCCCTCGGCAGAGGTGTCGTCCTGCCCGGAGGCAGGCGTGCGTGCATCCTGAATGGTCATGAGACCGATCTCCCTACGCCGGCATTACCCGGTAACAGGTTCGGCGGTCGGCGCAGCCTCCTCCCGTACGTACATCCAGTACGCGCGTACGGTGATCAGCGCCCTCTCAGCCCGGTGCTCCGAGCTCCCGCGTGTGCAAAGGTGTCACCACGCTAGCGCCCTCCCTGGCGTGCTGAACAGTGGGCCCCCGTCGTTCTTGCGATGATCGGTCGGTGACTCACCCCCAGCAGACCCCCGAGCCGCACGGCCACGACCACGCTCCCGGTCCTTCCACCGGGCACGGGAACAGCCACGATCACGCTCCCGGTCCATCCGCCGGACACGGGCACGGGCACGGGCACAGCCATGGGCCCGCCGCCCCGGTGTCCCGGCATCTGCGCAAGGTCATCGCCGCGGTCCTGATCCCCTTCGCCACCGCCGTCGCCGTCGGCCTCGTGGTCCTGTGGCCCGGCGGCGCACCCGCGCACGAACGCACCGGCGTCGGCTTCGACCGGCAGACCGAGCAGGGCAAGGTCGTCGCCGTCCAGCAGGTGGACTGCGCCTCCGTGAACGCGGGGCAGGTCCCGCCGACCGGCGACACGTCGACCCCCCAGGGGCGCGAGGCGGTCAACGCGCAGCAGGGCGACTGCGACAAGGCGACGATCGAGGTCACCAGCGGCCCGGAGAAGGGACGCAGGTTCACCGAGATCGTGCAGCCGGACGCACCGCGTCAACTGCACGAGGGGCAGGGCGTGGTGGTGGCGTACGCCCCCGACGCACCGCGCGACCTGCAGTACTCCGTGACCGATGTGAACCGGAAGGTCCCGCTCGCGGTGCTCGCCGGGATCTTCGCGCTCGCGGTCGTGGTGGTCGGCAGGATGCGGGGTGTGATGGCGCTCGTCGCGCTGGTCCTGAGCTTCCTGATCCTGACGTTCTTCATCCTGCCGGCGATCCTGGAGGGGTCGAATCCGCTGGTCGTGGCGGTGGTCGGATCGAGCGCGATCATGCTGATCGCGCTCTACATGTGCCACGGACTCTCGGCCCGCACCTCGGTCGCGGTGCTCGGAACGCTCATCTCCCTGATGCTGATCGGCCTGCTCGGCTCGGTCTTCATCGACTGGGCCGCGCTGAGTGGCAACACCGACGACAACACCGGTCTGATCCACGGCCTGTATCCGGACATCGACATGTCCGGACTCCTCCTGGCCGGTGTGATCATCGGTTCGCTCGGTGTGCTCGACGACGTGACGGTCACCCAGACCTCGGCCGTCTGGGAGCTGCACCAAGCCGACCCGGGCATGGGACCGCGCGGGCTGTACCGAGCCGCGATCCGGATCGGCCGCGACCACATCGCCTCGGTCGTGAACACCCTGGTGCTCGCCTACGCGGGTGCCGCCCTCCCCCTGCTGCTGCTCTTCTCCATCGCGCAGAGCAGCATGGGGACGGTGGCCAACAGCGAGCTGGTCGCCGAGGAGATCGTCCGGACGCTCGTCGGATCGATCGGCCTGGTCGCCTCCGTGCCGGTCACCACGGCGCTCGCGGCGCTGGTCGTCTCCGCCGACCGGACGGACACCGCGGCCCGGACCCCCGCCGCCCGACGGGGCGGACGACGCCGCCGCGCCAAGTAGGGCGCCGGCCCAGCGCACCGGTTGGGGACCGACTCGGCCCGCCGGGTGAGGCGCACGCTCAGGCGGTCGGGCCCGCGCTCTCCTCGGCGAGGATCCGGCCCAGCGCTGCCTCCAGGTTGTCCTCGAAGTCACCGAGCGTCCGTTCCTGACCCAGCGGAACCAGCTTGTCCGTCCGGTCGAGGAACGCGACCAGCGGCGGCGCGCTGGCCCTGAACAGGGCGCGGTCGCCACCGACCTGGAGCCGGATGGAGACGTCCGAGAGGCCCTCGGGATCGGTGGGGGCGATGTGCACATCGCCGTCCCCGCTCGGCCGGTTGATGCCGTCGAGCAGTAGTTCCCTGCCGAACGCCCAGGTCACAGGCGCGTCCCCGGGGAGGTGGAAGGTCATCCGCACCGCGTAGGGATCCCGGGTCTCGTATCGCAGTTCGACCGGGATCTTGAAGGAGAGCTCCTCCGAGACGAGGAAGCTCATCAGGACCTCGGCCTGAACCGACTCTCGCATCATGTACCCCGCAGTAGATGAAGCAGTTGTGTAAACACAGCTGCTGAAAGCTGTGACCGAAACGGCCAGGAATGATCCCCCGTGGCCCTCTTGACGCAATCGTGCTGTAAGCACTAGCAGATCACAAGGAGTGATTTTTCAGATACTGATAGAGAAAGCGAGGGAACTGAAGAGCCTCCCGATCTCCGTACGTAGCCGCTCGACTGCTGGGAGCAACCGTTCTTCCTGGTGAAGGGGGAGGGAAATGGCCATCGCGGCGGCTGTGGAGCCCGCTGTGATGGGGATTGCGGCACAGACCGTGCCGAGCGCATATTCCTGCCGCTCCACCAAGGGCTCCATTCGCCCCAAACCGCCCAAACGATCCAAAAGCGCACGGCGGTTACGGAGCGTGTACGGAGTGATCGCTTCCACCGGGTGGCGGTCAAGGTGGTCTTGACGAGATTTCAGATCGAGTTGACTCAGCAGGCACTGCCCGATCGCATGGGCGTGTCCGGTCTCGCGGAAATCGGCCCATTCCTCCACCGCCGGAGCGGAAGGAGTGTCGGCGACAGCGACGAGCTCGATCTCCCCCTCGCGGTAGAGGGCGAAGTAGACGGGCACACCGATCTCGTCCCGCCAGCGGGCAAGGGAGTCTTCGATCTTGATGCGACGATTCTGCACATCTCCGCCGCCGGCCAGTCGGACCGCGGCGTCGCCAAGGACGAACACACCCTTCTCACGGACCAGATAGCCCTCGTGCGTCAGGGTGCGGAGCAGGTGATACGTCGTGGGCAGCGGTAGGCCCGTCTCACGGGCGAGCTGTTTGGCCGGGGCGCCTTCCGCATGGGAGGACACAGCCTCCAGAAGCCTCAGCGCCCGCTGCACCGAGCCGATCAGCGTAGGCGCCGCCGTCTGCGTAGCCGTGGCCAAAGGTCACCCCCAGGCGTGACGACGGGTGCATCGCACCCGCCCGCGGGGGCCGCCCCCGCGCGCCCGCCGGGCCTGGGAAACCGCTGGTCAGTACGGAGGTCTACGCCTGTAGTCCCCAACGCGGCGGAGGGATTCCACTCTAGTGGCAGCCCCTGGGCCCATGCCCTGATTCGACCAGCGCGTTCCCCCGGCCGGGCTAATACCCTCCGTCGGCTTCATACCGATCGGTAGCGTGTGCTACCACTCCTCGCGCGAACGGTCGGAGGAGGTGAACTTCCGTACGACGTAGATCAGTCCGGCGACGAGGCCCACGAAGAGCAGGACCTTGAAGAGCAGCCCGACCACGAAGGCCAGGACGCTGGTGATCAGTCCGCCGAAGACCATCAGGGCGAGCAGGGGTATGGCGACCCACTTCACCCACCAGGGCATCCCCGCGAAAACCTCCTGTACGGCCATCGTCTTCTCCCTCGCTCTCGAAGATCCGTTCCGCACACTCCGCGCCGAACACATCTCAGGCTAGGGGCCGGAAGAGGCCCACGGGGGCCGTGCGGCCCCCGCTGTCCCCTGATCCTCCCCTTAGGGGCTGCCGAGGTACGAAGGCCCGGAGGCTCAGGGTCCGGCCGGGGGCGCCCAGGCCTCCGGCGGGGAACTCAGGGCCCGGCCGGGCAGCTCAGGCCTCCGGCGGGGAGAAGACGACCATCACCCGCAGGTCCTCGCTGATGTGGTGGAACTTGTGCTCCACCCCGGCCGGCACATAGACCACGCTGCCGCGCGCCACCTGCGTCGTCTCCGCCCCGACCGTGATCGACGCCCGGCCGCTCACCACGAAGTACACCTCGTCCTGGCGGTGCGGCTGCTGCGGGTCGAGCTCCCCCGCGTCCAGCGCGTACAGACCGACCGACATGTTCCGCTCCCGCAGGAACTGGAGGTAAGCGCCCTTGTTGGCGGCGCGCTCCGCCTCCAGTTCATCCAGTCGGAATGCCTTCATCGCCTGTCAGCCCCTGCCCTCGGCACGATCATGTCTGCCACGATCAGACACATGATGAATTTCGTAGTCAAGACGCTCGCCAACGCGGGCGCCCTGGGCGTCGCCATCTGGCTGCTCCAGGACATCACCCTGACCGGCGAAAGCACCGGCAAGAAGGTCCTGACCCTCATTCTCGTCGCCCTGGTCTTCGGGCTCGTGAACTTCCTGGTCAAGCCCGTCGTCAAGCTGCTGACGCTGCCGCTCTTCATTCTGACCCTCGGCCTGATCACCCTGGTGGTCAACGCCCTGATGCTGCTCCTCACCTCCTGGCTGGCCGAGCAGTTCAACCTCAGCTTCCACGTGGAGGGCTTCTGGACCGCCGTCCTCGGCGGCCTGATCATCTCCGTCGTCTCGTGGGCCCTGAACGTCGTGCTCCCCGACGGCGACTGAGTGGGGGCCATGACCTACCGCGTCTGCTTCGTCTGCACCGGCAACATCTGCCGCTCGCCGATGGCCGAGCACGTCTTCCGCAGACATGTGGAGGAGGCCGGCCTCGGCGGGCTGGTGGAGGTCGACAGCGCCGGCACCGGAGGCTGGCACGAGGGCGACGGAGCCGACCCGCGCACCGTGGCCGTTCTCGAGGAGAACGGCTACACCTCCGCGCACACGGCCCGACAGTTCAGGGCCTCCTGGTTCCCCGCCCTCGACCTGGTCATCGCGCTGGACGAAGGGCACCTGCGGGATCTGCGCGAGCTGGCCCGCACGCCCGAGGAAGCCGCGCGCATACGACTGCTGCGCTCCTACGACCCCGCCGCCGGGACCGGACTCGACGTCCCCGACCCTTATTACGGGAGCCGCGAGGGCTTCGAGGAGTGCCTGGACATGGTGGAGGCCGCGAGCGAGGGACTGCTCGCCGCCGTACGCCTCGAACTGGAGGAACGGACACCGTGACGGACATGGCATACGGCGACGGCACGCGCGCGGTACGGGCCGGGCTTCCCGACCCCGTGAAGTACGAGCCGACCCTGCCGGGACCGGTCTTCGCCGCACACTTCCATCTGCCCGGTGAGCCGACGGGGCCGTACACCTACGGCCGGGACGAGAACCCCACCTGGACGCACCTGGAGCGGGCGATCGGCGAGCTGGAGGCGCCGGGGGAGCCGGACGTCGAGACGCTGGTCTTCGCCTCCGGCATGGCCGCGATCTCCGCCGTCCTGCTCTCCCAGCTGAAGGCCGGCGACGCGGTGGTCCTGCCCACCGACGGCTACCAGGCCCTGCCGCTGCTGCACGAGCAGCTCCGGGCCTTCGGCATCGAGGTCCGCACCGCGCCCACCGGCGGCGACGGTCAGCTCGCCGTGCTCGAAGGGGCCCGGCTGCTGTGGATCGAGACCCCGTCCAACCCCGGGCTCGACGTCTGCGACATCCGCCGTCTGGTGGCCGCGGCGCATGCCGCAGGGGCGCTCGTCGCCGTGGACAACACCCTGGCCACACCGCTCGGCCAGCGTCCGCTGGAACTGGGCGCGGACTTCTCCGTGGCCAGTGACACCAAGGGCATGACCGGGCACGGGGACATCCTGCTGGGTCACGTCAGCTGCCGTGATCCCCGGCGGGCGGCGGAGGTACGGCGCTGGCGCAAGGTCGTCGGGGCCATCCCGGGGCCCATGGAGGCCTGGCTCGCCCATCGTTCGCTCGCCACGCTCCAGCTGCGGATCGACCGGCAGTGCTCCACCGCGCTCGCGCTCGCGCGGGCGCTCGCCGAGCGGGCGGACGTGACCGGGCTGCGCTACCCGGGGCTGCCCGACGACCCCTCGCACACGGTGGCCGCCCGGCAGATGCGGCGCTTCGGGCCGGTGGTCTCCTTCGAGCTGGCGGACCGGAAGCGGGCCGAGCGGTTCCTCGAAGGACTGCGGATCGTGGACGACGCCACCAGCTTCGGCGGGGTGCGCTCCACCGCGGAGCGGCGCGGGCGCTGGGGCGGGGACGCGGTCGCGGAGGGCTTCGTCCGGTTCTCGGTCGGGGCGGAGGACCCGGAGGACCTGATCGCCGATGTGCTGCGGGCCCTCGACGAGGCCGGCGCGTAGCACCGGCCGGACGCGGTCCGCGCCTGTCCCGGGCGCACGGAACGAGACGCTCCGAGCCTCCCCCCTCGTGGCTCGGAACGCCTCGGTTCCACGCGCGGAGACCGCCTGAACAAGGCTAGTTGACTGTGCGTCAGTGTCCAATCACGGTAGCGACAGAGACCTATCGACTTATTTATAGTTGGACGGTCCTGAGGCGCAGTCAGCCGACCGCCTGAGTCGAACGGCCCCACGGCCGGGAGGGGGCGGACATGGATCTGGCCCTGCTGCGCACGTTCGTCACGGTGCACCGGGCCGGCTCCTTCACCCGGGCCGCCGCGCTCCTCGGCCTCTCCCAGCCCGCCGTCACCAGCCAGATCCGCACGCTCGAACGACAGCTCGGGCGCCCGCTCTTCCTCAGACAGGCCCGCGGGGTCACGCCGACGACCATCGGCGACGAGCTCGCGCACCGCGCCGCACCGCATCTCGACGCGCTCGTCGAGATCGCCGAGACCGGCCTCGACGAGGACAGCGGCGTCCGCACCCTGCACGTCGCCGGGCCCCCGGAGTTCACCGCGCTCCGCGTCCTGCCCGCGCTCACCCCGCTGGTCGGCCAGGGCCTCGCCGTCCGGGCGTCGTTCCTGGGCAACACCGAGGAGATCCTCGACGGGCTGGCCGCCGGGCACCACGACCTGGCCGTCGCCACCGCCCGCCCCCGCGGTGGCCTGCTCGTCTCCACGCCGCTCTGCGACGAGGAGTACGTCCTGGTCGCCGCGCCGCGCTGGGCCGCCCGGCTCTCCCCCGAGGTGCTCCTCCGCAAGGGCGCCGTGGTCCTGGAGCAGCTGCCGGTGGTCGAGGTGCACGAGTCGCTGCCCTTCGTCGCCCGGTACTGGGCGAGCGTCTTCGAGACCAAGCCGGCGGTGGCCGCCACCGTGATCGCGCCCGATCTGCGCGCCGTACGGGAGTCCGCCGCCTCCGGTGCCGGGCTCGCCGTGCTGCCCCGCTATCTGTGCGAGGACGCCCTGGACGAAGGACGGCTGGTGGCGCTGCTCGACCCGCCGGTCCCGCCGCTGCGGACCTATTTCCTCGTCGTGCGGACGGGGACGCTCGCGCTGTCGCCCATCGCGCGGGCTCATGAGGAACTGCTGCGGGCGGCGGGGGACTGGTGAGTCCCTGACGGGCCGGCGCGTTTCAGGGCACCGCGTACGGGCCATTTTCTTCCCATGAACGAACGGCCCGTGATCAAGCGCACCGCACGCGCCATCCTGCTCGACGGGGACGACCTCATCCTCATCAAGCGCACCAAGCCGGGGATGGATCCCTACTGGGTGACGCCCGGCGGTGGCGTCGAGGCCTCCGACTCCACCGTGGTCGAGGCCCTGCACCGCGAAGTGCACGAGGAGCTCGGCGCCAAGATCGTCGACGTCGTGCCCTGCTTCGTCGACACCGTCGAGCACATCGTCGACGGCGGTGTCTCCGGGGTGAAGGTCCAGCACTTCTTCGTCTGCCGGCTCGACTCCATGGACACCTCGCTGCGGCACGGCCCCGAGATGGACGAGCCGGTCGGCGAGTACGAGATCGTCCGCGTGCCCTTCAGCCGGGTGGGCATCGCCGCCGTGCACCTCGTCCCGCTCTCCCTGCGCCACTACCTCGACGGCAACATCGAGGGCGTCCGCGCCATGCACGCCCCCGACCTGGGCTGATCGGGGTCGGCCGGCGCGAGCTCGGTCAGGAAGTCGTGGCGGATGCGCTCGACGGGGACCCCCGCTCCCCGCAGCGCGTCCACCCCGCGGCGCACCATGCCGAGCGGCCCCGAGAGATACGCGTCGCGTTCGCTCCAGGAGCCGTAGCGGCAGACGGCCTCCGGGAGCCGCCCCTGCTCCTCGGTGACGGGGTGGACGGAGAGCCAGGGGAAGGTCTTCTGGAGCCTCAGCATCGTGTCGATGTCGTAGAGGTCGTGGTCGCTGCGCGCTCCGTAGAAGACGTCGACGGGACGCCGGTCCCCGTGCTCGGCGACGTCCTCCACCAGGGCTTTGATCGGTGCTATCCCCGTGCCTCCGCCCACACAGAGCAGGCCGGTGTCCGCGGCGTGGTCGACCGTCATGGAGCCGGCCGGCGGACCGAGCCGCAGGACGTCCCCGGGGCGCGCCCGGTGGACGAGCGCGTTGGACACCCAACCGGCCGGTACCGCCTTGACGTGCAGGGACAGCAGCCCGTCGGGCCGGGGTGCCGATGCGAAGGAGTAGTGACGCCATATCCGCGGCCACCACGGGGTCTCCAGCGTCGTGTACTGCCCCGCGAGGAAGGGGTACGGCTGGTCGGGCCTGAGGGTCACGACGGCGATGTCCGGGGTGCGCAGATCGTGGGAGACCACCTCGGCCTGCCACCAGGCGGGCGCCGAGCGCTCGTCCTCCGCCGCCGCGTCGATCATGATCTGGGAGATCGTCGTGTACGTACGGACCCAGGCCGCCTCCGCCTCGGCGTCCCAGCTCGTCGTCGCGTACCGCGCGAGCGCGCCGATGAGGGCCTCACCGACGGCCGGGTAGTGGGTGGAGTGGGTGCCGTACTTGCGGTGTCCCCTGCCGAGGTTCTCCAGGTACGCGGTGAGCACCGGGGTGTCGTCCAGGTGTTCCGCCGCGGTGAGGAGCGCCTTCAGGAGCCGGTCCCGCTGGGTGTCCATGGCCACGGGGAACATCTCGCGCAGCTCGGGGTTCCGGATGAAGAGCAGGGCGTAGAAGTACGAGGTCACCCGGTCGGCGACGGGTGCGATCTCCGCCAGGGTGCGCCGGACGAGGACCGCGTCGGCGGAGGCCTCGACGGGTATTCCGGGCTCGTTCCCGTCCCCCGCCGAGGAGTCCTGTCCGTCCGCCGACCTCGTGGTGGTCGGAGCATCCATCATGTGCCTCGCCCTCACGCTGGCCGTCTTCCGTGCTCGCAGCTTCTCCTCCCGACGGCCGCTTCGGACGGAAAGCGGCGTTCTCGGGCCATAGATCAGGGTTTCTGGCTAAGCTGCGCTGTTTCGGACCAGGGCATAGGCCTCGCGCAGATCGCCTCCCGTGTAACTGTGGCGGGCGAGCCCGGCGAGATGGTGGTCCGCGTTCACGGCCACGGTGTGCGGGACGAGGGCGAAGAGTTCCGCGTCGGACATCGAGTCGCCGTAGGCGACGCAGTCGGCCGGGTCCATGCCGTATCCCGCGCAGAGCTCTCGCGCGATGCGGACCTTCGCGCTCGCGTTGAGGATGCTGGGCCGGTGGATCGGAGCGGTGAAGGGAACGGCCGGCCACCGCGAACCGTGCGCCGTTTCGACGCCCCAGTCGAGAAGCCGCTCGACGAAGAAGTCGGGCGAGAGGGAGATCACCGCGCAGCGATCGCCCCGGGCCCGGATGTCGGCCCAGACCTCACGGATGCCCGCCAGCCAGGGTGCCCCGTCGAAGGCGGCGGTGACCTGGTCCACGGTGAGCGCGGACCAGAGCTCACGGGCCCGGACGGCGAACTCGTCCGGTGTGAGCCCCTGAAGGAACCCCTGTTCCAGGGCGGCGATCTCCTCGTCGAGTCCCAGCTGCCGGGAGATCTCCACTGCAGCGGCCGAGCCCCTGATCAGAGTCCCGTCGAGGTCGAAGAAGTGCAGTCGCGGCGTGTGGTGTTTCACGTGAAACATCGTCGGCAACCGATGGGGCGGAATCAACGGCCGCTCCGGGTGCCGGTCAGATCCGGTAAAGGGGTGGACGGAAGATCACCGTGTCGGACAGCCTGAAACCATGCCGATCTCCCCCTCCCTCGCGCAGCTCCCCGTCCGGCGTCTCACCTCGGACGACCTCCTCGCCTGCGCCGACCTCTCCGAGAACCGGGGCTGGCCACGGGAGGAGCACAAGTGGGGCCTGCTGCTCACCGCGGGCACCGGCTACGGCATCGACGACCCTTCCGGAGCCGGGCTGCTCGCCTGTTCCGTCGTCACCTCGTACGGCCCCGGGCTCGCCGCGATCGGCATGGTGCTCGTCGCGGAGCGATACGCACGCCAGGGCGTGGGGCGCCGGCTCATGGAGCACGTCGTGACGGAGGCCGGTGACACGCCACTGACGCTGCACGCCACACCGAACGGACAGCCCCTGTACGAGCAGCTGGGTTTCACGGAGACGAGCCGGGCGGAGATGGTCCGCGGGCGCTTCACCTTCAGCACCCCCGCCCCCGCCGTCCCGGTGCGCCCGGCGACGGCGGAGGACCTCCAGACGATCCTGCGTCTGGACCACGAGGTCTTCGGCCTCGACCGCACGCACATGATCACCCGGCTTCCCGCGTTCGCGGACCACCTCCGGGTCGCGGTGGAGGACGGCGAGGTCACGGGCTTCGCGGCGGCCTGGCCCAACATGGACACCCATGTCGTCGGACCGCTGATCGCCCGGGACCCCGCCACCGCCCAGGCCCTCATCGCCTCACTCGCGGCCGCCGGCGACCGCCCCCTGCGCACGGACGTCGATGTGCGTCATACCGCACTGCTGGGCTGGCTGAAGGAGAACGGCGTCGACTCCGTCGCCTCCAACGCGGTGATGGTCCGCTCCCTCCCCGACCTCCCCGGGGACTGGCGGCGCCGCTTCGCGCCGCTGACGGTCGCGGCCGGCTGACCCGGTCACGATTTACTTGCAGACGCGCATTATTGCGTTGCATCGTCTACCCTGGGTCGAGAACACTCCGGTGCCAAGGAGAGACCGAGGAGAGAGACCATGACCGCGACGGATCCCGCACTCACCGCGCTCTCCCAGCGCTGGTGCGCCCTCTCCCTGCTCCACGGCAGGATCGAGTCGCACATCGAGCGCGCCCTGGAGACCCGGCACGGTCTGAGCGTGCGGGAGTTCTCGCTCCTCGACGTCCTCAGCCGCCAGCACAGCGGCCCGGGCGGTCACCTCCAGATGAAGCAGGTCGCCGACGCGGTCGTCCTCAGCCAGAGCGCCACCACCCGGCTGGTCACCCGGCTCGAGGACCGCGGCCTGCTCACCCGGTACCTCTGCGCCACCGACCGGCGCGGCATCTACACCGATGTCACCGAGGCCGGCCTGACGCTCCTTGCGGAGGCGCGCCCCACCAACGACAGCGCCCTGCGCGAGGCCCTCGACGAGGCGGCGAAGAACCCCGAGCTCGCCCCGCTGGTGCAGGTCGTGGAAGGCGTGACCGCCCCGGCGTGAGGCTGAGCACTTCCTCGTGAGGCTGAGCGCCGCCGCGTGAGGAGCGCGGCGGGAGGCTCGGCGTACGCTGCGGAGCATGAGCGATCTTGAGATACGTCCCGCCACCGCCGATGACCTCGCGGCCATCGTCGCGATGCTCGCCGACGACCCCCTGGGCGCCCAGCGGGAGTCTCCGGACGACCTCAGCCCGTACCTCACCGCGTTCGAGCGCCTCGCGAACGACCCGAACCAGCACGTCGTGGTGGCGGTCCGCGAGGACAAGGTCGTCGGCACCCTCCAGCTGACGGTCATCCCCGGACTCTCCCGCCGGGGCACCACGCGCTCGATCATCGAGGGCGTGCGGGTCCACTCCGACGAGCGCGGCAGCGGTCTCGGGTCACAGCTCATCGAATGGGCCGTCGAGGAGTCCGGCCGACAGGGCTGCAAGCTCGTCCAGCTGACCTCCGACGTCACACGCACCGATGCCCACCGCTTCTACGAGCGTCTCGGCTTCGAGGCCTCCCACGTGGGCTTCAAGAAGAGCCTCTGAGGCGGCGGAACAGTGCGCCGGGACGGATCCCGGCGCACTGTTTCACGTGAAACACCGCAGAACGGGTCAGAGACCGCGCCAGCCCGCCTCGTCCACCCCGCCCGGCACCGCGTCCGCCGGCGCATAAGGCTCCCGGGTGAAGACGAAGGAGCCGAGGTCGAGATGGCTCACGCTGCCGTCGGCCCGCCGTACCGCACGCAGCGTCTCTCCCTCGTAGTAGCCGTTCAGCCCGACCCAGCCACCCTCGGGCAGCGCCCGGAAGCGGGCCCGCCGCCCCGCTCCCCTCAGGGGTTCGAGCGACACGCTCCGGTCGGCACCGAGTCGAAGCCCGTAGGCGTACGTGCCCCAGTACCAGGGCCCGGTCAGCGCCAGCAGCTCCTCGTCGAACTCCGCCTCCGGAATCGGCCGCCAGGGCTCCGGGAACCTCGGCTCCGCCTCCGCCACGATCCGTACGAGATCGGCGGCCACGGCGGCCGTCAGCGGCCCTGAGGTGGCATTGGCGAGGGCGATCGCCGCCAGTCCGTCCTCCACGCTTACCCAGAGGGCGGCGACGAAGCCGGGGAGCGAGCCG
This sequence comes from Streptomyces venezuelae ATCC 10712, assembly GCF_008639165.1. Classification (NCBI taxonomy): domain Bacteria; kingdom Bacillati; phylum Actinomycetota; class Actinomycetes; order Kitasatosporales; family Streptomycetaceae; genus Streptomyces; species Streptomyces venezuelae. Next base: position 4,010,534 of record NZ_CP029197.1, on the reverse strand, counting down.
GTGTGGCCGATCAGGGTCCGGCCGTCCCTGCGCAGCAACTGGAGGCCGAGCCCGTAGCTCCCCTCCCAGTCGCCCTCGCCCGCCGCCGCGGCCGGGGCCCGCATCTCCTCCACGGAGGACGAGACGAGCACCCGCTCGTCACCCGCCGCGAGGAACGCGGCGAAGCGGGCGAGATCCCCCGCCGTCGACCAGAGCTGGCCGGCGGGTGCCATCAGCCCGAGATCCTCCGACGGCTCCGGCAGCATCACATCCGCCCAGGGGTGCACCGCCCAGCCGCCGGCATGCGGGGCGACCGGGTCCACCGTCGTACGGTTCATCCCCAGCGGCTCCAGGATCTCGCGCCGCAGCACCTCGGCCCAGGGAACCCCACGCACGGCCTCGACCAGCGAACCGAGCAGCGTGTACCCGGGGTTGGAGTAGTGGTGACGACGGCCCGGCGCCTGGACGAAGGGCTGCTCCCCCAGGACGTCGGAGAGCTCCGGCCGCAGAGCGGCGGACGAGCGCTCCCACCACTGGCCCGGCGTCTCGGCCGCGAGACCGCTGCTGTGGCCGAGCAGCTGAGCGATCGTCACCTCACCGGCGCCCGTGCCCTTGAGATGCCGCTCCAACGGATCGTCCAGCGCGAGGCGCCCCTCGTCCCGCAGCCGCATCACCAGCACCGCGGTGAAGACCTTGGTGAGGGATCCGATCCTGAACTGCGTGTCGGTGTCCGGCGCGTGCCCGTCCACGCAGCTGCGCGAACCGCTCCACACCAGCGCGCCGTCCCGCACCACCGCCCCGACGAAGGACGGCGCACGCCCCTCGGCCTGAGCAACCGCCACACGGTGCAGCAAAGCCCGCTCGGTACCGGGCAACAGCGCTTCAAAAGATGTCATCATGCCCCCCATCCAACGCGATCCCCCTTCGCGGCGGCCTCCCCATTACGGCTGATCCGGCTGCCGGCACCTCCACCGCAGCGGCACCTCGGGCCGGTGCGTAAGCCGCTGCACGATCGTCGGCAACAGGTAGTGCGTCGCCTCCGCGGCGAGATGCTCCCGAAGCCAGCCGCCCGGGAGCCGCTGGCTGAGGCCGAGAGTTCAGCTGGGCCGGGCTGCAATCTGGCAACGGGCAAGGCCCCACACTGCCTCGAACTCCTCAGAGGAGAGTGGCTCGGGCTCATGGCCTTCCCATTCCGAGACGGGCACCCGCCGCCCACGAGTGGCTTCCCGTGTAGACCCTGCGTCGGCCTCGGTCAGGTCTGGGCCATGTCCACGAAGCGGGAGTAGTGGCCCTGGAAGGCCACGGTGATGGTGGCCGTGGGGCCGTTTCGGTGCTTGCCCACGATGATGTCAGCCTCGCCCGCGCGCGGTGACTCCTTCTCGTAGGCGTCCTCACGGTGCAGCAGGATGACCATGTCCGCGTCCTGCTCGATCGAGCCGGACTCACGGAGGTCGGAGACCATCGGCTTCTTGTCGGTGCGCTGCTCGGGGCCACGGTTCAGCTGCGAGAGCGCGATCACGGGCAGCTCCAGCTCCTTGGCGAGGAGCTTGAGGTTTCGCGACATGTCGGAGACCTCTTGCTGCCGGCTCTCCTGCCGCTTGGAGCCACCCGACTGCATGAGCTGCAGATAGTCGATGATGACGAGCTTGAGGCCGTTGCGCTGCTTGAGCCGGCGGCACTTCGCCCGGATCTCCATCATCGACAGGTTCGGGGAGTCGTCGATGTACAGCGGGGCCTGCGAGACGTCCGGCATCCGGCGGGCGAGGCGGGTCCAGTCCTCGTCGGTCATCGTGCCGGAGCGCATGTGGTGGAGCGCGACCCGGGCCTCCGCCGACAGCAGACGCATCGCGATCTCGTTGCGGCCCATTTCGAGGGAGAAGATGACGCTGGGCAGGTTGTGCTTGATGGACGCCGCCCGGGCGAAGTCCAGGGCGAGCGTCGACTTACCCATGGCGGGACGGGCCGCGATGATGATCATCTGGCCGGGGTGCAGACCGTTGGTCAGCGAGTCGAGGTCGGTGAAGCCGGTGGGGACACCGGTCATCTCGCCGCTGCGGGAGCCGATCGCCTCGATCTCGTCGAGGGCGCCCTCCATGATGTCGCCGAGCGGCAGGTAGTCCTCGGTGGTGCGCTGCTCGGTGACCGCGTAGATCTCGGCCTGGGCCGAGTTCACGATCTCGTCGACGTCGCCGTCGGCCGCGTACCCCATCTGCGTGATCTTGGTGCCGGCTTCGACGAGGCGGCGCAGTACGGCCCGCTCGTGCACGATCTCCGCGTAGTACGAGGCGTTCGCGGCGGTCGGTACCGACTGGACCAGGGTGTGGAGATAGGAGGCTCCGCCGACGCGGGTGATCTCCCCGCGCTTGGTGAGTTCGGCGCCCACCGTGATCGGGTCGGCTGGCTCGCCCTTGGCGTAGAGGTCGAGGATCGCGGCGTAGACGGTCTCGTGGGCGGGCTTGTAGAAGTCGTGGCCCTTGATGATCTCCACGACGTCGGCGATGGCGTCTTTGGAGAGCAGCATGCCGCCGAGGACGGACTGCTCGGCGTCGAGGTCCTGCGGGGGGACGCGCTCGAAGCCGGAGAGTCCGCCGTCCCACGGTCCGCCCTCGCCGCCCCGCTCGTGCTGGTCGTCCCGGCCACGGCCGCGGCCGCGTCCCTCACCCCGGGTGCGGGTGGGCAGTCGGTCGCTCGGTCCGCCGTCGGCCCAGGGGTCGTCCATGGGCTCGGGAACGCTCACCAAGCACCTCCTCCGTCCGCTCCGCGGACCTCGCCATGCCACTCTTTCTTACGCCACGGGCTTGATCAACGAGTGGCTTTGCGACCGCTTCTGGCGCGTCGGGCGCCGGACCACGGTAGGCCCGCGAGGGGCGTCAGCCAATCTGGTTATCCACAGGCCCTGTGGGTGAAGGGCCAGATGCTGTGGAGAACTCGCCGGAACCTGTGCACGGAGCGGGGGACAGCCATGTGGACAAACTCATAGGGCCCTCTGAACCACCTGCCTGACCTGGGGTTTTTCCATCCACGGGCTGTGGGGGAGAAAAACTTTTCCCCCTGGACCAAGATCAGAACAAACGACCCACACCCGAAGCGCCTTGCCCTCGCCAAGTAAGGATCACCCAAGCATTGCATCTCTTACCTGTGGAAGATTAGATTGACCCCATGACCCAGGCTCCCGCGACGTCCAGGGACGTCCGTCGACAGCACGACCGCGAGATCGTCGCCCTCGCCCTGCCGGCCTTCGGCGCCCTTGTCGCCGAGCCGCTCTTCCTGATGGTCGACAGCGCCATCGTCGGGCACCTCGGCACCCCTCAGCTCGCGGGTCTCGCGATCGCCGCGGCCCTGTTGTCCACCGCCGTCAGCGTCTTCGTCTTCCTGGCGTACGCCACCACGGCCGCCGTCGCCCGCCGTGTGGGCTCCGGAGACCTCCAGGCCGCCATCCGGCAGGGCATGGACGGCATCTGGCTCGCTCTCCTCCTCGGCGCCGCCGTCGTCGCGCTGACGCTGCCCACGGCGCCCTGGCTGGTCGACGTCTTCGGCGCCTCCGACACGGCAGCCCCCTACGCCATCACCTATCTCCGCATATCCAGCCTCGGCATCCCCGCGATGCTGGTGGTCCTGGCCGCCACCGGCGTCCTGCGGGGCCTCCAGGACACCCGCACGCCGCTCTACGTGGCCATCGGCGGCTTCGCGGCCAACGGCGCCCTCAACGTGGGCCTGGTCTACGGGGCGGGCCTCGGGATCGCCGGCTCCGCCTGGGGCACGGTCATCGCCCAGTGCGGCATGGCCGCCGCCTATCTCGTCGTGGTCGTACGGGGTGCCCGGCGTCACGGCGCCTCCCTCCGCCCCGACGTGGCCGGCATACGCGCCTCCGCCCAGGCCGGCGTCCCCCTGCTCGTCCGTACGCTCTCGCTCCGCGCGGTTCTGATGATCGCCACGGCCGTCGCCGCACGGCTGGGTGACGCCGAGGTCGCCGCCCATCAGATCATCCTGTCCCTGTGGAGCCTGATGGCCTTCGCCCTCGACGCCATCGCCATCGCGGGCCAGGCCATCATCGGCCGCTATCTCGGAGCGGACGACGCCGAGGGCGCCCGCCAGGTCTGCCGGCGGATGGTCCAGTGGGGCGTGGTCTCCGGTGTGGTCCTCGGCGCCCTGCTCGTGGTCGCCCGTCCCCTGTTCATCCCGCTCTTCACCGGCGACCCCACCGTCCAGGACACCCTGCTGCCCGCCCTGCTCGTGGTCGCGGTCTCACAGCCGATCGCCGGTGTCGTCTTCGTCCTCGACGGCGTCCTCATGGGCGCCGGGGACGGCCCCTACCTGGCCTGGGCCATGTTGCTGACCCTCGCCGTCTTCGCCCCGGTCGCCCTTCTGATCCCGACACTCGGAGGCGGGCTGACGGCGATCTGGTGGGCGATGACGCTGATGATGTCGGTCCGGATGGCGACTCTGTGGCTGCGCTCCCGGTCCGGGCGCTGGATCGTCACCGGCGCCACCCGCTGAATGTTTCACGTGAAACAGCGGAAGGGCCGCACCCCGAGGGGTGCGGCCCTTCCTCACTGCTGAGCGCAGACTGCCGAGGCAGCGTTACGCGGCGACGATCTCGACGCCGAGCTTCGCGGCAACGTCGGCGTGCAGACGCACGGACACCTGGTGCGAGCCCAGGGTCTTGATCGGCGAACCGAGCTCGACGCGACGCTTGTCGACGTCGGGGCCACCCGCGGACTTGATCGCCGAGGCGATGTCGGCCGGGGTCACGGAGCCGAAGAGACGGCCGGCGTCGCCGGAGCGAACGGCCAGGCGCACCTTCGTGCCCTCGAGCTGGGCCTTGATCTCGTTGGCCTGCTCGATGGTCGCGATCTCGTGGATCTTGCGGGCGCGGCGGATCTGCGCCACGTCCTGCTCGCCACCCTTGGTCCAGCGGATCGCGAAACCACGCGGGACCAGGTAGTTGCGGGCGTAACCGTCCTTGACGTCGACGACATCGCCGGCGGCACCGAGGCCAGAGACCTCGTGGGTCAGGATGATCTTCATTAGTCGGTCACCCTTTCCTTATCGCGCGGTGGACGTGTAGGGCAGCAGCGCCATCTCACGGCTGTTCTTGACGGCCGTGGCGACGTCACGCTGGTGCTGCGTGCAGTTGCCGGTCACGCGGCGGGCACGGATCTTGCCGCGGTCGGAAATGAACTTCCGCAGCATGTTCGTGTCCTTGTAGTCCACGTACGCGGTCTTGTCCTTGCAGAACGCGCAGACCTTCTTCTTAGGCTTGCGCACAGGCGGCTTCGCCATGGTGTTTCTCCTGTGTGATCAAGAATGGGGGTACGAGCTGCTTCGCGGGCGTGCCCTAGAAGGGGGGCTCGTCCGAGTAGCCGCCGCCGGAGTTTCCACCCCAGCCGCCTCCGCCGCCCTGCTGCTGGCCGCCGCCGGAGGAGGAAGGACCGCCGGTCGCCCACGGGTCGTCGGCGGGAGCACCGCCACCACCCTGCTGGCCACCGCCGGAGTTCCCACCCCAGCTGCCACCGCCGCCGGACTGCTGACCGCCGCCGCCGTAACCGCCCTGGCCGCCTCGACCGGTGGTCTTGGTGACCTTGGCCGTGGCGTTCTTGAGGCTGGGGCCGACTTCCTCGACGTCCAGCTCGTAGACCGTGCGCTTGACGCCCTCACGGTCCTCGTAGGACCGCTGCTTCAGCCGGCCCTGCACGACGACGCGCATGCCTCGCTGAAGCGACTCGGCGACGTTCTCCGCCGCCTGGCGCCAGACCGAGCAGGTGAGGAACAGGCTCTCGCCGTCCTTCCACTCATTGGTCTGACGGTCGAAGGTGCGGGGGGTGGACGCGATACGGAACTTCGCGACCGCCGCACCGGACGGGGTGAAGCGCAGCTCGGGGTCGTCGACAAGATTGCCGACGACCGTGATGACGGTCTCGCCTGCCATGGGGGTACCTCTCGGCGGGATTGCTTCTGGCTGCTTTGTTGCTACTCGGACCCGATGACCTCTGAGCTAGGAGCTCAGTGGGTCTCGGGACGGAGGACCTTGGTCCGGAGGACCGACTCGTTCAGGTTGAGCTGTCGGTCGAGCTCCTTGACGACCGCAGGCTCGGCCTGCAGGTCGATGACCGAGTAGATGCCCTCGGGCTTCTTCTTGATCTCGTAGGCGAGACGACGACGGCCCCAGGTGTCGACCTTCTCGACCTTTCCGTTGCCCTCACGGACGACGGAAAGGAAGTTCTCGATCAGCGGGGAGACAGCGCGCTCCTCGAGATCGGGGTCGAGGATGACCATCACCTCGTAGTGACGCATGTGGAACCCACCTCCTTTGGACTCAGCGGCCACGGTCGTTCCGTGGCAGGAGGGTCGTGATGCGTAGACAACGGTATCCGCCACCACTGACAGCACCCCTCGGAACGGGGGACGCCGCCGGGATCCAGGACGGACCAGGGCAGACACCGGTGCAGACCGTACAGAGTACCCGCTCACCGCCCTCCGGTTGAAATTCACTGGTGAGGGGACGCAATCTGTACACAACGGATGTCGGCGGCGCTACGATGCGCCGCCTTCCGGCAGCTACGCCAGGAGGTGCCCCATGGCACAGGCAATGCGACCCGACCCCGGCCACTCCCTCTTCGCCACCGACGGCAAACCGCACCCGATCCAGGACACCCTGGTCGGAGTGACGCTGGTGCTCGGCGTCCTCGCCTTCGTCACCGCGCAGTTCCACAACCTGCACCTGCTGAGCTCCTGGTCCGGCCTGATCGGCATCCTGACCGGCGCCTACGGACAGTTCATCTCCGTGACGACCCGCGAGCGCTTCCTGCTGATCCTCGGACTCGGCGCCTCGGCGTTCGGCTTCTACCTCGGCATGGCGCACGGCGGGCTCTTCGGCGGCGTCATCAGCTGAGCCCAGGGGCACGTCAGGACGCACACACCCATTCGGGGCGCCCCTCGGTCACAGTAGGCTTCGGCGCGAGAGCCGGAGCCCCTGAACCGATGGGGACACACCTGCCGAGGAGCGCCCCGCATGAGCCTGACCCTGAGGACCATCAGCCGTGAGCAGCATCTGGCGTACATCCAGAGCCAGCCCGCCGCGAGCCACTGCCAGGTCCCCGCGTGGGCTGATGTGAAGACCGAGTGGCGCTCGGAGAACCTCGGCTGGTTCGACAAGGGCGGCGAGCTCGTCGGCGTCGGCCTGGTGCTCTACCGCCAGCTTCCGAAGATCAAGCGCTACCTGGCCTATCTTCCCGAGGGCCCGGTCATCAACTGGCACGCGCCCAATCTCGACGACTGGCTGACGCCGATGCTGGCGCACCTCAAGCAGCAGGGCGCCTTCTCGGTGAAGATGGGCCCGCCGGTCGTCATCCGGCGCTGGGACTCGGCCGCCATCAAGGCCGGCATCCAGGACCCGGACGTCAAGCGCCTCAAGGACGTCGAGGCCACCCACATCGAGCCGCGCGCCTTCGAAGTCGCGGACCGGCTGCGGAAGATGGGCTGGCAGCAGGCCGAGGACGGCGGCGCCGGCTTCGGTGACGTGCAGCCCCGCTACGTCTTCCAGGTGCCCCTCGCGAACCGCTCGCTCGACGACGTCCTCAAGGGCTTCAACCAGCTGTGGCGCCGCAACATCAAGAAGGCCGAGAAGGCCGGTGTCGAGGTCGTCCAGGGCGGCTACGAGGACCTGGCCGAGTGGCAGCGGCTGTACGAGATCACGGCCGTCCGCGACCACTTCCGGCCCCGCCCGCTCTCGTACTTCCAGCGCATGTGGACCGTCCTCAACAGCGAGGACCCCAACCGCATGCGCCTGTACTTCGCGCGCCACAACGGCGTGAACCTCTCCGCGGCGACGATGCTCGTCGTCGGCGGACACGTCTGGTACTCCTACGGAGCCTCCGACAACATCGGCCGTGAGGTCCGGCCCTCGAACGCGATGCAGTGGCGGATGCTGCGCGACGCGTACGCGATGGGCGCGACCGTCTACGACCTGCGGGGCATCTCGGACTCGCTCGACGAGACCGACCACCTCTTCGGGCTCATCCAGTTCAAGGTGGGCACGGGCGGCGAGGCCGTCGAGTACGTCGGCGAGTGGGACTTCCCGCTGAACAAGCTGCTGCACAAGGCCCTGGACATCTACATGTCGCGCCGCTGAGCCCTGTCGTGTCGCTGACGTTTCCGTAATCTCGTACATACCTTTGATACACCGCTGCCATCAGAAAGGTTCCGGGCCGGCCATGGCGCTCTCCCTCTACGTCGACACCGCTCGCTGGCGCGCGCACCAGAAGACCGTCATCGACCAGTTCCCCGGCGTGATCCCGGTCTGCAAGGGCAACGGCTACGGCTTCGGCCACGAGCGCCTCGCGGACGAGGCGGCGCGGTTCGGTGCCGACATGCTGGCCGTGGGCACCACGTACGAGGCCGCGAAGATCAAGGACTGGTTCAGCGGCGACCTGCTGGTCCTCACCCCGTTCCGCCGGGGTGAGGAACCGGTTCCGCTGCCCGACCGGGTCATCCGCTCCGTGTCGTCCGTGGACGGCGTCCACGCCCTCGTGGGCGCCCGGGTCGTCATCGAGTGCATGAGCTCGATGAAGCGGCACGGCGTCCGCGAGGAGGAGCTCCCGCAGCTCCACTCGGCCATCGAGGACGTCCGCCTCGAAGGCTTCGCGCTGCACCTGCCCCTGGACCGCCCGGACGGCACGGACGCCGTCGAGGAGGTCATCGGCTGGATGGACCGGCTGCGGGCCGCCCGGCTGCCGCTGCACACCATGTTCGTCAGCCACCTGCGGGCGGAGGAGCAGGCCAGGCTCCAGCAGCAGTTCCCGCAGACCCGCTTCCGCGCCCGGATCGGCACCCGGCTGTGGCTGGGCGACCACGAGGCCACGGAGTACCGGGGTGCGGTCCTCGACGTGACCCGGGTCGCCAAGGGCGACCGCTTCGGCTACCGCCAGCAGAAGGCCGCTTCGGACGGCTGGCTGGTCGTCGTCGCCGGCGGTACCTCGCACGGCGTCGGCCTGGAGGCTCCCAAGGCGATGCACGGCGTCATGCCGCGTGCCAAGGGCGTCGCGCGGGCCGGTCTCGCCACCGTCAACCGCAACCTCTCGCCGTTCGTGTGGGCCGGCAAGCAGCGCTGGTTCGCCGAGCCGCCGCATATGCAGGTGTCGATCCTGTTCGTGCCGTCCGACGCGCAGGAGCCCCGGGTCGGCGACGAACTGGTGGCCCATCTGCGGCACACGACGACGCAGTTCGACCGGCTCGTGGAGCGCTGAGCCGGCCGGATCCGCTCACCCCCGGGAGGCCTGGCCCCCGGGGGTTCCCCATTCCACCCGGAGACCGTCCTCAAGGGCCGCGGCCGCGTGCCGGGCCGGGTGCGCGGCCCTGCCCGCGACGACGCGGTCCTCGGCGCCGTCCAGGACGCCCCCGGAGGGGTCGTCCCCGCCGTCCTGCCGGACCGGGTCCTTCTCGGGCGTCAGGATGTCCCGTACGACCATCGCGCACAGGTACAGGGTGCCGAGCAGGTGCAGGACGATCGCGAACTGGTAGCCGTCGACCGGCAGGCCCTGCTTGCTGTTGCCGCTGGTCGTGAACGCCAGGTACATCCAGACACCGGTGAAGTACGCCACCTCGCAGGCCTGCCAGATCAGGAAGTCGCGCCAGCGCGGCCGGGCGAGCACCGCCAGCGGGACCAGCCACAGCACGTATTGCGGCGAGTAGACCTTGTTGGTCAGCACGAAGGCGGCGACGACCAGGAAGGCCAGCTGGACGAAGCGGGGCCTGCGGGGCGCCGTGAACGCCAGGTAGGCGAGGCCGGCGACGGCCGCCAGCATGAGCAGCAGCGCGTACAGGTTGGCCCGGCCCGGCGGGATCGCGTCCCCGGTGCGCTGGCTGACCAGCAGCCAGACGGAACCGAAGTCGACGTTCCGGTCCCGGCTGAAGAGGAAGAACTGCTTCCAGCCCTCGGGGGCCAGCAGCATCACGGGCAGGTTCACCACCAGCCACGCCCCGGCCGCGCCCAGCACCGCGGTCCCGTACTCCCGCCACTTCCCGGCCCGCCAGCAGAGCATCAGCAGCGGGCAGAGGAGCAGTATCGGGTAGAACTTGGCGGCCGTGGCCAGGCCGAGCAGGATGCCGAAGGCCAGCGGCCGGCTCCGCGCCCACATCAGGACCGCCGCGGCGGTCAGCGCGACGGCCAGCAGGTCCCAGTTGATCGTGGCGGTGAGCGCCACCGAGGGCGCCAGGGCGACGAGCAGCCCGTCCCAGGGGCGCAGCCGGTGCGTGCGGGTCACACAGACCGCGAGGACGGCCGCGCAGACCATCAGCATCCCGGCGTTGGCCAGCCAGTACGACTGCTCGCGCTGCATCGTGTCGCCGCCGCCCGGCGTCAGCCAGGACGCGACCTCCATGAAGAGGCCCGTCAGGACCGGGTACTCCAGGAACGGTATGTCGCCGCCCAGCCGGTCGAAGTAGGGCACCAGGCCCTCGGCGAAGCCCCGCCCCGAGAACAGGTGCGGGATGTCGGAGTAGCAGGCGTGGGTGTACTGGGAGGTCGTGCCCCGGAACCAGGCCCAGTTGTAGCAGGGCAGCTTCTGCACCATGCCGAGGGCGAACATGCCGATGGCCACGAGGGCGATCACCCGCACCGGCGTCATCTGCCCGGTGCCGGTCGCGGCCCGGCGGCCGTAGGGGCCGCCGATCAGTTCGCTGCCCGCGGCGGCCACCTTGTCCCGGTGGGTGGGGATGACCGTCTGCGGGCGGCCCTGCGGCCGGTCCTGCGGCGCACTCGTCTTCTGGAGGCTCGGCATGGGGGACATCCTGCCGTACGCGCCGGTGAAAACGGCGAGGGCCGCCGCGCCCGGCCCGTACGCGAGGTACGGAGCGGAGCGCGGCGGCCCTCGAGGACGCCCGACGGAGGATCAGGGGATCCAGGTCCCGTCGTTCGGTTTGCCGTGGCCGTTGGTCTCCGTGTCGGTCGGCGTCGGCGTATCGGTCGGGGTCGCCGTGTCGGTCGGCTTGCCAGTGTTGCCGCCGGGGTCGCCCGGCTCCCCGGTGTGGTTGCAGTCCCAGTCCCAGACGCTGCAGGTCGTCTTGCCCGGCTTGGGCGTCTTGGTCGCCGGGGGAGTCGTGGTCGGCGTCGTCGGGGGAGTCGTGGTCGGCGTCGCCGTCGTCTCGGTGGGCGTCGGGGTGGCCGTCGGCGTCGGCGTCGGGCTGGTGGCGCCGCCACCGAAGACCGGCTTGGCGCCGTCCAGCTTCTCCGGCTCCGGGAAGCTCACGACCGGCATGCCCTCCACGGCATCGGTCATGTAGTCCTTCCAGATCCGCGAGGGGAACGAAGAACCGTGGATCTTCGGCTGGTCACCCGTGCCGAACATCTCCTGGAACTCGCGGTTCTTCTTGGTCTCGTCGTCGTCGAACCGGTACATGTCGATGGCCGTGGCCAGCTGCGCGGTGTAGCCCACGAACCAGGCCGACTTGTTGCCGTCGGTCGTACCGGTCTTGCCGGCCACGTCACGGCCCTCGATGGCGGCCTTGCGGCCGGTGCCCTTGGGGTTCTCCACGACGTCCCGTAGGACGTCGGTGACGTTGCTGGCGATCGCCGAGGAGAAGGCCTCCTTGGTGGCCGACTTGTGCTCGTAGATCGTCTTGCCGCCCTTGGACACCTTGGTCACCGAGAACGGGTCGTTCTGCTCGCCGTTGTTGGCGAAGGTCGCGTAGGCGCCCGCCATCCGGATCGCGCTCGGGCTGGAGATACCGAGGGAGAACGAGGGCACCTCGCCCTGGACGAGCGACTCCTTGCGCAGGCCGGCCGCGATGGCGGTCTCACGGACCTTGTCGATGCCGACGTCCATGCCGAGCTGCACGTACGGCGAGTTCGCCGAGCGGATCATCGCCTCGCGGAGGGACATGTTGCCGTAGCTCGCGCCGTCGTCATTGGTCTGGAGCCACTCCTTGCCCTTCTCGTCGTGCCAGATCTCGCCGTTGTACTTGCGGACCTTCAGCTCGTCCTTGCCGGAGTAGCGGCTCTTGTCCGGGTCGACGATGGTCCGGCTGCTGGCGTCCTGCACCGGCCCCAGGTCCTTGTCGCGGATGCCGTACTGCATCGCGGCGGCCAGCACGAAGGGCTTGAAGGTCGAGCCGACCTGGGCACCGGTCGGGTCGGCGTTGTTCGTGAAGTGCTTGGTGGCGTCGACACCGCCGTAGATCGCGACGATCGCACCGGTCTTCGTGTCCACGGAGGCGCCACCGAACTGCACGTTGGTGTCGGTGTCCGGCCGCTTCTTCGGGTCGATGTACTCGTCGAGGATCTTCTTGACCGACTGCTCCATCGAGGCCACCTTCTTCTTGTCGAAGGTGGTGTGGATCTCGTAGCCGCCGCGCTCCAGCTCCTTGGCGCCGATCCCCTCGGTGTTGCTGTTGATGAAGTTCGCCTTGGCCGTGCTGACCAGGTAGCCGATCTGGCCGGTCAGCTGGGCGTCCTGCTTGCGCTTCTGCACCTTCGGGAAGGTCGTGTACTTGGCGCGCTCCGCGGCGGTGATCTTGTTGTCGTTGACCATCTCGTCGAGGATCCACTTCCACCGCTTGGTGGCGCGGTCGGTGTTCTTCTCGGGAGTGGCCTCGGGGTCGATCTCCGGGTAGCCGCCCGGGTCGTAGTACGTCGCGCCCTTCAGCACCGCGGCGAGCAGTGCCGACTCGCTGGCGTTGAGCTGCTTGGCGTCCTTGTCGAAGTACGCGCGCGACGCGGCCTGGATGCCGTAGGCACCGCGGCCGTAGTACGCGGTGTTCAGATAGCCGGCCATGATGTCGGACTTCTCGAGCTCGTTGCCGACCTTCATGGAGATGAAGAGTTCCTTCACCTTCCGGGTCACCGTCTGCGACTGGTCGTTCAGACGGTTGTTCTTCACGTACTGCTGGGTGATCGTCGAGCCACCCTGGGTCTCGCCGCCCTTGGCCATGTTCCACACGGCGCGGCCGATGCCCATCGGGTCGATGCCCGAGTCGTCCCAGAAGGTCTTGTTCTCGGCCGAGACCACGGCCTCCTGCATCACCTTCGGGATCTGCTCGATCCCGATGATCTGCCGGTTGGTGCCGCTGCCGGTCGCGGCCATGCGCGAGCCGTCGGCCCAGTAGTAGATGTTGTTCTGCGACGTCGCGGTGTCGTCCTCCTTCGGGATCACCACGTTGGAGTACGCGAAGACCGCGCCGCCCATCAGTATCCCGACGCAGACCAGGAACGTGCCCGTCACGAGCTTCCACGACGGCATCCAGCGACGCCAGCCGTACTTCCCGTACCTCGGGTAGTCGATCAGCCGCTTCTTGCCCGGCGGGCGGCCTCCTGAGCCGCGCCCCGGGCCACTGCCACGGCCGCCACCGCCGCCGCCACCACGCCGTCCGCCACCGGAACCACCAGGGCCCCCGGGGCCGGCGTCGGCCCCCCTCCGGCGGCTGCCGCGCTGGGCGGCACGGCGGGCCTCGGCCCGGCCCCCGTAGGGACGCTGCTCCTCGCCGGCGGAGGAGGCAGGCCCGTACGAGGCCGAAGGGGCCCCCGTACCGACGTCTTGGACCGGGGCCGACCTGCGGCCCACCGGCTGCTGGGCGGCGCGCCGTGCCGCCGCGCGACCACCCGTCGGCGGCTGCTGCGGCGGCATTTTGCGACGATGCTCGCTCATCGAACGACTACTCCTCGGGCAGGCGCATACGCCTGGAAGCGGCAGTTGAGTTCCGGTCCCCCCGAAATGCGCACGGCCGGAACCTCATCGGAAGTCCCTCCGTGTCGCAGCCGGTCACCCGGAGCACTGACGCCCCTGGGCATCGCTCGGTTCCCGGTGATCTGCATGGCGCACAGCCTACGCACGGCCAAAACCCACCTAGGGCCGGAGTTCACCCCAAATCAGGCAAGTCGATCGCTGTGAATTGACGATGTGACGCCGGTCACGGCGGTCCCACTTGTCGAGACACAGGGGCCGTTCTATCGTGCTGATGTATCGAGTCGATACATCAGCACGGCATAAGGACCCCCGAAGCGGAGGAGGAGGCGACGACATGAGCAGACGCTCCGGCATCCTCGAGTTCGCCGTCCTCGGCCTGCTGCGCGAGGCCCCGATGCACGGGTACGAGCTGCGGAAGCGCCTCAACACCTCGCTGGGCGTCTTCCGGGCCTTCAGCTACGGAACGCTGTATCCCTGCCTCAAGACGCTGGTCGCCAACGGCTGGTTGATCGAGGAACCGGGCAGCGCTCCCGAGGAGGCCCTCGCCGCTTCACTCGCAGGACGCCGAGCCAAGATCGTCTACCGGTTGACGTCCGCGGGGAAGGACCACTTCGAGGAACTCCTCTCGCACACCGGCCCGGACGCCTGGGAGGACGAGCACTTCGCCGCACGGTTCGCCTTCTTCGGGCAGACCGAGCGCGAGGTGCGGATGCGCGTCCTCGAAGGGCGCCGCAGCCGGCTGGAGGAGCGCCTGGAGAAGATGCGCGCCTCCTTGGCCCGGACACGCGAGCGCCTCGACGACTACACGCTTGAGCTGCAGCGCCACGGTATGGAGTCCGTGGAGCGCGAAGTGCGCTGGCTGAACGAGCTCATCGAGAGCGAGCGGGCAGGGCGGGATCAGCGATCCGGCTCCGACGCCCCCGCTCTGCACGACAACGATTCTGGAGAAACGGGCGGCCTGCCCCGGCACGGGGGCAGTACCCGGCCGGATCCGTCCGACGACACCGCCAAGTGAAACCCTGCGCACAGCAGGGCTTCCACGATCACACAGGGAGCAACCGGAATGGGTTCGGTTCGCGTAGCCATCGTCGGCGTGGGCAACTGCGCCGCCTCGCTGGTCCAGGGCGTCGAGTACTACAAGGACGCCGACCCGGCGGCCAAGGTGCCCGGCCTGATGCACGTCCAGTTCGGCGACTACCACGTCGGTGACGTCGAGTTCGTCGCCGCCTTCGACGTCGACGCGAAGAAGGTCGGCCTCGACCTCTCGGACGCCATCGGCGCCAGCGAGAACAACACCATCAAGATCTGCGACGTCCCGAACAAGGGCGTCACGGTCCAGCGCGGTCACACGCTCGACGGTCTCGGCAAGTACTACCGCCTGACCATCGAGGAGTCCGCCGAGGAGCCGGTCGACGTCGTCCAGATCCTCAAGGACCGCCAGGTCGACGTTCTCGTCTGCTACCTGCCCGTGGGTTCCGAGGACGCCGCGAAGTTCTACGCCCAGTGCGCCATCGACGCCAAGGTCGCCTTCGTCAACGCCCTTCCGGTCTTCATCGCCGGCACCAAGGAGTGGGCCGACAAGTTCACCGAGGCGGGCGTCCCGATCGTCGGCGACGACATCAAGTCGCAGGTCGGCGCCACGATCACGCACCGCGTGATGGCGAAGCTGTTCGAGGACCGCGGTGTCCGTCTTGAGCGCACCATGCAGCTCAACGTCGGCGGCAACATGGACTTCAAGAACATGCTCGAGCGCGACCGCCTCGAGTCCAAGAAGATCTCCAAGACGCAGGCCGTCACCTCGCAGATCCCCGACCGCGAGCTGGGCGAGAAGAACGTCCACATCGGTCCCTCGGACTACGTGGCCTGGCTGGACGACCGCAAGTGGGCGTACGTGCGCCTTGAGGGCCGCGCCTTCGGCGACGTCCCGCTGAACCTCGAGTACAAGCTCGAGGTGTGGGACTCCCCGAACTCCGCGGGTGTCATCATCGACGCCCTGCGCGCCGCGAAGATCGCCAAGGACCGCGGCATCGGCGGCCCGATCCTCTCCGCGTCGAGCTACTTCATGAAGTCGCCGCCGGTTCAGTACTTCGACGACGAGGCCCTGGCCAACGTCGAGAAGTTCATCAAGGGCGAGGTCGAGCGCTAAAGCGCCGCACCCCAGTCGATAGAGGGTCCCCGAGCCACCGCCCGGGGGCCCTCTTCGTATGTGAGTCTTGCTGCCATGTCCGTCGTACGTGATCTGCGCGTACTCCTGCGCCTGACGAACTTCCGCCGCCTGCTCGCCGTTCGGCTGCTCTCGCAGTGCGCCGACGGCGTCTACCAGGTGGCCCTCGCCACGTACGTCGTCTTCTCCCCCGAGAAACAGACCTCCCCCGCCGCGATCGCCTCCGCGATGGCGGTCCTCCTGCTCCCGTACTCCCTCGTCGGCCCGTTCGCCGGTGTCCTTCTGGACCGCTGGCAGCGACGGCAGGTCTTCCTGTACGGCAACCTCCTGCGCGCCCTGCTCGCCGGCGGGACCGCCCTGCTCATCCTCGCGGCCGTCCCCGAGTGGCTCTTCTACGCCTCCGCGCTCTCCGTCACGGCCGTCAACCGCTTCGTCCTCGCGGGTCTCTCGGCCTCGCTCCCACGTGTCGTCGACGCCGAACGGCTCGTGGTGGCCAACTCGCTCTCCCCCACCGCCGGCACCCTCGCCGCGACCGTGGGAGGCGGTCTCGCGTTCGGCATCCAGCTGCTGGCCGACAAGTCCAACGCGGCCGTGGTCGCCTTCGGCGCCCTCCTCTATCTCTGCGCCGGCCTCGCCTCGCTGCGTATGTCCCGGGAGCTCCTCGGGCCCGATCCCGGCCTCGTGCCGCAGCGGCTCGCCTCCACACTCGCCTCGACGGTCCGAGGCCTGATCGCGGGACTGCGCCACCTCGCCGAGCGACGGCGGGCCGCCCGCGCCCTCGCTGCGGTGGGCCTCATGCGCTTCTGTTACGGCGCCCTGTTCGTCACCGTGCTCATGCTCTGCCGCTATGCGTGGAGCTCCACGGAATCCGAGGGACTCGGGCTCCTCGGGCTCGCCGTCGCCGCCTCCGGCGCGGGATTCTTCGCGGCGGCCGTGATCTCCCCCTGGGCTGTGGGACGGCTCGGTCCCTTCGGATGGATGACGGTGTGCGCCGCGGCGGCCGCCGTGCTCGAACCGACACTCGGCCTGACCTTCGCCCCCGCCCCCTTCCTCGTCGCCGCCTTCGTTCTCGGGCTCATCACCCAGGGGTCGAAGATCGCGACGGACACCGTGGTGCAGACGTCCGTGGACGATGCCTACCGAGGGCGGGTCTTCGCGCTGTACGACGTGCTGTTCAACGTCGCCTTCGTGGCCGCCGCCGGAGTGGCGGCGCTGATGCTGCCGCCCGACGGGCGGTCCCCGCTCCTGGTCGTGCTCGTGGCCGTGATCTACGCGGTGATCGCGCTGGCCCTGCGAGGGGAACGCACCGAGGGGTGATGTTTCACGTGAAACATCACCCCTCGGAGGGCCCGGGTTCCGCGATGTTTCACGTGAAACATCGCGGAACCCGGACGTGGTCGGTTCAGCCCTGCGCGGCCCACCACTCCTTCAGCGCGGAGACGGCCTGGTCGTGCTCCATGGGACCGTTCTCCAGCCGGAGCTCCAGCAGGAACTTGTACGCCTGGCCGATGGCCGGACCGGGGCCGATGCCGAGGATCTCCTGGATCTGATTGCCGTCGAGGTCGGGACGGATCGCGTCCAGCTCCTCCTGCTCCTGGAGCTGAGCGATGCGGTCCTCCAGGCCGTCGTAGGCGCGGGAGAGCGCACTCGCCTTGCGCTTGTTGCGCGTGGTGCAGTCCGAGCGGGTCAGCTTGTGCAGACGCGAGAGCATCGGCCCGGCGTCGCGGACGTAACGGCGCACGGCCGAGTCGGTCCACTCGCCGGTCCCGTAGCCGTGGAAGCGCAGATGGAGCTCCACGAGCCGCGAGACGTCCTTGATCATCTCGTTGGAGTACTTCAGCGCGGTCATGCGCTTCTTCGTCATCTTCGCGCCCACCACCTCGTGGTGGTGGAAGGAGACCCGGCCGTCCTTCTCGAAGCGACGGGTCCGCGGCTTGCCGATGTCATGGAGCAGGGCGGCGAGGCGCAGCACCAGATCGGGGCCGTCCTCCTCCAGGTCGATGGCCTGGTCGAGCACGGTCAGGGAGTGCTCGTAGACGTCCTTGTGGCGGTGGTGCTCATCGCTCTCCAGGCGCAGCGCGGGCAGCTCGGGGAGCACGTGCTCGGCGAGGCCCGTGTCCACGAGGAGCCCGAGGCCCTTGCGCGGGTGGGCCGAGAGCAGCAGCTTGTTGAGCTCCTCACGGACGCGCTCGGCGGAGACGATCTCGATCCGGCCGGACATCTCCTTCATCGCCGTGACGACCTCGGGGGCGACCTCGAAGTCCAGCTGCGCGGCGAAGCGCGCGGCCCGCATCATGCGCAGCGGGTCGTCGGAGAAGGACTCCTCGGGCGTACCGGGCGTACGCAGCACCCGGGCGGCGAGGTCCTCAAGACCGCCGTACGGGTCGATGAACTCCTTCTCCGGCAGAGCCACGGCCATGGCGTTGACGGTGAAGTCACGCCGGACGAGATCCTGGTCGATGGAGTCGCCGTAGGAGACCTCAGGCTTGCGGGAGGTCCGGTCGTACGCCTCCGAGCGGTACGTGGTGACCTCGATCTGGAAGCTCTGGTCAGCGTCACCGACGCGCCCCTGCTTCTGGCAGCCGACGGTCCCGAAGGCGATGCCGACCTCCCACACCGAGTCGGCCCACGGACGGACGATCTTCAGTACGTCCTCGGGACGGGCGTCGGTGGTGAAGTCCAGGTCGTTGCCGAGCCGGCCGAGCAGCGCGTCGCGTACCGAGCCGCCGACCAGCGCGAGGCTGAACCCGGCCTCCTGGAAACGGCGGGCGAGGTCGTCGGCGACAGGGGACACACGCAGCAGTTCACTGACCGCGCGGCGTTGCACCTGGCTCAGTGCAGTCGGGGTGTCTTCGTTGGCGTTCGGCACAACAGAAAAGGGTACGTGCCCCGGCTCGCCGTGACGTCCTCGTTTCCGCCCGGGCCGGGCGCCCGGGGCCCCCGACGTCCACGGCCGGCCGGAGATCGCCTGGAGCAGTCCCCGGCACTTGCCCCCGGCGTGCCTCGTTACCATGCCTGGACACAGCAACCGGGAACCACCTACACCACTGGCACCACCGACAACGACGAGGACGGGCGAACGCGTGGCCGAGGCGGCAGACATCCAGGGAACCGGTCCCTCACCTGCCCGCCGGTGGCTGCGGCGCACGATCACCGTCGCCTTCGGGGCGCCGCTTCTCGCCGGCCTGCTCCAGGCTCCGGCCGTCACCTCCTCGGCGTCCGCCGCCGAGGACGGCACCGGTTCGAGGACCGTCGATGTGTCGCTCGACACGCTGGCGCCGAGTGCGCCCGTCGAGGGGGACACGGTCACCGTCACCGGGACGGTCACCAATCACGGCAAGCAGACCGTGACCGATGCCACCGTGGGACTGCGCGTCGGCCCCCGGATGACGAGCCGGAGCGAGATCGAGCAGGTCTCGGGCCGGACCGGCTACCGCAGCGACAGCGACCCGCCCGTCCTCGAGGACGCTCCCACGGTCAAGATCCCCCGACTGGGCGCCGGTCTCAGCGCGGAGTTCTCCGTCTCCGTGCCGGTCTCCGAACTCGGACTCGACGCGGCGGGCGTCTACCAGCTCGGTGTCTCCCTCACCGGACACACCCCGGACCGCCGCGACGACCGGGTGCTCGGCATCGAACGGACCTTCGTGCCGTACCAGCCCGAGGCCACCGAGAAGAAGACCCAGCTCACCTACCTCTGGCCGCTGATCTCCTCGGCCCACGTCTCCGCGGAGACGGCCACCGACGACCAGCAGACCCCCGTCTTCGAGGACGACGACCTGGCGACCGAGCTGAAGCCCGGTGGGCGCCTCGACCAGCTCGTCTCCCTGGGCAAGGACCTCCCGGTCACCTGGGTGGTCGACCCGGACCTGCTGGCCTCCGTCGACGCCATGGCCAACGGCTACCGGGTCAAGGAGGGCGCCCTGCACGTCCCCGGCAAGAACCAGGCCGTCGCCCAGCGATGGCTGGACTCGCTGGAGAAGGCGGTGCAGGGCCGCAAGGTCGTCGCCCTGCCCTTCGCTGACCCCGACATCGCCTCCCTCGCCCACCGCGGCAAGGACGTGCCCGGCTCGCTGGGACACCTCCAGTCGGCCACCGCCCTCGCCGGGACGACGGTCGAGACGGTGTTGCACGTCCAGCCCTCCACGGACTTCGCCTGGCCCGCCGACGGGGCGGTCGACCCCTCCATCCTGGCGGTGGCGACCTCCGCCGGCGCCGACAAGGTGATCGCCCGCAGCGACAGCGTCCGCGACGACCTCTCGTACACCCCGACGGCGGCCCGGCCCTTCGGCGACGGCAGCACCACGGCCGTGGTGAGCGACGCACTCCTGTCCACGGCCTTCGAGGGGGACATGGTCCGCGCGGAGACCTCCACGCTCGCGGTCCAGGAATTCCTCTCCCAGTCCCTCGCGATCACCCTGGAGCAGCCGGAGGACCAGCGCAGCGTCGTCGTCGCCCCCCAGCGGGTGCCGAGCGTCGCCCAGGCGCAGTCCATGGCGACCGCCCTGCGCGGGCTCTCCGGCAAGCGCTGGAGCCAGCCGAGCGACCTCCTGGCGGCCGCCACGGCCAAGCCGGACCCGGACGCCTCCACGGCGGTGCCCGCCGGCTCCCGGTACCCGAAGAAGCTCCGCGACACCGAGCTGCCGGTCCAGGCGTTCCGCGACATGAAGACCACCCGGGACGAGCTGGACGACTTCAAGGTCATCCTGACCATCCAGGACCGGGTCGTGACCCCCTTCGGCAACGCGATCAGCCGCGAGATGTCGACCTCGTGGCGGGGCCAGGCAAGAGCCGCCGCGCTCTACCGGATCAACGTCCTGGACTACCTGCAGACCCTCACCGAAGGCGTGCAGCTGGTCGACAAGTCGGATCTCACGCTCTCCGGGCGCAGCGCGACGATCCCCGTGACCGTCCAGAACAAGCTGCTGCAGGACGTGCACCTCGTGCTGCGGCTCACCTCCGGCAACAAGAACCGGTTGAAGCTGAACGGCGACGGCGTCGCCGAGCTGCCCGTGAAGATCAACGGCGGTCACAGCCAGTCCGTGAAGTTCACCGCCTCCGCCAACGTCAACGGCCAGGTGCCGATGACGGCCCAGCTCTACACCGAGGACGGCACGCCGTACGGGGAGCCGATGACCTTCAACGTGAAGGTCTCCGAGATCACCGCCACGGTGATGCTCGTCATCGCGGGCGGCGTCCTGCTGCTCGTCCTGGCCGGTGTACGGATGTACAGCCAGCGCAAGCGGGTGGCCGCGCGGAACGCCGAGGCGGAGGCCGCCGAGGCCGACGGCGAGGCGGAGGAGACGGACGCGGAGACGGCGGAGGCCGAGGCTCACGCGGAGGCCCCCTCGGAGGACACCGAGGGGCCGGAACCCGTGCAGCCGAGTGACCCGACACCGGACACCGGGTCCGAAAGCGGCGACCCGTCGGGCCCGGGTGAGAAAGTGGACCGTTGAGCGATGTCGTGGCCGGTCGGCCGGGGACGATGAGGTGGGGTAACCATGAACGCGCCGTACGACGGTGACCGCGGCCAGGGCGCGGGTGGCACCGAGCCGTCCGGTGGGACGCCCGCGGCACCCCCCGGCACCGGCTACCCGCCGGTGCCGCCCCCGCAGCAGGGCGCTCCCGGCCCGCAGGGGCACGCGCCCTACGCGCAGGCCCCCTACGCACAGGACCCGTACGCCCAGGACGCCGCCACGCAGAACCCGTACGCCCAGGACCCCTACGTCCAGGACGCCTTCGCCCACGATCCCTACCGGGCGCAGGACCTGTCCGCGCAGGACCCCGTGACCGAGGCGCTCTACGACCGCGCCGCGCACCCGCCGCCCCCGCCCGGCACCTATCAGGAGCCGCAGCCGCTCTACCAGCAGCCGGCCGCGCCCCCGCACGCCCCCGACCCCCGGGTGTGGGCGCAGACCCCCGCGCCGGAGCCCGACGGCCCCTCACGCCACCTGCCGTACGGCGACGACCCGCGCACGGTCCAGTTCACCGGCGTCGACGACCTGGTGACCCGGGCCGGCGAGGAGGAGCCCGAGACGGACGCCTTCGCGCACCTCTACCGGGACCAGCAGACGCCCGGCCAGGTCCCCCCGCCCGCTCCGGAGCCGGACCCCATGCCCGCCCCCGCCCCCAAGAAGACCGGCCGTGCGTCCGGACTGCTGAAGTCGAGCGCGGTGATGGCCGCCGGCACCCTGGTCTCCCGGCTCACCGGCTTCGTCCGCAGCCTCGTCATCACCGGCGCGCTGGGGGCCGCCCTGCTGGGTGACACCTTCACCATCGCCTACACCCTGCCGACGATGATCTACATCCTCACCGTCGGCGGCGGCCTCAACTCGGTCTTCGTCCCGCAGCTCGTCCGCTCGATGAAGAACGACGAGGACGGCGGCGAGGCCTACGCCAACCGCCTGCTCACCCTGGTCATGGTGGCGCTCGGCGCGATCGTGGTCCTCGCCGTCTTCGCGGCGCCGCTGCTGATCCGGCTGATGTCGAACACCATCGCCGACGACGCGGCCGCCAACAGCGTGGCCGTGACCTTCGCCCGCTACTGCCTGCCCACGATCTTCTTCATGGGCGTGCACGTGGTGATGGGTCAGATCCTCAACGCGCGCGGCAAGTTCGGCGCGATGATGTGGACCCCGGTCCTCAACAACATCGTCATGATCGTCACCTTCGGCCTGTTCATCTGGGTCTACGGCACCTCCGCCGAGTCCCACATGGGTGTGCAGACCATCCCGGACGACGGCATCCGCCTGCTCGGCATCGGCACCCTCCTCGGACTCGTCGTCCAGGCCCTGGCCATGATCCCGTACCTGCGCGAGACGGGCTTCCGCTTCCGGCCCCGCTTCGACTGGAAGGGCCACGGACTCGGCAAGACGGTCAAGCTCGCCAAGTGGACGGTGCTCTTCGTCCTCGCCAACCAGGCGGGCGTCCTGGTCGTCACCCAGCTCGCCACCGCGGCCGGTGAGGAGTCCGGCCAGAGCGGCGCCGGCTTCCTCGCCTACTCGAACGCCCAGCTGATCTGGGGCATGCCGCAGGCCATCATCACGGTCTCCGTCATGGCCGCCCTGCTGCCGCGGATCTCCCGGGCCGCCCACGACGACGACCCCGGTGCCGTCCGCGACGACATCTCGCAGGGCCTGCGCAACTCGGCCGTCGCGATCGTCCCGGTCTCCTTCGCCTTCCTGGCACTCGGCGTCCCGATGTGCACCCTGCTGTACGCATCCAGCGGTATCCAGGCCGCGCAGGGCATGGGCTTCATCCTGATGGCCTTCGGCCTCGGCCTGATCCCCTACTCCGTCCAGTACGTCGTGCTCCGTGGCTTCTACGCCTACGAGGACACCCGGACGCCCTTCTACAACACGGTCATCGTCGCGGCCGTCAACGCGGCCGCCTCGGCCGTCTGTTACGTGGTCCTGCCGGCCCGCTGGGCCGTCGTCGGCATGGCGGCCTCGTACGGGCTCGCCTACGCCGTCGGCGTCGGCATCGCCTGGCGCCGCCTCAGCAAGCGCCTCGGAGGCGACCTGGACGGCACCCAGGTACTGCGCACCTACGCCCGTCTCTGCATGGCCTCGGTGCCCGCCGCGATCGTCGCCGGCGCCGTCGGCTTCGGCCTGCTGAAGCTGCTCGGCGAGGGCGCGTTGGGCTCGCTCGTCGCCCTGCTCGTCGGCGGAGCGGTGCTCCTCGGTGTCTTCTTCGTCGCGGCCAAGCGCATGCGGATCGCGGAGCTGAACACCCTGGTCGGGATGGTGCGCGGACGCCTGGGACGCTGAACCGGCGGATCCCGCGCAACCATCGGGGGGAACCGCGTGTCGTGCATAGCGTCCGACTGTGGGCACAATTGGCTTGGCTGTTGGATGTGGCGCAACGGATGGGGAGGCAGGAACGACGGTGGCGGAACGTAGCACGGCTGCCGTCGACGTGGCCGACAACAGCGGTGACGACCCGCTGACCGCCAAGGCGGACACGGCCGCGACCGACGGGGTGGCGGACAAGCAGAAGACGGCGGAGAACTCCGCCGAGGCCACGGAGAAGAAGGCGGTCGAACGACAGAGCGGCGAACAGCCCTCGATCACGGCTCCCGAGCTGCACAGCGGCCACAAGCTGGCCAGACGCTACCGGCTGGAGGAGTGCGTCACCCGTCTGGACGGCTTCAGCAGCTGGCGTGCCGTCGACGAGAAACTGCGGCGTGCCGTCGGGGTCCATCTGCTGCCCGCCGACCACCCCAGGGCCCGCTCGGTCCTCGCCGCGGCCCGCTCCTCGGCCCTGCTCGGCGATCCGCGTTTCGTCCAGGTCCTCGACGCCGTCGAGGAGAACGACCTCGTGTACGTCGTGCACGAGTGGCTGCCCGACTCCACCGAACTGACCACGCTGCTCGCGGCCGGCCCGCTGGAGCCCCACGACGCCTACCAGCTCGTCAGCCAGGTCTCCCAGGCCATGGCCGCCGCGCACCGCGAAGGCCTCGCCCACCTCCGGCTCACGCCGAGCGCCGTCCTGCGCAGCTCCACCGGCCAGTACCGGATCCGCGGGCTCGCCGTGAACGCCGCCCTGCGCGGCATCACCGCCGAACGGCCCCAGCGCACCGACACGGAGGCCATCGGCGCCCTCCTGTACGCGGCGCTCACCCAGCGCTGGCCGTACGACAGCGACGCCCACGGGCTCTCCGGGCTGCCCAAGGGGGTCGGGCTGCTTCCGCCCGACCAGGTCCGCGCCGGGGTCCACCGGGGCCTCTCCGAGATCGCCATGCGCGCCCTGGCCAACGACGGGGCCACCGCCTCGCGGCAGGAGCCGCCCTGCACCACTCCGGACGAGCTGGCCAAGGCCGTGGCGGCGATGCCCCGTGTGAAGCCGCCGGAGCCCGAGTTCACCGCCCCGCCCGAGTACCAGCGCACGACCTATCAGCAGGGCACGTACGGGCGCCCTCAGGCCCGCCCCGTGGTCACCCAGCCCGTGGTCGTCCCGCCGCCCCCGCTGCAGAGCCGTACCGGCAAGGCGTTGAAGTGGGCCGTCTCGGCCCTGCTGATCGCCGCCCTGGGACTCGGCAGCTGGCAGATCGCCGACCGGCTGCTCGGCCAGGACAGCACGCCCAAGCCCCCGAGCACGTCCCCGACGGTCGACGACGAGAAGCCCGAGCCGCCCAAGCCGCTCTCGATCCGGTCGGCCGAGGAGTACGCGCCCGACGGGCTGCCGCAGAACTCCGACGGCGTCGGCAACACCTACGACGGCGACAGCTCCTCGTACTGGCGTACCAAGACCTTCCGCGCCGGCCCCGTCCTGGCGCCGTACAAGCAGGGCGTCGGGATCGTCTACGACCTCGGGAGCGAGCAGAACGTCTCCTCCGCCTCCATAGCGCTCCGCTACGGCGGTCCGAGCACCGCGATCAGCCTGTACGCGGCCGACTCGCTGTCGCCCTCCGGCACCCCGGACTCCATGAAGAAGATCGCCGACGTGGAGACCTCGGATTCGACGGCGAAGCTGGAGACCAAGACACCGGTCAAGACCCGCTACGTGCTGCTCTGGATGACCTCCGTGCCGCACTCCGGTGGCGACCAGTACTTCGGATCCGGCTACAAGCAGGCCATCACCAACCTGTCCTTCCAGGGGACCGCCCCTTAGCCGCCGATCATGTCCACCGATGAGCGCCGAGCCCAGCTCGGCGCTCATTTACTTCCGGGCACGGACCGGATTGAATGCGTGCACGGCTGCCGAGCGAGGAGGGGAACCGTGGCACCAGCGGCTGACGATCCCCGGACGGCGACGGACCAGGATCTTCTGGCGCGCCATGTCGCCGGGGACCCCGACGCCTTCGGTGAGCTCGTACGGCGACACCGCGACCGCCTGTGGGCGGTGGCCCTGCGCACGCTGGGGGACCGCGAGGAGGCCGCCGACGCCGTCCAGGACGCCCTGCTCTCGGCCTTCCGGGCCGCCCACACCTTCCGTGGCCAGTCGGCCGTCACGACCTGGCTCCACCGCATCACGGTGAACGCCTGTCTCGACCGTGCACGCAAGGCGGCCTCCCGCAGGACCTCTCCCGTCGACGACACCGACCGCCTGGAGCAGCTCCTCGATCCCCACGAGTCCGCCGAAGCGCCCGTGGAGCGTCAGGACCTCCACCGGCAGGTCCTCGCCGCGCTCGCGTCCATCCCCGCCGACCAGCGCACCGCGCTCGTCCTGGTCGACATGCAGGGATACCCGGTCGCGGAGGCGGCCCGTATCCTCGGCGTCCCCACCGGCACCGTGAAGAGCCGCTGCGCGCGCGGGCGCGCACGGCTGCTTCCGATGGTCACTCATCTGCGCGCCGACACCGTGGGTAACGAAGCCCCCGATGGGGGAAGGAACCGGACGCCGGGGGCATCCGTCCCACCGGTGCCGGGGCCGACGGACACCGGACCGACTGATCCAGCTGCTGTGAAGGGCGGAGGTGGGCGCACGTGACTTCCACGGCCGGCAGGGCCGACACCACACAGCACCCGGACGTCTCGGAGATCTCCGACCTGGCCGAGGGGCTCCTCTCACCGACCCGTTCCGCGGCGGTGCGGCGGCACGTGGACGGCTGCCCTCTCTGTGCGGACGTACGGACCTCGCTGGAGGAGATCCGCGGTCTGCTCGGCACCTTGCCGGGGCCGCCCCGGATGCCCGCCGAGATCGCCGGCCGGATCGATGCCGCCCTCGCCGCCGAGGCGCTTCTCCATGCGACCACCCCGGAGGACGACGGCGCTGTTTCACGTGAAACATCGCGTACCCCGTCGGAGACGGTTCCCTCCGTCGCTCCCCGCCCCGTCGCCGACCGCCCCGAGGGCCGCTCCGGCGCCGCCACCGGTCCCGGCCGCACCAAGCGGCCCCGCCGTCGGCGGAT
This sequence comes from Streptomyces venezuelae ATCC 10712, assembly GCF_008639165.1. Lineage (NCBI taxonomy): Bacteria > Bacillati > Actinomycetota > Actinomycetes > Kitasatosporales > Streptomycetaceae > Streptomyces > Streptomyces venezuelae. The sequence continues at coordinate 3,983,863 of NZ_CP029197.1, read as the reverse complement.
CGCCCTGTTCTCGACACTGGGCGCCGCTTTCGGCGCCGTGATCCTCGGCACGAGCTTGTACCTCAGCCAGGCTGGCAACGTCACCGCCGGTGGCGAGGCCGCCGACACCAAGAAGGCCGATTCGGCCGCCGCAGCGGTCCTCAGCCCCTTCTCGGGCGCTCCGGTCGAGGACCGGGTGCACGCGCTCCTGGCCGACGGCGGCGCTGTCACGACACCCCAGGGCATCGGCCCCGAGTCGATGTCCGCGGAGGCGAGCACCCCTCCCTCCGCGCGGAACAGGGACACCACTGTCCCCGGCTGTGTCCTGGCCGGCACCGGCCGGACCGACGCGGTCCTCGGCCACGAACGGGGCGAGTACCAGGGCACGCCCGCCTATCTCCTGGTCCTCACCGACCCCGCGGACAGCGCCCGGGTCCAGGCCTATGTGCTCGACGCCTCCTGCGCGAACCGGAGCGCCGGCAACGGAACCCCCGCCGCCGATGTTCTCTTCAGCGAGACCTACCCACGCTCCTGACCTCGCGTCCCGTCCGGCATGGGTGCCGCAAGGCGGTCTCGGGAATGTACGCCCCTTAGGATCCGTTGGGTGGGGTGAGAGTGACCGAGACAAGCGCCCCCGTAGGCAGTGGCAGTCTGCAGAGACGAGGAAGAAACCCGTGAGCGACGTCCGTAACGTGATCATCATCGGCTCCGGGCCCGCGGGTTACACCGCTGCGCTCTACACCGCCCGAGCGTCGCTGAACCCCCTGGTCTTCGAAGGTGCCGTCACCGCCGGTGGCGCCCTGATGAACACGACCGAGGTCGAGAACTTCCCCGGCTTCCGTGACGGCATCATGGGCCCGGACCTCATGGACAACATGCGCGCCCAGGCCGAGCGCTTCGGTGCCGAGCTCGTCCCCGACGACGTGATCGCCGTGGACCTCACCGGTGAGATCAAGACCGTCACCGACACCGCCGGCACCGTGCACCGCGCCAAGGCCGTCATCGTCACCACCGGCTCCCAGCACCGCAAGCTCGGCCTCCCGAACGAGGACACGCTCTCCGGCCGCGGTGTCTCCTGGTGCGCCACCTGCGACGGGTTCTTCTTCAAGGACCAGGACATCGCCGTCGTCGGCGGCGGCGACACCGCGATCGAGGAGGCGACCTTCCTCTCGCGCTTCGCCAAGTCCGTCACCATCGTCCACCGCCGCGACACCCTGCGTGCCTCCAAGGCCATGCAGGAGCGCGCCTTCGCCGACCCGAAGATCTCCTTCGCCTGGGACAGCGAGGTCACCGAGATCCACGGCGACCAGAAGCTCAGCGGTGTGACCCTGCGCGACACCAAGACCGGCGAGACCCGCGCGCTGCCCGTCACCGGCCTCTTCATCGCCGTGGGCCACGACCCGCGGACGGAGCTCTTCAAGGGCCAGCTGGACCTCGACGAGGAGGGCTACCTCAAGGTCGCCGCCCCGTCGACGCGGACGAACCTCACGGGTGTCTTCGGCGCCGGTGACGTCGTCGACCACACCTACCGTCAGGCCATCACGGCCGCCGGCACCGGCTGCTCCGCCGCGCTGGACGCCGAGCGCTTCCTGGCCGCCCTCGCCGACAGCGAGAAGCTGGCCGAGACCCCCGCGGTCTGACCCCTCTCTCCTCAACCCACACCCCCGCGAGATCAAGGAGGCCGCTGTGGCCCTGAAGACTGTGACCGACGCTTCCTTCGAAGAGGACGTCCTCAAGAGCGACAAGCCCGTGCTGGTGGACTTCTGGGCCGCTTGGTGCGGCCCGTGCCGCCAGATCGCCCCGTCGCTTGAGGCCATCGCCGCCGAGCACGGCGAGATCGAGGTCGTGAAGCTCAACATCGACGAGAACCCGGCCACGGCTGCGAAGTACGGCGTCATGTCCATCCCGACGCTGAACGTCTACCAGGGCGGCGAGGTCGTGAAGACCATCGTCGGCGCCAAGCCGAAGGCCGCGATCCTGCGCGACCTCGCGGACTTCGTCGAGGCCTGATGCTCTCCCGCTGTTTCACGTGAAACAGCGAGCGATGTTTCACGTGAAACAGCAGCGGCCCGCCCCGGGAAGGGGCGGGCCGTTCGCATGTCCGGATGTCCCAGCGCGGGATGTCAGAGCGGCCGCAGGACGGGTTCCTTCTGCACGGCGCCGAGGAGTCGGTCGAGGGCCATCTCGACGTCCTCCTTCCAGGAGAGCGTCGTCCGGAGTTCCAGCCTCAGCCGGGGGAAGGCGGGGTGCGGCCGCACCGTCTTGAAGCCCACCGCCAGCAGATGATCGGCGGGAAGGACACAGGCGGGCTCCTTCCACCGGGCGTCCCCGAACGCCTCGATCGCCTTGAAGCCCCGCCGCAGCAGATCCTTGGCGACCGTCTGAACGACCACCCGGCCGAGCCCCTGTCCCTGGTACGCGGGCATGATCCACGCCGTCATCAACTGCGCGGCATCTGCGGCCACGGGACTGGTCGGGAAGGCCGTCGAGCGCGGCACATAGGCCGGGGGAGCGTAGAGCACATAGCCCACCGGCACGTCGTCGACATAGACGACCCTGCCGCACGACCCCCACTCCAGGAGAACGCCCGAGATCCAGGCCTCCTTCTCCAGCTCCGGACGCCCCGCCTTCACCGCCGCTTCCCCGCTGACCGGGTCAAGCTCCCAGAAGACACAGGAGCGGCACCGCTTGGGCAGGTCCGGCAGGTTGTCCAGCGTGAGCGGTACGAGCCGACGCCCCACGGCCGCTCCTCACTTCCCTCGCCACCGAGCACGGATACGCCTCTTGGAATCGTATCGATCGGCCCATCCGGAAGACACCGCTCACAGGCAAAGGGCGGGCCGTGTTCCGGTGAAGACCGGAGCACGGCCCGCCCTGGGCGGCCTCAGCGAACGGGAGGGATCAGCCCTCGGCGTCCTCGGCGTTCTCGTTGGTGTTCTTCTGGTCCATGACCCGCCCCTCGCCGGGGGCCAGGGTCGAGAGGATGCGGTCCAGATCCTCCATCGAGGCGAACTCGACGACGATCTTTCCCTTCTTCTGACCGAGGTCGACCTTCACCCGGGTCTCGAAGCGGTCCGAGAGCCGGGAGGCGAGATCCGTCAGCGCGGGCGAGACACGGCCGCCGGCACGCGGCCCCTTCGGCTTGACCGGGGAGGCGGGCTCCGAGGCCATCAGCGTGACGATCTCCTCGACCGCACGCACCGAGAGGCCCTCGGCCACGATCCGGTACGCCAGCTTGTCCTGGGCCTCCGGCTCCTCCACCGCGAGGAGCGCACGGGCGTGTCCGGCGGAGATGACTCCGGCGGCGACCCGGCGCTGCACCGGCGGCGAGAGACGCAGCAGACGCAGCGTGTTGGAGACCTGGGGGCGCGAGCGCCCGATCCGGTCGGCCAGCTGGTCATGGGTGCAGTGGAAGTCCTTGAGCAGCTGGTCGTAGGCGGCCGCTTCCTCCAGCGGGTTCAGCTGGGCCCGGTGGAGGTTCTCCAGGAGGGCGTCCAGCAGAAGCTTCTCGTCCTCGGTGTCCCGGACGATCGCCGGGATCCGCTCCAGACCGGCCTCCCGGCAGGCCCTCCAACGCCGCTCGCCCATGATGAGCTCGTAGCGGTCGGTGCCGGCCCTGCGCACGACCACGGGCTGCAGCAGACCGACCTCCTTGATGGAGGTGACCAGCTCGGCCAGGGCGTCCTCGTCGAAGACCTCACGGGGCTGGCGCGGGTTGGGCGTGATGCTGTCGAGCGGCAGCTCCGCGAAGTGCGCCCCGGCGGGGGACTCCGGTACGGCCGCCGGCTCCGGCTCGGTCCACGACAGCGCGGCCTCAGGGGACTTCGCACTCTGCGGGAGCGTCGCCAGCTTCGCGGCAGCCACTCCCCGATCCGGGGCCATGCCGGGAACCGCACTCGCGGAGCCCGCACCCGCACCGACCGACGGCGCCTGCCGTTCCTGGGGAGCAGCGGGGATCAGCGCACCGAGCCCACGCCCCAATCCCCTACGTCGCTCACTCACTGGATCCCCTCCGACATGTTGCGCTGGTTGTTCTGCTGCCCTACGTGGGCGTGCTGCGGGTCATAGTGCACGGCGACCCCCCGCAGGGCGATCTCGCGGGCCGCTTCGAGGTACGACAGGGCGCCGCTGGAGCCCGGGTCGTAGGTGAGCACCGTCTGCCCGTAGCTCGGGGCCTCCGAGATGCGGACGGACCTCGGAATGCTGGTCCGCAGCACCTCCTCGGCGAAGTGCGTGCGCACCTCGTCGGCGACCTGGGAGGCGAGCCTCGTCCGGCCGTCGTACATGGTGAGCAGGATCGTCGAGACATGGAGCGCGGGGTTGAGGTGTCCCCGCACCAGGTCCACGTTCCGCAGGAGCTGACCGAGTCCCTCCAGTGCGTAGTACTCGCACTGGATCGGGATGAGCACCTCGGCTCCGGCCACCATGGCGTTGACCGTGAGGAGGCCGAGCGAGGGCGGGCAGTCGATCAGGATGTAGTCGAGCGGCTGCTCGTAGGCCTGGATCGCCCGCTGCAGGCGGCTCTCACGGGCCACCAGCGACACCAGCTCGATCTCCGCACCGGCGAGATCGATGGTGGCGGGGGCGCAGAAGAGACCCTCGACGTCCGTGACGGGCTGCACCACTTCGGAGAGCGGCTTGCTGTCCACGAGGACGTCGTAGATGGAGGGGACCTCGGCGTGGTGGTCGATACCGAGCGCCGTGGAGGCGTTGCCCTGGGGGTCCAGGTCGATGACCAGGACCCGGGCCCCGTGCAGGGCCAAGGACGCGGCAAGGTTGACCGTCGTGGTCGTCTTGCCCACGCCGCCCTTCTGGTTGGCGACCACCATCACGCGAGTCTGCGCCGGGCGGGGAAGTCCCTCACCGGCACGACCCAGCGCCTCTACTGCCAGCTGGGCAGCACGACCAATGGGGGTGTCGTCCATCGGGGGCGGTGTTTCACGTGAAACATCCTCCCCCGCCGATTCGGTTCGGGGACCGGGGACCGGATCGGTCATCGGTCCCGCGATGTTGGCGTCGGACCGCAAGGATTCACTCTCCTCGGCTTCAGGCTCGCGATGGGGAGAGCCTGCCATGCTTTCGGGGTCGTGAACCAGCGAGGTCGGTGGTTCTGTGGGTGAATCCACCTCTGTGGACAACTCCGTAACCCTCGCGGGTGGCGTCACGCGGGGTTTACGGTCCCGGGGCGTGGCAGCCGCGCGACCGCGGCTGATGATCCCCTGCAGCAGTGAGCGACGTTTCACGTGAAACACCATGCCCCCGCTGCCCGGCCGGGACCGTTCGACACTCCGAAATGGTGCGTATGCGACGCTCAGCGGCGTCGGCGGGTCTTGCTCGTCCTGGCCGCCTTGGCCCTCTTGGCCGCGAACCGCACACCACCGGGGCTCTCGCCGACCTCCACCCGGACGACCGTGGAGAGCGGATCGACGATCCCCTCGCCCACCTGCATCACAGAGGTCTCCACCACACCGAGGCGGGAGAGCGCGGCGCGAGCACCGGTGATCTCCTCCTCCGCAGTGTCGCCCTTGAGCGCCAGCATCTCGCCGTACGGGCGCAGCAGGGGGACTCCCCAGCCGGCCAGCCGGTCGAGGGGGGCCACCGCGCGGGCGGTCACCACGTGCACGGGCGTGATCTTGCCGAGCATCTCCTCGGCGCGGCCCCGGACCACGGTCACATGGTCGAGACCGAGCAGCTCGACGACCTCCTGGAGGAAGTTCGTCCGGCGGAGAAGGGGCTCCAGGAGCGTGATCTTCAGATCGGGGCGTACCAGGGCCAGGGGGATACCGGGAAGGCCGGCACCCGAGCCCACGTCGCAGACGGTGACGCCCTCGGGGACGACCTCCGAGAGGACGGCGCAGTTCAGCAGATGGCGCTCCCACAGACGCGGCACCTCACGTGGCCCGATCAGGCCCCGCTTCACACCGGCGTCCGCGAGGAGCTCGGCGTACCGCACGGCCTCCGGGAAGTACTCGCCGAAGACTGTCCGGGCCTGCTCCGGAGCCTCGGGGAGCTCCGCTTCCTCCGTCACGGGAACCGTCCTTCCGTACCGCACGCGTCGCGTGCGAGCGCACTGTGGTGGCTGACTATCAGGCTGACAAAGATCGGCCCCGCCTGCGAACAGACGGGGCCGACACTACGTGAGGGGTCAGGCCGGGAGCACAACGACGAAGCGCTGCGGCTCCTCGCCCTCGGACTCGCTGCGCAGACCGGCGGCGGCGATCGCGTCATGCACGACCTTGCGCTCGAACGGCGTCATCGGGTCCAGCTTGACCGGCTGTCCGGTCGACTTCACCTCGACCGCGGCCTTGGCGCCCAGCTCGGCGAGTTCGGCGCGCTTCTTGGCGCGGAAGCCGGCGATGTCGAGCATCAGACGGCTGCGGTCACCGGTCTCGCGGTGCACGGCCAGTCGGGTCAGCTCCTGGAGGGCCTCCAGGACCTCGCCGTCACGACCCACGAGCTTCTGCAGCTCACGGCTGCTGGAGTCGCTGATGATCGAGACCGCGGCCCGGTCCGCCTCGACGTCCATGTCGATGTCGCCGTCGAGGTCGGCGATGTCGAGCAGGCCTTCGAGGTAGTCGGCCGCGATCTCACCCTCCTGCTCCAGGCGGGTCAGGGTGTCGCCACCCTCGGCGGCGGCGGAGGTGGTGCCTTCCGTCACGGATGGACTCCTTCTTGCTTCGACGAGGCTTACTTCTTGGAGGACGGGTGCTTGGGCCGCTGCTGGCCCTTGCGCTGACCGGACTTGCCCTGACGGGAGCCGCCGGAGTTGGCGCGGCTCGGACGCGCGGGCTTGTCGCCCTGTGCCTCGTCCTTCGGCTCGTCCTTCGCGGTGGCCTTGGCCGTGCCCTGGGGCTTCTTCTCGAGGGAGGTGGTCGGCGCCGCTTCGGCGGCCGGCTCCGAGCCTTCCTCTGCGTCCTTCGTCACGGCGTGCTGGGCCGCGGCCTGACGCTGGGACTTGGTCTGGCGCTTGGGCTGCTGACGCTTGGCGGTGGCGACGCCACCCTCGGCGTCGGCCACGAGCGTGTCGCTCTTGATCACGGTGCCGTCGGCCTGGGCGGCGAAGCCGGCCTTGCTCAGGCCCGCGAAGAAGCGGCGCTCGTTCTCGTTGCGGTCGCTGCCCTTGGCGACGATCACCTTGACGATGTTCTTGCGGCGGCGGCCGCGGACCTCACCGTGCTGCGTGACGCTCTTCAGCAGGCGCTGGAGGTAGGAGTCCTGCGCCTTGCTGCCCGGGGTCGGGTTCTGGTTGATCACGTACATCTGCTGGCCCATGGTCCACACGTTGGTGGTCAGCCAGTAGACGAGGACACCGACGGGGAAGTTGATGCCCATGACGGCGAAGATCACCGGAAAGATGTACATGAGCATCTTCTGCTGCTGCATGTACGGGGTCTTCACCGAGAGGTCGACGTTCTTCATCATCAGCTGGCGCTGGGTGAAGAACTGCGAGGCCGACATCAGGACGATCATGATCGCGGTGACGATGCGGACCGAGGTCAGCGAGGCGTCGAGCGCGGCGACCTCGGCGGCGCTGTCCGTGAACTTCGAGGCGAGCGGGGCGCCGAAGATGTGTGCCTGACGGGCGCTGGCGAGCAGCGAGTCGTCGATGACGCCGATCGTCTTGCCCGAGGCGATGCTGGAGAGCACGTGGTAGAGGGCGAAGAAGAACGGCGACTGCGCCAGGATGGGAAGGCACGAGGAGAGCGGGTTGGTACCCGTCTCCTTGTACAGCTTCATCATCTCTTCGGACTGACGCTGCTTGTCGCTCTTGTAGCGCTCCTGGATCGCCTTCATCTTCGGCTGGAGCGCCTGCATGTTCCGGGTCGACTTGATCTGCTTGACGAACAGCGGGATCAGACAGATACGGATCAGCACCACGAGGGACACGATGGACAGGCCCCAGGCCCAGCCCGTGTCAGGGCCGAAGATCGCCCCGTACACCTTGTGGAACTGGACGATCACCCATGAGACAGGTGTGGTGATGAAGCTGAACAGACTGGCAATCGTGTCCACTAATCAGGCTCCTTGAGCATTGGGCGAGGTCTCTGCGGCCGGGCTCGTCTCGGCGGTGGACCCGCCCTTGTCGCCGCGCAGCGCGTTCCTCAGCATTTCGTGCCAGCGGGGGCGCTTACGCGGGGGGACATGGTCCACACCGCCGGGCGACCACGGGTTGCACCGCAGGATCCGCCAGGCGGTCAGGGCCGTGCCCTTGATCGCGCCATGCCGGTCGATGGCCGTGAATCCGTAGTGGGAACACGACGGGTAGTACCGGCAGACGGGCCCGAGAAGCGGGCTGATCGTCCACTGATACAGCTTGATGAGAGCCAGCAGCGGGTACTTCATCGCGCGCCCCCTCCCAGCAGCCGCTGGAGAGCGGCGTCCAGGTCTCGGGCCAGCTGTGCGTGGTCGGCGTCGCCGGCTCCGGGCAACGCCCGTACGACCACCAGGCTACCGGGGGGCAGCTCGGCGAGCCGGTCGCGGACGAGGTGGCGCAGACGACGCTTCACTTGGTTGCGTACGACCGCACCGCCCACGGCCTTGCTCACGACGAAACCCGCACGCGACGGGGGAGCGCTCTCCCCAGGCGCGTGCGGGTTCGATGCACCGCTGCGTAGGTGGACGACGAGGAGCGGGCGACCGGCCCGGCGCCCTCGGCGTACCGCGGTTGCGAAGTCCTCGCGCCGCCTCAGCCGATTGTCGGTAGGCAGCACGTCATGACCCGTTTAGCGGATCAGGCGGACAGCTCAGAGCGACCCTTGGAACGACGGTTCGCAAGGATGGCTCGGCCGGCACGCGTACGCATCCGCAGGCGGAAGCCGTGGGTCTTGGCGCGACGACGGTTGTTCGGCTGGAAGGTGCGCTTGCTCACTCGGGGGCTCCAGAAATGATTCGTAGATGGCGGGACATCGCCTGGCTGTCACCGTGCGCCCACGAGTAGCTCGCAATACGCCCGAGTGCACCGCTTCACGATCACTGACCGTGATCTTTGCCCATCGGAGGCAGGCGGCAGCAGCCATCGACAACTCGACCTGGTTACGGTACGCGCGGCTACGCCATCCGGTCAAACCGACCTGTCGCCACCCCCCATTGTGCACAGGCTGTGGACAACAACTTGAACCACGTCATCCGGCGCGACTACCGTGGATGGACTCCACAATCTTTTCCGTTCTGTCCTTACCTGTCCTCACGGGTTCTGTCCTCACGGACATCGACCCACCGTCCCCGAGAACCACACCATCAGGGGACCTGCGAGAAAGCGTGCCCTGTGGCTGACGTTCCTGCTGATCTTGCCGCAGTGTGGCCACGCGTCCTCGAGCAGCTCCTCGCCGAGGGTCAGCAGGGAATCGAGGCCAAGGACAAGCAGTGGATCGAGCGCTGCCAGCCGCTCGCCCTGGTCGCCGACACGGCGCTCCTCGCCGTGCCCAACGAATGGGGCAAGCGGGTCCTGGAGGGCCGGCTCGCCCCGTTGATCAGCGAGACCCTGAGCCGTGAGTGCGGCCGGCCGATCCGGATCGCGATCACCGTCGACGACTCCGTCGGCGAGCCGACCCCGCCGGCGCCCCCCGTGCAGCAGCCGCAGCAGTCCCGCTACGACGAGCGCCAGCAGCCCGAGCCGTACGAGAAGTACGACGGCTACGGCCATCGGCCGATGCCCGACGACGGCCTGCCCACCGCGCGCCCCGCCTACCCGGACTACCAGCAGCAGCGGCCCGACCCCGGCGCCTGGCCGCGCACGCAGGAGGACCTGTCCTGGCAGCAGCCCCGGCTCGGCGGCTACCAGGAGCGGGCCCCGTACACCGGCCCGACCGGCCCCGAGCAGTCCCGCCCGTCGCGCTACGACGAGCCGACCCGCGGCTACGAGCAGCAGCGGCCCGAGCGTGCCGAGCTGCCCGACCCGCAGAACCACGGTGCCCGCCCCGGCCCCCGGCCGGGCGGTCCCATGGGTGTCCCGGGCGGCGGCCACGGCTCCTCTTCCTCCGCGCAGGGTTCCGGCGCTCCGGGTGAGCAGCACGCCCGGCTGAACCCCAAGTACCTCTTCGACACCTTCGTGATCGGTTCCTCGAACCGGTTCGCCCACGCCGCCGCGGTCGCGGTGGCCGAGGCGCCGGCGAAGGCGTACAACCCGCTCTTCATCTACGGGGAGTCGGGCCTCGGCAAGACCCACCTGCTGCACGCGATCGGACACTACGCGCGGAGCCTCTACCCCGGCACGCGCGTGCGGTACGTGAGCTCCGAGGAGTTCACGAACGAGTTCATCAACTCGATCCGTGACGGCAAGGGCGACGCCTTCCGCAAGCGCTACCGCGATGTGGACATCCTGCTCGTCGACGACATCCAGTTCCTCGCGAGCAAGGAGTCGACGCAGGAGGAGTTCTTCCACACCTTCAACACCCTGCACAACGCGAACAAGCAGATCGTGCTCTCCTCGGACCGGCCGCCCAAGCAGCTGGTGACCCTGGAGGACCGGCTGCGGAACCGCTTCGAGTGGGGCCTCACCACCGACGTGCAGCCGCCCGAGCTGGAGACGCGCATCGCGATCCTCCGCAAGAAGGCGGTGCAGGAGCAGCTGAACGCCCCGCCGGAGGTGCTGGAGTTCATCGCCTCCCGGATCTCGCGGAACATCCGTGAGCTGGAGGGCGCGCTGATCCGGGTGACGGCCTTCGCCAGCCTGAACCGGCAGCCGGTGGACCTGGGGCTCACCGAGATCGTCCTCAAGGACCTGATCCCGGGCGGCGAGGACTCCTCGCCGGAGATCACAGCGCCGGCGATCATGGCCGCCACGGCCGACTACTTCGGTCTGACGGTGGAGGACCTCTGCGGATCCTCGCGCAGCCGCGTGCTGGTGACGGCCCGGCAGATCGCCATGTATCTGTGCCGTGAGCTCACGGACCTGTCGCTGCCGAAGATCGGCGCGCAGTTCGGCGGCCGTGACCATACGACGGTGATGCACGCGGACCGGAAGATCCGGGCCCTGATGGCGGAGCGGCGCTCCATCTACAACCAGGTCACCGAGCTCACCAACCGCATCAAGAACGGCTGACACAGGGCCGTCGAAGCCCCTGAAGGGCGCCCCGGGACTCCTCCTGGGGCGCCCTTCGGCGTTCTCGGACCCGCTCCAAGGGACGCCTCTGTTCGCTGTGCACAGCTGTGTACGAGCGCGGAGTGTTCGATTACTCCGTTCCGGTGGCGGGTTCTCCACAGATTGGGGGATGATCTCCCGTCCACAGGGTGGGGACTGTCGAGTTATCCGGATCGTGTCCACAGGCTGGGCTGCTGACTGATCATCACCCCAGGTCAGACCCTTGTGGAATTGTTGGTAAAAGATCTCCACAGGCTGTGGATGAATCTTTCGTCCACAGGGGGTCCGAAGGGTTGTCCACCGGCAACCCACAGGGAGGGCCTGGTTGCCCACAGCTTCTCCACACCCCTGTCCACTGTTCGGCAACGAATCACCCCCTCTCACCGCGTCGAGTGAAAGGCGTCACACCAAGGGGGACGGTTGGGCTGTGGGGAACGTGGGTAAAGCTGGGGACAGCGCTGGGGAGAACTCCCCATGGCCTGTGTATCGGGTGTGCAGAACTTTCGGGTGTCCACAGAGCACCCCGGTTGTCCACCGACTCCACCCACAGGCGCAGTGGACAAAAAACCGGGCCTGACCTGGGAAAACGACGTTATCCACCGTTTCCACAGGCCCTACTACTACTCCCACATAGAGTTAGCCCGGAATTCGCTTCGAAGTGGGACCTGTGCACAACTCGGCGCCGGAGCTCCGACGCGCTCTCGTCGCGACTTGACCCCGAGCAGCACCGAGTGTCGGCGGCGTACGTCAGACTGGTTCCCGCAGTCGACGAAGAGCCAGCAACAAGCAGGAGGCGGTTCCGGTGAAGATCCGGGTGGAGCGCGACGTACTCGCCGAGGCGGTGGCCTGGGTGGCCCGCAGCCTCCCGGCCCGTCCGCCGGCGCCCGTCCTCGCGGGCCTTCTGCTGAAGGCCGAGGACGGCGCACTGAGCTTCTCGAGCTTCGACTACGAGGTCTCGGCCCGTGTCTCCGTCGAGGCGGAGGTCGAGGAGGACGGCACCGTCCTGGTCTCCGGCCGACTGCTCGCCGACATCTGCCGCGCCCTCCCCAACCGGCCCGTGGAGATTTCCACAGACGGTGTACGGGCGACCGTGGTCTGCGGCTCCTCCCGCTTCACCCTCCACACCCTGCCTGTGGAGGAGTACCCGGCGCTGCCGGAGATGCCCACCGCGACCGGCACCGTCCCCGGCGAGGTCTTCGCCTCCGCCGCCGCCCAGGTGGCCATCGCCGCCGGCCGCGACGACACGCTGCCCGTCCTCACCGGTGTGCGCATCGAGATCGAGGGCGACACGGTCACCCTGGCCTCCACCGACCGCTACCGCTTCGCGGTCCGCGAGTTCCTGTGGAAGCCGGAGTCCCCGGACGCCTCCGCGGTCGCCCTGGTGCCCGCGAAGACCCTGCTGGACACCGCCAAGGCGCTGACCAGCGGCGACACCGTCACCCTGGCGCTCTCGGGCTCCGGCAAGGGCGAGGGCCTCATCGGCTTCGAGGGCGCGGGCCGCCGCACCACCACCCGCCTTCTCGAGGGCGACCTGCCGAAGTACCGGACGCTCTTCCCCACCGAGTTCAACTCGGTCGCGGTGATCGAGACCGCCCCCTTCGTCGAGGCCGTCAAGCGCGTGGCCCTGGTGGCCGAGCGCAACACCCCGGTGCGGCTGAGCTTCGAGCAGGGCGTGCTCATCCTGGAGGCCGGCTCCAGCGACGACGCACAGGCTGTGGAGCGGGTCGACGCGCAGCTGGAGGGCGACGACATCTCGATCGCCTTCAACCCGACCTTCCTCCTGGACGGCCTGAGCGCGATCGACTCCCCGGTCGCCCAGCTCTCCTTCACGACCTCGACGAAGCCGGCGCTGCTGAGCGGCAAGCCCGCGCTCGACGCCGAGGCGGACGAGGCGTACAAGTACCTGATCATGCCGGTGCGCCTCAGCGGCTGACCGTCTGCTCCAGGGCGTCGCCTGAGCGGCTGACCCCACAGGTGTGCACCCGGGTCCGGGCGTAGGCTCGGACCCGGGTAAACCGCACACGACGCTTAAGGAATCTCTGATGGAGCTCGGTCTCGTCGGTCTCGGCAAGATGGGCGGCAACATGCGTGAGCGCATCCGCCGCGCAGGCCACACCGTCATCGGATACGACCGCAATCCGGACCTCGCCGATGTCCACAGCCTCGAAGAGCTTGTGGGCAAGCTCAAGGGGCCCCGCGTCGTGTGGGTCATGGTCCCGGCCGGTGCCGCGACCCAGTCCACCATCGACGAGCTGGCCGAGCTGCTCTCCCCCGGCGACATCGTCGTGGACGGCGGGAACTCCCGCTGGACGGACGACGAGAAGCACGCCGAGGAGCTGGCGGCCAAGGGCATCGGCTTCGTCGACTGCGGCGTCTCCGGTGGCGTCTGGGGCCTGGAGAACGGCTACGCGCTGATGTACGGCGGCTCCGCCGAGGACGTCGCGAGGGTCCAGCCGATCTTCGACGCGCTCAAGCCCGAGGGCGAGTACGGCTCGGTCCACGCCGGCAAGGTCGGCGCCGGCCACTTCGCGAAGATGGTCCACAACGGCATCGAGTACGCCATGATGCAGGCCTACGCCGAGGGCTGGGAGCTCCTGGAGAAGGTCGACTCCGTCACCGACGTGCGCGAGGTCTTCCGCTCCTGGCAGGAGGGCACGGTCATCCGTTCCTGGCTGCTGGACCTCGCGGTCAACGCCCTGGACGAGGACGAGCACCTGGACAAGCTGCGCGGCTACGCGTCGGACTCCGGCGAGGGGCGGTGGACGGTCGAGGCCGCCATCGACAACGCCGTACCGCTGCCGGCGATCACCGCCTCGCTGTTCGCGCGGTTCGCCTCCCGTCAGGACGACTCCCCGCAGATGAAGATGATCGCCGCGCTGCGCAACCAGTTCGGTGGCCACGCGGTCGAGACGAAGAAGTAATCCACAGGCTGTGCACCCCGCGGTGCACAGCCGCCGGGGGAAGAAGGTCGGCGCCCAACCATGCACGTCACGCATCTCTCGCTGGCCGACTTCCGCTCCTACGCCCGGGTCGAGGTCCCGCTCGACCCGGGCGTCACCGCTTTCGTGGGCGCGAACGGCCAGGGCAAGACCAATCTGGTCGAGGCCGTCGGCTATCTCGCGACCCTCTCCAGCCACCGCGTCGCCTCCGACGCCCCGCTCGTCCGGATGGGGGCGGAGCGGGCGGTGATCCGGGCGGCCGTCACCCAGGGCGAGCGCTCCCAGCTGATCGAGCTCGAACTCAATCCGGGCCGGGCCAACCGTGCCCGTATCAACAGGTCCTCGCAGGTCAGACCGCGTGATGTGCTCGGCATCGTACGGACCGTGCTGTTCGCGCCCGAGGACCTCTCCCTGGTGAAGGGCGACCCCGGCGAGCGCCGGCGCTTCCTCGACGAACTGATCACGGCGCGCACGCCGCGCATGGCGGGCGTGCGCTCCGACTACGAGCGCGTGCTCAAACAGCGCAACACCCTCCTGAAGTCCGCCGCCATGGCGCGGCGGCACGGCGGCCGGGGCATGGACCTGTCGACGCTGGACGTCTGGGACCAGCACCTGGCGCGGGCGGGCGCCGAGCTGCTGGCGCAGCGGCTGGAGCTGATCGCCGTACTGCAGCCGCTGGCGGACAAGGCGTACGAGCAGCTCGCGCCCGGCGGCGGACCGATCCTGCTGGAGTACCGGCCTTCCGCGCCGGGCGCCGGGCACACCCGCGAGGAGCTCTACGCACAGCTGATCGACGCGCTCGCGGAGGTCCGCAAGCAGGAGATCGAGCGCGGTGTCACGCTCGTCGGGCCCCACCGGGACGAGCTGCTGCTCAAGCTCGGCGACCTGCCCGCCAAGGGGTACGCGAGCCATGGCGAGTCCTGGTCGTACGCGCTGGCGCTGCGGCTCGCCTCGTACGACCTGCTGCGCTCCGAGGGCAACGAGCCCGTGCTCGTCCTCGACGACGTCTTCGCCGAGTTGGACGCGCGGCGCCGCGAACGGCTCGCGGAGCTGGTGGCGGGCGGCGAGCAGGTCCTGGTGACGGCCGCCGTGGACGACGACGTGCCGGGGGTCCTCGCGGGCACGAGGTACGGGGTGGCCGGAGGAACGGTGGAGCGGGTATGAGCGAGGAAAACCTTCCCCAGCCTGTGGATACGCCTCCGGCGCCGTCCGTTCCCGAATCCTCCGGGGTCGATCTCGCCCGGGTCGCGCTGCGCGCCGCCAAGGAGCAGGCCAAGGCGAAGGGCGCGGCCGCCCAGCAGAAGAAGCAGGCCAGGCGCGGGGGCGGCCTGCGCTCCGGCGCGCGCGCCGACGGGCGCGACCCCATGGCGCTCGGCGCCGCGATCAACCGGCTCATCACCGAGCGCGGCTGGGAGACGCCGGCGGCGGTCGGCGGGGTCATGGGCCGCTGGCCGCAGATCGTCGGCGAGGACCTGGCGAAGCACTGCGTACCGCTGAGGTTCGACGACGAGCCGGACGCGCGCGTGCTCACCGTCCAGTGCGACTCGACGGCGTGGGCCACGCAGCTGCGGCTGCTCGCGCCGACGCTCGTCGCGCGGCTGAACGAGGACCTGGGGCACGGCACCGTGCGGTTGATCAAGGTGCTGGGTCCCGGGGCGCCGCGGCGGGGGTACGGCCCGCTGCGGGCGCCGGGGTCCGTGGGTCCCGGCGACACGTACGGCTGAGGCGGCGGGACCGCTCGCGGACGCGGTCGCTCGGTGCCCACTGCGCGCTACGGGCCGAAGCGCTGGGTGGCCGTCAGGGGGCTCTGGAGACCCTGTCCGGATATGGGGAGTCGTCTCGCTCCCGCTCAGGGCGGCACATGCGGACTCAGGCACCGGCAAACCCCCATGACTGTCTGCGCTACCGGTAGACTGGGAGACAATCCCGCCACCCTGCGGAACATGTCGAACGACGCAGCCGCTCCCGTATGCCCGGAGAACGGCCTGTGCTGTGCCAGAAAGGGCGCTTCGTGGCCGATTCCGGCAACCCCAACGAGAACAACCAGTACACCGCCAGCAACATCCAGGTCCTCGAAGGCCTGGATGCGGTGCGCAAGCGCCCTGGCATGTACATCGGCTCGACCGGTGAGCGCGGTCTGCACCACATGGTGCAGGAGGTCGTCGACAACTCCGTCGACGAGGCCCTGGCCGGCCACGCGGACACCATCGACGTCACGATCCTGGCCGACGGCGCCGTGCGGGTCGTCGACAACGGCCGCGGCATCCCGGTCGGCATCGTCGCCTCCGAGGGCAAGCCGGCCGTCGAGGTTGTGCTGACCGTGCTGCACGCGGGCGGCAAGTTCGGCGGCGGCGGCTACGCCGTCTCCGGCGGTCTGCACGGTGTCGGTGTCTCGGTCGTGAACGCCCTGTCCACCAAGGTCTCCGTCGAGATCAAGACCGACGGCCACCGCTGGACGCAGGACTACAAGATGGGCGCCCCGACCGCGCCCCTCGCGCAGCACGAGAAGACGGACGAGACCGGCACCTCGGTCACCTTCTGGGCCGACCCGGACATCTTCGAGACGACCGAGTACTCCTTCGAGACGCTCTCGCGCCGCTTCCAGGAGATGGCCTTCCTCAACAAGGGCCTGACGATCACGCTCACCGACGAGCGCGAGTCCGCCAAGGCCACGGTCGGCGCCGACGACCCGGACGCCGAGGCGGCCGCCGAGCCGGCCGCGCGCACGGTGAAGTACCACTACGAGGGCGGCATCGTCGACTTCGTGAAGTACCTCAACTCGCGCAAGGGCGAGCTGGTCCACCCGACCGTCATCGACCTGGAGGCGGAGGACAAGGACAAGGCCCTGTCCCTCGAGGTCGCGATGCAGTGGAACAGCGGCTACAGCGAGGGCGTGTACTCCTTCGCCAACATCATCCACACCCACGAGGGCGGCACGCACGAGGAGGGCTTCCGTGCGGCGCTGACCTCGCTGATCAACAAGTACGCGCGCGACAAGAAGCTGCTCCGCGAAAAGGACGACAACCTCACGGGTGACGACATCCGCGAGGGTCTGACGGCGATCATCTCGGTCAAGCTGAGCGAGCCGCAGTTCGAGGGCCAGACCAAGACCAAGCTGGGCAACACGGAGGTCAAGACCTTCGTCCAGCGGGCGGTCTACGAGCACCTCAACGACTGGCTGGACCGCAACCCGGTCGAGGCCGCGGACATCATCCGCAAGTCGATCCAGGCCGCCACCGCGCGCGTGGCCGCCCGCAAGGCGCGCGACCTGACCCGCCGCAAGGGTCTGCTGGAGTCGGCGTCGCTGCCCGGCAAGCTCTCCGACTGCCAGTCGAACGACCCCTCGAAGTGCGAGATCTTCATCGTCGAGGGTGACTCCGCCGGCGGTTCGGCGAAGTCCGGCCGCAACCCGATGTACCAGGCCATCCTGCCGATCCGCGGCAAGATCCTGAACGTCGAGAAGGCCCGGATCGACAAGATCCTGCAGAACACCGAGGTCCAGGCGCTGATCTCCGCCTTCGGCACCGGTGTGCACGAGGACTTCGACATCGAGAAGCTCCGCTATCACAAGATCATCCTGATGGCGGACGCCGACGTCGACGGTCAGCACATCAACACCCTGCTGCTGACCTTCCTGTTCCGCTTCATGCGGCCGCTGGTCGAGGCCGGTCACGTCTTCCTCTCCCGTCCGCCGCTCTACAAGATCAAGTGGGGCCGGGACGACTTCGAGTACGCGTACTCGGACCGGGAGCGGGACGCGCTCGTCGAGCTCGGCAAGCAGAGCGGCAAGCGGATCAAGGAAGACTCGATCCAGCGCTTCAAGGGTCTCGGCGAGATGAACGCCGAGGAGCTGCGCGTCACCACCATGGACGTCGAGCACCGTGTCCTCGGCCAGGTCACGCTGGACGACGCCGCGCAGGCCGACGACCTGTTCTCGGTGCTGATGGGCGAGGACGTCGAGGCACGCCGCTCGTTCATCCAGCGCAACGCCAAGGACGTTCGCTTCCTCGACATCTGAGTCGGTCTCAGCTGACCGTACGAAAGGACTGACGACCAGCAATGGCCGACGAAACCACCCCGACCGGGACCACCGAAGAGCAGGAGCCCACGCTGCGGATCGAGCCCGTCGGGCTCGAGACCGAGATGCAGCGCTCGTACCTCGACTACGCGATGTCCGTCATCGTGTCCCGCGCGCTGCCCGACGTACGGGACGGCCTCAAGCCCGTCCACCGTCGCGTGCTGTACGCGATGTACGACGGCGGCTACCGGCCCGAGAAGGGCTTCTACAAGTGCGCCCGCGTCGTCGGCGACGTCATGGGTACGTACCACCCGCACGGCGACTCCTCGATCTACGACGCGCTCGTCCGCCTCGCCCAGCCCTGGTCGATGCGCATGCCGCTCGTCGACTCCAACGGCAACTTCGGCTCCCCGGGCAACGACCCGGCCGCCGCCATGCGGTACACCGAGTGCAAGCTCATGACGCTGTCGATGGAGATGCTCCGGGACATCGACGAGGAGACCGTCGACTTCCAGGACAACTACGACGGCCGGAACCAGGAGCCGACGGTCCTGCCGTCCCGCTTCCCGAACCTGCTGATCAACGGCTCCGCCGGCATCGCCGTCGGCATGGCCACCAACATCCCGCCGCACAACCTCCGCGAGGTCGCGGCCGGTGCGCAGTGGGCGCTGGAGCACCCCGACGCCAGCCACGAGGAGCTCCTCGACGCGCTGATCGAGCGGATCAAGGGCCCGGACTTCCCGACCGGCGCGCTCGTCGTCGGCCGCAAGGGCATCGAGGAGGCGTACCGCACGGGCCGTGGCTCGATCACGATGCGCGCGGTCGTCGAGGTCGAGGAGATCCACAACCGCCAGTGCCTGGTGGTCACGGAGCTGCCGTACCAGACCAACCCGGACAACCTCGCGCAGAAGATCGCCGACCTGGTCAAGGACGGCAAGATCGGCGGCATCGCCGACGTCCGCGACGAGACCTCGTCCCGGACCGGCCAGCGCCTGGTGATCGTGCTCAAGCGCGACGCCGTCGCCAAGGTCGTCCTCAACAACCTGTACAAGCACACCGATCTGCAGACGAACTTCGGCGCGAACATGCTGGCGCTCGTCGACGGCGTGCCGCGCACCCTCTCGCTGGACGCGTTCATCCGCCACTGGGTGACGCACCAGATCGAGGTCATCGTGCGCCGGACCCGCTTCCGGCTGCGCAAGGCCGAGGAGCGCGCCCACATCCTGCGCGGTCTGCTCAAGGCGCTCGACGCGATCGACGAGGTCATCGCGCTCATCCGGCGCAGCGAGACGGTCGAGGTCGCCCGCGGCGGCCTGATGGACCTGCTCCAGATCGACGAGATCCAGGCCAACGCGATCCTGGAGATGCAGCTCCGCCGGCTCGCCGCCCTGGAGCGCCAGAAGATCGTCGCCGAGCACGACGAGCTCCAGGCCAAGATCAACGAGTACAACGCCATCCTGGCCTCGCCGGAGCGCCAGCGCGCGATCGTCAGCGAGGAGCTGGCCGCGCTCGTCGAGAAGTTCGGCGACGACCGCCGGTCCAAGCTCGTGCCCTTCGACGGTGACATGTCCATTGAGGACCTGATCGCCGAGGAGGACATCGTCGTCACGATCTCCCGCGGCGGCTACGTGAAGCGGACGAAGACCGAGGACTACCGCTCGCAGAAGCGCGGCGGCAAGGGCGTGCGCGGCACGAAGCTGAAGCAGGACGACATCGTCGACCACTTCTTCGTCTCCACGACCCACCACTGGCTGCTCTTCTTCACCAACAAGGGCCGGGTCTACCGGGTCAAGGCGTACGAGCTGCCCGACGCCGGGCGGGACGCGCGCGGCCAGCACGTGGCGAACCTGCTGGCCTTCCAGCCGGACGAGCAGATCGCGCAGATCCTGGCGATCCGCGACTACGAGGCCGCGCCCTACCTGGTGCTCGCCACCAAGGCCGGACTGGTCAAGAAGACCGCGCTGAAGGACTACGACTCGCCGCGTTCGGGCGGTGTCATCGCGATCAACCTCCGGGAGACCGAGGACGGCAGCGACGACGAGCTGATCGGGGCGGAGCTGGTCTCCTCCGAGGACGACCTGCTGCTCATCAGCAAGAAGGCGCAGTCGATCCGCTTCACGGCCACGGACGACGCGCTGCGCCCGATGGGACGCGCCACCTCGGGCGTCAAGGGGATGAGTTTCCGCGCGGACGACGAGCTGCTCTCGATGAATGTCGTCCGGCCCGGTACGTTCGTCTTCACCGCGACCGACGGCGGGTACGCGAAGCGCACCCCCGTCGACGAGTACCGCGTCCAGGGTCGTGGCGGCCTGGGTATCAAGGCCGCCAAGATCGTGGAGGACCGTGGCTCGCTCGTGGGCGCGCTGGTGGTCGAGGAGACGGACGAGATCCTCGCCATCACGCTGTCCGGCGGTGTGATTCGTACGCGAGTCAACGAAGTCAGGGAGACCGGCCGTGACACCATGGGCGTCCAGCTGATCAACCTGGGCAAGCGCGATGCCGTCGTCGGCATCGCACGGAACGCCGAGGCCGGCAGCGAGGACGACGAAATCGACGAGGCAGTCGACGCCGAGGGTGCCGTGGAGGCGTCCGAGGCGGCGGTCGAGACCGTCGCGGTCGAGACCGAGGCAGTCGAGGGCACGGAGCCCTCGGCCGGGGAGCACGAGGAGTAAGAGCGTGAGTGGAGCCACGGGCGCCGGATCGGCGGCCGCCGGAGCTTCTGCTGGTGCTGGAGCGAACGGCGCCCGTGGCTCCGCCACGGACTCCCAGGGGGTTGCGGTGACGGACACTCGGGGGCAGCAGCCCTCGTACGAGACCTACAACGGGCCGCTGCCCGGCGAGCGCACGGGTGCGCAGCAGCCGGGCGGCCCCTACCACCCGCCGCAGGCGTACGGCGCTCCGGCGTCGGGCGGCCAGGCGACGGGTGCCGTGCGCCGGCCGCGTACAGGGGCACGCACCACGCCCCGTACGCGCAAGGCGCGGCTGCGGGTGGCGAAGGCCGATCCGTGGTCGGTGATGAAGGTGAGCTTCCTGCTCTCCATCGCGCTGGGCATCTGCACGGTCGTCGCCGCGGCGGTGCTGTGGATGGTCATGGACGCCATGGGCGTCTTCTCGACGGTCGGCGGCACGATCAGCGAGGCCACGGGCTCGAACGAGTCCAACGGCTTCGATCTGCAGTCGTTCCTGTCGCTGCCGCGGGTGCTGATGTTCACCTCGGTGATCGCCGTGATCGACGTGGTCCTGATGACCGCTCTGGCGACGCTGGGCGCGTTCATCTACAACCTGTCGGCGGGCTTCGTCGGCGGTGTGGAGCTCACGCTCGCCGAGGACGAGTGACGGGCGAGTGACCTGCGAGGGGCCGGTTCGGGAACCGATTTTGGGACTGGCCCCCTGGTGCGCTAATGTTCAGGAGTCAGCGCGCGGGACATACACCGCAGAGCGCGGCGGGGCTATAGCTCAGTTGGTTAGAGCGCATCCCTGATAAGGATGAGGCCACAGGTTCAAATCCTGTTAGCCCCACAGACGAGATCGACCCGGATGGTTCCTCCATCCGGGTCGATCTGTTTGTGTGAGGTTTGAAGCTCCTCCAGGTCACCGATCGGTATCGGTCGATGTGTAGAGTGGGCGTCAGAAGTCTCCTACGTCAACGAAAGACGAGGTCGCGCGGTGAAGAAGCTTCTCCTGGTCGCACTGGCCGCCATCGGCGGGCTCCTCGTGTACCGCCAGATCCAGGCGGATCGCGCCGAGCAGGATCTGTGGACGGAGGCGACCGACTCCGTGCCCGCAGGTTCGGGTGTGTGAGACGAGAGACCGTCTGTGGGTGAAGCCCCGGCCGCGCGTGAGCGGGCCGGGGCTTCGCTTTGCCTGAGCGAATTTTCTACTTGCTTAAGTGAAGAGGAGGAGCGCGTGAGGACGCAGGCCGGCATCGGCCGGAGGGCGGGGGCCCTGATCACGGCGGCCGCGGCGGTGGGAACGATGGCGGCGCTGCCCGCACAGGCCCTCGCGGCCGACGGGGGTGCCCTCCCGCCGTACACCTTCGACGGCTCGGCCCAGCGGGTCCAGGGCGCCGCTTCGAGCTCGGACGCGGTGCAGCTCAGGACCGGGCAGACCTACCGCGACACGCTCAAGAAGGACGGCAAGGTCTACTACCGGGTCGACCTGGACGACAAGCTCAACGCCTACGTCTCTGTCGTCGCCGTGCCCAAGCCCGGCGGCAAGGTCGAGTACGGCGACGGCTTCAAGGTGAGCATGCAGGACGGCTCCGGCACCGAATGCGGCTACCAGCAGGCGAACTTCTCCTCGGCCGAGTACACCCGGCCGCTCGCCGCGTACGCCCGCCGCATCGTCGACGCGGACAGCTCCTCCTGCCAGCGCGCGGGCGCGTACTACGTACTCGTCGAGCGGAGCGGGAAGCAGACCTCGAGCCCCGACGACTGGGACCTGGAGATCCGGTACGTCTCCGAGCCCGGGCTGCAGAAGGCCGGACCGACCGCGCTCCCCGAGGTCTGGGCCTCCGGCACGCCCGCGCCGCCCACGGGCGGCCCCAAGCCCCGGCAGGGCGGCTCCGGCGTCCACGACGCCACCTCGCTGACGCAGGGCGAGTGGCGGTCCGACATCCGCCCCGGCCAGACGCTCTTCTACCGGGTGCCCGTCGACTGGGGACAGCAGCTCTTCGCCAGCGCCGAACTCGGCAGCAGCGCGGCGAGCGACGAGCACATCGGCAACGCGCTGGTGCTCTCCCTGGAGAACCCCGCGCTCGGGCACGTCGACGAGAGCACCGTCAGCTACGCCGGGAAGCCCGCGACGCTGGCGCTCGACGCGCTGCGACCGGTGGCCCACGAGAACCGCACCTCGTACGACGAGGCCACCAACGGGATGCGCTTCGCCGGCTGGTACTACCTGTCGGCCACGCTCAGCCCCGCGGTCGCCGAGGAGTACGGGGACGGGACCGTGCCGCTGACGCTGCGGGTCTCCGTGCGGGGCGGCGCGAAGCCCGGGCCCGGGTACGCCGGTGACCCCGGCCCCTTCACCGTCACCGCCGACGACAGGAACGCGGCGGAGGAGGGCTCCTCCGGGGCGCGGGCGGCGGAGCGGAGCGACTCCATGCGGGTCGTCGCGGCGGCCGGGATCGGCAGTGGGACCGTGCTGCTGCTGGGGCTCGGCGTCTGGACGCTGGTGGCGCGGAGGCGGGTGGCTTAAGACCCCGCCGGCGGGGAGTCGCTCAGGTCTGGGCGAGCGCCCAGAAGCCCACCGCGAAGCAGATCAGCGCGAGCAGCAGGACCGGGACCGTCACCTTCGGGGGCGGTCCCGGTCGGCGTACGGGGGCGGCCCCGGGCGCCGACGGGGCGTGCTGCTGCTCGGGAACCTGAACGGGTCGAGCGGTGTATGGATGAGTAGGGGCTTGTTCGTACGGCACCGCGGAGGTGGGTGCCTGCTCGAAGGAGGGGATCGGGTGCGCGACCGGCGGGGGCAGATGGAAGCTGCCCGTCTCGGAGGGGCTGGGCATCGGGGCGACGGTCGGGGCCGGGGCGGCCTGGTGGGCCGCGTAGGGAGCGGCGTAGGGGGCCGCGCCTGGGGAGAGGGGGTGCTGGGGCTGGTAGTGCGGCTGTGGGGGCTGCTGCTGGGGCGGTACGGGCAGGGAAACGGGCGCTGGAGCGAGGCCGGGCGCGGTCGGAGTGGGGGCGGGCGCTGGAGCGGGGCCGGGCGCCGGAGTGGGGCCGGGAGCGGCGGGCGTGGCGCCGGCGGGGGTCTCCGCGGGCGTGGTGGGGGCAGCCGTGTCGGTGGGGCCCGTCGGGCCCTCGGGGCCGAAGCCGGAGGGCAGCGGGCCGAGTTGGTCGCGGATCTCGACCGGTGCCTCGTCGGCACGCGGCTCGGGCAGCATCTCGACGGCGGCGCTCAGCGCCTTGCGCGCGCCCGTGGCCGTCCGGAAGCGCGCCTGCGGATCGGGCTGGAGCAGCCCGGCCAGGACCTGCCACAGCGGCTCCGGGATGCCCTCGGGAGCGGCGGGCGTGCCGTGCGTGACGAAATGCTCGACCAGGGCCCGGGAGTCCGGCTTGCGGCCCTGGAGCAGATAGAGCCCGACCAGGCCGACGCCGAAGAGGTCGGCGGTGAAGTCCGGCTCGGCGCCGAGCAGCTGCTCGGGCGCGAAGTAGCCGGGCGTGCCGACGACGTAGTCGGTCTCGGTGAGACGCGGCTCGCCCTTGCGCATGGAGATGCCGAAGTCGGAGAGCCGCAGGTGCGGCCGCCCCGTGCCGGTGACGTCCAGCAGGATGTTGGCGGGCTTGATGTCACGGTGCACGACCCCCTCGGCGTGCACCGTGGCCAGGCCCGAGAGCAGCTGGTCGAGCAGGACGCAGACGAAGCGGGGCGGCAGCGGGCCGTAGTCGCCGATGACATGGGCCAGAGAGCCGCCGGCGACCAGGTCCATGGTGAACAGGACCTTGTCGTCGTCGGCGGCCCAGCTGGCCGGAGCGAGGACGTGCGGATGATCGATCCGCAGCGCCTGCTCCCGGACGAAACGGAGCAGCGTGTGCGCGTCGCTCTGCAGCAGAACCTTGGCTGCCACATAGCGGCGGCGGCGGTGGTCCCAGGCACGCCACACCGCGCCCGCCCCGCCCCGTCCGATCGGGTCGACCAGCTCGTACCGACCAGCGAAGACCTCACCCATCGCGCTGCGCCCGCTCCCCGTTGCCTCGTCTGCCGGACGGGCCGGCCCGCTGCCGACCGCGTCAGTTCTGGTGCGACTCGTAGTGGGCGACCGCGTCGGCGGTGCGCCCGGCGCCGTACACCCGGAGGAACTCTGCCAGCTCCGGGTGGGCCGGGGCGAGGGAGTCGGCGGCGTCGATGATGTCGCCCGCCGCGGCTACGGAGCGCAGCAGCGACTGGATCTCGCGGACGACCCGGCGGACGGTCGGCGCGCCCGTTCCGGGGCTGGCCTGACCCGTGCTGGTGAGGACGGAGCCGCCCTGCGACTTCTTGACCTCGTCCATCCGGTCGGTGGCCTCGGCGGCGCTCACGCTGCCGTCGGCGACCTGGACGGCGAGCTCCTGGAGGGCCTGGACGCGCTGGACGACGGCCGGGTTGCCGATCTTGGCCCGCTGGCCGCTCATCAGCTGGGACAGCATGGGCGCGGACAGTCCGAGCACGGCCGCGAGCCTGGCCTGATTGAGCCCGAGATCGTCGATCAGCCGACGGAAGAGCGCCCCCAGCGGCTCTCCGTACCAACTGCGCTGAAGCTCTCTGGCTCTCGCCGTGGCTTCCTGCTGCGCTGCGTCCATTTCTTCTCCCCATCCCTAGGTTCGCCACTGCGAACCTCGATCAGCATCTTACGGAGAGTGGTCGCCGACCGGGAGACCCAATCCTTTTGCCGGACATGGGGGGTGACCCGGTACGCTGTCCTACGTTCCGGGGCCTTAGCTCAGTTGGTAGAGCGCTGTCTTTGCATGGCAGATGTCAGGGGTTCGACTCCCCTAGGCTCCACAACAAACACCCCCGCCGACCTGCGAAAACGCAGGTCGGCGGGGGTGTTTTGCGTGGTCCGCCGACGGCTTCGGGCGAGGTTGCCGGGCCTGGAGCCCTCCGCGCCGGAGGGGTCACTGCTCCGGACGGGTGGTGTTCATCGGAAGAACTGCGCGGCAACGGCGACGTTCCGTGGAAATCGGGAGCGCATCCACATCATGAGGAAAGTACGTAAAGCGCGCAAACCGAAATGAACCATCCGAGTACGTCACGAAAGTGAGGGGCCATGGCCACCGCCAAGGTCAAGCAGTTCTGGACCGCCTTCATCTCCGTCCTCTTCGCCCTGCTCGCCTCCGTCGGCCTGACGAGCACCGCCGCCGCGGCCAACCAGCCCGCCGTCCAGCAGCCCGAGGAGCCGGCCGTTCCCGCCGCCGCCTCCGCGCCCGTCGTCGGGGAGCGGGCCGCCCTCGCCTCCGTACCCGCACAGCGGGCACACCGGTGGCCGCTGGCCGGGGACCGCTCCCTGCCGCCCACCATCAAGCAGCGCATCGCCGCCGAGGCGCACGGTTCCTCTCCCGCCTCCCGGCACCGCTCCTCGACCGGCCTGGGCGCCGTGGCCGAGAACGACGAGCCGGCCGCGCTGACGGAGCTGGCGCTCGCCGCGTCGGCGTAGGGAGCGGGGAGCCGGTCGTTCCTACTCCCCGCCCCTCTCGCAACACCATGCAAGAACCCAGCAGGACTCGCAGGACCAAGTAGGACCCACAGGACCAAGTAGGACCCACAGGACCTAGCAGGACCCGCAGGACCAGTAGGACCCAGCAGGACCCCGTAAGACTCAGCGGAACCCCAGCAGGACCCAGCAGGACTCGGTCGGTCAGCGGCGCTTGTCGCGTTCGGCGGCCTCTTCGGCTGCGGCCGCGGCTTCGGCCTCGGTCTCCTTGGCCTCAACCTCCGGGTCGAGGGAGCCCTCACTGTCGTCGTAAGGCGTCAGTCCGGTGCCCTCGTCCACCTCGGTGGGAGCGGGCGGCTCGACCAGCCAGTCGGGATTGGCCTGCTTGTCCCACCACTTCCAGGCGGCGAACGCGCCGCCGGCGAGAATGCCCAGGACCGCGAGGCCCTTGGCGAGGCGTCCGGCCCGTGCCCGGCGCTCGTGCTTCTTCACGATCTTCTGGATTTCCCCAGGCGTCACCTGGCCGCGGAGCGCGGCCCAGGCAGCAGTGGAACGCGACCCCGCCTCCTCGAGGACGGGACCGGTCGCGGCGACCGCGTGCTCGACACGCGGAACGGTGTAATCGGCCGCCTGACGGCAGGCCTTTCGGGTCTTGACCGCCGCACGTTGTGCGGCCGCGTCGACCCGTGGCGGTACATGCGGTGCGACATACGAGTCGTACTGCGCACGAGCCTGCGCCCGGGCCTGTTGCGTGGCCTTCGAGACCTTCGGCGCGAGCAGCACACGCGCCTCGTGGGCGTAGTGCGAGGCCTGCTCCTTGGCCGTGCCGGCGTACGGCGCCACCACTTCCGCGGCGTGCAGGACGCTCTCCTTCGCCGATCCTGTCGCGGCGCGCACGCTGTCCATGCGGGTCACGGGATTCCTCCTCCTCGGTGGCGATGTCGGTTTTTCACCTTTCCATCCTTCTCGGAATCATGCCCGCCCGACCGAGGTCCGGCATGTGGGGCGGGCATCCGGGGCATGCGAGGATCGGACGCGCCAGTGACAGACGTGACATGACGCGACACGACGTGGACGGAAGGCGACCGTGGCCGAGCAGCTGTACGCGATCCTCAAGACGAGCCTGGGTGACATCGAGGTGCGGCTGATGCCGTTCCACGCGCCGAAGACGGTCCGCAACTTCGTCGAGCTCGCCTCGGGCGAGCGCGAGTGGACGCACCCCGCCACTGGCAAGGTGTCCTCGGACCGGCTCTACGACGGCACGGTCTTCCACCGGGTCATCAAGGACTTCATGATCCAGGGCGGCGATCCGCTCGGGGACGGCACCGGCGACCCGGGCTACTCCTTCGCCGACGAGTTCCACCCGGAGCTCTTCTTCGACCGCCCCTACCTGCTGGCCATGGCCAACGCGGGTCCGGGCACCAACGGCTCGCAGTTCTTCGTCACCGTCGCCCCCGCGACCTGGCTGAACCGCAAGCACACCATCTTCGGCGAGGTCGTGGACAAGGCGAGCCGGAAGGTCGTGGACACGATCGCGACCACCGCGACCGACCCGCACACCGAGCGACCGGTCAAGGACGTGGTCATCGAGTCCGTGGTGATCGAGAAGCGCTGAGGCGGAAGGGACGGCACTTCGCATGGACCCGCGTCCTTCCACGAACCCGCCCTCCGGCCTGCCGCGCTGCTACCGGCATCCGGAGGCCGAGACCGGCATCCGCTGCTCGCGCTGCGACAAGCCGATCTGCCCGCAGTGCATGATCTCCGCCTCCGTCGGCTTCCAGTGCCCCGACTGCGTACGGAACGGCTCGGGCACCGGGCACGCCGCCGCGGCCAACCAGCCGCGGACGCTCGCGGGCGGCCGGGTGGCGGCGGACGACCGCTTCGTCACCAAGATCCTCATCGGCGTCAACCTCGCGGTCTACCTCGCCGTCCTGGTGTTCGGCGACCGGCTCGTCGACGAGCTCGTTCTCATCGGATACGCCTGGAGCCCGGCGCTCGGGGAGGTCGTCGGGGTCGCGGACGGTGAGTGGTACCGGCTGCTGACCTCGACCGTCCTCCATCAGGAGGTCTGGCACATCCTCTTCAACGTGCTGGGCCTGTGGGTGATCGGCGGGATCGTCGAGCCCGAGCTCGGCCGGATCCGGTACGCGGCGCTGTGTCTGCTCTCCGGTCTGTCCGGCTCGGTGCTGGCGTATGTCGTCGCCGAGCCCAACCAGCCCTCGCTGGGGGCCTCCGGCGTCGTCTACGGCCTGATCGGGGCCTGGGTGGTGCTGGCCCGCCGGCGCCGGCACGACATGCGGCCGGTGATCCTCTTCGTGGCGCTGTCGCTGCTCATCACGTTCACCCGTCCGGGGATCTCCTGGGAGGCCCACGTCGGTGGACTGGTCGCGGGCGTCCTGGTGACGTACGCGCTGGTGCACGCGCCACGGGCCCGCCGGGACCTCGTGCAGTACGGGGCCTGCGGACTGTTGCTCCTGATCGACCTGGGGATCGTGCTCGCCCGTTCGGCCGCGCTCACCTGAGCGCACAGGGCTGTGGAAGAGCTTCTTCGGGAGCTTTCCCCAGAGTTATCCACAGTGAGTGGCGGATCGCCGCCGCTCTGTGGGGAAAGACCACGCCCCTCGCCTCTGACCTGGGGTTTCTCCAGGGAGGCGAGGGGCGTTCGGCGTTCGTACGGCGATCCGGCGGGGGTGATTCCGGTCATACCGGCGTCAACCTCGAACGAGTTATCCACAGATCTTCGTAAGTTATCCAGTGCTGTGCACAACGCTGTGGATAAGTTCAGGGGAGAGCTTGACGAGCGGCCTGCGGGGGCGCTAGATCGCCGCTACTTCCACTGCGTGGAGACGCCGAAGCCGGCCGCGATGAAGCCGAAGCCCACCACGATGTTCCAGTTCCGGAGCGACTCGATCGGCATGGATCCGTCGGTGACGTAGAAGACCACGATCCACACCAGACCGATGGCGAAAAGCGCCAGCATCACAGGCGCCACCCAGCTGCGGTTGGTCAGCTTGATATTGGTGGCCTGCTTCGCGGGCGGGGGCGTGAAGTCGGCCTTCTTGCGGATCCGTGACTTCGGCACGAGGGACTCTCCTGTCGATGCGCTGCGTGACCGCGCAGGGAACTGTGGCTGGCGCCGGGATGTGACGAAGGAGGACGACTGCGTCCCCCAGGCGTCCGTTAGCGTAGTGGTTCCGCGGCACCGAAGGGGATCAGGGTACGTTGAGCAATTCCGCCGGTACTCCCGAAGGACCGGGCCGCACCACCAGGTGGCGCCCCGTCCAGGTCCTCACCCTTGCCGTCTTCGCCCTCGCCGGACTGATTTTCGTCACGAGCTTCAACACCGCCAAGGGCACCAACCTCCGCACCGACGCCTCCCTCCTGCGGCTCTCCGACCTGATCGAGGAACGCAGCCACAAGAACGCGGGCCTCGACGAGTCCACCGCCGCCCTCCGCTCCCAGGTCGACTCCCTCGCCGCCCGCGACGA
The DNA here is from genome assembly GCF_008639165.1 of Streptomyces venezuelae ATCC 10712. Taxonomy (NCBI): domain Bacteria; kingdom Bacillati; phylum Actinomycetota; class Actinomycetes; order Kitasatosporales; family Streptomycetaceae; genus Streptomyces; species Streptomyces venezuelae. The sequence goes on along the minus strand of NZ_CP029197.1, from coordinate 3,954,231 downwards.
CGGCTCCACGCGCGCGGAGGATGCGAGACTCGACGCCCTGGAGGCCTCCGCCGGCACCACCGAGGTCCGCGGCTCCGGCCTCACCGTCACCCTCGACGACGCCCCGCCGAACGCCCAGGCGGCCCCCGGCTACCCGGAGCCCCAGGCCAACGACCTCGTCATCCACCAGCAGGACCTCCAGGCCGTCGTCAACGCCCTGTGGCAGGGCGGCGCGGAGGGCATCCGGGTCATGGACCAGCGGCTCATCTCCACCAGCGCCGTGCGCTGCGTCGGCAACACCCTGATCCTCCAGGGCCGCGTCTACTCGCCCCCGTACAAGATCACCGCTGTGGGCGACCGGGGGAAGCTGAGCAGGGCGCTCGCCGACTCCCCGGCGATCCAGAACTACCAGCTCTACGTGAAGGCGTACGGGCTCGGCTGGAAAGTCGACGAGCACAAGGCGGTGACTCTGCCGGGCTACTCGGGCACAGTGGACCTCCACCACGCGAAGCCGATCAGCTGACCCGCTGACCGGACGGCAGCCGGAGAGCGGGAGGGCTCTTGCGTCTCGTCGTGAGGACCTTCAGCGAACTCTGCCTCACCGTGGGCGCCCTGATCGTCCTCTTCGTCGTGTACGTCCTGTACTGGACCGGGGTCCAGGCCGAGAGCGCCACCGCTGGCGAGCTGAAGATCCTCCAGCAGGAGTGGGCCGACCGGCCCGTCGAGGCCCCCGCCCCCGCCTCCACGCCGGCCACCCCCGCGCCGACCGCGCCCGCCCCCGCCCCGCCGACCGCACCCGCCCCGCCGACCGCGCCCGCGCCGTACGCCGCGGGCAAGGGGATCGCCGTCATGTATGTCCCCCGCCTCGGCGAGGACTGGGAGTGGCCCGTCCTCCAGGGCACCGACGCCGCCACCCTGAAGAAGGGGCTCGGCCACTACCCGGGCACCGCCCGGCTCGGCGCGACCGGGAACTTCGCCGTCGCCGGCCACCGCCGCACCCACGGCGATCCGTTCAAGGACTTCCCCCGGCTGCGCGCGGGCGACGCCGTCGTCCTCACCGACGGCACGACCTGGTACACGTACCGCGTCGACCGCGCGCCCTACCGGACCGTGCCCACCGACACCGGGGTCGTCGACCCCGTCCCCAGGAAGTCCGGCTTCGGCGGCCCGGGCCGCTATCTCACCCTCACCACCTGCGACCCCGAGTGGGGCAGCAGCCACCGGCTGGTCGTCTGGGCGCACCTCGACGCCACCCTGCCGGTCGCCGACGGTCGTCCACAGGCTTTGGACAGCTGACCCTCACCGGCCTTCCCGCCCCGTACTCTGGTCCCCGTAACGAACGGAAGGGGCTGTCGACGTCATGTACGGCTGGATCTGGCGGCATCTGCCGGGCAACGCGTGGGTACGGGCGCTGATCTCGATCGTGCTGGTCCTCGCGGTCGTCTACGTCCTCTTCCAGTACGTGTTCCCCTGGGCGGAGCCACTGCTTCCGTTCAACGATGTGACGGTGGACGGCCAGTGAGCGCGCGAATTCTCGTCGTCGACAACTACGACAGCTTCGTCTTCAACCTCGTTCAGTACCTCTACCAGCTCGGCGCCGAGTGCGAAGTCCTCCGCAACGACGAGGTCGAGCTGAGCCACGCGCAGGACGGCTTCGACGGCGTCCTGCTGTCGCCCGGACCCGGCGCGCCCGAACAGGCCGGGGTCTGCATCGACATGGTCCGGCACTGCGCGGACACCGGCGTGCCGGTCTTCGGCGTCTGTCTCGGCATGCAGTCGATGGCCGTGGCGTACGGCGGTGTCGTCGACCGCGCCCCCGAGCTGCTGCACGGCAAGACCTCCCTCGTGACGCACGAGGGCCGGGGCGTCTTCGCCGGCCTGCCCTCGCCGTTCACCGCGACCCGCTACCACTCGCTGGCCGCCGAGCCCGCCACCGTGCCGGCCGAGCTCGAGGTCACCGCGATGACCGAGGACGGCATCATCATGGGTCTTCGCCACCGCGAACTCCCCGTCGAGGGCGTGCAGTTCCACCCCGAGTCGGTGCTCACCGAGCACGGCCACCTGATGCTCGCCAACTGGCTGGAGCAGTGCGGCGACAAGGGGGCGGTCGGACGGTCGGCGGGGCTCGCGCCGGTGGTGGGCAAGGCCGTCGCGTGACGACGGGCTCTCCGTGGTTCCGCCCGGCGCACGAGCCGGAGCGAGAGCCGATACCCGGGGACCCGTACGCGACCCCCTCGCCGTACGGGGAACAGCCCCCGACTGCCGCTGTCTACGGGGAACAGCCCCCGCCCGTCCCCGCGTACGGGGATCAGACCTCGCCCGCCCCCGCCTACGGGCAGGCTCCCGAGCAGGCCTACCAGCCGCAGGAGCAGGTCCCTCAGGCTCCCGCGCAGGCCTACCCGCCGCACGAGCAGGCGTACCAGCCCCAGGAAGCGGCCCCTGAGGAGCCCTACGCGGCCCCGTACGAGGCGTACGAGGCCGAGGAGTCCCCGCGGCACTCCCCGAGCGAGACGATGCCCCTGCAGGCCGTGGAGCCCCTTCCCGGGCCCGGTCGCGCCGAGCGCCGTCGGGCGGCCAAGGGCGGCCGGGGCAAGGGCCGCCGCGGCGGCCCGCCCAGCACGCCGGCCGCCACCCCCACCGCCCCGCTCTCCCGCGTCGAGGCCCGGCGCGCCGCCCGCGCCGCCAAGGACAGCTTCGGCGTCATCGCCAGCCGGGCCGTCGGCGAACTCTTCATCACCTTCGGCGTCGTCATGCTCCTCTTCGTCACCTACCAGCTGTGGTGGACGAACGTCCTCGCCGGGCAGGAGACGAACCGGGCCAAGGAGCAGATCGAGGACACCTGGGCCCACGGCGACGACAGCAAGCCGGAGGCCTTCGAGCCCGGCGAGGGGTTCGCCATCATGTACATCCCCAAGCTGGACGTCGTCGTGCCCGTCGCCGAGGGCATCAGCAAGACCAAGGTCCTCGACAAGGGCATGGTCGGCCACTACGGCGAGGGCAAGCTCAAGACGGCCATGCCCTCCGACAAGCAGGGCAACTTCGCCGTCGCCGGCCACCGCAACACCCACGGCGAGCCGTTCCGGTACATCAACCGGCTGCAGCCCGGCGACCCGATCGTCGTCGAGACCCAGAGCGCGTACTACACCTACGAGATGGCGAGCATCCTGCCGCAGACCTCGCCCTCGAACGTCTCCGTGATCGACCCGGTGCCGAAGGGCTCGGGCTTCACGGCGCCCGGCCGGTTCATCACGTTGACCACCTGCACACCGGAGTTCACCAGCACGTACCGCATGATCGTGTGGGGCAAGCTGGTCGAGGAGCGACCGCGCAGCCAGGGAAAGCCGAAAGCGCTCGTAGGCTGAGACCCCACACCTCCGGACGGGACGACGGGACGACTAGTGGCACGCGCGCGTAACCGGATCGCCGGGATCATCAGCCTCTTCGGTGAACTCCTCATCACCGCGGGCCTGGTCCTCGGCCTCTTCGTCGTCTACTCGCTGTGGTGGACCAACGTCCTCGCCGACCGCGCCGCGGACCAGGACGGCGCCCAGGTGCGCGACGTCTGGGCCGACGGCCCCGGCGCACTCGACACCAAGGACGGCATCGGCTTCCTGCACGTGCCCGCGATGGGCAGCGGCGAGGTCCTCGTCAAGAAGGGCACCGCCAGCGCCATCCTCAACAACGGCGTCGCCGGCTACTACACCGACCCGGTCAAGTCCGCGCTCCCGCAGGACAAGCAGGGCAACTTCACGCTGGCAGCGCACCGGGACGGGCACGGCGCCAAGTTCCACAACATCCACAAGTTGAAGACCGGGGACGCGATCGTCTTCGAGTCCAAGGACACCTGGTACGTCTACAAGGTCTACAAGACCCTGCCGGAGACCACGAAGTACAACGTGGACGTCCTCCAGCCGGTGCCGAAGGAATCCGGGAAGACCAAGCCGGGGCGCTACATCACGCTGACCACCTGCACCCCGATGTACACCTCCGACTACCGGTACATCGTCTGGGGCGAGCTGGAGCGCACGGAGAAGGTCGACCGCGACCGGACCCCTCCGGCGGAGCTCCGCTGACGAAGCCGCCGAGACAAACAGAGAGCCCCGGTATCCACTGGATACCGGGGCTCTCTATTCGTTGATCGGCTGCGGTGCCGGCTCAGTCGAAGAAGCCTCCGCCGCCCCCGCCGTCGTTCCCGTTGCGGCCGTCGCCACCGCCGCCGCCCACCGTCATGACGTTGACCGTGTCGCCGGTGTTCACCATCGAACCCGCGGGCGGGGTCGATCCGAACACGGTGGCGTCCTCCTTGTCCGAACCCTGCTGGACGACCACGAGCCCCAGGGCCTCAAGCTGCTGCTTGACGTCCTTGAACTTCTTGCCGCCGATGTCGAGCGGGATCTGGACCTGGGTCTTCTGCGGGCCCTTGGAGACCTTCAGCGTGATCTGGACGTCCTTCGGCTGGTCCGAGGGACCCTGCGGGGTCTGGTCGATGACCGTGCCCGCCGGCTGGTCGGAGTCCACGTCCTCACGGGTGATCTTGGTGAAGCCCACCCCGTTCAGCTGCAGCACGGCCTGGTCGTACGTCCGGTTCTTCACGTCGGGAAGCTGGGACAGCTTCTGCTTCGCGACGGTGATCGTCACCTCGGAGTTCTGCTCGGCCTTGGTGCCCTCCTGCGGGTTCTGCCGCAGAACGGTGCCGGGGTCCTCGTCGGACTCCTCCTGCTCGACCTTGACCTTGAAGCCCTTGCCCTTCAGGGACTCCTCGGCGCGCTCCCTGGACTGCTCGATGACGTCCGGGACCTCGATGAGCGGGGCGCCCTCGGAGACGTACACCTGGATGGTGCCGCCCGTCTCCATCTTCGACGTGCCGTCGGCGGCCGGGCTCTGGCGGCAGATGGAGTTCTTGGGCTGGTCACAGCGCTCGGTGCCGGCCTCCTGGACCGTCACCTCGGCGTTCCGCGCGAGCCCCTTCGCGCCCTCGACGGTCTGGCCCACCAGCTGCGGGACGGTGACCTGCCGGGCGCCGTCCTTGTCGTCGAAGAGGGAGACGCCGATGAAGATCGCACCGACGAGGACCAGGATGCCCGCGAGGACCAGCAGGATCGTCGACGTGTTCGACTTCTTCTGGCCACCGCGCCGGCGGTCCGGGCGGTCGTCGTAGCCGTAGCCGCCGTCGTCCGCGTTGATCGGGGGCAGCATCGAGGTCTGACCGGCCGGGTCGGCCTGGCGCAGCGCCGTGGTCGGCTGGTCCTCCGGCGGGTAGCCGCCGTAGCCACCGCCGTACGCGGGCGCGCCCGCCATGCCCATCCCCATGCCCATCGCGGCGGCGGCCGCGACCGGCTGGCCGTCGAGGCAGGCCTCGATGTCCGCGCGCATCTCGTCGGCGGACTGATAACGGTAGTCGGGGTCCTTGACCAGCGCCTTGAGGACGATGGCGTCCATCTCGGGCGTGATCTCGGGGTCGAAGTTGCTCGGCGGCTGCGGCTCCTCGCGGACGTGCTGGTACGCGACCGCGACCGGGGAGTCGCCGATGAACGGCGGACGGACGGTGAGGAGCTCGTAGAGCAGGCAGCCCGTGGAGTACAGGTCGGAGCGGGCGTCGACCTGCTCGCCCTTCGCCTGCTCCGGGGAGAGGTACTGGGCCGTGCCGATCACCGCGGCGGTCTGCGTCATGGTCATGCCCGCGTCGCCCATGGCGCGCGCGATGCCGAAGTCCATGACCTTGACCTGGCCGGTGCGCGTCAGCATGACGTTCGCCGGCTTGATGTCACGGTGCACGATGCCGGCGCGGTGCGAGTACTCCAGCGCCTGGAGGATGCCGACCGTCATCTCGAGCGTGCGCTCGGGCAGCAGCTTGCGCCCGGAGTGCAGCAGCTCACGCAGGGTCGACCCGTCGACGTACTCCATCACGATGTACGGGATGGAGACCCCGTCGACGTAGTCCTCGCCGGTGTCGTAGACCGCGACGATCGCCGGATGGTTCAGCGAGGCGGCGGACTGTGCCTCACGGCGGAACCGGGCCTGGAAGGACGGATCGCGGGCCAGGTCGGCCCGCAGCGTCTTCACGGCGACGGTGCGGCCGAGCCGGGTGTCCTGGGCGAGGTACACCTCGGCCATGCCACCACGGCCGAGCACCGAGCCCAGCTCGTACCGGCCGCCGAGGCGACGCGGCTCTTCCATAGCTAATCCAGCCCTCTCCGTCTGTCCCGACCGCACCCTGGGGTGGTCCGGCGGTGTGTGCTGTTCGCGCATACGGTACCGGCCCCGGGTAGACCTTCCGCCCGGGGTCGGTAGCTGATACCTGACCGGTACCTGGCACGTACGGGCCCGAGACGTCAGCCCCGGGTCTTCAGGACCGCCTTCATCACGGCCTTCGCGATCGGGGCGGCCAGGCCGCCACCGCTGATGTCCTCACGGTCCGTGCCCGCCGAGTCCTCGACGACGACGGCCACCGCGACCGGAGATCCCTCGGCGGTCTTCGCGTACGAGATGAACCAGGCGTAGGGCCGCTTGGCGTTCTTGTCGCCGTGCTGGGCCGTACCCGTCTTGCCGCCGACCTTCACGCCGTCCATCTTCAGGTCGGCGTTGCCGCCGGTGCCGTTGGTGACGACGTTCTCCATCATCTGCTGGAGCAGCTGCGCGTTCTTCTCCGAGACCGGGCGGCTCATCTCCTCCGGCTCGGTCTTCTTGAGCAGGTCGACGTTGGGCGCGCGCAGCTCGTCGATCATGTACGGCTTCATCAGCTTGCCGTCGTTGGCGATCGCCGCCGTGACCATCGCCATCTGCAGCGGGGTGGTCGCGGTGTTGAACTGGCCGATGGAGGAGAGCGCGTTGCCGCCCCTGTCGGCCTTCTTGTCGTAGACGGAGGCGGAGGAGCGGACCGGGGTGAACTGCTCGGCGTTGAAACCGAACTTCTCGGCCATCTCCACCATCTTGTCGCGGCCGACGTCGTCGCCGAGCTTCGCGAAGACCGAGTTGCAGGAGATCTCGAGCGCGCGGTTCAGGCTGGCGTTGGCGCAGCCGCGGGCGTGGTTGACCATCTCCTTCTGGGAGAGGGGGATCTTCCAGCCCTCGGGGGTGTCGGTCGCCGCGTTGATGTCGGAGACCTTGCCGTTCTCCAGCGCCGCGGCGGCGGTGACGACCTTGAAGACGGAACCGGGCGGGTAGATCTCGCGGATCGCGCGGTTCAGCTTCGGCTTGTTCTTGTCCTTCTCCAGCGCCACCCAGGCCTTCTCGTCCTTGGCCGAGTAGCCGGCGAAGGAGGAGGGGTCGTACGAGGGGGTGGACGCCATCGCGAGGATCTTGCCGGTCTTCGGCTCGATGGCGACGACGGCGCCGGTCTTGGAGCCGAGGCCCTCGAAGGCGGCCTTCTGCGCGGCGCCGTTGAGGGTGGTGACGACGTCGCCGCCCTTCTTCTTCTCGCCGGTGAACATGGCGAGGGTGCGGTCGAAGAAGAGCCGGTCGTCGTTGCCGGTGAGGATGCCGTCCTCGATCTTCTCGATCTGGTTGGCGTCGTAGGCCTGCGAGGCGTAGCCGGTGACCGGGGCCCACATCGGGCCGTCGGTGTAGGTCCGCTTGAACTTGTAGAACGTGTCCTTGGAGTCGACGGAGCCGGTGATCGGCTTGCCGTCGACGATGATGTTGCCCCGCTCGTTCGCGTAGCGCTCGATCTGCACCCGGCGGTTCTTCGGGTGGGCGTTCAGCTCGTCGGCGCGGACGAACTGGAGCCAGTTGTCGCGCAGGAGCAGGGCGAGGACGAGCAGGCCGCAGAAGATCGCGACCCGGCGCAGCGGCTTGTTCACGGACGGACCACCTGGGTCATCTCGGCGTCGGGGGACGGGGCGGGCGCGGGCGCGGGGCGCCGTGCGGTGTCGCTGATCCGGATCAGGATGCCGATCAGGGCCCAGTTGGCGATCACCGAGGATCCGCCGTACGCGAGGAACGGCATGGTCATACCGGTGAGCGGGATGAGACCCATCACACCGCCGGCGACGACGAAGATCTGGAGCGCGAAGGCGCCGGAGAGGCCCATCGCGAGCAGCTTGCCGAAGGGGTCGCGGGCGGCGAGGGAGGTGCGGATGCCACGCTCGACGATCAGGCCGTAGAGGAGCAGGAAGACCATCACACCGGCGAGGCCGAGCTCCTCGCCGACGGTGGCGAAGATGAAGTCGGAGTTGGCGGCGAACTGGATCAGGTCGGAGTTGCCCTGGCCGAGACCGGTGCCGAGGATGCCGCCGGAGCCGAACGACATCAGCACCTGGGTCATCTGGTCACAGGCGTTCAGCATGTTCTGGTCGGTGGCCGTCTCCAGGCAGCCGAAGGGGTCGAGCCAGGCCGCCACACGGGACTTCACGTGGCTCGCCGTGGAGCCGACGATCGCCGCACCGGCGACCGCCATCAGCAGACCCATGACGATCCAGCTGGTCCGCTCGGTCGCCACGTACAGCATGATCACGAACATGCCGAAGAACAGCAGCGAGGTTCCGAGGTCGTTCTCGAAGACCAGGATGAGGAGGCTGACCGCCCAGATCGTCAGGATCGGGCCGAGGTCGCGGCCGCGCGGCAGGTAGAGCCCCATGAAGCGCCGGCTGGCCAGGGCCAGCGCGTCACGCTTCACCATCAGGTAGCCGGAGAAGAAGACCGCAAGGACCAGCTTGGCGAACTCACCGGGCTGGATGGAGAAGCCGCCGACCCGGATCCAGATCTTGGCGCCGAAGACGTCCGCGCCGAGGCCGGGGACGAGCGGCAGCAGCAGCAGGATGAGCGAGACCGCCATGGAGATGTACGTGTAGCGCTGGAGGACCCGGTGGTCCTTGAGCAGCAGCAGTACGCCCACGAACATGGCGATGCCGATCGCCGAGTACATCATCTGGCTCGGGGCGTCCGGGCTGAACGAGCCGTACGAACGCTTCGCCGCGGCGATCAGTCGCGGGGACTGGTCGAGGCGCCAGATCAGCACCAGGCCCATGCCGTTGAGCAGGGTCGCGAGGGGCAGCAGCAGCGGGTCCGCGTACGGCGCCCACTTCCGCACCACGAGGTGGGCGACGCCCGCCAGGAGTGCCAGCCCGAGTCCGTACCCGAGCATGCCGGCCGGGACCTTGCCGTCGATGGCCAGGCCCACGTTGAGGTACGCGAACACCGGGATGACGACGGCGAACGCGAGCAGCGCCAGCTCGGTGTTGCGGCGGCTCGGCGCCTCGATCGCGCCGATGGTGGTCGTGTTGGTGACAACGCTCATGGTGGTGAAAGGCCCCCTACGGGTGCTTACTGCTTGCCGCAGTTCGAGGCCAGCTTCTGCTCCTCCGCGGTGAGGGTGGGACCCGGGGTCGGAGCGGCTGTGGTGGGCTTGGAGTCAGGGGTGGCGGCGCCGCCCGGCGTCTCGGCCGGGGGCTTGCTCGCCTGGTCGGCGGCCTTCTCGGCGGCGGCGCGGCGCTGCTCGGTCTTCTTGCAGGCAGAGGCCTGCACGGCCAGCTCGGCGATCTTCGTCTCGGCCTTGGCGAGGCTGCCACCGGTGATGGTGTCCTCGACCTGCTTCCGCTGGTAGGCGGGGAGGTACTTGAGTTCGATCTCGGGGTGGTCCTTCTCGACCTTCGAGAGCGAGACCCAGGCCAGGTCCTGGCTGATGCCCTGGTAGAGCGCCACGTGCTGGTCCTTGGACCCGACGAAGTACTGCGTCTGCGTCCAGCGCCAGCCGCCGTAGAGGCCGCCGGCGATGACCGCGAGCGCGAGGACGAGGAAGAAGGAGCGCTTCAGCCACTTGCGGCCGGTGCGCGGCTTCACGAAGTCGTCTTCCGTGTACGAGTCGAAGGAGCCCTGCGGGGGCATCCCGCCGTACCCGTGGCCCTCGCCGCTGCCGGGCGGGCCGAAGCCGCCGGCGGGCGGCTGCTGGTGCGGCGCCGGGCGGCCGAGCCCGGAGGCACGGCCGGCCGGGGTCTGCATCGCCCCGCCGTCGTTGAGCTGGGCCTGGTTCTCGGCGACCGCGCCCACGATGACCGGGGTGTCGCTGAGGTGACCGGCGAGGGTGTCGCCGCCGTCGACGTCGAGGACGTCGGCCACGATCACCGTGATGTTGTCGGGGCCGCCGCCGCGCAGCGCGAGCTGGATCAGCTCCTGCACGGTCTCCTGCGGGCCCTGGTAGCTGGCGAGGGTGTCTTCGAGCGTCTGGTGCGAGACCACGCCCGAGAGGCCGTCGGAGCAGATCAGATAGCGGTCGCCGGCCCGGACCTCGCGGATGGAGAGGTCGGGTTCGACGTGGTCGCCGCTGCCCAGCGCGCGCATGAGGAGCGAGCGCTGCGGGTGGGTGGTGGCCTCTTCCTCGGTGATCCGGCCCTCGTCGACGAGCCGCTGGACCCAGGTGTGGTCCTGGGTGATCTGGGTCAGCACACCGTCGCGCAGGAGGTACGCGCGGGAGTCGCCGACGTGCACGAGCCCGAGGCGCTGGCCGGTCCACAGCAGGGCGGTGAGCGTGGTGCCCATGCCTTCGAGCTGCGGGTCCTCCTCGACCATCATCCGGAGCTGGTCGTTGGCGCGCTGCACCGCCGTACCGAGCGAGGTGAGGATGTCGGAGCCGGGGACGTCGTCGTCGAGCGTGACGAGGGTGGAGATCACCTCGGAGGAGGCGACCTCACCGGCGGCCTGCCCGCCCATGCCGTCGGCGATGGCGAGCAGCCGGGGCCCGGCGTAGCCCGAGTCCTCGTTGCCCTCGCGGATCATGCCCTTGTGCGAGCCCGCGGCGAATCGCAGGGACAGAGTCATGCGCACCTGCCCTGTCGACGCTGCATCGGGGTACAGCCGGTCTCGACCCACACTGCCCACCCTCCGGTCGCTCCGGTCACGCCGGTCGCTTCAGTCGCTCCGGTCGGGAGCGCGGCACGGCCGGTTGCGGGGACCGTCCCGACTCGCTCGCTCCGCTCGCGCCTATTCATGATGTAGCACTACTTCCGCAGCTCGATGACGGTCTTGCCGATGCGGATCGGCGCGCCCAGCGGAATCGGGGTGGCGGTGGTGAGGCGGGTCCGGTCGAGATACGTGCCGTTGGTGGACCCGAGATCCTCGACGATCCACTGGCCGTCCCGGTCCGGGTAGATCCTGGCGTGGCGGCTGGACGCGTAGTCGTCGTCCAGCACGATCGTCGAATCGTGCGCCCGGCCCAGCGTGATCGTCTGCCCCTGGAGGGCGACGGTCGTGCCGGTGAGGGTGCCCTCGGACACGACCAGCTTGGTCGGGGCGCCACGGCGCTGGCGCCCGCCGCCCGAGCTCTGCTGGCCGCGCTGCTGCGGCGGCGCGGCGGCCTGCCGCGCCTGCTGCTGCGGTTGGGGTCGCGCCTCCTGGCGCCGCGAACCGCGCTGGGTGACCCGCGTACCGAAGAGGTCGCTGCGGATGACCTGGACGGCCACGATGACGAACAGCCACAGAACGGCCAGGAAACCCAACCGCATGACCGTCAGGGTCAGCTCTGACATTGCCCCCGCTTCACCCTTCGGCTTGCCGGTAAACGATGGTGGTGCTGCCCACGACGATCCGCGAGCCGTCGCGGAGCGTAGCGCGGGTGGTGTGCTGCCCGTCCACCACGATGCCGTTGGTGGATCCCAGATCCTGGATCGTCGAGGGCGTTCCGGTCCGGATCTCGCAGTGCCGGCGGGAGACGCCGGGATCGTCGATCCTCACGTCCGCGTCGGTGCTGCGGCCGAGGACCAGGGTCGGGCGGGAGATCTGGTGGCGGGTGCCGTTGATCTCGATCCAGCGGCGGGTCGTGCCCGCTCCGCCGTGCGTACCGGGGCCGGGCATGGCTCCGGCACCGCCCGCGGCGGCCGTCGGCCGGTGGCCGGGGGCGCCCGGGGGCGGGGAGGCGGGCATGGGCGGGGCGCCGGCCGGGGGGTACCCGTATCCGCCGCGGCCCTGGCCCTGCTGCTGGTGTGACGGGGGGCCGCCCGCGGGCGGCTGGGACTGTGACGTACTCGACGCCAGCGTGCGGCTGCGGACCCGGTACAGACCGGTGTCGAGGTCCTCGGCCTTCTCCAGGTGGACCTTGATCGGTCCCATGAAGGTGTACCGCTGCTGCTTCGCGTAGTCCCTGACCAGGCCGGCGAGCTCGTCGCCGAGCTGGCCCGAGTAGGGGCTGAGGCGCTCGTAGTCCGGAGTGCTCAGTTCCACGATGAAGTCGTTGGGGACGACGGTCCGCTCGCGGTTCCAGATCTGCGCGTTGTTGTCGCACTCGCGCTGGAGCGCGCCGGCGATCTCGACAGGCTGGACCTCGGACTTGAAGACCTTGGCGAAGGTGCCGTTGACCAGACCTTCGAGACGCTGCTCGAAACGCTTCAGGACTCCCATGGGGCACCTCCTCCGTCGTTGCCGTCCTGGTACTGCTTACTGATCGTATCCACGCGTCGGGAAATCGGCTGGTTCCCCTTCTCTGCCCTGTGGACGAGTGTCACCTCTCACAGGCTCTCCCCACGGATCGTAGAGGCGGCCTGTGGACAGTGTCCCGCACCCGGCTGTGGGAGCGGGGGTCCGATCGGTACGGGGGCGGTCGGTGCGGGTCCTGGGACCGGTCCGGTGGGCGGCCGGTGCGGTCCCGGGGCCGGTTCGGTGTGCGGTCCTGGGTCCGGTGCGGGGCGTCGTCCGTCCCCTTCCTCCCTGTCCCTCCCCTCTCGTCTCCCTTCCTGCCTCCGCCTCCGCGGCTCCTCCTACCCCTCTCAGGCCTTCTGTCCCTTCCTCACCTTGGTCTCCGTCGGCGGAGCCCAAACAACGGATGTGAATCCACGGTCTGCGACGTGCTAATCTTCTGATGTCGCCAGGCGCTCGCACCGAAAAGTGAGAGAGCCCGGAGCACACCCAATGCGCGGGTGGCGGAATAGGCAGACGCGCTGGATTCAGGTTCCAGTGCCCGAAAGGGCGTGGGGGTTCAACTCCCCCCTCGCGCACCAGACGGAAGCCCCGTAGGTCATCGACCTACGGGGCTTCCGCGTTGTCGTCGTGAGTGTGAGGCTTCCCACGTCGACGGGGGCGGCGACTTTTGTCGTCGGAGGTCGCGACGAAAGAGGGAAGCCCCGGGGGACGGTGGCGCCCTACGGTGCGAGCGTGGACGTTGAGTCGAAGTCGGGGGCCGGGAGCTCGTACCGGATCGGAGCCCTGCTCGCCGCGGGGTGGGCCTGGTTCGTGGTGCCGGGGCAGTGGTCGGGGCGCAGAACCACCGGGGAGGTGGCGCTGGCCGCGGTCCTCGCGCTGCTCGGCGCCGGGACCGAGGAGATCCTGGGCGGCGAGGGCCGGCTGCTCGTCGCGGCGGCGGCCGGGTCCGCCGTGCTGTCGCTGGTGCGGCGCAGACTTCCCGCGACTGTGCTCGTCGTCACGGCGGGACTCGCGCCCTTCGTGCCCGGCTTCGGGCCGCTGCTGCTCGTGGTCGGCTGGTCCTCCGGCCGCTACATCGCGGGCGCGGGGCGGGCGCTCGCCGCGTTCATCGCCGCCTTCGTGCTGAACGTCGGGGGGAGCCTCGTCGGGATCTGGGACCAGGGGCGGCTGCTCACCGTCGCGCTCCTGGCCACCCTCTACTACCTGGGCACCACGCTGGCCCCGGGGCTCGCCCACCGGTACTGGACCCAGCGGCGGACCCTGCTGCACGCGCTCCAGGAGCGCAACGCCCAGCTGCTGCGGGAGCGGACCATGGTGGTCTGGCAGGCGCGGCTGCGGGAGCGGCAGCGGATCGCCCAGGACATGCACGACAGCCTCGGCCACCAGCTGGCCCTGATAGCCGTGCACACGGGCGCCCTTGAGGTGGACCGGGAGCTGAGCGAGCGCCAGCGCGAGGTGGTCGGCGTCCTGCGGAACGCTTCGGTGACCGCGATGCACGAGCTGCGCGAGGTCGTCGGCATCCTCCGCGACGGGATCGAGGCCGCCGACGGGGCGCAGACGCCGGGCCGGGCCGGGGACGAGACCGGGCGGGCCGCGCGGGGGATCGCCGGCATCGAGGGGCTCGTGGAGGCGGCCCGGGCGGCCGGCACCTCGGTCGGCCTGAGACGGTCGGGGGAGGAGCGGTCGCTGGCACCAGCGGCCGATCACGCCGCGTACCGGATCGTGCAGGAGGCCCTCACCAACGCCTACAAGTACGCGCCGGGGGCGGCGATCGGCGTCGACCTGCGGTACGAGCCGGACGCCTTCGTGGTGGAGGTGCTCAACGAAGCGCCCACGGAGGAGCCCGCGAAGGACGTGGTGAGCGGTGGGCAGGGGCTGACCGGTCTCGCCGAGCGGGCCCGGCTCGTGGGCGGCATGTGTCATGCCGGTCCGGCCGACGGCGGCGGGTTCCGGGTGGCCGGGATGCTGCCCTACGGCGCGGCCCCGGTCGCTGAGGCAGCGCCTTTGGTCGACGAGGCCGACGACTTCCGGCAGCAGACCACGAGGCCGCTGGTGGGCGACGGTCGTCCGGTCGAGGTCGGACCGGCCGACTGGACGTTCACGGAGCGGGAGTTGGCGATGGCGATACACGGGGGCAGGGCCAGGAGCACGGGCGGTTCGATCGCGCTGGGGTGCGGCATCGGGGCCGCGGCGCTCGTGCTCCTGGTGGTGGCGGGCGGCTTCGGGATCTACTTCCTGATGGGGTCGCTGGCGAAGGGGATGATCGAGCCCGCGGAGTACGAGGCGGTGACGGTGGGGGCACCGGAGAAGGAGGTCCGCGACAAGCTGCCTTCCGGTGACACGATCGCCACCGCGGGGCTGAGCGGCAAGGGCCCCGCGAGACCGGAGGGCGCCGACTGCCTGGTGCTGATGTCGTCCGAGGTGAGCGAGAGCTTCGACAAGGAGCCCGTTTTCCGGTTCTGCTTCAAGGACGGCAAGCTGATCGAGAAGAAGTCGTACGAGGTCGAGGCACGGTAGTGCCGACCCGCCCGTACCGGAGCCGTGGGGAGAAGCTGTGGCAGGGCAGCCCATCAGGGTCGTGATCGCCGACGACGAGCCTCTGATCAGGGCCGGGATCCGGATGATCCTCAATTCGGACCCGGACATCCAGGTCGTCGCCGAGGCCGCCGACGGGCGCCAGGCGGTCGAGGAGGCCCGCGCGCACGCGGCCGATGTGGTGCTGCTCGACATCCAGATGCCGGTGCTCGACGGTCTGTCGGCGCTTCCCGAGCTGCGCCGGGCGGCGCCCTCGTCCCGGGTGATCGTGCTGACGACCTTCGGGGAGCGGGAGAACGTGCTGCGGACCCTGGAGCACGGGGGCGCGGGGTTCCTGCTCAAGGACACCGCGCCGGCGGAGCTGATCGGGGCCGTCCGGGCGGCCGCGGCGGGGGACGCGTACCTCTCGCCGGCCGCGACCCGGCACGTGGTGGAACGGCTCGCCGCGGGGCGGGAGATGACCCGTGCCGAGGAGGCGAGGGGACGTGTCGCCGGGCTGAGCGAGAAGGAGCGGGAGGTGCTGGCGCTGCTCGGGGAGGGGCTTTCCAACGCCGACGCGGGTAGGCGGCTGCACATGAGCGAGGCCACGGTGAAGACGTATGTGAGCCGGATCCTCGCGAAGTTGGACTGCGAGAACCGGGTGCAGGCGGCGCTGCTCGCCCGGGACGCGGGGCTCTAGGGGCGGCGGCTGGCGGCGAGGCGGGCGGGCGGGTCTCGGGGGTCGCGGGGTCGCGGGCGGGGCGGGGCAGGCCGTCGGTCGCGGGCGGAGGCTCGGACCGGGGCTTGGACGGGTCAGTGTGGGGGGCTGTCCGGGAGGCCGGTCGTGCCCGCGGTGTTGTAGCGGAGCAGGTAGGCGGCGAAGCGGGCGAGGTCCTCCGCCGACCAGTCCTTGAGGCGCTCCTGATAGGCCGCCAGACGGTTCGTCTGGGCCGCGGCGAGGACCTTGGTGCCCTCCTCGGTGGGGTGCAGGACGTGCACGCGGTGGTCGTCGGGCGCGGGGCGGCGTTCGACGAAGCCGAGTTTCTCCAGGCCCGCCACCTGGCGGCTGACGGTCGACTTGTCCAGCAGGTAGTGGGCCGCGAGGTCGGTCGCGCGGCAGCCCCGCTGTTCCTCGATGTGGGCGAGGAGCGTGTACGAGACGAGCGGGAGTTCGGGGTGGACGCGGGCCGCCGCGGCGCGGGCCCGGCGGGCGAAGGCCGTCAGCTCGCGCTGGATGACGTCCACGGATGCCTCGCGGGGCGGCGGTGCGACGTCGGTCATGGTGGGCTCCCTCGTCGTCGTACGGGCACGGTTCGCCCGGCACGAGCTTTCAGTTGTATAGTACAACGGTTCTTTAGTTGTAAAAGCCAACCATGGAGGTCTCGGTGTCCGCAGGACCGAACAC
The DNA here is from genome assembly GCF_008639165.1 of Streptomyces venezuelae ATCC 10712. Lineage (NCBI taxonomy): Bacteria > Bacillati > Actinomycetota > Actinomycetes > Kitasatosporales > Streptomycetaceae > Streptomyces > Streptomyces venezuelae. Next base: position 3,937,988 of record NZ_CP029197.1, on the reverse strand, counting down.
CACCGGTGCGTTGCGGCATGTCCTCGGACATCTGCTCACCCCGCTGCTGATGTGCGTCGGCATGGGACTCGCCTACCTCGGCGCCTTCCACGCCCCCGAACCCCACGATCTGCGCGTCGACGTCGTCGGCTCGGGACCCAGTGCCCAGGTCCTGGCGCAGACCCTCCACGACAAGGGGGCCGGAGCCCTCGACGTCCGCACGGTCCCCGACCGGGAGACCGCGGTCGCCGCGCTGCGTCAGCAGGGCAGCTTCGGCGCGTACGTGCCCGGCGCGAAGCCCGAACTGCTGGTGGCCTCGGCCTCGTCCGACACCAGCGCCATGGCCGTCGAGAAGGTGTTCACCAAGGTCGCCGCCGCGCAGGACGCCCCGCTCAAGGTCACCGACGTGGCGCCGGTGGCGTCCGGCGACCCCACCGGGCAGGGCGTGTTCTTCCTGCTCGTCGCGCTCAGCATCGGCGCCTACGCCTCGGTCGCCGTCATCGGCGGGGCCGGAGCCGTGCTGCCGATGCGGATCAGGGTCCTCCTCGCCGCGGGCATGTCCCTCGTCGTGAGCGTCGTCGGGACGCTGTTCGCCGGGCCGGTCTTCCACCTGGTCGATCAGGGTCTGGGCGGGGTGTGGGCACTGTCCTGGCTGTACGCGGCGGGCATCCTCCTCGTCGGCGTCGGCCTCCACACCTTCCTGCGCCGCTGGACCACGCTCGGCGTGATGGTGCTCTTCGTGATGCTCAACTTCACCAGCTCCGGCGGCATCTACCGGCCCGAACTCCAGCCCGGCTTCTTCGGCGCGCTGCACGCCTTCTGGAACGGGGCGGGCTTCGTCGAGGGCGTCCGCGGCCATGTGTACTTCGACGGGCACGCGCTCGGCGGACACGTCCTCGTCCTCGCGCTCTGGCTGCTCGCGGGAGCCGCCCTCGTCACCGCCGCCGGGGTCACGGAGGCGCGGCGCGCGAAGGCGCTGGCCGGGCACGGACAGGGGACCGCGGAGGAGGCCGCGCCGGCCGAGACGGCTGACGCCGCCGAGGCTGCCGAGGAGGAGATGACGGAGGCCGTCGGGGTCTGAAGGCCGATGCCGTCCGGGGCGGAGTGTCCGGGGCGGAGAGTTGTCCACAGGGCCTTGTCCACAGGGGGAGACGTCCGCTCCGCCCGGCCGGTACCGTCAGGCCGGATGATGTTGGACTTTCGCATCGGGGGAGGGCCTGCTATGGGCGAGACCAGGGCAGCAGTGCCGGGACAGCGCGGCACAGAGGGGGCGCCGGACGGCGCGCGGGTGCCGCACGTGCCGGGATTCGCGCGGCGCGCCGCCGTCGGCGACGGAGCCTCCGGCACGGGCGCCTCGCCCAAGGCGCGGGGCAAGGAGCTGCGGGAGCGGGTCCCCCGCTTCGCGCACCGGCAGCCGGCCCTCGCCGCCGACCGCCCCGACGCCGTCCGGGCCGTCGAGGAGTCGAGCCGCGACCGCGTCCCCGAGCTCACGCCGATACGGGTCGGCAGGATGGCGGCGAGCCCCTTCGCGTTCCTGCGCGGATCCGCCGGCCTGATGGCCCAGGACCTCGCGGGCACGCCCGTCACCGGGATCACCGCCCAGCTCTGCGGTGACGCCCACGCCGCCAACTTCGGGCTGTACGCGGACGCGCGCGGCCGGCTCGTGATGGACCTCAACGACTTCGACGAGACCGTCGTCGGCCCCTGGGAATGGGACCTCAAGCGGCTCGCCACCTCCCTGGTCCTGGCCGGCCGGGAGGTGGGCGCGAGCGAGGAGATGTGCCGGGCCGCCGCCTTCGACACCGTCGGCGCCTACCGGCGCACCATGCGTCTGCTCGCCCGGCTCCCCGTGCTCGACGCCTGGAACGCGATCGCCGACGAGGAACTCGTCTCGCACACCGACGCCCGTGATCTCCTCGGCACCCTGGAGCGGGTCTCCGCCAAGGCCCGCAACAACACCAGCGCCCGGTTCGCGGCCCGGTCCACCGAGGCCGTGACCGACGACGAGGGCGGCGGCCGCAGGTTCGTGGACGCTCCCCCGGTGCTGCGCCGGGTCCCGGACGCCGAAGCGGCCGCGGTGGCCGCCGCCCTCGGCCCGTACCTGGAGACGGTGTCCGAGGACCGGCTTCCGCTGCTCGCGCGGTACGCCGTCCACGACGTGGCCTTCCGGGTGGTCGGCACCGGCAGCGTCGGCACCCGTTCCTATGTGGTGCTGCTCCTGGACCACCGGGGCGAGCCGCTGGTGCTCCAGGTGAAGGAGGCCCGGCCGTCCGCCCTGCTGCCCCATCTGGCGGCCGCGGGCTTCAGCGCCCCGGACCCCGGCCACGAGGGACGGCGCGTGGTGCTCGGGCAGAAGCGGATGCAGGTGGTGAGCGACATCCTGCTCGGCTGGACCACGGTCGACGGGCGCCCCTTCCAGGTGCGCCAGTTCCGCAACCGCAAGGGCAGCGTCGATCCGGCGGCGCTCACGGTCGAGCAGGTCGACGACTACGGCCGGATGACCGGGGCCCTGCTCGCCCGGGCGCACGCCCACAGCGCCGATCCGCGGCTGATAGCCGGGTACTGCGGGAAGAACGAGGAGCTCGACGAGGCCGTCGCCGCCTTCGCCGTCTCGTACGCGGACCGCACCACCGCCGACCACGCCGATCTGCTCGCCGCCGTCCGTTCCGGCCGGATAGCGGCCGAGCTGGGCGTCTGACTCCTATTACGGGGCCGGCGCACCGGCCCCGTAGGCTGGGAGCGTGACGGACCGGAGCGAGGACGGCGACGTGGACCAGCAGGGTGACGAGCGGCCCGAGGCGCGGCTGGAGCGGGCCGTGCGGGTGGCCGAGCAGGCGCTGATCGAGTTCGAGATCGCCGTCGAGACCTTCCGCGTCGAGGTGGACAACTTCTCGCGGCTGCACCACCAGAAACTCGGCCCGATGTACGCGCGGCTCGACGAGCTCGACGCCCGTATCGCCGAGGCGCGGGCGGCCCGCACCGGGGACCCGGAGGACCAGCGGCGCGCGCAGGAGGCGCGGGCGGCGGTCATGCCGATGCCCGGCGTGGACGAGCTGTTCCACGACTGGATCGACTCCGACGGCCTCTCCCCCGAGGCCGAGGCCATGCTCACGGACCGGCCGGTGCAGGCGCCGAAGCGGGTCCGCCCCAGCGAGGAGGTCCGCAGGCTCTACCGGGAGCTGGCCCGCAAGGCGCACCCCGACCTGGCCCGCGAGGACGACGAGCGGAAGCGGCGCGAGGAGTTCATCACCCGGGTGAACGCGGCGTACGCCCGGGCCGACGAGGCGCTGCTGCGCGAGCTCTCCGCCGAGTGGGAGGCCGGGCCCGTGCCGGCCGAGGAGCGGCTCAGCGAGAGCGAGGAGCTGTACGCGCGCCTGGAGTGGCTGGCGCAGCGCAAGGACATGCTGTCGGCGTGGGCCCGTGAGCTGGAGGAGAGCGCGATCGGCGCGATGCTGCGGATGGCGCCCGACGACCCGGACCGGCTCCTGGAGGAGATCGCCGAGCAGCTGCTCGCCCAGGTCTCCGAGCGGGAGACCGAGCTGGCCGAGCTGGTGCAGTAGGTTTTTCCGTGCGCTCGAGCCGTTCGGGCGCACCGACGAGAGAAGGCCGTTCCCATGAATTTCTCCCCGCTGCCCTCGGTGGACGCGGCTTCCGTGCCGGCCGATGCCCTGGTGCTGGACGTCAGGGAGGACGACGAGTGGGCGGCCGGTCATGTCGAGGGCGCGCTGCACGTGCCGATGAGCGACTTCGTGGCCCGCTTCGGTGAGGTGACCGAGGCCGTCGCCGAGCGCGGCCGGGCCTATGTGATGTGCCGGGTGGGCGGCCGTTCGGCGCAGGTCACGCAGTACCTGGTGCAGCAGGGCTTCGACGCGGTCAACGTCGAGGGCGGCATGCTCGCCTGGGACGGTGCCGGGCGCCCGATGGTGACGGGCACCGGAAACCCGGCCTTCGTCCTCTGACCTGCTCGCCCTTCGGCTGCCCAGACCTGCTCCGGCCCTGACGCCGGCCCGGCAGCCTCCGGCTCCGGCCCTGACGCCGACGCCGGCTTCGGCGGGCTGCTCAGCCGAGGGGGTGGGCGGCCAGCAGGTCGCCCAGGGCGTCCTCGTGGGCCGCGGCGGGGCCGAGTGACAGCTCCAGGTGCTTGGCCCAGGCGTGGTAGCGGTGCAGCGGGTAGTCGGTGTCGGCGCCGAAGCCGCCGTGCAGGTGCTGGGCGGTCTGCACGACCCGGCGTACCCCTTCGGAGGCCCAGATCTTCGCGACGGCGACGTCCCCGGCGGCGGGGAGCGCCGCCCCTTCGGCTCCGCCGCCGAGCCGCCAGGCGGCCTGCCAGAGGGTGACCTCCATGGCCCGCAGGTCGATGTAGCGGTCGGCGGCCTGGACGGCGACCGCCTGGAAGGTGGCCACGGGGTGGCCGAACTGCTCGCGCTTCCCGGTGTACTGGCTCGTCATGGTGAGCACCGCCTCGCCCAGGCCGAGGGCGAGCGCGCAGGTGCCGGTGGTGAGCAGCTCGCGCAGCCACTCCCAGGCGCCCTCGGCGTCGATGACGTCGGCGCCGTCGAGGCGTACGGCGTCGAGCGTCAGCTCGGCGAGGAGTTCCCCGCTGGTGGAGTACTGCGCGGCGAGGCCGAGTCCGTCGTGGGTGCGGGGCACCAGGGCGAGGACGGCGGCGCCCTCGGGGGTGTGCGCGGGAACGGCGAGGACATCGGCGCCATGGGCCCAGGGGACGGCGGTCTGCACGCCGTCGAGGATCCAGCCGGTGCCGTCGCGGCGGGCGGTGACGGCGCGCTCGGCGGGGTCGTGGCCGGTGCGCCCCTGGGAGGCGGCGGTGAGGACGAGTTCGCCGCGGGCCACGCGGGGGAGCAGGGCGGCGGCCGTCTCCCGGGGCGCGTACCGCTCGACGGCCATCGCGACGGCGCTGGTCTCCAGGAGGGGGACGCGGGCGAGGACACGAGCCGACTCGCGCAGCACCAGGCAGAGGGCGACGGGGTCGAGTCCGGCGCCGCCGTGCTCCGGGGACACCACGAGACCCAGCAGGTCGGCGGCGGCGAGACGGGCCCAGAGCGGTCGGTCGAGGTCCTCGGCCACGGCGCCCGGGGTGAGGGCGGGGCTCGGTACCGCGTCGGGGCTGACGCCCGCGAAGACCGCCTTGGCCGCGTCCACGGCCGCCTGCTGCTCCTCGGTGAAGGTGAAGTCCACTGCCCTGCCCTCCCGTTGTGCGCCTGCTCGTCCTGACGGATCGTCAAGATAGAACAGGTTCTAGTGGAAGGGAATGGCGGCGGGGGGACTTGCTCAGCGGTCGAAGTCCAGCTCCACGTCCGGGGTCACCGGATGGGACTGACAGGCCAGCACGTACCCCGCTTCGGTCTCCTCCGGTTCCAGGGCGAAGTTGCGGTCCATCCGCACCTCTCCGCTGACGAGGAAGGCACGGCAGGTGCCGCACACCCCGCCCTTGCAGGCGTACGGAGCGTCCGCGCGGGAACGCAGCACCGTGTCGAGCAGGGTCTCGCCGCGGTCCACCGGCCAGCTGCCGGACCGGCCGTGCAGGGTCGCGGTCAGCGTGGCGTGCGCGGGGGCGTCGGCCGCCACGGCCGGCGCGGGCGCCGAACCGTCGTCGACGTGGAAGATCTCCTGGTGGATCCGCCCGCGGTCGACGCCCAGACCGCGCAGCGCCCGCTCGGCGCCCTGCACGAGCCCGAAGGGACCGCAGAGGAACCAGCCGTCGATCGCCCCGACCGGCAGCAGCGAGGGCAGCAGCGCGTCGAGCCGCTCCCGGTCGAGCCGGCCGGACGGCAGCCCCGCCTGCTGCTCCTCCCGGGAGAGCACGGTGACCAGCTGGAAGCGGTCCGGGTAGCGGTCCTTCAGGTCGGCGACCTCGTCGAGGAACATCGTGGACGCGGCGGTCCGGTCGCTCCGGATCAGGCAGAAGCGGGCCTCGGGCTCCCGGGCGAGCAGGGTGGCCGCGATCGACAGGACCGGCGTGATGCCGCTGCCGCCCACCACGGCCGCGAAGTGCCCCGCGCGCGGGACGAGCGAGAAGCGGCCCATCGGCTCCATGACCTCGACGAGGTCACCGACGGCCAGTTCCTTGAGCGCGTACGTCGAGAAGGAGCCACCGTCGACGAGCCGGATGCCGACCCGCAGGACGGGCGGCTCGCCGACCGGGGAGGCGGGGGCGCAGATCGAGTACGTCCGCCGGATCTCCTCCCCCTGCTCGCCGGTGCGCCGCAGAGCGAGGTGCTGGCCGGGCAGGTGCCGGTAGCGCTCGTGGAGCTCGGGCGGGACCGCGAAGGTGACCGCCACGGAGTCGTCCGTGAGCGGCTCGACCTCGCTGACGACGAGGGGATGGAACCCGGCCCGGGCGTCGGCCCGTCCCGCCACGCCTGAGGACTCCATCTACAGCTCCTTGAAGTGGTCGAACGGCTCGCGGCAGGCGGTGCAGCGGCGCAGCGCCTTGCACGCGGTCGACGAGAAGCGGCTCAGCAGCTCGGTGTCGGTGGAGCCGCAGTGGGGGCAGCGGATCGCCAGCGTCAGCGGTACCGGACCGTTGGCCGGACCCTGCGGGCGCGGCGGGGCGACGCCGAACTCGGCGAGCTTGCGCCGCCCTTCCTCGCTGATGTCGTCGGTGGACCAGGCGGGGGCGAGGACCGTGACGACGGAGACCTCCGGCACCCCGTGCTCGTGGAGCGCGCGCTCGATGTCCGAGGACATGGTCTCGACGGCGGGGCAGCCCGTGTACGTCGGGGTGAGGGAGACCTCGACCCGGCCGGGGCCGGTGACGTGGACGCCGCGCAGCACGCCGAGCTCGGCCAGGGTGAGGACGGGCAGCTCCGGGTCGAGGACCGATCCGGCGACGCGGCTCAGCTCCTCCTCCAGGGCGGTCATGGTCACCATGCCGCCCCCGGGTGGCTGCGGTGCAGGTGCTGCATCTCGGCGATCATCCGTCCGAAGGACTCGGTGTGCAGTCCCTGCCGGCCGGCTCCCGCGGCCCAGGCGCCGGTGCGCGGCCCCTCCGGCACGCCGAGCGTGGCCCGGCCGAGCACGTCCGTCACGGAGGCCAGCCAGGCGCTCTCCAGCGCGGCGTGGTCGACGTCGAGGCCCTCGACGGGCTGGAACAGCTCGCCCGTGTACCGCCACAGGGACTCGCAGGCGCGGCGCATCCGCTCGTGGCTCTCGGCGGTGCCGTCACCGAGCCGCAGGGTCCACTGCTCGGCGTGGTCCTGGTGGTACGCGACCTCCTTGACCGCCTTGGCCGCGAGGCCGGCGAAGGGGCCGTCCCCGGCGGCCAGCTGTCCGTACAGCAGGCGCTGGTAGGTGGAGAAGTAGAGCTGGCGGGCGATGGTGTGGGCGAAGTCGCCGTTCGGCTGCTCGACCAGCTGGACGTTCCGGAAGGAACGCTCCTCGCGCAGGTACGCCAGCTCGTCCTCGTCGCCGACCATCGAGAGCAGGACGCGGGCCTGGCCGAGGAGGTCGAGGGCGATGTTGGCCAGGGCGACCTCCTCCTCCAGGACGGGGGCGGAGCCCGCCCACTCCCCCAGGCGGTGGGAGAGGACGAGGGCGTCGTCACCGAGGGCGAGGGCCGCGCCGGTGATCACGGCGCCCTCCCGCGCGCCGGCGGTGCCGGGGGCGCTGCGGGTGTCGGGGGTGCTCACAGGTGCTTCACCCCCTCCGGGATCTCGTAGAACGTCGGGTGGCGGTAGGGCTTGTCCGCGGCGGGCTCGAAGAAGGGGTCCTTCTCGTCCGGCGAGGAGGCGGTGATCTCGGTGGACGGGACGACCCAGATCGACACGCCCTCGCTCCTGCGGGTGTACAGGTCACGGGCGTTGCGCAGAGCCATCTCCGCGTCGGGCGCGTGGAGACTGCCCGCGTGGGTGTGGGACAGTCCGCGGCGGGAGCGCACGAACACCTCCCACAGGGGCCAACCGTCGCTCGTCATGCCTGCGCCTCTCCGTGCTTGCCGGTGTCCTTGTGCTTCTCGGCGTGGGCCGCCGCCGCTTCCCTGACCCAGGCACCGTCCTCATGGGCCTGGCGCCGCCTGCTCAGCCGCTGGTCGTTGCACGGGCCGTTGCCCTTGAGGACGTCCCAGAACTCGGTCCAGTCGATCGCGCCGAAGTCGTAGTGCCCGCGCTCCTCGTTCCACCGGAGGTCGGGGTCGGGGAGGGTGAGCCCGAGGGCCTCGGCCTGCGGCACGGCGATGTCGACGAAGCGCTGACGCAGCTCGTCGTTGGTGTGGCGCTTGATCTTCCAGGCCATCGCCTGGGCGGTGTGGGTCGACTCGTCGTCCGGCGGGCCGAACATCATCAGCGAGGGCCACCACCAGCGGTCCACCGCGTCCTGCGCCATCGCGTGCTGGGCCTCGGTGCCTCGGGAGAGGGCGAGCAGAGCCTCGTACCCCTGGCGCTGGTGGAAGGACTCCTCCTTGCAGACCCTGACCATCGCCCGCGCGTACGGCCCGTACGAGCAGCGGCAGAGGGGGACCTGGTTGGTGATCGCGGCGCCGTCCACCAGCCAGCCGATCGCGCCGACGTCGGCCCAGGTCAGCGTGGGGTAGTTGAAGATCGACGAGTACTTCTGGCGGCCCGAGTGAAGCTTGTCGAGCAGCTCGTCGCGGCTGGTGCCGAGGGTCTCCGCGGCGCTGTAGAGATACAGGCCGTGGCCCGCCTCGTCCTGGACCTTCGCCATCAGGATCGCCTTGCGGCGCAGCGAGGGCGCGCGGGTGATCCAGTTCGCCTCTGGCTGCATGCCGATGATCTCGGAATGGGCGTGCTGCGCGATCTGCCGGACGAGCGAGGCCCGGTACCCCTCGGGCATCCAGTCGCGCGGCTCGATCCGCTCGTCGGCGGCCACGGCGGCGTCGAACACGGCCTCGTGGGCGGCCGTCTCCGCCGCCACGGCCGCGTCCGACACGCCGGGCACGCCCGTGGTCTCTGCCGTCCCTGCCGTCACTGCGGTCATCGGACCCCCTACCGACCGATCGTTCGGTTGAATGACTTCAATGGTGAGTCGACGGCCCGTATGGTGTCAACCCTGTGGATAACCGGGGTGGGCCGATCGGGATCGGGGCGGGATGGACGCACACGTCGACAAGGACCCGGCTGACATGGACGAACACCGCCCGACGCCCCCGGAGAACCACGCCGTCGGCGGGATCATGGCGCTCTCCATGCCCTACCAGGTCGTCCTCGCCGTGGCGCTCGCGGTCGCCGGGGTCTTCGCCTGCGTCCATCTGGCGATGGTGTTCCTGCACGTGGCGCCGTCGAACACGCTGACCAAGCGGCACGGCCAGGCCGTCGACGACTGGGTCTACCCCGAGTTCGAACAGAACTGGAAGCTCTTCGCGCCCAACCCGCTCCAGCAGAACGTCTCCGTCGAGGCCCGCGCCGAGCTCCGCACCGACGACGGCGGCGGCCGCACCAGCGGCTGGATCGACCTCACCGCCCAGGACATCGAGGCGATCCGCCACAACCCGATGCCGAGCCACGCCCAGCAGAACGAGCTCCGCCGGGCCGTGGACTTCTACCTCAACTCGCACTCCGACGACCACGCCCCCAGCGGGATGCGCGGCCGCCTCTCGGAGGAGTACATGCGCCGCATCGCGGTGCTCCGCCTCGACGCCCTGCCCGGTGACGTGCGGCGCGTCCAGCTCCGTACCGTCACCCGGCCCGTCCCGGCCCCCGGCTGGAGCTCCGAGAAGACCGACACCGCCCCCTCCTACCGGGACTTCCCGTGGTGGACGGTCACCGCCGCGGACCGGCCCGCCGGGGCCGACCGGAGCCACACGGAGGCCGGCCGATGAGCACCCCGCACCCCGAACCCGCCCCCGAGCCCGCCGCCGCCCCCGCCCCCGAGCCCACGCCCGCGCCCGCCTACGCCCCCGCTCCCGCACGCGCCCGTGAGCCCTTCGACCGGCGCCTCGCGCACGCCGTCCAGACCGTCACGAGCCGCTCCCTCGGCCCGTACCAGACCGCGGTCGTCCGCATCGGCTTCTCGCTCACCTGGCTGGTCTTCCTGGTCCGCGAGCTGCCGTTCCGGCACGAGCTGTACGGCCCCGACGGCACCTGGTCCTGGGAGATGGCCCGCCGGCTGATCGCCGACAACCGGTCCTTCAGCGTCCTCATGTGGTCGGACAGCGGACTCTGGTTCGAGCTCGTCTACGGACTCGCGGCGCTCTCCGCCGTGCTGCTCCTGCTGGGCTGGCGCACCCGGGCCGTCTCCGTGATCTTCATGGCCGGGGTCCTGTCACTGCAGAACCGCTCCGTCTTCGTGGGCGACGGCGGAGACAACGTCCTCCACCTCGCCGCGCTCTACCTCGTGCTGACCCGCTGTTCCCAGGTGTGGTCCCTCGACGCCCGGCGGGCGGCCCGCGAGGCCCGCGCCGCCCGCGCGGGGGAGCCGCCGCGCGAGGACCGCACCGGCCCGCTCCTGTGGATCGTGCTCGGCGGCTTCCTCCTCGCGACGACCTGGTTCAGCGAGGCCTCCGGCACGTGGTGGCTGCCGGTGCTGCTGTGGGTGCTGTGGCTGGGGAACGGGCTGTGGTGGCTGGTCTGCCGGTACGCGCCCGGGGAGCCGCGCACCCTGCTCGACGCCCTCGCCCACCTCGCGCACAACGCCGCCCTCGTCGTGATCATGGCGGAGGTCTGCCTGATCTACGCCACGGCCGGCTGGTACAAGATCCAGGGTTCGCGCTGGCAGGACGGGACCGCGCTGTTCTACCCGCTCCACCTCGACTACTTCACGCCCTGGCCCGCCCTCTCCGAGCTGCTCGGCGCCAGCGGCGTCATGGTGATGCTGCTGACCTACGGCACGGTGATCGTGCAGGTCGCCTTCCCCTTCACGCTCTTCCACCGCAAGGTCAAGAACGTCCTGCTCGTGGCGATGATGCTGGAGCACGCCGGGATCGCGGTGCTCCTCGGCCTGCCGGTCTTCTCGCTCGCGATGATCTCCGCCGACGCCGTCTTCCTGCCGACGACGTTCCTGGTGGCGCTCGGCGCACGGGCCGTACGGGGCCGGGACCGGCTGCTGAGGCGGGGTACCGGGCCGCTGCCCGGGCAGCGCCGTACGGGTGAGGCGCCCCGTACCCTCGTCGGGTGAGCACCACGCAAGAGCAGTCCGAGCCGGTCCAGTACGACGAGGGCTTCGGCACCGAGATCGGGGTCGGTCCGCACCCGGAGCCGTGGCCCGAGGGCGAGCGGTACGACCCCGAGCTGCTTGCCGGGGGCGACCGGCGCAATGTCGTGGACCGCTACCGGTACTGGACGCGCGAGGCGGTCGTCGCCGACCTGGACACCCGCCGCCATGACTTCCACGTGGCCGTGGAGAACTGGGGCCACGACTTCAACATCGGTTCCGTGGTGCGTACCGCCAACGCCTTCCTGGCGAAGGAGGTCCACATCGTGGGCCGGCGGCGCTGGAACCGGCGCGGCGCCATGGTCACCGACCGCTACCAGCACGTCCGGCACCACCCGGACACCGAGTCGCTGACCTCGTGGGCGGCGGCCGAGGGCATCCCCGTCATCGGCATCGACAACCTGCCGGGCGCCGTGCCGCTGGAGCGGACCGTGCTGCCCCGCCGCTGTGTGCTGCTCTTCGGGCAGGAGGGCCCCGGGCTCACCGAGGAGGCCCGGGCCCATGTGGAGATGGTCTGCTCGATCGCCCAGTTCGGCTCGACCCGCTCGATCAACGCGGGGGCGGCCGCCGCCATCGCGATGCACGCGTGGGTGCAGCGCTACGCGGAGATCGAGACGCCCTAGGGCTGCCTCAGGCCCCCCGGATCGCGACCGACGGCCGAGGAAGGGCAGGGCGGGGCAGGCGTCCGGGGCGCCGTGTGGAGGCTCCGGGTCCCGGTCCCGGTGCCCGGGAAGAGCCTCCACACGACCATGCCTCAGGCCTGGCGGCGGACCTCCACCACCCGGAAGCGGTTGGAGACGAAGGCGCCGTCGCACAGGGCGGCGTTCGCCGCCGGGTTGCCGCCCGAGCCGTGGAAGTCGGAGAACGCGGCCGTCTGATTCACGTAGACCCCGCCCGTGAGGTTCAGCGAGAGCTGGGCCGACTCCTCCAGGCAGACCTCCTCCACCGCACGCTCGACGTCCGCCGACGTGGTGTACGCCCCGACCGTCATCGCGCCCTTCTCCCGGACCGTGCGCCGCAGCAGCTCCAGGGCGTCCTCGGTGGAGTCCACCGAGACGGCGAAGGAGACCGGGCCGAAGCACTCGGAGAAGTACGCGGCCTCGGCGTCCGGCTTCGAGCCGTCCAGCTTCACGATCACCGGCGTGCGCACCACGGCGTCCGGGTACTCCGGGTGGGCCACCTCGCGGGAGGCGAGCGCCACCTCGCCGAGACCGGCGGCGGCTTCGAGACGTGCCTTCACGTCCGGGTTCACCAGGGCGCCGAGCAGTCCGTTCGCCCGGGCGTCGTCGCCCAGCAGACCGCCGACCGCGGTGGCGAGGTCGGCGACGACCTCGTCGTACGACTTGGGGCCCTGGTCGGTGCCGATGCCGTCGCGCGGGATCAGCAGGTTCTGCGGGGTGGTGCACATCTGGCCGCTGTACAGGGACAGGGAGAAGGCCAGGTTGGCCAGCATGCCCTTGTAGTCGCCGGTCGAGTCGACCACGACCGTGTTGACCCCGGCCTTCTCCGTGTAGACCTGCGCCTGGCGGGCGTTGGCCTCCAGCCAGTCGCCGAAGGCGGTCGAGCCGGTGTAGTCGATGATCCGGATCTCGGGGCGCACGGCGAGGGTCTTGGCGATGCCCTCGCCCGGCCGCTCGACGGCCAGCGCGACCAGGTTCGGGTCGAAGCCCGCCTCCGCGAGCACCTCACGGGCGACGCGCACGGTGAGCGCGAGCGGGAGCACCGCGCGCGGGTGCGGCTTGACCAGGACCGGGTTGCCGGTGGCGAGGGAGGCGAACAGGCCCGGGTAGCCGTTCCAGGTGGGGAAGGTGTTGCAGCCGATGACCAGGGCGATGCCGCGGCCGACCGGGGTGAACTCCTTGCTCAGCTCCAGCGGGTCCCGCTTGCCCTGCGGCTTGGACCAGCCGGCCCGCCCGGCGGGGGTGCGGGTCTGCTCCGCGTACGCGTAGGCCACGGCCTCCAGGCCGCGGTCCTGGGCGTGCGGGCCGCCGGCCTGGAACGCCATCATGAACGCCTGGCCGCTGGTGTGCATCACGGCGTGGGCGAATTCGTGGGTACGTGCGGAGATCCGGGCCAGGATCTCCAGGCAGACCAGGGCGCGGGTCTCGGCCCCGGCGTCGCGCCAGGCGCCCATGCCCGCGCGCATCGCGGGGAGCAGGACGTCGATGTCGGCGTGCGGGTACTCGATGCCGAGCGCCGGGCCGTACGGCGAGGTCTCGCCGCCGGTCCAGCCGTCCGTGCCGGGCTGGTCGAGCTCGAAGCGGGTGTTCAGCAGGGACTGGTGGGCGGCGAGACCGGCCGCCGCGTCGAGCGAGCCGTCCGCCCCGTAGGCCTTCGGGTGCTCGGGGTACGGCGACCAGTAGGCACGGGTCCGGATGGTGTCGAGCGCCTGGTCGAGCGTGGACCGGTGCTTCTCGGCCAGACGGTCGGTGGTCAGCTGAGCGGTGGCCATGGATGGACCAACTCCTCGTCGAGCTGGGCAGGGAGACGCGTACGGAGTTAGAGTAACCGAACGATCGGTCGGGACAAGGGGGCCTGTCGATCCTGTGGAAAACCCATCGGGGAGGATCACTCCTATGAGCGCCAACGTGACCGTCAGGGGGAGCGACGACGTGACCGCCAGTGAGCCTGCCGCCGCCGTGGAAGCCGCAGAAGCCATAGGAGCCGGGACCGTGGAAGCCGCGGAAGCCGGGACCGTGGAAGCCGTGGAAGCCCCCGCCGGGGGGACGGCCGGACCGATCGGGCCGGACCGTACCGTCGCCGTCGTCGGCACCGGCACCATGGGCCAGGGAATCGCCCAGGTCGCGCTGGTCGCCGGCCACCCCGTGCGCCTCTACGACAGCGCCCCCGGCCGCGCCGAGGAGGCCGTGGCCGCGCTCACCGCCCGCCTCGACCGGCTCGTCGAGAAGGGCCGCCTGGACGCCACCGCCCGTACGGCCGCCGTCGGCCGCCTGCACGCGGCCCGGGAGCTCGCCGAGCTCGCCGACGCGGCCCTGGTCGTCGAGGCGATCGTCGAGCTGCTGCCGGTCAAGCAGCAGCTCTTCACCGACCTGGAGAAGGTCGTCGGCGACGACACCGTCCTCGCCACCAACACCTCCTCCCTCTCCGTCACCGCCATCGCCGGAGGCCTGCGGCTGCCGGGTCGGTTCGTCGGACTGCACTTCTTCAACCCGGCGCCGCTGCTCCCGCTCGTCGAGGTCGTCAGCGGCTTCGCCACCGAGCAGGACGTCGCCACGCGCGCGTACGAGACGATGCGGGGCTGGGGCAAGACGCCGGTGCGCTGCGCCGACACCCCCGGCTTCATCGTCAACCGCGTCGCCCGCCCCTTCTACGCCGAGGCGCTGCGGGTCTTCGAGGAGGGCGCGGCCGACCCGGCCACCATCGACGCGGCCCTGCGCGAGTGCGGCGGCTTCAGGATGGGCCCCTTCGAGCTGACCGACCTCATCGGGCAGGACGTCAACGAGGCCGTCACCCGCTCCGTCTGGGAGTCCTTCTACCAGGACCCCAAGTTCACGCCCTCGCTCGCGCAGCGCCGGCTCGTGGAGTCGGGCCGCCTCGGCCGCAAGACGGGCCAGGGCTGGTTCTCGTACGCGGAGGGCGCCGAGCGGCCCGAGCCGCACACGGCGCCGGCGGCGAAGGCGCCCGAGCGGATCGTCGTCCGGGGCGACCTCGGCCCGGCCGCGCCGCTGCTGGGGCTCTTCGAGGAGGCCGGGATCACGGTCCGGCGCAAGAAGGGCGGCGGCTTCATCGAGCTGCCGAACGGCGGCAGGCTCTGTCTCGCCGACGGCGAGTCCTCCTTCGAGTACCCCAAGCAGGACATCGTCTACTTCGACCTCGCGTTCGACTACGCCGCCGCGACCCGGATCGTGCTGTCGGCCCGCGAGGACATCGATCCCGAGGTCCTCGCCGAGGCGGTGGGGCTCTTCCAGGCGCTCGGCAAGCAGGTGTCCGTGATCGGCGACGTGCCCGGCATGATCGTCGCGCGGACGGTCGCCATGCTGGCCGACCTCGCGGTCGACACGGTCGACCGGGGGGTCGCGACCGCAGAGGACGTGGACACGGCGATGCGGCTCGGGGTGAACTACCCGGCCGGACCGCTGGAGTGGGCCGGAAAGGTCGGTCACCAGCGCGTGTGCGACCTCCTCGGGGAACTGCACGCGCGGTACCCGAGCGGCCGGTACGCGCCGGCGCTCGGTCTCGTGCGCCGGGGATACGCCGAGGACGCGGAGGACTCGCGATGACCACCGTGAAGCGCGACACCTACACGCCCGAGACCCTGCTCTCGGTCGCCGTGCGGGTCTTCAACGAGCGCGGCTACGACGGCACGTCCATGGAGCACCTCTCCAAGGCGGCCGGGATCTCCAAGTCGTCGATCTACCACCACGTGTCCGGCAAGGAGGAGCTGCTGCGGCGGGCGGTCAGCCGGGCGCTCGACGGGCTCTTCGCGATCCTCGACGAGCCGGGCGCCGGGCGCGGCCGGGCCGTCGAGCGGGTCGAGTACGTCACCCGGCGGACCGTCGAGGTCCTCATCGCGGAGCTGCCGTACGTGACGCTGCTGCTGCGGGTGCGGGGCAACACGGGCACCGAGCGGTGGGCCATGGAGCGGCGGCGCGAGTTCGACCACCGGGTGGCCGAGCTGCTCAGGGCGGCCGCCGATGAGGGCGACCTGCGGGCCGATGTGGACATCCGGCTCGCGACCCGGCTCCTCTTCGGCATGATCAACTCGCTGGTGGAGTGGTACCGCCCGCACCCGGACGCGACGACGGAGCGCGAGCAGCTCGCGGAGACCGTCGCCCACCTGGCCTTCGACGGCCTCAGGACGGCCCGCTGAGGGCCGTCCCGTGCGATCCGCGCGGGGCCCGGTGTCGTCAGGCGTGTGGGTCCGTGTTGAGGTCCGTCTCCTCGAAGACCAGCAGTGTGCGTGTGGACAGCACCTCCGGGATCGCCTGGATCCGGGTCAGCACCAGCTCGCGCAGCGTCCGGTTGTCCGGTGTGTGCACCAGCAGCAGGACGTCGAAGTCGCCGCTGACCAGCGCGATGTGTGTGGCGCCCGGCAGGGCTCCGAGCTGCTCGCGGACCGTGCGCCAGGAGTTCTGGACGATCTTGAGCGTGATGTAGGCGGAGGCGCCGTGCCCCGCCCGCTCGTGGTTGACGCGGGCGCTGAATCCGCGGATCACCCCGTCGTCGATGAGCCGGTTGATGCGCGCGTACGCATTGGCCCGGGAGACGTGCACCCGCTCGGCCACGGAGCGCACCGAGGCGCGGCCGTCCGTCTGGAGCAACCGCAGGATGTCCCGGTCGATCGCGTCCAGCGGGCGCGGTGGGAGCGCGCCCGTCGGCGTGCCGACCGGGGCGCTCAGGGCCTCCTCCGGCACCGCCCCGCCGACGCCGCCGAGGGCGTCGCCCGCGGCCGCGCCCGTGCCGTCGCCCGGAGCCTCGCTCCGGTCGACGGCCATTTGTTCATCCGCCATGTCCCCCCGCCTTCCTTCGGTGGACGACCTGCACACATCCCAGGCTGTGGAGAACCGTTTGTCCACAGGCTGGAGGTGCCTGTAGCCAAAATGCCTCCACGACCGAACAATCGGTAGGTGAGGCGCGCCACACTCGCGCCACCCGCCTTCGGGTCTTATGCCCGCTCCCATGAGGAGGTGGACTCGTTGCAACAGCGCAGTTCGACAGTCCAAGAGCCGCCCGGTGCCGTCCCGACCTACCGGCCCACCCCGCCGCCGGCGTGGCAGCCGCGTACCGACCCCACCCCGCTGCTGCCCGACACCGAGCCGCTGCGCGTGCTCGGCACGGACGCCGTGGCCGACGCCGACCCCGCGCTGCTGCTCCGGCTCTACGCGGAGCTGATCCGCGGCCGCCGGTACAACACGCAGGCCACCGCCCTCACCAAGCAGGGCCGGCTCGCCGTGTACCCGTCCACCCACGGCCAGGAGGCGTGCGAGATCGCCGCCGCCCTGGCCCTGGAGGAGCGGGACTGGCTCTTCCCCTCGTACCGGGACACCCTCGCGGCCGTCGCCCGCGGCCTCGACCCCGTGCAGGCCCTGACCCTGCTGCGCGGCGACTGGCACACCGGCTACGACCCGCACGAGTACCGCATCGCCCCGCTCTGCACCCCGCTGGCCACCCAGCTCCCGCACGCGGTGGGCCTCGCCCACGCCGCCCGCCTCAAGGGCGACGACGTGGTGGCCCTGGCCATGGTCGGCGACGGCGGCACCAGCGAGGGCGACTTCCACGAGGCGCTGAACTTCGCGGCCGTCTGGCAGGCCCCCGTGGTCTTCCTCGTGCAGAACAACGGCTTCGCGATCTCCGTACCGCTCGCCAAGCAGACCGCCGCCCCCTCCCTGGCCCACAAGGCCGTCGGATACGGGATGCCCGGCCGGCTCGTCGACGGCAACGACGCCATAGCCGTCCACCAGGTGCTGACCGAGGCCGTGGCCCGCGCGCGGCGCGGCGGCGGCCCCACCCTGGTCGAGGCCGTCACCTACCGGATCGACGCCCACACCAACGCCGACGACGCCACCCGCTACCGCGCGGCCGGCGAGGTCGAGACCTGGCGGGCGCACGACCCGATCCTGATCCTCGAACGGGAACTGACCGAGCGCGGCCTGCTCGACGAGGACGGCAGGCGCGCGGCGGCGGAGGCCGCCGAGACGATGGCCGCGGAGCTGCGCGAGCGGATGAACGCCGACCCGGTGCTCGACCCGATGGACCTCTTCTCCCACGTGTACGCGGAGCAGACCACGCAGCTGCGGGAGCAGGCGGCGCAGCTGCGTGCCGAGCTCGAAGCCGAGGGTGAGGCGTGATGACGACCGCGACGACCGGTCCCGCGGCCGCCAAGGCCGGCGGCGGCGCCGGGAAGGCCAAGCCCGCGACGATGGCGCAGGCGCTCCAGCGCGCGATGCGCGACGCGATGGCCGAGGACCCGACCGTCCATGTGATGGGTGAGGACGTCGGCACCCTCGGCGGGGTCTTCCGGGTCACCGACGGGCTCGCCAAGGAGTTCGGCGAGGACCGCTGCACGGACACCCCGCTGGCCGAGGCGGGCATCCTCGGCGCGGCCGTCGGCATGGCCATGTACGGCCTGCGGCCGGTCGTCGAGATGCAGTTCGACGCCTTCGCCTACCCGGCGTTCGAGCAGCTGATCTCCCATGTCGCCCGGATGCGGAACCGCACCCGCGGCGCGATGCCGATGCCGATCGTCATCCGCGTCCCGTACGGCGGCGGGATCGGCGGCGTCGAGCACCACAGCGACTCCTCCGAGGCCTACTACACGGCCACCCCCGGCCTCCACGTGGTCACCCCGGCCACCGTCGAGGACGCCTACGGGCTGCTGCGCGCGGCCATCGCCTCCGACGACCCGGTGGTCTTCCTGGAGCCCAAGCGGCTCTACTGGTCCAAGTCCGACTGGTCCCCCGAGGCGCCCGCGGCCGTGGAGCCCATCGGCAAGGCCGTCGTACGGCGGCGGGGCACCGGCGCCACCCTGATCACCTACGGTCCCTCCGTGCCCGTCTGTCTGGAGGCGGCCGAGGCCGCCCAGGCCGAGGGCTGGGACCTGGAGGTCGTCGACCTGCGCTCGCTCGTGCCGTTCGACGACGAGACCGTCTGCGCCTCGGTGCGCCGCACCGGCCGCGCGGTCGTCGTCCACGAGTCGACCGGCTTCGGCGGCCCCGGCGCGGAGATCGCCGCGCGCGTGACCGAGCGCTGCTTCCACCACCTGGAGGCGCCGGTGCTGCGGGTCGCGGGCTTCGACATCCCGTACCCGCCGCCGATGCTGGAGCGCCACCATCTGCCGGGCGTGGACCGGGTCCTGGACGCGGTCGCGCGACTGCAGTGGGAGGCGGGAAGCTGATGGCCCAGGTGCTCGAGTTCAAGCTGCCCGACCTCGGTGAGGGGCTCACCGAGGCGGAGATCGTCCGCTGGCTGGTCAGCGTCGGCGACGTCGTCGCCATCGACCAGCCGGTCGTCGAGGTCGAGACGGCCAAGGCCATGGTCGAGGTGCCCTGCCCGTACGGCGGGGTCGTCACCGCCCGGTACGGCGAGGAGGGCACCGAACTGCCCGTCGGCGCCCCGCTCCTGACGGTCGCCGTGGGCGGCGGCGCGGGCGTGGAGCCCGAGACCTCCGCCCCGGCCGCCCAGAGCGCCCCGGCCGCCCAGGACGCTCCGGCGTCCCCGGCCGCCGCCGCTCCTCAGGGTGACGCCGCGTCGGCCGTCTCGTCGGAGTACTCGGGCAACGTGCTCGTCGGGTACGGCACGGCGGGTCCGGCCGCCCGGCGCCGCCGGGTGCGGCACGCGAGCCCGGCCGTGGCGCAGGCGTCCACCGCCGTCGCCGCACCGCCCGCGCCGGTGGCCGCGCCCGCTCCCGCGCCGGTCTCGGCTCCGGCCTCCGCACCGGCCGTCGTGGCCGGGGGCGGGCACGAGGGGCCGGTACCGGTCATCTCGCCACTCGTCCGCAAGCTGGCAAGGGACCGTGGGCTCGACCTGCGCGAGGTCCGCGGCTCGGGTCCCGAGGGCCTGATCCTGCGGGCCGACGTCGAGCTGGCGCTCGCCGCCCTGGAGCGCCCGGTCGCCGCGCCGGCGCCGACGGTCGGCTCCGCCCCCGCGGCGGGTTCTGTCGCGGCGCCCGTCGCCGTGTCCGCTTCCTCGGCCGCCGGTGAGCGGATTCCGCTGCGCGGGGTCCGGGGTGCCGTGGCGGACAAGCTCTCCCGCAGCCGTACCGAGATCCCGGACGCGACCTGCTGGGTCGACGCCGACGCGACCGAACTCATGGCCGCGCGGGCCGCGATGAACGGAGCCGGCGGCCCGAAGATCTCGCTGCTCGCGCTCCTCGCCCGGATCTGTGTCCACGCCCTGGCCCGGTTCCCCGAGCTCAACTCCACCGTGGACACCGCCGCCCGGGAGATCGTCCGGCTGCCGGGCGTGCACCTGGGCTTCGCCGCCCAGACGCCGCGCGGCCTGGTCGTTCCCGTGGTGAAGGACGCGGGGACGCGGACGGCCGAGTCGCTCACCGCAGAGTTCGCCCGGCTGACGGAGGCCGCCCGGCAGTCCGCGCTCACCCCCGCCGATCTGACCGGCGGCACGTTCACCCTGAACAACTACGGGGTGTTCGGGGTCGACGGGTCCACGCCGATCATCAACCACCCCGAGGCCGCGATGCTCGGCGTCGGCCGGATCATCCCCAAGCCCTGGGTGCACCAGGGCGAACTGGCGGTGCGTCAAGTGGTGCAGCTGTCGCTCACCTTCGACCACCGGGTCTGCGACGGCGGTACGGCGGGCGGGTTCCTGCGGTACGTGGCGGACTGCGTCGAGCAGCCGGCGGTCCTGCTCCGTACGCTCTGACGCCCCGCCCGACACCCTGCTCGACGCCCCGGCCGACGCTCCGCCCGACGCCCTGGCCGGTGCGTCGCCCCTTCGGCGGGACCCTTGCGGTCCCGCCGGAGGACGGGCGGACCATACTGCTGGGGTGACCATCGCACACGACGCCGTCGTACTCGCCGGAGGCGCCGCCCAGCGTCTCGGCGGTGCCGACAAGCCCGGTGTACGGGTCGGCGGCCGGGCGCTCCTCGACCGGGTCCTCGCGGCCTGCCGCGGCGCGGGCCGGACCGTGGTCGTCGGCGATCCTCGCCCGACCGTCCGCCCCGTCCACTGGACCAGGGAGGACCCGCCGGGCGGCGGGCCGCTCGCCGCGCTCGGCGCCGGCGTGGCGGAGACCCGTGCCGATGTCCTGCTCGTCCTCTCCGCCGACCTGCCGTTCCTCGACGAGGACACCGTCCGGCGGCTCCTAGCGGCGCTCGCCGACGACCCCGGCGCCGAGGCCGCGCTCCTCACCGACGCCGGGGGACGCGACCAGCCGCTCGTCGCCGCCTACCGGAGCGGCCCGCTGCGCCGCGGCCTGGACGAGCTGAGCCGGGCGCACGGCGGCCTCACCGGCCTGCCCCTGCGGTTCCTCGCGGGGAACCTGCACCTCACCCGGGTCGCCGCCGGGCCGCTCGCCTCCTTCGACTGCGACACCTGGGAGGACATCGCCACGGCCCGGGCCCGCATCAGGGAGCATGGGACCGTGCTGGACGAATGGATCACCGCAGTCAAGGACGAACTGGGCATCGAGCTGGACGTCGACACCGGCGTGCTGCTCGATCTGGCCCGTGACGCCGCCCATGGGGTGGCCCGCCCCGCCGCTCCCCTGACCACCTTCCTGGTCGGATACGCGGCGGCCCGCGCGGGCGAGGGCGGACCGGAGGCGGTCGCCGAGGCCGCCCGCAAGGCCGCGGCGCTGGCCCAGCGCTGGGCCGCCGAGCAGGACGAGGCCGGATGAGCCTGAAGGAGCCCCTCCCGGTGGCCCCGCACCCCGCCCCCGACGCGCCCGCAGAGCAGCCGCACCGCGCCACCGCCTGGGCGGAGGCGCGGGCCGCCGCCGTGCGGGCGGGGACCTTCGCGCGGGCCGGCCGGGCGCCGCTCGGCGTACCGCTCGCGCGGGCGCTCGGCCAGGTCCTCGCCGAGCCGCTCGTGGCCCTCACCGATCTGCCGCCCTTCGACACCTCCGCCATGGACGGCTGGGCGGTCGCCGGGCCCGGGCCCTGGACCGTGCGCGAGGGCCTCGACATCCTCGCCGGGCAGGCGCCCGGCGCCCCCACGGCCGACGGCGAGGCCGTCCGGATCGCCACCGGCGCCCGCGTCCCGGAAGGCACGACCGCCGTCCTGCGGACCGAGCACTCCCGGACGGACCGCACCGCCCCCGGCGACGCCGTGCTGCGCGCCCTGCGCGAGGTGGTGGCGGGGCAGGACATCCGGCCCCGGGGCCAGGAGTGCCGCTCCGGTGACGAGCTGCTGCCCGCAGGCACCCGGGTCACCCCCGCCGTGCTCGGTCTCGCCGCGGCCGCCGGATACGACGAGTTGCCCGTACCGCCGCGTCCCCGGGTGGAGATCCTGGTCCTCGGCGACGAGCTGCTCACCTCCGGCCTCCCTCACGAGGGGCTGATCCGTGACGCCCTCGGCCCGATGCTCGGCCCCTGGCTGACGGCGCTCGGCGCCGACGTCCTCGCCACCCGGCGGATCGGGGACGACGCCGAGGTGCTGTACGCGGCCGTCGCCGGTTCCGCCGCCGATCTGGTCCTGACGACCGGCGGGACCGCCGCCGGGCCCGTCGACCACGTCCACGGCGTGCTCCACAGGGCCGGCGCCACGCTCCTGGTCGACGGGGTGAAGGTCCGGCCGGGGCATCCGATGCTGCTCGCCCGCCTCGGTGCCGGACCCGCGCGGCCCGGTCACGTCCGCCATCTCGTCGGCCTCCCCGGCAACCCCCTCGCCGCCGTCTCCGGCCTCCTCACCCTGGCCGCACCGCTCCTCAAGGCGCTGTCCGACGACCGGCCGCTGTCCGACGACCGGCCGCTGTCCGACGACCGGCCGCTGTCCGACGACCGGCCGACGTCCGACGAGCGGAACGAGCCTTCCGCCCCGCCCCGGATGCCCGTACGCGACGAGGTGCAGGGGCATCCGTACGACACCCGGCTCGTCCCGGTGGTGCGCCGTGGCGGATGGGCCGTGCCCCTGCGTTACCACGGACCGGCCATGCTCCGTGGCATCGCCGCCGCCGACGGCCTGGCCGTCGTCCCGCCCGGCGGCGCCCGCCCCGGGCAGGAGCTGGACATCCTCGACCTTCCCTGGCCGACGGCCGACGGGGCCGCATCGGTCCAAGGAGCGTGTTTCACGTGAAACTTCCCAGCCGTGACGTGATGGCCCGCCACGCGGACGAGCGCATCTCGGGCCCGCAGATCAGGCTGCCCCGGCAGGTCGTCCAACGGCCGCTGCGGCAGGTCGGCAGGCGGCTGCTCATGGCCCTCGCCGTGCTGGTCGTGACCGTCGTCATCGTCTATGTCGACCGCGACGGCTACCACGACAACGCCAACGAGACGGTCGACTTCCTCGACTGCGTCTACTACGCGACCGTGACGCTCTCCACCACGGGATACGGCGACATCGTCCCGTACAGCGACTCGGCGCGGCTCGCCAACATCCTGCTGGTCACGCCGTTGCGCGTGCTGTTTCTGATCATCCTGGTCGGCACCACTCTGGAGGTCCTCACCGAGCGGACCCGCGAGGAGTTCCGGCTGAACCGCTGGAGGTCCACCTTGCGCGACCACACCGTCATCATCGGCTTCGGAACCAAGGGGCGGTCCGCGATCCAGACGCTCTGCGCGACCGGGCTGAGCAAGGAACAGATCGTCATCGTCGATCCCTCCACCAAGGTGATCGAGACGGCGAACGCGGACGGCTTCGTCGGCGTCGTCGGCGACGCGACCCGCAGTGACGTGCTGCTCCGCGCCGAGGTGCAGCGCGCCCGGCAGATCGTCATCGCCACCCAGCGCGACGACACCGCCGTCCTGGTCACCCTCACCGCCCGCCAGCTCAACCGGGGCGCGAAGATCGTCGCCGCGGTCCGCGAGGAGGAGAACGCCCCGCTGCTGCGCCAGTCCGGCGCGGACGCGGTCATCACCAGCGCCAGTGCCGCCGGGCGGCTGCTCGGCCTCTCCGTCCTCAGCCCCAGCGCGGGCACGGTCATGGAGGACCTGATCCAGCAGGGCTCAGGACTCGACCTGGTCGAACGCCCGGTGACCAAGAGCGAGGTCGGCAAGAGCGTGCGGGAGACCGGCGACCTCGTGGTGAGCGTGCTGCGCGGCCATCGGCTGCTCGGTTACGACGACCCCGCGGCCAGCCCCCTCCAGCTCACCGACCGGGTGATCACGATCGTGCGCGCCGCGCCGGTCACCCCGCTCACCACGCCGCCGGAGGACTGAGCCCCGGGCGGGCCGCCGGGAGTAGCCTCGCCGCCATGTATGCGATCACGATTCCGGAACCCGGCGGCCCCGAGGCCCTCGTCTGGGCCCAGGTGCCCGATCCCGTACCCGGCGAGGGCGAGGTCCTCGTCGAGGTGGTGGCCAGCGCCGTCAACCGTGCCGACGTACTCCAGCGGCAGGGCTTCTACGACCCGCCGCCGGGCAGCTCCCCGTACCCCGGTCTGGAGTGCGCGGGCCGGATCGCCGCCCTCGGCCCTGGGGTGTCCGGCTGGGCCGTCGGCGACGAGGTGTGCGCGCTGCTCACCGGCGGCGGCTACGCGGAGAAGGTCGTCGTCCCGGCGGGCCAGCTCCTCCCCGTCCCCGAGGGCATCGACCTGGCCACGGCCGCGGCGCTTCCCGAGGTCGTCTGCACGGTCTGGTCCAACGTGTTCATGATCGCCCACCTGCGGCCCGGCGAGACGCTGCTCGTGCACGGCGGGGCGAGCGGGATCGGCACGATGGCGATCCAGCTGGCCAAGGCGGTCGGGGCGCGGGTCGCGGTCACCGCCGGAGGCCCCGAGAAGCTGGCGCGCTGTGCCGAGCTCGGCGCGGACATCCTCATCGACTACCGCGAGCAGGACTTCGTCGAGGAGCTGGCCAAGGCGACGGACGGGGCCGGCGCGGACGTCATCCTGGACATCGTCGGCGCGAAGTACCTGGAGCGGAACGTGAAGGCGCTGGCCGTGAGCGGCCGGCTGGTCGTCATCGGTCTCCAGGGCGGGGTCAAGGGCGAGTTGAACCTCGGGGCGCTGCTCGCCAAGCGCGCGGCCGTCATGGCGACGACGCTGCGGGCGCGTCCGGTGGACGAGAAGGCGGCGATCGTCGCCGCCGTCCGGGAGCACGTCTGGCCGCTGATCGCCGCGGGCACGGTCCGGCCGGTGGTCGACCGGACGCTGCCGCTGGCGGACGCGGCCGAGGGGCACCGGGCGCTGGAGTCCGGCACCCACGTCGGCAAGGTCCTGCTCCTCGCGCCCCAGAGCTGAAACGGGGACGGCGTCCGCCCCCACCGGAGCTGAGCCGGGGACGCCGTTCCTCCACACCGGAGCTGAGCCGGGGACGGCGTCCCCCCCCCGCCCCGGAGCGGAGTCGGCCTGCTGCGCGTGAGGGGCCGGGCACAAGGTGTGCCCGGCCCCTCACGCGTACGTCTTCCTCTCGCGGCCTACAGGTACGGCCCCGAGCGGACCGCGTGGCCGGGGCCGCGGTCGTCGTCGTCATCGTCGTGGGACGCACCCGGCGGCAGCGCCCTGCGCATCTGCTCCAGCTGCGCGCGGGCCGCCATCTGCTGGGCGAACAGCGCCGTCTGGATGCCGTGGAAGAGGCCCTCAAGCCAGCCCACCAGCTGGGCCTGTGCGATGCGCAGCTCGGCCTCGGAGGGGATCGCCTCGTCCGTGAACGGCAGGGACAGCCGCTCCAGCTCCTCCACCAGCTCCGGCGCGAGGCCGTCCTCCAGCTCCTTCACGGAGCTGGCGTGGATGTCCTTGAGCCTGACCCGGCTGGCCTCGTCGAGAGGTGCCGCGCGTACTTCCTCCAGGAGCTGCTTGATCATGCTGCCGATCCGCATGACCTTCGCAGGCTGCTCGACCATTTCCGTCACCGGGACCTCGCGGGGTTCGTCGTCGCCCTGAGTGCCGCCGAGCGCCATCCCGTCCTGTCCCACGATGAGGACCTGGGGGCTCTCCTGCGACCTGTCATTCCTCGGCATCTCCATGCCGCCATTCTCTCGTACCCATGCGTCACCACGGGGTGTGCCCCTGGACGAGGGTGATCCACCCTCGTCCAGGGGCACAGGACGACAACGAAGACCGTCAGGTCGCCTCGCGCCGGGCCAGCGCGCCCCGCGAGCGGGTCACCAGGGCGGCCAGCAGCGCGGCACCGAGCGGTACGGCGACGAGCAGGCCCGCCAGGGTCTCCCAGGGGATGACGATCGGCACGTACGGCGGGGTGAGGTCGGCGGTCCAGCCCTCGGCGATGCTCTTCTCGTGGAAGGCGAGCTGTTCCCGGGCCTCGGTGAGCCGGAGGCCCATCGCGGGCAGCACGCCCGCCGCCGAGCCGAGGATCACGCCCATCGCGGCGACGACGCCGCACTGGAAACCGCTCAGCGTCCGGCGGACCCGCGGCGGGGCGCCGACGGCGGCGAGCGTCTTCAGATCGGCCTCGGCGTCGGCCTGGGCGAGGCCGGTGGCGATGCCGGCGGCGCCGATGGTGACCAGGCCCGCGAAGATGGCGAGCGCCAGCAGGATCATGCTGTTCTCGTTGACGAAGCCTTCCTCGATGTGCATTTCGACGTTGCTGCCGAGCTTGGTGAGTTCACCCTCGAGTTTCTGGCGCGCCTCGGTGTCCGGCAGCCGGTCGGTGCTGGCGTACGCGCCGAGCGGCGCCGTGCCGAGACCGGCGGCCTTGGCGGTGGCCGGGGTCATCAGGGCCTGCACGCCGTAGGTCTTCGGGTCGCCGGGCACCTGGTACGCGGGCAGGGAGCTGACCTTGCCGGGTGCGGGGCGGCCCTGCTCGGAGGCCTTGTCGGCGGCGGCGATGTCGGTGATCTGCTTGATCCCGATGGTGCCGTTCTTGTCGACCTGCGTGCGGTTGAAGCTGACGATCTTGCCGTCGGCGAGGGCCTTCACGGTCGCGGGGTCGTCGACCCCGAGCACCTTGAGGAGCTTGGCGTCACCGACGAGCAGTCCGCCGTCGGAGACGTACATCCCGCCGCTCGACGAGGACTTGCACCGCCAGTCGTCGGTGAGCAGCTTCCGGCGCTGGTCGGGCGTGTACTTCTCCGAGGGGTCCGCGCCGCCCGGGAGGCTGACGTACAGGGGGCACTCGTTCGCCTTCGGGACGACGACCTCGTAGCGGCCGCAGCCCGGGAGGCTGTCCCAGGGCTGGCAGCCGGGCTTGCCGACCGCGACGCGCTCGACGTCGGCGCGGACGTCGACGGGGACGTACCGCTGCAGCGCCTCGCGGACCGCGGGGACGTCCCGGCCGCCCTCCTCCTGGACGAAGGCGGCGACGGTGCCGTGCGGCAGCTGGGCCTCGTAGTCGGCCCTGTTCTGTGCCTCGCGGCTGGCCATGAAGGTGGAGACGGCGACCGTGCCCGCGACGGCGGCGAGGACGGCGGCGACGGCCGGTGCCGTACGGCCCCGGTTGCGCACGGCGTCGCGCAGCGCGAGCCGCGGCGACAGCGGCAGCCAGCGCCCGGTCCGCCCGAACAGGCCCACCAGGGCCGGGGTCATGGCGACGACGCCCAGCTCGGCGATGGCGGAGCCGCCGGCGACGACGATGAACTGCTGGCTGTACAGGGAGCCGAAGAGAGCGATGGCGCCGCCGATGAGGAGGGCTCCGAGGCCGACCAGGGGCAGCACCCGGCTGCTGCGGCGGACCCCGCGCCGGCCGGTGAGCGAGGCGAGGACGGTCTGCCGGGAGGCGGTGACGGCCGGCACGATCGCGGCGAGCACACCGGTCAGCACGGCCACCGCCGCGATGGCGAGGATCTCCAGCGGCCGGATGTCGAAGGCGCCGAACCGCTGGCCCATCGTTTCTTCGAGGACCGGCTGGAGCGCCTTGGTGAGGATCAGGGCGAGGACGTTGCCGATGACGGCGGCGGCGACACCGATGACCAGACCGCCGCTCAGCACGATGGCCCGGATGTGGCTGCGGGCACCGCCGTTGGCCCCGACCAGACCGAGCTGGCGGCGCGAGCGGCGGGCACCGACCGCGAAGGCGGGACCGGCGAGCAGACAGATCTCCAGCATCGCCAGGCCGACGACGGTGCCGACGGCGGCGAGGTCGGCCGCGGTGGCGCCGGCACTTGCCTCGAAGCCGCCCCAGCCCTCCTTCTGGAAGAGCGGGACCTCGGACCTGTCCGGCGGGTCGAAGAGCACCGCCCGGGAGGTGACGACCACGCCCTTGGCGTTGAGCTCCTTGACCATGTTCCACGTGAAACCACCCGATGCGCTCACCAGATACGTGGTGGAAGCCCCGGGCGAGGTGAGACCGGCCTTCTCCGCGACCTTCGCGTACGCGTCGAGGAAGGCCCCCGGCAGCAGGTTGACCTGATCGGTCTCCAGCGCGTCGGGAAGTTCGTAGGAGCCGACGATCCGGTACGGACGGTCGAAGTTGCGGGCGGAAACGGTCGAGCCGATCGTCAGACCGCTCGCCTCCAGGAAGTGCGAGGTCGCCATGACCTCGTCGTTCTTCTCCGGGTAACGCCCTTCGAGGAGGGGCATGATGCCGCGCGCGGCCGGGTCCGAGGCCTTCAGCTCACGGACCTCGGTCGAGAGCAGACCGTGGACCGTCGTCAGCTTCGCGGTGCCCAGGGTGTCCTTGAGGACCGTGGCACCCGCCGGGAAGGTCTTGGTGACATCGGCGGGGCCGCTCGGCCACGTCGTGTCCCGGTAGTCCTTGGCCGGCGTGTTCATCTCGCCGACCGGGTCCTGGAAGACGGGCACTCCGGCGAAACCGGGGTCCTTGAACCGGGCGTCCGCCGCGCCGATCATCCGGTCCGCCCGCTCGGCGGGGGACAGCTCGGAGCTGCGGTAGGTCAGATCGAGGGCGCTGACGCCCAGGATCGGCAGGGCGATCATCGCCAGGACGAGGGCACTGCGGCCCTTCGAGCGCCAGGCGTCACGACGGGCGATGCGGATCGCGGCCCGCCAGGAGTGGAACCAAGTCTTCACGCCTCAGCCACCTGGCCCGAGAGAAGGGAGTCGGCCTCGCTGCGTACGGTCTGGTCGACGATGGCGCCGTCCCGCAGGAACACGACCCGGTCGGCCCAGGCCGCGAAGCGCGGCTCGTGGGTGACGAGGACACCGGCGGCGCCGGCGTCGCAGCGGCTGCGGAGCAGGGCGAGCACGGACTCGCCGGTCTCGGAGTCGAGGGCGCCGGTCGGCTCGTCGGCGAGGACGAGACGGCGGTCGCCGACGAGGGCGCGGGCGATGGCGACGCGCTGCTGCTGGCCGCCGGACATCTCGTCGGGGAAGCGGTCGGCGAGGTGGCCGAGCCCCATCTCCTCCAGGGCCTTGAGGGCCTCGACGCGGGCCTTGCGGGCGGATGTTCCGTCCAGCTCGCGGGGCAGGGCCACGTTCTCGGCGGCGGTGAGGGCCGGGATGAGGTTGTAGTCCTGGAAGACGTAGCCGATGCTGCGGCGGCGCAGGGCCGCGAGTTCCTTGACGGTCGCCTTCGTGATGTCGGTGTCCTCGACGATCACCCGTCCCGAGGTGGGGACGTCGAGGCCGCCCGCGATGGTGAGCAGCGTGGACTTGCCGGAGCCCGACGGGCCCATGACGGCGACGAGTTCACCGGGGTACACGGCGAGGTCGATGCCCCGCAGGGCGTGCACCTCGGTGGCGCCCGCGCCGTGGACGCGGGTCAGGTTCTGGAGTTGCAGCACGGGCTGCTGTGCGGACATGAGGGGTCCCCCCTTGGACGTACCCGGCGGGTCTGCCGGGCACGGGATCGAGCGGTGGAAGGTGGAGCGGAAGCCCTTCGGGGCGGTGGCGGAGGCGTACGGGCAGGGCGTGAGCCGTACGGCGGGACGCGGGCGTGCGGTCAGCGCGTCCCGGCCACCGGTGGGAAGGCCTCGGAGGCCTGCGGGGTGGTGGATGGCGTGGCCGCGGTGGCGGCCGGCCGGGCCGGGGCGCCGGGGCTCTCGGCGGCCGGCGGGGTGTCGGTGGCGTGCGCGGCCGTCCTCGACAGGCGGATGAGCCGGGCCTCGCAGTGGTCCAGCCAGCGCGCCTCGGCCTCGGTCTGGAAGATCAGCTGTTCGAGGACGAGCAGCCAGGCCACGTCGTCCCGTTCCCGGGCCCCGCCGCTCTCGACGGCGGTGAGCGCCTGGGCCTTGAGCCGGGTGTAGTCCTGCATCGCCTGCACGGTGTGCCGGCGCTGCGACTGGATGACATCGCGGATGTCGACGCTCGGGGCGCCCACGGCCATGGCGAGCTTGATGGCCAGCTCGTCACGGGCGGGGCTGGTGCGGTCCACGGGCTTCTCGAACCAGGTCCTGAGTTCGGTGCGGCCGCTGTCGGTGATCGCGTAGAGCGCGTGGCCGGCCGTGTCCTCGCCGTCCTGGGTGACCATGCCGTCGCGTTCGAGGCGGCTGAGGGTCGTGTAGACCTGGCCCACGTTGAGCGGCCAGGTGGAGCCGGTGCGGGACTCGAACTCCGTGCGGAGCTGGGAGCCGTACCGGGGGCCGCGTTCGAGGAGGGCGAGAAGCCCGTGGCGGATCGACATACTCAGTATGTATACCGAGTATGCCGCTGCGGACAACCGACCTGAGACGGAAGCGGCAGGTCCGCCTCAAGGGGGACCCCGGCCGTCCGAAGGGCTCAGCGGCGCCGCATCCGGATCCCGAGGAAGCCGATCCCGAGCCCCATCAGGGCCAGTCCGACGCCCAGGGTCAGGACGGGAATCCGCTGGTGGGCGAGGGGGGACGAGGCTTCGGCCGCCATGCGCGGCGCGGCGGCCGGGCGGCTGGCGGGCGCCAGCTCCGGCGGCACGAGCTCCTCCTCGGGTACCGCCTCCACCTCCTCCTCGGCGGTCAGGTCGCCGTCTTCGGCCTCCTGGTCTGTTGCCGTTTCGGTACGAGAGGCGTCGGGCGAGGGGGTCGCCGGGCTCGCCGAGCCGGACGCGGCGAGGGAGCGTCCGGGCCGTGGCCGCCCTTCACCGGCGGGCCGGCCCGCCAGGGAGGCGGAGCTGCCGGGGGCGGTCGGACCGGTGGGTCCGGCGCTCGGCGCCTCGGGGGCGGCCGCCCCCGAGCCGGGGGGCGCGGGCGCCGGGGGCGCGGGCGTACCGGCGCTCGCGCCGCCCCCCTGCGTGGCGGAGGCGGAGGCGGAGACGGAGACGGTGGGGGTGGCGGACCGGGAGGGCGGCGGGGTGGTCGCGGACGGCGGCCCGCCGGTGGCCGCCGGAGGGGTCGCCGAAGGCGGGGGCGTGACCGTCCCGGTGCCGGAGGGCACCGTCGTCGTGGTCCCCACGGACGCGCCGGGCGCCTCCGCCCCGTACGCGAGCCCCTCCCCGTACCCGAGGGGTGTGCCGTACAGGGCGCTCACGCAGGCGAACACGCAGGTGAGCGCGGGGCCGAGGGCTCGCGCCCGGGTCCTGCGGTGTGCTGGAGTCACCGGGTGACCCCCTCCCGTGCCGAGCCGCCGAGGTGGTGGACTCAGCGTCACATGACGGAACAATTCCGGCATCCGGGACGGTGGCACCAGGGGTAAGAGGGTGTCAGAAGGCCTCGGGGAGCGCCCCGGACTACTGCGGCGGGTTGCCCGTGGAGATCTTGAGCGTGAACTCGGCGTCCTTCGCGGCGATGTCCTCACCCGCCGGCGGGAACTGCTCCAGCACCGTGCCCTCGCCGTACGTGGACTCGTCCACCGGCGTCTGGGTCATGATCTTCCACCCCGCGGCCTGGACGCAGGCCTTCACCGACTGGATGTTCTTGTAGGTGAAGTTCGGGACCTCGAACTTCTCGGGGTCGTCGCTCGACTCCGTCGGCTGGCTGCACTTCTTCGGGTCGATGGTCTTGGTCAGGTCCGGACCCTTGTGACCGGGCGCCGCCGTCGGGTCCTTCTGGGCCTCCGTGCCACCGGTGCCCCCCGCCGTGGCGCCCGGGTCCTCGTCCTTGTCGAGGCTCAGCGCCACGAGCAGGCCGCCGATCGCGAGCAGCGCGACGACGATCGCGCCGACGAGCACCGGGGTGTTCCGCCGCGAACCGCCGCCGCCCGTCGAGGCGGGCGTCGGGGTGTGCACCTGGGCGTACGGCGCGGGGGAGGGCGCCTGGTAGGAGGCGGGGGCCGGGGTGTGGAAGGCCGGCGGGGGCGTCTGCGCCTGCTGCGGGTAGCCGTACGAGGGCGCGGGGGCGGGCGTCGGAGTCGCGGGGCCGTACGGTCCCGGCTGCGGCGTCGGCGCCTGGTAGGGCTGCTGCACCCCGTGCTGCGCGGCCGGCGGCGGGGTCTGTCCGACGGGCGGGAAGACCGCGGAGCCGACGCCCGCGCCGCTGCTGACCGGGCCGCCGGGGACGATCATCGGGGCACCGGTCTGACCGGCCGAGAGCACCCGGAGGCACTCGTCACGCATCGCCGCCGCGCTGGGGAACCGCTCGTTCGGGTTCTTTCGCAGCGCGCGGGCGACGAGCGCGTCCATCGCCGGCGTCACCGCACGGTTGACGGTCGACGGGGCGACCGGCTCCTCCTGCACGTGTGCGTACGCGATGGCGAGCGGGGAGTCCGCGTCGAAGGGCAGCCGGCCCGTGAGGAGCTGGAACAGCATGATGCCGACCGAGTACAGGTCGGAACGGGCGTCCACCGCGCGGCCGAGCGCCTGCTCGGGGGAGAGGTACTGCGGGGTGCCGACGACCATGCCGGTCTGCGTCATCGACGTCACACCGGACTGCATGGCCCGGGCGATGCCGAAGTCCATCACCTTGACCACGCCGCGCTTGGTCTGCATCACGTTGCCCGGCTTGATGTCGCGGTGGACCAGCCCCATCTCGTGGCTGACCTCCAGCGCGGCCAGCACGTCCGCCGTGACCTTCAGCGCCTTGTCCGCCGGCATCGCGCCGTACTGCTGGACGTCCGAGGCGAGGACCGAACCGAGCGGCTGCCCCTCCACGTACTCCATGACGATGTACGGCATGACGGCGCCGTCGAGGGTGTCCTCGCCGGTGTCGAAGACCGAGACGATGTTGGTGTGCGAAAGCTTCGCGACGGCCTGCGCCTCGCGCCGGAACCGCTCGCGGAACGACTGCTCACGGCCGAGCTCGGTGTGCAGTGTCTTGATCGCGACCTGCCGGTCGAGGGCGCTGTCGTAGGCCAGGTACACCGACGCCATGCCGCCCTCGCCGAGAAGGTCACGCAGCTGGTACCGGCCGCCCGCGACCGAACCGCCCGCATAGCGGCCCTGTGCGCCGTCCTGGCTCATCTGTGCTTCCCCCTACGCGCGCGTGGCGGCGTTGATCCGGAATTTCTCGGCCAAGTCTGCCCGAGGGCAGTGACACGTCAAGCCAGGTGCCCGTTCCGTGACCCTTCGCGTGACCCTCCGCACAAGGAGATTCTCCGCACGGTTTCCGAACCGGCGGAGGAAACCCGCCGAATTTGCACAGGTGTACGTGGAAGGGATTGGATGGCCGGTCCATCTCGGACCGTGATGTCGTACGGAGCCTGTAGCGTGACGACTGGACACGGCACGACAGACGACGGCGAGGACTGATGGCACCCGAATCCGGAGCAGGTGGCGGTGTGCCGGACGCGTCGGCGGAGTCCTGGGGCGTCGGCGGAGTCGTCGGCGACGGGCGCTACCGGCTGACGCACCGTCTGGGCCGAGGCGGCATGGCGGAGGTGTTCGCCGCGGAGGACGTGCGGCTCGGCCGCACCGTCGCCGTCAAGCTGCTCCGCGCCGACCTCGCCGAAGACCCGGTCTCCAAGGCCCGGTTCACCCGCGAGGCGCAGTCCGTCGCCGGCCTCAACCACCACGCGATCGTCGCCGTGTACGACTCCGGCGAGGACCTCGTGGGCGGCCGCCCCGTGCCGTACATCGTGATGGAGCTGGTCGAGGGCCGCACCATCCGCGACCTGCTGCTCAGCGCCGAGGCCCCCGGGCCCGAGCAGGCGCTCATCATCGTCTCCGGGGTCCTGGAGGCGCTGGCCTACTCGCACCAGCACGGCATCGTGCACCGCGACATCAAGCCGGCGAACGTGATCATCACCCACGGCGGCGCCGTGAAGGTCATGGACTTCGGCATCGCCCGCGCCCTGCACGGCGCGCAGTCGACGATGACCCAGACCGGCATGGTCATGGGCACCCCGCAGTACCTCTCCCCCGAGCAGGCGCTCGGCAAGGCCGTCGACCACCGCTCCGACCTGTACGCCACCGGCTGCCTCCTCTACGAACTCCTCGCGTTGCGGCCCCCGTTCACCGGCGAGACCCCGCTGTCCGTCGTGTACCAGCACGTCCAGGACGCGCCGGTCCCGCCGTCCGAGGTCACCCACGCCGTGCCGCCGGAGCTCGACGGCCTGGTCATGCGCTCCCTCGCGAAGGACCCGGACGACCGGTTCCAGAGCGCCGAGGAGATGCGCGGCCTCATCCAGTACGGCCTGCAGATGCTCCAGCAGCAGGGCGGCCACACAGGCACGTGGAACACCGGCCCGGTCGAGACGCACGAGGGCGGCCACACCCCGGTCGGCGGCATGGCCGCGACGACCGCGATGGGCCACCCCATGCACGGCGAGACCGCGCAGCGCCCGATCCTGCCCCCGCAGAACCCGGAGGACGGCGGATACGGCGGTTACGACGGCGGTACGGGCGGCACCGGCGGCTACGGCCACGACGGGTACGGCGCGCAGGGCGGTGGCAACGGCCGCCGCGGCAAGGTCTGGCTGTTCGCCGCCCTCGCGGTGATCGCGGTCGTCGCGGGTGTCGTCTTCGCCCTCGACAAGGCGGGCCAGAAGGAGGCGCCCACCGGCGGCACGACGCCGACGGTCAGCAACTCGCCGTCGACCGTCTCCCAGGAGCCCACGCCCTCGCAGGAGCCCTCCGTGGAGCCGTCGACGGACCCGGGCACCTCGGACGGCGGTTCCACCCGGGAGCCCTGGACGCCGCCGCCCACGACCGCGCCGCCGACCACGGAGCCGCCGACCACGGAGCCCACGGGCGAGCCGTCGACGGGGACGGGCACGCCCAGCGAGCCCACGGACAACCCGTCGGAGCCGACCGACCAGCCCAGCGAGCCCACCGGCACGCCGTCGACCGGCACGCCCAGCGAGCCGACCGGCGGCAACAACGGCAACCCGGGCACGCCGCCGACGGGCAACGGCGCCGAGACGAACTGACCGAGCCGGACCGGCCTGAGCGG
Source organism: Streptomyces venezuelae ATCC 10712 (assembly GCF_008639165.1). Classification (NCBI taxonomy): domain Bacteria; kingdom Bacillati; phylum Actinomycetota; class Actinomycetes; order Kitasatosporales; family Streptomycetaceae; genus Streptomyces; species Streptomyces venezuelae. The sequence goes on along the minus strand of NZ_CP029197.1, from coordinate 3,903,212 downwards.
GACGGGCCCGAGCGGGACCGGACCGGCCTGAGCCGGACCGGCCCGGGCCCGTCTCACCCCGCGAACGCGTCGCGTACCGCCTCGTACTCGCGCGTCCACCAGACCGCCAGGGCCGACACCGCGGGGAACTGCGGGTCGGCCCTCCGGTCGTGCAGCTGGTAGCGCCAGCGCAGGGTCCAGAAGTCGTTGAGCCGCTCCCACCACACCCGGTGCGCCGCCGCCGCCAGCTCGGCGCGGTCGGCGCCGGTCGCCCGCCGGTACGCGCGCGCGTACGCCCGCACCTTCTCCAGGGCCAGCTCGCCCCCCGGCCGTACGAAGAAGATGGCGGCGGCCCGCACCGCCTCCTCGGCCCTGGGGCGGACCCCGAGCCGGTCCCAGTCGACGATCGCGGCGGGCTCGGCGCCCCGGTAGAGCAGATTCAGCGGATGGAAGTCGCCGTGCACCCAGCCGGCGGCCGCGGCGGGCGGCGGGCGGTGGTGCGCGTGCTGGGCCAGCAGCCGGCGCCGCTCCCTGAGCCGGTGCTCGGCGAGGGCGTCGAAGCTGTCGCGCGGCCGGTGCGCGCGGGCCAGGCGGATCAGCTCGTCGATGGCCCGGAAGGTGTCGTGGACCTCGGCGCTGGCGCGGCCGCCGTCGTCACCGGTGCCGGGCGCCCCGTCCGGCCCCGGGGGCTCCATGACCCGGTCGAGGGCGGTGTGGACCTGGCCGAGGAGGGTGCCGAGCCGCCGGGAGCAGCCGGTGGAGAGCTCGGCGCCGTCGCGGTGGCGGCCGTCGATCCAGGGGTGCAGGGCGTAGCAGTGGCCGTCGACGACGACGACGGTGCGGCCGGCGGCGTCGGGCAGCGGCGGGGCGACGGGCAGGCCGAGGGCGTGCAGCCGCTGGGTGGCGCGGTGCTGGCGGGCGATGGTGGCGCGGTCGGCGGTGGGGGCGTCCAGGTGCTGCTTGAGGAAGTAGGTGCCGCGGGTGGTGGAGAGCCGGAAGCCGCGGTTGAGCAGCCCTTCGGCGACGGGCACGCAGGAGAGGGGCTCTCCGGCGTGCCGGTGGCGGCGCAGCAGCGCGCCCACGGGTGGGGCGCCGACGGGCCGGGACGGCGCTCGGGGGGCGCCGGCCCGGGGGGACGGCGGGGTGAGCGGTGCAGCCCGCGGGGTGAGCGTTTCAGATGAGCGCGGCACCCGCCAGATGTTAGATCACGCTACGTGGTGGAGATGTCGCCGCACGGAGTGGGCGTCGGGCCGGGCCCCCGGGGTCTCGCTCGCGTAGTCGAGCGCGTGCACCGTCACGAACTGCGGTTCGATCCGCATGTAGACGGGGGCGAAGGCCTCGCCGTCCACCAGCTCCGGATCGGGGCCGAAGGCCGCGAGCTCCTCCTCGGTCGGCTCGACGATCTCGGCGGTGCCGGTGAACTGCACGGACCAGAGGTGCGCGGACCCGGAGCTGAAGTTGTCCGCGCCGTACGCGACGACGCTGCCGTTGCAGGCGCGGTGGTAGCCGAGCCCCCGGTGCATCCGGAGCAGGACACGGCCGTCGGCCACGATGTGCCGGGCGGGGGCGACGAACGGCATCGCCCGCATGCTCGTCGCCACCCTGCCGTACGACACACGGCCGAGGAGCTCGATGGCGCGGATCTCGTCGGTGGACATGGCATCCACTCTCCGCCACCGGCCCCCGGTCCGAAAAGGGGCCCCTGCCCCGCTTTGGCGGGGACGTAGGTCCCGAAACGCCGCCGCCGGCCGGGGCCGCGCCGGTTTCAGTGGCGCTCGGCCTGGAGGCGGGCCACGTAGGCGGCCGCCTGCGAACGCCGCTCCATGCCCAGCTTCGACAGCAGGCTGGAGACGTAGTTCTTGATGGTCTTCTCCGCGAGGTGGAGCCGCTCGCCGATGACCCGGTTGGTCAGGCCCTCGCCGATCAGGTCCAGGATCTTGCGCTCCTGCTCCGTCAGGTTGGCGAGCTTGTCGTCACCCTTGGAGTTGTTTCCGTCGCGCAGCCGCTCCAGGACGCGGGCGGTCGCCACCGGATCGAGCAGCGACTTGCCGGCCGCCACGTCCCGCACCGCGTTCAGCAGTTCGTTGCCGCGGATGGCTTTGAGGACATAACCCGAGGCTCCGGCCATGATCGCGTCGAAGAGCGCCTCGTCGTCCGCGTACGAGGTCAGCATCAGACATTTGATGCCCTCGTCCTGCGAACGGATCTCGCGGCACACCTCCACCCCGCTGCCGTCGGGCAGCCGGACGTCGAGCACCGCGACGTCGGGACGGGTCGCGGGGATCCTGACCAGCGCGTCCGCCGCCGTCCCGGCCTCGCCGACCACCTCGATGTCGTCCTCCACGGAGAGCAGCTCGTGGACGCCGCGCCGGACGACTTCGTGGTCGTCCAGCAGAAATACCCGGATTTTTCCTTCTTCGCGCACGAAGTCAGTCTCACATATTGGCTCTTCCCGCGCCCGGGGTGCGCGGGATAACGTGCCGGTTGTTCCGACGACGGCGTCGGGCCGTTGTCCATGCGCTGACCAGCAGCGAGTCCCCCTTTTCTCGATTTACTTGGAAATCCAAGCAAAATCGCAGGTCAAGTGGGGTTTCGCGGGAATGCCGCACTATGGGTAACGTGCCTATGACGGCGCTCGCCGGGGCACCTGTCACGCCCGACTCCGGCCGCGTCGCACCCACCCCGTGCGAAGGGTACGGATAAGGCGGAGCCGCACTGGCTTACCGGCGAACCCGGGGGCCGGACCGACGGAGGAGCACGCACGTGACCGTGGAGAGCACTGCCGCGCGCAAGACGACGCGACGCAGCAGCGGCGCCAAGCGCACCACCAGCGCCGCAGGCGCGAAGAAGGCACCGGCGGCGCAGGGCGCGGAGCCCGAGCTCGTTCAGCTGCTGACGCCCGAGGGAGAGCGCGTCCAGCACCCCGATTACGACATCGACCTGAGCGCCGAGGAGCTGCGCGGTCTCTACCGCGACATGGTCCTCACCCGGCGCTTCGACGCCGAGGCCACCTCGCTGCAGCGTCAGGGCGAGCTGGGCCTGTGGGCCTCGCTGCTCGGCCAGGAGGCGGCCCAGATCGGTTCCGGCCGTGCCCTGCGGGACGACGACTACGTCTTCCCGACCTACCGCGAGCACGGTGTCGCGTGGGTCCGCGGGGTCGACCCGACGAATCTGCTGGGAATGTTCCGCGGTGTGAACCACGGCGGCTGGGATCCCAACAGCAACAATTTCCACCTGTACACGATCGTCATCGGTTCGCAGACCCTGCACGCCACGGGATATGCGATGGGCATCGCCAAGGACGGCGCGGATTCCGCCGTGATCGCCTACTTCGGTGACGGCGCGTCCAGCCAGGGCGACGTCAACGAGGCGTTCACCTTCTCCGCGGTCTACAACGCGCCCGTCGTGTTCTTCTGCCAGAACAACCAGTGGGCGATCTCCGAGCCCACCGAGAAGCAGACCCGCGTCCCGCTCTACCAGCGCGCCCGCGGCTTCGGCTTCCCCGGCGTCCGGGTCGACGGCAACGACGTTCTGGCCTGCCTCGCCGTCACCCGCTCCGCCCTGGAGCGCGCCCGCCGCGGCGAGGGCCCCACCCTCGTCGAGGCCTTCACCTACCGCATGGGCGCCCACACCACCTCCGACGACCCGACGAAGTACCGCCGGGACGAGGAGCGGGAGGCCTGGGAGGCCAAGGACCCGATCCTGCGCCTCAAGGCGTACCTGGAGCGGGAGGGCCACGCCGACGAGGCGTTCTTCGAGGCCCTGGAGGCCGAGAGCGAGGCGCTCGGCAAGCGCGTCCGCGAGGGTGTCCGCACGATGCCCGACCCGGACGACATGGCGATCTTCGAGAATGTCTACGCGGACGGGCACGCGCTCGTCGACGAGGAGCGCGCGCAGTTCGCCGCCTACCAGGCGTCCTTCGCGGATGGCGAGGTCAAGTAACCATGGCTGTACAGAAGCTTCCCCTCGCCAAGGCGCTCAACGAGTCGCTGCGCAAGGCGCTGGAGACCGACCCCAAGGTCCTCATCATGGGTGAGGACGTCGGCAAGCTCGGCGGCGTCTTCCGCGTCACCGACGGTCTGCAGAAGGACTTCGGCGAGGACCGGGTCATCGACTCGCCGCTCGCCGAGTCCGGCATCGTCGGCACCGCCATCGGCCTGGCCCTGCGCGGCTACCGGCCGGTCGTCGAGATCCAGTTCGACGGTTTCGTCTTCCCCGCGTACGACCAGATCGTCACGCAGCTCGCCAAGATGCACGCCCGTGCGCTCGGCAAGGTCAAGATGCCGGTCGTCATCCGCATCCCGTACGGCGGCGGCATCGGCGCGGTCGAGCACCACTCCGAGTCCCCCGAGGCGCTCTTCGCGCACGTCGCGGGCCTCAAGGTCGTCTCGCCGTCCAACTCGTCGGACGCCTACTGGATGCTCCAGCAGGCCATCCAGAGCGACGACCCGGTCATCTTCTTCGAGCCCAAGCGCCGCTACTGGGACAAGGGCGAGGTCGACACCGAGGCCATCCCCGGCGAGCTCCACAAGGCCCGGGTGGCGCGCGAGGGCAGCGACCTCACGCTCGCCGCGTACGGCCCGATGGTGAAGGTCTGTCTGGAGGCCGCCGCGGCCGCCGAGGAGGAGGGGAAGTCGATCGAGGTCCTGGACCTGCGCTCGATGTCCCCGATCGACTTCGACTCGATCCAGCGCTCGGTCGAGAAGACCCGTCACCTCGTGGTGGTCCACGAGGCCCCGGTCTTCTACGGCTCCGGCGCCGAGATCGCCGCCCGGATCACCGAGCGCTGCTTCTACCACCTGGAGGCCCCCGTCCTGCGGGTCGGCGGCTACCACGCGCCGTACCCGCCGGCGCGCCTGGAGGAGGAGTACCTGCCGGGTCTCGACCGCGTGCTCGACGCCGTCGACCGCTCGCTGGCGTACTGAGGAGAGCACCGTGACGATCCGCGAATTCAAGATGCCCGACGTGGGCGAGGGCCTGACCGAGGCCGAGATCCTCAAGTGGTACGTCCAGCCCGGTGACACCGTCACCGACGGGCAGGTCGTGTGCGAGGTCGAGACGGCCAAGGCCGCCGTCGAGCTGCCGATCCCCTTCGACGGCACGGTCCACGAGCTCCTCTTCCCCGAGGGCACCACGGTCGACGTCGGCCAGGTCATCATCTCGGTGAACGTCGGCGGGGGCACCGCGCCCGAGGCGCCGGTGGCCGAGGCCGCTCCGGCCCCGGTCGAGTCCGTCGTGGCCGTGGCCGTCGCCGAGGAGGAGGCCGAGCCGCAGGGCCGTACGCCTGTCCTCGTCGGTTACGGCGTGGCCGCAAGCTCCACCAAGCGACGCCCCCGCAAGGGTGCGCAGGGCGCGGTCCAGGCCGCCCCCGCCCAGGCCGCTCCCGCCCCGGCGGCGCCCGTCGTCTCCGTACCGGGGCAGCTCAACGGCCACGCGCCGGCTGCCGCACGGCCCCTGGCCAAGCCTCCGGTCCGGAAGCTCGCCAAGGACCTCGGCGTCGACCTCGCCACGGTCACCCCGACCGGCCCGGACGGCATCATCACCCGGGACGACGTCCACGCCGCGGCCGCTCCGGCGCCCGCACCGGTCGTCGAGGCCCCGGCTCCGGTGGCGGCGGCCCCTGCGACTGCCGCCTCCGCCCCGGCGGCGGCTGCCCCCGCCCCGCTGGTGTCGACCGATGCCCGGGAGACCCGTATCCCCGTCAAGGGCGTACGGAAGGCCACGGCGGCGGCGATGGTCGGTTCGGCCTTCACCGCCCCGCACGTCACCGAGTTCGTGACCTTCGACATCACGCGCACGATGAAGCTGGTCGAGGAGCTCAAGTCCGGTACGGACATGGCGGGTCTGCGGGTCAACCCGCTGCTCATCATCGCCAAGGCCGTCCTGGTCGCCGTCCGGCGCAACCCGGAGATCAACGCGGCCTGGGACGAGGCGGCGCAGGAGATCGTCCTCAAGCACTACGTGAACCTGGGCATCGCCGCGGCCACCCCGCGCGGCCTGCTCGTGCCGAACATCAAGGACGCGCACGCGCAGACCCTGCCCGAGCTGTCGGCCTCCCTGAGCGAGCTGGTCTCCACCGCCCGCGAGGGGAAGACCACCCCGGCGGCGATGCAGGGCGGCACCTTCACCATCACCAACGTCGGCGTCTTCGGCGTCGACACCGGTACGCCCATCCTGAACCCCGGCGAGTCCGCGATCCTCGCGGTCGGTGCGATCAAGCTCCAGCCGTGGGTCCACAAGGGCAAGGTGAAGCCGCGCCAGGTCACGACGCTGGCCCTCTCCTTCGACCACCGTCTGGTCGACGGCGAGCTCGGCTCCAAGTTCCTGGCCGACGTCGCCGCGATCCTGGAGCAGCCGAAGCGCCTGATCACCTGGGCCTGATAACCGAGTTGGAAAGTTTCACGTGAAACACCCGGTCGGGGGTGACACCACCCCCGACCGGGTGTTCTGCTGTCTCAGGACGCGACGCCGTGCCGTCGCAGAACGGGGGGAGACCGTGATGAATCGTCTGGGACCGCTGGGGCTGGTCGGGGACCGGTGGGTGATCGGTGACCCCGAGCGCGAGGGGGGAATGTGCCTCGTGCTGACGGCCGAGGGCATGGAGCACCGTGCGAACGGCACGGCGGAGCCGCTGGACGTCGTGCCCTGGTCACGGGTCATGGAGCTGGGCATCCGCACCACCACCCGGGCCTGGATGGCCACACGGGGCGGCACCGCGCTCACGTGGGCCACCCAGTCGAACCACCTCGACATGGGCCGCGACGCCTGTTCCGTCCACGCCCTCGTGCGCCATCCGTACGACGACTGGTACGCGCGCTACAGCCACCACGAGCAGCGCTACACGAGCGCGCACACCTATCTCCTGATCGAGCTCTTCCAGGCGCTCTCCCAGGCGAAGGCGACGCACCGGCTCGGGGATGCGGAGTGGCTCGGCGCGGTCGTCGAGGAGGTGGCGTCCCTGCCGTACCGGCGGTCGTCGGTGAAGAGGATCCGCGAGATCATCTCGGCCGTTCCCGTCTGATCCCGACGGCGCGCGCATCGGCCGACGAAGAGCCCCGTCCATGATGTGGACGGGGCTCTCTGTTGCACCCCTGTTGTATCTAAGCTGTACGCATGGCATCCGCACCCCCCGCCGCCGACCGCGTCTACATGCACGTCAAGCAAGCGGTGCTCGACCGCCGTTACGAGGGCGGCACCCTGCTCACCGAGGGCGAGCTCGCCCTCGCCGTGGGGGTGTCACGGACGCCGGTGCGCGAGGCGCTGCTCAAGCTGGAGATGGAAGGGCTGCTCAAGCTCTACCCCAAGAAGGGCGCCCTCGTCCTCGCCGTCTCCGCCCAGGAGATCGCCGACGTCGTCGAGACCCGGCTGCTCGTCGAGGAGTTCGCCGTCCGCCGCGCCGTGCCCGCGCCCGCCTCGCTCGTCGAGCGGCTCGAAGAGCTCCTGGAGGAGCAGAAGCTGCGGGCCGCCGCAGGGGACCTCGCGGAGGTGGCGGTCACCGACCGGTGCTTCCACGCCGAGATCGTGCAGCACGCCGGAAACCAGATCCTCTCCCGGCTCTACGACCAGCTCCGCGACCGCCAACTGCGGATGGGCGTCGCCGTGATGCAGTCCCAGCCCGACCGGATCGCCAAGAACATCACCGAGCACGCCGAGATCCTGGAGCGGATCAAGGCGGGCGACGTGGAAGGGGCCGCGCACTGCGTGCGCCAGCACCTCAGCTGGGTCAAGGTCCTGGTCCGAGGGGAGGACCGGTGAGCAACCGCAACGGCTACGGCTCCGCCGTCACCCTGCCCGGCGACCCGCCCGGCGGCCGCCGCGCCGCCCTCGTCTGGGGCGTCGGCGTCGCCGTCTACTTCGTCGCCGTCATCTTCCGTACCTCCCTCGGCGTCGCCGGACTCGACGCCGCCGACCGCTTCGACGTCAACGCCTCCGCGCTCTCCACCTTCTCCATCCTCCAGCTGCTCGTCTACGCCGGCATGCAGATACCCGTCGGCCTCATGGTCGACCGGCTCGGCACCAAGAAGGTCCTCGCCCTCGGCGTCGTCCTCTTCACCCTCGGCCAGCTGGGCTTCGCGCTCTCCCCCTCGTACGGCACGGCGCTCGCCTCCCGGGCCCTCCTCGGCTGCGGCGACGCGATGACCTTCATCAGCGTCCTGCGGCTCGGCAGCCGCTGGTTCCCGGCCCGCCGCGGCCCGCTCATCGGCCAGGTCGCCGCCCTCTTCGGCATGGCCGGCAACCTCGTCTCCACCGTCTTCATCGCCCGCGCCCTGCACGGCCTCGGCTGGACGACCACCTTCGTCGGCAGCTCCCTCGCGGGCGTCCTCGTCCTCGTCCTGCTGCTGCTCTTCCTCAAGGACCACCCCGAGGGGTACGAGCCCCAGCCCGCCACGCACGCGGGCGCCGCGTTCGTACGCCGTCAGATCGCCGAGTCCTGGCGGGAGCCCGGCACCCGGCTCGGCATGTGGGTGCACTTCACCACCCAGTTCCCCGCGATGGTCTTCCTGCTGCTCTGGGGCCTTCCGTACCTCGTCGAGGCGCAGGGCCTGTCCCGGTCGACCGCCGGGAGCCTGCTCACCCTGGTCGTCCTCTCCAACATGGTCGTCGGTCTCGCGTACGGGCAGATCATCGCCCGCCACCACACGGCCCGCGCGCCGCTCGCCCTCGGTACGGTCGCGGCCACCGCCCTGCTGTGGGCGAGCACCCTCGCGTACCCCGGGGACCACGCCCCGATGTGGCTGCTCGTCACCCTGTGCCTGGTCCTCGGCGCCTGCGGACCCGCCTCGATGATCGGCTTCGACTTCGCCCGTCCGGCGAACCCGCCGGAGCGTCAGGGCACAGCCTCCGGCATCGTCAACATGGGTGGTTTCGTCGCCTCGATGACGACGCTGCTCGCCGTCGGCGTGCTGCTCGACGCGACCGGCGACAACTACCGGATCGCGTTCTCGTCCGTCTTCGTCCTGGAGGCCCTCGGCATCGTCCAGATCCTGCGCCTCAAGGCCCGCACCCAGCGCAGGGAACGGGAACGGCTGGTCGCCAGCAGGGTGGAAGCCGTCCACGTCCCCGTGTAGACCGGGGGCGGCGGGCGGCCGGGGGCGGGCGGACCGCTAGCGGGGCGTCACCGCGAAGTTGTCGAGGATGGCCTGCGCCAGCGCCTCGTCGCCCTCCGTCTTGACCCGGTCGGCCACCTCGGCCGGCCGGACCCGGCCGCAGGCGAGCCGCACGAACGTCTCCCAGTCCGTCGCGAGCGTCACCGCCGGACCCAGCGAAGGCGCCCCGTCGATCGAACCCCGGCCCTCCGCGTCGACCCGCACCGTCCGCAGGAACTCCAGCGGCCCGCTCACGTCCACCACCACCGCCGAAGACGCGGGCGCGCCCGCGTCCTTGGCGACCACCTTCGGCAGGGCCTCCAGGAGCACGTCCCGGGTGACGTGCGCGCCCGCCGAGTCGAGGTTGCCCGGCACACCGAGCGCGAACCGCAGGTCCTGCTCGTGCACCCACACGTCGAAGGCCCGCATCCGGTAGGCGAGTTCCAGGGACTGCTCGGCGCCCAGCGGGGCTCGGATCAGATGCTCGGGGGAGCGGTTCTCGTTGCGGAGCTGCCGCGCGCGGCGGATCAGGATGTACTCCAGCTCCGAGGTCATCTCCGGCGCCGTGTGGTGGCGGCGCACATCGACCTGGACCTCCATGTAGCGCGCGAAGTCACTGCGTACGTGGTAGAGATCTCGCGGCAGGGAGTGGATCGGCCGCGGGTCACCGAGCATCTCCGTCTCCATGCCGATCACATGGGACACGATGTCCCGGACCGACCAGCCCGGGCACGGAGTCGGCCGGTTCCACTCGCCCTCCACGAGCGGCTGCACCAGCTCGGCTATCGCCTCGATGGAGTGGGTCCAGGCGTCGGCGTAGTTCTGGAGGCTGGGATGGACGGTCACGGGACCCCTCGGCGGTTCTTCGGTGCGCGGGCTGAAAACACGACTGGGTAGGAGGCTCGGACGCTAAGTTACGCTGCCCGAAGGCACCCCGGCAGTGCTTTCGTGTGACGATCGTAGGCCGGTGTTGACGGCTCGAATGCCAGGACGGTGGTAGTGTGCGCGCCTCGCTGATCCAGATCGCGGTAGACCCGGACGAACCGGTCGACGCCCGGCGGGCCCGCGTGGCCCGCCTCGTACGGGAGGAATCCGGCCACGCCGACCTCGTCGTCCTGCCGGAACTGTGGACCGTCGGCGCCTTCGCGTCCGACCTCTTCGCCGCCGAGTCCGAGCCCCTGAACGGGCCCACGCACACGGCGATGGCGGCCGCCGCCCGCGACGCCGGGGTCTGGCTGCACGCCGGCTCCTTCGTCGAGGCGGAGGGCGGCGCGCTCTACAACACCTCGCTCGTCCTCTCCCCCGACGGCGAACTCGCCGCCTCCTACCGGAAGATCCACCGCTTCGGCTTCGACAAGGGCGAGGCGGTGATGATGGCCGCCGGGGAGGACCTCGTCACCGTCGACCTGCCGCACCTCACCATCGGCGTCGGCACCTGCTACGACCTGCGCTTCCCCGAGCTCTTCCGGGGCCTCGTGGACGCCGGCGCCCAGGCCTTCGTCGTCCCGGCCGGCTGGCCCGCCCTGCGCCGTGCCCACTGGAGCCTGCTCGCCCGGGCCCGGGCCGTCGAGAACCAGGCGTACGTCCTCGCCTGCGGTACGGCGGGCACGCACGCGGGCGTGGAGCAGGCCGGGCACTCGATCGTGGTCGACCCCTGGGGCGAGACCGTCGCCGAGGCGGGCCCCGGCGAGGAGATCCTCCGGGTCGTGCTCGATCCGGCGAAGGTCACGACCACCCGCGAGCAGTTCCCGGCCTTGAAGGACCGTGTCCTGGGCCTCGCGACGCCGAAGCGCGGCTGAGGCGACGGGCGGGGCGGGGCTATGGCGACGGGTGGCGCGCGGCTGAGGTGACGGGCGGTGCGGGGCTCAGGTGAAGAGCGGGGCGGCTTCCCCTTAGTGGGGCCGCCCCCGCGTCAGTACTGCGACTCCGTCCAGAAGTGGGTCACGCGCGACAGACCCGCCTTCACCGCCCCGATCCGCGTCAGCGCCGAGCGGTCGACGCCCGCGAAGATCAGGGCGAGGGCCAGGTCCCCGCCCTCCGCGCGCCCGGCGGTCCGCACCGTCAGCCTGCGGTTCCTCCCCCGGCCGGTCTCGCGGACGGTGACCGTGACCCCGGGGTCCTCGTCGTCGGCCGCGCGGCTCAGGACGTACCCCCGCTTGTCGAGGGCGGCGAGCCGATAGTGGTCGCCCGCGTACCGCAGGGCCAGGGCCCGCTGGTCCAGGGTGGCGCCGAAACGGTTCCGCGACACGTACACCATCCGCTCCCCGACCCGCAGCGTCGAACGGTTCAGCGCCGGCAGGACGAGCCCCTCGGCATGCGCGCCGCGCGTCTCGAACGACGCCGTCGGGAGCAGCCCGCCGCGCAGCTCCGAGACGATCGACTCGGCGCTGGTACGGGGGAGCGGACAGGTCAGCGTGATCTCGCCGAACTCCGGGGAGACGCCCTTCCAGCCCGCACTGTAGTTGTGCCGGTTTCCCTCCTTCCAGGCGTGCAGCTCGAACGGGCTCGGCTGGGTGTGCATGAACGATCCCTTCAGAGGGTGATGCCCCGGAGCGAGGCCCGCCCGGGTTCCTGCACCGGGGCGTACTCCGCCCAGGCCGCCGCCAGTCTCCGTACCGCCTCCGTCAGCACCTCCGGCGCCAGCAGGAAGTGCAGCCGCAGGTGCCGCACGCTGCCGCCGAGGGCGTCCGTCGTCGCGCCCGGCAGGACGGCCACGCCGTGCCGCAGGGCGAGTTGCGCGAAGGACACGCCGTCGCCGTGGGGGAGCCGCACCCAGAGCGTCTGCCCGCCGGTCACCGGAGCGCAGGACCACGAGGGCAGCAGCCGGGCGAGCTCGGCACGCAGGTGGGCGTGGCCCGCGCGCAGGGCCCGCAGCCGGGCCGCCCGTACCGGCGCGAAGTCGTCGAGCAGCCGGGCCGCGACCAGTTGGGACGGCACGTCGCAGCCCAGGTCGTGCAGGGCCTTCAGCCGGGCGAGGCGGGCGACGAGCGGCGCCGGGCCGCGCACCCAGCCGATCCGCAGCCCGCCCCACACGATCTTGCTGAGCGAACCGATCGCGATCACCTCGCCGCAGGAGGAGAGCGATGCGCCGCCGGGCCCGCCCGCCGGATCGTCGAAGGCCAGGTCGTCGAACCCCAGCTCGTCGAGCACCTCGTCGTCGACGAGCGGCACCCCCAGCGCGTTCGCCGCCTCGACCAGCCGGCGCCCCGCCAACGGCGGAAGGACCGCCCCCGTGGGGTTCTGGAAGCGGGGTATCACATAGGCCAGCGCCGGACGGTGACGTTCCATCACCCGCACCGCCTCCGCCACGTCGATCCCCTCGGGCCCGACCGCCACCGGCAGCGGCACGGCGGCCGCCTCCCGGAACAGGTCGAGCGCCCCCGGATACGTCGGCGCCTCCACCAGCACCCCGTCCCCCGGCGCGAGCAGCAGCCGGGCCAGCAGCGAAAGCCCCTGCTGCGCCCCGGTGGTGACCAGGATCTGCTCCGGCGCCGTCGGCACGCCCCGCGCCGCGTAGCGCCGGGCCACGGCGGCCCGCAGCACCCCGAGGCCGGCCGGGTGGTAACCGAGGTCCGCCTCGGGCAGGACGAGCGCGCGGTACGCCTCCGCCAGCTCGGGCGGCGGCTGCGCGGGCGCCGCGCAGCTCAGCAGGATCACGCCGTCGGGCGCTTCGAGCAGGTGCAGGAACAGCGGGTTCGACGTCTCCGTGACCCGGGGCGGCGGCGCCTCGCCCGCCCGGGGCGCCTCCGCCGCCAGCGCGGCCCGCGCGACCCGGGTCCCGCTGCCCTGCCGCCGGACGAGCCGCCCCTCCTGCCGCAGGGTGTCGTACGCGGCGACCACCGTCGTCCGCCCCACGGCCAGGGCCTTCGCGAGACGACGGTCCGGCGGCAGGAGCGCCCCCGGGGGCAGCGCGCCCTCGTCGACGAGCCGCCGCAGCCGGGCCGCGAGCAGCAGGTACAGCGGCCCGCGCCCGGCGGACCAGCGCCCGAGCCGGAAGACGAGGTCGTCGGGGTCGGGCGGCTGCCCCGCGGGGTTCGCGGCGCTGACGAGGTCCCTCTGGATTGGCTTCATCGCCGAACCAATCTGCCGGGATTGGACCTGGGAAGGCAAACTGCCTGTCCACAGACTGAGTTCATGAGCACCGCCGACTCCGCCGCCGCATCCGCCCTCACGCTCCCCACCACCGCGCACGCCCCTGCGCTCCCCACCTCCGCGCTCCCCGCCTCCGCGCACGCCCCTGCCGCCCCTCTGCCCGCCCCCGCGCTCCCCGCCCCCGCGTCCACCCGGCCCGAGACCCTCGCCGTCCACCCGCCGCACGTCGAGATCACCGGCAGCAGGCCCCTCGGCGTCCCCCTCCACCAGGGCCACGTCTTCGCCTTCGACTCGGCCGACGCCCTCGCCACCGCCTTCACCTCCACCGACGCGTTCCTCTACAGCCGCCTCGGCAACCCCACCGTCCGCACCCTGGAGGACGCCGTCGCCCGCCTCGAAGGCGGCATCGCGGGCCTCTCCTTCGCCTCCGGCATGGGCGCCGTGAACGGCGTCCTCCTCGGCCTGCTCGCCGGCGGCGACCACGTCATCGCCCAGACCTGCCTGTACGGCGGTACGTACGCGGTCCTCGACGACCTCGCCACCCGCTGGGGCATCGACGTCACCTACGTCTCCGGCACCGACCCCGAGGAGGTGCGGGCGGCGCTGCGCCCCGAGACCCGGCTGCTCTACCTGGAGACCATCGCCAACCCGACCACCCGCGTCTCCGACCTGCCCGCACTCGCCGCCGTCGCCGCCGGCGCCCGGGTCCCGGTGGTCGTCGACAACACCTTCGCCTCGCCGCTGCTCTGCCGGCCGCTCGACCACGGCGCCGACATCGTCGTCCACTCCGCCACCAAGTACCTCGCCGGACACGCGGACGTCCTCGGCGGCGTCGCCGTCTTCAAGGACGACGGGCTGTACCGCAGGGTCCGCCGCCACGCCGTCGAACAGGGCGCGTCCACCGACCCGTTCGCCGCCTGGCTCACCCTGCGCGGCATGCAGACCCTCTCCCTGCGCATGGAGCGCCAGTGCGCGAGCGCCGCCGACCTGGCGGCCCGGTTCGCCGCGCACCCCGCGGTCGCGGCCGTCCGCCACCCCGCCCTCGACAGCCACCCCGACCGGGAGATCGCCGCGCGGCTGCTGCCCCGCGGGGGCGGCGGCGTGGTCTTGGTCGACCTCGCGGGCGGCCGGGAGGCGGGCCGCACCTTCGTCGAGGCGGTGCGCCTCGCCTCCCTCAGCGTCTCCCTCGGCGACGTGAAGACCCTGGTCATGCACCCGGCCTCCACCTCCCACCACCAGCTCGACGCGGCGGCCCTCGACGCGGCCGGCATCGGCCCGGGCACGGTCCGGATCTCGGTCGGCATCGAGCACGTCGAGGACCTGTGGACGGACCTGGAGCAGGCGCTGACGAAGGCGGCGTGAGGCGGCGCCGAACCCTGATGAGGGGCGGGGTGAGGCTGCGCCGGACGCTGATGAGGGCGGCGTGAGACCGCGCCGCGGCGCGAACCGGCGCTCGCAACCGCGCGCCGGTCACTCCTCCCGTTCGCGCTCGGCCATCCGGATCACGCACACCGCCACGGCCACGAGCAGCGCGGCGTCCGCGTCCTCCCGGACCACGTTCACCGCGTACGTCTCGCGGACGTGGAACCACTGCCGGGAGATGTGGGCCAGGAGCTCCCCCTCGTACTCGACGACGAACTCCCGGTCCAGGATCCGCCCGCTGACGTCCAGTTCGGTGCCCTCGACGAGCGTCACCCGGTAGTGGTTGCGCAGCAGCGAGAGCCGCTTGCGGCGGATCGTCGCGAGCGGCCGGTCGTCCCGCTCGACGGTCATCGCGTCCCGCAGGCTGAACATCTTCTGCCGCAGGGTGACCAGCACCCGCCCGTCGGGGTCCTTGAGCTCCAGGGTGTCGCGCAGCCGCAGCGCCTTGCCGTCGACGAGGAAGGCGTGGCGGCCCTGCTCGTCCTCGATCCAGTAGTCGTCGCCGATCGCGAAGATCTTGTCCCGTACGAGATATTTCACGCCGTCATGCCTGCCCGTACGGCCGCCGCTTCTCACCCGAAGTAGCGGGTGAACGGGTCCGGGGTCGCCCCGAGCATCTCGCCGAACGGCGCGTCGAGCTGATGGATCAGCAGCACGGTGAACGCGATGAACCCCGAAAGACCCATCACCATCACCACGTGCGTCGTGCTCCTCCTGATCCCGAAGAGGAACATGAACGCCAGCGTCAGCGCGCCCCCGATGAGCAGACCCGTCCACAGCACGGGGGAGAGCCGCTCCTGCGCGGCGGCCTCCCGGCCGCGCCGGGCGTCGTCGACGTAACCCAGCTGGGCGAGCACCTCCTGGGCGGCGATCTGCTGCGGCACCTTCGCCGCGTCGCTCACCTCGCCCGCCTGCCGCAGCCGTTCGAGGAGCCGCCAGCCGACCGGGTCGATGGGCTCGCGCGCCGCCATCACCGGCCACTCGACGTCCACGACGTGACTGGCGTACGTCCGGGCCGCGTCCCGCAGCGGCTGGCGCCGGTCCGCGGGGAGCGCGTCCGCGAGCAGATACGTCTGGTGCAGGGCGCTCGCCTCCGCCTGGACGTTCTCGGCGGCCTCGGACCGGGTGTCCCAGACGGAGACCAGGCAGAGGCCGAGGACGACGGCGTAGAGGACCGACACCATCATGGCGATGTACTCGGCGACGTCCTCCCGGGGCTCCTCGTCCGCGCCGAGCGGAAAGAGCTTCGTCTTGGCGACGACGGCGAGGGCGGCGACGAGCGCGACGCCGAAGACGACGACGAGCGTTTCGAACAGGGCCACGGTCAGCCTTTCCGGTTGCCGAGGAGGGCGGCGGCGAGGGCCGCCGGGATCAGGAGCAGCAGCAGCATCGTCACCACCCCGAGCTCACTCGCCTCCCGTCCGCGCCGACGCAGCCGCCCGACGAAGCCCTCGTCGTCGAGGGCGGCGGCACGGCGGGCGGAGGGCGGGGGGACGGGGGTGCCGGCGGAGACGCCGGAGACGTCGCCCCCACGCCCCCCGGCGGAACCAAGCCCCCCGACCCCGGCTCCGGCTGCCGCAGCCCCGGTCCCGGTCCCGGCCGCGGCTCCGGTCCCGGCCGCGGCCCCGCCCCCGCCGCCTGCCGCAGCCCCGCCCCCGGCAGCGGCAGCGGCCGCGCCCGCACCTCCGTCGCCACCCCCGGCCCCTGCATCGCCCACGTCCCCCAAGCCCCCGACATCAGCCATACCTCCCACGTCCCCCACGTCCCCCACGGGGCCCAGGCCCCCCGCTGCCCCCGCGTCCTGCGCCCCGGCGCCCGGGAACAGCAGCTCCAGCAGTACGGCGGCCCCCGGGGCCGGAACCCCGGCGCTGCCGGGGGCGGCGGGACGCCCGGACGGCGTGGCGCCGCCGCCCCGAGCGCCGGGCGCGCCCCCACTCCCCCGTACGGGCTCCGCGGGCCTGCCCGGGCCCGACGGCGGCCTCGACGCGCCCGGCTCGGCCGCTGCCGGCAGGGTGAACACGGCGGATGAGCGGGCGACGAGGGTCGGTGCCGGGACGCGGGCGCCGTCGGGCCCGTAGGTGGTCACCCGGTCGGTCCCGGAGGCGAGACCCGTACTCCGATGGGTGCCGGGGGGTCTCCGTACGGTGGCGGTGCAGCGGGCGGAGGCACCGGGCGCGAGGACGGCCACGGTGCCGGGCCGCCCGCCGCAGTCGACGGCGGTCCCGGTCCCGGCCCTGGTTCCGGAGCCGGCGCGCAGGCCGAGCGCGGGGTCGTCGACGCGGACGGCGTGCAGGGGCCGGTTGCCGAGGTTGGTGACGGTGTACGTGACGGTGGCGGTACCCGTGGGGCGGAGGGCGCGCAGCCGGCCGGGCGCGGCGGTGCGGCGGGCGGGCGGCGCGACGGTGACCCGTTCGGTCAGGCGGAGGGCGCCGGCGACGCCGGAGTACCCGGCGCGGGCGGTCGCGGTGACCAGGCGCCGGAGCGAGGGGATCGAGCCCTCGGCGCGGACGGTCCCCCGGTGCGCCCCGGGCGCCGCGCGGAACCTGGCGACGCACTCCAGCTCCCCGAGCGCGGGCAGCGGCCGCCGGGGGCACCGTACGGCCCCGCCGGGCACCGAGGGGTCGAGGATCCGGAGGCCGTACAGATGGGCCTCGCCCCGGTTGACCAGCCGGTAGCGCGTGACGACCGGCCCGCCGGCCCGGAGGGCGGGCGGGTGGGTGCCGCTGTTCCGTCGCCCGTTCACGGTCACGGTGACCCGCAGGGCGCCGTCCCCGGCCCCGCCGGCCGGGGCGGCGGTGGCGGCCGGGGTGAGGCAGGGCAGTAAGCACAGCAGCACGAGGAGTCCGCCCTTCACCCATCGGCAGGAATGTTCAGATGATCCGATCAAGCGTGCGACCATGCCCGCCATGCTGACCACCCCCCACCCCCACCCCCCACCCGGACACGCACCGGGCCCCCACCCGCCCCACGATTTCCACCCGTACGGCACCCTTGAACCATGAACGACTCCGCGCCCGCGACCACCCCCCGCCGTGCCCGTGTCCGCGCCCCCGAGCTGATCGGCAAGGGTGGCTGGCTGAACACGGGAGGAGACGATCTGAGCCTCGCCGACCTGCGAGGAAAGATCGTTCTGCTCGATTTCTGGACCTTCTGCTGTGTGAACTGCCTGCACGTCCTCGACGAGCTGCGGGAGCTGGAGGAGAAGCACCGGGACACGCTCGTCATCGTCGGGGTGCACTCGCCGAAGTTCGTGCACGAGGCCGAGCACCAGGCCGTCGTCGATGCCGTCGAGCGGTACGAGGTGCACCACCCCGTGCTCGACGACCCCGAGCTCGCGACCTGGAAGCAGTACGCCGTGCGGGCGTGGCCGACGCTCGTCGTCATCGACCCCGAGGGGTACGTCGTCGCCCAGCACGCCGGTGAGGGGCACGCCAACGCCATCCGGACGCTCGTCGAGGAGCTGGAGGCCGAGCACGGCGCCAAGGGGACGCTGCGGCGTGGTGACGGGCCCTACGTGGCGCCCGAGCCGGTCGCCACCGAGCTGCGGTTCCCCGGCAAGGCGGTTCTGCTGCCGTCCGGGAACTTCCTGGTCTCCGACACCACCCGGCACCGGCTCGTCGAGCTGGCCGCCGACGGCGAGACCGTCGTACGGCGGATCGGTGAAGGCGTCTTCCGGGAGCCGCAGGGTCTCGCGCAGCTGCCCGACGGCACGGTCGTCGTCGCCGACACCGTGAACCACGCGCTGCGCACGTACGACCCGGAGACCGGTGTCATCGAGCGCGTCGCCGGTACCGGGAAGCAGTGGTGGCAGGGGTCCCCCACCTCCGGGCCCGCGCTGGACGTCGACCTGTCCTCGCCGTGGGACGTCGCCTGGTGGCAGGGCAAGGTGTGGATCGCCATGGCGGGCGTCCACCAGCTGTGGACGTACGACCCCGGGAGCGGGACCGTCGAGGTCGCCGCCGGGACGACGAACGAGGGGCTCGTCGACGGACCCGCCGCCGAGGCGTGGTTCGCGCAGCCGTCCGGGCTCGCCGCCACCGAGGACCGGCTCTGGGTCGCCGACTCCGAGACCAGCGCCCTGCGCTGGGTCGACCCGGAGGGCGGCGTGCACACCGCCGTCGGCACCGGCCTCTTCGACTTCGGCCACCGCGACGGCGCCGCCGAGCAGGCCCTGCTCCAGCACCCGCTGGGCGTGACGGCCCTTCCCGACGGCTCGGTCGCGGTCTCGGACACGTACAACCACGCCCTGCGCCGCTTCGACCCCGCCTCCGGTGAGGTGACGACCCTCGCCACCGATCTGCGCGAGCCCAGCGGCGCGGTGCTCGTCGACGGCGACATCGTCGTCGTCGAGTCCGCCCGGCACCGGCTGACCCGGCTGCGGCTGCCCGAGGAGGCGGTGCGGGTCGACGCCGTCGCCCACCGCACCCGGCGCGAGGCCACCGAGGTGGCCCCGGGCCGGCTCCGGCTCGACGTGGTGTTCCAGGCCCCGACCGGGCAGAAGCTCGACGAGCGCTACGGTCCCTCCACGCGGCTCCTGGTGTCCTCGACCCCGCCGGAGCTGCTCCTCGGCGGGGCGGGGACCGGGACCGACCTGTTCCGGGAGCTCGACCTGAACCCGGACGTGACCGAGGGCGTGCTGCACGTCTCGGCGATGGCCGCGTCCTGCGACGACGATCCGGCCAACGAGTACCCGGCCTGCCACGTCCACCAGCAGGACTGGGGCGTCCCGGTGAAGCTCACGGAGGCGGGCGTGTCCCGGCTGCCGCTGATCCTCGCCGGCATGGACGCGTAGTCAGCGGACGATCCCCTGGTTCCTGGACGGGCGCCCCGCGGCCCCGTCCAGGCAGCCGTCCACCCAGGCGGCCGGGTCGTGGACGGCCCGGGCGCCGCCCATCCCCTGCCGTTCCATGTCGGTGCACTCCCCGTCGCGCAGGGCGCGCCACTTGGTGATCCGTACGGCCTGGAGGTAGCCGCCCTCGTAGGCGATGTCCGTGGCCCACGGGGGCCGGTCGTCGTAGGTGGCGATCAGGACGCCGGTCGCCGCCGTGCCGAGGAGCACGGCGGCGGTGATGACGGTGACGAACTTCCGCAGCGGCGGACCCTCATGACGGTGCATGGGGACGACGCTGTCAGGCGGGACCTTTCGCGGATGTTTCGCGCGTGCGGTGCGGGACTCAGCCCTCCAGGAAGGCGACCAGGGCGTTCGCGAGGAGGTACGGGTCCTCGGCGCCGCACAGTTCGCGGGCGCTGTGCATGGAGAGGATCGCGACGCCGATGTCGACGGTCCTGATGCCGTGCCGGGCCGCGGTGATGGGGCCGATGGTCGTGCCGCAGGGCATGTCGTTGTTGGAGACGAAGGACTGCCAGGGCACGCCCGCCTTCTCGCAGGCGGCGGCGAAGACCGCGCGGCCGCTGCCGTCGGTGGCGTACCGCTGGTTGACGTTCACCTTGAGGATCGGGCCGCCGTTGACGCGCGGGTGGTGCGTGGGGTCGTGGCGCTCCGCGTAGTTCGGGTGGACGGCGTGGCCGGTGTCGGAGGACAGGCAGACGGTGCCCGCGAAGGCCCGCGCCCGGTCCTCGTACGAGCCGCCGCGCGCGTACACCGAGCGCTCCAGGACGTTGCCGAGGAGCGGGCCCTGGGCGCCGGTGTCGGCCTCGGAGCCGTTCTCCTCGTGGTCGAAGGCGGCGAGGACCGGGATGTACGGGAGGTCGTCGCGGCCCGCGAGGGAGGCGAGCGCGGCGACGGCGGCGTGCACGGACAGCAGGTTGTCCATGCGGGGTCCGGCGAGCAGCTCGCGGTCGCGGCCCAGGTAGGCGGGTGCCTCGACGGCGTGCACCATGAGGTCCCAGCCGCTGACGTCCTCGGCGTCGACCCCGGCTTCCGCGGCGACGAACTCGATCAGGTCGCCCTCGTGGACCTCGCCGGTGCCCCAGACGGGCTGCATGTGGCGCTGGCGCTCCAGCTTCAGGCCGTCGTTGGCGGAGCGGTCGAGGTGGATGGCGAGCTGCGGGACGCGCAGCAGCGGCCGGTCCACGTTGACGAGGTGGTGGCTGCCGTCGCGGAGGGTGAGCCGTCCGGCGAGGCCGAGGTCGCGGTCGAGCCAGGTGTTGAGGAGGGTGCCGCCGTAGATCTCCACGGCGACCTGGCGCCAGCCGTGCGCGCCCATGTCGGGCTGCGGCTTGACGCGCAGGTTGGGGGAGTCGGTGTGGGCGCCGACGATGCGGTACGGGGTGTGGGCGGCGGCGCCCTCCGGCACGTACCAGGCGATGATCGCGCCGCCGCGGATCACGTACTTCCCGCCGGTGGTCGCGTCCCAGGCGGCCGTCTCCTCGACCCGGCGGAACCCGGCCTTCTCCAGCCGCTGGGCGGCGCTCGCGACCGCGTGGTACGGCGAGGGCGAGGCCGTCAGGAAGGCCATCAGGTCGTCGGTGTGTCCGCGGTCGAAGGGGCCGGCGGTCGGACGGGAGGCTGCGCTGGTCATGGGTTCCACCTTACGCAGGGCCCGGTATACGAATACGCGGCCCCGCACATCGATCGCCCGGCGTCTGGGGGGGCGAGCGGCGCGGCGGCCGCCGCGCGTAGCGGTCAAGGGAAACGGCCCGCCCCCCTCCCCGGGGACGGGCCGTGTCTGGGTGAACGGGGGCGCGTCCTAGAACGCGGCCTCGTCCAGGTCCATGAGCGAGCCGTCGACGGCCTCGGCGAGGGCGCGCTCGGCGCTGACGCCCGGCAGGACGTTGGCGGCGAAGAACTTCGCGGCCGCGATCTTGCCCTGGTAGAAGGCGACGTCCTTGCCGGAGGCGCCCGCGGCCAGCTTCTCCGCGGCGACGGCCGCGCCCTTCAGCAGCAGGTAGCCGACGACGACGTCGCCGGAGGCCAGCAGCAGGCGGGTGGTGTTGAGGCCGACCTTGTAGATGTTCTTGACGTCCTCGCCGGTGGCGGTGAGGTCGGTGATCATCGTGCCGACGATGCTCTCCAGGTCCACGGCGGCCTTGGCGAGCGCGTCGCGGGCGCCGGCCAGCTCCTCGCCGCCGGTGCCGACCGCGAGGAACTTCTTGATCTCCTCGGACAGCGCGTTCAGGGAGGCGCCCTGGTCGCGGACGATCTTGCGGAAGAAGAAGTCCTGGCCCTGGATGGCCGTGGTGCCCTCGTAGAGGGTGTCGATCTTGGCGTCCCGGATGTACTGCTCGATCGGGTACTCCTGGAGGAAGCCGGAGCCGCCGAAGGTCTGGAGCGACTGGGCGAGCTGCTCGTAGCCCTTCTCGGAGCCGTATCCCTTGACGATCGGGAGCAGCAGGTCGTTCAGGCCGTGCAGGGCCTTCGCGTCCTCGCCGGCCGCTTCCTTGATCGCGATCTCGTCCTGCACGGAGGCGGTGTAGAGGACGAGGGAGCGCATGCCCTCGGCGTACGCCTTCTGCGTCATCAGCGAGCGGCGGACGTCGGGGTGGTGCGTGATGGTGACCTTGGGCGCGGCCTTGTCCATGAAGTTGGCCAGGTCGGTGCCCTGGACGCGCTCCTTGGCGTACTCCAGGGCGTTGAGGTAGCCCGTGGAGAGGGTGGAGATCGCCTTCGTGCCGACCATCATGCGGGCGAACTCGATGATGAGGAACATCTGGCGGATGCCGTCGTGCTTGTCGCCGATCAGCCAGCCCTTGGCGGGGTGCTTGTCGCCGAAGGTCATCTCGCACGTGTTGGAGGCCTTGAGGCCCATCTTGTGCTCGACGTTGGTGGCGTAGACGCCGTTGCGCGCGCCCAGCTCGCCGGTCTCCCAGTCGAACTCGTACTTGGGGACGAGGAAGAGGGAGAGGCCCTTGGTGCCGGGGCCGGCGCCCTCGGGGCGGGCGAGGACGTAGTGGAGGATGTTCTCCTCCATGTCGTGCTCACCGGAGGTGATGAAGCGCTTCACGCCCTCGATGTGCCAGGAGCCGTCCTCCTGCTGGGTGGCCTTGGTGCGGCCGGCGCCGACGTCCGAGCCCGCGTCGGGCTCGGTGAGGACCATGGTGGAGCCCCAGCGCTTCTCGACGGCGATCTGCGCGACCTTCTTCTGCGCCTCGTTGCCCTCGTTGTAGAGGATGCCGGCGAAGGCCGGGCCGGAGGAGTACATCCAGATGGCCGGGTTCGAGCCGAGCAGCAGCTCCGCGTACGCCCAGATCAGGGAGCGGGGGGAGACGGTGCCGCCGATCTCCTCGGGGATGCCGAGGCGCCAGTACTCGGACTCCATGAAGGCGTTGTACGACTTCTTGAAGGTGGCGGGCACGGGGGCGGTGTTGGTCTCGGGGTCGAAGACCGGCGGGTTGCGGTCGGCGTCGGCGAAGGACTCCGCGAGCTCGTTCTCGGCGAGACGGCGGATCTCGTCGAGGATGCTCTTGGCGGTCTCGACGTCCATCTCCTCGAACGGCCCGGTGCCGTACACCTTGTCGCGGCCGAGGACCTCGAAGAGGTTGAACTCGATGTCGCGGAGATTCGACTTGTAGTGCCCCATGGCGACGGCTCCGTAAGGCTCGGGGAGGAGGTTCCTCGTACACGTACCAGCAAGTAGCAAAACGCTCTCTCCGATGATGCTACCCACCGGTAATAAGAGCAACCCCTCTCGGGTCATCTGTGACGCAGTAGGCTCAGGGCCCATGTACGGCTACGAGCAGAATCCGGGTGCCCAGCAGCAGTACGCGCCGCCTCCGCAGCAGCAGTACGCCCCGCCGGCCGACATGCAGGGCGGGATGCAGGGGGGTGTGCCCGGGGGGTACGGGCAGCAGGCGCCGCCGCTCTACCCGGAGCCCTCGCCGCCCTCCCTCGCCGACGCCGTCCGCGCCTTCACGACCGGCACGCTCGCGCCCGAGGACTTCCAGCAGATCTTCGCGACCTCGAAGGTCTACTGCCCGCGCGGCGACAACCCCGGCTTCCTCGCCCTGCACAACACCCAGCAGCCGGTCATCCCGATGTTCACCTCGCTCAAGGAGCTGCGGCGGTACGCGGGCAAGGAGTCGAAGTACTTCGTGATCACCGGCGCCGAGGTGATCGACCTGCTGCCGACCGGCTACGGCTTCGTCCTCGACATGGAGGGCGACCACCGGATGGTCTTCGACGCGAAGGCGGTCGAGCAGATGGTCGACTTCGCGATGCGGCGGATGTACGGCTGACGCAGGCTGGACCCCGTACAGGGAGAGCGCCCGGGAGGAATTCCTCCCGGGCGCTCCGTGTTGTGGGTGGCAGAAAGTTCACTGTTCAACTAAAGTGGAAGCACAAGGTCGGAGAAGGCCGCACAAGGAGGTCCGTCATGCCCGCAGTGACTGTCGAGAACCCGCTCACCCTGCCGCGCGTGGCGGCCCAGGCCGACGCCACCCCCCGCCCGGTGCTCGCCGTGACCACGGCCCCCACCGGCTTCGAGGGCGAGGGCTTCCCGGTCCGCCGCGCGTTCGCCGGCATCAACTACCAGTACCTCGACCCGTTCATCATGATGGACCAGATGGGTGAGGTGGAGTACGCGCCCGGAGAGCCCAAGGGCACGCCCTGGCACCCCCACCGCGGCTTCGAGACCGTCACCTACATCATCGACGGGATCTTCGACCACCAGGACTCCCAGGGCGGCGGCGGCACCATCACCAACGGCGACACCCAGTGGATGACGGCCGGCTCCGGCCTCCTCCACATCGAGGCGCCGCCGGAGTCCCTCGTCGTCAGCGGCGGCCTCTTCCACGGCCTCCAGCTCTGGGTGAACCTCCCCGCCGCCGACAAGATGATGGCCCCCCGCTACCAGGACATCCGCGGCGGCCAGGTCCAGCTGCTCACCTCCCCCGACGGCGGCGCGCTGCTCCGCGTCATCGCGGGCGAGCTCGACGGCCACGACGGGCCGGGCATCACCCACACCCCGATCACGATGATCCACGCGACCCTGCGACCCGGCGCCGAGATCACCCTGCCGTGGCGCGAGGACTTCAACGGCCTCGCGTACGTCATGGCCGGCCGCGGCACCGTCGGCGCGGAGCGCCGTCCCGTCCACATGGGGCAGACGGCCGTCTTCGGCAAGGGCGGCTCGCTGACCGTCCGCGCCGACGAGAAGCAGGACGGCAACACCCCCGACCTGGAGGTCGTACTCCTCGGCGGACAGCCGATCCGCGAGCCGATGGCCCACTACGGCCCGTTCGTCATGAACACCCAGGCCGAACTCCGCCAGGCCTTCGAGGACTTCCAGGCGGGCCGCCTCGGAACGATCCCGGCGGTCCACGGAATGGGCGAGTAGGAACGCGGGGCGGGCCCCGGCCGGGAGCAGCGGCTCGGGGCGGGCTTCGCGGGCCCAGCGGGGAGCAGCGGGCCGGCGCGGGCTTCGCGGGCCCCGGCGGGGGCTTCGCGGGCCCGGCGCGGGCTTCGCGGCCCCGGCGGGAGCAGCGGCTCGGGGCGGGCTTCGCGGGCCCCGGCTCGCGTGGCGGTCCAGGGCCGTACGGCTGACGACCCGTCACCCGTACGGTCCGTTCGCGCGCGACGACGCGCCGGGGCGCGTGGTCCGGTGGTCGGGTGCAGACGTCGCCCGCGCTCCTCCCCGAACCCGCCCGCAGGATCGCCGCCTGGTGCGTCGTCCTGCTCCTCGCCGCCGGCGTCGCCGCCGTCGGGATCTGGCTGTGCGCCGTCTTCAGGACCGCCGTCACCCCCGTACTCCTCGCGAT
The DNA here is from genome assembly GCF_008639165.1 of Streptomyces venezuelae ATCC 10712. Lineage (NCBI taxonomy): Bacteria > Bacillati > Actinomycetota > Actinomycetes > Kitasatosporales > Streptomycetaceae > Streptomyces > Streptomyces venezuelae. The sequence continues at coordinate 3,877,977 of NZ_CP029197.1, read as the reverse complement.
CCTCGGCACCGCCCTCCTCGGCCCCCTCCACCGCCGCCTGGTCCGGCTGGGGGTCCGCACGTCGCTCGCCGCCGCGCTCACCGTCGTCGCCGTCCTCGCCGTCGTCGGCGGCGCCACCTACATCGTCGTCGCCGCGCTCATCGAGACCGGCGACCAGATCGTCGCCTCGCTGCGGCAGGCCGCCACCGACATCGCCGAACACCTCGGCGCGGCCGGGACCTCCCTCGACGACCTCGCCAAGAACGCCAAGAGCCTCCTGGAGAAGTTCGGCGGCACCGCCGCCTCCGGGGTCATCAGCGGCATCAGCGTCGTCGGCGAGATGCTCGCCACCGCCGTCCTCGCCCTGCTGCTCATGTTCTTCTTCCTCCGCGACTCCGACCGGGCCGCCGGCGCCCTGCGCTCCCTCGTCCCCCGCACCACCGGAGACCTCGTCGAGGCCATGGCCCGCCGCGCCTTCGAGGCCGTCGAGGGCTTCATGCGCGGGACGACCCTCGTCGCCCTCGTCGACGCCGTCCTCATCGGCGTCGGACTCGTCGTCCTGGACGTACCGGGGGCGGTCGGGCTCGCGGCCCTGGTGTTCGTGACGGCCTACATCCCGTACCTCGGCGCCTTCCTCTCCGGGGCGATCGCCGTCCTCGTCGCCCTCGCCGACCGCGGCTTCGTCATCGCGCTCTGGGTGCTCGGGATCGTCCTCGCCGTCCAGGTCATCGAGGGGAACGTCCTCCAGCCCATGGTCCAGAGCCGGACCGTGCAGATGCACCCGGCCGCGGTGATGCTGGCGATCACGGCCGGGGCGTCCGTCGCGGGCGTCCTGGGCATGCTGCTCGCCGTACCGCTGACGGCCGCGGCGACGGGCGTCCTCGGCGAACTCCGCACGCGGTACGGGGCACGGCCCGAGGACGGGCCCTAGCGGACGCCCGGTCCCGTCAGGCCGGCACCGGGCCGCCCGGCTGGAACGAGGCCAGGAGCTGTTCGAGGGCCGCCTGGTCCGGGCCCACGAACGGATCGGAGTCCGGCACCATCGCGATCGTCTCGATCATCCGGTCCAGCATCCGCACGGCCGGCGGCAGATGCGTGCCCAGCACGACCTCGGGTCCCATCTGCCGCAGCGGCTCCATCGTCGCCCGGTACTTCTCCGGGTCCACCAGGTGCACCCAGGGGCTGTCGATCGTCGCCCACAGCAGCTGCGCCCCGCGCAGCTCCTCCGGCTTGAGATCGTTGGCGTGCCCGCTCTCCGCGACCTCCGCGCTCGGCATCGGCCCGCCGAAGCAGTCGGAGCTGAAGCACATCCGGGTGCGGTCGTCGTAGCAGCCGACGGTGGCCGGGTTGTCGAACAGCGGCGGCCGGAAGGCGTGCAGCTCGCGGTCGCCGACGTCCAGGGACTGCCCGGGGTTGAGGAAGTACACCCGGTCCATGGGCAGGGGCCGTTCGGTGGTCATCTCACCGGCCCCCAGGAACGTCGTGACCACGCGCGCGTGCGGCGCGGCGTCCAGCAGGTCGAAGATCCCGCCCGTGTGGTCCCGGTCGGGATGCGTGAGCCAGATCCAGCGCACGTCGGCCGGGTCCACCACCTCGCCGAGCGCGGCGACGAAGTCGCGGTCGGGGAGGCCGACGCCGGTGTCGACGACGACGGGTTCGGCGGCGGTGACGACATAGGCGTTGACGGGCAGGTGCCCGATGCCGGGCACTTCGAGGCTGTCGGCCAGCACGGTGGTGTCACTGCCGACCTTGTGGGTGTCCATGGCGAGCTCCGTGGTCCCCCTGCGGCCGTACGACACCAGTCTGCGCCGCCCGGGGGAGGGACGCGCGCGATGACCCCGGCCCCGCTACGGCCTGTCGTCCCCCGGGTCCGGTTCGTTCAGTTCGAACCAGATCGCCTTGCCCTCGCCGCGCGGGTCGACGCCCCACGCGTCCGCCAGGACCTCCATCAGGACCAGGCCGCGCCCGCTCGACGCCATCTCGCCCGGCTGGCGCCGGTGCGGCAGTTCGTCGCTCGTGTCGGAGACCTCGACCCGCAGCCGCCGGGACTTCTCGCCGCACGCGACCTCGGCGACCAGCAGCGCGTCGCCGTCCGTGTGGACGAGGACGTTGGTGACCATCTCCGAGACCATCAGGACCGCCGCGTCCAGCTGCTCCTCGTCCGCCCAGTCGTGCAGCAGCTGCCGCACCTGCTCACGCGCCTGGGCGATCCGCTCCGGCTCGGCCTGGGCGATGGACATCAGGGTGCGGCGCGGGGCCTCCGGCAGCGCCCCGGCGGGCCGCCGGGAGAGCAGCAGGACGGCGATGTCGTCCTCCCTGCGGTCGGCGAGCGGCCCGGTGGTGTGGTGCGAGCCGGGCCCGTGGACGGCCTCCACGAGCGCGTCGGCGAGCACTTCGAGGTCCTCGCCGTCGTGGGACTCCAGGAGCGTCCGTACCCGCTCCCAGCCGGTGTCCAGGTCGTGCCCGCCGGTCTCCAGGAGGCCGTCGGTGCAGATCATCAGGGTCTCGCCGGGTTCGAGGGTGAGCCGGGTGGTGGGGTAGTCGGTGTCGGGGTCGATGCCGAGCGGCAGACCACCGGCGGTGGGCCTGAGGAGAACCGTTCCGTCGTTCATCCGCACCGCCGGGTCCGGATGCCCCGCCCGCGCGATGTCGACCGCCCCGGACTCCAGATCGACCTCCAGATAGAGGCAGGTGGCGAAGCGCGGACCGGCCTCGCCCTCCCCGTCGTCCCCGTCGGTGATCCCGTACAGGAAACGCGAGGCGCGGGAGAGGACGGCGTCCGGCCGGTGGCCCTCGGAGGCGTACGCGCGCAGGGCGATCCGCAGCTGCCCCATCAGGCCGGCCGCCCGCACGTCGTGGCCCTGGACGTCACCGATGACGAGGGCGATCCGCCCGGCGCCGCGCCCGCCGGTGCGGGGGGTGCCGCCGGGCAGCCGGATCATGTCGTACCAGTCGCCGCCGACCTGGAGCCCGCCGCCGGTCGGCACGTACCGCGCGGCGACCTGGATGCCCGGGATGCCCGGCCCCAGGACCGGCATCATCGTCCGCTGCAGACCGAGGGACAGCTCGCGCTCGGACTCGGCCACCCCCGCCCGGGCGAGGGCCTGCGCGAGCATCCGGGCCACCGTGGTGAGCACCGACCGCTCGTCCGGCGTGAACGCCACCGGGTGCTTGAAGGCCGCCATCCAGGCCCCCATCGTGCGGCCGGCGACGACCAGCGGCACGAACGCCCAGGACCGGCGGCCGAACCGCTGGGCGAGCGGCCAGGTCATCGGGAAACGGCGCAGGTACTCGTCGGGGGTCGGCAGATAGATCGCCCGGCCCGTCCGTACGACCTCCGCCGCCGGGTAGTCCGTGTCCAGGGACATCGACGAGAACGGCCCCTCGTCGCCCTCGCTGTGCCCGTGGTGGCCGATGACCGTCAGCCGGTCGCCCGCCACGCCGAAGACCGCGAGCCCGTCCGGCGAGAAGCCGGGCATGGACAGCGAGGCCGCCACCCGCAGCACCTCGGCCGTGGACCGCGCCTCCGCGAGCGCCCGGCCGGCGTCGAGCAGGAACGCCTCGCGGGAGCGCCGCCAGTCGCCCGTGATGGGGGTGTGCGCGGCGGTGCCCGCGGGCTGCTCGGCGACCTCCTGGAGGGTGCCGACCAGCTGGTAGTCGTTCCCCTCGATGAGCGGCTTCGACCTGCTCCGTACGGTACGGATCACCCGGCCGTACTCGTCCATGATCCGCAGCCTGGCCTCGGCGAGGGTGCCCTCGGCGACGGCGAGGTTGACGACCCCGTCGATCTCGTTCCAGTCGACCGGATGAAACCGGGACCGGACGGCCGCCTCGGTGAGCCGAACGGGTTCCGCGGGCAGCCCGAGCAGCCGGGCGGCCTCGGCGTCGAGCGAGACGATCCCGGACGCGTTGTCCCAGCGCCACAGGCCGGTCGCGATCGCGGCCAGGACGTCCTCGGTGCGCATTGCCCCACTTTATGAATATCGGACAGCAGGTCGCCACCGAGAGTATTCGAAAAGCGATCATGGGTAGCCCGGTACCCTGGGTGGGTCTGTCCGCAGGAGTCCCCCGCGATCTCCCTGCGGCGACCCACCCCAAGATCCCGAAGACTGGATGAACGACGATGCATCGGTACAGGTCCCACACCTGCGGCGAGCTCCGCGCCTCTGACGTCGGCACCGACGTCCGGCTGAGCGGCTGGCTGCACAATCGGCGCGACCTGGGCGGCATCCTCTTCATCGATCTGCGCGACCACTACGGCATCACGCAGCTCGTCGCCCGCCCCGGCACGCCCGCGTACGAGGCCCTCGACAAGCAGACGAAGGAGTCCGTCGTCCGCATCGACGGCACCGTCGTCTCCCGCGGCGCGGAGAACGTGAACGCCGACCTGCCCACCGGCGAGATCGAGGTCGAGGTCGGCGCGGTCGAGGTCCTCGGCGCCGCCCAGCAGATCCCCTTCACCATCAACGCCGACGACGGCGTCAACGAGGAGCGGCGCCTGGAGTACCGCTTCCTCGACCTGCGCCGCGAGCGCATGCACCGCAACATCATGCTGCGCTCGGCCGTCATCGCGTCGATCCGCTCCAAGATGGTGGCCCTCGGCTTCAACGAGATGGCGACCCCGATCCTCACCGCGACCTCCCCCGAGGGCGCCCGTGACTTCGTCGTCCCGTCCCGCCTCAACCCGGGCAAGTTCTACGCGCTGCCGCAGGCGCCCCAGCAGTTCAAGCAGCTGCTGATGATCTCCGGCTTCGACCGGTACTTCCAGATCGCGCCCTGCTTCCGCGACGAGGACGCCCGCGCGGACCGCTCGCCGGGCGAGTTCTACCAGCTCGACGTCGAGATGAGCTTCGTCGAGCAGGAGGACGTCTTCCAGCCGATCGAGAAGCTCATGACGGAGCTCTTCGAGGAGTTCGGCGGCGGCCGCCACGTCACCTCGCCGTTCCCGCGCATCCCGTTCCGCGAGTCGATGCTCAAGTACGGCAACGACAAGCCCGACCTGCGCACCTCCCTCGAACTCGTCGACATCACCGACGTCTTCGAGGCCTCGGAGTTCAAGGCCTTCGCCGGCAAGCACGTCCGCGCGCTCGCCGTCCCGAACACCGGCGACCAGCCGCGCAAGTTCTTCGACGGCCTCGGCGACTTCGCCGTCTCCCTCGGCGCGAAGGGCCTGGCCTGGGTCCGCGTCGGCGAGGGCAACGCCCTCACCGGCCCCATCGCCAAGTTCCTCACCGAGGAGAACGTCAAGGTCCTCACCGAGCGCCTCGGCCTGGAGCCCGGCCACGCGGTGTTCTTCGGCGCGGGCGACTTCGACGAGGTCTCCAAGATCATGGGCCCGGTCCGGGTCGAGGCCGCGAAGCGCGCCGGCCAGTTCGAGGAGAACGTCTTCCGCTTCGCGTGGATCGTGGACTTCCCGATGTACGAGAAGGACGAGGAGACCGGCAAGATCGACTTCTCGCACAACCCCTTCTCGATGCCGCAGGGCGGCCTCGAGGCCCTGGAGACCCAGGACCCGCTGGACATCCTCGGCTGGCAGTACGACATCGTCTGCAACGGCATCGAGCTCTCCTCCGGCGCCATCCGGAACCACGAGCCCGCCATCATGTTCAAGGCCTTCGAGATCGCCGGCTACAGCCGCGAGACCGTCGAGACCGAGTTCGCCGGCATGCTCCGCGCCTTCCAGTTCGGCGCCCCGCCGCACGGCGGCATCGCCCCGGGCGTCGACCGCATCGTCATGCTCCTCGCGGACGAGCCGAACATCCGCGAGACCATCGCGTTCCCCCTCAACGGCAACGCGCAGGACCTCATGATGGGCGCCCCCACGGAACTCGACGAGGCCCGCCTCCGCGAACTGAACATCCAGCTCCGCAAGCCGGTCGAAAAGAAGACCGTCGACATCACGGACGCGGTCCACCCGGACGCGTCCCGATAAAACCCAGCAGCACCCGAAGGGCCCGAAACCGCACACCGGTTCCGGGCCCTTCGATTTCCCTTAGAAGGCGGGCGGGCCCTGAAATTCCTGGAATGCTCCCGCAAGATCGTCCACGGAATCCTCGTCGCACGAAAGAACGATGGAAAGTCTGCTGAGCGTCACACCCTCGGGGCGTTTCACATAGGACCACCCCCGGCCGGAATTCCATAGGGACGCGAGAAGCTGCCGGTGAGCCGCGTGGTCCTCGGACAGCGCCTGCTCGGCGGACTCGATGATCAGTACGTGATGATCGGACGCCAGCCACTGGAGGTCGCGAAGACAGTCGTGGAAGGCGTCCCAGTTCCAGCCGAAATAAGCAGGGAACTTCAGCGCCTCCTCGAACTGTTGGAATGTCGTCACCTCATCTGACATTTCTCGGCCGTCCAGGCGGGCCACGTACACCCTGCCCGACGCGGGCAACAGCTCACCGAGGGGTACGCCCCCGCTCGGCGTGACGATGTGCAGCCAGGGGGCGATGTGAATCGAACGCGAATCTTCCTTCATTGTTCCGCCCATCTGGGAGCATCTCCGACGATGTATGTCTGATAGTGGGTCGGAGTGTAGTACGAAGATCCATCACTCCCGAACACCCAGCGTTCGCCACCTGGTTCGGGGTTGTCGGGTGACGGGTAGGTGCCGTATTCCTGATAACTGATCGGTTTCCCTGACGGCTCATGTGTGGGGAGTTGGTATGCGTTATTCCTTCCGTCATTACCAAATGGCTCTGACCACCATTTCGGGCCATAAAAACCTGGCCCACCCCACCAGCCGATATTGTACTTGCGCACATCTTGGAGGACTTCCATCGCCTCTTTAGGGATGGAGTCGGGAACCCATCCGTGAATCTTGCTGACGTCTCCCAGAACGGCCCCCGGAGTAAAGTCATCGCAGGGCGTGAGCCCCAGCGGATCGCCCCACGTATGCGGATTGTGAACATACGACGCCGGATTCGGGTCCGGGCCCAGGCCCAAGGGGTCACGGCTGAGGTAACGGGCGGATTCTGGGTCGTAGTAGCGGAAGTGGTTGTAGTGGAGACCCGACTCGGGGTCGAAGTACTGGCCCGGGAAGCGGAGCGGGGTGTAGGCCGTGGCGTCGCGGTTCCACGTGGTCGTGCCCCAGAGGGACGTCCGAATACGCCAAGCCAGGTCACCTGATTCGTCGACGAGTTCCGTGGGCGTGCCGATGAGATCGGTGACGATGGCGAAGAAGCGTTCGTCGTCTGTGTCCGTGCGGCGTTCCGTCTGGGACAACGGGCGCGGGCCCGCGTAGTCCCAGGTCAGGACGACGTTCGCGGTCGTCTGCTCGCAGAGTGCCGTGCCGTCCCACGTGAAGTGGACCGACTCGAAAGGGGACTGCTTGGATATACGGCGGCCAAGCGGGTCGTACGCGTACTGCCATGTCGTGCCGTCGGGAGTGGTCACCGCGGTGAGGCGGTCCTCCGCGTCCCACTCGAAGCGCCACGTGTCCGCTTTACGAGAGAGACGGGTTTTTTGTCTCAGGACGACCCGACCCTGGGCATCGTGTACGTAGCGGACGCGCCCCGCGCGGGTGATGCTGGTGCCCTGGTAGGCGCGTGTGCCCGTTGCGGAGTGGGACGGGTGAGTGTCCGGCCAGGAGGCTTCCGTCTGGTTGCCGGCGTCATCGTAGGCGTAGCGTTCCGTCCAGCCGTTCGCCTGCACCGACGTGACACGGCCTGCTGCGTCCAGCTCGAAGCGGACAGCACCTCGGAGCTCGTCCGAGATGCCGATGAGGCCCCCGTCCGCGCGATAGGTGTATGCGCGATGCTGGAGACGGTGCCCCGAACTGCCGGTGACCTCCTGCCCGATGAGGCGGCCCAGGATGTCGAACGACGAGGCCAGGGCGGCGAAGTCTCCGATTCCGCGAGCGGTTTCGCGGCCTAGAGGGTCATGAGTGAAAGTCAGAACGTGACCTGAAGTGGCTAGTTCCGTCCGGCGCCCTGCCGCGTCATAGACCCATGCGCTCGTCGACCCACCCGGAGTCGTGCGGCCGGTTCGCCGCCCCACCGCGTCGTGGGTGAAGGAGAGCGTGCGGCCGTTCACGGTCTCGGAGACGAGACGGCCGAAGCGGTCCCGGAACCGTTCGAGTGTCGCGTCCGGTCCGATCGCCGTCGCCAGTTGGTCGAAGACGTCGAACTCGTATGTGCTCACGGCTCCTTCGGCATCCTTGCCGACGATCCGACCGAGGCTGTCGTGGACGAACCGGATGCGCTGGCCCATGCCGTTGGTCCGGGAGACGAGACGGCCCGCCGAGTCGTGGTCGTAGCGCAGCATCCGGCCGTCGAAGTCTGTCTCCGCGAGCAGCCTGCCCGCCGGGTCGTAGCTGTAGTCCCACGTCAGACCTTGTGGATTGGTCACCCGGGAAAGCCGAAGGTTCGTGTCGTGGGAGAACTCGTACCTGACCCCGTCCGGGCCCGTGCGGGACGTCAGCAGGTCGAAGTCGGTGTACGTGAAGCGGGTCGTCGCGCCCATCGCGTCGGTGTGGCTGAGGCAGTTGCCCTCGCCGTCGTACGTCCAGGACTCCGCCGTGCCGTCGGGGGCCGTCCGGCGTGCGGGCCGGCCCTCGACGGTCCACTCCGTCCGGGTCTCGCCGCCGAGAGCGTCGGTGACGCGGACAGGGCGGCCGAAGGCGTCGTACTCGTAGCGGGTCGTGGCGCCCAGGGGGTCGGTGGTCTCGACGGGGAGACCTCTGCGGTCCACGACCAACCGGGTCGTGGCGCCGAGCGGGTCCGTCACCGACGTGAGTCGGCCCGAGTCGTCGTACGCGAACCTCGTCGTCGCGCCCGACGGGTCCGTCACCGATGTGCGGTTGCCGCGCTCGTCGAAGGTCTGCCGTGTGACGTTGCCGTCGGTGCCGGTGATGCGTATCGGGAATCCGGCGGCGTCGTATTCGGCCCGTGCCTGCCGGCCGTCCGGGCGCTCCAGGAGGGTCAGCCGGCCCTGCTCGTCGTAGGTGTAGGAGCTGACGTGGCCCAGGGGGTCCGTCCGGGACAGGAGCCGGTTGCGGCGGTCGTACGTGAAGCGGGTGACCGCGCCCAGTGGGTCGATCTCGGCGACGACCTGAGCGAGGTCGTTGATCAGGTGCCGCTTGGTGTTCCCCAGTCCGTCGGTGAGGGTGGTGACGCGGAGACCCGTCGACGGATCGACGTCGTCCCAGGTGAAGCTGGTTTCGAGGTGTCCGTTCGTACCCGACTGGTAGGTGCAGCGGTCCTGTTCGTCGTAGACGTAGTCGAAGCGGCTTCCGTTGGTGTCGGTCCATGAGGTGAGGCGGCCCACGGAGTCGTACCCGAAACGGACCGGTACACCACAGGAGTTGGTGACCTCGGTCAGGTGGCCGTTCGTGTAGCCGTAGCGCAGGATCTCCTGGTCGGAACAGTCCGGGGCCGCCCCCGCGAGGTGGAGCGCCGTCACCCGGCCATCGCTCGTAGTCAGCTTCAGGTGGTAGCCGCCGTGGTGGACGATCGCCGTCGGGGCGCCCGTCTCGTCGTACTCGATGGCGATCCAGCGATCGTTGCGGTCGTCGATCTGGGCCAGGAGAGCGAGTTCGTGACCGTGGTCGGCGAAGTGGCGGACCGTGCCGCTGTCCGGGTCCGTGACGGTGTAGCCGTCCTCGACCCGGTCCAGCGGCCACTGCCTGCCGTGCGTGGGCATGACCGGGACCCCGGGTGCCGGGTGCGGATACGCCAGCAGGCTGCCTTCGTCACAGCTGAAGACCACACCCTCCGAGTCGATCTCCAGACGTTGGTCCACCGTCGACGACCACGTCGGGCCGAACCAGCGTCCCGAGCGGCGCGAGGAGTCGAAGGTCCGCCGGAAGACGAGGGGAAGCGAACCGGGCAGGGCGATGTCGTTCTGCGGCAGCAGTACCCGGCCCGAGGCGATGTCCACGGGGTCGCGGTCGCACTTCGTCTCCTTGCCCTGCTTGCAGGTGGTCGGCGGGTCCTTCTCGTGGTCCCTCCTGCTGCTCCCCGGCCCGTCCCCGATCACTTTTCTCGTGTCCGGGCGGTGCCTGGTCGCGTCCTTCAGGCCGGCGCGCAACGCTCCCCGGAACGCTCCCGCGCCCTTCGTGCCGAGCATCTCCGGCAGCATCCGGCCGACGAACTCGGTCGGGTCGCCCTTCGCCGCCTCCCAGGCGTTCTTCAGCGCCCGGTCGGGGTTGGCCCCCGTCGAGACCAGGCCGGCGAGCGTCATGTTGACGCCCTTGTAGTACTCGGCCGGGTGAGTCAGGTTGTACGGGTCCACCGGGTTCACCGAGCGGACGAAGTTGAGGAGTCCCGCCGTGCCCTTGGCGACTCCGCCGCCGAAGTGGGCCAGCTCGATGCCCTGGCTCAGGCCGAGGTCCATCAACTCCAGCTTGGCCCGTTCGCGGCCCGTCAGCTCCTTCGGCGCGTGCGCGAGGGCCGCGCCGACCGCGGCCTTCGCGGTGTCCCCGGCTTCGTTGCGGGCTTTCCGCGCGTCGTCGAGGATCTCCTTGGCCCGCTGCCGCTTGGCCTCGCCGGGGTCGGAGAAGGGCCCGGGGTCCGGCAGCGGACTGTCGCCGGTGCGGGCGGCGTTGTAGGCGTCGACCTTCTTGTTGTACGAGTCGACCGCCGCCTTGGAGTCCCCGTCGCCCTCCTTGTACAGCGCGATCGCCTCCCGCGCCTTCCCCTGCGCGCTCACGACCGCCTGGGCGTACGTCTCCAGCGCCTTGGCCGCGTTCTCCATGGCGTCCGCCGCGCGCAGCCAGTCGGTCGGAAGGGTCTGGAACCTCTCCCGGAACGCGTCGGCCGCCTCGCCCTTCCAGTGACCGGAGTCCAGTTTCCTCATGCCACTGCCGACCAGGTCGAACGCCTTCTGGAAGTCCCGGAGGTTCTTCACCGTCCCGGCGATCTTCTCCGGCTTTCCGTGGATCAGCTCGTTCGCTTCCTCGGTCTGCCCGAGCTGCTGCTCCCCGACCTGCGCGCCGAGTGAGGACGCGGTCCTGTCGCCCCAGTCCTCGACCTTGTCCGCGATCTCATGGGCGCCGACCTTCTCCAGGCCGTGGCCGATCTTGTCGGTGGCGTGATCGATGCCCTCGCCGAGCAGCTCCTTGCCCCTGTCGACGCCGTCACCGATCTTGTCGATGCCCTTGTCGACCAGGCCTCCCCAGTCCACCATCAGCGGCTCTCCCCCCAGCGCGGCTGTTCGGCCTGCTCGACGGTCGCCTGGTCGGGGTCGAGCAGGTCCTTGAGCCGCTGGTCGGCTCCGTCCCGCGTCTCCGGGGCGATCGCGCCCGAGCGCTCCAGGCCGTCGAGCATCGAGTCCTCGACGTCGTACGCGGTGTTCTTCCAGGTCTGCTCGACCTCGTCATGAGCCGTACTGAACGACTCGCCGCTCCAGTCCGCGCCGTCCCACGCCTGCTGGTCACGGATGGTGTCCCAGCGCTGCTGCTTGACCTCGTCCTCGGTGAGGTGCGGGTTGCCGTTGAGGGAGTTCACGCCGATCTTGATCGAGTCCTTGATGTACCGCTCCTGCTCCGCGAACGATCCGGCCGACAGGCCGACCGCCTGCGCGAAACCGTTTCCTCGCTGGGCGAGCGCGCGTACGCCCCACTCCCACCGGCTGCAGAACGTCTCGAACTGCGAGGTCAGGCCGTCGTGACCCAACTCCAGTCCGGTCAGGACGAGATCGGAGAAGCCGCGGCCCGCCGACGCCTCGCCGATCATGCCGAGCTCCTTCAGCTCGGCGTGCGCCAGGTCGATGCCCTTCGCTATCTCCGCGAGCGCCGCCGCCGGCGCCGCGAGATCGGGCTCGTTCCCGCTCATCGTGTCCCCGTCCCCCCGAGATCCACTGTCCCCCCGAGATCCCCCGCTATTCCCCCGAGATCCGTTCTGGCCCCTGGATCCACCGCCACCTCGTCCGGGACGATCCCCGCCACCGGCGGGAAGAGCGTTCCGTCCGCGCTGCCCGCGTCCAGCGCGACCCCGCCCGGGCCCGGCAGCAACGGCACCATCACGTCGAGCAGCCGCGCGCCCAGGATCGTCTGGTACGTCCACTCCCGCGCCGCGTCCCCCCTCGCGCGCGCGAACCGCGCCAGCGCCTTCTCGTCGGAGAAGGCGCAGATCCAGCGGACGCCGTTGAAGTCCGCCGTCCAGAGGCTTCCGAGGTCGTCGTACGGCACCAGCACGGCCGTACGCCGGAATTCGCCGAGCAACCGTGCGAACCGCCGGCGCGCCAGCGCCTCCTCGTCGGCGGGGCCGGGCGCGGAGGGGAGGTCCCGGTTCGGCTCCGGTGGGCTTGTCAGCTGTGCGAGCCGTGAGAGGTGAGGGGGCTCAAGCGTGTCGTCGCTCGCCCCGCCCCCGGTGTCAGTCATCCGGAGATGCTGGCACGGGGTTCTTCGCACGAGCAACGAACGTGGGCTCGGTTTGTCACGTCATGGGGGTGCACGTGCCGCACGTGCCCGGTTGTGGGGCGCGGTAGGCGCGGTCGCAGGTGTCGCAGTTCTGGAGGGGGTGTCTCGCCGGGGGTTTCTCCGGGCGGAAGGGCGGCAGGGGTGGGAGCTGGGCCGTCAGGCGGTGGGCCAGGAGGGCGGCCGGGCGGTGGAGGGGCTCCGGCGGCAGGGCGGTGGTCAGGGCGCGGTGGACGGCCTCGGGGGTGAGGTCGCGTTCGAGCCAGGCGGCGACGCCGGGGACGAGGTGCTCGGCGTCCGTGGCGGAGATCAGGAGCCTCGGGTCGGTGCGGCGGAGGCCGGAGAGGACGCCGAGGGCGGTCTGGAGGAGGTCCGGCGCCGGGTACACGGGCTGCGGTACGGCGGGCAGGGCGCGGCGGCGCGGTGGTTTTTCGGCCTCGGTGGGCAGGGCGCGGCGGGGTGGTGGTTTCTCGGCGGCCCGCCGGGGGCGGGGCGGGTGGCTCGGTCCGTCCTCGCCGGCCGTCCGGCCCGGGTGGTTGCAGGAGACGGTGCGGGTGATCATGCGGCCCTGTTCGGTCCGTAAGCGGGTGCGCCGCAGGTAGCCGTGGGCCTCCAGTTCGCGCAGGGCGCCGGCGATCCGGGTCTTTCCCTCGGGGAAGCGCCGGGCGAGGCTGTTGATGTCGACCTGGGCGCCGGTGGGGAGCGACTGGATGTGGACGGCCAGGCCGATCGCCGTCAGCGACAGCTCGTCGTGCTGGGCGAGATGGTTGCCGACCACCGTGAAGCGGGTGGTGTGGCGGATGTTGTCGTGGGTGACGCCGCCGCACTGAGAAGGGTGGCTTTTCCCGTCGTTACGGGACTGGGCGTGCGGGCGCACGCTAGTGTTCTTGATACCCATCGGGAAGCTGTTCTCTTCCTTGGTGGTCAGGCCCTCGCATCGGGATTGCCGTCCCGGCGGGGGCCGACGTATGTCGGCAGTGATGTGGTGTGTCGCGCTGAGCGTAGATCAAGCAACCCTCCCTATGGCCAGCCGATTTGGGCATATTCACTCAAGCGAGTGAGCGTGGCCTCGGCGGGGCGGAGGGGTGGGGTTCGGTTCGGTTTCTTTCTCCCCGTGGTCGTCCTTGAGGAGACCGCCCGCCCCACCGGCGACCGAGCACTTGGACGCCGGTCGACCGGTGACGTCGGACTCGGCCCACGCCGTCTGCCTCAGGCGCCGTCGGCGTCCTCGTCGAACCGATGCACGACGATCCACTTGTCGTACTCCTCGTCGGACACCGCGCACATGACCCGGCCGTCCACGGAGACGGCCATGAACTCCCCCAGACCTGCGTCGCTCAGGAGGCGGGAGGGGAGACCGGTGACGATGAGGTCCTTCACGCGGATCCAGCCGGTCCCGTGACCGCCCGGACCCGGTGCGAGCATGCAGAACTCGTCCTCCTCCGTGCGGAGGCCGGCCGACTCCGCCAAGGAGGTCCAGAGGCGGTCCAGTTCCGCCGCCGCGTCGGGCCGCGCATGGCTGACCGTGGCGCTCGGCTTCACCTCGTACCCCGCCCAGGCCAGGTGGGCCCGGCGGACGTCGGGCAGGTCAGGTGATGTGTCCCGCCCCTCGACCCGGAGCCCGCACGCTTCGAGTCTCCTCTGCCAGTCGGGCGTGGCATCGGACATCAGGGCGTCCCCTCCTGGGTCGGCGGGTCTCGGGCGGAAGAAATCCTACGGAGGCCGTCACACTTCCCGTCCCCGTTCCGTCAGTGCTGTGTCCGGCTCGAACGAGGCGGATTTCGGAGCGGCTGAAGGAGCCCACGCCATGTCCACCACCGCCATCGTCGTCACCGCCGTCGCCGCGTTCATGGCCGGGTTCTCGGGGCTCTCGGTGTTCCTCAAGGCCGCGTACGTCGTCGGGCCGCTCGCCGAGTACGGGGTGCCCCGGGCGTGGTGGAACCTGCTCGGGGCCGCGAAGGTCGCCGGGGCCGTCGGGCTCGTCGCCGGGATCTGGGTCCCGGTGATCGGGACCCTCGCCGCGATCGGGCTGATCCTGTACTTCGCCGGGGCCGTGATCACCGTGCTCCGCGCCCGGTCCTACGGTCACGTGCCGTTCCCGCTGGTCTACATGGCCCCCGCCGTCGCCGCTCTCGCCCTTGCCTGACAGGCGGAAGGCCGCCACCCCCGCGGTGCCGGGGTGGCGGCCTTCGTCGTACGACAGGCGGACGTCAGGCGGACATCAGGCGCCGTCAGTCCTTCTTCGGCTCCTCAAGGCGCGGGAACAGCACCGCGCCCTTCGTCACCGTCGCACCCGCGGGGAGCTGGCCCCACGTGGCGGCGGACTGGACCGGCTGGGCGGCCAGGGTGCCCAGGGAGGCCTCCGCGCCGAGGGACTCCCACAGCGCCTGCGAGGTCTCCGGCATGATCGGGTTGAGGAGGACGGCGACGGCGCGGAGGGACTCGGCGGCCGTGTAGAGGATCGTCGCCAGGCGGGCCCGGCCCTCCTCCGACTCGTCCTTCGCGACCTTCCACGGCTCCTGCTCCGTGATGTAGCCGTTGACCTGCTTCACGAAGTCGAAGATCGCCAGGATGCCGCCCTGGAAGTCCAGCTCCTCGCCGATCTTCACGTCCGCGACCGAGACCGCCTTCGCCAGGCCCTCGTGGATCGCCTTCTCCGCGTCGCCGTCGGCCGTCGAGGCCGGCAGCGCGCCGCCGAAGTACTTGCCGACCATCGCCGCCACGCGCGAGGCGAGGTTGCCGTAGTCGTTCGCCAGCTCGGACGTGTACCGGGCGGTGAAGTCCTCCCACGAGAACGAACCGTCCTGGCCGAACGCGATCGCCCGCAGGAAGTACCAGCGGTACGCGTCCACGCCGAAGTGCGAGGTCAGGTCCTGCGGCTTGATGCCGGTCAGGTTCGACTTCGACATCTTCTCGCCGCCGACCATCAGCCAGCCGTTCGCCGCGACCCGGCCGGGCACGGGCAGGCCCTGCGCCATCAGCATCGCCGGCCAGATCACCGCGTGGAAGCGGAGGATGTCCTTGCCGATGAGGTGGACGTTCGCCGGGAAGGTCTCGTCGAACTTCGCCGGGTTCTCGTTGTAGCCGACGGCCGTCGCGTAGTTGAGCAGCGCGTCGATCCACACGTAGATGACGTGCTTCTCGTCCCACGGCACCGGGACGCCCCAGTCGAACGTCGAGCGCGAGATGGAGAGGTCCTCCAGGCCCTGCTTGACGAAGTTCACGACCTCGTTGCGCGCCGACTCCGGCTGGATGAAGCCCGGGTTCGCCTCGTAGAACTCGAGGAGCTTCGGGCCGTACGCGCTCAGCTTGAAGAAGTAGTTCTCCTCCTTGAGGATCTCCACCGGCTTCTTGTGGACGGCGCACAGCTTCGTGCCGTCCTCCGCCTCGATGAGGTCGCCGGGGAGCTTGTACTCCTCACAGCCCACGCAGTACGGGCCCTCGTAGCCGCCCTTGTAGATCTCGTCCTTGTCGTACAGGTCCTGCACGAACTCCTGGACGCGGTCCGTGTGACGCTTCTGCGTGGTGCGGATGAAGTCGTCGTTCGCGATGTTCAGGTGCTCCCAGAGGGGCTTCCACGCCTCCTCGACGAGCTTGTCGCACCAGGCCTGGGGCGTGACGTCGTTCGCCTCGGCCGTGCGCATGATCTTCTGACCGTGCTCGTCCGTGCCGGTGAGGTACCACACCTTCTCGCCGCGCTGACGGTGCCAGCGCGTGAGCACGTCGCCTGCGACGGTCGTGTAGGCGTGGCCCAGGTGAGGAGCGTCGTTGACGTAGTAAATGGGGGTCGTGACGTAGAACGCCTTCGCCCCCTGCTTCTCGGATCCAGTGGCCGCCATGGTCGAAATCCTAACGGGCCGACGAAGATCCACTCACATCCATATACGGCGGGGAGAGGATGGGGGCATGCGTGTACTGGTAGCCGAGGACGAACGACCCCTCGCCGAGCTCGTCGCCACCGGACTGCGACGGGCCGGCTTCGCCGTCGACACCGTCCACAGCGGCGACACCGCCCTCGACCACCTCGGCCTCCACCCGTACGACGTCCTCGTCCTCGACCGCGACCTGCCGCGCGTCCACGGCGACGACATCGCCCGCCGCCTCGTCGCCGAAGGCTCCCCCACCCGCATCCTCATGCTGACCGCCGCCACCACCACCGAAGACCGCGTCACCGGGCTCGACCTCGGCGCCGACGACTACCTCGGCAAGCCCTTCGAGTTCCCCGAGCTGGTCTCCCGGGTCCGCGCCCTGCGCCGCCGCGCCGCCCGCCCCCCGCTGCCGCCGCTCATCGAACGGTACGGGCTCCGCGTCGACACCGTCCGGCGGACCGCCAGCCGCGACGGACGGGACCTCGACCTCTCCCCGAAGGAGTTCACCGTCCTCCAGATCCTCCTGGAGGCCGACGGGGCCGCCGTCTCCGCCGAGGACCTCCTCGACCGCGCCTGGGACGCCCACGCCGACCCCTTCACCGCGGCCGTACGGGTCTGCATGAGCAAACTGCGGGCCAAGATCGGCGAACCCGCGCTGATCAGAACCGTGCAAGGCGTCGGGTACCAGCTGTGACAGGAACCTACCTGGGCTCCGGATCGACCATCCGGACCCGGATCGCGCTCGTGTACGGAGGAGCCTTCCTCGTCCTCGGGACCGTACTGCTCCTCGTGGTCAACCTGCTCGTCCTCGCCGGAACCGACGACAAGACCGACGCGATCGTCGCGCGCGCCGACGGAGTCGCGGTCGTCGAAGCCTACGAACTCGGTGACGACATCAGCCGGGCCGCCCGCGAACAGATGCTCATGTGGTCCAGCCTCGCCCTGCTCGCCACGGCCTGCTGCGCCGTCGTCGTCGGCTGGTGGACCGCCGGACGCGTCCTGCGGCCCGTCCACGACATGACCGCCCGCGCCCGGCGGCTCTCCGAACGCAACCTGCACGACCGGATCGCCGTCAGCGGACCCGACGACGAACTGAAAGAACTCGGCGACACCATCGACGCGCTGCTCGGACGCCTCGAAACGGCCTTCGACAGCCAGCGCCGGTTCATCGCCAACGCCTCCCACGAACTGCGCACCCCCCTCGCCACCCAGCGCGCCGCGATCCAGGTGGGCCTCGACGACAGCTGCGACGTGCGGCAGATCCTGCTCGACAGCAACCGGCGCAGCGAACGCCTCATCGACGGGCTGCTGCTCCTCGCCCGCAGCGAACGGGGGCTCGCCGAGCGGGACGACGTGGCGCTCGGAGACGTCGCCGAGGACGAATACCCCGACGCGTACGTGGTCGCCGACGGAGGCGTCGTACGGGGCAGCCGGGTGCTGCTCGCCCAGCTCGTACGGAACCTCGTCGCGAACGCCGTCACCTACAACGTGCCCGGCGGCACGGTGACCGTACGGGCCGAAAGCGGCGTCCTCACCGTGACCAACACCGGGCCCGTCGTCCCGGCGGCAGAGGTCACCGGACTCTTCGAACCCTTCCGGCGCGGTGAAGGACGCGACCGGATGGGGCCGGGCGCCGGCCTCGGACTCTCCATCGTCCGGTCGATCGCCGAGGCGCACGGGGGGAACGTCACCGCCGAGGCCCGCGACGCGGACGCCGGCGGCGGACTCGTGGTGACGGTGACCCTGCCGGTCACCGCCACCACGAGCCCGGCCTAGAACTCCAGGCCGGCGAGCAGCCCCCGGTAGAACGCCGGGTGCGCCGTCTCCACCGGGGTCGCGCCCGCGAAGTACGTGCCCGTACGGGGCGTGCCGTCCAGCTTGCGGAGGTAGTCGAAGGCCTTGCTGTCCTCCTCGCCCCACGCCACGAACCGCCAGTGCAGCGGGCGGCCGGCGGCCTCCGCCAGCGCCTGCGTCGCGGCCGTCTTCGACTCCGGCGCGCCGTCCGTCTGGAAGACGACCAGGGCGGGGCGGGACGCGTCCGCCTTCTCGTGGTGCGCCAGGACCTCCTCCACCGCGCGGTGGTAGTTGGTACGGCCCAGCCGGCCCAGGGTGGCGTTGACCTCGTCGACACGGGTCGGGGTGAGGTCGGCGGGGGTCAGGTCGACCGTCCCGTCGATGTCGGTCGAGAAGAACACCGTCGTGACCGTGGCGTCCTCGTCGAGGTGCGCCGCCAGCGCGGTGACCTGCTCGGCGAGTCGCTGCACGGAGCCGTCCTTGAAGTACCCGCGCATCGAACCGGACCGGTCCACGACGAGATACACGGCAGCCCGCGCCCCCGCCAGCCCCTGCTTCTTGAGCTGCGCCCCGGCGGCCTTGTACGCCTCCACGAGGTGCGGGGCGTCAGCCTTGACCTTGGCGAGCGGGAGGGCGGGGACCTGCGCCCCCGTAGCCGCCGCCTGCTCCTGCGGAGCGGCTTCGGCGTCCGCCGTGGTCCCCTCCGCGTCCGCCGTGGCGGCGGTCGCCTGCGGCGCGGCCTCGGCCTCCGTCTGCTCCTGCGGAGCAGCGTCGACCGCGTCGGCGTCGGCGGCCGCCTCCGGCTCCCCGGCCTGCTCCTGCGGAGCGGCTTCGGCGTCCGCCGCCGCGGCGGCCGGCTCCTCGGCCTCCGCCTCGGGGACGGCCTCGGGCTCAGCGTCGGCAGTCGCCTGCGGCGCGGCCTCGGCCTCCGCCTGCTCCTCCGGAGCAGCGTCGACCGCGTCGGCGGCGGCGGCCTCCGGCTCGGCAGCCTGCTCCTGCGGGGCGGCTTCGGCGTCGGCGGTGGTCGCGTCCGCGTCCGCCGTCGCGGCGGCCGGCTCCTCGGCCTTCGCCTCGGGCTCCGTGGCGGCGGTCGCCTGCGGCGCGGCCTCGGCCTCCGTCTGCTCCTGCGGAGCAGCGTCGGCGGCAGCGGCCTCCGGGTCCACGGCCTGCTCCTGCGGGGCGGTTTCGGCGTCCGCCGTGGTCGCGTCCGCGTCCGCCGTCGCGGCGGTCGGCTCCTCGGCCTTCGCCTCGGCGGTCGCCTGCGGCGCGGCTTCGGCCTCCGCCTGCTCCTCCGGAGCAGCGTCGACCGCGTCGGTGTCCGCCACGACTTCGGCCGCACCTGCGGTGTCGGCGTTCGCGTCCACCGGCGCGGGCTCCGCCGTCGCGGTGGCGTCCGCCTCCGCCTGCGGCGCGTCAGCCGCGGCCTCCGTCTTGGCCGCCGGGGCCGGCTCCTCCGTCGCCTCGGCGGTCGGCTCCGGCGCGTCGGCGGTGACGGCCGTCGTCTCCGGAGTCGCGTCGCCCCGGGGCTCAACGGCCGCCTCGGCCGCCGGGGCCGCCTTCTCCGCTGCCGCGTCGGCCGTCGGGGCCAGGCCCTTCGTCGCCTCGGCCGCCGGGGCCGCACTCCCCTCCGCCTCGGCCGCCGGGGCCGGTCCCCCCGTCGTCTCGGCCGCCGAGGCCGCCCCCTCCGTCACCGTCGCCGCCTCCGGCCCAGCCGCACGCGTCTTCGCGCGGGCGCGGGGGATTTGGGGGTTGTCGAAGGACGCCGCCACCAGGTCGTCCGCTGCTCGGCGGGCCGCGGCTTCCGGGGTGTCCGGGGTGGTGGACTTCGGCGTCTCACGCGTCTGGGGCGGGACGGCGGAGGTTGCCGGGGTGTCCTCGCGGTCCCGGCCGAACACCTTGCGCAGCATGCTCCGAATACCCATGGGCGAACCCTTTCGCATGAGTGGGGTGCGTGTGAATGTCCGTACTGGGCGTTTCGGGACGTTCATCCCTGGCCAGGGCGGACACGTAAGGTTAGCGGCCGCCCTCCGGCTCCTCCGCGACCCGGTCGCCCCCGGTTGCCGTGCATTCATTCGGCGTTCACTCCGTCGCCGTCCCTGTGCAGATGTGCGCACATAGCGTCGCGGCCGAAGGAATCCCGACACCATGTCGGCGCAGTGTGCGCCGGAGGAGGACGAAGTGCGCAAACTGCTGCCGCTGCTGAGCACCAACCCCCACGGAGGCGGCCGTTCCGCTCTCACTTGCCGTTACCGGTGTGGTGACGCCTGCTTCCACGAGGTGCCGAACACCAGCGACAACGAGTACGTCGGCGATGTCATAGCCGGTGCGCTGTCCCGCCGTTCGGCGCTGCGTGCCGCCGCCGTCGTGACCGTCGCCTCCGCCGCCGGCGGCGCCCTCGCGCTGAGCGCCGCGCCCGAGGCCGTCGCCGCCCGTCCCGAGAAGCACGGTCACGGCAAGGCGGACGGGGCCCGTGGTCTCCGCTTCACCCCGGTCGCGCCGAACACCGCCGACCAGGTGACCGTCCCCTCCGGTTACTCGCAGAACGTGGTCATCCGCTGGGGCGAGCCCATCCTCCGTGGCGCCCCCGCCTTCGATTCCGAGAAGCAGACGGCGAAGGCCCAGGCCGGCCAGTTCGGCTACAACAACGACTTCCTCTCCCTGCTGCCGCTGCGTGGGGAGCACGGCCGTCAGGTGCTCGTCGCGAACCACGAGTACACCGACGAGGTCCTGATGTTCCGCGGCTACGACGCCGCGAACCCGACCCGTGAGCAGGTCGAGATCGCCTGGGCGGCGCACGGCCTGTCGGTCGTCGTCGTCCAGGAGGAGCACCGTACGGGCAAGCTCACCCCGGTCGGCCGTCACTACCTGAACCGCCGTCTGCACACGACGAGCGAGTTCCGGGTCACCGGCCCCGCCGCGGGCAGCGCCCTGCTGAGGACGTCCGCCGACCCGACGGGCCGCAAGGTCCTCGGCACGCTGAACAACTGCGCCGGCGGCACCACCCCGTGGGGCACCACCCTCCACGGCGAGGAGAACTTCAACCAGTACTTCGCGAACGGCTCCAGCGCCACCGACAAGCGCTACGGCGTCGGCACCGGTGCCACCGAGCGCAAGTGGGAGCGGTTCGACAAGCGTTTCGACCTCAAGCAGGAGCCGAACGAGGTCCACCGCTTCGGCTGGGTCGTCGAGCTCGACCCGTACGACCCGGAGTCGACGCCCCGCAAGCGCACCGCGCTGGGCCGTTTCAAGCACGAGGCGGCGCAGCCGCGGCTGACCGCCGACGGCCGGCCGGTCGTCTACATGGGCGACGACGAGCGGTTCGACTACTTCTACAAGTTCGTCTCCAGCAAGCGGATGAAGAAGGGCACCTCGCGGGCCGCCCGCGAGCACAACCTGACGCTGCTGGACGAGGGCACGCTGTACGTCGCCAAGCTGACCGGCGACTCCCCGGCGGCGGAGATCGACGGCACGGGCAAGCACCCCAACGACGGCGAGTTCGACGGATCGGGCGTGTGGATCCCGCTGGCCACCGGCGATGTCTCGCACGTCCCCGGCATGACCGCCGAGGAGGTGTACGTCTTCACCCGCCTCGCCGGTGACAAGGTCGGCGCCACCAAGATGGACCGCCCCGAGGACGTCGAGCCGTCCCCGCGCACCGGTCGCGTCTACGTCGCGCTCACCAACAACACCGACCGCGGCAAGGCCGGCAAGGCTCCCGCGGACGAGGCGAACCCGCGCAACCTCAACAAGCACGGGCAGGTCCTCGAACTGGCGGAGAACTGGGACGACCCGTCCTCGGACGGTTTCGCCTGGCGCCTCTTCCTGGTCGCCGGCGACCCGAACGACCCGGCCACCTACTTCGCGGGCTACCCCAAGGAGAAGGTCTCCCCGATCTCCTGCCCCGACAACGTGGCCTTCGACCCGCACGGCAACCTGTGGATCTCCACGGACGGCGCCCAGCTGGGCTCGCACGACGGCCTGTTCGGCGTCGCCACGCAGGGCGAGCGCCGGGGCGAGCTCAAGCAGTTCCTGACCGTGCCGAAGGGCGCCGAGACCTGCGGGCCGATCATCCAGGACCGCCGTGTCCTGGTGGCCGTGCAGCACCCGGGCGAGGTCGACGGCGCCTCCGTCGAGAAGCCGGCCTCGGTCTGGCCGGACGGACCCGGCAGGATCGTCCGTCCGTCGGTCGTCGCCGTCTGGCGCACGGACGGCCGCGACATCGGTCTGTAGCGGCGGGGCGCCCGGGGGTGGAGTGGGTTCACTCCACCCCCAGGCCCTCCCGGAACCGTACGAACTGCTCCCCCGGGTCCCCCGTGTACGCCCACGGCACCCAGGCCGCCCGGCTGCCGAGCATGCCGAGCAGCTCCCGGGCGATCTCCACCTGGCCCGCGTAGCAGGCCGCGTGGACGAGGAAGTTGAGGTCGCCGACCTCTTCCGGGGCCACGGGTGTCCCCGGTTCCCGGCCGCCGATCCACCGGGCGTGCGTCCGCCGCAGCTCGGTGACCGCCAGCTCGTGCTTCCAGTGCTGGTCGAAGCCGCGCACCGGGCCGCGGCCCAGCGCCCCGTCGGCGATGTAGCGGTACTCCTCCACCCGCGCGACCTGCACGAGCACCGGCAGCGGCGATCCGGGCGGCGCCACTCCCGCCGCGTCCCGCGCGAAGTCGTACATGCTGCCGTGGGTCCCGTGCCAGCGCGCCGACCAGTAGCGCAGCACCTGGATGTGCCCTTCGGTGTTGTACGGGTCGCGGCGCCGCAACTCGTCGAACCAGTGCCGCAGTTCGCGCCGGGGCACGCCGCCCTCGTACAGCCGGGCCACCGACAGCAGTGACACCCAGGGCATCGGGTCGGCGGGTGCCGCCTCGGCCGCGCCCCGGCAGGCGTCGACGGCGGCGTCGATGCGGCCCCGGTCGACCGCCGCGCCCCGGCCGGCGGCGATGGCCGCGTCGAAGACCCGTACCACCTCGGTCGCCGCCCGCAGCACCGCCGCGTCCGGGTTGCCCGGTTCGGCGGCCCGCCAGGTCTCCACCGTGGAGCTGCCCGCGGCGGCGTGCGAGAGGAGCCGCAGCCGGTGGGTGCGGCGGGCCCAGTGGTCTCCGGTGGCCGCGAGCAGGTCCCGTACGCCCTGCCAGCGGCCGATGACGATGTCGTGGCGCGCCTCGGTCAGGGCGCGGTCCCCGAAGTCCGGGTCGAAGTCGGGCGCGAAGCGTTCCGGACGCGCCGAGCGCGTGGAGCGGCGGCGTACGGCCATCGGGGGCCTCCTTCGGGTTCGGCTGCCGTCAGAAGTGGTAACTCGCGTACGTTCCCGTGCTCTTGGTGAGGGTCTGGGTCAGAAATCCGTTGCGTAGCTCTGGTCGCGGGTTCCGGTCCGGGCGCGGGTGGCCGGTCCTGAGCCTTCGGCGGCCGCCATGGCGCGCAGGGCGTCGAGGCGGGCGGGGCGGTAGTAGTCGCTGCCCTTGCGCCAGTACACGAGCAGCGGGAGCAGGCCGAGGAGGAGGCCGCCGAGGCCGATCGTGAGGGCGGTGGTGGAGAGTTCGCCGAGGGACTCGACGAAGGCCCAGAGCATGAAGGCCGAGCCGAGCAGTGGCCAGAGGCCGCCGAGGACCAGGTTCTTCACGGAGCGGAACAGGACGGCCTTGTACGCGACGATCGCGGCGATGCCGGCCAGGCCGTAGTAGAACGCGATCTGGAGTCCGATCGCGGAGACGGCGTCGCGGAGGATCTGCTGGACGGAGCCCGCGGCCGCGGCGGCCGCGAACATCACCAGCGCCGCGCCGCCGACGGCGGTGATCGCGACCCACGGGGTGTTCCAGCGGCGGTGCACGATGCCGAGGGGGGCGGGCAGGGTCCGGTCGCGGCCCATGGCGAAGAGCGAGCGGGTGACCTGGAGGAGGGTGGTCTCCAGGGTGGCGACGGTGGACAGGAGGACGGCCACGACGAGGAGTTTGCCGCCGACGCCGGGCCAGATCTGCTGGCCGATGACGGCGAGGACGTTGGGTCCTGCGGTACGGATCTCCTCCGCGGTCAGCAGGACGTTGACGACGACGGTGACGGCGACGAAGAGGAGGAAGACGAAGGCGACGCCGACGAGCGCGGCGAGGCCGGCGGTGCGGCGGCTGTTGCGGGTCTCCTCGCTGAGGTTGCTGGTGACGTCCCAGCCCCAGTAGTAGAAGGCGGCGATCAGCGCGCCCGCGGCGAAGCCCTGCGGTCCTTCGAACTGGCCGAGGCCGAACCAGGACCAGTCGAAGGCGGTGGCCCGGCCCCGGTGGGCGACGGCGGCCAGGATGAAGCCGATCAGGATCAGCATCTCGACGCCCGACATGATCAGCTGGGCCCGGACGGTGAGCCGGGCGCCGCCGAGCACCACGAGCAGCATGATCAGGAACCAGCCCGCGCCGACGGCCGCGGCGAGCGGGGTGCTGTCGGCGAGGTCGGCGTCGATCAGCGAGAGGGTGAGGGATCCGGCGGGCAGGGAGCCGGCCACCATGAAGACGGTGGCGGCGAAGACCAGTGCCCAGCCGGAGAGGAAGCCGAGGAAGGGGTGGAGCGTGCGGCCCACCCAGGAGTAGCCGGCACCGGCGTTGACGTCGATCCGCCCGAGGCGGGCGTACGCGAGGACGATGCCGAACATCGGTATCGCGCAGTACAGCAGGGCGGCCGGGCCCGCGTGGCCGACGGCGCCGAAGAGGACGGCGGTGGTCGCGGCCATCGAGTAGGCGGGGGCGCTGCCGGCGACGGCCATCACGATCGTGTCGAAGGTGCCGAGGACATTGGGCTGGAGCCCTCTGTTCGTGGTGGTGCGCATGGCGGGGTCCTCGGGGCGCGGGGGGTGAGGCAGGGCGAAGTGGCCCGTCCGCCGGGCCGGTTGCCGACGGCGGCGGGCGCGGATCACGGTGAGATCGAGCGCATCGTAGTCGCCCGGGTGGCTTCCGGTAACGGCGGTGGGGAGGGTTCCGTTCAGTGACCGCCGGTAAGTCCTCCCGTACGCCCCCGGGAGGAGGTTTACCGCAGGTCGGGACCGGCGATGGCGCGGGCGCCGCGGACCTCCTGGCGGAGCGGGGCGAGGACTCCGTTCTCGTCGCCGGGCAGGTCGCTGCGGACCTCGACGAGGGTCTCCGACTCCCGGATGCCTTCGGCGAGTTCGCGCAGTTCCCGTTCGACGGCGGCGACCTCGGCCGGGTCGGGCGGGGCGGCGCCGTGGTCGACCCGGATGCGGGCGGCGGTCGTCGCGTCCACGATCCGCTCGACGGCGACGACCAGCGGCCACCAGGCGGCGGCCCGGGTGCCGGTCGGCGGCGGCTCCGTCAGCGCGCGCTGGAACTCGGAGCGCACGGTCGACAGGTCGCGGTAGAGCTTGCGCCGGGCCCGCACCCGGGCGCCCTGGTCCCCGTCCGCGGCGAACGCGCGGGTCACATAGGCGGCGGTGTCGGAGACGGCGTCCGCGAGCCGGTCGCCGATCCGGCTGTGCCAGGACTCGGGCCACAGCAGGTAGCCGGCGATCAGCGCGATGCCGCAGCCGATGAGCGAGTCGTACAGGCGGGGCATGACCAGGGCGAAGCCCTGCTGGTTGAGGGTGTCGGAGAGGAGCAGGATCACCGGGGTGATGGCCGCGGTCTGGAAGGCGTACCCCTTGGCGGAGAAGGCGGGGATGAGGGCGGCGAGCACGCACATCACGGGCACGTCCCACCAGCCGCGCGGGACCTCGGCGAGGACGAGGGCGGCGAGCAGCAGCCCGGCGGCGGTGCCGAGGGCGCGCAGGACGGCCCGGGAGAACACCGAGCCGAAGTCGGGCTTCATGACGAACGTGACGGTCAGCGCCACCCAGTACGAGCGGGGCACGGCGATCAGCGACACGAGGGCCTGCGCGAGCCCGATGCAGAGCGCCAGGCGCAGCCCGTACCGCCAGGAGGCCTCCGACAGCAGGGCGGCGCGGGTGGCCCGGCGGGCCCTGATCCGCAGGGCGGCGGGGCGGCCGAGCCGGTCGTCGACGGAGTCGCCCTT
The DNA here is from genome assembly GCF_008639165.1 of Streptomyces venezuelae ATCC 10712. Taxonomy (NCBI): domain Bacteria; kingdom Bacillati; phylum Actinomycetota; class Actinomycetes; order Kitasatosporales; family Streptomycetaceae; genus Streptomyces; species Streptomyces venezuelae. The sequence goes on along the minus strand of NZ_CP029197.1, from coordinate 3,851,982 downwards.
GGCCGGTGACGCCGGGTGGGGTTCGGTTCCGGCGGTGTGGACGACGGCGGCGGCGTGCCGCAGGGCGTGGTCGACGGCCTTTTCTGCGGGTCGCTCGGGGGTCGGCAGGTCGAGTACGGGTGCCCCGGTGCGGCCTTCCTCGACGGCGTCGGCGAGTTCGCGGACGCAGGCGGGGACGGCGGCGGGGATCGGGCCGTACAGCTGGGCGCGGAGGTGGGCGGCGGGGGCGGCCTCGACGAGCGGGATGACGACGTTCAGCTGGGACAGCAGGCGGACCAGGGAGGGCGTGCGGCCGTGCTGGCGGGCGCGGCGGGCGAGGATGAGGTCGTAGGACTGGTTGAGGGAGGCGGTGACGGCCTGCCGCTGTTCGTCGTACGCGGCGGTGCCGGTGGCCTCGTACAGCGCGGCGACGGAGCGGTAGGTGGCGGCGACGGCGGTCCGTTCGGGCGCGGCGCGGCGGAAGGGCCAGCCGAGGAGGGTGAGGAGGAGGACGAACAGCCCGCCGAGGGTGAGCAGGACGGGGGCCTTCCACCAGGGGTCGGGCATCGGGAGTCCGGCTCCGACGACGGCGTTGAGCAGCAGGAGGAGGCCCGAGACGGAGGCGACGGCGCCGATCGAGGAGATCATCCCGGAGACCAGCGCGACGACCGTCAGCACGGCGACGGCGAGCCAGCCGTGTCCGAAGACGAGGGTGCCGAGGGTGACGCCGACGGCGCCGAAGAGCTGCGGCACGGCGATGTTGAAGATCCGCATCCGGTAGGCGTCGGCGGTGTCGCCGATGACGCCGGAGAGCGCGCCCATGGACACTAGCGCGCCGTACGCGGGCTGCCCGAGGGCCAGTCCTGCGGCGAGCGGGGCGGACAGGGCGACGGCGGCGCGGGCGACGGCGGCCCGGGGGACGGGGGTGTCGGCCGGTTTGAGGCCGGCGGTGAGCCAGGGGGGTGGGGTGAGGCGGGTGGGGCCGGTGGTAGGTCGCGCCATACGGCCAACGTACTGTCCCCGCCTGGCCCCGGTCAGTTGCGGTAGGACTCGACCTCCGTGGCCGGCCGGAGGGTGGCCGTGTCCGGGTCCTCGCCGAACTCCGCCTTCGCCCTCCGCTGCCGCAGCAGGTCCCAGCACTGGTCCAGTCGGACCTCCAGTTCCGCGAGGCGGGCGCGTTCCTCCGGGAGGAGGCCGCCCGTGCGCTGCCGGAGGGCGCGCTCCTCCTCGACGAGGGCGCCGATGTCGTCCAGGATCTCGTCGTTCTCCATGTCCTCAAGCGTGGCCGATCAGCGCGGCCCGCGCAGGTCGAGATCGGCGAGGACGGCCCGGTGGTCGGAGCCGGCGAGGGCGGGGAAGCGGACCTCGCGGACGGTGAAGTCGCGGACGAGGACGTGGTCGATCTGCACGTACGGGGGGAGGGGGCCCTCCGTGGGCCAGGTCGGCGTGCGGCTGGCCTCGGCGCGCCGGGCGGCGTCCTGGAGGCCGCCCGCGGCGAGGATGTGGCGGAAGGCGGCGTGGTCCTGGGAGGCGTTGAAGTCGCCCGCGATCAGGGTCGGGCCGGGGGTGCGGGCGGCGGTCGCGGCGTAGTCCTGGACGCGGCCGAGTTCGCGTTTCCACAGGTGGACCTGGCCGGGCAGCGGCGGCAGGGGGTGGGCGAGCTGGAGCCGGACGGGGACGCCGGCGATGTCCGCCGTGGCGCCCGGCATGCCCATGGCGGCGGGGATCATCCGCCAGTCGCGCAGCGGGTAGCCGCTGAGCACGATCGAGCCGGTGGAGCCTTCGCCCTCGACGGAGGCGTAGTACGGGTGCGAGTCGGCGAAGGCCGAGGTCAGTGCGGTGCGGCAGGCGCGGTCGCATTCGGAGACGAAGGCGATCTGGGGGCGTTCGCGCCGGATGACGTCGATGAGCGCCCGCGTCCCCTCGCCGAACTCGACGTTCGCCGCGATGACCTTGACCCGGGCGAGCGGCAGCCCGTACGGGATGACGGTCTGCGGCATGTAGGGGACGGAGCTCCAGGCGGTGGCGCCGAGGACGAGGACCGCCAGGTAGGTGAGGCCGCGGCGGCGGGCGGCCGCGGCGAGGAGTACGCCGAGGCCGGCGGGGACCGTCAGCCAGGGGAGGAACGAGAGCAGTTGGGGGACCGGGGTGACGGCGTCGGTGTCCAGGGCGCGGCAGGCGGCGGTGACGGCCGGGACGATCAGGAGCAGCCCCGCGGCCCAGGCCGTGACGCGGTGCCTGGGCCGCAGGGGCGGCTCGGGGGCCGGGGGGACGGGGCTGTCGTTCACGGGCTCGGCGGCATGCTCGGCGGCTAGGACTCGGTCCACGTCCTCAGTGTCGCAGGGCCTGGGTGATCTCTGCCTTGGGTTGGCCCGAGAGGCTCCGATTGCTGCGTGCCGTACCGGTTTTGGACTGTCCGGGCGGGACGCCGTCGATGTTCAGGACGACCGAGTCGAGGAAGTTCCCGTCCGCGTCCCGGAAGGTGACCATGATCGTGTAGTCGGCGGCCGCGTCCTTGGGGTTGGTCGCGGTGATCGGGGCGACGGTCCGGTCGCCGTCGGTGGCGGTCGGTCCCGCGCTCACGTCGCCGGCGGCGTTGACCCCGTCCTTGACCTCGTTCATCTTCTGCTCGGCGGCGGAGGCGACGGCCGCCGTCGCCGAGGAGAAGATGTCGCCCGCCGTGTCCTTGGCGGTGTCGCAGCCGGTGAGGCCGAGGGTGAGCGCGGTGCCGGCGGCGAGGGACAGGGCCGCCGCCGTGGTGCGTCTCATCGGCGCCCCTCAGAACTTCTCGTGGCGGCCGTACGCCTCGTCGGTGGCCAGCGCCCAGATCACGAAGACCGAGATGGCCATCGAGAACAGGGCCCACCACGGCTGGTAGGGCAGGAAGAGGAACTGGAAGAGGACGTTGAGGGAGGCGAGGGCGATGCCGGCGACCCGGCCCCATTCGGCGCCCTTGAGGATGCCGTATCCGGCGATCGCGACGATGACGCCGAGGATGAGGTGGATCCAGCCCCAGGTGGTGAGGTTGAACTTGAAGACGTAGTCGCCGACGCGGGTGTAGACGTCGTCCTCGGCGATGCCGGCGATGCCCTGGAAGATGTCCATGAAGCCGGTGACCAGCATCAGGACGCCGGCGAAGAGGGTGCCGCCGGCCGCCCAGGCGCCGGCGGACGAGGGCTTGGGGGTGCGCTGTGGTGCCGTGTTCTGGCTCATGGCCCCATCGTGGGAGCGTTCGTGCGGTTCCGAACTTTCAGTTGGGCCGTACGAGTGAGCGGAGGTAGTTCTCCAGTACGGCGTTGAACTCCTCGGGCCGCTCCAGGTTGGGCAGGTGAGCGGCCTTCTCGATGATCGCGAGGGTGGCCACGGGGAGGAGCGCGTGCATGTCCTCCGCGTCGGTGACCGGGGTGTACGTGTCGTCCCGGCCGACCACGACGAGCGCGGGGAACGGGACGGTGGTCAGCGTCCGCCGGTAGTCGGGGCGCTCGGCCCGGCCGCGCAGCGCGGCGGCCGCGCCGGCCGGGTCGGTGGCGCACATCATGCGGTGGACGTGCGGGGCTGCGTGGGTGTTGTACGGGGCGACCATCCGGTCCAGCACCTCGTCGGCGTATCCGCGCATGGCCCGGGCGCCGCCGGCGAGCAGCCGGTCGGCCATGGCGTTCCGGGCGGCCTTGCCCTCCTCGGTCTCGGCGGTGGGGAAGGTGTCGGCGAGGACGAGGCCCCGGACGCGCTCCGGGTGGCGGCGGTAGAGCTCCATGGCGATCTGCCCGCCCATGGAGAGCCCGGCGAGGACGCAGGTGTCGATGCCGAGCTCGTCGAGGAGGTCGATGAGGTCCTCAGCGAAGACGCCGAGGTCGGTGGAGTGGGGGTGCGCGCCGAGCGGTGTGGCGCCGTAGCCGCGCAGGTCGGGGGCGATGACCCGGTGGGTGCGGGAGAAGTGGTCGAGCTGGGGCTGCCACATGGTGTGGTCGAAGGGGTGCCCGTGGACGAGGAGGAGGGCGGGGCCCGTGCCCTGGTCCGCGTAGCCGATCTCGGTGGTGGCGGTGCGCATGACGTGCATGTCCGCAGGCTAGGCAGCCCGAACTCCTCGGTGCAATAAGATCTTTGCTCTCGGTGCAATGGTGGAGGGGGCCGGCGTGGAGGAGTACCGGAGGATCGCCGACCGGGTCGAGGCGGCCGTCCGCGACGGACGGCTGAAGCCCGGCGACCGGCTGCCGCCGCAGCGGGTCTTCGCCCGCCGCCACGCCATCGCGAACTCCACCGCGATCCGCGTGTACGGGGAACTCGCCCGGCGCGGCATCGTCGTCGGCGAGGTCGGACGCGGCACCTTCGTCCGGGCCGCACCCCCGCTGCCCGGGCCCGCGCTCGCCGAGGCGACCGGCGCCGCCCCCGTCGACCTCCAGCTCAACTACCCGGTCTTCGACGGCCAGTCGGAGCTGATGGCTCGGGCGCTCGCCGCCCTCGCCCGGCCCGACGTGCTGGCCGAGGCCGTCCCCCGGCCCGCCGCCGCGACCGGCACCCCGCAGGCCCGCGAGGCGGCGGCGGCCGTCCTCGCCAGGCCCGGCTGGGCGCCGGACCCGGACGGCGTCCTCTTCGCCGGGAACGGCCGGCAGGCCATCGCCGCCGCACTCTCCGCCCTCGTGCCGCCCGGCGGCCGACTGGGCGTCGAGGCGCTCACGTATCCCCTGGTCAAAGCGGTGGCGGAGCGGCTCGGCATCCGGCTGGTGCCGCTCGCCCTGGACACCGATGGGGTACGGCCCGAGGCGCTCGCGGCGGCCCACCGGGCGGCGCCGCTGGCCGCCGTCTACCTCCAGCCGACCCTGCACAACCCGCTCTCCACCGTCACCGGCGAGGCACGCCGGAGCGCACTCGCCGAGCTGCTCCGGCAGCTGGACCTGACGGCCGTCGAGGACACCACCTGGGCCTTCCTGGTGCCGGACGCGCCCGCCCCGCTCGCCGCGCACGCCCCCGAGCGGGTCCTCCTCGTCGACAGCCTCTCCAAGCGGCTCGCCCCCGGACTGACCGTCGGCTACCTGGTGGTGCCCGGCAGGCTGCGGGCGGCCGTGGCGGAGGCGCTGCGCTCCGGCGCCTGGACGGCCGGCGGGCTCGCGCTCGCGGCCGCGACCCGCTGGACCGGGGACGGCACGGTCGCCGAGGCCGTCGCGGCCAAGCGGGCGGACACGGCGGCCCGGCACGCCCTGGTCCGGCGGCGGCTCGCCGGGCACGCCGTGCGGACCTCGCCGTACGCGTACTACTGCTGGTGGGAACTGCCCGCGCCGTGGCGGGCGGAGACCTTCACGGCGGCCGCCGCCGCGCGGGCGGGGGTCGCGGTCACCCCGGGCGGCGCCTTCGCGGTGGGGCCGGGGACGGCCCCGGACGCGATCCGGGTCGGGCTCGCCTCGCCGCCGCGCGCGGTGCTCGACGGGGCGCTGGAGCGGCTGGCGGCCCTGGCGGAGGAGGGGCCGTAACGGGGCTTCCGGGAGGGGCCGTCGCGAGGCTTCCGGGAGGGGGTGGATCTCCCTTGCCTTCGTAATCCTGGATATGTAGTGTCCAGAATATGAAGATGAGCGACGGCGTGGAATGGGCGCTGCACAGCTGCCTCAACCTGGCCTGGATCGGATCCGGGCAGGCGGTCACCGCCGCACGGCTCGCGGCCTACCACGAACTGCCCCCCGCCTATCTGAACAAGCAGCTCCAGGCGCTCGCCCGGGCCGGGATCGTCACCTCGGTCTCCGGACCCAAGGGCGGCTTCCGGCTGGCGCGCGCCCTGGACCGGATCACGCTGATGGATGTCGTCGCCGCGATCGAAGGCCCCGACGAGGCCTTCCGCTGCACCGAGATCCGGCAGCAGGGGCCCGGCGCGGCGGCGCCGGAGTCGTACGCCGCCGAGTGCGCCATCGCCGGAGCCATGAGCCGGGCCGAACTGGCCTGGCGGCGGGAGCTCATGGCCCAGACCCTGGACGACGTCCGGGCGCGGGCCGAGCTCCAGGCGCCGGACGCGCCCGAGCGGCTCCGCCACTGGCTCGCCCACCTCTGAGACCGCGCCCGGCCCCGTCGCGCCCCCCCGCCACCGTCCGCACGGCGGGCGCCCGCACTCAGCCCGGCCGCCGCTCCGGTGGCCGTACTCCACGGAAGGAACGACCCGTCATGACGGACACCGACCGCACCCCCGCCGACCAGCGGACCATCACCAACCCGGACACCCTCCACGACCCCACCCCCTTCGGCTACAGCCACGCCGTCTCCGCCCCCGGTGAACTCGTCTTCATCGGCGGCCAGTACGCCTCCGACGCCACCGGCTCGCCGGTCCCCGGCGACTTCGCCGCCCAGGTCGAGCTGTCGCTCACCAACCTGCGGCTCGCCCTCGAAGGCGTCGGCCTCGGCCTGGAGAACGTCGTCCGGCTCGGCTCGTACGTCGTCGACCACGACATGACGAAGCTGGCGGCCCTCGGCAAGGGGCTGCACGCCCACTTCGGTGAGCGGCTGCCCGCCCAGACCCTGAGCGGTGTCGCCGCGCTCGCCCTCCCGGGCATGCTCTTCGAGATCGACGCCGTGGCGGTACGCCCGGCCCGCTGACGCCGCCGCCCGCCCGGCCCCCGCCTGATCCACTTGCGGGTCGCCGGGCGCGGGTGTGCCCTGGAGGGTGCGGGAAGCAGCAGGGGGGCGAGAGACGAAGGAGCTCCTGCCATGGCCGCACACGCAGCGATACCCGTCCGGAAACCGTTCGGCACGCACGGCTTGGCCACCCCGATCATCATCGGCGTGCTGTACGGCCTCTACGCGGCGACCGTCGCGCGCCACGGCGGCCCCACCACCCTCGGACAGCTCTGGCTGGGCCTCGTCTCGGCCGTGGTCCTGGCCGGCGGGATCTACGTCCTGCGGCGCTTCGGCCGCGCCCTGCCGCGCGAACTGCGCGCCCTCGCCTGGGGCTCCCTGACGGGCATCGCGGTCGGCTTCCTGTTCAGCCTGTCCGGCGCCAGCGTCCTGTCGTCGAGCGGCCTCGGACTGGCCTTCGCCGGCGTCAACGTCGCCGCGGCCTACTACCTCTTCTACACCCACGAGGACGCCGCCGGACGGCCCGCGCCGTACTGACGGCCACCGTCTGCCGCGCGCCTGCGCCGGTGGTACGCGACCGCCACCGCGGCGAGCAGCACCGGCCAGGCCGCAAGCGGCGCGTAGCAGGCGATCAGCAGGGCGTCCTGCGCCGGGCTCGCCGGGATGCCGGGTCCGAGGCCCGCGTACGAGGCGTACGCGCCCCAGCCGGCGATCGCGCACAGCCCGGCCACGCCGGCGAACGCGGCGCCGGTCGCGGCGGCCGCGTTCACCCGGCGCCCGCCGAGGAACGGCAGCCACCGCGGGAACACCTCGCCCCAGGAACGCACAAGACCCAGGGTGAGCAGGGCGAGCAGCTCGGACACGACGCTCAGGGAGACCACGTACACCGACGTCCCCAGCGTCATGGCACCGAGTTCGGCGTCCTGGGTGACCGGGAGACCGGCGACGAGCGCCAGGCGCCAGAGGCCCGACGGCAGGGTCGCGAGCGGAACGGCGTGGGCGGCGAGGACGGCCCAACGGGGCACATCGGGAAGGGCTTTGATTCTCGGCATGGGAGCAGCCTCCCGCCGGGGAGCCCCCCGGCACGTCGGCCCGCGGGCCGGTCCGCCTCCGCCGCGCGGGGGAGCCGCCGTCCCCCGCCGGTCGGGGTGCCGCGGCGCGGCGCCCTGGCGGTACGGGAGCGGCCGACGCAGACTGGGAGGAGCGCCCTCTTTCCCGGAGTGCTGGAGGAACCACGGTATGACCGACCTCGCCATCGAGACCGAGGGCCTGGTCAAGGTCTTCGGCAGCAACCGCGCCGTCGACGGGATCGACCTCCGCGTCCCCGCCGGAATCGTCTACGGAGTCCTTGGCCCCAACGGCGCGGGCAAGACCACGGCCGTCAAGATGCTCGCGACCCTGCTGCGGCCCGACGGCGGCCGCGCCCGGGTCTTCGGCAAGGACGTCGTCACGGACGCCGACGCCGTACGCGGCCGGGTGAGCCTCACCGGCCAGTACGCCTCGGTCGACGAGGACCTGACCGGCACCGAGAACCTCGTCCTGCTCGGCCGGCTGCTCGGCCACGCGCGGGCCGCCGCCCGCGAGCGCTCCGCGCAGCTGCTCGCCGCGTTCGGCCTCGCGGACGCCGCCGACAAGCAGATCAAGAACTACTCGGGCGGCATGCGGCGCCGCATCGACATCGCCGCGTCCATCCTCAACACCCCCGACCTGCTCTTCCTCGACGAGCCGACCACCGGCCTCGACCCGCGCAGCCGCAACCAGGTCTGGGACATCGTCCGCGCGGTCGTCGCCCAGGGCACCACCGTCCTGCTGACCACCCAGTACCTGGACGAGGCCGACCAGCTGGCCTCCCGGATCGCCGTCATCGACCACGGGAAGGTGATCGCGGAGGGCACGAAGGGGGAGCTGAAGGCCTCCGTCGGCTCGGGCTCGGTGCACGTACGGCTCCGGGACCCGGAGCAGCGGGCGGAGGCCGAGCGGGTGATCCGGGGCGCCCTGAACTCCACCGTCCAGCTGGACGCGGACCCGGTCGCCCTCACCGCCACGGTCGACGGCCACGGGACCGACCTGGGCGCCGCCGAGCAGGCCGCCAGGGCGCTGGCGGAGCTGTCGCGGGCCGGGATCACGGTCGACAACTTCGCGCTGGGCCAGCCCAGCCTCGACGAGGTCTTCCTGGCGCTGACGGACAGGAAAGGAACGACGGCATGACCACCGTCACCACCGGTAAAGAAGGGGCGGACGCACTCGACTTTGTCGCCCCGAAGGCGGACGAACTCGCGGCGCTGCTCGTGGGCCACTCCCGGCCGCCGCGCCCCAGTGCCCTGTCCGCCTCGATGACCTTCGGCTGGCGGGCCATGCTGAAGATCAAGCACGTGCCGGAGCAGCTGTTCGACGTGACGGCGTTCCCGATCATGATGGTGCTGATGTACACGTACCTCTTCGGCGGTGCGCTGGCCGGCTCCGTCTCCTCGTACATCCAGTTCCTGCTGCCGGGCATCCTCGTGATGAGCGTCGTAATGATCACGATGTACACGGGGGTCTCGGTCAACACGGACATCGAGAAGGGCGTCTTCGACCGCTTCCGCACGCTGCCGATCTGGCGTCCGGCGCCGATGGTCGGCTATCTCCTCGGCGACGTCGTGCGCTACTTGATCGCCTCGGCCGTGATGCTGACCGTCGGCATGATCATCGGCTACCGGCCGGACGGCGGTGTCGTGGGCGTGCTGCTCGGGGTGGCGCTGCTGCTGGTGTTCTCGTTCGCGTTCTCGTGGATCTGGACCATGTTCGGTCTGCTGCTGCGCAGCGAGAAGTCCGTCATGGGCGTCTCGATGATGGTGATCTTCCCGCTGACGTTCCTGTCGAACGTCTTCGTCGACCCGAAGACCATGCCGGGCTGGCTGCAGGCCTTCGTCAACAACAGCCCGGTGACCCATCTGGCGACGGCGGTGCGCGAGCTGATGGCGGGGAACTGGCCGGCCGCGGACATCGCCTGGTCGCTCGGCTGGTCGGCGCTGCTCGTGGTCGTCTTCGGGGCGGTCACCATGCGGCTCTACAACCGCAAGTAGCCGCGTCCCGCGTCCCGGCCGCCCGCGTCGTCGGTCGCTTCCCGCGTCGTCACTTCCCGCGCGGGGTGGTCTGCTGGACCGCCCAGCGGTTGCCGTCCGGGTCGGCGAAGAAGACGAACGAACCCCACGGCATGTCGGCGATCTCGCTCACCGCGATCCCGCGCGCGGTGAGTTCGCGGTGGGCCTCCTCGATGTCGGTGACGACCACCTGCATGTTGTCGAGGGAGCCCGGGGCCATCTCGGTGAGCCCCTTGCCGAAGGCGATCGAGCAGGCCGAGCCCGGCGGGGTCATCTGGACGAACCGGATGTCGTCGTTCACGGGCACGTCGTGGTCGGCGTGGAAGCCGACCCGCTCGTAGAAGGCCTTGGCACGGTCGACATCGGTGACGGGCACGGCGACCAGTTCCAGCTTGATGTCCATGGGGGCATCATGCGCCCCTCCGGCGTCCCGCGCTCCCCGGGCTACGCGCCCCGGACGACCACCACGGGGCAGGGGGCGTGCTGGGCGACCCTGGTGGAGACCGAGCCCAGGACGGCGGCCTTGAAGCCGCTGTGGCCGCGGTCGCCGACGACCAGCAGGGATGCGCCCTCGGCCTGGTCGATCAGGGCCTGGGCGGGGTTGCCGCTGACGACCGTCCGGGTCACGCCGGCGGCGACGGCCGGGTCGAGCGCCTTGGCGAGGGACTCGTCCAGGATCTGCTCGGCGAGCAGTTCGGGGTTGAAGTCGGGCGGTACCCCGGGGGCCGTCGTCCAGGACGCGGGGTACTCCCATGCGATGACCGCACGGAGGGAGTCCCCGGTCAGGGCGGCCTGCCCGGCCGCCCACGTCAGTGCCTTCAGGGAAGGCTCCGATCCGTCCACGCCCACCACGATCCTGCCGGCCATCGCCGACCTCCGTTACGTCGTCGGGAACTCTCCCCACAACGTAACAAACCGATCAATCAAGGCGCAGATCGGCCAACTGCTTCTCGAACGGGACGACCTCGTCGTCCTCCGCCCGCCGGGCCGGCCGGGCCGCGACCGTGTCGGCGAACTCGTTGCCCGCTCGGGTGATCCGGGTGGGCAGTCCCTCCGTGTACTCGTCGCCGCCGGTGCCCCAGTCCTCCGAGGCCGCGTAGACGGCGGTCGGGACGACGAGGGCCCGCAGATAGGCGAAGAGCGGCCGCAGGGCGTGGTCGAGGACGAGCGAGTGCCGGGCGGTGCCGCCGGTGGCCCCGATGAGGACCGGGGTGCCGGTCAGCGCGGCCGGGTCGATCAGGTCGAAGAAGGACTTGAACAGGCCGCTGTACGAGGCGGTGAAGACCGGTGTCACGGCGATGACCCCGTCGGCGTCCGTCACCGCGTCGATCGCGTCCTGGAGCCGCCCGGAGGGGAAGCCGGTCACGAAGTTGTTGGCGATGTCGACGGCCAGGTCACGGAGTTCGACGACCTGGACGTCGACGGCGTACTCCTGCTCGGCCAGCCGGTACCGGGCGGCCTGGAGGAGCCGGTCGGTGAGCAGCCGCGTGGAGGAGGGGGAGCTGAGGCCGGCGGAGACGGCGACCAGCTTCAGGGTCTGCATGGCTTACGACTCCTTCTGTGTACGGGAGTTGATCACGGCGGGGTGGAGCGGCGCGGTCTCGGGGACGCCGGCCGGGCGCAGGGCGGCGAACTCCTTGCGCAGCACCGGCACGACCTCCTCACCGAGGATGTCGAGCTGCTCCAGGACGGTCTTGAGGGGCAGTCCCGCGTGGTCGACGAGGAAGAGCTGGCGCTGGTAGTCGCCCACGTAGTCGCGGAAGGACAGGGTGCGCTCGATGACCTCCTGCGGCGAGCCGACGGTCAGCGGGGTCTCGCGGGCGAACTCCTCCAGGGACGGGCCGTGGCCGTAGACCGGCGCGTTGTCGAAGTACGGGCGGAACTCCCGTACCGCGTCCTGGGAGTTCTTCCGCATGAACACCTGGCCGCCGAGGCCGACGATCGCCTGCTCGGGGGTGCCGTGGCCGTAGTGGGCGTACCGCTGGCGGTAGAGCCGGACCATCTTCTCGGTGTGCTGCTTGGGCCAGAAGATGTGGTTCGCGAAGAACCCGTCGCCGTAGTAGGCGGCCTGCTCGGCGATCTCGGGGGAGCGGATGGAGCCGTGCCAGACGAAGGGCGGGACGTCGTCGAGCGGGCGGGGGGTGGAGGTGAAGCCCTGGAGGGCGGTGCGGAACGTGCCCTCCCAGTCGACGACGTCCTCCCTCCACAGCTTGTGGAGGAGCGCGTAGTGCTCGATGGCGAGCGGGATGCCCTGCCGGATGTCCTGACCGAACCAGGGGTAGACCGGGCCGGTGTTGCCGCGGCCCATCATCAGGTCCACGCGGCCGTCGGCGAGGTGCTGGAGGGTCGCGTAGTCCTCGGCGATCTTCACCGGGTCGTTGGTGGTGATCAGCGTGGTGGAGGTGGAGAGGATCAGGTTCTCGGTGCGGGCGGCGATGTGACCGAGGAGGGTGGTGGGGGAGGACGGCACGAACGGGGGGTTGTGGTGCTCTCCGGTCGCGAAGACGTCGAGCCCGACCTCCTCGGCCTTGAGCGCGATGGCGACGGTGTTCTTGATCCGCTCGTGCTCGGTCGGGGTGCGGCCGGTGGTGGGGTCGGCCGTCACGTCGCCGACGGTGAAGATCCCGAACTGCATCGTGCTCACCTCTCGCCTGGGGGCCGGAGGCCCTGTTGGTTGAATCGTAAACTATCCGCTCCAACGGCGCACCCCCACCCGCTATTCCCGCCCGCGAGGCCCGGCGGACGGCCCGCCCGGCCGCCCCCGTCCCGCGCGCCCAGTGGGCCCCGCCACGTACCGACGGAAAACGGCCCTCACGTAGAGTCCCCGACGTGAACGGTGCGATAGCGGTCGTCGGAATCGGCGCGGACGGCTGGGACGGACTCCCCGAGAACTCCCGCCGCGCCCTGCGCACCGCCGAGGTCCTCATCGGCGCCCCCCGCCAGCTCGCCCTGCTCCCCGGCGGCGACTGCCCCGGCGAACGGATCACCTGGCCCTCCCCGCTCCGCCCCGCCGTCCCCGGACTCCTCGCCGCCCACCAGGGCCGGGCGATCGCGGTCCTCGCCAGCGGCGACCCCTCCTTCTACGGCATCGGTCGCACCCTCGCCGAGACCGTCGGCGCCGACCGCCTCCGCATCCACCCGCACCCCTCCTCCGTCTCCTACGCCTGCGCCCGGCTCGGCTGGCCGCTGGAGGACACCGAGACCGTCTCCCTCGTCGCCCGCCCCCTCGCCGCGCTCGCCGCCGCCCTCCACCCCGGGCGCCGGCTCCTCGTCCTCGGCGAAGGCCCGGAAACCCCCGCGCGGGTCGCCGCCCTGCTCCGGGAGACCGGCTGGGGCGGCACCCGGATCCGGGTCCTGGAACAACTCGGCGGCCCGGCCGAGCGGCTCCTCGACGCGACCGCCGCCGACTGGCCGCACGAGCGGACCGACGCCCTCCACGTCCTCGCCCTCGACTGCGTACGCGACCCGGACGCGCTCCGGCTCGGCACCGTCCCCGGGCTGCCCGACGAGGCGTACGAGCACGACGGACAGCTCACCAAGCGGTACGTGCGCGCCGCGACCCTCGCCGCCCTCGCCCCCGCGCCCGGCGAACTCCTCTGGGACATCGGCGGCGGCTCCGGCTCCATCGGCGTCGAATGGATGCGGGCCCACCGCTCCTGCCGGGCGATCGCGGTCGAGAAGTCCGCGGAGCGGGCGGCGCGGATCGCCCGGAACGCCGACGCCCTCGGCGTACCGGGACTGCGCGTGGTCACCGCGTCGGCGCCGGACGGCCTCGCCGGGCTGCCCACCCCCGACGCGGTCTTCGTCGGCGGCGGCCTCACCGCCCCCGGCCTGCTCCAGGCCTGCTGGGACGCGCTGCCGGCCGGCGGCCGGCTCGTCGCCAACACCGTCACGCTCGAATCCGAGGCACTGCTCGCCGAGGGCCACCGCCGCCACGGCGGCGAGCTGATCCGGCTCGCGGTCTCCACCGCCGTCCCCGTCGGCGGCTTCACCGGCTGGCGCCAGGCGATGCCGGTCACGCAGTGGTCCGTAACGAAAGGTTCTGAACAGGCATGACCGTCTACTTCATCGGCGCGGGCCCCGGCGCGGCCGACCTGATCACCGTGCGCGGCGCGCGGACGCTCGCGTCCTGCGGGGTCTGCCTGTACGCGGGCTCCCTCGTCCCCACCGAACTGCTCGCCGAGTGCCCGCCGGAGGCGAAGCTCGTCGACACCGCCCGGATGGACCTGGACCAGATCGTCGCCGAGATCGCGGCGGCGCACCGGGCGGGGCAGGACGTGGCACGGCTGCACTCGGGCGACCCGTCGGTGTTCAGCGCGATGGCCGAGCAGATGCGACGGCTCGACGCGCTCGGCATCCCCTACGAGGTCGTCCCCGGCGTCCCGGCCTTCGCGGCGGCCGCCGCCGCCCTCAAGCGGGAGCTGACCGTCCCCACGGTCGGCCAGACGGTGATCCTCACCCGCATCGCCCAGCAGGCCACGCCGATGCCGGAGGGCGAGGACCTGGCGACCCTGGGCCGCAGCGGCGCCCTCCTCGTCCTGCACCTGGCCGCCCGCTACGTGGACCGCGTCGTCGACGAACTCGTCCCCCACTACGGCGCGGACTGCCCGGCGGCGGTCGTCGCGATGGCCAGCCGCCCCGACGAGATCGTCCTCCGCGGCACCCTGGAGGACATCGCGGCCCAACTGAAGGAGGCCGGCATCACGAAGACCGCCGTCATCCTGGTCGGCCGCACCCTGGCGGCCTCCCAGTTCCGCGACAGCCACCTGTACGACCCGGAACGGGACCGCCACACCTGCTGACGGCGGCCCGGCCGGAACCCCGTACGGCGGCGGGTATGGGGAGTATGGTCGTGAGTATGGCCACGAAGAAGGTGACGGTGACGATCCCGGAGGACCTCCTGGAGGAGGTCCGCGCCGAGGCGGCCGAGCACGGTCTGTCGGCGTACGTCGCGGAGGCGCTGCGGCTGCGGCGCGACCGTGACCGGCTCCGGGAACTGGTCGACTGGCTGGAGGAGGAGCACGGCCCGGTCACGGACGCCGAGCGGACCTCCGCCCTCGCCGAGCTGGACGAAGTCGACGCCGAACACGAACGGCGCCGCCGGGCCCGGGAGGGGCGCGCGGGTGAAGCCGCGTGACGAGGCGGGCGGAGCGGCCGCTCCGGGTCTTCGTCCTGGACAGTGAGGCGCTCTCGCTCGCCGTGCGGGGCGACCGGCCGATGATGGCCCGCCTCGACCTGGCCGCTCGGGGGGAAGCGGACGTGGTGACGTCCCCCCTGACGCTCGTCGAGGCGTACGACGGCAGGACGACGGAGCAGCGCTGGGACTGGGTACTGTCCCGCGTGCGCGTCGCGGACATCGGCAAGGACGAAGCCCGTCAGGCCCGTCGGCTCCTGTCCTCCACCGGGCTGCACGGGCACAAGTACGCCATCGACGCCGTTCTCGCGGTCGTCGCCCGTCAGCAGGCGGGCGAGGTCACGCTGTTCACGCCGGACGTGGACGACCTGGAGAAGCTCGTGACCGACCGGATCGTCGTCGTCAAGGTCTGACGGCGGGCTCGCCCCCGGCGGGGCGGCTTTCGGGCGGCGTGGGGGGACGCGCTTCGGGGCCCGGGGGAGTCCGATCCCCGGGGCCCCGGTGCGGTGCGTCGACGGTCAGGCGTTGGGGCGCTTGCCGTGGTTCGCGTTCTTCTTCTTGCGGGCCCGCCGCTTGTTGCCGCGCTTCGCCATGGGACTCCCTCTCGCTCGGGGGGTGTGTGCTGGCAAGCCTAGGTTCGGGGCAGGGGGGCCGCATGTCGGCCGTCGGCGGGGTGCGGTCTCATGGAGACGTGACTGTCTACGACGTGGCCCGGGCGCTGCCGGGCATCGAGGAACTGCGCGACCACAGCCGGGGGCTCGCGATGGTGGAGGCCGTGCTCAGCCCGGAGTGGGAGAGCCGGTACTACTCCTTCGACGCGCACTGGTCGGCGACCGAGCAGCTGGCGTCCATGAAGGACGGCCAGGGCGGCGAGTACACGATCGTGCTGTCCGCCGCCGGAGCCTTCGCGCGCGGCTTCGACCACGAGTCGCCGATGAGCCCGTACGGGGCGGCCGCGGACGGGGTCACGTGGCCCGGGGTGCTCGACGGGGTCCCGGAGGCGTTCCGGGAGTACCTGACGGAGCCCGCCTTCACGGACGAGGACGGCATCCACGTGACCACCGCCTGCCTGTGGCGCGAGACCGCCGACACGGCCTGGCGCACGGGTCCGGTCGAGTTCACGGGCCTGGAGGACCACGAGGACCCGGACGGGTCCGGCGGCCTCTTCCACCACCTCACGCACCGCTCGGCACAGGCGTACGCGGAATGGGCGTCGGACTACTACGAGCGGCCCGTCGACATCGAGGCGGTCCGGCACGTCCTCGCCCTGCGCCCGCTGACGGCGGAGACCGTCGCCGCCCTCAACCCGGACGTCACGCTCGCGGACCTCGCCGAGGACGTACGGGAGATCGGGTACCCGACGGCCTGACACCCGGCCGCCCCGCCGCTACCCGCCCGCCGCTACCCGCCCGCCGGGCCCGCCACCTCCGACCGGCCCACCACCGTGCCCGCGCGGTCGATGCAGATCACGTCCACCGCCACCGGGGCGCCCCGGAGGACCGTCAGGGCCTCGTCGCGGGCGCGGGCGGCCACCAGGTCGCCCAGCGGGACGCCGGCCGCCTCGCAGAGGCGGAGGGCCGCCAGGCCCGTGTTCGCGGCGGCGATCTCCGCCGCGAGGGCCGGTGACGCGCCGCCCGTGCGCGCCAGCTCCGCCAGGAACGCCTTGTCGACCTGCGAGCGGGCCGAGTGGAGGTCCAGATGCCCGGCGGCCAGCTTGGAGAGCTTCGCGAAGCCGCCGCAGATCGTGAGCCGGTCGACCGGGTGGCGGCGGACGTACTTGAGGACCGCGCCCGCGAAGTCGCCCATGTCGAGCAGCGCGATCTCCGGCAGGTCGTACAGGCCCGCCACCGTCCGCTCCGACGTCGAGCCCGTGCAGCCCGCCACATGCGTCAGACCGCCCGCCCGCGCCACGTCCACCCCGCGCCGGATCGAGTCGATCCACGCCGAGCAGGAGTACGGCACCACGACCCCGGTCGTGCCGAGGATCGACAGGCCGCCGAGGATGCCGATGCGGGGGTTCCAGGTGGAGCGGGCGATCTCGGCGCCGTTGTCGACGGAGACGGTGATCTCGACGTCGCCGCTCCCGCCGTGCCGCCCCGCGACCGCCGCCACGTGCTCCCGCATCAGCTGCCGCGGCACAGGGTTGATCGCCGGTTCGCCGACGTCGAGGGGCAGCCCCGGCAGGGTGACCGTGCCGACGCCCTCGCCGGCCCGGAAGACGACGCCCGAGCCCGCCGGCAGGAGCCGTACCGTCGCGCGGATCACCGCCCCGTGCGTGACGTCCGGGTCGTCGCCCGCGTCCTTCGTGACCGCCGCCATGGCCGTACCGGCGCCGGCGTCGAGGGACTCGGCCGTGAGCGCGAACGACGGCGTCTGGCCCTTCGGCAGCGTGATCGCCACCGGGTCAGGGAAACCGCCGGTCAGCAGGGCCGTGTACGCGGCGGTCGTCGCCGCCGTCGCACAGGCACCCGTCGTCCAGCCCGGGCGGAGGCCGGTGTGCTTGAGTTGGGCCTCACGCCCGCCGCCTGAAGTCACGAAGAGGCTCCTGTGCACATACTCATTCTCGGGGGGACCACCGAGGCCCGCGCCCTCGCGGGCCTGCTGCACGGCCGGCTCCGGGTCACCAGCTCCCTCGCGGGGCGGGTGGCGAGCCCCCGGCTGCCCGAGGGCGAGGTGCGGATCGGCGGGTTCGGCGGCGTCGACGGGCTGGTGGAGTGGATCGGCGCGCACGCGGTGGACGCGGTCATCGACGCCACGCATCCCTTCGCCGGGCGGATCAGCTTCAACGCGGCCCGGGCGGCCGCCACCGCCCATGTTCCCCTGCTGGCGCTGCGCCGTCCCGGCTGGGTCCCGGCGGAGGGCGACGACTGGCGTCCGGTGGCGTCCCTCGATGCGGCGGCCCGCGCCCTCGACGGCCTCGGCGACCGGGTGTTCCTGACCACCGGCCGGATGGGCCTCGCGGCCTTCGCGGACCGCCCGGAGTGGTTCCTGGTCCGCTCGGTGGACGCCCCGGCCGGCCCGATGCCGGCCCGGACCGAGCTCCTCCTCGACCGGGGCCCGTTCGGCCTGGCCGGTGAGCGGGAGGTGCTGGCCCGGCACCGGATCGACGTCGTGGTGACGAAGGACAGCGGCGGTGCGGCGACCGCCCCGAAGCTGACGGCGGCCCGTGAGGCGGGGCTTCCGGTGGTGGTGGTGCGCCGTCCTCCGGTCCCGGAGGGCGTCCCGGTGGCGGCGACCGCGGAGGCGGCCGCCGAGTGGGCCCGCACGCTGTGAACTCCTGGTTTCCGCCCCGCGCGACAGCCGGTTGCGGCGGGCGTTCAATGGAGGGGTGAGTACCGTCCGATGGCTGGTCACAGCGGGGCTCGCGTCCGTGCTGGGGTTCGCCCCCGGCTTCGGCGCCCCCTCGCCCACCCCCGAGCCGCCTCCGGCGGAGCCGCCACCGCTGCTCGACCAGGCGGACGTGGACCGGGCCGTCGACCGACTCGACGGAAGCGTCGCGGAGTTGATGCGGAAGACCGGGGTCCCCGGGGTGTCCGTCGCCGTCGTGTACAAGGGCAAGGTGCTCCACATCCAGGGCTACGGCGTGCGGGAGGTCGGCAAGAGTGCCCGCGTCGACGCCGACACCGTCTTCCAGTTGGCCTCGGTGTCGAAGCCGATCGCCTCCACGATCGTGTCCGGCGCGGTGGGTGTGGAGGGCTGGCAGAAGCCGGTCAATCCCGAACTGCCCGACTTCCGGCTGAAGGACCCGTGGGTGACCTCGCACATGACGGCCGCCGACCTGTTCTCGCACCGCAGCGGGCTGCCCGATCACGCGGGCGACCTCCTGGAGGACCTGGGCTACGACCAGGACTACATCCTGTCCCACCTGCGGTACGAGCCCCTGGCGCCGTTCCGCGTGAGCTACGCGTACACCAACTTCGGTCTGACGGGAGCCGCCGAGGCCGTCGCCGCCGAGAAGGGCGTGCCCTGGGAGAAGCTCGCCGAGGACACCCTCTACAAGCCCGCGGGGATGAACGACACCAGTTCCCGCTTCGAGGACTTCGTCTCGAACCCGGACCGCGCCCACGGCCACGTCAAGCAGCCCGACGGCACGTGGAAGGCGCAGTTCGTGCGCGACCCGGACGCCCAGTCCCCGGCGGGCGGGGTGAGTTCCTCGGCCCGTGACATGGCGCGCTGGCTGCGGCTCCAGCTCGCGGGCGGTGAGCTGGACGGGAAGCGGATCGTCGCCGAGGACGCCCTCGTCCTCACCCACCACCCCGAGTCCGTGTCCGGCCCGGCGCAGGCGCCGGCCGCCCGGACCGGCTTCTACGGGCTCGGCTGGAACGTGTCGTACGACGACGAGGGCCGGCTGCGGCTCTCGCACACCGGCGCGTTCGCCGAAGGGGCGCACACCAACGTCACGATGCTGCCGGGCGAGCAGCTCGGCATCGTCGTCCTCACCAACGGCGCGCCGGTCGGCGTCGCCGACACCGTGGCCCTGGACTTCTTCGACACCGCGCAGGACGGGAAGCCGAGCCGGGACTGGCTGCCGATCGTCGACGCCCTGTACGAGCAGGAGGCGGACGCCGACCTGTCCCCCACGGACTACGCGAAGCCCCCGGCGGACGCCGAGCCGGCGAAGGCCTCCGACGCCTACACGGGCACGTTCACCAGCGACTACTACGGCCGGGCGCAGGTGGTCGAGGAGAACGGCGGCCTGGTCCTGCGGCTTGGGCCGAAGCCCCAGACGTACAAGCTCACGCACTACGACGGCGACACGTTCAGCTTCCCGACCCGCGGGGAGAACGCCGTCGGTCTCACCGGCGTCACGTTCTCCCCGGACGGCACGTCCCTGCGCGTCGAGTACCTGGACCAGGAAGGCCTCGGTACCTTCACCCGGTCGTGATCCGGCTCACCCGTAGCGGCGCGGTGTCCACGCGATCGTCCGGCCGTCGCCCCGCTCGACCGCCCGCGTCTGCGAGGAGCCGACGAGGAGCAGGGTCCGCATGTCGACCTCGGAGGGCTCCAGGGTCTTCAGGGTGACGACCCGTACGGACTGCTCGGGCCCGCCCACGTCACGGGCGACGACCACCGGGGTCTCGGGGGAGCGCAGTTCAAGCAGGAGGTCGCGGGCGGCGGCCACCTGGTGCGTACGGGACCTGGATCCGGGGTTGTAGAGGGCGAGGACGAGGTCGGCGGTGGCCGCGGCGCGCAGCCGGGCCTCGATGACGTCCCAGGGCTTGAGCCGGTCGGAGAGCGAGACGGTCGCGTAGTCGTGGCCGAGGGGGGCGCCCGCGGCGGCGGCGGCCGCGTTGGCGGCGGTCACCCCGGGGAGGACCCGTACGGGCACGTCGGTGTACTCCGGTTCGCAGGCGACCTCCAGGACGGCCGTGGCCATCGCGAAGACGCCCGGGTCGCCGCCGGAGACGACCGCGACCTTGTGGCCGCGGCGGGCCAGGTCGAGGGCGAACTCGGCGCGCTCGGACTCCACCTTGTTGTCCGAGCCGTGCCGGATCTGCCCGGGGCGCAGCACCGGCACCCGGTCCAGGTAGGTGGTGTAGCCGACGAGGACGTCGGCGTTGACGAGCGCGCCGCGCGACTCGGGGGTGAGCCAGGGTGCGCCGGCCGGGCCGGTGCCGACGACGACGACCTCGCCCCGCTCCCGTACGGGAGGTTCCGCGTCGATGCGGGAGGGCAGGACGGCGACCGAGAAGTAGGGGACGGACTCGGGGTCGACGTCCGCGAGGTCGCCGGTCCGCTCGCCCGCCATGAACGCCCGCTCCACGTACCGGGCGTCGTCGAGCCGTCCGGCCCGCTCCAGGGCCCGCTTCACGGTGGGGAAGGTGCGGCCGAGCTTCATCACGACCGCCGAGTCGGTGCCCGCGAGACGGGCCGTCAGCTCGTCCTCCGGCAGGGTGCCGGGGATGATCGTGAGGACCTCCTCCGCCTCGCACAGCGGCTCGCCGAGCCGGGCGGCGGCGGCGGACACCGAGGTGACGCCGGGGATGACGGTCGTGTCGTAGCGGTCCGCGAGCCGCTTGTGCATGTGCTGGTACGAGCCGTAGAACAGCGGGTCGCCCTCGGCGAGGACGGCGACCGTGCGGCCCGCGTCGAGGTGCGCGGCGAGGCGGGCCGCGGCCTCCTCGTAGAAGTCGTTGAGGGCGCCCCGGTAGCCGCCCGGATGGTCGGTGGTCTCCACCGTGAGCGGGTACATCAGCCGCTCCTCGATGTGGTCCTCGCGCAGGTGCTCGGCGGCGATCGAGCGGGCGATGGACCGGCCGTGCCGGGCCGAGTGGTAGGCGATCACGTCGGCGGCGGCGATGGCCTTCACGGCGGCCACCGTCATCAGGTTCGGGTCGCCGGGGCCGAGCCCCACCCCGTACAGCTTGCCGGTCACTTCTGGATCTCCTGAATCTCCGCCTCGTGGGCGATGGCGTTGATCGCGGCGGCCGTCATCGCGCTGCCGCCGCGCCTGCCCCGTACGACCAGGTGGTCGAGGCCCAGGGTGTTCGCGGCCAGGGCGTCCTTGGACTCGGCGGCGCCGATGAACCCGACGGGTATGCCGAGGACGGCGGCCGGCTTCCCTGCGCCCTTCGCGACCATCTCCAGGAGGTGGAAGAGGGCGGTGGGGGCGTTGCCGATGGCGACGACGGAGCCTTCGAGGCGGTCCCGCCACAGTTCGAGGGCGGCGGCGGAGCGGGTGGTGCCCAGGTCGGCGGCGAGGGCGGGCACGGCCGGGTCCGAGAGCATGCACAGCACCTCGTTGGCGGCGGGCAGCCGCTTGCGCGTGACCCCGCTCGCGACCATCTGCGCGTCGCAGAGGATCGGGGCGCCGGCGCGGAGCGCGGCCCGCGCGTTCGCGACGACCCCGGGGGAGTACGCGATGTCCTGGACGAGGTCGGTCATGCCGCAGGCGTGGATCATCCGCACCGCGACGGTGGCGACGTCGGCGGGCAGCCCCGCCAGATCCGCCTCGGCGCGGATCGTGGCAAAGGACCGGCGGTAGATCTCCGCCCCGTCCTTCTCGTAGTCGAACATCCTGTTGCTCTCGCTCATCTCGTCGTCGTGCGGGCCGTGGTCACGGCTTCGGGCAGGGCGGTACGGGGGGCGGGGACGCCGTCCACGAGGTAGTCGCCGCCGGGGGTGGCGAGGACGTCGGTCCACCGGCCGTGCGGATGGCCGCAGCGGCGCTCACAGCCGGAGAAGTGCACGGGGAGGCCGTGGGCGGCCCCGACCGGTCCGGGGGCGGCGTCGGCGCGGACGTCGGCGAGGGCCTTGGCGCAGCCGGGCCGTCCGGTGCAGGCGCTGATGCCCACCCACGGGGAGTCGGGGCGGGTGACGAGCCCGGCCGCGTCGAGCGCGGGCAGCCGCTCGGGCCCGGCGCCGGCCACGACGACACCGCGCCAGGGCGTGAACCGCACCTCGTCGGCGGGCAGCAGCGCCCGCAGCTGCGCGGCGGTGAGCCGGCCGAGCGGGGCGAGCAGACAGACCGCGGCGGAACCGAGGGGGCCGGGGGGAGGGGGCGACCCTTGGGGAAGCGGGGGTACGGGCGCTTGCGGGGGTTCCGGCTTCCGGGCGGGGGTGGGGTCCAGGGTGCGGGCGTGGGATCGCACCGTCGCGGGGTCCGCGGGGTCCGCGGGCTCCGCGGGCTCGGCGGGCTCCGCAGGGTCCGTGGGCTCTGCGGGCTCCGTGGGGTCCGCGGGCTCCGCGGGCACGCACGCTTCCGTGAGCGCGGTCGGTACGTCCGGTTCGTGGTCCTCCGGGAGTTCCCGGACCCGCCAGGCGCCGGTGCCGGCCTCCCGCGCCGCGGTCAGGAACGCGCCCGCCGCCGCCAGCGCCGCGCGGGCCGCGTCGGCCGCCGCGACGCGGAGGGCCCGCCCGCCGACGTACAGGAGCGCCGCCCCGCCCCGCACTGCGACCAAGGTCACATCGCCGCCGAGCCCGGCCACGTCCCCGCGGCCGTCGTCGAGGACGAAGAGGAAACGGCCGGAAAGCGCCGCCGCCCAGGGCGTGGCGCACAGCAGGGCGTCCAGTTCGCGGGCCCACAACTGCACGTCGGCGGCGCCGAGTCCGTCGAGACCGGCGGCCGGGGAGGCCACGATGTTGCGGACCCGTTCATGCGTGGGGGAGGGCAGCAGGCCCGCTCCGGCGAGCAGCTCCGCGAGCCGTGCCCCGCAGTCGTCGGCGAGCCCGCGCAGCTCCGCGTTGCCACGCGAGGTGATGCTGATCCGCCCGTCGCCCAGGGTCTCCGCCGCGACCGCCAGAACCTCTACCTGACGCGCCGTCAAGCGGCCTGCGGGCAGGCGGAGTCGGGCGAGGCGGCCGTCGTCGGCGGAGTGCAGGCGCAGCGCCCCCGGGCACGCGTCGCCACGGTCCCGTATGCGAGGTTCGCCCGGGTCGGGCGTCGGGGTCGGGGTGGGCGGCATGGCGGCGAGCATACCGACGGGCCACCGGGCGGCCACCGGGTGTGATCCGGCCGACTCGGCCGTCCGCCCCGGGCCGTCGGCCGCACGATCTACTATGCAGACGGCATGGGGTCCCAGGACCCCGGGGAGGAAGCCCGGTGAGATTCCGGCGCGGTCCCGCCACTGTGAGCCGGCCCGGCTTCATGTCCGCATGATCCCGGTCCGGTGAGTCAGGAACTCCCGCCGTCCATACGACCACCCGGGGCGCGGACAACCCCGAGGAAGGCCTGCGCTCGCCATGCTTCTGCTGCTGTCGCACTCCGACACCGACCTGCTCAGCGCCCGCGCGGCCGGCGGCCCGGTGGAGTACCGCTTCGCGAACCCCGCCCGCCTCCCCCTGGCCGACCTCACCGGCCTCCTCGCCGACGCCGAGCTCGTCGTCGTACGGCTCCTCGGTGGACTCCGGTCCTGGGAGGACGGCCTCGACGCGGTCCGCGCCGCCGGGAAGC
Organism: Streptomyces venezuelae ATCC 10712; assembly: GCF_008639165.1. Classification (NCBI taxonomy): domain Bacteria; kingdom Bacillati; phylum Actinomycetota; class Actinomycetes; order Kitasatosporales; family Streptomycetaceae; genus Streptomyces; species Streptomyces venezuelae. The sequence continues at coordinate 3,828,341 of NZ_CP029197.1, read as the reverse complement.
CGGTGGTGGTCCTCAGCGGCGAACAGGCCCCCGACGCCCAGCTGATGGAGGCGTCCACCGTCCCCGTCGGCGTCGCGACCGAGGCGCACGCCTACCTCGCGCACGGCGGCCCCGGGAACCTGGAGCAGCTGGCCCGCTTCCTCTCCGACACCGTCCTGCTCACCGGTCACGGCTTCGAGGCCCCGGCGGCCGCCCCCACCTGGGGCCCCCTGGAGCGCGCGGCCCGCACGACGACCGGCCCGACCGTCGCCGTGCTCTACTACCGCGCCCACCACATGAGCGGGAACACCGGCTTCGTCGACGCGCTGTGCGAGGCGATCGAGGACCAGGGCGCCCAGGCCCTCCCGCTGTACGTGGCGTCGCTGCGGGCCCCCGAGCCGGAGCTGCTCGACCGGCTCCGCACCGCCGACGCGATCGTCACCACCGTCCTCGCCGCGGGCGGCACCAAGCCCGCCGAGGCGCAGGCCGGCGGGGACGAGGAGGCCTGGGACGCGGGCGCGCTCGCCGCGCTCGACGTGCCGATCCTGCAGGCGCTCTGCCTCACCGGCTCGCGCGCCGCCTGGGAGGAGAACGACGAGGGCCTCTCCCCGCTGGACGCCGCCAGCCAGGTCGCCGTGCCGGAGTTCGACGGGCGGCTGATCACCGTGCCGTTCTCCTTCAAGGAGATCGACGAGGACGGCCTGCCCGCGTACGTCGCCGACGCCGAGCGCGCGGCCCGCGTCGCCGGGATCGCCGTCCGGCACGCCCGGCTCCGGCACATCCCGAACGCCGAGAAGAAGCTGGCGCTCGTCCTCTCCGCGTACCCGACGAAGCACTCCCGCATCGGCAACGCCGTCGGCCTCGACACCCCCGCCTCCGCCGTCTCGCTGCTGCGCCGGCTGATCGCCGAGGGGTACGACTTCGGCCCGGCCGAGGACCTCCCCGGCCTCGTCTCCGGCGACGGCGACGAGCTGATCTACGCCCTGATCGAGGCCGGCGGCCACGACCAGGACTGGCTGACCGAGGAGCAGCTCGCCAAGAACCCGGTCCGCATCCCGGCCGCCGACTACAAGCGCTGGTACGCGACGCTCCCCGAGGAGCTGCGGACCCACGTCGAGGAGCACTGGGGTCCGGCGCCCGGCGAGATGTTCCTCGACCGGTCGCGCAACCCCGAAGGGGACATCGTCCTCGCGGCCCTGCGCCGCGGGAACCTGCTGATCCTCATCCAGCCGCCGCGCGGCTTCGGCGAGAACCCGATCGCGATCTACCACGACCCCGATCTCCCGCCGTCCCACCACTACCTGGCCGCCTACCGCTGGATCGCCGCCCGCGCCGAGGACGGCGGCTTCGGCGCCGACGCGATGGTGCACCTCGGCAAGCACGGCAACCTGGAGTGGCTGCCCGGCAAGAACGCCGGCCTGTCCGCCGCCTGCGGCCCCGACGCGGCCCTCGGCGACATCCCGCTGATCTACCCCTTCCTCGTCAACGACCCCGGCGAAGGCACCCAGGCCAAGCGGCGCGTGCACGCCACGCTCGTCGACCACCTGGTGCCGCCGATGGCCCGCGCCGACTCCTACGGCGACATCGCCCGCCTGGAGCAGCTCCTCGACGAGTACGCGCAGATCTCCGCCATGGACCCGGCGAAGCTGCCCGCGATCCGCGCCCAGATCTGGACGCTGATCCAGGCCGCCAAGCTCGACCACGACCTGGGCCTCGAGGAGCGCCCGGAGGACGACGGCTTCGACGACTTCCTGCTGCACGTCGACGGCTGGCTGTGCGAGGTCAAGGACGCCCAGATCCGCGACGGACTGCACGTCCTCGGCGGCGCCCCGCAGGGCGAGGCCCGGGTCAACCTGGTCCTGTCCATCCTGCGCGCCCGGCAGATCTGGGGCGGCACGCAGGCGCTGCCCGGGCTGCGCGAGGCCCTCGGCCTCGACGAGTCGGCCGCCACCCGCACCACCGCCGACGAGGCGGAGGCGAAGGCCCGCGAGCTGGTCGAGGCGATGGAGGCGGCGGACTGGTCCGTGGCCGCCGTCGCGACGGTCGCCGCCGCGTACGGCCCCGACGTCCACGCCGTCCTGCGCTTCGCCTGCGAGCAGGTCGTCCCGCGTCTGGCCGCCACCACCGACGAGCTCGGCCACGCCGTGCACGCCCTGAACGGCGGCTTCGTCCCGGCCGGCCCGTCCGGCTCCCCGCTCCGCGGCCTGGTCAACGTCCTGCCAACCGGCCGGAACTTCTACTCCGTCGACCCGAAGGCCGTGCCGTCCCGGCTCGCCTGGGAGACCGGACAGGCGCTCGCCGACTCGCTCCTGGAGCGGTACCGCACCGACAACGGCGAGTGGCCGACCTCCGTGGGCCTCTCCCTGTGGGGGACGAGCGCGATGCGCACCGCCGGTGACGACGTCGCCGAGGCGCTCGCCCTGCTCGGCGTCCGGCCGCTGTGGGACGAGGCCTCGCGCCGGGTGAACGGCCTGGAGCCGATCCCGCTCGCCGAACTCGGCCGTCCGCGCGTCGACGTCACCCTGCGCATCTCGGGCTTCTTCCGGGACGCGTTCCCGCACGTCATCGGGCTCCTCGACGACGCCGTACGGCTCGTCGCCGGCCTCGCGGACGAGTCCGCGGAGGACAACTACGTCCGGGCGCACGCACAGGCCGACCTCGCCGAGCACGGTGACGAGCGGCGCGCCACGACCCGCATCTTCGGCTCCCGGCCGGGCACGTACGGCGCGGGCATCCTCCAGCTGATCGACTCGCGGGACTGGCGCACGGACGCCGACCTCGCCGAGGTGTACACGGTGTGGGGCGGGTACGCGTACGGGCGCGGGCTCGAAGGCCGTCCGGCGCGGGCCGAGATGGAGACGGCGTACAAGCGGATCGCGGTGGCGGCGAAGAACACCGACACCCGCGAGCACGACATCGCCGACTCCGACGACTACTTCCAGTACCACGGCGGCATGGTGGCGACCGTCCGCGCGCTCAAGGGCACGGCCCCCGAGGCGTACATCGGCGACTCGACCCGCCCGGAGACGGTCCGCACCCGGACGCTCGTCGAGGAGACCTCCCGGGTCTTCCGCGCACGGGTGGTCAACCCGCGCTGGATCGAGGCGATGCGCCGCCACGGCTACAAGGGCGCGTTCGAGCTGGCGGCGACCGTCGACTACCTCTTCGGGTACGACGCCACGACGGGTGTCGTCGCCGACTGGATGTACGACAAGCTCACCCAGGAGTACGTCCTGGACGCGGAGAACCAGGCCTTCCTGAAGGAGGCCAACCCCTGGGCCCTGCACGGCATCGCGGAACGGCTCCTCGAAGCCGAGTCGCGCGGCATGTGGGAGAAGCCGGACCCGGAGACGCTGGCCGCGCTGCGACAGGTCTTCCTGGACACCGAGGGAGACCTCGAAGCCTCCACGGACGGCTCCGACGAGGACTAGATCCTCACGGACTTCACCAGGGCGGGGGCCGGTGCCAGTTCCAGGCGGCGGCCCCGGAAGCCCTTTCTGAGGCGGCGGTCGTGGGTGACCACGACCAGTGTGCCCGGGTAGTGCGCGAGCGCGGCCTCGATCTCCTCCACGAGCGCCGGGGCCAGGTGGTTGGTCGGCTCGTCGAGGAGGAGGAGATCGGCCGGTTCGGTGACGAGGCGTGCCAGTTCCAGTTTCCGGCGCTGTCCTGTCGACAGGTACCGGACCGGGGTCGCCAGGTCCCCGGCGGTGAAGAGGCCGAGGGCGAGGAGTTCGTCCGTGCGGTCCGCTCCGAAGGTTTCGCCCACCGTACGGGGGTCGGTGGGCGGGGCCGTCTCCTGGCGGAGCATCCCCACGCGGGCCGGGACGTCCACCGTGCCCGTGTCCGGGGCGAGTTCGCCCGCGAGCACCTTCAGGAGGGTGCTCTTGCCGGCGCCGTTCGGCCCGGTGACCAGGAGTCGCTCGCCCGCGTCGAGGTGCAGCGCGTCGAGCCGGAGCCGGCCGTCGACCCGGAGGCCGGCGAGGTCGACGGGCGCGCCCTCACCGCTGAGTTCCGCGTGGAACCGGAGCGGCTGCGGGGGCGCCGGTACCGGGCGGGCGGTCAGCCGGGCGAGCCGCTCGCGGGCCGCCCGGATGCGGCTCATCGCGCCGTGCGCCCGTGACCGGGCCCGGAAGGCGCCCGCCCCGCTGAACGCGGCAGGGGCCTTGCGCGGGATGGCCGAGAAGCGGTCGATGTGGGTGTCGGCGAGTGCCCGGTACCGGGCGAGCTCCTCCTTCCACTCCTCGTGCTCCCGCTGTCTGCGGGCCCGTTCGGCGGCGCGTCCGGCGAGGTAACCGGCGTAGCCGTCGCCGTAGCGGCGGACGGTGTGACGGTCCTCGTCGACCTCCAGGACGGCGGTGGTGACCCGGTCGAGGAAGACCCGGTCGTGGGAGACGGCGACGACCGTGCCCCGGTGGGCGCGCAGCCGCTCCTCCAGCCAGGCCACGGCCTCGTCGTCGAGGTCGTTGGTCGGCTCGTCGAGCAGCAGCAGTTCGGGCTCGGCCGCGAGGACGGCGGCGAGTGCGAGCCGGGACCGCTGCCCTCCGGAGAGGGTGCCGAGCGGCCGGGCGCGGTCGAGCGGGCCGGGTTCGCCGAGCCGCCGCAGGGTGGTCTCGACCCGCCGGTCGGCCCCGGCGCCGCCTCTGGCCTCGTACGCGGCGAGCAGCTCCGCGTACCCGGTGAGGTCACCGGTCACGGCGAGGGCGGCCTCGGCCGCCCGGATCGCCCGCTCCAGCTCCCTTACGTCCGCGAGGGCGTGGTCGACGGCGTCGCCGACGGTCGCGTCCGGGGCGAGGTCCAGGGTCTGGGCGAGGTGTCCGAGCCCGCCGGGGGCGTCGACGGTCACGGTGCCGTTGTCGGGGGCCTCGATGCCGGCGAGCAGCCGGAGGAGGGTGGACTTCCCGGAGCCGTTGTCGCCGACGACCCCGAGGCGCTCCCCGGCCCGCACGGAGAGGGAGACCCGGTCGAGCACGGTGCGGTGCCGGACGTACCGGTCGTCGTAGCGCTTGGTGACATCGGTGAGTTGGGCACGGAACAAAGGGTGACTCCTGTTCGTCGACGACGAGGCCGCGATACTGAGACGGTACGTCTCGTCTCGCTTCTTCGACGGTACTCCAGGCGCGCCCCCTCCGCAAGACGATTCGTCTCGTCAGGCCGAGAGGGTGCTCAGCTCGCCGAGCGCGAACTCTTCGGCGACCTCACCGAAGCCGAACAGGTACTGCTGCGCGGCCTGTTGGACCGGGTCGTGGTGAACGCGGCGGAGCACGACTGCGACGCGGGGCAGGAAGAGTCGGCGGAGGGCCCGCGCGACCGATGAGTTCCGGTGGGGCCGGGGGTCCACCCCCATGAACGGCCGAACGGCCCACCACCGAGGAGATGACCATGGTCGAGATCGACACCCGCGTCCTGGACACCGCCGGCGCCACCCTGCGCTACGACGTGCGCCCCGGCACCGGGACCGGCGAGCGCCCCCTGCTGCTGATCGGCTCCCCGATGGACGCCACCGGCTTCACCACGCTCGCCTCGCACTTCGCCGACCGGACCGTCGTCACGTACGACCCGCGTGGGGTGTCCCGCAGCGAGCGCACCGACGGCGCGACGGAGACGTTCCCCGAGGAGCACGCCGACGACCTGGCCCGGCTGATCGAGGCGCTCGGCGCAGGACCCGTGGACGTCTTCGCGAGCAGCGGCGGCGCCGTCAACGCCCTCGCGCTGGTCGCCCGGCGCGGCGACCTCGTGCACACCCTGGTCGCGCACGAGCCCCCGACCGCCCAGGTCGTCCCGGACCGCGAGGCGGCCCTGGAGGTCTGCGCCGACGTCCACGCGACCTATCTGCGGGACGGCTGGGGACCCGCGATGGCCAAGTTCCTGGCGCTGACCGCCCGCACGGGGGAGTTCCCGGCGAACTGGGCCGAGGAGCCCGCCCCCTCCCCGGCGGCGTTCGGCCTGCCGTCCGAGGACGACGGCACGCGCGGCGACCCGCTGCTCGGCCAGAACATGCGGGGCTGCACCTCCTACGTCCCCGACTTCCCCGCCCTCCGCGCCGCGCCGACGCGGATCGTCGTCGCGGCCGGCAAGGAGTCCGAGGGCACCTTCGCCGCCCGTGCCGCGGTCGCCGTCGCCGAGGGCGTCGGCACCCCGCTCACCGTCTTCCCGAGCCACCACGGCGGCTTCCTGGGCGGCGAGTTCGGCCAGCACGGGGCTCCGGCGGAATTCGCGGAGGCGCTGCGCGCGGTCCTCGACGACAGCGCGAGCTGACCGGCCACGTCAGCCACTGCGCGAGCCGGCCGCCGTGTCGGCGTCGGCCGTGGCGCCGACTGGCCGGCCGTGTCAGCTCTTCGTCGCGGGGGCAACCTTCACGGCTGCCGACGCGTCGACGTTTCCGAGGCCGAGCTTGGCGAGCTGCTGCGGGTTGGCCGCCGCGCCGCGGATCGTCGACATGATCGCGGCCGGGTCGAGACCCTGGTGGTGCAGGAGCGCGGCCACGGCGGAGACGTACGGCGAGGCCATCGACGTCCCGGACAGCTTCCCGTACCCCGAGGTGTTCTTCAGGGTCTCCTTCGTCGGGTACGTCGGGAGGGTCGAGAGGATGTCGACGCCCGGGGCGGAGACGGCGTTCTGCGCGCCGAAGTTGGTGAAGGAGGCCGGCTGTCCGTTCCGGTCGGCCGCGTTGACGACGAGGACCGGGGTGTCGAGCTTGTAGGGCTGGAGCGCGGTGGAGTCGTTGCCCGCGGCGGCCACCACGACCGCTCCCTTGCCGTTGGCGTGCGTGATGGCCTGGTTGAGGATGCCGCCCTTGAGGAGACGGGCCATCAGGCCGGACTCGCCGAGGGAGAGGTTGATGACGTCGGCGCCCTGGTCGGCGGCCCAGACGATGCCCTTGGTGATGTTCGCGTCGGTGCCGCTGCCGTCCGCGCCGAGCACCCGGACCGGCATGATCTTGGCGCCGGGCGCGCCGCCCGCGACGCCGATGCCGTTGTCGGTGTGGGCGGCGGCGATGCCGGAGACGTGGGTGCCGTGGCCGTTCAGGTCCTTGGGCTCGTCGTCGCCGTCGACGAAGTCGTAGCCGTCGACGAGCCGGCCCTTCAGGTCGGGGTGGTCGAGGTCGACGCCGGTGTCGACGACCGCGATGACGGTGTCCTCGCCCTTGGAGGTCTTCCAGGCGTCCGGCAGCTTCAGTGCGTCGAGGGCCCATTGCTGACCGCGCAGCGGGTCGGGCTCGTCGTCGCTGCCGCAGCCGGTGGCGAGGGCGGCGGTGAGGACGACGAGGGCCGTGAGGGTGACGGTGGTGGGCCGACGACGCATGTTTTTCTCCCCATTTGTGCGCGTTTGGCCCAGTCAACAGGCTGTGGATCACGTCCGCATCCCGACGGAGACGCGCATTGTTCTAGCTAAGTGCGAACAACTTGTTCTATCCTGATGCGAACAAGGGAGGTTTCACATGAACCGCGCCACGCCTCGACTCCGCGCCTTCGCCGCGTTCCCGTTCGTCCTCACCCTCGTCACCTACCTGGTGCTGCTCGCCGCCTGGGGCGACCGGCTCCCCGACACCCTCGCCACCCACTTCTCCGGGGCCGACTCCGCCCGCGCCGACGGCTTCACCGGCCGCACCGCCTTCGCGGCCGTCAGTGTCGCCCTGCTCCTCGGCCTCGGCACCGGCTGGACCGTCCTCGTCCGCCGCACCGCCCTCTGGGGCGCCTGGGCGACGGCCGGCTTCACCGGAGCGCTGCTCGTCCTCCTGCTCCGGGACAACCTCGACGCGGCCGACCCGGCCCAGGTCGTCTCCCCGCTCACCAACCTCCTGCTCGGGGGCGCGGCCGCGGCCCTGTTCGCCCTCGCGGGCGGGGCGCTGACCCGGCTCGCACCGGCCGGGGCGGGAGCGGACGCTCCCGGGGCCGCGGCCGAGGGGCCCCGGCTTGCACTCGGCGCGAGCGAGGTCGCCGGCTGGTCACGCACCACCGCCTCACGGCCGCTGACCGTGCTCTCCCTGCTGGCCCTCGCCGCCGTCCCGGCGGGCCTGCTCCTCGCCCCCTGGCCCGCCGCCCTGCTCGCGCTGCTCGGCCTGGTCATCGGGGTGCCGGGGCTCGCGCTCGCCCGGGTCCGCGTCACCGTCGACCGGTGGGGCGTGACCGTACGGCCGTCGCTGGCCGGCCGGCCCCGCGTCCGGGTCCCGCTCGACGAGGTCACCGGCGCGAGCGTGCGGGAGCTCGACACCGCCGCCGTGCTCGCCGACTACGGCGGCTGGGGGTACCGGGTCAGGGCCGACCGCACCGGCCTGGTGCTGCGGGCCGGGGAGGCACTCGTCGTGCGGCGGTCCGGCGGGCGGGAGTTCGCCGTCACCGTGCCCGACGCGCGGACCGCGGCCGCGCTGCTCAACACGCTCGCCGAGCGCCGTGGGAAGGTCTGACCGTGCTCTTCCGTGTCGACCCGGCCTCCGCCGTCCCGCTCGGCGACCAGATCGCCGCCTGTGTCCGGGGCGCCCTCGCCGACGGCTCCGCCGCGCCCGGCGAGCGGCTCCCGGCCGCCCGCGAACTCGCCGACTCCCTCGGCGTCAACGTCCACACCGTCCTCCGCGGCTACCAGCGGCTGCGCGAGGAGGGCCTCATCGAACTCCGCCGGGGCCGGGGCGCCGTCATCGTCCCCGGGGCCGCCGCCCCCGACCGGGCCCGGCTGGTCTCCCGGCTCCGCGAGGCGGCGGCGGAGGCCCGCGAACTCGGCCTGACGGACGAGGAGTTCGTGGAACTGGCCCGTACGAGCCTGGGCTAGCGGGCGCGGGCTCGGCCGGCGCCGGGACGGGGCCAGCCCTCGGTCTGTACGGGGCCGGGTCGCGCCGGCCCTCGCCGGTACGGAGCCAGCCCTCGGCCGGTATGGTCCCGGGCCGCGCCCGTCCTTCCGGTACGGCCCCGGGCCTCAGGTCAGTTCGCGTACCGGCGCGCCCGCCAGGTAGGCCTCGATGTTCTCCACCGCCTGCCCGAAGTAGCGCGCGTAGTTCCCCTTCGTCACGTATCCGAGGTGCGGGAGCGCGAGGACGTTCGGCAGGGACCGCAGCGGGTCGTCCGCCGGGAGCGGCTCGGTGTCGAAGACGTCGAGGCCCGCCCCCGCGATCCACCCCTCGCGCAGCGCCCGCAGCAGCGCCGCGCCGTCGACGAGACCGGCCCGCGAGGTGTTCACGAGGTACGCGTGCGGGCGCATGGCCCGCAGTTCGGGCTCTCCGATCAGGCCCCGGGTGCGGTCGGAGAGCACCATGTGGAGCGAGACGAAGTCGCTGTCGGCGAGGAGTTCCCGCCGGTCCTTCGCGAGCCGTACGCCGTGCTCGGCGGCCCGCTCCTCGGTCAGGTGGGGGCTCCACGCGTGGACGTCCATGCCGAAGGCGAGCCCGATCCGGGCGACCCGGCCGCCGATCTTGCCGAGTCCGACGAGGCCGAGGGTCCGGCCGGCCAGGTCGGCGCCGACGGTCGACTGCCAGGGCCCGCCTTCCCGCAGGGCGCGGGCCTCGGCGGGTACGTGCCGGGCGAGGCCGAGGAGGAGGGCCCAGGTGAGTTCGGTGGGCGGCTCGGAGCTGCTCGCGGTGCCGCAGACGGTGACGCCGCGGGCGCGGGCGGCGGCGACGTCGACGGAGGCGTTGCGCATGCCGGAGGTGACGAGGAGCCGGAGCTGGGGGAGCCGGTCGAGGAGCGCGGCGTCGACGGGGGTCCGTTCCCGCATGACGACGAGGATCTCGCAGTCCTCGACGGCGGCGACGAGCGCGTCCCGGTCGGTGAGGTGCTCGCGGAGCACCCGCACGTCGATCCGGTCGGCGAGCGGGCTCCAGTCGGCGGAGGTGAGGGCGGCGCCCTGGTAGTCGTCGAGTACGGCGCAGCGCGGTTTCATGGGCCTCAGTTCTCGTCGGCGGTGCGGGTGGCGGGGTGGGCGGCGGGCAGTCGGGCCGCCATGCCGTCGAGCAGGGCGTCGAGGCCGAACGCGAAGGTGTCGTCGGGGCCTTCGGCGTAGTCGTCGGCGGTCAGGGCGTCGATGCGGCTCCGCAGCCGGGGGAAGCGCCCGGCGACCTCGGCGGCCTCCTTCATGGTGGCGGCGAACACCTCCCCGGCGTCCCGGCCGTCGCGTTCGATCCGGCGGGTCAGGGCGGTGGTGGCGGCGGAGGAGGAGGCGTTGCCGAGGACGTAGGTGAAGACGGCGGCGGCGGCCCGGTCGGCCGCGGGGCCGGTGAACCCGCCCGCCTCGTACACCGCGAGGTTGTGGTCGTCGTGCCGGGCCTTGCCCTCGCCGTGGAAGAGGTGGGTCGCGAAGGCCTGGACGAGCCAGGGGTGGCGGCCGAACATCGCGTACAGGTCGCCGGCCATGGCGGTGGCGGCCGTGCGCCAGTCGACGGTGTCGAGGTCGGGCAGCCGGATCTCGTCCCAGACGAGGTCGCCGGCCAGCGTGACCAGGTCGTCCTTGTTCTTCACGTGCCAGTAGACGGCGGTGGCGGCCGAGTTCAGTCGCTGGCCGAGGCTGCGCATGTTGAGGCCTTCGAGGCCGTCGGAGTCGAGGAGTTCGACGGCGGTGCGGACGATCTGGTCGCGGGTGAGCGTGGAGCGGGCCATGCGCTCACGATAGGTCACCGCGGATGCGGTTGCACAATGTTCAAGTCAGGTCTTGCACTTAGTTCAAGTGGGCCTCTACAGTTCTCGACATCGTCACTTGAACTAAGTGCAAGTCCGTCTGTGAGTCCATCGGATCGCAACCGCCAAGGAGCCCGTCATGACCACCCTCACCGTCCTCGCCGCCGCCGCCCAGATCCTCGTCGCCGCCGCCTTCGTCAGCATCCCCGTCCTCCGCCACCGCTTCGGCGCCGCCGCCAAGGCCGCCGCCGTCACCGAACTGCGGCGCCAGGGCGTCCGCCCGGCCGTCCTGGAGGAGAACAGGCTCCGCTTCGACGCGAGCGGCCACGAGTGGTGGGCGCCGGGCGCCTTCGGCGCCGCGTCGCTGACCGCCGCCGTCCTCAACCTGGCGGGCAGCCCCTGGGGAACCACCCTCACCTGGGTGTTCTCCTCGATCGCCTTCCTCGCCAACATCGCGATCCTGCAGAGCCAGCTCGGCGCCGTGAAGTCCGTCCGCGCCGCCTTCCGCCGCAAGGGCGACCCCGAGCTCCTCCGGGTCGACGTCCCCGCCTTCCTCGCGGCCGCCGAGGGCGCCTTCCCCGCCTGGACCCGCATCCTCCAGAACGTCCGCCACACCGTGGTGTTCGCCGGCTCGGCCCTCGCTCTGACGGCCGCGGCCCTGGTCTGACCCGGCGGCCGGGCCCGCCCGGCCGCCGGCCCGACGGGCACCGCTCGCGCGGTCGCGGGGCCGCCTAGAATCGACTTCCATGTCGAAGCCTGACGAACTGCTCGTCGCCCTTGCCTCCACGGTGGAGTCCGGGCAGAGCAACCAGATGTCCCTGACGGTGGTCGTGGGGGGTGCGGTCCTCACCGGCCGGCTCGCCCCGGAAGCCCTGTGGAGACAGCGCGTGTCGGAAGTCCTGACGGACTCGGACCGCCTCGGCGAGTTCTCCGGAATCTTCAGCCCCACCGTCCGCAAGGACGGCCCGCCCACCCATCTGCACTTCCATCTCGCCCGGATCCTCCAGGGCACGGTGGGCATCCCGGAGACCGGCGGAATGTACCGGGTCGCCCTCGCCGACGTCAGCGCCTGGACGGTGGGCGACTTCAGTTACTTCGACCACTGACCGCGCCCGCTGACCGGCCGCTGCCCGACCACTGACCGGTCACGTCGAACCGCTGACGTCAGAAGGCCGACCCGGTGGGCTCCTCGGTGGATTCCCCGGTGGGGCCCCCGGCGGTCACGGTGAGCGTCGTGAAGCCCAGCTTGGTCATCGCACGGACGACCTCGCCGGCGCTGAAGTCCCGCCGGTCCTGGCGGGTGACGACCTCGCCCACCTGCTTCACGGGGTACTGGCGGCGCCCGATGACGACGACCTCACCGATGGCCGGCTCGGGCTTGACGCCCTTCATCGATGCGATGACCCCGGCTTTGGTGAGCTCGAAGGGGAAGCGGGCGATGACACAGCGCATGGTGACTCCTGCGAAGAAGTGATCCGAATAAAAGGGGAGACAAAGAGCTGAGGCCCGCACCCCGAAGGTGCGGGCCTCAGCTCGTCAGCCGGTGCTGCGCGTCGGCGCCTGGACTCAGGCGGGGACGATGTTCTCGGCGGTCGGGCCCTTCTGGCCCTGCGCGATGTCGAAGCTCACCTTCTGGCCTTCCTGGAGCTCACGGAAGCCGGAGGCGGCGATGTTCGAGTAGTGGGCGAAGACGTCGGGGCCGCCGCCGTCCTGCTCGATGAAGCCGAAGCCCTTTTCCGAGTTGAACCACTTCACGGTGCCGGTCGCCATATCAAACTCCTTCGGGGCAGTGCTCGGAGCGCACGCCGTGCGCGCTCCGTGTCGCCGCGATGATCGCCCCGCCCGGAAAACCCGGAAATCAAAAAAAGAGCGCCCACAGCCGGTAAACCGGACGGGCACTCGTATGTTCGGGACCCACAACTGCAACTGATATCGACACTAGCACGGTGGGGGCCGTTGTGCGGGGTGAAGATTTCTCCGGGGGCGATCACGTGTGTTTAGATGACAAATTTTCACCGTGCGGCGCCCGGAATTCCCGCGGCGCGCTCTCGGATATTCACCCGGAGGCCGGAACCCGGAACCCGGGGGGGCGGGGGACCGGCCCGCGGCGGGCCGGTCCTGCCCCGCCGTGCGGGAGCGGGTGGTCAGGGCGTGGTGGGCACGGCCGCGGGTTCCCAGGCGAAGCCGTCCGGGTCGGTGAAGGCGTCGGTGCCGGTGCCGCCGAGCACGATCCGGTGGGACCCCTCGCCGTCGACCGGGACGCCGACGTCCTTGGCGAGCGCCCGGCGCCCGTACAGGGCGAGCTTCACCGGGCTGTCCGGCGCCGCGGCGAACTCCACGTACTTGCGGCCGAAGCTCTTGGCGACGGTGAGACCGTGCCCGACGTAGAACGCCCTGGTCTCGGCGACGTCCGAGGCCCCGAGGAGGAGCACGAACGAGTCGACGCGGCCGGTCGCCGGGCCGTCGTCCTTCTTGGCCGAGGTCGCGACCTTCCAGATGGTCCCGTCCGGGGCCTGGACGACGCCGCCGTAGCCCCAGAAGGACTTCGAGGCGGGCTTCAGCGAGGTGGCGCCGGCGTCCAGGGCTCCGTCGAGGAAGTGCCGGACATCGGCCGGCCGGTCGACCGTGAGCGAGAGCGAGAACCCGCGGAAGCCGGTCGTGGGCGCGTCCGAGGCCCGCAGGCGCACATGGGCGCCGAGCCCGGAGGCGGAGTAGAAGCGCTCGGCGGCCGGAAGGTCGGCCACCTCGAGGGTGATGGCTGCGAGGGAGGTCATGCACTTCACGCTAGGCGGGGGCGGCCACCGGTGCTTCTCGATTCCTGACCGGTCGGCCGACCTGCTTCGCGACGCACGACGGCATGCCCGCCTCGCTGTCGGCGACCTGGCGCCGGTAGACGCTGGGAGGGACGCCGACGAGCTCGGTGAAGCGGGTGCTGAAGGTGCCGAGCGAGGAGCAGCCGACGGTGAAACAGACGTCGGTGACGCTGAGGTCGCCCCGCTGGAGCAGGGCCATGGCCCGCTCGATGCGCCGGGTCATGAGGTAGGAGTACGGGGCTTCGCCGTAGGCCTGGCGGAACTGCCGGCTGAGGTGGCCCGCCGACATGTTCACGCCGCGGGCGAGCGCCTCGACGTCGAGCGGCTGCGCGTACTCCCGGTCGATGCGGTCGCGGACGCGGCGCAGCCGTGCCAGGTCGCTCAGGCGCTGCGCCTCGGTCAGTGCGCTCATCCACGCAGGATGACACATGGGAGGAATCCTTTCAGCGGAGCTGCTGGATCCGGACGAGGTTGCCCGCGGGGTCGCGGAAGGCGCAGTCCCGCACGCCGTACGGCTGCTCGGTCGGCTCCTGCACCACCTCGACGTCCCCGGCCTGCACCTTCTCGAAGACGCCGTCGAGGTCGGGGGTGGCGAGCAGGATCCAGCCGTACGTGCCCTTCGCCATCATCTCGGCGATGGTGCGCCGCTCGGCCTCGGTGATCCCCGGGTCGGCGCCGGGCGGTGCGAGCAGGATCGACGTGTCGGGCCGGCCGACGGGGCCGACGGTGATCCACCGGGTCCTGCCCTGGCCGACGTCGCTGCGCACCTCGAAGCCGAGGGCGTCGCGGTAGAAGGCCAGGGAGGCGTCGGGGTCGTCGTGCGGGAGGACGGTGGTGTGAATGGTGAGGTCCATGGCCCACAAGCTAGTTGGGCCGGCGGGGCGCCGCTTCTCGAATCCTGACGAAAACCGGTCGATCGCCCCAAGACCTTCGTAAGGCGGGCGAGCCCGGCCCCGGGGCTTCCGCCGCGCGGAACGTCAACGCCCCCTTCGGAGCGTCCCGTTGCGCGCGATTAGCGCCCCGGCGCCCCGCACCGCAAGATTGTCTCAACATGTGAGACGTGGCGGGGGGTGGCCACGAGGCGTCATGGCCACTGACCGCCATCCCGGGGCGTTGATCACCGCCCGCCGGGCGCACACCATGAACCCCACAGGCACCGCGGCGAGGCGCCCAGAAGTCGGAGGCGCCGCGCCGCTCCACACGTCTCGGGGGGACACCACAATGAGCAAGGCCCTGCGTACCCGCGTACTCGTCGCCACCACCGGCCTGCTGCTTGCCGCGCAGGCCACCGTCGCCGGCCACGCCTTCGCGGCCCCGGAGCCGGCCCCGGAGCCGGCGGCGGAGACGCACACCGTCGCCACCGCGCCGGCCACCACCGCGGCAGCGGCGGTGAACGCGCCGGGCGACGACAACGGCTGGTGGTAGCCGCCGCCGTGGTCGTGAACGTCGCGATCGTCGGCTTCGGCGTGGCGGGGCGCCAGCACGCCGAGGCCCTGGCCGGGTCCACCGAGTTCCGGGTCTCCGCCGTCGTCGAGGCCGACGAGGCCCTGACCACCGGCCCGCTGCGGCGCGCACCCTCCTGGGACGCGGTGCTCGCCGACCCCGAGGTCGACCTGGTGGGCCTCTGCCTGCCGCCCGGCGGCCGGGCCGACCTTGCCCTCGAAGCCCTGCGGGCGGGCAAGGCCGTCCTCCTCGAAGCGCCTCCCGCGCTCTCCGAGCAGGAGGTCGACCGGATGGTCTCGGTCGCGGAGCAGGCGGGCCGGCCCATCGGCGTCATGCTCCAGCACCGCCTCCGGCTGCCGGAGGCGGTGTGCGCGGCCGACTGGTCCGACCCTTCGCTGACCGGGACGCTCGAGGTGTCCCGGTTCAGGTCCCCGGCCCACTTCGGCCGGACGCCGTGGCGGTCGGACCCCGCCGCCGCCCTGGGCGGCGCCGTCGCGCACCTCGCGGTCCACTACCTCGACCTGGCCTGCCAGTTGCTCGGCGACCCCGCCGGGCTGTGGCTCGCCCCCGGCCGGGAGGCGTACCGGGGCATCGACACCCGGGCCACCGGCGTCATCGAGTTCGGCAGCGGGGCCACGCTCTCCTTCACCGCGACCTCGGAGGCGGCCGCCTCCTCCGAGCGGCTGCGGGTCCTCGGCCCCGCCAACTGCCTCTCCGTCGACGACGGCACGGTCAGCGCGCGGATCGACGACGTCGACGACATCTGGCCGACGCTGCCGCTCCCGCTGCTGCGGCGGCTCGTCTACCAGGACATGGCCGAGGCGATGAGGACGGGGCACCGGCCCCGGCACAGCCATCTGGACGGCGCGCGTCCCGTGACCCGGATCCTGCAGGCGCTCCGCGCGTGAGCGTGCCCTGCCCGGGCCTTCCCGACCGTACGACACTGTGAGGGTTCCGTTGTTCGAGATCGGACTGATCCACGACCATCCGCTGATCGAGTGGGCCGTGAGCCAAGCCCTCTCGGAGGCGCCGGACATGCGGGTCCACGTCCTGAGCACGGGGTACGGCCCCGCCGAGGACCCGTCCGGTTCCGGCGGCCCGGACGGACCCGGCGGTACGGGCGGCCCGCGCGGCTCCGTACGCGAGCTGCCGGAGCGGCTGGACGTCCTCGTCCTCGACCGGCCGCCTGAACGGGCGACGCCCGCCGAGGCGGCCGTGACCCGGGCGTCGTGCGTCCTGCTCATGCCCTCGACCGGACACCTGGAGAGCAGCTGTCCGGGCGTCAGCGGCTACCTCTCCGAGCGGTCCGGGCCGGTGGCCCTGGCCGCCGCCGTGCGCGAGGCGGCCGTACGGTCGCGCGGGGCGGAGCGGGAGGGGGAGGCGGCGGAGGAGGACGCGACGCTGCTGTCCGTACGCGAACGGCAGGTGATCCGCATGCTCACCCACGGCCTGACGCACGATCAGATAGCCCGCCGGCTGGGCATCAGCCGCCACACCGTGGACACGTACGTCAAGCGGATGCGCAGCAAGCTCGGCCTCGGCAACAAGGCCGAGCTGGTGCGGGCCGCGATGGCGTACGGCTGGGACTGACGGCCCCCGGCGGCGGCCGGGTCTCCGGCTCAGGCGCCCGCCGCGAGCCGGAGGCGCTCGGCGCGGTCCGTGCGCTCCCAGGTGAAGTCGGGCAGTTCCCGGCCGAAGTGGCCGTACGCCGCCGTCTGGGCGTAGATCGGGCGGAGCAGGTCCAGGTCCCTGACGATGGCGGCCGGACGGAGGTCGAAGACCTCGCCGACGGCCTCCTGGATCCGCGCCACGGGCACGGTCTCGGTGCCGAAGGTCTCGACGAAGAGGCCGACGGGTTCGGCCTTGCCGATGGCATACGCGACCTGGACCTCGCAGCGGCGGGCGAGCCCGGCCGCGACGACGTTCTTCGCGACCCAGCGCATCGCGTACGCCGCCGAACGGTCCACCTTCGACGGGTCCTTGCCGGAGAACGCCCCGCCGCCGTGCCGGGCCATCCCGCCGTACGTGTCGATGATGATCTTCCGCCCGGTGAGGCCCGCGTCACCCATCGGACCGCCGATCTCGAACCGGCCGGTCGGGTTCACGAGCAGCCGGTAGCCGCGGGTGTCGATGTCGAGCGAGGCCAGCTCGGGCTCGACCACGCACTCGTGGATGTCCGGCACCAGCACCGAGTCGAGGTCGAGGCCGTCGGAGTGCTGCGCGGAGACCACGACGGTGTCGAGCCGGACCGGCCGGTTGCCGTCGTACTCGATGGTGACCTGCGTCTTCCCGTCGGGCCGCAGGTACGGCAGGGTGCCGTCCTTGCGCACGGCGGCCAGCCGCCGGGCCATCCGGTGCGCCAGCATGATCGGCAGCGGCATCAGTTCGGGGGTCTCGTCGCAGGCGAAGCCGAACATGATCCCCTGGTCGCCGGCGCCCTGCCGGCCGATCGCGTCCTCGTCGCCCCCGGCGGCGCCCGCCTCCTCCTCCGCCGTCCGCACCTCGTAGGCGTGGTCGACGCCCTGGGCGATGTCCGGGGACTGCGAACCGATGGACACGGACACCCCGCAGGAGGCGCCGTCGAAGCCCTGCGTGGAACTGTCGTAGCCGATGTCGAGGATGCGATCCCGCACCAGCGAGGCGATCGGGGCGAACGCGGAGGTGGTCACCTCGCCGGCGACGTGGACCAGGCCCGTGGTGATCAGCGTCTCCACGGCGACCCGCGAGGAGGGGTCCTCCTTGAGCAGGGCGTCGAGGATGGTGTCGCTGATCTGGTCGGCGATCTTGTCGGGGTGTCCTTCGGTGACGGATTCCGAAGTGAACAGACGTCGGGACACGGAGCTCCTCCGAGGGGGCGGTGTACGGGGCGGATGGGGGCGGCCGGAACCCCGGCCGGGGTGGTCAGGAACCGGTGGGGGCGGGGACCTTGGCGTCTCCCTGCCACACGTTTCCCCGGACGAGCAGTTCGCCCGGGACGGCCCGGCGGACGACGAGGTAGACCTCGTCGGCCGGGACGGCGAGCAGCGTGCTCAGCTCGTCGCGCAGCAACAGCAGCAGCTCCGACACGAGTTCCTTCGGGTACGTCTCCTTGCAGGTGACGAAGCCGACGGGAGCGCACGGGGAGCCGTCGTCCCGCCAGTCGGGCCGGTGCGCCGCGTCGGCGTCGAGCCGCTGCCAGAGCACCCAGCAGTGCTCCGCAGGGATGCCCAGGAGGCCGGTGACCGCCTCGGCCACCCGCGCGAGGGCCGGGCGACCCGGACCGGGATCGGGCGACATGAGGGTGATGACGGGCATCGGGAGGGGCCTTTCGGTGAGGGACGCGAGGGGGGGCGAGGGGGGCGAGGGGTCGGCGGGGGCCGAGTGGCGGCCGGGGCGGGAGCTGTCGTCGTACGGGCCAGGCGGCCGGCCCCCCCCGGGACGGGCGCTCGGCCGCCGGGGCCCGGCGGCCGGCTCCCGGGACAGGCGCCGGGCCTGCGGGACAGGCGCCGGGCCTGCGGGACAGACGCCCGGCCCCCGGGGCCCGGCGGCGGGGCCCCCGGGGCCCGGTGACCGGCCCCCAGGGACCGGCCCCCGCCCCCCCCGGGTCAGGTGCCCAGCCCCGCGAGCAGCCGTGGGCGGTCGATCTTGCCGTTGGCGGTGACGGGGAGCCGGTCCACCCGCTGGACGACGTCGGGGACGGCGTACGGGGGGAGTTCGCGGCCCAGCGTGCGCCGCAGCGCCTCGGGCGTTCCTGGGTCCTCCCCGGCCGCCGTGTAGAACAGCGCGAGCCGGTCGTAGTTCCCCAGCACGCCGGGGACGGGCACGGCCGCGCAGCGGGCGATGCCGGGCAGCCGGGCGGCGTGGGCCTCGATCTCCTCGGGCTCGACGCGGTTGCCACGGATCTTGACCTGGCGGTCGGTGCGCCCGGTGAAGTGGAGGACGCCGTCCGCGTCGCGGAAGCCCCGGTCGCCGGTCCGGTAGGTGCGCGGGCGGGTCCCGTCGGGGGCGGCGGCGAGGAAGCGGCGGGCCGTGAGCCCGGGGTCGCCGAGGTATTCGCGGGCCAACCCCGCGCCGCTGACGCAGAGTTCACCGACGGCGTCGGGCCCGCAGGGATGTCCGTCGTCGTCGAGGACGTGCACCTCCGTCCCGGGGACCTCGCGCCCGATGGGGATGCCGTGCTCGCGGTCGCAGTCCTCCGGGCCGATCGGATGGACGGTGGCGAAGACACAACTCTCCACCGGCCCGTAGCCGTTGAGCAGCCGGATGCCCGGGTGCCGCTCCAGGAAGCGGGCGACGTGCGGGGCGGACAGCCGCTCACCGCCGGTGTAGAGCCGGCGCAGGCCGTCGAAGCAGTCCACGTCGATCTCGGTGAGGAGGTTGAAGAGGGAGGCGGTCAGCCAGGCGGTGTCGACGCCGTGGTCGGCGACGAGCCGGCTCACGGTGTCCGGGAGCAGGTAGTCCTCGGCGGCGGTGACACAGGTGCCGCCGGTGGTGAGCGGGCCCCACAGTTCGAGGGAGAAGGCGTCCCAGGGCGAGGGCGAGGCCTGCATCACGACGGTGCCGGGGCCGAAGGCGAGCGGGCCGTCCGGTGCGAAGAGCCGGGTGGTGGCCGCGTGCGGGGACACCACGCCCTTGGGGGTGCCGGTGGTGCCGGAGGTGAAGAAGACGGCGGCGGGAGCGTCGGCCGGCCCGTCGTACGCGACGAACCCGTCCTCGGCCCCGTCCTCGGTCCCGGCCTCGGTCCCGCCCTCGGTCCCGTCCTCGGTCCCGTCCTCGGTCCCGTCCTCGTCCCCGAGGGCCGGCGGCCGCCACGACGGGGTGTCGCCGTACGCCTCGTCCGCGTCCGTCACGAGCACCGGCGCGTCCAGCTGCCGGAGCACCTCCTCGACCCGCTCGCGGGGCCACCTCGGGTCCAACGCGGCGTACGCGGCCCCGCACTTGAGCACCGCGAGCAGCGCCGTGTACAGCCGGGCCGAGCGCGGCAGGAGGACCGGGACGAGGGTGCCGGGCCCCACCCCGGCGCGGGCGAGGAGCCCGGCCCAGTGGCCGGCCGCCGCGTCCAGGGAGGCGTACCCGAGGCGGGTGTCCCCGTCCACCACCGCGACCGCGTCCGGCGCCAGGCGGGCCTGACGGGTGACGGCCTGATGAATGAGCGCAATTCCCACGGATATCCCTCCGACGGTGGCGGACGATAAACCGTAGGCAAGGGGAAGAGACTCCCGCACCTGTCGTCGTGTCCCCGGTTCTGGGGACACCGGGGAGCGTTGACACCCCCGCACCGACCGGGAAATCTGATCGAGGTCCGGCGAGCAGCAACCGCCGCGATCCGCCCGGCGGTACGCCGGTTCCCTGCCGGCGTCGCCGCATTCGGTATTCGGTCCTTTCCCAAGGGGGTTTCGTCGATGAGCGCGCTCGATCCGGAAGCGCACGTCCTTCCCGGCCCGGCCCTGGCCGGTCACTCCAGCGGCGTCGAGCTGCTGGACTACGACGCGGTGCCCGGCGCGACGCGGGCCGGCGGGGCCCCGGGAAGCATGCTGCTGCTGCACGGATTCGGCGGCGACAAGCGACAGCTGCGGCCGATCGGGGACGCGCTGTGCCCGGCGGGCGCGGTGGCCGTCCACCCCTCCCTGCGCGGCCACGGCGACAGCCCGAGCCCCGACTGGGGCTTCTCCGTCCTGGACTTCTCCGCCGACCTGCACCGCTTCGCCGACGTGCTGCCGGACGAACTGCACCTGGTCGGCTACTCGTACGGCGGTCTCGTCGCGGCGGTCTCCGCCGTCACCTGGGGCGCCTCCCGGGTCCGCAGCGTGGTCGTCGTCGACCAGTCCTTCGACGCCCATCCGCACCTGCACGTGGCGGACGAGTGGGCCGAGGGGAGCCTGCTGCGCTGGACGTACGACTTCGGTCACCTGCCGGACCTGCTGGAGCGGCTCGGCATCCCGCTGCTCGTCCTGGCCGCCGACGACAGCCCCAAGATCCCGGCGGACGAGCGCGAGCGCCTGTCCCGCCGTGCCGGCGCCTCCTTCTCCCTCGAATTCATCAAGGGCACGCACGCCGACTGTCTCCGGCACACCGGTGACATCACCTCCGCCATGCGCGCGTTCTATCGGAACCATTTCGGCGGTACGGACGAGAGGGAATGCGCCGCATGAAGTTCGGTTCCATAGAGCGGGGCCCGGGGCGCATGCTGCTCCTGGGAACGCTCGCGAATTCCTTCGGAAACGGTGTGTTCCTGACGGTTTCCGTGCTCTATTTCACCCGGATCGCGGGATTCTCCCCGACCCAGCTGGGCCTCGGCCTCAGCATCGCGGGAATCGCCGGTCTCTTCGCGGGCGTCCCGTTCGGGCACCTCGCCGACCGCAAGGGCGCCCGGGGCACCACCGTCGTCCTGCTGATGCTGGCCGGCCTCGCCACCACCGCCTACCTGGCGACGGACTCCTTCCCGCTGTTCGTCGTCATCGCGACCTTCTACGCGACGTTCGACCGGGGCGCGCACGCCGCCCGGCAGGCGCTGATCCCGGCGGTCCTCAGCGGCGAGAAGCTGGTGCTCGTCCGGGCCAGGATCCGAGTCTTCACCAACCTCGGCATCTCGGCCGGCGCCGGCCTCGGCGGTCTCGCCCTGCTGTGGGACACCCGGGCCTCGTACCTCCTCATGTTCGCGATCAACGCCCTCAGCTTCGTGGTGTGCGGACTGCTGTTCCTGCGGCTGCCCGCCGCGCCCGTCGCCGCGGACCGCGCGCCCGGCGAGCCGCGGCTCGCGGTGCTCCGCGACCGCCCGTACGCGCTGCTCGCCCTGATCAACATGGTGATGCTGCTGTACATCCCGATCCTGGGCGTGATCATGCCGCTCTGGATCTCCCTGCACACCGACGCGCCCCGCTCGCTGACCGCCGTCCTGCTCCTCCTCAACACCCTGTCCGTCGTCGCGCTCCAGGTCAGGGTCACCAAGAAGATCGACTCCCTGGAGCCCGCGATCCGTTCGTTCCGCACGGCCGGCCTCGTGCTCCTCGCCTCCTGCCTCGCCTTCGCCCTCTCGGCGGACCGCGGCGGAGTGGCCGCCACGGCGGCCCTCGTGGTCGCCGCGGCCCTGCACGTGTACGGCGAGATGGTGCAGTCGGCCGGCTCCTGGGTGATCGGCTACGAACTCGCCCCGGCGGACAAGCAGGGCCAGTACCAGGGGCTGTTCAACACCGGGATCGCGGCGGTCCAGATGTTCGGCCCGGTCTCCCTGACGCTGCTCCTCGTCGACTGGGGCACGCCCGGCTGGCTGGTGCTCGGCGGGGTGTTCCTCGCGGGCGGACTGCTCATGGCCCCGGCCGTCCGGTGGGCCCAGGGCCGCCGCGCGACGGCGGGGGAGACGGACCCGGCCCCGCTCGCCGTCTGAACGGTCCGGCCACCACCGATCGATGACAGCCGCGCCGGCGCCCGAGCGCGCCGGCGCGAGGATGGGGGAACTCATGCTCCACCAGGAAGCCACCACGACAGCCACCACCCCGACAGCCACCACCACGACACCCGCCACCACACCGCCCCCGGGCGTCGGCCGCGACGGTGTGGAGCTCCAACTCTGCGACGTATGGCGCAAGTTGCTCGGCCGGACGGACGTCGGCATCCACGACGACTTCTTCTCCCTCGGCGGCCACTCCCTGCTCGCCATCCGGCTCACCGTGGAGGTGCGGCGACTCTTCCAGGTCGACCTCTCCGCCGCGGACCTGCTCTCCGCCGCCACCGTCGCGGAGCTCGCCGAGATCATCCGCCGGGGATCCACGGAGTCCCGTGGCCAGCTGGTCCGCATCCAGGCGGGCACCGGCGACAGCCCCGTCTACGCCCTTCCGCCGGTCTCCGGCACGGTCCTGCTCTACCCGCCCGTGGCCCGGGCCATGGGCACCGACCAGCCGTTCTGGGCCGTGCAGTCGGTCGGGCTGCAGCCCGGCGAGACCCCGCTCGGCTCGATCGAGGAGATCGCCGACGCCTTCATCGAGCAGCTCCGCACCGTCCATCCCGAGGGCGCCGAGTGGAACCTGATCGGCTACTCCATGGGCGGCCTGCTCGCCTACGAGACCGCCCGCAGGCTCACGGCGCGCGGAGAGCGCGTCGGGCTCGTCGGACTGCTCGACACCCGGATCACCGTCTCGCCCTCGGGCGACCCCGACTTCGCCCTGCGAGCCCTGCTGTGGCGCGGACTCAAGCTGGAACTGGACATCGACTGGCTCCGCGGCCTGCCGCCCGAGGAGCGGGCGGCGGTGCTCGTCGAGCGGGCCGTCGCCGCCGGGACGATGCCGGCCGACTTCGACGCGGACCGGCTGCGCCGCATGATCGACATGTACCAGTTCAACCTGGACGCCCTCGCGGCCTACGAGGTGAAGCCGTACGACGGCACCGTCACCGTCTTCCGGGTCACGGACCGCTCCATGGAGGACGGCACGCTGCCCGAGGACCTCGGCTGGAGCGCGGTCGCCGCGCGCACCGTCGTCTGCGACGTGCCGGGCAACCACTTCACGATGATCGAGCCCGGGCAGGTCGAGGTGCTGGGCCGACGCCTGAGGGAGCAGCTCGCCGCCGGCCGCGTGCAGGAGGGAACGCCCGCGTGAACCAGGAACTCAGCACCGCCCAGGCCCCGGCCGCGTACCAGTTCCGCCCGATCGGTGTCGTCCGCTCGCCCCGCACCGTGCCCCAGCACGACCACTGGGGCGACGTCAGCGCCGTCATCGAGCTCGACCCCGAGCAGCTGGAGCCCGACGCGGTGGCCGGCCTCGACCAGTTCTCCCACCTCGAAGTGGTCTTCCACTTCCACCTCGTACCCGAGTCCGACACCGTACGGGGCTCCTGCCCGCCGCGCGGCCGCGGGGACCTGCCGGCGCTCGGCATCCTCGCCCAGCGCCTCAAGGAGCGGCCCAACCGGCTCGGCGTCTCGCGCTGCGAGCTGGCCGGTGTCGACGGACTCACCCTCCACGTACGGGGACTCGACGCGCTGGACGGCACCCCCGTCCTCGACGTGAAGCCGTACCAGCAGATCTTCCAGCCGGCGCCCGAGACGGTGCGCGAGCCCACCTGGCTGCGGGCGGCGATGTCCGCCTACTACTTCTGACCGTCCCCGCCCTGCCCGGCCACAAGCCGGCCGCGGACGCCCACCCACAAGGAGACCTACCTTGTCCAGCCTCACCACCGGCGGCAACGGCACCGTCGACCTGGAACTGAACCTCGGCCGACTCCTCGACCGCAACCCGCAGCTGCAGATCCCCCGCGACGAGTACAACATCAACGTCACCTCGAACGAGGGCGACCAGCTCAGCAGCGAGGAACTCGCCCGGGAGTACGGCACGTTCCCCGGCGCCGGCCACCCGGCCCACCTGTACTTCCACCTCCCCCTCTGCAACTACATCTGTCACTTCTGCAACTACGTGAAGCGGCTGGTGCCGCGCGGCAAGGAAGACCCCTCGCTGCGCCTGTGGTCCGACCTCCTCATCGAGGAGTCGCGCCGCTACCTGGACCGCTTCGACTGGCTGTCCCAGGCCCGCGTCGAGTCCTTCTACATCGGCGGCGGCACCGCCGCGCTGCTCCTCAACAGCCCCGAGTACATCGAGCCGCTGGTCCGCCACGCCCGCGAGAACTACGACCTGTCGGACAACGTCGAGTTCAACATCGAGGGCAACCCCGAGAACTTCCAGCGCCACCACCTGGAGACCGCGCTGGGGCTCGGCTTCAACCGGTTCAGCCTCGGCGTCCAGTCGCTCCAGGACGAGGTCAACGACTTCACCAAGCGCCGCCACTCCTCGGCCCAGTCCATCGAGGCCATCGAAAACCTGCTGGCGACCGGCTGCCCGTTCAACGTCGACATGATGTTCGGACTGCCGTACCAGACCCCCGAGTCCGTCCGCCGTGACATGACGATCCTCACCGACCTCGGCGTCCCCACGATCACCATCTACCGGCTGCGCAACGCGGACCGCGAGGAGATGGGCATCGGCAACCGGGCCGTCTGGAACAACCCGGCCGTACGCGAACGCCTCATCAGCGAGGGCCGCTTCCCCGACCTGGACTCCACCTACGCGATGCGGCAGGAGGCCGTCGAGGTCCTCCTGGAGAAGGGCTACTACCCGAGCCCCTGCGGCTGGTGGAGCCGCCCCGACACGTACAGCGGCGGCAACATCCCGCAGACGTCGAAGAACAAGTGGGAGCACTACAACACCATGATCGCGTACGGTCCCGGCGCCTACGGCTGGCTGACCGGCGACCAGGAGGAGTTCCTCCAGACCCACAACATCACCGACATCAGCAAGTACGTCTCGTTCATGCAGAAGAACGACGGCCTGCCCCTCAACTTCGGCCGCCGCCTCTCCGGCCACAAAGCCATCGGCACCGCCCTCGGCTTCAACTTCAAGGCCAACCAGCCGATCGACCTCCAGCGCTACAAGGACCGCTTCGGCGCCGACCTGATGGAGATGGAGCCCTTCGCGTCCGCCTTCGCGGAACTCCTGGAGCGCGGGCTCGTGGAGATGGTCAACGACGGCACCGCCCTGAAGCCGACCCTGGACGGCGAAGCCCTCCACGAGGAGATCATCTTCCACTACTTCCACCAGCGCATCGGCCTCTCCGACGCCCCGGTCTGCCGGCGGTGACCATGTACGACGTCACCCTGAGGGCCCCGGCCGCCCCGGCCGCCCCGGGCCCGCCGTCCGCCGGGGCCCCCGGCCCCGTCCAGCGGGCCGAGGACGCCTTCGCCGCCCTGCACGGCGCCGACGCGGCGCTGCTGCTCCCCGGCGTCGTCGCCGCCACCACGGCCGCGCTGCTCGCCCTCACCAACCCCGGCGGTCACGTGATCGCCTCCGACCAGACCCGCGACCCGCTGCGCCGGGTCCTCCTCACCGAGCTCACCGGCGCCCGGCGGACGGTCTCGTTCGTCGACTGCACCGAGGTCGACGCGGTCGCCGCGGCGGTCCGCCCCGAGACCCAGGTCGTGTACACGCCGTCCCTCAGCGACCCGCTGATGAAGCTGTCCCAGCTCAACGACGTGGCCACCTACGCGCAGATGAACGACCTGCTCCTGGTCGTGGACAACACCGTCCTCTCACCCGCGCAGCTACGGCCCCTGGAGACCGGCGCCGTCGTCGTCATCGAGGACGCCTCGCCCTGCCTCGACGAGTGGGGTGACCTCAGCGCCGCCCTGGTGACCTGCGTCAACCGGTACCTCGTACCGATCCGCGAGCAGGCCGGACTCCTCGGCGGCCAGGTCGACCCGTGGGCGGCGCACCTCCTGGAGCGGTCCCTGTCCACCCTGGAACTGCGGATGACGGCCCGGCAGGCGAACGCCGAACGGGTCGCGGACGCGCTCCGCGGCCACCCCGCCGTCCACACCGTGCACCGGCCGACGTTCGACGAGGCGGACTGGGCCCTGGAGACCCACCAGGGCTTCGGCGCGCTGCTCTCCTTCGAGGTCGTGCCCGAGGCCGGGAACCTCGACGGCGTCCTGGCCGCCGCCGGGCCGCGCACCGCGGCGGGCAGCACGCTGACCCTCCCCGCGCTCACCACCCACGCCCACCTCAGCGAGCGGCTGCGCAGGGAGGCCGGAGTCTCCCGGCGGCTGGTGCGCGTCTCGGTCGGCATCGAGGACCCCGCCCCGCTGATCCGCCGCCTGCGCCAGGCCCTGGACGCGGCCCTCGCACCGGACGCCGGGGCCCTCGCGCCCGCCGCGTCCGCCGTGTCCGCCGCCCCGGCCTCCGGGGCCGAAGGAGAGTCATGCTGAACGGAGTCGACCTGCCGGCCAGGCGGGCACTGGCCGAGCAGATCCGGGAGGACTCCTGGGAGGCGCAGCTGAGCATCGGGGTGCAGGCGCACCCCGAGCCCGGCGCCCGCTGCCGGGTGGACACCGAGCCGATGCGCCTCGGGTCCACCCGGGTCGCCCGGTCCTTCAGCGTCCACCAGAGCCGCGGCACGGGCGCCGCGGATGCCTCCCCCAGCTGCCTCGACCCGGTCGGGTCGCTGCTCGTCGCGCTCGGCGCGTCCGTCGCCGACAGCGTGGCCGCCTCGCTGACCGGCGAGGGCTGCCACCTCACGCTCCTCAAGGTGCTCCCGGTCGTGGAGACCGGCGGGGACGGCGGTCGGTCCAGGCTCTCGTACGCGCTCCACATCGAGGGCGAGGTCTCCCCCGAGGAGGCCCGGCGGGCGGCCCTGGCGGCGCGCGAGCGCAGCAGCGGCCACCGCACCCTGGAGGAGCCGAACGAGATCCGGGTCGTCGTGCAGACCGCGCGGGACGAGCACCTCACCGCCCGGCCGGTCCCGGCCGACCCGGCGCCCTTCACCGGGGCGCTGCGGCGTGCGGCCGAGGTGGCCTGGGAGGTGGGCGCGCACGTGATCGCCGAAGTCGACGGCGTACGGGTCGAGTCGGACCAGCCGAAGCAGCTGTTCGGCGCCGACCTCGCGCCGAACGCCCAGGAGTACGTGCTGTCCGCGCTGGCGGCGGAGGCGCTCCGGTTCGCCGCCCCGGCCGACGCCGACGGCGCCACCGGCGCCGCCGGGGTCGCTTCCGGGGCCTCCGCCGGGGCCGGCGACGGCGGACCGGCGGCCGCGGACGCGGTCCACGCCTCCGGCCGGATCGACCTGCGCGGGCCGTATTCCGCGCAGGACGCTCAGGTCGGCCTGCGCAACATCCTCGTCCAGCTGCTGCCCGCCGATCCCTCGGCGGGCGACGGCTCCGCCGCCGCGGCCATGCGCGGCTGGCTGACCGAGGGGCACGCCCTGCGCCTGGTCAGGGACGCCCACCCGATCCACGTCGAACTGGTCCTGAACGGAACGCCGATCGCCGCCTGACCCCGACCCCCCCCACCCCCCACTCGCCCCACTCACCCCACTCGCCCCACTCGCCCCACTCGTCCCCCCACGGGATCCACCCCCCACCCCAGCCCCCACCTCCCCACACCCCCCACGCACCTCTCAGCACCGCCGAAGCGAAGGAGCAGCACCGTGCCCCGTGAATGGGACGCCAAGACGTACGACGCCCTCCCCCTGCCGCACCAGCAGTGGGGCAAGCGGACCCTCGGCCGCCTCAACCTGCGCGGCGACGAGACCGTCCTGGACGCCGGCTGCGGCACGGGCCGTGACACGGCGGCGCTGCTCGACCTGGTGCCCGACGGCCGGGTGATCGGTGTCGACGGCTCCACCCGCATGCTGGACCAGCTCCGGGTGAAGCTGGCCGACCGGCTCGACCGCCTGGAGGTCATCCACGGCGACCTGACGAAGCCGCTGGGCCTTGCCGGGCCGGTGGACGCGGTCAGCAGCGTGGCCACGTTCCACTGGATCACCGACCACCCCGCCCTCTTCGCCAACGTGGCCCGGAACCTCCGCCCCGGCGGCCAGTTCGTCGCCGAGTGCGGCGGCGAGGGCAACGTCGCGCGGATCAACGCCGCCGTCGAGGAGGTGCTCGGCGCCACCGGCGAGCGGGAGCAGGTCTGGTACTTCGCCGGGGTCGAGGAGACCACCGAGCGGCTCCGCGCGGCCGGCTTCACCGACATCGAGGTCGACCTGCTGCCCGACCCGGCCCGGCTGGAGCCCGGCGAGCAGCTGTGGAGCTACCTCGCGACCGTGGTGCTGGGCTCCCACCTGGACCGGCTGCCCGAGGAGGACCACGAGGACTTCGTCCGGTCGGTCGCCGCGAAGCTGCCGGAGCCGGTCGTGGACTACGTCCGCCTGAACATCACGGCCCGCCGCGCGTAATGGGCGAGCCCGCACTGCCCGTCCTGCTCGTCGTCCACGACGAGGGCTCCGCGGCGCCCATGCGGATCCTGGCGGCGGCCAGGGGACTGTGCCGGGTGGTGCTGCTCTGCGAGCCGGACCGGCCGCGCGTCGCGGAGGGGCTCCGGAGCGTGGGACGGCACGCCGAGATCGCGGACGTCACCGGCCTCGACACCGAAGCCGTGGGCCGGCTGGCCGCCGGGTTCGACCCGGCCGGAGTGGTCACCTTCAGCGAACGGCGGCTGCGGCTCACGGCGTCGGTGGCCGAGGCCTGCGGTCTGCCGTTCCACACGGGGGAGACCGTGGACGTCCTGACGGACAAGTTCCGGCAGCGCCGGGCCCTGGCCGAGCACGGCGTCCAGGACACCCGGTGCGCTGTCGTCCCGCGCACCGGGGGCGCTGACGACGTCGACGGTCTCGACGCCGCGCTCGCCCGCGTGGGCCTGCCCGCCGTGCTCAAGCCGAGGACCGGGGCGGGCAGCGTCGACACCTGCCTGGTCCGGTCGGCGGACGAGTGCCGGTCCCGGCTCGCCGAGTTCGCCCAAGACCGGGACGACCCCGGGGAGTTCGTCCTGGAGGAGTACCTCCCCGGCGATCCGGACCAGGCCGGCCCCGGCTGGGGGGACTACGTCTCCGTGGAGTCCGTGGTCGTCGACGGAGAACCCCGGACCGTCGCGGTGACGGGCAAGCTCCCGCTCGCCCCGCCGTTCCGGGAGACGGGACACCTCCTGCCCGCCCCGCTGGCCCCCGGGGCGGCGGCGGACGCCGTGCGCCTGGAGCGGCGTGCGCTGCGCGCCCTGGGCGTACGGCACGGGGTGACCCACACCGAGATCAAGCTGACCCCGGCCGGGCCCAGGGTCATCGAGGTCAACGGCCGCCTGGGCGGCCACATGGCCGAACTCGTCCAGCGTTCCCTGGGGTACGACCTGGTGGCGGCGGCCCTGCGGCTCGCCCTCGGCCTCCCCGTGGACAGCCCGGAAACCCCGCCGGGACACGGCCGGGGTACGGGTCCTGGCGGGGTGGCGTTCCACTTCAAGGTGGTCCCGCCGCCCGGCGCGCCGCCGCCGGACCGGGCGTCGCTCGTGGAGCGCCTCATGGAGGTCCCGGGCGTGGACCTGGTCGACCTGGCGGACCTGACGGAGATCCCCGGACCGTCCGGATGGCGTGCGGGGACGGCCGGGGCCGTCGGTGTCGTGTACGGCTCCGCCCCGGACCACGCCGAGCTGCGGAAAGTACTGGACCGGCTGCGGGAACTGCTGGACGCCGCCTGGCGGACGCCCGAACCGGAAGCCCCGCGAAGCCCCTTCGCACACCCCCGTACCGACGTACGGTGGCCCTTGATCACTCCCCACCCGTGAAAGGCGCAGCACATGCCAGAGAACAGCTCCCCGGTCGAGGTGGTCTCGGACCCGGTCGGCCGGGTGGTCGGCGGACGGGCCGAGGTGCGCGACGACGAATGGGGGGAGGTGTCCGCGGTGATCCGCCTCGACGAGCGGTTCGGCACGGAGGCGATCGCGGGCCTGGACTCCTTCTCGCACGTGGAGATCGTCTACCACTTCGACCGGGTCCCCGAGGACAAGGTGCAGACCGGCGCCCGGCACCCGCGCGGCAACACGGACTGGCCGCTGGTCGGCATCTTCGCCCAGCGCGGCAAGAACCGCCCCAACCGGCTGGGCGTCTCCCGCTGCCGGCTGGTGCGCGTCGACGGCCGGGACATCCATGTGGAGGGCCTCGACGCGGTCGACGGCACCCCCGTCCTGGACATCAAGCCCTACATGTCCGAGTTCGGCCCCCGTGGTGAGACGACCCAGCCGGAGTGGGCGACCGAGATCATGCGCCAGTACTACTGACGCCCGGTCCGCCCCGCAGGGGGTGGGGAGGGGGGCGACAAGAACCCCCCTCCCCACCCCCTTCTCAACCCTCCCCCGCCCCTCCCCGTCTTTGAGGTTGATCACAAAGATTCACGCTCGCGAACCGCACGCCCCGTGCGTAGGATCGCAAGCGCATCTGGTGCTGACGGGTGATCCCCGTGGAGGCCGGAACGGGGGGATCTGCATGCGCGCCGGTGAAGACCGGAGCGGGCTGGACCGCAAGGCCTACGGACTGCTCTACCGGAATCCCGGCTGGGGCCTCGAAGAGGTCTCCGCCGCGGCAGGCTGCTCACCCGCCGAGGCGGAGGAGGTCTGCGACCGGCTGCTCGCCATGGGACTGCTCCGCCCGGCCCCGTCCACACCGTGCGGATTCACCACGGTGGAGCCCGAGGCGGCACTCGCCCGGCTCGTCTCGCACGAGGAACGCCAGTCCGCGGCCCACGCCAAGCGTCTCGCCGGCATCAGGTCCGCCATCACCTCGCTCACCACGAACTTCTCCGACCTGCGCAACGAGCGGCGCGAACCGGTCGAGATCGAGACCCTCACGACGCCGGCGATGGTGAACTCCTTCCTGGAGGACGCGGGCAGCGCGGTGCGCAACCGGATGAGGTCGATGCACCCCGGCGGCCCGCCGCCCGAGGGCGTCATCGACGAGATGCTGCTCCGCGACAAGGAGATGGAAGGCCGGAACATCGAGGTCGACGTCCTCTACCAGCGCCGTACGGCCGAGGTGCCGTACGTGGCCGCGTACCTCAGGGACGCCTCGCGCCCGGGCCGCGAGGCCCGTACGGCGGAGTCCCTGCCGCTCCGGATGATCCTCTTCGACGACGACCTCGCCGTCCTGCCCATCAACCCGGCGGACAGCAGCGAGGGCGCCCTCGCGGTCCACGGCCGGGCGCTGCTCAGCTCCCTGCACGCGTTCTACGACCACTACTGGCACAACGCGACGCTCCCGCCCCAGCCCCCGCCCCGGCCCAAGCAGGGCGGCCCGGCGGCCCGGCCCGCCCTGGACAGCCAGGAGCTGGTCATCGTCCGCCTGCTCGCCGACGGCGTGAAGGACGAGGCGATCGCCCGCCACCTCGGCGTCTCCTCCCGCACGCTCAGCCGCCTGGTGTCCGGCCTCCTCGACACCCTGGGCGTCCAGACCCGCTTCCAGGCGGCCCTCCGCATCACCGAACTGGGCCTGCTGGCCTGACGGCGGGGCTCAGCGGACGAGCGAGCGGGCCGTGGGCGTCAGCCGGAGCAGCTCGGGAGCCCCGCCCCGCGCCGGTGCGAGCCTCGGCAGGATCTCCTGCCGTACGAGGGGGTGGCCCAGGACGCCGGCGAGATGGCGGCGGTGGGCGTTCTCGTCGGGGTACGAGGTGACGACGGCGACGACGTTCTCCCCGGTGCGGACCGGGAGCCGGGGGAAGGTGTTCTCCGCCGGCTCGGTGGCGAGCACGGCGAGGGGTGCGGGCCCGGTCTCCCGCAGGACGGGGACGAGACGGTCGTGGACCAGCGCGGCACCGTCCGGGTCGCCCGGCGGGAAGTGCCACAGGGCGGCGGCCACGAAGCGGTCCGGCGCCGCGGCGCCTGCCGGGGGCCGTTCGGACGGGGACACCGCGAAGCCGCTCCCGGCGGGGAGGGGCCGCAGCAGCAGGACGTCGTCGGAGTCGAGCATCGTCGCGTTCGCCCGGGGGCCGTGCGCGGCCCAGACCGGCCCGCCGTAGAAGGCCGACAGGGCCTCCCGCCGGGTCTCCATGTCGGCGAAGCCGCGCAGCCAGACGAACCGGTCCGGGTCGTCGAGGTCCCGGAACTGCCCGAGGACGGTCATCCCGGCCGCCTCCTGGGTCTCGACGAACTCCCGGTCGAACAGCTCGACGAGCTCGTCCCGACGGCCGGGACGCAGGACGTACCGGCGGAGTTCGATGACGGCGAGGTGGGCGGCGGGGCGGGCGGCGGGGCGGGCGGCGGGGTGTCCGGCGGGGCGGGGCGACGGGGGCACGGGGGACTCCTGGTTCGCGGTCGGTTCGGGTACGCGGAAGGGGGCGACGCTCGGCCGTGGCTCCGGCGGCCCGGACGCGAGGCTCGGCCGTGACTCCAGCGGCCCGGACCGACGCTCGGCCGTGGCTCCGGCGGCCCGGACGCGACGCGCGGCCGTGACTCCAGCGGCCCGGACCGACGTTAGGCGCCATATGTGCCACCGCCTGTCAGTGTTCCGGAGCAGAATCCCCGTATGTCCGCCGACCGTCTGCTGTCGCTGATGCTCCTGCTCCAGACCCGTGGCCGCATGTCGGCCCGACGGCTGGCCGAAGAGCTGGGCGTCTCCGTACGCACCGTCCACCGCGACCTCGGCCGGCTGCACGCCGCCGGCATCCCGGTCTACGCGGAACACGGCCGCGCCGGCGGCTACCAGTTGCTCGACGGCTACCGCACCCGCCTCACCGGGCTGAGCGCGAGCGAGGCCCGGGTGCTGTTCCTCGCCGGACTGCCCGCGCCCGCCGCCGACCTCGGCCTTGCCGCGGAAGTGGCCGCGACGAGGCTGAAGTTGCTCGCCGCGCTGCCGGCCGTGCTGCGCGAGGAGGCGACGCGCGCCGACGCGGTGTTCCACCTGGACGCGCCCGGCTGGTACCGGGAGGCCGAGGAGGCCCCGTACCTCCCGCTGTTCGTGGACGCGGTGTTCGGCCGGCGGGAGGTCGACGTGCGGTACCGCCGCTGGCGGGAGCCGCAGGAGGTGGACCGCCGGCTGCGCCCCTACGGCCTGGTGCTCAAGTCGGGCACCTGGTACCTCGTGGCCGGGGTCGAGGGACGGACCGCGACCTTCCGGATCAGCCAGGTGCTCGACGCGACGGTCCGGGACGAGCGCTTCGAACGGCCGGAGGGCTTCGCCCTCGGCGACTACTGGTCGTCCTACCTGGCCGAGTTCGAGGCCCGCCGCCACACGGGCACGGCCACCGTCCGGTTCTCCCCGAGGGGCCGCGAACGGCTCGCCGCGAACGTCCCGCCCGAGGTGGTGCGGGCCTACGAGGCCACCGCGACCCCGGTGGGCGACGACGGCTGGACGGAGGGCGAGATCCCGACGGAGAGCACCGAGCACGCCTGCGGCGAACTGCTACGGCTCGGCACCGACGTCGAGGTCATGGCACCGCCGGAACTCCGCCGCGCCGTCTCCGCCGCCGTCCACGCACTGGCGAGGACGTACGGCGACGACTGACGCCGCGAGCGGGCGGCGGCCAAGGCGTACGGCCGGGACCGCCGTCGTACTCGCGCGCCGGCCCGGGCGTACGGCCACGGCCGCCGTCGTACGCGCCCGCCGGC
Organism: Streptomyces venezuelae ATCC 10712; assembly: GCF_008639165.1. NCBI lineage: Bacteria > Bacillati > Actinomycetota > Actinomycetes > Kitasatosporales > Streptomycetaceae > Streptomyces > Streptomyces venezuelae. The sequence continues at coordinate 3,794,633 of NZ_CP029197.1, read as the reverse complement.
CGAGGCGTACCGCCACCACCGCCCCGGGCCCGAGCGGCGGCGGTCAGGCCGCCGTTTCCGCGTGCGCGGGGCTCAGGGTCTCCTGCCGTACGACCCGGCGGCGCCGGGACGGCATGCCCATCGTCGGGTTGGCGACTCCCCAGGCCGCGCCCTTGCAGATCAGCTCCTTGTACAGGGCCGCCATGCGGCCGGTCAGGGCGCGGTCGACGGCCCGGTCGTCGGCGGTGACGAACTGGATCAGGCCCTCGCCGCGGCCGAGCGAGACGCACTGCTGGAAGTAGCGGATGGCGACGCGGGGCACGTCGACGCCGGCGAGCCGCGCGGCGATGGCGTCGGCGGCCTGCCAGGCCATGGGGACGCCCGACGCGCAGGACATCCGCAGCGGCTTGTCCTGGGGGCCGAGCGCCATCGCCGCGTCGCCCACGGCGTACACGTCCGGGTGGGAGACCGACCGCATCGTGCCGTCGACCACGATCTGGCCGCGGTCGGTGACCTCCAGGGCGGTGGCCCGGGCGATCGGGTGGACGGCGAAGCCGGTGGTCCAGACGGTGACGTCGGCGGGGACGGTCCGCCCGTCGCGGGTCGTCACGCGGTCCGCCTCCACGGAGCCGACCGCGGCGTGCTCGTGGACGGTGATGCCGAGCCTGGTCACCACCTTCCGCAGGTGGGCGCGGCCCTTCTCCGACAGCCAGTCGCCGAGGACACCGTGGGTGGCCAGGGCGACGTCGAGGTCGGGACGGGCCTCGGCGATCTCGGTCGCGGCCTCCACTCCGGTCAGGCCGCCGCCCACCACGACCACCGGCCGGCCGGCGGACAGGGCGGCCAGCCGGTCGCGGAGCCGGAGGGCGCCGGGCCGGCTGGAGAGCTCGTGGGCGTGCTCGGCGGCGCCGGGGACGCCCCCGTCGTTCCAGCCGCTGCCGAGGGCGTAGACCAGGGTGTCGTACGCCAGCTCCTCCGGCGCGTGGCCGTGCGCGGCGGAGACGGTCACCGTCTTCCGGTCGACGTCCACGGCGGTGACCCGGGCGAGCTTCAGTTCCACGCCCGTGCCCGCGAACATCTCGCTGAACGGCCGGGGCTTCAGCTCCTGGCCGGCCGCGAGCTGGTGCAGGCGGACCCGCTCGACGAAGTCGGGCTCGGCGTTGACGAGGGTGATGGTGACGTCCTCGCGGTGCAGCCGCTTGGCGAGGCGGCCGGCTGCGACGGCTCCGGTGTAGCCGGCTCCGAGGACGACGATGCGGTGCTGCATGTCCGTGCTCCTGTCTGGACGGGGGCCGCCGGTGTCCGGCGCGGTTTCGCTGCTTGAACCGGGCAGCCCGCCGTTTCCTGACAGGAAAGAAGTGTGACCCGCGTCACACTCCACTCAGAGGGTGTAGAGCGGCCCCTCCGGGTGCTCCTCGGCGGCCCACCGCTCGGTCGCGCGGACGAGCTTGTCGGGGTTGACCTGGCTGCGGACCGCGGCGATGCCGTCCGCGGTGACCTCCAGGCAGGTGATGCCGACGATCCGGCCGTCCACGACCGCCACGACGGCGGGCCCGCCGTTGGCGGTCGTGGCGTAGATCTCGGGCACTCCGCCGACCAGGGCCCGCTTGGACTTGGCGGGCTTGAACAGGCCGCGCAGGAAGGTGGCGACCGCGAGCGCGCCCTCGAACGCCTTCGTACGGGCCGGGATCTTCCCGCCGCCGTCGCCGACGGAGACCGCGTCCTGGGTGAGCAGCTGGACGAGGGGTTCGGTACGGCCGCTGGTCGCGGCGGCCAGGAACTCCTCGACGATCCTCCGGGCGGCGGCCTCGTCGATCTCGGTACGGGCCCTGCCGTCCGCGATGTGCTTCTTGGCGCGGTGGTAGGTCTGCTGGCAGGCGGCCTCGGTGATGTCCAGGATGGCGGCGATCTCCCGGTGCGGGTACGCGAAGGCCTCGCGGAGCACGTACACCGCCCGCTCGGCCGGCGCCAGCCGCTCCAGGAGGACGAGGACGGCGTACGAGACGGAGTCGCGCTGCTCGGCGGTGTCGGCGGGGCCGAGCATCGGGTCCCCGGCGAGCAGCGGCTCGGGAAGCCACCGGCCCACGTAGGTCTCCCGCCGGGCGCGGGCCGAGGTCAGCTGGTTGAGGCAGAGGTTGGTGAGGACCTTCGTCAGCCAGGCCTCGGGCACGTCGATCCGCCCGGTGTCGGCGGCGTGCCAGCGCAGGAACGTTTCCTGCACGGCGTCCTCCGCCTCGCTCACCGAGCCGAGCAGCCGGTAGGCGATGGCCTCCAGCCGGGGCCTGGCGGTCTCGAACCGGTCCACGTCACTCGCGATCAACGCCATGCCTGTGATCCTAGGGGGGTACCGTCCCTGGGTCACCGTCACCGCACGTCTCCACCGGGAGCACTCATGCCCGACAGCAAGAACATCAACAACCCCGTCGGCCAGGGCGGGGGCCCGCGCAAGCGGCAGTCCCGCGCCGAACGGCAGGACAACGGGCCGCACCGCAACCGCGACCGCCAGAGCGCCGCCGACCAGAAGGCCGAGCTGGTGCGCAAGATGCGCGAGAAGGCCGCCGGGCAGTCGGCGGACCCCGACACCGCCCAGAACCGGCCCGACGCCACCCAGGACTGACCCGACCCCGGCCCCGGCCCCGAACTCGCCCGCGACCGTCCGGCTCGTGGGAGAAAACAGCCTGAGCGGGAGGCCAACAGCGCACTACCGTAGGCGCAATGACAACAAGATCACCTTCTGCGGACCGTCCCGCGACCGTGTCCCTGGCCGAGGCCCCGCTGCGGCAGGCCCGTAACTCCGCCGCCCTGTGGATCGCGACGGGCCGAAGCCGCGGGCACGAGATCGTCCGGCGCCGCGGATTCGTCGCGGTCGAGGGCGACGAGCGGGCCGGCACGCGGATCCTGATCCAGGAGGCCCACCTCGACCCGGCGGAAGTGGCGGAGCTGGGCGAGGTGGTGCGCCGGGCCGCGGGCGCCGTGACGGCCGAGGACCCGTTCGGCGCGACCGACCTGAGCCACCTGTCGATGCGCAACTGGCAGATGCCGGTCATGCTGCGCGCCCCCGGCCCCGTCGCCGAACCGGCCCTGGAGGTGATCCGGGTGACGGCCCCCGAGGACCTCCGGACCGCCGAGCGGATCGTGATCGAGGGCTTCGACCTGACCGGCTTCGCCCCGTACCGGCCCGGCGAGCTGTTCCCGATGTCCTTCATCGAGCAGCCGGGCGTGGACGTGTTCGTCGCCCTGCACGACGGCGCGGCCGCGGGGGCCTGCGTCAGCGTCGTGGACGACGGCGTCGGCAGCCACTACTGGGTCGCCACGTCGTCGGCCTTCCGCTCGCGCGGCGTGGGCAGGGCCGTCATGCTCGGCGCCTTGGCCCACCTCACGGCCTTCCCCGTCACCCTCACCGCCTCGAAACTGGGCAGGCCCCTCTACGAATCCCTGGGCTACACCGTCGCCGCCCCCTCGACCTGGTGGTCCTCCACCCCCTGATCACGCCCCTGACACCGAAGCAGCCCCAGGTCACGGACCTGGGGCTGCGTTCGGCCTTCGGGTCGCGGAGAACCGCGGGCCCGCCAGATGCAACGTCTCACCCGGCCGCCGGGGCGTCCGCCGGGGCCGCGGGGCGCACGCCGAACCACTGCTCGGCGCCGTACTCCTCGAACCGCTCGACCTCGGTGAAGCCCAGCTTCGCCGCGAGGCGCATCGCGCGGTCGTTGGCACTCCGAGTGGAGAGCACCACGGGTTCGCCGGGGCGGGCGCCGGAGAACCAGTCGAGTGCGGCCACGCACGCCTCGAAGGCATAGCCGCGTCCCCACGCCGCCGGCAGGAACAGGTAGCCGAGCTCGGCCTCCCCGGCCTCGGGGCGGACGTGTCCCCGGCGTTCGGCGTCACGGGGGTCGAGCGTGATCATGCCGATCATCGCTCCATCGTGTTCGACCACGAAACAGCCGGGGCGCCGGCCGGGCACTTCGGGCACCGCACGCTCGAGCTCGTCGCGCGGCCGGGCGCCACCGATGTAGGCGCCCACCTCCGGCGAAGCGAACAGCTCGACGAACGCGGCGCGGTCCCGCGCCTCGGACGCGCGGAGCACGAGCCGTTCGGTCGATATCGGTGCGGCCGGCCAGGCGAAGGTTCCGGGTTCGGTCATGGCCGGGAACCTATCGCACGCCCGGCGGGGCGTCAGGCGTCCATCCCCGCCGCACCCGAGGGGCCCTGTCACCTTCTCGCGCCGGCATCCGTCATAGGTGCGACGACCGCGATGCGAACGGTCGACGCCCCCGAGAGAATCGAGACCCGGATGCTGACCGACATCATGTACGTGACGATCTACGTCACCGATCAGGACCGCGCGCTGCGGTTCTACACCGACGGACTCGGCCTGGAGAAGCGGCTCGACTTCCCCGGGCCCGACGGGCGGTTCCTCACCGTCGGGCCGCCCGACAGCCCGGTGCAGATCATCCTGTGGCCGCACGCGGCGGCCACGGGACAGCCGGGCGTTGCGGGCGCGCCCGGCCCGCTGATCCTCGAATCCGATGACCTGCGGAAGGACTTCGCGCTCATGCGCGGGCGCGGCGTCACCTTCGAGGAGACCGAACCCGTGGACTACCCCTTCGGTGTCCGCGCCGAGGCCGTGGACCCGGACGGCAACCGGATCTCGCTCCGCGAGCGGCGCGAGCCGTGACCACCGCCCCGTCCGGCCTCGTCTCCGAGGCGTTCGAAGCCCAGCGTGATCGGCTGCGCGCCGTCGCGTACCGCGTCCTGGGCTCGCACGCCGACGCCGAGGACGCCGTCCAGGAGGCCTGGCTGCGCCTCGCCCGCCAGGACGAGGCGACCATCGGCAACCTGGCCGGCTGGCTGACCACCGTGGTCGGCCGGATCTGCCTCGACCTCCTGAGATCCCGTACGGCCCACCCCGAGGCCGCCTACGGCCAACAGTCCGCCGACCTCGTGGTGACACCCGCCGACGACCCCGCGCCCGACGAGCAGGCGGTGCGGGCCGACGCGGTCGGCCTCGCCCTGCTCGTCGTACTCGACTCGCTCACCCCGGGCGAACGCCTGGCGTTCGTCCTGCACGACATGTTCGCGGTCCCCTTCGCGGACATCGGCCGGATCCTGGGGAAGTCCACCGACGCCACCAAGATGATCGCCTCCCGCGCCCGCCGGAAGGTCCGGGGCGCGGACCGGCCGGCGGGCCCAGGCCGCGAACACCGACAGGTCGTCGACGCCTTCCGCGCGGCCGCCGTCGACGGCGACTTCGAGGCGCTGTTGCGTGTCCTCGACCCGGACGTGAAGCTGACCGTCGACACCCCGGCCGGGGCGGTCGTCACCCTCGGCGCCACCAAGGTCGCCGCAGGCGCCCGCATGTTCTCCGGCGAGGCCGCCCGCCACCGTCCCGTCCTACTCGACGGCGCCCCCGGCCACCTGACCTGGCGCCCTGACGGAACCCCCCTCTCCGCCATCGCCTTCACCGTCGCCGAAGGCCGTATCACAGCCATCCACATCGTCACCGACCCGCCGAAACTCGCCACGCTCCAGCTGTCGGCCCCGGGCCCGGCCTGACGGCGGCCCCGGCCTGACGGCGGCGGGGCCTCAGGCGTCCACCGGGGCGGGCGGGGTGACCCATTCGACGAACTGGACGATCACCCCGTTGGGGTCGGTGACCTGGAAGAGGCGTTCGCCCCAGGGCTCTTCGCGCAGCGGCATGGTGATCTCGACGCCCTCGGCGCGCAGCCGCTGCTCCTCGTCCTCGATGCCCGTGGCGGTGAAGGCGATGATCAGGCCGGAGGCGCGCCGGTCGCGCTGGTCGGCGGGCAGTACCTCGGTGCCGCGGGCGAGCAGGACGATGTCGACGGCGGCGTCGTCGCGCGACAGGGAGGCGAAGCCCTCGGCGGCGGCCTGCTCGGTGTAGCCGAGGTGGGTGGTGAAGAACCGCTGGGAGGCGGCGAGGTCGTCGACGGTGAGCGAGACGGTGGACGCGGTGATCTGCAAGGACATTCTCCTCAGTGGTTCTTCGCTCCGTGGGAAACTTGCGACGGACGTAAAATTACTGCGGGCGTACTGAGGCTGTCAACATAAAAATGCTACGAGTGTAAGATTGCGCCATGACTACTGATGGAGCCGTGCCCCCACCCCCTCCCGGCCTGCGCGAATCCAAGAAGCAGGAGACCCGGCAGCTCATCTCCGACGTCGCCACCGGCCTGTTCCTCGCCCAGGGGTTCGAGCGGACCACCGTCGCCGAGATCGCCGCCGCCGCGCGGGTGGCGAAGAAGACGGTCACCAACTACTTCCCGCACAAGGAAGACCTGGCTCTGGACCACCAGGACGCCTTCGCGGCCTCCCTGGCCGACGCGGTGACCAGCCGTCAGGCCGGCGAGTCGGCCCTCTCGGCCCTCCGCCGTGCCTTCGCCGCCGCGGCCACGGACGCCGACCCGGTCGCCGGCTTCTCCGGCCCCGAGTTCGCCCGCATGATCGTCGAGAGCCCCACCCTCTCCGCCCGGCTGCGCGACCTGCACGACCGCCGGGAAGCCGCCCTGGCCGACGCCTTGGCGGACGCCACCGGCGCACCCCCCGGCGACCTCACCCCCCGCATCGCCGCGGCCCTGCTCGGCGCGGTGCACCGCACGCTCTTCCGGCGCATCCAGGAACTCACCCTCGCCGGCCAGGACAACGCCCGGATCTCCGCCACCGTCATCACGGAGGCGGACAACGCCTTCAGCCTGCTGGAACCCGCACTCGCCGCCTACGCCACGGCGTGACGTCGGTCTGTCGTACGCCGCTCCGTCGTACATCGATCGGAGTAGTCGAGTACTCCGCTGACGCAGACTCGGATGACGCGTCCGGGACGATGCCCCCGAGGGGAGGACAGACCTACTGTCCGGTCCCATGACCAAGACATTCTCTCTCGCCTGCTTCGCCGTCGCCGTCCTTGCCTTCGCGATATCCGACGCGGTCCACAGGGGATACGACCCGTTGGCCGAGACGGTCAGCAGATACGTCAACCTGCCGCACGGCTGGCTGGTGACCGTCGGCCTGCTGGCGGTCGCGGCGGGGTCGGCGGCTGTGGCCGTCCGGGCCGTCGGCAGCGGGTGGGGCGGGTGGCTGCTGCACGTGTGGGCGGGATGCGTTCTCGTCGCCGCCGTCTTTCCGGCGGACCCACCGGGCAACTGGAGCCGTCCCTCGCTCTCCGACGGCGTGCACGGAGTCGCGGCCTGGACGGGATTCCTCGCGCTGGCGATCGCGATCGTCCGGCTGACCGTCGTCGGGCGGCGCGCGTCGGCGTGGGTCTCGAAGGCGCGGGGGCTGACCGTGCTCGCGTGGGCCTCGTCGGTGGCGTTCGTGCTGTTCGCCGTGGCGTTCGTGGACAGGGCGGTGCTCACCCACACCGCGCCCCTGGGACTGGCCGAACGTATCGTCATCGCCCTGAACCTGGCCTGGCTGGCTCTGGCCGCCACCGCGGCGAAGTCCCCGCCTCCGGCGTCGGGCACGATGGCCCGCATGACGTCGGACCTCGTCAAGTGAGCCCCCGTCCGCAGAGCGGGCGGCACGCCCGGCTGGTGGACCCGGCCCTGGCGCTGCTGACGGCCGTGGGTATCGCCGCGGGCCCCGCCGCGGTGGGCGCGCCGCTGTCGTGGCACGGCACGTTCGCCCTGGGGGTGATCCTGGGCGGTCTGCTGTTGGTCCGCCGCAGTCGGCCCGTGCCGGTGCTCGTCCTGTCCGCGGCGGTGCTCGTCGGCTACCAGAGCGCCGGCCTGTTCGAGGGCGGCGGCGTGTGGCCCCTGTCCGTCGCCCTGTTCACCGCCGCGCTCACCCGCCCGGGCCTGGCCTCCGCCGTCGCCGCCCTCGCTCTGGCGGGCGGCCTGGCCGTTCAGGGACTGGACGCTTCCGAGACTCTCGCCCGGGGCGGCGTCGAACTGCTCTGGCTGGCCCTGGTGACGGCCGCGGCGAGTTCCTGGCGTCAGTACGGCCGTTGGCGGGCCGAGCACCGGGCCCGTCTCCTGCAACTGGAACAGACCCGGCTGGTCGAGCAGCGCCTGACCATCTCCCGGGAGGTCCACGACGTGGTCGCCCACACCCTGGCCGTCGTCGGGGTCCACCTGAACGTCGCCGTCGAGGCGCTGGACGATTCGCCCGAGGAGGCGCGCGCCGCCCTGCGCACCGCGATCGCCGTGCGCAGCCGGGCCATGACCGACCTGAAGACGTTCGTGGGTGAGCTCCGGGACGTACCGCAGCACGGCTTGGAGTCCGTCGCCGACCTGGTCGCGCAGGCGGAGGCCGCCGGGTTGGACGTGCGTTACGACACGGAGGGCGACGTCGAAGCCCTTCCGGCGGCCCAGGCGCTCACCGCCTATCGGGTCGTCCAGGAGGCGGTGGTCAACACCCTGCGCCACTCCGACGCCGGGCGTCTCACCATCCAGGTGCAGGCCGGGCCGCAAGCCCTGGTGGTGACGGTCACCGACGACGGGCGCTCGGCGGCGGGTTTCACGGAGGGGCACGGCCTGACCGGGATGCGGGAGCGCGTCACGGCCCTCGGGGGAACGCTGCACGTCGACACCGGTGGCGGCTTCGCGGTCCGGGCCGTCCTGCCGCTGGCGGACCATCTGACAGGCTTGGCGCCATGACCATCCGTGTGCTGCTCGCCGACGACCAGGCGCTCGTCCGGGCGGGGTTCCGTAGCCTGCTCGGCCGGGCGAAGACCCTGACCGTCGTCGGCGAGGCCGCCTCGGGGGAGGAGGCGGTACGCCAGGCCGCTCTGCTGGAACCGGACGTCGTGCTGATGGACATCAGGATGCCGGGCATGGACGGCATCGAGGCCACCCGCCGCGTCCTGGCGGAGCGGCCGGCGACCAGGGTGATCATCCTGACCACGTTCGACACCGACGAGCACGTCTTCGAGGCGCTACGGGCAGGCGCGAGCGGTTTCCTCACCAAGGAGGTCGAACCGGCCGAGCTCCGCCGGGCGGTGGAGATCGTGGCGGCGGGTGACTCCCTGCTGTCACCGGGCGTCACCCGCCGCGTCATCGAACGCTTCGCGCACCGCCCCCGGCCGGCTGCCGCACTGCACGCGCTGACGGCGCGTGAGAACGAGGTGGTCAGGCTGGTGGCGGAGGGACGGTCCAACGACGAGATCGCCGCGGCACTGGTGATCAGCCCGTTGACCGCGAAGACCCACATCTCCCGGGCCATCACCAAGCTGGGCCTGCGTGACCGCGTGCAACTGGTCATCACCGCCTACGAGCACGGTCTCGTCAGCCCCTCGCGCACCGACGGCCGATGAGGCCGATGGGGCTGGACGGGCGGGGCTGGACGGGTGGAGTCCGGACCCGGCGCCGGTGCCATCGGCCCGGGTCGGCGCGTCGCCGGGTTACACATGGGCCTGCGCCTCGGCGCGGGGCGTGACGGTGCCCTTCGCGGCCCCGGACCCGACGACTGGAAGAGCACCATGGCAGAGCGCGACCCTCGCAACCGCACCGGCCGGAGCCCGCTACGTCGCGGGCTCGTGACCGCCGTGCTCGCGGCCGGCATGCTGACGGCTGCCACGGTCCCCGGATACGGGACCGACGGGGCCGGTCCGGCACCCGGCCCCCAGTTCACGCCGTTGACGGCGGCGGTGATGACCGAACCGACGCCGTTCCACGCCACGGACGGCAGGACGCACCTCTCGTACGAACTGCTCACCACGAACGCCCTGTCCAGCAGCACGAAGGTGCGCCTCGACCGGGTCGAGGTCCGGGACGCCCGTACACACCGGGTGGTGGGCTCGCTGAGTGGCCAGGCGCTGGCCGATGCCGCCAATCCGGTGGGTGATCCGCTGCCGGGTGCGGACGCGTACACCCCGGCGCCCCCGGGGCCGACGCCGACCGTGATCCCGGGTTCCCAGCAGTGGGTGATCTGGCTCGACCTGGCCCTCGACCGCGGTCAGCGCGTGCCCAAGGTCCTCGAACACCACCTCTCGGGCGCCGTCGTCACCGCCTCCGGCTCGTCCCCGTTCGAGGAGACGGTCCAGATCACCCCGACCGGCCGCACCGCGCCGCTGAACCTGGACGCGCCGGTCCGCCCCGGCACCTGGTACTCCAGCGAGTCGTGCTGCGGCAACACCCACCACCGGCGCGGCCTCGGCCCGATCAACGGCCGCTTCGACGTGCCGCAGCGCTTCGCGATCGACTGGTACAAGGTCGGCGAGCAGGGGCAGACCTGGGAAGGCGACCCCGCGCGGCTCACCAGCTACCTGAGCTACCGGCAGCCGGTCGTGGCGGCGGCCGGCGGCAGGGTGGTGGAGGTCCAGGACGGGATCCCGGACAACACGCCGCCCATCACGCCGCCGGTGCCGCCGATCGAGGAGACCGTCGGCAACCACGTGACCGTGGAGGTCGCGCCGGGCCGTTATCTGCTCTACGCCCACCTGAAGCCCGGCTCGCTCAGGGTCAGGGAAGGCGATCACGTCGAACCCGGCCGGGTTCTCGGACTGATCGGCAACAGCGGCAACTCGACCACGCCGCACCTGCACTTCCAGGTGATGACCACGGCCGAGTTCTTCCCGACCGACAGCCCGCCGTTCACCTTCCGGAAGTTCCGTGTGCTCGGACAGGTCGAACCCCGCCTCTGGGACGACAACCTGGGCACCCAGCCGACCGGCGTCCTCCCGATCACGCCCTCGCCGTACGACGGCCCCCACCACGCCCGCTATCCGCTCGACCGCGAGGTGCTGGAGTTCTGACGGCATAACGGTCGGGACGACGGCGAAGGCCCTGGTCCCCGACCAGGGCCGCCCTCCGACCGGACCTCAGAGATAGGTAATCGGCTCACGGCTCCGGGCTCGGGAGTGGGGCGGGGAGGTGTGTTCCCGCACCCCCGCTCGGGCGGGCCCCCGGGCCGGGCGTACTCACCTCAGGCCGACTCTGGAGGCGCGTCGGTCGTGGCGGCGCGGCGGTATTCGGCGTTGATGCGCTGGGCCTCTTCGAGCTGGTCCTCGAGGACGATGATGCGGCAGGCGGCCTCGATCGGCGTGCCCTGGTCGACGAGTTCGCGGGCGCGTGCGGCGATGCGCAACTGGTAGCGGGAGTAGCGGCGGTGGCCGCCCTCCGAGCGCAGCGGGGTGATCAGGCGGGCCTCGCCGATGGCGCGGAGGAAGCCCTGGGTGGTGCCGAGCATCTCGGCGGCCCGGCCCATCGTGTAGGCGGGGTAGTCGTCGTCGTCGAGACGGCCGTACGAGTCATCTGCTGTCATTTGCACCTCTCTGGGGAAACGCGTCGAGGGACCCTGGTGCCGTACTGGCACCAGGGCCCCGAAGGAACTACTACACCACCTGCCGGCCCTGATACTGCGCCGGCGTTCTGTGTCCGCGTACCCGACCTGACTGATGCCGGGGCTGCGGGGATCGCGGTTGCTTGACCGGAGACCACCTCACTATCGATGTCCTGCGGTACCCGGGCTCAAGACGCACGCCCGGGCGATCCTGATGGCGCGGTTCCTCCGTTCTTCCTCGGTGTTCAACTACTTACTACGGGTACTGCGTACTGCGTACTGCACTCACGGGTACCGCATCTGCCATGACCGCGGTCCCGCTGCGGCGGCCCCTGATCACTGCGGGCCGCCCGGTCCGGCCGTCAGTCCCGTCGCCGTCCTGCAACATCCCTGGCTTCGAAACTCCACCGCCGCACCGTTCTGCGAACTGCGACTTCCTGTACTGCTGGTACTGCTTGCCCGGCAGTTCGTCTCTGCCGGGCCCTGTTGTCTCTCTGGGCTACGTGAAAAAACATAGCCGTGCCACGACCCAATGTCTACTCCAGCCGACATAGATTTTCGCGTGCCGGGCGGACAGGATCACTGACGTGGCGCCCGTAGGAAACCGCCCGCCGATACGCGAGAGGGCCCGACCGGCGGGTGCCGGTCGGGCCCTCTTGGTTGTTCGGGTGCGTCAGCCGAGCATCGCGGAGGCGTGCTGGAACGGGTCGGCGGCGCGGGTGGGCATGGTGTCCTGGGGGAGGCCGCGGCAGGTGAAGCCGAGTTTGGTCATGGCGCGGAGGACTTCAGCCGCGCTGAAGTCGCGACGGTCCTGGCGGGTGATGACCTCGCCGACCTGCTTGGCGGGGTAGCTGCGGCGGCCGATGATCACGGACGCGCCGACGATCTCCTCGGGCTTGACGCCCTTCATGGAGTCCAGGACGCCGCTCTTGGTGAGGTCGAAGGGGAAGCGGGCGATGACACAGCGCACGATGCCTCACAGGGAGAGGGAGGGGATGATTCCGCCGTGGTGAGGCGGTTCACGCGAGGACGAGGACGAGGGCGGGAGCGGGAGCGCCGGCGGGATCGAGGACGGGATCGAGGACGGGAGCGAGGGCGCCCGGAGTGTCGTCCCGTTCGGTGGCCGAGGTGAGCGGCCCGCCGGCGCCGGAGAGGTCGCGCAGCTGGAGCCGGTCCGTGTAGGTGGGGCTTTCCCGGACGGCGGTGAGCTGGGCCCGGGTGACCAGGCCGGTGCACTGGTCATCGCTGTCGCAGACGAGCAGGTGCGTGGTGTGGGCCCCGGCCATGACGGCCAAGGCCACCTCCACGGTCATGTCGTCGCAGACCAGCGGCCCGGCGGTGGCCATGGCGTCGGCCACCGCCGGGTGCGCGGGGACGGGCGCGGGGGCGCCATGCGTCGGGCGGGGCTGCATCTGGACCAGCGTCACAACGTGCCTCCTGCGGAGATGGGTCGGCTTCCGGATGACGTACGGCTCAAGCCGCCACGTCGCCGGCGGAACGCCGTCCGGCGGCGCGCCTCGCCGCCGGGGCGGGCCCGCGTCGACCGCGGGAGGCCGGGCCGCGTTGGCGCTGCTCGGCCGGCGGCGCGGTGATCGTCACGGGGATGCCGGAAGGGGTCTGGGCGCCCGTGATCCGGCGCAGCGCCTCCTCGCCGGAGCGGACCTGGGTGGTCTCGGGCACGATGCCGGCGGCGGCCATGAGGCGCGTCATGTCGCGGCGCTGGTTGGCGGTGACCAGGGTGACGACGCTGCCGGACTCGCCGGCCCGGGCGGTCCGGCCGCCGCGGTGGAGGTAGTCCTTGTGGTCGGTCGGCGGGTCCACGTTGACGACGAGGTCGAGGTTGTCGACGTGGATGCCGCGCGCGGCGACGTTCGTGGCGACCAGGACGGTGACGTGCCCGGTCTTGAACCGGGCGAGGGTGCGGGTGCGCTGCGGCTGCGACTTCCCGCCGTGCAGGGCGGCGGCCCGGACACCGCAGCGGAGGAGGTCCTCGGTGAGGCGGTCCACGGCGTGCTTGGTGTCCAGGAACATGATCACCCGGCCGTCGCGCGCCGCGATCTCGGTCGTCAGCCGCTGCTTGTCGGCGCCGTGCACGTGCAGGACGTGGTGCTCCATCGTGGTGACCGCGCCCTGTGAGGGGTCGACGGAGTGGACGACGGGGTCGGTGAGGTAGCGGCGGACCAGGAGGTCGACGTTGCGGTCGAGGGTCGCGGAGAACAGCATGCGCTGGCCCTCGGGGCGGACCTGGTTCAGGAGGGCGGTGACCTGGGGCATGAAGCCCATGTCGGCCATCTGGTCGGCCTCGTCGAGGACGGTGATCGCGACCTGGTTCAGCCGGCAGTCACCGCGGTCGATGAGGTCCTTGAGGCGGCCGGGGGTGGCCACGACGACTTCGACGCCGTTGCGCAGGGCGTTCGCCTGCCGGCCGATCGGCATGCCGCCGACGACGGTGGCCAGGCGCAGCTTCACGGCGCGGGCGTAGGGCGTGAGCGCGTCGGTGACCTGCTGGGCGAGTTCCCTGGTGGGTACGAGGACCAGCGCCAGCGGCTGACGGGGTTCGGCGAGCTGTCCGGCGGTGCGGGCCAGCAGGGCGAGGCCGAAGGCGAGGGTCTTGCCGGAGCCGGTCCGGCCGCGGCCCAGGACGTCGCGGCCGGCCAGGGAGTTCGGCAGGGTCGCGCCCTGGATGGGGAAGGGGACGGACACGCCTTCCGCGGTGAGCGTGGCCAGGATGCGCCGGTCGAGGGCCAGGTCGGCGAAGGACTCGACGGCGGGCAGCGCCGGGGTGATCGTCTTCGGCGGGGCGAACTCCCCCTGTACGGCGGCGGGACGCCTGCCGTATCCGCCCGACCGGCTCGGACCGCCCGATCGGCCGGCGGCGGACGAACCGGACCGGCCGCCCCGGCCCGTTCCGGCGGAGGAGCCGTATGAGTGGCCGCCGGTGCGGCGGGTGCGGGAGGAGCGGCCGTTCGTGCGTGTGGGGTTCATGCAGAACCTTCCTTGATACGGCGCGTATCGAGGACCCGGCAGCGGATGAACAGCGCTGGGAATCACAGGCACGGGCCGAATGAAATACGAAAGCAAGCAGCCAGGCTCGGGACAAAGGAATTGTCGGCACAAGCGGGCGAGCGAAAGAAATACGAGAGACGCAGGTGCGCGTGAAGGCCCTGCGAAATGCATGCAGCTGGGGCCCGCACCCCGAAGGATGCGGGCCCCAGCTACGTATTACGCGTCAGCGTCAGGCGGAGACGATGTTCTCGGCCGTCGGGCCCTTCTGGCCCTGCGCGATGTCGAAGGAGACCTTCTGGCCCTCCTGGAGCTCGCGGAAGCCCTGGGCGGCGATGTTGGAGAAGTGGGCGAACACGTCAGGGCCGCCACCGTCCTGCTCGATGAAGCCGAAACCCTTTTCCGCGTTGAACCACTTCACGGTGCCATTAGCCATGTCATATCTCCTTGGGGCATTACGACGGCATCCGTACCTTACGGACGCCGTGTCGCCGCGATGATGCCCTGCCCGGAAATGACCGGAAATACAAAGCGCTTCCGTGCGACACACGGCCGACGGGAGGCGCTTGAAGTTTTTGGGTACCAAAACTGCAACTGAGTTCGACAGTAGCACGTCGCCGCAGTCTGTGTGCGGAGAATATTTCCCCCTGCGTGCCGCCGGTAAAAACTCTCTGTGCGATGACCGTTAAAATCTCAGACCGCGAACACAGGTATTCGCCTCGCGAATGCGCCGTTGGGTCACGCCTGCTGCTTCGCGTCGATCTCGGCGATAAGGCCCTCGATGAGGCCCTTGATCTCGTCGCGGATCGGGCGGACGGCCTCGACGCCCTGTCCGGCCGGGTCCTCCAGGGTCCAGTCGAGGTAGGTCTTGCCGGGGAAGTACGGGCAGGCGTCGCCGCAGCCCATGGTGATGATGTAGTCCGACGCCTGCGCGGCCTCCGTGGTGAGGACCTTCGGCTTCTGGTCGGAGATGTCGATGCCCAGCTCGGCCATGGCCGCGACCGCCGAGGGGTTGATCCGGTCGCCGGGGAGGGAGCCCGCGGAGCGGACCTCGACGCGGTCGCCGGCCAGGTGGCGCAGGAATCCGGCGGCCATCTGGGAGCGGCCGGCGTTGTGGACGCAGACGAAGAGCACGGAGGCGAGTGGAGCGGTCATCGGTTCTTCCTTAAAGGGGCAGTACGGGGAGCGGCCGGTGTCGTCCGCCTCGCCGCCGAGCGAGGTCAGCCCAGGCTGGTATCAGTCCAGGGTGATGTGACAGTATCAGTCCATGATGACGTCAGTCGATACTGATCTGATCCGGGTGCTGGGTGATCCCCTGCGCCTCCAGATCGTGACCCTGCTCGCCCGCGAGACGCTGTGCACCACCCACCTCGTCGAGGAGACCGGTGCGAAGCAGACCAACCTCTCCAACCACCTGAGAGTCCTGCGCGAGGCCGGGGTCGTGGAGACGGAACCCTGCGGCCGGTTCACCTACTACCGGCTCAAGCCCGACGTCATCGAAGCCCTGGCCGGCCGGTTCGCCGACCTGGCCGCAGCCGCACGCGCCCACGCCGACACCAAGAGAGCCTGCCCGTAGCCTCTCGTCTCACCTGCCCGAGGAGACCCCGCCCGTGACCGCCACCGAGCCCGCCGCGAGCGACGCCATGGCCGCCGACGCGCCGCCGCAGCCCGCGCCCGGCGCCACCCCGCCCCGTACCCCGCTCGTCGCCCGAGCCGCCGCCGAGCTCGTGGGCACCGCCGCGCTGGTGGCGATCGTGGTCGGCTCCGGCATCCAGGCCACCGGGCTCACCGAGGACGTGGGCCTGCAGTTGCTGGCGAACTCCACCGCCACCGTCTTCGGCCTCGGCGTCCTGATCGCCCTCCTCGGCCCGGTCTCCGGCGCGCACTTCAACCCGGCCGTCACCCTCGCCGAGTGGTGGACCGCCCGCCGCGGCGGCGCGGGGGTCGACGCCCGCGAGCTCGCCGTCTACGTCCCCTCCCAGGTCGCCGGCGCGATAGCGGGCGCGATCCTGGCGGACGCGATGTTCGGCGAGCCGCTGGTGAAGTGGTCCACCCACGACCGCTCGGCCGGCAACCTGCTCCTCGGCGAGGTCGTCGCGACCGCCGGCCTGATCCTGCTGATCTTCGGCCTGGCCCGTACCGACCGGCTCCGCTTCGCGCCCGTCGCGGTCGCCTCGTACATCGGCGCCGCGTACTGGTTCACCTCGTCGACGTCCTTCGCGAACCCGGCGGTGACGATCGGTCGTGCGTTCACCGACACCTTCGCGGGCATCGCTCCCGGCTCCGTGCCGGGGTTCATCGGCATGCAGCTGATCGGCGCGGTCGTGGGCCTCGCCCTGGTCGCGGTCATCTTCCCGCGCGGGAAGGCGAACGCCGGGTGACCCAGGCCGTGGACGTGGTGGTGATCGGCGGCGGCCAGTCCGGGCTCGCCGCCGGCTACCACCTGCGCCGCCTCGGGCTGGACTTCGTGGTCCTCGACGCCGGTGCGGCCCCCGGCGGGGCCTGGCGGCACACCTGGGACTCCCTTCACTTGTTCTCCCCGGCCGCGTACTCCTCGCTGCCGGGCCGGCTCATGCCGCCGCAGCCGGGGGAGACGTACCCGGACGCGGCGCACGTCGTCGCGTACCTCACCGAGTACGAGCAGCGGTACGAACTCCCCGCCGTGCGGCCCGTACGCGTCACCGGCGTCCACCGCGACGGCGAACTCCTGCGCGTGGAGACCGACTCCGGTACGTGGCGGGCACGGGCCGTCGTCAGCGCCACCGGCACCTGGTCACGCCCCTTCGTCCCCGCGATCCCCGGCCGTGCGGACTTCCGGGGCGCCCAGCTCCACACCGTCGCGTACGAGAACCCGGCAGCGTTCGCCGGACAGCAGGTGATCGTCGTCGGGGGCGGCAACTCCGGCGCCCAGATCCCCGCCGACCTCGCCCACGCCGCCCACCTGACCTGGGTCACCCTGCGCGAACCCCGCTATCTGGCCGACGACATCGACGGCCGCGCCCTCTTCGACCACGCCACCGCGCGCCGCCGCGCCCTCGACGAGGGCCGCACCGACACCGGAGGCGTGGCCTCCCTCGGCGACATCGTGGCCGTACCGCCCGTACGCGCCGCCCGCGACGCCGGCCTGCTCAAGGCCCAGCCGATGTTCGACCGGATGACCGCGGCCGGCGTCGCGTGGGTGGACGGGACCACGGCGGAGGCGGACGCGGTCATCTGGTGCACGGGCTTCCGCCCCGCCCTCTCCCACCTCGCCCCGCTCGGCCTGCGCGGCGCACGCGGCCGCATCCCCACGACCGGCACCCAGGCCGTGGACGAGCCCCGCCTCCACCTGCTCGGCTACGGCGACTGGACCGGCCCCGCCTCGGCCACCCTCATCGGCGTCGGCCGCCCGGCGCGAGAAGCCGCCCGGGCGATCGCCTCCCTCCTGGCAGGCGGCTCGAGCTAGGGCGCACCCTGCGCCCGACGGTCAGTCGATGTGGGGGCTGCGGCGCTCGACGAGGACGGTGTCGCGCCAGCGGCCGTTGTGGCGGCCGATGCGCTCGCGGGTGCCGATGACCCGGAAGCCGGCCCGCTCATGGACGGCGAGGCTGGCGGCGTTCTCGGGGAAGATCCCGGACTGGATCGTCCAGATCCCGGCCGCCTCGGTGGATTCGACGAGCGCCTTGAGGAGGGCGGAGGCGACGCCCCGCCCCCGCGCGTCGGGGTGCACGTAGACGGAGTGCTCGACGACGCCCGCGTACGCGCACCGGTCGGAGACCTTGGTCGCGGCGACCCACCCCAGGACCCGGCCGGTCTCGTCGACGGAGGCGAAGCGGTGCTCGGGCAGCTTGGCGGCGTCGAACTGCTCCCAGGTGGGGGCGGTGGTCTCGAAGGTGGCGTTGCCCTCGTCGATCCCGGCCTGGTAGATCGCGACGACCTGCGCCGCGTGTGCGGGCGTGAGCGGTACGACGGTCGCGGTGGACGCCGTCACGCGGCGGCCGCCTTGGTGAGGAGCGCGCCCATCGCCGCGAGGACGGCCGGCTCGACGCGGTAGTACACCCAGGTTCCGCGCCGCTCGGAGGAGAGCAGCCCGGCTTCCTTCAGCTTCTTCAGGTGGTGGGAGACGGTCGGCTGGGAGACGCCGACGTCGGAGATGTCGCAGACGCACGCCTCGCCGCCCTCGTGGGAGGCGACCGCGGAGAAGAGCCGCAGGCGGACCGGATCGCCGAGGGCCTTGAACATCCTGGCGGTGCGCTCGGCCTCCTCGGAGGTCAGCGGGCGCTCGTTCAGCGGCGGGCAGCAGGCGGCGGCCTCGGGCTGGATCAGCGGCAACACGGGGGCATTCGACATGCGTCTATGTTGACACATGTCGAACCAGTCGCCCAGGGGTGTTCCGGTCGCCCCGGACGCTCTGAACTCTCGAATTTCGATGAATGTCTATGTTGACGCTCGTCGATGCAAGTGCCATCCTGGCCGCACAAGACATCGACAGGTGTCGAAGCAAAGAGGGGAACCGTCGTGAACGCCATCGCCACCGACCAGCTGCCCGTCCTCGTGATCGGTGCCGGGCCCGCGGGTCTGGCCGCCGCCGCCCACCTCGTCGACCGTGGCCTCGAACCGCTGGTCCTGGAGGCCGGTCCGGCCGCCGGCGCGGCGGTGCGCGAGTGGGCGCACGTCCGGCTGTTCTCCACCTGGGGCGAGGTCACCGACCCGGCGGCGGAGAAGCTCCTCGCGCCGACCGGCTGGGTGAAGCCCGACGCGAAGACGTACCCGACGGGCGGCGACTGGGCGGCCGACTACCTCCAGCCGCTCGCCGCCGTCCTCGGCGACAAGGTCCGCCTGGGCGCCACGGTCACCGGCGTCTCGCGGGCCGGCCGGGACCGGATCGTCGACGCCGACCGCGAGACCCAGCCGTTCGTCGTCCACGTCACCCACGCCGACGGCCGCGAGGAGCGGATCTTCGCCCGCGCGGTCATCGACGCCTCGGGTACGTGGACCCTCCCGAGCCCGGCCGGAGCCTCGGGCCTCCCGGCCCTCGGCGAGAAGGCCGCCGCGGACCGCGTCTCGTACCGCGTCCCCGACCTCAAGGACCCGGCCGTCCGCGCCCGTTACGCGGGCAAGCGCGTTGCCGTCATCGGCTCCGGCGCCTCTGCCTTCACCGCCCTCGCCTCGTTCGCGGACCTGGCTCGGGAGGAAGAAGGCACGAAGGCGGTGTGGATCCTGCGCCGCGGCATCTCCGGCTCGACCTTCGGCGGTGGCACGGCCGACCAGCTCCCGGCACGTGGCGCGCTGGGTCTCGCCGCCAAGGCCGCCGTGGACGAGGGTCACGCGGACGCCGTGACCGGCTTCCGTACGGAGGCGATCGAGCGCGACGGCGAGCGGCTCGTGCTCGTGGCCGAGGACGGCCGCCGTCTCGACCCGGTCGACGAGGTCATCGTCCTCACCGGCTTCCGCCCCGACCTGTCCTTCCTCTCCGAGCTCCGCCTCGGCCTGGACGAGCGCCTCCAGGCCCCCGTCGAACTCGCCCCGCTCATCGACCCCAACCAGCACTCCTGCGGCACCGTCTACCCGCACGGCGTGAAGGAGCTGTCCCACCCGGAGCAGGGCGTCTACCTGGTCGGCATGAAGTCGTACGGCCGCGCCCCCACCTTCCTCGCCCTCAGCGGCTACGAGCAGGTCCGCTCCGTCGTCGCCGCCATCGCCGGCGACCACGAGTCGGCCGAACGCGTCGAACTCGTCCTCCCGGAGACCGGCGTCTGCGGCGGCGCCGGCCTCTTCGACCAGCCGGACGCCGACCAGCAGGACACCGCCCAGGGCGCCGACGGCGGAGGCTGCTGCGCCCCCGCCGCTCCCGCGCTGGTCCAGCTCGGCAGCACCAACGCCGCGCCCTCCTGCGGCTGATGCCCGGTCTGACCACCCGCTCGGACGGGGCGGCGACCGGAACGGGCGTCCGGTCGCGGCCCCGCGCCGTGCTGCCCGCGCTGTGCGTCACCCAGATCGCCGGCTGGGGCATCGTCTACTACGCCTTCCCCGTCCTCCTGTCCCGGATCACCGCGGACACCGGCTGGTCGGCGGGCACGGTCACGGGCGCCTTCTCCCTGGCCCTTCTCGTCTCGGCGGCGGCGAGCGTGCCGATCGGCCGAGTCCTGGACCGGCGCGGCCCGCACCTCGTCATGACAGCGGGTTCCGTCCTCGCCGCCGTGGCCCTGCCGGCCGTGGCAGCCGCCCCCAACCTCGCGGCGTTCTACGCGGCTTGGGCCCTGGCGGGCATCGCCATGGCCGCCACCTTCTACCAGCCCGCCTTCGCAGCCCTCACCCGCTGGTGGGGACCCGACCGGGTCCGCGCCCTCACGATCGTGACCCTCGCCGGCGGCCTCGCCTCCACCGCCTTCGCCCCGCTCACCGCCGCCCTCGCCGAGCGTCTGGACTGGCGCGCCACCTACCTGGTCCTGGCCGCCGTCCTCGCCGCGATCACGATCCCCGCCCACGCGCTCGCCCTCCGGGCCCCCTGGCCGCCCGCAACGCCGGGCCAGGAATCCGCGCGGCCCGCCGGAGCGGACGGAACCGCCCGCACCCGCCCCTTCGTCCTGCTCGCCACCGCGTTCACCCTCTCCGGCTTCGCCATGTACGCCGTCGTCATCGGCCTCGTACCGCTCCTCGAAGAACGCGGCGCGAGCCCGACCGCCGCAGCCTGGGCGCTCGGCCTCGGCGGCGCCGGCCAGACGCTCGGCCGCACTCTCTACGCCTCCCTCGCCGCCCGCACCACGGTCACCACCCGCACCGCCGTCCTGATCGCCCTCGGCGGCGCCACCACCGCGGCCCTCGCCCTGGTCCCCGGCCCGATCGCGCTCCTCGCTCTGCTCTCCGTCCTCGCCGGAGTCGTACGGGGCAACCTCACCCTCCTCCACGCGACCGCCGTCACCGACCGCTGGGGCGCCACCCACTACGGCCGCCTCTCCGCCCTCCTCGCGGCCCCGGCCACCCTCGCGGCCGCCCTCGCCCCGTGGGCCGGAGCCGCCCTGGCCGGAGCGCTGGGCGGCTACAGCGGACTGTTCGCCGCACTCGCCGGCAGTTCCGCCGTGGCCGCCGTCCTGGCGACGAGAACAGGCCTGCGCGACGCTCCGGCGGCCTGAGGGGCCGAGCCGGGGCGTCGCGGCGGCGCGATGTTCAGGGCTTGGTGAGGTTCGACGGCACCTGGCAACTCCCGCCACTGGTCCCTCGCACCTAGGGGGCAGGAGCGGTCGCAAACCGATGCCCGGCCGTGCGGACCGATCGACACGATCCACGGTTTCCTGAATTCAGGATTCTGTGTACTATCGGCGTGTGCTCACTGTTGCCTCCGACATCGACGTGCTCGCCCGGTTCGGCCGTGCCCTCGCCGACCCGATCCGCTGCCGCATCCTGCTCGCCCTCTGCGATGCCCCCGCCTACCCGGCCGACCTCGCCGACGCGATCGGCGTCTCCCGGACCCGGCTGTCGAACCACCTCGCCTGCCTGCGCGACTGCGGCCTGGTCGTCACCGTCCCCGACGGCCGCCGCACCCGGTACGAGCTCGCCGACGAGCGGCTCGGCCACGCGCTGGACGACCTGCGCACCGCTGTCGTGGCCGTGGAGACCGACCGCACCTGCCCGGACGCCGACGAGAAGGGCTGCTGCTGACCATGACCGCCGCGATGTCGATAACCCTCGGCCCCTCC
Source organism: Streptomyces venezuelae ATCC 10712 (assembly GCF_008639165.1). Lineage (NCBI taxonomy): Bacteria > Bacillati > Actinomycetota > Actinomycetes > Kitasatosporales > Streptomycetaceae > Streptomyces > Streptomyces venezuelae. The sequence continues at coordinate 3,772,737 of NZ_CP029197.1, read as the reverse complement.
CCGGCCCGCCGCGACGTGCTCACCCGCCGGATACGCCTGCTGGTCGCCGCGACGATCACCTACAACGTCATCGAGGCGATCGTCGCCCTCACGGCCGGCACCCTCGCCTCCTCCACCGCCCTGATCGGCTTCGGCCTCGACTCCGTCATCGAGGTCTCCTCCGCCGCCGCGGTCGCCTGGCAGTTCTCCGCCCGCGACCACGCCGTCCGCGAAGCCCGCGAACAGCGCACGCTGCGGATCATCGCCGTCTCCTTCTTCGCGCTCGCCGCGTACGTCACCGTCGACGCCGTCCGCGCGCTCACCGGCACCGGGGAAGCCGAACGCTCCGTCCCCGGCATCGTCATCGCCGCCCTCTCCCTCGCCGTCATGCCGTTCCTGTCGGCCGCCCAGCGTCGTGCCGGCCGTGAACTCGGCTCCGCCTCCGCGGTCGCCGACTCCAAGCAGACCCTCCTGTGCACCTACCTGTCCGCCGTGCTCCTGCTCGGCCTCGTCCTCAACGCCACGCTCGGCTGGTCCTGGGCCGACCCCATCGCCGCCCTGCTCATCGCCGCCATCGCCGTCAAGGAAGGCCGCGACGCCTGGAGGGGCGAGGGCTGCTGCGCATGTGAAGTGCCGGGCAAGACGGGGGCCTGAGCGGATCCCACCCCCTCGCCTCGGCGGTTCCGTGGTGCCGTCCCCCTATCGGGGGAATCCCTCGCGGCCGTTCACCCGTGAGAGTGGTCGCCGCGCCGTTCCAAGATCGCTGTCTGGAACGTTGGTCCGGAACGCCGCGCCATCGCGGCAACGGATGCGAGCAACAGGGAGAACCGTGTACGAGTGGCTGCGGGAAACGCTGGTGGACCGGCTCAGGCTGCCGGAGGACGCCGTGACTGCTCAGGCGACGGCGGACGCGGCAGGACTCGACTCCCTGGCCGTGACCGAACTGAGCATGATCGTCCAGGAGGAGTGGGGCGTCGCTGTCGACGAGGACGAGCTCGCCGCGTGTGCCACGGTCGGCGAGGTGGCGACGCTGCTCGAGCAGCGCTGCCAGCAGCCCGCAGCGCGGTGACGGCCGCACGGAACGCCGGGGGACCGGCGGCGGTGCTGTGCGGCCTGGGCGCATGGCAGCCGGCCACCGTGGTGTCCAACGACGAGATCGCGGAGCGGCTGGGGCTGACGGACGACTGGATCCGCCAGCGCACGGGGGTACTCAGCAGGCGCCGGGTGGCGCCGGGGGAGGCGACCATCGACCTCGCCGTGGAGGCGGGGGCGCGGGCCCTGAAGTCACAGGGGCACGGGCAGGTGGACGCCGTTCTGCTGGCGACGGCGACGCCTGACCGGTTGATCCCGTCGTGCGCACCCGAGATCGCCTCCCGCCTCGGGCTGTCGGGTGTCGTCGCGTTCGATCTCTCCGCGGCGTGTTCCGGGTTCGTGTTCGCCCTGTCGGTGGCCGCGGGTTACATCGCCGCCGGAACCGCGGAACGGGTTCTGGTGATCGGGGCGGAGACGATGTCCGCCGTCGTCGACCCTGACGACCGGACCACCGCCGCGATCTTCGGTGACGGTGCGGGCGCGGTCGTGGTGCGGGCGGGGCATGCCGACGAGCCCGGGGCCCTCGGGCCGTTCGTGCTGGGCAGCGACGGAACCGGTGCGGGTCTGCTGGGTACGGAGCTGGGCGGTTCTCGTACGCAGTACGGCTACACGGCCGAGGAACCGCGTCCCTACCTGCGCATGGAAGGGCGGCAGGTGTTCCGGCACGCGGTCGAGCGCATGGCGGGGGCGATCCGCGAGGCCACCGACAGGGGCGGCTGGAGCCTGCCTCTCGTCGACCGCGTGGCGATCCACCAGGCGAACGCACGCATCGCCCAGGCACTGTCGACCAGCCTCGGTGTGCCGGGGGACCGCTGGCTGTCGAACATCGAGCACGTCGCCAACACGTCCGCGGCGTCCGTTCCGCTGCTCCTCGACCACTCGGTCCGGGACGGTTCCCTCGCGGCGGGGCAGCGCCTGGTGATCGCGGCGTTCGGCGCCGGCCTGACCTGGGGGGCCACCACCGTCGTATGGCCCGAGCTGACGACGGGTGAATGAGGTGGAGGAGAGGGCGGACATGACGCGTGCGGCCGTTCCTGCCGTCCCGTATCCGGCGCTCGACGAGACGATCCGCGGGATGGAGGAGTCCGCCCACTACCTCCACATCGGCGCGGTCATGGAGATGGAGGGCGCGCCGCCGCGGATCGACGCGGTCCTCGACCACGTACAGCGGCGGCTTCCCTTGCTGCCGCCGCTGGTGGGCTGCCGCGATCACCTCGCCTCCCACGTACGTGAACTCGCCGTGCCGGGCTGCGGCTCCGGCGACTGGGCACGGGCTTATGACGCGTTGGTCAACAGCCCGGCGCCCGCGTGCGCGCAACGCCCCTGGGCGGTGTGGCTGGTTCCCGGTGAGGGCGGGGACGGGTATCTCCTGTGCTACCGCTCCCACCACGCCCTCCACGACGGGGTCAGCCAGATGCGGCTGATGCGCCTGCTGTTCGCGCGCACCGAACCCACCGCGCCCCCGTCGGCGCCGGAACGCCACAAGGAAACCCCCGCTCTCGGCGTGCGCGTCAGCGGACGCCTGCGCACGGCGGCGGCCTCCACCCGTCTGCTGGTGCGGGCACCACGGCTTCCTCTGCTGCCCGGCGTGCCCGACAACCGGCGTGTGCTCACTTCGGCGGTCGTGCCCGTCACCCGGCTCCGTGCGGCTGCGCGATCGCTGGAATGCTCGGTCCTGGACGTGCACATCGCCGCCCTGTCCCGGGTCGCCGAGGAGGCCGACCCCACGGGCTGGACGGCGGAGGGCCGGCGGACCCGTGGCATCGTCCTGCCCGTGTCCCTGGACGCGGGCGGCGTGACCCCGTACGCCGGAAACCGTTTCGCCCTGGCCTTGGTCGACCTCCCGTGGGAGCAGCGCGACCTCGGTGAACGCGCCAGGACCCTCGCCGGCCGCACCAAGTGGCTTCGGGATCCCGGGGCCCGCTGGGCCATGGGGAAGGCGATGGGACGGCTCGGCGTCGCCGAGGTCGGGGCGCTCTCCGGGCGGGTGTTCGCACGGGCCGGCATGCAGACCACCGTTCTGGGCTTCACCGCGGACATCGGCTTCGCCGGCCACCGGGCCCGACGTTTCATCAATCTGAACTGCCTTCCGGCCCCGTTCCCGTACCAGCCGGCGCTCACGCTCTGGCGTGACGAGGCAGTCTGTTCCATCACGGCGGACACCGCGCTGCCCGCCGCCGAGAAGCTGGCCGACCTGTGGCTCCGGGCCATCGACGTCCTGGCCCCGCCCGTACCCTCCCCCACCACGTGATGCACCGACCGCCGCACCTCTGTTACCGCACCGCGCGCGCCGCCATGCGGTTGATCACCCGCACCCACTGCCGTACGACGGTCACGGGCGTCGAGCACATCCCGGTCTCCGGCCCCGTCATCCTGGCCGGCAACCATCTCGCCGCCTGCGACACGTACTTCCTCTACGCCACCGTTCCTCGCGGCGTCGCCATCCTCGGCAAGGAGGAGTACTTCACACGCCCCGGCGCCAGAGGGCGACTGATGGCGCACTACTACCGCCGTCTCGGCATTCTGCCGGTCGACCGGTACGGCGGGCCGGCGGCCGCACGCGGCGTCCTGGACACGGGCCGCGGGGTCCTGGAGAGCGGCGGCCTCCTCGCGCTCTACCCCGAGGGCACCCGCTCCCCGGACGGCAGGCTCTACCGAGGCCGTCCAGGGGCTGCGGCCCTCGCCCTCATCAGCGGCGCCCCCCTCATCCCCTTCGGCATCAGCGGCACCGAACGGGTGCAGCCCATCGGCAGCGCGGGGCTGCGATCCCACCCGGTCCGGGTCCGCTTCGGCCCACCACTCGCCGTCGAAGCCGGTGAGCGCCGCGCCGACGGTTTCCCGACCACCGCGGCCCTGCGGGAGACCACGCTCCACCTCATGCACCGCATCGCCGAACTGTCCGGGCAGGAGTTCGTCGACCTGCCGGCCCCCCGCAAGGCGTCCCCGGCCTGGCGCTCACCCCACGAGCAAGGCTGACTCGGCCCGTTCGCCGACCTCGGTCCCCGCCCACGACAGCACGCGCCATCCGGTCGCCGGCGTGCCCTCCACCACGACGACGCCCGTGTTGGGCACCTCGTTCTCCAGGGCGTACCCGATGCAGATGTTGTCGGTGCGCGCGGCGGTCCAGATCCGGATCGCCGTGCCGTGGGTCACCAGCGCGGCGACGCGGGCCCCGCAGTCCGCCGCCTCGGCCATCACCGCGTCGAAGCGGCCGAGGAATTCCCTCCCGTCGGACGCCCCCGGCATCGGAACCTCGGGACGCCCGCACGCCCAGGCCGAGGCGACCGCCGCGTACCTGCTGACGTCGTCCCCGGCCGTGCTCAGCTCCCAGACACCCGCCTCCAGCTCCCGGAGGCCGTCCCGCACGGCCGGCCGCAGCCCGAGCGCCGAGGACAACGGCTCCGCGGTCTGACGGGTCCGGGTGAGCGGCGAGACGAACACGGCCCCGATCGGCTCCTCCCGCAGAACGTCCACCAGCGCGCCGGCCTGCCGGTGCCCGACCTCCGTCAAGGGCGACCCGGGGGCCGCCGTATCGAGGGCGCCCCCCAGGTTCGCGGCCGTCTGGCCGTGACGGATCAGCAACAGGCGCATCTGCACTCCCAGGGCAATCGACCATCATCAGGTCGCTCACCCCGTCAACGGCACCGACGACACCGAACGTGGCGCCCCGCAGGGGGAATTCACCCGGAAAGACCGGGCGGCACGAAGCCCATGTCCCGCCGGGTCCTCCTCCCGGGTCCTTCAGCCGCTTCCCCTGCGCGCGAAAGTGCGATCAACGTACAATTCGGCGGCTCGACAGCCCCTGGGTTGGCGGCCGAGGAGGACACGGGGGCGTGATGGAGCTGCGGGACATCGAGATCTTTCTGGTTCTGGCCGAGGAGCTGCACTTCGGCCGGACGGCCCAGCGGCTCCTGGTCTCCCAGGCGCGGGTCAGCCAGGCCATCAGGAAGCAGGAACGGCGCATCGGCGCCGCGCTGTTCGAGCGCACCAGCCGCACCGTGCGGCTCACCGGCGTCGGACGCCAACTGCGCGACGACCTGCAGCCGGTCTACGCGGGCCTGCACGAGTCCCTGGAACGCGCCCGGTCGGCCGCCCGCGGTGTCACCGGCAGGCTCCGCGTCGGCATGATGCCGTTCAACGTCGTCGACCTGCACCCCTACTGGAGGGCCTTCCGCGCGCGGCTTCCACGGTGGGAGCTGGAGGTCCGCCAGCTGGATTACGTCGATCCGTTCGGCCGGCTCCGTGCCGGTGACGTGGACGTGCTCGTCACCTGGCTGCCCGTGGAGGAGCCGGACCTCACCGTCGGCCCGGTCCTGTGCACCAACCCCCGCATCCTCGCCGTGGCCGCCGACCACGAGCTCGCCGGGCGAACGTCCGCGCGGCTGGAGATGTTCGCCGACTTCCGGCACGCCGTCGCCCCCGGCATGCCGGAGTACTGGGAGGACAGCTACCTGCCCTTCCAGACCTTCGAGGGCCGGCGGATCGAGCGCGGGCGCCCCGTGACCAACGCGGAGGAACTGATCAATCAGGTCGGCATGGGCGAGATCATCCACAGCTTTCCCAGCCATGTCGCCCGGCACTGGGGCATGCCGAACATCCGTTGGATACCCGTGACGGACCTGGCGCCGTTGTCCTTCGCTCTGGTCTGGCGTACCGAGGCGGAGTGCGAGCCGATCACGGTCCTCGCCGACACGGTCCGCGACCTCGGCGCCCTGCGGTTCTGACGCCTATCAGCTCCTGTACGCCGATAACCGTCGAGTTATCGATCAACGCACGAAACCGGCGTTGATCCGGACCTGGCATCAGACGAGGGTTGAGGCACCCGGGCGGGCTGGAGGAACCGGCATGAGGCCGCTGTCTGACGCTCACTCACTCGGCGACTTGATCCAGGAGCTGGGCAGACGTGACGGCCAAGGCAGACAGATTCGACATGACGGTGTCGTACGCGATGCACAACGCGTTCCGAAGGGAGTTGCACTCCTTGGCCCGCGTCACCACGCGCGCCGGCCCCGACCCCCGGAACGTCCTGCGCACCGCGGGCTGGAAGCTGTTCCGGAGGGCTCTGCACGCCCACCACGCCGCCGAGGACGACGCACTGTGGCCGTCCCTGCGTGAGGCTCTACGCGGCCGCCCCTTCTCTCTGGCGCGGCTGGAGGTGATCGAGGCCGAACACGCCGTGCTCGCCCGCCTGTTGGAGGCGATCGACCGGGCGACCGGCCAGGCACCGGGCGGCCCCGAGGTCGGTCCCGAGGTCGGTCCCGACCTGTTCAGTGAGCTCACCGGCTCGCTCGTCACCGGGCTCCGCGGACATCTCCGTCACGAGGAGGAGACCGTCTTCCCGTTGGTTCAGACCGTCCTGGGCGAGGAGCAGTGGAACCACTTCGGGCGCGTCCACGCCCAGCGGATCGAGCCGGACGCGGCCCGGATCCTGCCATGGCTCCTGGACGGCGCTGCCGAGCGGACCGTGGCCGCCGTACTGACGCAGCTCCTGCCGGAGTCCGTACACCGCACGTATACGGACAGATGGCAGCCCGCCTACGCGGCGCTCGACCGGTGGGGCACCCGGTCGCCCTGACGCTCACCCGCTCCTGAGCCCTGCCCCATTCCACAGACCATCGAACGAGGCGGAACATCTCCGTCCTCAAGAGGGGAATTTTCATGAAGGTTCTGCTCACCGGTGCCACCGGCTACATCGGCTCCGCCGTCACCGAGCACCTCGCCGCCGCCGGTCACCAGGTCGTCGCCCTCACCCGCGGCGCCGAGCCGCAGCCCGGCCGGACCTGGTACGCCCAACGGGTCGGCGACACCGCCGACCCGGCCTCGCTGGCCGACGCGGTGACCCCGGAGATCGAGGCCGTGATCCACCTGGCGCCCCCGAGCGGCGACGAGGACGTGGACACCGCCGTCATCGAGGCGCTCGCCGCTCCGCTCCGCGGCACCGGCCGCCCCTTCGTCTACACCAGCGGCGTCTGGGTTCTCGGCGCCACCGGTGACGCCCAGGAGGTCGGCGAGGAGGCTCCGACCGACCCGATCGGCATCGTCGGCTACCGCCCGAGGATCGAGCAGCGGGTGCTCGCCGAGGTCGCCGAGGGCGTACGCGCGGTCGTCGTCCGGCCCGGCATCGTGTACGGGCGTGGCGGTGGCATCCCCGCCATCCTGGTCGACCGGGCCCGCGGGCGGGGAGTGCCCGAGTACTACGGCGAGGAGGGCGTCCGTTGGCCGACCGTCCACGTGGACGACCTGGCCGAGCTGTTCGTGGCCGCCGTCGCGCGGGCCGAGGCCGGCACCGTCTGGCACGGTGTCGGCGAGGCGGCCGTCCCGGTCCGTGACCTCGCCCGCGCCGCGGGCCGAGCGGCCGGAGTGCTCGCCGTCCCGCTCGCGGTGCCGGTGGAGCAGGCCGCCGAGGTCTTCGGTCCGCTCTTCGCGGACGCGCTGGCCCTCGACCAGAGCGTCAGCGGCGCCGCCGCCCGTACCGTACTCGGCTGGCGGCCGGAGCGGCCGGGCGCGGTGGAGGAGCTGGTGTCGGGTTCGTACCGGCCGGTCGAGGTGTTCGGAGCCCCCGACAGCCCGGAGGCCGACGCCGAGGTGGCCGCGATACGCCGTCTGGTCGCCGAGGTCGAGCACGCCCGGCAGAACGAGCTGGTCGACCGGTTCCTGAGCCTCTTCCGCCGGCAGGACCCGGTGTGGACCACCGGCCACGGCAAGCGGCTGTCGGGCTTCGACGAGATCGCGGCGTACACGCAGAAGGTGCTGCCCGGTGCGTCGGCCGAGTCCACGGCCGTGTACGACGTCGAGCGCGTGCTGTTCCTGCGGCCGGACGTGGCCGCGGTGAACGTCCGTCAGCAGCCGGTCCGCCCCGACGGCACCCGGATCGCCGTCCGGCCCGAGGGCCGTCCCTGCTACCTCCTGGTGAAGGAGGACGGCGCCTGGCGCATCGGCGCCGCCCAGAACACCCTCGTCGCCGACTGACGCCCCGTACGCCTCCCGGTCCTGCCGCGCTCGGCCGGCACCGGCGACGGTGATCCCGCCGCCCTGTTCCATGACGCTCTCGACCACCCCCTGGGGGACCCTGTGACCTTCACCGCCACCGTCTTCATCGGCACCAGCCTCGACGGCTACATCGCCCGCCCCGACGACGACATCCACTGGCTGACCTCGCGCGGCGAGCAGGCGGGCGACATGGGCTTCTTCGGGTTCCTGGAGTCGGTCGACGCGGTGATCATGGGCCGCAACACGTACGAGAAGGTCATCGGCTTCGGAGAGGAGAACTGGCACTACGGCGACCGCCACGTCGGCGTCCTGAGCACCACCCTCCCCGAGGGCGCCGACCCGCGCATCACGGTCTACCGCGACCTGGACGGCCTCGTCGCCGACCTCGACGAGCGCGGGGTCAAGCACGTCTACCCCGACGGCGGACGCCTGATCCAGAGCTTCATCCGCGCCGGTCGCGTCGACCGGTTCATCATCAGCGTCGCCCCGGTCCTCATCGGCGCGGGCCACCGGCTCTTCGGCGACCTGCCCCACGACATCCCTCTTCGTCTGGACTCGGTCTCCGACGCCGGCGGCGGCTTCGCCCAGCTGCGCTACACCGTCGAACGGCGACAGCGGGCGTGATCCGCTGGGCTACCGCGTCGCGGCGCCCTCGGCCCTGGTGGGGGTCGCTTCGAGCAGCATCCGCGCGGCCACCACCGCCCCGTCGGCGCGGACCGTGCCGGCCACGGCGGTCGCCCGGGCGCGCGTCCCGGGGGCCAGGGCCACCTGGAGCGCTGCGGAGAGGGATGCGGTGGTCGCGACCGGGCCGGCGTGTGCCGCGCCGATGCCCAGGTCGTCCACCCTGTCGGCCCAGTACGACTGGTCCGCCCCCTGGGGCACCACCACCTGGGGCGCGCCGGCCCGGGCGGCGGTGGTCGTGGTGCCCGCGCTGCCGTGGTGCACGACGGCAGCCACCTCGGCGAACAGGGCCTGCTGGTTGACCTCGCCGACGGCGAAGCAGTCGTCCCGGTCGTCGATCGGGCCCAACTCGGCCCAGCCGCGGGAGAGGACCACGCGGCGGCCCTGCGCGCGGATCGCCCCGACGGCCGCCCGGGCGATGCCCTTCGCGTCGCCGAGGGGCATGCTGCCGAAGCCCACGTACACCGGCGCGGTGCCGGCGTCGAGAAAAGCCACCAGTTCGGGCGGGAGCGGCCGTTCGTCCGGCCGCAGCCACGCGCCGGTCTGCACCACGCCGAGGTCCGTCGGCCGCCACGGGCTCAGGACGGGGTCCGTGGCCAGCCACGGGCTGTCGGTGAAGGCGTAGTCGCGGACGTTGTCCACAGGTGGCAGGCCGATCCCCGCCCGGTGGGCATTGAGCACCTCGCCGAACATCTCGTTCGCGTTCCGGGCGTCGATGTCCCACAGCTCCCGGTTGTCGGAAACCTCCGGCGGCAGCGGTCGGCCCCGCCGCCCGGGCGGCGGCTGGTGCGGCGAGGGCAGGCTGACCGGCGTGTGACTGGCGTGTACGTAGCGGATGCCGAGCTTCTCGGCCACCGACCGGGCGCCGGCCGTGACCGGCAGCGGCCCGGTCGCCACCAGCGCGTCACAGCCCTCGGCCGCCGCGGCGACGGCGCCGAACTGCGCGGCGATCAGATCGGACACGCGCTTCGCCAAGCCCTCCGTCGACCCCGGCACCACCGTGGTCACCAGCGGGCGCACCGGCGCGCCGACCGGTACCGGAGGCACACCGATACCGTAGAGCAGCTCCGTGAACTCCTCGTCGGGCGGCGCGCACACCCGTACCTCCGCCCCGAGTTCCCGCAGCCGCACGGCGAGCCCCACCATCGGCTCGACGCTCCCGCGCGCCCCATACGTCGACAACACCACACGCACTTCGCGACCCCCGCGGCCTCACGTTTCCGGCTTAGACCGGCGATTCTCCGGCACGACCGATGCCTTGCCGCAAGCCCCCCGGCGCGGCTCGGGCCGTCCCTCGCGCTGACAGCCGAGGGCTGCCATGCCGACCGACCCGGCTCCGTCGGCGGCTGGTGGTGGAGGAACCGTGTGGTGGCCGCGGTGATCGCGCCTCCGGGGCCGTCAACCGGTGCGGCGGGAGCGGGTCAGTGCCCGGCTGCCCAGGGCAGCGCCGGCCAGTCCGAGCAGCAGGGCCACGTAGGCGCCGCCGAGTCCGTTGCCGGTGCCGAGTCCGCCGTCGGCGGTGGACGCGACCAGCGCGCCGAGAGCCATGGCGACCAGCCCCGCGACCACGGCCGCCGTGGCCCCGAGTGACCCGGTGGCAATGCCGAGACGACTGGCGGGTCGGGTCAGTGCCAGTACGGCGATGACCAACGCGGCAAGACCCAGCAGCCCGCCGGTGGTGGCTCCGAGCCTGCTGAGACTGAAGTCGGTCACGCCGGCGGCGGCAGGCTGGACCGAGGCGTGCGCTGCCGCTGGTGTGGAGAGAGCAAGGCCGAGCCCGCTGAGGAGGGCGGCCGAGGCGGCGGCGAACAGGCGGCGAGCGGGCATCAGAGTGCTCCTTCTCTTCCGATGACGGGATGCGTTTCGAGAATGTCGGTCGGACCTCTGGCAGGTCGTCGTGCAAGCGCAGACACTTCGCGCTACCACGGACACGGCAGGTGCCGCGGAAGTACTGCACGCGTGGTAGCCGGGCCCTCGTTCGCGAGCGGGATTCGCCCGTGGCGGTCCGGGCTTACGGTGCGCTCATGAACAAAGGGTGGTTCCGTGTTCGGGCCGGTGTCAGAGACGGGCTGATCGCCGTCGGCGTGGCGGCGGCGCTGCTGATCACCGGCGTTTCCGGGCAGCACCCCGCCACGGGGGTCGGCCTGCTCGGGTACGTGTTGCTGGCAGTCGGCGGCCTGGCCCTCGCCGCCGGACGCCGGGCTCCGGTCGCCGTGCTCGCCGTCACCGGGGTGTGTGCGGTGGGCTATCAGGCGGCAGGGTTCGACGTGGCCGCCGTCGCGTTCCTCTTCGCGGTGTACGCGGCCATGAGGGCGGGACACCGCCTCATCACGGTGGCGATGAGCGTGGCCGTGATGGCCTCCCTCCCCCTCGCGGCACTGGTGTCGGGCCTGCACGACGCGGGCGAGGCGTTCGCGCAGGCCCGGGGCGCCCTCCAGATCGCCTGGCTCATCGCCGCCGGCGCCGCTGGTGAAGCCCTCCGGCAGGCCGAGCAGAGGGCGGACGAAGCCGAGCGCACCCGCGAGGAGGCGGCGCGGCGCCGTGCGGACGAGGAACGGCTGCACATCGCGCGGGAGCTGCACGATTCACTCACCCATCAGATCTCGGTGATCAAAGTGCAGTCCGAAGCCGCCGTTCATGTGGCCCGCAAGCGCGGCGAACCGGTCCCGGACGCTCTGCTGGTCATCCGGGAAGCCGGCCGGGAGGCGTCACGGGAGCTGCGTGCCACCCTGGAGGCCCTGCGCGACGACGACACGACCCCACCGCACGGCCTCGACCACATCCCCGAACTGGTGGAGCGCGCCGGCCGGACCGGTGTGCGGACGACGTTGACGATCCAGGGCCGGCAGCACGGCGTACCGGCGGCGGTGGGCCGCACTGTCTACCGGATCGTCCAGGAGTCCCTCACCAACGTCGCCCGTCACGCGGACGCCACCGCCGCGTCCGTCCATATCGACTACCGCCCCGACGCCGTCGCCCTCCGGATCGACGACAACGGCAAGGCCACGCCGGACATCGACCCCGTGCCCGGCATCGGACTGCTCGGGATGCGCGAACGCGTCACCGCTCTCGGCGGGAGCCTCCGGGCAGCACCGCGCGACGAGGGCGGCTTCACCGTCCGGGCCGAGCTCCCCGTGGAGAGTGCCGCGTGATCCGTGTCCTGCTGGTCGACGACCAGCCGCTCATCCGCAGCGGGTTCCGCGCGTTCCTCGACCTGGAAGACGACATCGAGGTCGTGGCCGAGGCGGCCAACGGCCAGGAAGGGCTGGCGCTCGCCAGAGAACACCTGCCCGACGTCGCACTCGTCGACATCCAGATGCCGGTCCTCGACGGCATCGAGACGACCAGGGGCATCGCGGCCGACCCGGCGCTGGCCGACGTCCACGTGGTCATCCTCACCAACTACGGCCTGGACGCATACGTCTTCGACGCTCTGTCCGCAGGGGCCGCCGGATTCCTCGTCAAGGACATCGTGCCGGAGGACTTCCTGCACGCCGTACGCGTGGCCGCGCGCGGCGACGCCCTCCTCGCACCCTCGATCACCCGCAAACTGATCAACCGGTACGTCACCCAACCGCTCCCCACCGACACCGGCGAGGTACTGGAAGGCTTGACCGGCCGGGAACGGGAGGCCGTCGTCCTGGTCGCGCACGGCCTGTCCAACGACGAGATCGCGGCTCACATGGTGGTCAGCCCGCTGACCGCGAAGACCCACGTCAACCGGGCGATGACCAAACTCCGCGCCCGCGACCGCGCGCAGCTGGTGATCCTCGCCTACGAATCCGGCCTGGTGACCCCACGCGGCTAGGAGCGCCGACTGCCGGGAGGCGCGGAAGAAGGGTCCGGACAACGACGAAGCCCCAGGTCGCTTGACCTGGGGCTTCGTTCGAAGAGCGGATGACGGGAATCGAACCCGCGCTATAAGCTTGGGAAGCTCATGTTCTACCATTAAACTACATCCGCGCAGCGGCCGGGTGATCCGTGCCGCATCGTTGCACACTGTACCCCATGTGCCACTTGAGTCGAAGCTCATGGGGTTTCGTGTGCGGAGTGCCGTCTGCGTGCTGTCCTGTTCATCCCCTAATGTGGCTTCCCGTCCACCACATGTGTAGGGGAAGGGACTTGATGGGTTCGATGGAGCGCACCGTCGTCCGTTGTGCCGAAGGGCATGTGTTCAGTACCGCTTCGTTCCCGCTTCAGCAGCTCGGGGCCGGGCGGATCGGGCCCGGGCGGCTGATCCGGTGTCCGCGCTGTGCGCGGCTGCGGCATGCGGTGCCGGTGGAGGTCGGGCGGCGCTGACGAGTGCCCGGGGCGCGGGTGCCTGCCGATTGGGGCAGGTCCGCGCCCTCTGCGTATCGTGGGGGCGTGCTTCTCTCAGACAAGGACATCCGGGCCGAGATCGATGCCGGGCGGGTGCGCATCGACCCGTACGACGAATCCATGGTGCAGCCCTCGAGCATCGACGTGAGGCTTGACCGCTTCTTCCGGGTGTTCGAGAACCACCGCTACCCCCACATCGACCCCGCCGTCGAGCAGCTGGACCTGACCCGTGAGGTCGAGCCGGAGGGGGACGAGGCGTTCATCCTCCACCCCGGCGAGTTCGTGCTCGCCTCGACGTACGAGGTCATCACCCTCCCGGACGACATCGCGTCCCGGCTGGAGGGGAAGAGTTCCCTGGGGCGGCTGGGGCTCGTGACGCACTCCACCGCCGGGTTCATCGACCCCGGTTTCTCCGGGCACGTGACCCTGGAGCTGTCGAACCTCGCCACCCTGCCGATCAAGCTCTGGCCTGGCATGAAGATCGGCCAGCTCTGCATGTTCCGGCTGAGCTCGCCCGCCGAGTTCCCGTACGGGAGCGAGCGGTACGGCTCCCGGTACCAGGGCCAGCGGGGGCCGACGGCCTCCCGTTCGTTCATGAACTTCCATCGGACCCAGGTGTGAGGCGGTCGCAGGCATGAGTGAAGTACGCGAGAACCTGACGTACGAGGGTTTCGGGCGCGCCGTCCGTGAGCTGGCCCAGACGATCGCCGACGACGGCTACGAGCCCGACATCGTGCTCTCCATCGCCCGCGGCGGCGTCTTCGTCGCCGGCGGTCTGGCCTACGCCCTGGACTGCAAGAACATCCACCTCGTGAACGTGGAGTTCTACACCGGGGTCGGGACCACGCTGGAGATGCCGGTCATGCTGGCGCCGGTGCCCGACGCCATCGACTTCAGCGACAAGAAGGTGCTGATCACCGACGACGTCGCCGACACGGGCAAGACCCTCAAGCTGGTCCACGACTTCTGCGTCGACCACGTCGCCGAGGTCCGTTCCGCCGTCGTCTACGAGAAGTCCCACTCGCTCGTGAAGTGCGAGTACGTGTGGAAGAAGACCGACGAGTGGATCAACTTCCCCTGGTCCGTCGAGCCGCCCGTCGTGAAGCGTGAGGGTCAGGTCCTCGACGCCTGATCCCCGTGGCACGGCTGTGAGGCCACGAGAGAGGCCCCCCGACGGCGACTGCCGGCGGGGGGCCTCTCTCATGGTGCCCGCGGTTACAGGGTGCCCAGCTTGATCAGGCTCAGCAGGGCCACCAGCTGGATCGCCGAGGCGCCCAGCGCCTTCGGCCACGGAAGGTCGTGGGAGCGGCTCACCATCATCGTGAAGAGCGCCCCGGCCGCCAGCCAGGTCACCCAGCCGATGACCTGGACGAGGCCGTTCTCGCCGCCCAGGAAGAGCGCGAAGATCAGGCGCGGCGCGTCCGTGATCGACATGATCAGCATCGACAGGCCCACGGTCGGCTGCCACGCCCCGTCGCCGCCCAGCTGGCGCGCCAGGGTGTGCGTCACCGCGCCCAGGATGAGGCCACCGACGACGAAGCCGGTGGCCGTCATCAGGACGTACGGGATGGCCGTCGACAGGGTCGCGTTGATCGCCTCGTCGCGCGCCTTGTCGAAGCCGAAGATCGCCAGCAGTCCGTACAGGAAGGTGACGATCAGCGCCGGGCCCCAGACCGCGTGGTCCCGCATCCGCAGGAACGTGTCCGCGGGGCGCAGCACGATGCCGCTCAGGAGCGGCTTCCAGGGGAGGCGGGGGCCGGTCGGGACGGGCGCGGGGGCCGGTCCGCCCTGGGCATACGGGTCGTCGACGCTGAACATCTGGGTGTGGCCCGGGTTGTTCGCCGTCGCGGCGTGCGGGTGCTGCGGCTGGCCGTACGGGTCGCCGAAGTACTCCGGCTCCCCGTAGGGCTGCTGTTGTCCCTGCCGGCCGTACGGCTGCCCCTGCGGCGGCTGCTGCCACTGCTGCTGCGGGTACGGCGGAGGGGCAGCGTCGTGCCCGTACGGCGCCTGCTGCGGTCGATTGTGCGGGGGGCGGTTGTCCCGGCCGCGTCCGTTCCTGAATCCAGCCACGTCGTCGAACGTACCCGCTTCCGCCGCGCGACCGCTCCCCGGACCGGTCCTTGCCACTGAGCTGTGACATCCCCTAGGGGGTTGAGCGGATCCGCTGTGGGCCGTGACACGGTCGCCGGACAGGCTTGCGACCGCTGTTACAAATCCGACGTATCACCTCAATGTCGTACTCGTAGCTTCGAGGTGTCAGCGAGATGCCAGCGACTTGAGCAAGGAGCTCTTCCGATGCGTGTCACCCGTCGTTCCGCCCGTACCGCCGCCGTCGCCACCGGGGCCGTCGCCGCCCTCCTCCTGCCGGCCGCGGGGGCCTTCGCCGCCGACGGCCCGGACCCGGCGCCCACGGCGGCCCCGAGCGACGGGACGGCCGGCGACCAGTCCGTGTTCTGGCGGAACGTCGACCTCGCGGACGGTTCGCTCGCGAAGGTCTACCAGGACGGCCCGGGCCGCTTCTCCGCCGACATCTACGCCGGCGGGTCCCTGATCGACACCCTCACCAGCACCGGCGGGAAGCCCGCGTACGGGCAGCACAACGGGCTCCACGTCGTCCTCCAGCCGGACGGCACCGTGCGCTCCTGGGTCGAGACCGCCCCCAAGCCGAAGCCGGAGCCCAAGCCGGACCCGAGCACGAAGCCCCGGCCCAAGCCCGTCCCCAAGCCCACCCCCAAGCCCGTCCCGGAGCAGAAGAAGAACACCGTGCGGGCCGCCGACGCCCGGATCACCCTGCCCGACGGCAACGTCGCCCAGTTCTTCAAGAGCAAGAGCTGGCCGCGCGTCGAGCTCACCGCGAAGAACGGCGGCCACATCGGCTCCCTCGACCTCAAGCACCCGACCGCCGCCCACCACGGCTGGACCTACAAGCTCGTCGACGCCGGCAAGCACCAGTACAAGCTCGCCGCCATCGACACCCCCAAGCAGGGGGCCAACAGCTGGGTCTACGACTTCCAGGGCAAGCTCGTCGAGAAGTACGTCGCCCAGCGGGCCTGAGGCGCCACGACGAAGAGGGCCGCCCCGCGCTTCACGCGCGGGGCGGCCCTCTTCAGGATCACGCTCAGGCAGCCGGTTCCGGCTCCGGCTCCTCGGCCGGCTCGGGCTCCGGGTCCACCGGGGTCTTCACCGATTCGAGGAGCAGCTGGGCCACGTCCACGACCGTGACGGACTCCTTGGCCTTGCCCTCGTTCTTCTTGCCGTTGACCGAGTCGGTCAGCATGACCAGGCAGAACGGGCAGGCGGTGGAGACGATGTCCGGGTTGAGGGACAGGGCCTCGTCGACGCGCTCGTTGTTGATGCGCTTGCCGATCCGCTCCTCCATCCACATCCTTGCACCACCGGCGCCGCAGCAGAAGCCGCGCTCCTTGTGGCGGTGCATCTCCTGCTGGCGCAGGCCCGGGACGGCGGACATGATCTCGCGCGGCGGCGTGTAGACCTTGTTGTGACGGCCCAGGTAGCAGGGGTCGTGGTAGGTGATCAGGCCGTCGACCGGGGTCACCGGGACCAGCTTGCCCTCGTCGATGAGGTGCTGGAGCAGCTGCGTGTGGTGGATGACCTCGAACTCGCCGCCCAGCTGGGGGTACTCGTTCGCGATGGTGTTGAAGCAGTGCGGGCAGGTCGCGACGATCTTCTTGGCCGACTTCGGCTTCTTCGTCGACTCGTCCTCGTCGTCCTCGCCGAACGCCATGTTCAGCATCGCGACGTTCTCGGCGCCGAGCTGCTGGAACAGCGGCTCGTTGCCCAGGCGGCGGGGCGAGTCACCGGTGCACTTCTCCTCGCCGCCCATGATCGCGAACTTGACGCCCGCCATGTGCAGCAGCTCCGCGAACGCCTTGGTGGTCTTCTTGGCGCGGTCCTCCAGGGCGCCGGCGCAGCCGACCCAGTAGAGGTAGTCGACCTCGGTGAGGTCCTCGACGTCCTTGCCGACGATCGGGACCTCGAAGTCGACCTCCTTGGTCCACTCGACGCGCTGCTTCTTGGCCAGGCCCCAGGGGTTGCCCTTCTTCTCCAGGTTCTTGAGCATCGTGCCGGCCTCGGACGGGAAGGCGGACTCGATCATCACCTGGTAGCGGCGCATGTCGACGATGTGGTCGATGTGCTCGATGTCGACCGGGCACTGCTCGACGCAGGCGCCGCAGGTGGTGCAGGACCACAGGACGTCGGGGTCGATGACGCCGTTCTCCTCGGCGGTGCCGATGAGGGGGCGCTCGGCCTCCGCGAGGGCGGCGGCGGGGACGTCCTTGAGCTGCTCCTCGGTGGCCTTCTCGTTGCCCTCCATGTCCTTGCCGCCGCCCGCGAGCAGGTACGGCGCCTTGGCGTGCGCGTGGTCGCGCAGCGACATGATGAGGAGCTTGGGGGAGAGGGGCTTGCCGGTGTTCCAGGCGGGGCACTGCGACTGGCAGCGGCCGCACTCGGTGCAGGTGGAGAAGTCGAGGATGCCCTTCCAGGAGAACTGCTCGACCTGGGAGACGCCGAAGACGGCGTCCTCGGCCGGGTCCTCCCAGTCGATCTCCTTGCCGGCCGTCGTCATCGGCTGGAGCGCGCCGAGGGCGGTGGAGCCGTCGGCGTTCCGCTTGAACCAGATGTTCGGGAAGCCGAGGAAGCGGTGCCAGGCGACGCCCATGTTGGTGTTGAGCGAGACCGTGATCATCCAGGTGAAGGACGTGACGATCTTGAGCGCGGCGAAGCCGTAGGTGAGGTACTGGATCGTGCTCAGGTCCAGGCCGTCGAGCAGCGCGATCAGCGGGTACGAGGCGAAGAAGCCGGGCTCCCAGCTGGTCACGTGGTGCTGGACGCCTTCGAGGGCGCGGAGCGTCATGATGCAGACGCCGACGATCAGGATGACCGCTTCGACGAAGTAGGCCTGGCCGGTCTTGGAGCCGGCGAAGCGGGACTTGCGGCCGGCCCGGGTCGGCTTGCTGAGCTGCCGGATCACGATGAGGGTGACGATGCCGAGGACGGTCATCAGGCCGAGGAACTCGGTGAAGATCTCGTACGGCAGCCAGTCGCCGATGATCGGGATCAGCCAGTCGGCCTGGAAGAGCTGGCCGAAGGCGTTGACGATCGTCAGGAGCAGCGAGAAGAAGCCCACCGCCACGAACCAGTGCGCGAAGCCGACGATGCCCCAGCGGTTCATGCGCGTGTGGCCGAGGAACTCCTTGACCAGCGTGATGGTGCGCTGCTTGGGGTCACCGGTGCGCGTACCGGCCGGGACCGGCTGACCGAGCCGCACGAAGCGGTAGATCTGCACGGTGGCGCGGCCGAACAGCGCGACGGCCACCACCGTGATGGCGATCGACACGATGATCGCGGCGAGTTGCATGACGGGCTCCTCGGGCGGGCCTACTAAGCGGTAACTTATTGAGTTCCTGCTGAGATTACCCGGTCACGGCGCCGCGCTGTAGCGGCGCTCGCGGTGATATGTGTCGCTCAGGCAAACCTTGCCGCGCGACGTCTGCGGACTGCTGGAAGCGTACGCGCCAGGATCGTCAGATCCATCCCCAGCCAATGGTGGTCCACATAGTGGAGATCGAGCAGCTCGCGCTCCTCCCACGGCAGGTCCGAGCGCCCGCTGATCTGCCAGGGGCCGGTGAGCCCGGGGCGTACGGAGAGCCGGCGGCGTCCCTCGCCCGCGCACTCGCGGTGGGTCGGGGCCAGCGGGCAGGGCCCCACCAGTGACATCCGGCCGCCGACGACGTGCAGCAGCAGGGGCAGCGCGGCCAGCGGGCCCCGGGTGCGGAAGGTCAGCATGGTGAAGGGGCGGCCCTCAAGACCCGCCACCTCGCGGCGGCGGAGCACCGCGCCGGTGCCGCCGAGGGCGATCGACAGGGCGGTTCCGGCGATCAGCGGCGCGAGCACGAGGAGCAGGAGGAGGCCGCCCGCCACATCGACCGCGCGCTTCGCCGTCATGTGCTTCGCCGTCATGCGCTCACACCCTTCGGCGGTAATCCTGGGATATGTCCGGACCCTCTCATGCGAATCCGGTCAAACAGGGGAACGGCACGCCCTCTGAGCGGCCGGGGCGGTGAAGAGTTGAGTCCCCTCGACTCAGGTCTGTTGACGGGCTCGGCCTCGTCGTGCATCCTTGAGTCAGATCCACTCAAGTACGTCAGCTGGAGGAATCGAAATGGCACGTGCGGTCGGCATCGACCTGGGCACGACTAACTCCGTCGTCAGCGTTCTGGAAGGCGGCGAGCCCACCGTCATCACCAACGCCGAGGGCGCCAGGACCACGCCGTCCGTCGTCGCCTTCGCGAAGAACGGCGAGGTGCTCGTCGGCGAGGTGGCCAAGCGTCAGGCCGTCACCAACGTCGACAGGACCATCCGGTCGGTCAAGCGCCACATGGGCACCGACTGGAAGATCGACATCGACGGCAAGTCCTTCAACCCGCAGCAGATGAGCGCCTTCATCCTGCAGAAGCTGAAGCGCGACGCCGAGGCCTACCTGGGCGAGAAGGTCGTCGACGCGGTCATCACCGTCCCGGCGTACTTCAACGACTCGGAGCGCCAGGCCACCAAGGAGGCCGGTGAGATCGCGGGCCTCAACGTCCTGCGCATCGTCAACGAGCCGACGGCCGCCGCCCTCGCGTACGGCCTCGACAAGGACGACCAGACGATCCTCGTCTTCGACCTCGGTGGCGGCACCTTCGACGTGTCCCTCCTGGAGATCGGCGACGGCGTCGTCGAGGTGAAGGCCACCAACGGTGACAACCACCTCGGTGGTGACGACTGGGACCAGCGCGTCGTCGACTACCTGGTGACGCAGTTCCAGAACGGCCACGGGGTGGACCTGGCCAAGGACAAGATGGCTCTCCAGCGTCTCCGCGAGGCCGCGGAGAAGGCGAAGATCGAGCTCTCGTCCTCGACCGAGACCTCCATCAACCTGCCGTACATCACGGCCTCCGCCGAGGGCCCGCTGCACCTGGACGAGAAGCTCACGCGAGCCCAGTTCCAGCAGCTCACCTCGGACCTGCTCGACCGCTGCAAGGTGCCGTTCCACAACGTCATCAAGGACGCGGGCATCCAGCTCTCCGAGATCGACCACGTCGTTCTCGTCGGTGGTTCGACCCGCATGCCGGCCGTCGCCGAGCTCGTCAAGGAGCTGACCGGCGGTCAGGACGCCAACAAGGGCGTCAACCCGGACGAGGTCGTCGCCATCGGCGCCGCGCTCCAGGCCGGTGTCCTCAAGGGTGAGGTCAAGGACGTCCTGCTCCTCGACGTGACCCCGCTGTCCCTCGGCATCGAGACCAAGGGCGGCATCATGACCAAGCTCATCGAGCGCAACACCACGATCCCGACCAAGCGGTCCGAGATCTTCACGACGGCCGAGGACAACCAGCCGTCCGTGCAGATCCAGGTCTACCAGGGCGAGCGCGAGATCGCGGCGTACAACAAGAAGCTCGGCATGTTCGAGCTGACCGGTCTGCCGCCGGCCCCGCGTGGCGTCCCGCAGATCGAGGTCGCCTTCGACATCGACGCCAACGGCATCATGCACGTGACCGCGAAGGACCTGGGCACGGGCAAGGAGCAGAAGATGACCGTCACCGGCGGCTCCTCGCTGCCGAAGGACGAGGTCGACCGGATGCGCCAGGAGGCCGAGCAGTACGCGGACGAGGACCACCGTCGCCGCGAGGCCGCCGAGTCCCGCAACCAGGGCGAGCAGCTCGTCTACCAGACGGAGAAGTTCCTCAAGGACAACGAGGACAAGGTCCCCGGTGACGTCAAGACCGAGGTCGAGGCCGCGCTCGGCGAGCTGAAGGAGAAGCTCAAGGGCGAGGACACCGCGGAGATCCGCACCGCCACCGAGAAGGTCGCGGCCGTCTCGCAGAAGCTCGGCCAGGCGCTGTACGCCGACGCCCAGGCCGCGCAGGCCGCGGGTGGCGAGGCCGGTGCCGGTCAGGCGCAGGCCGACGACGACGTCGTCGACGCCGAGATCGTGGACGAGGACAAGCCGAAGGGCGGCGCTGCCTGATGTCGGAGGAGACCCCGGGCTTCGAGGAGAAGCCCGAAGTCCCCGCCGACGGCACGCCCGAGGAGCCCGAGGCCGCCGCCTCCGCCGACAAGGCGGAGCAGGCGGCCCCGGCCGGGGACGCTACTGACGTAGCTCTGCTGGCGCAGCTGGACCAGGCCCGCAAGGCGCTCGAGGAGCGCACCGCGGACCTCCAGCGGCTCCAGGCCGAGTACCAGAACTACCGCCGCCGCGTGGAGCGGGACCGGGTCACGGTCAAGGAGATCGCCGTCGCGAGCCTCCTGACCGACCTGCTGCCCGTGCTCGACGACGTCGGCCGGGCCCGGGACCACGGCGAGCTCGTGGGCGGGTTCAAGTCGGTGGCCGAATCGCTGGAGACCGTCGTCGCCAAGATGGGTCTGCAGCAGTTCGGCAAGGAGGGCGAGCCCTTCGACCCGACGATCCACGAGGCCCTGATGCACAGCTACGCGCCGGACGTCACGGAGACGACCTGCGTGGCGATCCTGCAGCCTGGGTACCGGATCGGCGAGCGGACCATCCGGCCCGCCCGGGTGGCCGTCGCCGAGCCCCAGCCGGGCGCGGCCCCGGCCAAGGACGACGCGAAGTCGTCCGCTGACGAGGAGAGCGGTGCCCCCGAGGAGGGGTGACGCGGAGATCACCGGAGCAGTCCGGAAGGAGGGACGTCGATGAGCACGAAGGACTTCGTCGAGAAGGACTACTACAAGGTTCTCGGCGTCCCCAAGGACGCCACCGAGGCCGAGATCAAGAAGGCGTACCGGAAGCTCGCCCGCGAGAACCACCCGGACGCCAACAAGAACGACGCCAAGGCCGAGGAGCGCTTCAAGGAGATCTCCGAGGCGAACGACATCCTCGGCGACCCGAAGAAGCGCAAGGAGTACGACGACGCCCGCGCCCTCTTCGGGAACGGCGGCTTCCGTACGCCCGGCGGTCCCGGGGCCGGGGGTTCGTTCAACTTCGACCTGGGTGACCTCTTCGGGGGCGCCCAGGGCGGGGCCGGCGGCGGTTTCGGCGGCGGTGGCGGCATCGGGGACGTCTTCGGCGGCCTGTTCAACCGCGGCGCCGGCGGGGGCACCCGTACCCAGCCGCGGCGCGGTCAGGACATCGAGTCCGAGGTGACGCTCAGCTTCACCGAGGCCATCGAGGGCGCGACCGTACCGCTGCGGATGTCCAGCCAGCAGCCGTGCACGGCGTGTTCGGGCACCGGCGACAAGAACGGCACCCCCCGGGTGTGTCCGACCTGCGTCGGCACCGGTCAGGTCTCGCGCGGCAGCGGCGGCGGTTTCTCGCTGACCGATCCGTGTGTGGACTGCAAGGGCCGCGGCCTCATCGCGGAGAACCCCTGCGAGGTCTGCAAGGGCAGCGGCCGGGCCAAGTCCTCGCGGACCATGCAGGTCCGCATCCCGGCCGGGGTGAGCGACGCCCAGAAGATCCGGCTGCGCGGCAAGGGAGCGCCGGGCGAGCGCGGCGGGCAGAACGGCGATCTGTACGTCGTGGTGCACGTCGACGCCCATCCGGTGTTCGGCCGCAAGGACGACAACCTCACCGTCACGGTGCCGGTCTCCTTCACGGAGGCGGCGCTCGGTGGCGAGATCAAGGTGCCGACCCTCGGCGGTCCCGCGGTCACGCTCAAGCTGCCCGCGGGCACTCCGAACGGCCGGACCATGCGCGCCCGGGGCAAGGGCGCGGTCCGCAAGGACGGCACCCGCGGCGACCTCCTCGTGACGGTCGAGGTCGCGGTGCCGAAGGAGCTGGACGACAAGGCACGTGACGCCCTGGAGACCTATCGCGAGGCGACCGCCTCCGAGGATCCGCGGGCGGAGCTGTTCCAGGCCGCGAAGGGAGCGTGACCCGGTGGACGGGCGCCGACGTAATCCGTACGAACTGACCGACGAGTCGCCGGTGTACGTCATCTCGGTGGCGGCCCAGCTCTCGGGTCTGCATCCGCAGACGCTCCGTCAGTACGACCGTCTCGGTCTGGTCTCCCCGGACCGTACGGCGGGCCGTGGCCGGCGCTACTCGGCCCGTGACATCGAGCTGCTCCGTCAGGTGCAGCAGCTGTCGCAGGACGAGGGCATCAACCTGGCCGGGATCAAGCGCATCATCGAGCTGGAGAACCAGGTCGCGGCGTTGCAGAGCCGGATCGCGGAGCTGTCGGCGGCCGTCGACGGCGCGGCGGCGGCGATGCGGCAGCGTGAGGCCCAGGTGCACGCCTCGTACCGGCGGGACCTGGTGCCGTACCAGGACGTGCAGCAGGCGAGCGCTCTGGTGGTCTGGCGGCCCAAGCGCGGCGAGTAGCGCCAGGCGCGTGCCTGCGCGTGAACGGACGGAGCCCCTTCCACAGCTGTGGAAGGGGCTCCGCGCGTGGACGGGGTGCTACGGGATGAGTTCGGCCACGATGTCGCCGACGGTCTCCCACCAGGGCGCGGCGCCCGTGCCGAACGCGGCGGCGAGCGCGGTGCCGACGGCGTGGTCGAGCGGCGTCGGCGTGGCGTCCGGCTCCCAGTCGGCGTCGACCCGGCCGTCCCCTTCGGACTCCAGGGTGCCGAGCTTCCGTCCGTCGCGGGTCAGCCGGCTGTCGACGTGCGAGCTGGGCACCAGCCGGTAGCGGTGGCCGCCGACGACCGCGTCCACCCGGTAGGAGCGGCGCAGCAGCCGTCCGCGGGCGGCGGTGAGGGTGGCGGGCTCGCCGTCGACGGTGAGCGCGAGCAGCGCGGCCTTGCGGGTCCCGATGGGGGTGTGGGTGTCGGGGCGGGTGCCGGGGGCCCGGAGGAGCTCCACGGTGGGCAGTCCGTGCCCGGACACCCGGAGGGTCCCGGCGGGTCCGTCGAGGTGGATCTGTATGTACACGGTGGTGAGTTGTCCCGTTCGACGCTGGTCAGGTGTCTCGGCGGTCAGGCGTCGCCCTCGAGGATGCCGGACTGCGCGATCAGGTAGCCGAGCTGGGCCCGGCTTCCGCTGCCGAGGGCGGCGGCGAGCTTGGCGATGTGGGCGCGGCAGGTGCGGACGTTCATGCCGAGGCGGCGGGCGATGGCCTCGTCGACGTGGCCCTCGACGAGGAGTTTGGCGATGGACCGCTGCACGCCGCCTATGCCGTCCACGGAGGGGCTGTACGGGATCTCGTCCTCCCAGGGCACGCCGTGCAGCCAGAACTGGTCGAAGACGCCGACGAGGTACTGGACGAGGCCTTCGTGGCGCAGTTCGAGGGCGACCTGGCGGTCGCTGCGGGCGGGCACGAAGGCGACCTTGCGGTCGACGATGATCAGCCGGTCGACGATCTCTTCGAGGGTGCGCAGTTCGAGCCCGTAGGGGGCGACGCGCTCGACGTAGGCGAGGGTGGCGGGATGGTGCCGTGCCGTGTGCTGGTAGAGCGTACGCATCCGGACACCGCGGTCGAGCAGGGGTTCCATGCGGCGCAGGGCGGCTTCGAGGGTCTCGGGGCGGCGGCCGCTGCCGGGCTGGATGGTGAGGAGCTCGACGGTGCACTCGTTGATGACGCGGTCCAGCGTGGCGTTGATGGCGCTGAGGCCTTCGAGGACGGTGATGGCCTGGCCGCCGGACGGGTCCTGGGTGTGGATGGCCATGAACGGCTCGAAAGCGTCGGCGAGGGCTATCGCGTGCTGTCTGCGGACCTGTATCTCCTGCTCGATGGGGTGCACGAGCTGGTTGAGGGCGATGGAGGGCGGCACGGGTCGCAGGCACTCGCTGTCGTCCGGGTCCGGGTGCAGGAGGGAGAGTTCCCTCAGGCAGGGGGCGGCTTCGGCGTCGGCGCGGGCTATCCGGCCGGTGCGGAGGGCGCTCGCGTAGAGCTCCTTGCCCACGTCGCATAGTTCACCGTGACTGTGCTTATGGCCGGACTCGTCGCCTTCTCGCCTCATTTGCACCCCCCTCAGGGTCATGAATTACAGGAACATGATGCCCGGGTTGGCTGGTGGAAAGGGGCGGGAGTGAGCCATCGTCTTACTCGCGGGGGGGAGGTAGTGATCAAAAGAGGTGGAGATCGGCCATGACCAGGATGGTTCGTGCACTTAGCGCCATAGCCGTTGCGGCGGCTGCTCTCGGCGCACTCGCCGCTGGCGAGCCCTCGTGGGAGAGCACCCCGGCGCATTCCGTGGCGGGGCCCGGCGAGCCCTCGTGGGAGAGCACTCCGGCGCACGACGTGGTGGCGGGACCGGGTGAGCCCTCGTGGGAGATCGCTCCCGCGCGGACCGTACTCGCCTCGCCGTCCGAGCCCTCCTGGGAAATCGCTCCCAAGGGTGCGGGCGCGTGACCGTGCCGCCGGACGACCCCAGGTTCCGCCGGGAGATGGCTTCGGCCTACCGCTCCGGATGGCACTTCGTCGACCTCGCCACGGCCATCCCCCACCGTGGTGACGCGCTGAAGGTCACCCTCTTCGGAGAGCCCATCGTCGTGGCACGGGAGCAGGACGAGGACGTCCGCGCCTACCGCTGCCTGCGCCGCCCCCGCGGCGCGCCACAGCCCATCCGCTGTGCCATCCGGTACGGCATGATCTTCGTCAATCTCGACCAGCGGGACCACCAGCTGATCGAGCCCGAGACCATCACCGCCACCCCCCGCAGTGCCTGAGCGATTCCCCCGTCGTTGTAGATCGCTCCGGCACTTCCCCCACACAGCGGCGCCATCGCGGACCTGAAACGCGATGGCGCCGTTGTGCTGCGCCCGTACGCACCCCCCTTCGCGTACGGGCGCAGGGGTGTGTCCCGGGAGGGGCGCACGGGTTCTCAGGCGCGCCCCGTCGCACGGGTTCTCAGGCGCGCCCCATCGCCCGGGTGAGGGCGATCTCGATGACGACCCGGTCCGGGTTCTCCGCCGGCGTGCGCCCGTAGCGCTCCGCGTAGCGCGCCACCGCGTCCGCGACGGCCTCCGCCTCCGTACGGATGTGCGCGACGCCCTCCAGGGTGGCCCAGCGCCGCCGGTCGACCTGGCAGACCGCGACCCGTGCGCCGTCCGGGCCGGCCGCCAGGACGTTGGCGACCTTCCGGCTGTGCTTGTTGGTGATGACCCGCGCGTATCCGCCCTCGGGGTCGTAGGTGACGCCCACCGCCACGACGTGCGGGGTGCCGTTCGGGCGCGGGGTGGTCAGGGTGCACATGTGGTACTCGCGCCAGAAGCTGAGGTACGAGTCGGAGGGGTTCCTCGGGTCGGTCGCCATGTCCGGAAACTACCCGGGGCGGAGCCCCTTCCCACACCTTGAGCGGAATAGACTCAACTTTGTGTACGCTGGAAGGGTCATAAAGGAAGAGGACTCACCAGGGACCACGACGTCGAGGAGGAGCACCCCACGTGGACGCCGAACTGACCAACCGGAGCCGGGACGCGATCAACGCGGCCAGCAGCCGCGCCGTGTCCGAAGGACACGCCGACCTGACCCCCGCGCACCTGCTGCTCGCGCTGCTCACCGGTCAGGACAACGAGAACATCACCGACCTGCTCGCCGCCGTCGAAGCCGACCAGGCGGTCGTGCGCGCCGGCGCGGAGCGGCTCCTCGCCGCCCTGCCGAGCGTCACCGGCTCCACGGTCGCGCCCCCGCAGCCCAGCCGCGACTTCCTCGCCGTCGTCGCCGAGGCCGACCGGCAGGCCAAGGAACTCGGCGACGACTACCTGTCCACCGAGCACCTCCTCGTCGCGATCGCGGCCAAGGGCGGCCAGACCGGTGAGATCCTCGACGCGCAGGGCGCGAGCGCTTCGAAGCTGCTCGACGCGTTCGAGAAGAGCAGGGGAGGACGCCGGGTGACCACACCCGACCCGGAGGGGCAGTACAAGGCGCTGGAGAAGTTCGGCACGGACTTCACCGCCGCCGCGCGCGAGGGCAAGCTGGACCCGGTCATCGGCCGCGACCACGAGATCCGCCGCGTCGTGCAGGTGCTGTCCCGCCGCACCAAGAACAACCCGGTCCTCATCGGTGAGCCCGGCGTCGGCAAGACCGCCGTCGTCGAAGGCCTCGCCCAGCGGATCGTCAAGGGCGACGTGCCCGAGTCCCTGAAGAACAAGCGGCTGGTCTCGCTCGACCTCGGCGCCATGGTCGCCGGAGCCAAGTACCGCGGCGAGTTCGAGGAGCGGCTCAAGACCGTCCTCTCCGAGATCAAGGCCAGCGACGGCCAGATCATCACCTTCATCGACGAGCTGCACACCGTCGTCGGCGCGGGCGCCGGCGGCGACTCCGCCATGGACGCCGGCAACATGCTCAAGCCCATGCTGGCCCGCGGCGAGCTCCGCATGGTCGGCGCGACCACCCTCGACGAGTACCGCGAGCGGATCGAGAAGGACCCCGCCCTGGAGCGCCGCTTCCAGCAGGTCCTGGTCGCCGAGCCCACCGTCGAGGACACCATCGCGATCCTCCGCGGCCTCAAGGGCCGGTACGAGGCCCACCACAAGGTGCAGATCAACGACTCCGCGCTGGTGGCCGCCGCGACCCTCTCCGACCGGTACATCACCTCCCGCTTCCTGCCCGACAAGGCCATCGACCTCGTCGACGAGGCGGCCTCCCGGCTCCGCATGGAGATCGACTCGTCCCCGGTCGAGATCGACGAGCTCCAGCGCTCCGTCGACCGGCTCCGCATGGAGGAGCTGGCCCTCAGGAACGAGACGGACGCGGCGAGCAAGCAGCGCCTGGAGAAGCTGCGGCGCGACCTCGCCGACCGCGAGGAGGAGCTGCGCGGCCTGACCGCCCGCTGGGAGAAGGAGAAGCAGTCCCTCAACCGGGTCGGCGAGCTGAAGGAGCGCCTCGACGAGACCCGCGGCCGCGCCGAGCGCGCCCAGCGCGACGGGGACTTCGACACCGCGTCCAAGCTGCTCTACGGCGAGATCCCGGCCCTGGAGCGCGAGCTGGAGGAGGCGAGCGAGGCCGAGGCCCAGCAGGAGTCCGCCAAGGACACGATGGTCAAGGAGGAGGTCGGCCCCGATGACATCGCGGACGTGGTCGGCTCCTGGACCGGCATCCCCGCCGGGCGCCTCCTGGAGGGCGAGACGCAGAAGCTGCTGCGCATGGAGGACGAGCTCGGCAAGCGGCTGATCGGCCAGTCCGAGGCCGTCCAGGCCGTCTCCGACGCCGTCCGCCGCACCCGCGCGGGCATCGCCGACCCCGACCGGCCCACCGGCTCCTTCCTCTTCCTCGGCCCCACGGGCGTCGGCAAGACGGAGCTGGCGAAGGCGCTCGCGGACTTCCTCTTCGACGACGAGCGGGCCATGATCCGCATCGACATGTCGGAGTACGGCGAGAAGCACAGCGTCGCCCGCCTGGTCGGCGCGCCTCCCGGCTACGTCGGGTACGAGGAGGGCGGCCAGCTCACGGAGGCCGTCCGCCGCCGCCCGTACAGCGTGGTGCTGCTCGACGAGGTGGAGAAGGCGCACCCGGAGGTCTTCGACGTCCTGCTCCAGGTCCTGGACGACGGACGGCTGACCGACGGGCAGGGCCGGACGGTGGACTTCCGCAACACCATCCTGGTCCTCACCTCGAACCTCGGCAGCCAGTACCTGGTCGACCCGGTGACCCCGGAGGAGACGAAGAAGCAGCAGGTCATGGACGTGGTCCGGGCCAGCTTCAAGCCGGAGTTCCTCAACCGGCTGGACGACCTGGTCGTCTTCTCAGCCCTCGACCGGGCCGAGCTCGGCCGCATCGCGCGCCTCCAGATCGACCGGCTCGCCAAGCGGCTCGCCGAGCGCCGGCTCACCCTGGACGTCACCCCGCAGGCCCTGGAGTGGCTCGCCGAGGAGGGCAACGACCCGGCGTACGGCGCCAGGCCGCTGCGCCGCCTCATCCAGACGGCGATCGGCGACCGACTGGCCAAGGAGATCCTCGCGGGCGAGGTCCAGGACGGCGACACGGTCCGCGTGGACCGCTTCGAGAACGGCCTGATCGTGGGCCCGGCCCGCTAGGAGCCGGTCCTGCGCCCGGTCCGGGAGCGCGTGATCCTGTCAGCTGGCAGCGGATCTCGCCGCTTCCGGACCGGCGGGGCTTGCCACGTACCGCCTGGCATGGGGGAGGATGGCGAGCATCCGTACGAAGGGAAATTCACGGTGAGCATCGACCCGTCCTCGATTCCGAATTTCGGGGGCCAGCCCCAGCCTCAGGCCGCAGGACCGGCGGGCCCCGTCGTCCCCGACCAGGACCTCGTCAAGCAGCTCCTCGAGCAGATGGAACTGAAGTACGTCGTCGACGACGAGGGTGACCTCGCGGCGCCGTGGGAGGAATTCCGCACGTACTTCATGTTCCGCGGCGAGGGCGAGCAGCAGGTCTTCTCGGTGCGGACGTTCTACGACCGCCCGCACTCCGCCGACGACCGCGCCAAGGTTCTCGACGCGATCGACGACTGGAACCGCCGCACCCTGTGGCCGAAGGTCTACACCCACCTGCACGAGGAGGAGGACGGCTCCGCCACCCTCCGTCTCATCGGTGAGGCGCAGATGCTGATCGGCACCGGCGTCGCCCTGGAGCACTTCGTGTCCTCCACGGTCAGCTGGGTCCGCGCCTCCATCGAGTTCGACAAGTGGATCGTCGAGCAGTTCGGCCTGGAGTCCCCGGAGGAGAAGGCCGCGGGCGACGAGGAGGCCTGAGCCTTCCCCGCACCACGCCGAGAGCCCGGCCCCCTTCCGAGGGGCCGGGCTCTCGGCGTCCGCGGTGCCGCGCCGGGCCTCAGGCCAGCCGCTTGAGCCGGGAGACGGCCTCCTCCAGGACCTCGGTCCTCTTGCAGAACGCGAAGCGGACGAAGGGCGCGCCGGCCTCGCGGTGGTCGTAGAAGACGGCGTTGGGGATGGCGACGACCCCGGCGCGCTCCGGCAGCGAGCGGCAGAACGCGAAGCCGTCCTCGGCGCCGAGCGGGCGGATGTCGGTGGTGACGAAGTACGTGCCGGCGGGCTTGAAGACCCCGAAGCCGGCCTGCGCGAGGCCCTCGCTCAGCAGGTCCCGCTTGGCGGCGAGCTCGGTGCGCAGCCCGTCGAAGTAGGCGGCGGGGAGCCGGAGCGCCTCGGCGATCGCGTACTGGAAGGGGCCGGAGGAGACGTACGTGAGGAACTGCTTGGCCGAGCGGACCGCGGAGGTCAGCTCGGGGCTCGCGGTGATCCAGCCGACCTTCCAGCCGGTGAACGAGAACGTCTTGCCGGCCGAGCCGATGGTGACCGTGCGCTCCCGCATGCCGGGGAGGCTCGCGATCGGGAGGTGCTCGGCGCCGTCGAACACCAGGTGCTCGTACACCTCGTCGGTGACGACCAGCAGGTCCCGCTCGACGGCGAGCTCGGCGACGGCGGTCAGCTCGGCGCGGGTGAGGACGGTGCCGGTGGGGTTGTGCGGGGTGTTGAGGAGGATCAGCCGGGTCCGGTCGGTGACGGCGGCCCGCAGCTCGTCGAGGTCGAGGACGTAGGTGCGCCCGTCGGGGCCTTCGGCGGGGCGGAGGGTGACGGGGACCCTGGTGCCGCCGGCCATCGCGACACAGGCGGCGTACGAGTCGTAGTACGGCTCCAGGGCGATCACCTCGTCGCCGGGCTCGACCAGGGCGAGCAGGGCCGCCGCGATGGCCTCGGTGGCGCCGGCGGTGACGAGCACCTCGGTGTCGGGGTCGTACCCGAGGCCGTACCGTTCCCGCTGGTGGTCGGTGATCGCGCTGCGCAGCTCGGGGACGCCGGGTCCTGGCGGGTACTGATTGCCCCGGCCGTCGCGCAGCGCGCGGACCGCGGCCTCCCGGATCTCCTCGGGGCCGTCGGTGTCGGGGAAGCCCTGGCCGAGGTTGATCGACCCGGTCCTGGCGGCGAGCGCGGACATCTCGGCGAAGATCGTCGTCCCGAACTCGGCGAGCCTGCGGTTGAGCGGCGGTCGTGTCATGACGGCCATCCTGGGCCGAAGCTCTGGACTTGCTCAAGTGCGCTTTGGCGGGGAGCCGTCGAGGGCATCTCCCTCGCACAAGAGAACGGGGGTAGTACTGATGGGGATCTTCTTCGTCATCATCGGCATCATCGGCTTCGTGGTGGTCGTCGCGGTGGTCATCGCGGTGGTCGCCGCCGTCAAGGCGGGCTCCGGTGGCGGCACCGGCCGGTCGCGGCGGCGGGCCGGCCGGTCGGCCGCGAGCGGCGGCAGCATCACCTGGGCGGACGGCGGCGGGGGCGGCGGCTGCGGTGGGGGCTCCAGCTCCTGCGGCGGCGGTTCCAGCTCGTGCGGGGGCGGCGGCGGGGGCTGCGGCGGCGGCAGCTGAGCGGGTGGCGTGGGCGGGTGGCACGTGTCGTGGGCAATCGGCGCCGACATGTCGATCGATTCCGATTGAACAATTGAACTGTGGGGTCCCCGAAGGGGTTGGAAACCACGGCAAGTTGGGTAAAAACGCTGCGAGTCGCCCGGGGTCCGTGGTTCTCTCGCTCCTGACAGAGACAGCCCTCGGACCGCGTGTGGACCCGAGCCGGCGATTCCCCACACCCGTGGAACCCTTCTCCGGGGCGCCCCCGGCCCACCCGTCAAACCGTGTTTGCGGAGCCGACCCATGCTCACCACCCTGAAAACCTCCTACACCGACACCCGCGCGGCCGATCTGGCCTGGGCCCTGGGGCGCGAGCCGCTGCCGGCCCTCGCCGTGCTCGATCTCGAACTCTCGGGCGCCAGACTTCAGTTGCGGCTGCTCGGCGCCTCCCACCAGGTGCTCCTGGAAGAGGAGGGCCGCAACTGCTCGGAGACCGTCGCCTGCATGCCCGGCAGCAGCACCCCGCTCCCGCTCGGCGTCTCCAAGCGCGTCGGCGAATGGGAGTACGAATTCGCGGCGCGGGTCGAGACGCTCTCGCACGGCTCCTTCGCGGGCCGGGCGCAGGAGCTGCTCGCGCTCGTCGCCGACCATCCCAACGGGCTCGCGGGGACCTTTCCCGGGTCCCCGCACGCCTTCACGGCGATGCTGGCCCAGCGTCACGAGGGTCAGGTGCGCTGGCGCACCTGGCACGCCTACCCGCAGGAAGGGCAGTTGGTGGTCACCAGGACCCGCATCGGCGCACGTATGCCCGCAACGCTCTGATACGCCCCTCCGGAGCCCCAGATCCACTCGTGTGGGTGACAAGGGGCGTCCAGGTCGTGACGTAGCGTTACGGACATGATCGAGCCGACCGTGACCATGCCACCCGAGAGGGTGCGGCGGCCGCCCGCACGGCGGCCCGAGCCACCGCGCGAGACGGTGCGCTTCCCGGTCCTCGCTGTCGTCTTCGTCTGCGCCGCCTGCGGCCTGGTGTACGAGCTCGAACTGGTCGCGCTCGCCTCCTACTTGATCGGCGATTCGGTCACCCAGGCCTCCGTCGTGCTCTCCGTCATGGTCTTCGCCATGGGCGTGGGCTCCCTTCTCGCCAAGCGGCTGCGCTGCCGGGCCGCCGTCGGCTTCGGCCTGGTCGAGGCCGGTCTCGCGCTCATCGGCGGCTGCTCGGCGATGGTGCTGTACGCGGCCTTCGCCTGGCTCGGCGAGTCGCGGTACGTGCTCGTGGCGTTCTCGCTCGCCATCGGGGTCCTCATCGGCGCGGAGATCCCCCTCCTGATGTCGCTCATACAGCGGGGCGAGCGCTCCGGGCGGGCCGGGCGCAAGGCCTCGCTCGGCGAGGAGGACGACGCCGCCGGGACCGTCGCCGACCTCTTCGCCGCCGACTACGTGGGCGCGCTGGTCGGCGGCCTCGCCTTCCCGTTCCTGCTGCTGCCCTGGCTCGGCCAGCTCACCGGCGCCCTCGTCACCGGCGCGGTCAACGCGGTGGCGGGCGGCGGCCTCGTGCTCTGGGTGTTCCGCCGCGACCTGACGGCCCGCTCCCGCGCCCTGCTCGTCGCGGTGAACGTGTCGGTGCTCGCCGTCCTCGCCACCGCGACCGTGCTCGTCGACGACTTCGAACAGGCCGCGCGCCGGGCCGTCTACGGGGAGCGGGTGCGGGTCGCCGTCCAGACCGACCTCCAGGAGGTGGTGCTGACCGGAGACCGCCAGGAGCCGCCCGACCTGTTCCTCGACGGGCGCCTGAGAGTCTCGGGCCAGGACGAGTACCGGTACCACGAGGCCCTCGTCCACCCCGCGATGAACGGCGCCCGCGCGCGCGTCCTCATCGTCGGCGGCGGGGACGGCATGGCCGCGCGTGAGGCCCTGCGCTACCGGGGGGTCCGCTCCGTCACCGTCGTCGAACTCGACCCGGGCGTCGTCCGCCTCGCCCGTACGGACCCGGCGCTCGCCTCGCTCAACGGGCAGGCGTTCCGCGACCCCCGCGTCCGGGTGGTCTACGCGGACGCGTTCCGCTGGCTCCGGGGCGCCGTCGATCGTCTGCAGGAACGGTACGACGTGGTGATCTCCGATCTGCCCGACCCCGGCATCACCCCCAGCACCAAGTTGTACTCGGAGGAGTTCTACGGGCTCGTCGCCCAGGTCCTCACCCCCACCGGACGCTTCGCCGTGCACGCCGGCTCCGTCACCGACCGGCCCCGCACCTACTGGACGGTGGACTCCACCCTCCGCGCGGCCGGCTTCGCCACCCGGCCCTACAGCGCCGCCGGCCGGGCCCCCGGCTTCGCCGCCGGACCCGACCGCGCCGACCGGGCCGGCGGTACGGGAGGGGGGCCCGACGACTGGGGCTTCCTCCTGGCCGTCCGGGGCGCCCGCCCGCCCGCCCTCGGGCTCGCCGCCGACGCGCCCCGGCTGCGCTCGCTCGCCGCGGGCACCCTGGAGGCGGCGGCGCGCCGCGCCGAACGCGGCCGGGGCGCCGAACCGCCCCCGTCGACCCTGGTCCACCCGCGCTACGGCGGCTGACGGACACGGCGAGGAGGCGGGCGGCGGCCGGCGAACCGTGCGGGCCGGGCGGCGAACCGTGGCGGACGGTGGCGCCGAACAGGCGACGGCGCCGCCCGGCCTGAGTAGGCTCGGCTTCCATGGAGCATGAGGTGTTCGTCCCGGTCCCGGCCGAGGTTCTGCGCGCGACGCTCACGGACCCGGCCCGGGTGGTGCGCTGCGTCCCCGGCTTCCAGCGCGACGCCGACGCGGAGGCCGGTCCGCTCGCGGGGCGGCTCAAGGTGCGGGTGGGCGGCAACACCATCACCTACCGGGGCGCGCTGAAGGTCGTCGAGCGGGACGGCGCCGTCACCTACGAGGGCCAGGGCACCGAGGCCAGGGGCAAGGGGACGGCCGAGCTGTCGCTCACCGTGGTCCTCACTCCGGTGGCCGAGGGCACCAGCCTGAGCTTCACCGGCGGTCTGACGGCGGCCGGCCGGCTGGCCGAGGCGACGGAGGAGGCACGGGCCACGGCGGGCGCCCGGCTGCTCGACAAGTTCGTCGAGGCGCTCGCCGCGCTCGCGGAGGAGCCGGAGCCCGAGCCTGAGCCGGCCGAGCTGGACACCGCCGACGACACCGAGGACACCGACGACGACGGGGTGGACGACGGGGTCGAGGAGCCCCGCCGGGAGTCGGTCTTCGACGCGCCGGTCCCGCCGCCGTCCCTCGACCCCCTCCTGGCGGAGGAGCTCGCCGACACGCCCATCGAGTTCCCGGCACCGCAGCCGGCCGCCGAGGCGGCCCACGCCCGGCGGACCATGATCGGCCGGAGCGCCGAAGAGGTCGACCACGCCCCGCCGCGCGGCCGGTACGCGCCGGTGCCCGCGCCCGAGTCGACGAGCGCCGGGGCCACCCTGCGCTGGATCGCCCCGGCCGCCGCCCTCGCGCTCGCCTCCGCCGTGGTCGTCGGCCGCGCCCTACGCCGCCGCCGCTGACACCGGCCCCGGGCCGGTCGGGGCGCTGACACCGGCCCCGGCCCGGCCGGGCGGGCGCCGCCGGCACGGGCCCCGGGCCCGTCGGGCGCGTTCGGGGGCTCGCAGGATTAGGGTCGGGGCGTGAGCATGCAGACGCGACTGACGGCGGGCGACGCCGAGTTGACCATCAGCCCCGAGAACGGCTGCCGTATCGAGAGCCTGCGCATCGGCGGCACCGAGGTGCTGCGCCAGGGCGAGCGCTTCGGGTGCTTCCCGATGGTTCCCTGGTGCGGCCGGACCGAGAACGGCCGCTTCCGCAACGGGGCGACCACCCTTCAGCTGCCGGTCAACGCGCCCCCGCACGCCATCCACGGCACCGTCCGCGACCTCGCCTGGAAGCCCGCCAAGACCTCCGCCACCGAGGCCGTGTTCACGTGTGAGCTCGGGGACCCCTGGCCGTACAACGGCAGGGTCACCCAGGTCTTCGAGCTGGCCGAGGACGCCCTCACCCTCCGCTTCGGGGTGGAGACCTACGACGCCTCCTTCCCGGCGCAGGCGGGCTGGCACCCCTGGTTCCTGCGGAACCTCGGCCGGGGCGGCCAGGACGTACGACTCGACTTCACCGCCGCCTGGCAGGAGGAGCGCGGCGACGACCACCTCCCGACGGGACGCCGGATCGACCCCCTCCCGGGCCCCTGGGACGACTGCTTCGGGATGCCGGAGGGCGTCGACGTCACGCTCACCTGGCCGGAGGAGCTGGAGCTGAAGGTCACGAGCCGGGAGCCCTGGGTCGTGATCTACGACGAGCCCGAGGAAGCGGTCTGCGTCGAGCCGCAGTCCGGTCCGCCGAACGGCCTCAACACCCATCCGCGCCTGGTGACCCCGATCGACCCCCTGGAGGTCGAGAGCGTCTGGCGCTGGCGGCGGCTCTGAACGGGGCCCTTTAAGCTGCTCGACATGACTGACGTACGCGCTGAGCTGCTCCAGCAGATCAAGGACAAGGCCGTGGTGCACGGCAAGGTGACCCTCTCCTCGGGTCTGGAAGCCGACTACTACATCGACCTGCGCCGGATCACGCTGGACGGCGAGGCCGCGCC
Organism: Streptomyces venezuelae ATCC 10712; assembly: GCF_008639165.1. NCBI lineage: Bacteria > Bacillati > Actinomycetota > Actinomycetes > Kitasatosporales > Streptomycetaceae > Streptomyces > Streptomyces venezuelae. Next base: position 3,736,850 of record NZ_CP029197.1, on the reverse strand, counting down.
GATGGTGGGTCAGGTCATGCTCGACCTCACGGCCGACCTGGACTTCGACTGCGTCGGCGGGCTGACCCTGGGTGCCGACCCGGTCGCCACCTCGATGCTGCACGCCTCCGCCGCACGCGGACAGCGCCTCGACGCCTTCGTCGTACGGAAGGCGCAGAAGGCGCACGGCATGCAGCGCCGTATCGAGGGCACGGACGTCAAGGGCCGTCGCTGCCTGGTGGTCGAGGACACCTCGACCACCGGCGGTTCGCCGCTGACCGCCGTCGAGGCCGTCCGTGAGGCCGGCGGCGAGGTCGTCGCCGTCGCGACGATCGTGGACCGGGGTGCCGCCGACGCCATCGCCGGGGCGGGCCTGACGTACCTCACCGGCTACCAGCTGGCCGATCTCGACCTGGCGTAACCGCCGCGAAGTCGTGACTTAGGTCCCGGGCACTGGTGATAACTGTCCTGACCTGGGCTTTTACCAAGGGGCGGGGTGTTTCACGTGAAACACCCCGCCCCTTGGCGTGCCGTGCCCGTGGGAGCCCGCAGAAGAGTCTGGAAGGATGGGCGTCGACGATGACGTCGCCCCCAGGTCAGGGACAGCAACGCACACACCCCGCACATCACAAGGAGCGGACGAATGCCCATCGCAACCCCCGAGGTCTACAACGAGATGCTCGACCGGGCGAAGGCAGGCAAGTTCGCCTACCCGGCCATCAACGTGACTTCGTCCCAGACCCTGCACGCCGCCCTGCGCGGTTTCGCGGAGGCCGAGAGCGACGGCATCATCCAGATCTCGACCGGCGGAGCCGAGTTCCTGGGCGGCCAGTACAACAAGGACATGGTCACGGGCGCCGTTGCCCTCGCCGAGTTCGCGCACATCGTCGCCGCGAAGTACGACATCACGGTCGCGCTGCACACCGACCACTGCCCCAAGGACAAGCTGGACGGCTACGTCCGTCCGCTGCTCGACATCTCCGCCGAGCGCGTCAAGGCCGGTCGCGACCCGCTGTTCCAGTCCCACATGTGGGACGGCTCCGCCGAGACCCTCGCGGACAACCTGGCCATCGGCCAGGAGCTGCTCGCCAAGGCCGCCGCCGCCAAGATCATCCTTGAGGTCGAGATCACCCCGACCGGCGGCGAGGAGGACGGCGTCAGCCACGAGATCAACGACGAGCTGTACACCACCGTCGAGGACGCGCTCCGCACCGCCGAGGCCCTGGGCCTGGGCGAGAAGGGCCGCTACCTGCTCGCCGCCTCCTTCGGCAACGTGCACGGCGTCTACAAGCCGGGCAACGTCGTCCTGCGCCCGGAGCTCCTCAAGGACCTCCAGGCGGGTGTCGCCGAGAAGTACGGCAAGGCCTCCCCGTTCGACTTCGTCTTCCACGGCGGCTCGGGCTCCACGGCCGAGGAGATCGCCACCGCGCTGGAGAACGGCGTCGTGAAGATGAACCTGGACACCGACACCCAGTACGCCTTCACGCGTCCGGTGGCGAACCACATGTTCAAGAACTACGACGGCGTCCTGAAGGTCGACGGCGAGGTCGGCATCAAGTCGACCTACGACCCGCGCACCTGGGGCAAGCTGGCCGAGGCCGGCATGGCCGTCCGCGTGACCGAGGCCTGCGCCGCGCTGCGCTCGACCGGCACCAAGCTGAAGTAACGCGTTGATCGTGTGAGCGAAGGCCCGGCACCTCCCCAGGTGCCGGGCCTTTCGTCGTGGACGAGAGGGACCTGATGTACGACTTCGACCGGGAGACGGACCGGCGCGGGACCTGGTCGGTCCAGTGGGACGGGATCGCGGACCGCTTCGGCGTGTCCGACCTGCTCCCCTTCACCATCTCCGACATGGACTTCGCCTCCCCGCCCGAGGTCCTCACGGCCCTCCGCGACCGGGTGGACCACGGTGTCTTCGGCTACACGGACTGGCGGCTCGGCGACTTCCGGGAGGCGATACGCCACTGGTACGCCGACCGCTTCGACACCGCGATCGACCCGGACTCCCTGGTGTACGCGCCCTCCGTGCTCAGCCAGCTCTCCCAGCTGCTCCAGATGTGGACCGCCCCCGGTGACGGCGTGGTCGTCCACACCCCCACGTACGACGGCTTCCGCAAGGCCGTCACCGGGCTCGGGCGCGAGCTGCGCGGCGTACCGCTCGGGGACCTCGAAGCCCTCGAACGGGAGCTGGCCCGGCCCGACAGCACGATGCTGCTGCTCTGCTCCCCGCACAACCCGACCGGCCGGGTGTGGACCGAGGAGGAGCTCAGCGCCTTCGCCGCACTGGCCGAGCGGCACGGCGCGGCCGTCGTCAGCGACGAGATCCACGCCGACCTGACCACCGAGGGCCACCGGCACGTCCCGTGGACCCGGATCGCCGAGCCGGGCCGGGGCCACCGCTGGGCCCTGGTCACCTCGGGCACCAAGGCCTTCAACTTTCCCGCGCTCTCCGGCTCGTACGGGCTGATCGGCGACCCCGACGAGCGGACGGCCTTCATCCGGCGGATGGAGACCGGCGAGGGCCTGGCCTCGCCCGCCGTGCTCTCGCTGACCGCCCACATCGCCGCGTACCGGCAGGGCGCGGCCTGGCTGGACGAGCTGCGCGGCTATGTGGCGGGCACGATGGAGACGGTCCGGCGGCGACTGGCCGACGGGCTGCCCGGGGTGCGCTGGGAGCCCCCGCAGGCCGGCTATCTCGCCTGGATCGACCTGCGGCCGCTCGGCATCGAGGAGACCCGGCTCCAGGAGGAGCTGATCACGGTCGAGAAGGTCGCGATCATGCCCGGCGGGGTCTACGGCACCCCCGGTTTCGTCCGGCTGAACGTCGGCTGCCCCCGGGCGAAGGCCGAACGCGGCGTGGACGCGCTGGTCCGCGCGGCGGCGCGACTGCGCACGACCTGAGGGGCCCCGCTCGCGCGGCGGCGGGGCCGGTCGTGCACGGCGCGGATACCGGGGAGCGATGTGTCGCAGGCGTGTTCTAGTCTTCGTGCACCGCGCCCCGTGTTGAGGGGCCGGAACCATGCTCTTTGGGGGGCTCTTCATCGTGCGCAAGCGCACTCTCTCGGCCGCGACGTCGTTCGCGGTCCTCGTCAGCTCCGCGGCGCTCGTCGCGGGCACGGCGGGCCAGGCGGCCGCCGACAGCAGCAAGGCGCTTCCGATGTCGTCCGTGGGCGACATGGTGGTGGACGGCGTCCACCGGAAGATCTTCATCAGTGACCCGTATCTCGGGAAGGTCGTCGCGACCGACTACGCGGGCACGGTGCTGAGCACCGTCACCGGCCTTCCCGGGGTCACCGGGCTCGCGCTCTCCGCCGACGCGGGCAGCCTGTACGCCGCGGTCCCGGGCGCCGACGCCGTCGTCGCCCTGGACGCGCAGGCCGGGACCGAGCGCGCCCGGTACGCCACCGGCGAGGGCACCGACCCGCAGTACGTCGCGCTCGCCGGCGGCAGGATCTGGTTCGGCTACGGCAACGGCGACCACGGCGACATCGGGTCGGTCGACACCTCTGGTGCCGAACCCGTGGTGACCTTGGCCCAGGACGCCGAGCTGAACTACTCGGGCGCCCCGAGGCTCGTCTCCTCGCCGACGGACCCGAATGCCTTCGCGGCGATGTCCTCGTACTACCACCGGTTCCTGCTCGGCACGTACGACGCGTCGACGGCCACCGCGACCCGTACCGCGCGCACCGCCGCCGACGTCGGCTCGGTGGGCATGGCCAACGACCTCGCCTACACCCCGGACGGCGACAGGCTCATCACGGCCACCGCCGGCAACCGCCACCGGGTGTGGCGGACCACCGACATGGCCGAGCTGCCGTCCTACGCCAGCGAGTACCACGGCGCCGCCGTGGCCGTCGCGCCCGACGGCACCGTCGCGGCCGGCTCCGACGCCCCGTACAAGGCCGATGTGTTCGTCTACCGGCCGGGCGAGACGAAGGCCGTGCGGCAGTACGACTTCCCCGGCACGGGGACCAGCAGCGGCGGCGACAACCTCGCCGACGGCGCCCTCGCCTTCGAGCCGGGCGGCAGCCGCCTGTTCGCGGTCACCACGGCGAGCGGCAGCGGCAACGCCCGTCTGCACGTCCTGGACACGCCCACCAAGTCCCTGCCGACCGTCACCGTGAAGGTCCCGGCCACCGTGGGCGTCGGCAGGGAGATCACCGTCTCCGGCACGGTCGCGGCGACCCTGGGGCTGCCCTCCGGCACGCCGCTCACCGTGACCCGGTACGACGCCGAGGCCCCGAAGGGCACGGCGCTCGGGACGCGGAACCTCGGCGCGAACGGCACGTTCTCCTTCACGGACAAGCCGATGGCGGCCGGCAACGCCACGTACAAGGTGGCGTACGCGGGCGACGCCACGCACGTGGGGGCGAGCGGCACGGCGGTCATCAAGGTGACCCCGTACAAGACCGCCCTGACGCTGGACCAGAACCGTCGCACGGTCAACTACGGCACCGACGTGACGTACACGGCGTCCCTCGGCTGGACGTACCGCAACCGCGTGGTGGAGATCTGGGCGGACCCGTACGGCCCGGAGCCGCGGCGGCTGCTCAAGCGCGGCACGGTCAACTCGGCGGGCAAGCTGTCGGTGACGACGAAGATGACCCGCGACACCTGGGTGACCGCCGACTTCCTCGGTGACACCCGCTCCGGCTGGGCCCACGTCGGCTCCACGGTGTACACCCGGGCCGGTCAGGCGAGCACGCTGTCCCGGCACTACAAGTGGTCGAAGATCGGCACCATCTGGTACCAGACGTACCACCAGACCGGCGACGTGCTGCTCACCGCGTGGAACAACCCGTACCCGGGCCGCAAGACCAAGTACGAGGTCCAGGTCTGGTACGCGGGCGCCTGGCGCACCGGCTCCGAGGACCTCGCCCCGCTGAACAGCGGCGGCATGGCGTACATCCTGTTCGACGGCGCCGGGGCGGAGGGCGTCCGCGCCCGGGTCCGCACCTCGTACGTGGACGGCGTGTCCGGCGACGACGTGAACAGCTCGGTCACCGGCGCGTGGAAGTACTTCAACATCACCCGCTGACCCGTCGGCCACCGCTGCCCCGCCCACCGTCTCCTCGGATTCCGGTGGGCGGGGCTTCGGCATTCGCGGGACCATGCTGGCATGGGTGAGCGGGACGTGCGGATGGCCTCGGGGCCCGGACGATGGATCGTGTTCACGACCGTCCTCGGCTCCGGGATGGCCCTGCTCGACTCCACCGTCGTCAATGTCGCCCTGCCGCACATCGGCGCCGATCTCGGCGCCGACCTGGCCGTTCTCCAGTGGACGGTCAACGCCTACATGCTGACCCTGGCCGGGCTGATCCTGCTCGGCGGCTCGCTCGGCGACCGGTTCGGGCGCCGCCGGGTCTTCGTGATCGGGGTGGTGTGGTTCGCGCTCGCCTCGCTGCTGTGCGGGCTCGCCCCGAACGCCGGGGTGCTGATCGCGGCCCGCGCCCTCCAGGGCGTGGGCGGGGCGCTGCTCACGCCCGGCTCGCTCGCGCTGATCCAGGCGAGCTTCCACCCGGACGACCGGGCGAGGGCGGTCGGCCTGTGGTCCGGCTTCGGCGGGGTGGGGGCGGCGATCGGGCCGTTCGTGGGCGGCTGGCTGGTGGACGGGCCGGGCTGGCGGTGGGTGTTCCTGCTGAACGTGCCGCTCGCCGCGCTGTGCGTCCCCGTCGCCCTGAAACACGTCCCCGAATCGCGGGACGAGGCCGCGCACGGCCGGTTCGACGTGCTCGGCGCGGTCCTGGGGGCGGCGGCGCTCGCCCTCGTGACGTACGCGCTGATCGGCGAGGCCTGGTGGGCCGGGGCGGCCGGGGTCGTCGTCGGGGTCGGGTTCGTGCTGGTGGAGCGGCGGCGCGGCGAGCGTGCGATGGTGCCGCCGTCGATCTTCGCGTCCCGGATGTTCACCGCGGTCAACCTGGTCACCCTGTGCGTGTACGCGGCGTTCGGCGGCTTCTTCTTCCTGGCCGCCCTCCAGCTGCAGGTGGTGTCCGGCTACTCGGCGCTCGGTGCCGGGACGGCCCTGCTGCCGACGACGGTCCTGATGCTGCTCCTCTCGGCGAGGGCCGGGGAGCTGGGGGAGCGGATCGGGCCGAGGATTCCGCTCACGGTGGGACCGCTGCTGTGTGCCGCCGGCATGCTGTTGATGCTCCGGGTCGGCGAGGACGCCTCGTACGTGGTGGACGTGCTGCCGGCCCTGCTGGTGCTCGGGCTCGGCATGACGGCCCTGGTCGCGCCGCTGACGGCGACCGTGCTGGCCTCGGTGGACGTGTCCAGGGCGGGGCTGGCGAGCGGCATCAACAACGCGGCGGCCCGGGCGGCGGGTCTGCTCGCGGTGGCGGCGCTGCCGATGCTGGCGGGGATGGGCCCGGAGGCGTACCGCTCGGCGGAGGAGTTCGGGTCGACGTTCCGGCGGGCGATGCCGATGTGCGCGGGCATTCTCGTGGTGGGCGCGGTGCTCGCCTGGACGACGATGCGGACGCGGGTGCCGGCGGACTGCCACCCGGAGTGCCGGGTGCACTGCGGGGTGACGTCCCCGCCGCTGGACCCGGGGCAGCGGGACGCGGCGGGCTGAGGCAGGCGCCCGGCGGCTTCAGGCCGTGTCGTCGTCCGAGGGCGGCTGCGGCGGTCCGGTGTGGAGGATCTCGCGGGCCTGCTCCGCCGCGCGGGTGATGCTCTCGGAGACGAAGTCGAGGAACCGGGCGGTGTTCTCCAGGCGGACGCCCGCCGGGGTGTCGGCGCCGAAGACGCTCACGCCCTGCCGCGCGGTGGCGACGATCTGGGCGCTGGCCCGGGCGCTGGCCACCATCGACTGGTACCAGACGTCGTTGTCGACGACGTAGCGCTCGCGGCGGCGGTCGTCGCGCTCCCGGCGGACCATGCCCTGCTCGTCCAGGAACGCGATCGCCTTGGAGATCGACGCGGGGCTGACCTGGAGGCGTTCGACGAGTTCGGCGGCGGTGAGGCTGCCCGAGTCGGCGAGCGTGAGGGAGGCCATCACGCGCGCCATCATCTGGGGCATGCCCGACTGCATCATGACGGTGGTGAACAGCTCCTCGTAGGCGCGCACGGCCTCGGCATCGCGGCCGTAGGGCTGCGGGGCCGACGTCCGGGGGTCCCGGGGGGCGGCCTGCTTGCGGCGGGCGCGGTGCTCGGTGGCGCGGTGGGCGAGGTCGGAGCGGTAACCGGCGGGGCCGCCGTTGCGCATGACCTCGCGGGTGATCGTCGAGGTGGGGCGGTCGAGGCGCCTGGCGATCTCCGCGTAGGCGAGGTTGTCGGCCAGTCCCAGCGCGATCTGCTGGCGTTCCTGCTGGGTGAGCCTGCCTCCGGGCATCGCGGTCTCCTTCGTGCTGCGTGGAGGCCCGAGTATAGCGTTCACCCCCATTCCATTGCAACGGATCGAGCTCGGTTCGTTGCGTTAGTCGCAGGCCCGTTGCAATGAAATAACTGCTCTGAACTGGTAAATCAAAGATTCTGCGCAACGAACGTGTTGCCGGACTCGTGAATGCAACGTAGCTTTTCCCTCATCGGAAACGACGGGCCGACAGAGAGCCCGCCGCGGAACGCAGGAGAGAAGCCATGCAGAAGTTCGCCACCGCCACCCCCGTCCAGGTCGTCCTCGACGTCCCCGCCGGACTCGTCCGCTTTATCGCCGCCGACCGCGCCGACACCACCGTCGAGGTCCTGCCGGTGAACGCCTCCAAGAGCGCCGACGTGAAGGCCGCCGAGCAGGTCACGGTCACCCACGCCGACGGCGTGGTGCGGATCGAGGCGGCCCCCGCGAAGCACCGGATCCTCGGCAGCTCCGGCTCGGTCGAGGTCACCGTCCAGCTGCCGGCCGGCTCCCGCGTCCAGGCGAAGACCGCCGCCGCCGAGGTGCGGGGCGTCGGACGCCTGGGCGAGGTGGTCTTCGAGGGCGCGCAGGGCTCGGTCAAGCTCGACGAGACCGCGGGCGCCCGGCTGAGCCTGATGGCCGGCGACATCACCGTCGGCCGGCTGCGCGGCGCCGCCGAGATCAGCACCCAGAAGGGCGACCTGCGGATCGCCGAGGCGACGGGCGGCACGGTCGTCCTGCGCACCGAGGCCGGCGGCATCGAGGTCGGCGCCGCCCGCGGGGTCTCCGCCTCGCTGGACGCCGGCACCTCCTACGGCCGGGTCGTCAACTCCCTGAGCAACACCGAAGGCCCGGGCGCCGCCCTGCACATCCGGGCGACCACCTCGTACGGCGACATCATCGCCCGGAGCCTCTGAGCGGCACGGTCACCGTGACCCCACGGACCACCACCGACCCACCGGCGACTGAGGCAGACTGGGGGCCATGGCCATGCATGAGAACCTCCTGGGGGGTCCGGCCCCCACCCACCTGCCCGACGACCCGGGGCCGCGCGACCTGCTCGCGAGCGGTACGGCCCCGGCGGAGGTCGCCGCGAAGTACCCGACCTCCTCGCTCGCCTGGGCCCAGCTCGCCGACGACGCGTACGAGCGCGGCTCGGTCGTCGAGTCCTACGCCTACGCCCGCACCGGCTACCACCGCGGGCTCGACGCGCTGCGGCGCAACGGCTGGAAGGGCCACGGCCCGGTGCCGTGGGAGCACGAGCCGAACCGCGGCTTCCTGCGCGCCCTGCACGCGCTGGCCCGCGCGGCCGGCGAGATCGGCGAGAAGGACGAGTACGAGCGCTGCACGACCTTCCTCCGCGACTCCTCGGAGACCGCGGCGGAGACCCTCGGCTAGCGGCTCCAACCGTCCGGATTTCCCCGTTTCCGAACAGACGCGGGGAAATCCGGACAGCCTCCCCGATCCGTTCGAGCCTGTTCGAGGGGGCCGGTACGATCCCCGGGACCGCAGGACCGAAGAAGCCGGTACCGAGGCCCCATTCCTCTTCCCCCACTTGCCGGCCGACGCAGGGGAGAAGTCTGTCGTGGGCAAGCGTGCCGCAACCGCAGGAGGGCGACGAACCCGGAGCGTGCGGCGCGGCAGAGGCAGACGCGGCCCGGGCCGCCTCGTCCTGCCGACGCTGGTCCTCATGACGGTCGCGCTCGGCGCGGGCGTCGCCCTCGCCCATTTCAACGGCCCGGCGGCCCACGACACCGCGGCCGCCGCCCCGGCCACCACCGCCGCGCCGGACCCGACGGCCGCGAACACCGGGCCTTCGAAGACCGCCCCCACCCCCCGGGCCACGACCGCCGGGCCCAAGAAGTCGCCGAAACCCCAGCAGACCCCGAAGAAGAAGCCGACCGTGCCGCAGTCCGGCGCCGGGACCTTCACCTCCGCGAAAGCCTCCGGCAAGCCGGTCGGCGCCAGCGGGGTGCTCCGCCGCTACCGCGTCCAGGTCGAGGAGGGCGTCGCACTGTCGGCGGGCGAGACGGCCGCCGAGATCGAGCGGATCCTGGCCCATCCGCGCGGCTGGGCCGCGCACGGCCGGGGCCGCTTCCAGCTGGTCTCGGAGAACGCCGACTTCGTCATCCGGATCGCCACCCCGGACACCGCCGACGCGCTCTGCCTCAAACAGGGCCTGCGCACCCACGGCGAGCTGAACTGCGAGACCGCCGACGGGGTCGTGGTGAACCTCAAGCGCTGGATGCTCGGCTCGCCGACCTTCGCGGGAGAACCGGCGGAGTACCGGCACCTGATCATCAACCACGAGGTCGGGCACGAGATAGGCATCCGGCAGCACATGGGCTGCCCGGGACCGGGCAAGCTCGCGCCCGCGATGATGCAGCAGATCAAGGGCCTCGACGGCTGCCGGTCGAACGCGTTCCCGTACAGCGAAGACGGGAGCTACATCACCGGGCCGATCGTGTCATGATGCGCTTGGGACGGCGCGCGACGAAGCCCGCCTCCCGAGGGGACCGGGGCTCCCGTGCCGCACGGAAGGACGTGCGCACGGTGGAGCAGACCGCTACCCGGTAACACGTATCGAGGAGACAGAAATGTCACTCTCCACGGGTTCTCCCGACTCCGGAGCCGGTTCGGCCGCCGACGCCCCGAACCTCGACTTCGCCGGCACGACGCCGTACGAGGACTACGTCCAGGCGGACGTCCTGACCCACCTCCAGCACCTCCGCTCGGACGACCCCGGCGAGATGGTCTTCCTGGTCACCACCCAGGTCATGGAGCTGTGGTTCACCGTGATCGTCCACGAGTGGGAGACCGCGAGCCGCGCCCTGCGCGAGGACCGCGTCCCCGTCGCGATGGACGCGCTGAAGCGTTCCGTCCGCGAACTGGAGGCGCTCAACCACTCCTGGCGGCCGCTCGCCCAGCTCACCCCCGCCCAGTTCAACGCCTACCGGTCCGCGCTCGGCGAGGGCTCCGGCTTCCAGTCCGCCATGTACCGGCGGATGGAGTTCCTGCTCGGCGAGAAGTCCGCGTCCATGCTCGTCCCGCACCGGGGCGCGCCCCGCGTCCACGCCGAGCTGGAGAAGGCGCTCCAGGAACCCAGCCTGTACGACGAGGTGCTCGGGCTGCTCGCCCGGCGCGGCCTGCCCGTACCGGCCTCGGTCCTGGGCCGTGACCTGTCGCAGCGGTACGAGCCCTCGCCCGAGGTCGAGGCCGTCTGGGCCGGGATCTACGCGGAGGCCGACCAGAACGGCGAGCTCGTCCGGCTCGGCGAGGCGCTCAGCGACGTCGCCGAACTCGTCTGGCGCTGGCGCAACGACCACCTGGTGGCGACCCGCCGCGCGATGGGTGCCAAGACCGGCACCGGCGGCTCGGCGGGCGTGGCCTGGCTGGAGAAGCGGGCCCAGAAGAACGTGTTCCCGGAGCTCTGGACGGCGCGCAGCCATGTCTGACCTGCTCAGGGACCGGGCCCTCGAACTCGACGCCGCCGACGGACTCGGCAAGCACCGGGAGAAGTTCGCCCTCGACGCCGCGACCGTCTACCTCGACGGCAACTCCCTCGGCGCGCTGCCCGCCCACGTCCCGGCCCGGATGGCCGACGTCATCACCCGCGAGTGGGGCGAGCTGCGCATCCGGTCCTGGGACGAGTCGGGCTGGTGGACCGCGCCGGAGCGGATCGGCGACCGGATCGCCCCGATCGTCGGCGCCGCCCCCGGCCAGATCGTGGTCGGCGACTCGACCAGCGTGAACGTCTTCAAGGCGGTCGTCGCCGCGGCCCGGCTGAACGGTGACGACCGGGGGGAGATCCTCGTCGACGCGACGACGTTTCCCACGGACGGGTACATCGCGCGGTCCGCGGCGCGGATGACGGGTCACGAGATCGTGGCGTGCGACCCGGCCGACATGCCGGCCGCGGTGAGCGGCCGGACGGCCGCCGCGCTCGTCAACCACGTCGACTACCGCACGGGCCGGCTCCACGACCTGCCCGGCATCACGGCCGCGCTGCACGCGGCGGGCGCGCTCGCCGTCTGGGACCTGTGCCACAGCGCGGGCGCGCTGCCCGTCGGCCTGGACGCGCACCGGGTCGACCTGGCCGTCGGCTGCACGTACAAGTACCTGAACGGCGGGCCGGGTTCGCCGGCCTACCTGTATGTCGCGGAGCGGCACCAGGCGGCCTTCGACTCGCCGCTGCCGGGCTGGAACTCGCACGCCGACCCGTTCGGGATGACCCCGGGGTACGCGGCGGCCGAGGGCGCGGCGAAGGGCCGGGTCGGCACGCCGGACATCCTGTCGATGCTGGCCCTCGAAGCGTCCCTGGACGTCTGGGACGGGGTCGACGTCGAGGACGTCCGGGCCAAGTCGCTGGCGCTCACGGACTTCTTCCTGGAGTGCGTGCGCGCGTACGTCCCGGCGGGCCGCGTCCGGTCCGTGACCCCGGAGGCGCACGCCGAGCGGGGCAGCCAGGCCGCGCTGAGCTGCGAGAACGCGCCCGCCGTGATGGCGGAGCTGATCAAGCGCGGGGTCGTCGGCGATCTGCGGCGCCCCGACGTCCTGCGGTTCGGCTTCACCCCGCTGTACGTCGGCTTCGCGGACGCGGAGCGGGCGGCGCGGGTCCTCGCGGACGTGCTGGCGGAGCTCCCCGCCTGAGGGATGACGGTCCGATGATCGCCTGATCTGCGGGGGCTCCGGTCCTGGTACCGTCCCCGCAGGTCAGGCCAATTCGGCCGCGAATCCGAGAGGTTGGAGCAGCATGCCGGACCCCGCCGCGCGCGATGCCGCCGAGGAGGCGTCCGCCTTCTCGCACCCGGCTGTCGCCCCGGATGCCACCGCCGCGTACGGCGACCACCCCGACCAGGTGATCGACTTCTACGCCCCGCGCGGCGGACCGAGCCGGGCGCCGCTCGTCGTCGCCCTGCACGGCGGGGCGTGGCGGGCGCCGTACGACCGGCAGCACCTGACTCCTTTCGTGGACTTCCTGGCCCGCCGGGGCTTCGCCGTGGCGAACGTCGAGTACCGGCGCGGCAGCGACATCCCCCGGCAGGGTGGTGCCGCCCCGGTCGCCGGGCGCTGGCCCGAGACCTTCGACGACGTGGCCGCCGCGCTCGACGCCGTACCGGAGCTGGCCGCCGCGCACCTGCCACAGGCCGACACCGGCCGGATCGTGCTCACCGGCCACTCGGCGGGCGGGCAGCTCGCCCTGTGGGCCGCCGCCCGGCACGTGCTGCCCGCCGGCTCCCCGTGGCGGCTGCCGGCCGCGCCCGCGCTGCGCGGGGTCGTGGCCCTCGCCCCGATCGCCCACTTCGGCCGGGCGGTCGAGCTGGGGGTGTGCGGCGGCGCGGTCGCCGAACTGCTCGGCGACCCGTCCTCGTACGAGGAACGGGCGGCCCACACCGACCCGTCGGCGCTGCTGCCGACGGGGATCGCGACCACCGTCGTCCAGGGCCGCGAGGACCTCGACGTGCCGTACACCGTCGCCGACGCGTACGCGGAGGCGGCCGCGAAGGCGGGGGAGACGGTCGGCCTGACGCTCCTGGAGGAGGTCGGCCACTTCCCGCTGATCGACCCGGCGGCGGACGCGTGCGCGGTGGTCGCGGAGGAGATCGCCCAGCTGGCCTGGTGACCCCCTGAGAGGTCAGGGCGGAACGAAGAATTCCCGTACAACCACTCGACCGGTTCGCGAGTCTGATCGGGCACGGCACTCCCGTGTCCGAATCATCTCGTGGGGGTTCACCTTGCAGTTCCGTTCCACCGGTACCCGCTCCACTCGCTCCACCCGCCTCGCCGCGGCCGTCACCGCCGTCCTCGCCGTCACGGCCCTCGGCGCCGGCACCCTGGCCACCGCCCCGACCGCCTTCGCGGCCACGGCCCCCGCCGCGGCCCCGGCGGAGGCCGGGGAGACGGCCGCGCTGCCGGTCTACCCCGAGGGCACCGAGCTCGGCTCCGTGGGCGACTCCGGCTTCATCACGTACTCGTTCGGCCACGACACCAGCCGGAAGCTCCTCTGGACGCCGTACGACGGCGGCACCCCGATTCCGCTCCAGGAGCCGGAGAACGGCTGGACCACGGTGGGGGCCGGCGACGTGGTCGTCTTCGGCGAGGACAGCGGGGCGCTCACCCTGCGGAACATGGCCGCGCCCACCGCGCCCGAGGTCGCCATCGACCTCGGCGCGCTGCACGGCACCTACGTCACCGCGCTGAGCCCGACGAGCGTGCTCGCGCAGCTGACGAAGGAGGACGGCACGGCCGAACTCCACGTCGTGACCAAGGACGGCGCCGCCACGAACAGCCGCAGGATCGAGGGGCTGCCGGCCGACGCCGCCGACTTCGCCGCCTCGCGTGCCCACGACGGTGCCGTCCTCGTCGGTTACGAGACGGGCCCGGCGAACGCGCGGACCGGCGGCCGGGCCCTGGTCGACCTGGCGGCCGGGACGGCCGGCACCCGGTACCCCGCGGCCGACTCCGGGACCTCCTACGGCGGTCTGGAGTTCTCCGCCTCGCACCTGACCTGGTTCGGCTACGAGGGCGGCTTCGGCGACTACGTCACCTCCGTCGACCGCGTGACGGGCGAGACGAAGCGGACCGGTCTCGGCCCGCACCTCGACGAGCCGTTCAGCGGACTCGTCGGTGACTGGCTCGTCCACGGCACCCCCACGACACCCGTCGAGGCCGTCTCGCTGACCACCGGTGAGACCCGTCGGCTGCTCGACTCCGGCTCGGGCGTGCGGACGGCCGGCGACGGCACTGCCGTGGTCCGCGGTGCGACGGCCGCCGACGGCAAGGGCCTGTTCCGGGTCGAGATCGCGGCGGACGGCACGCCGAAGGTCACCAAGGCGGCCGACGAGAAGCGTGTCGTCGACCTGAGGATCGAGCAGGTCGACGTCCCCGACTCGGTGAACCTCGACCGGACCGGCGGCCAGGTGACGATGAGCTGGACGCTCTCGCACCGCGAGGCCTATCTGGACGTCAGGGTGACGAACACCGTCACCGACCAGGTGACCACCGAGCGCGTGTACGCCCCCGCCGAGGGGAACCGTTTCACCTACACCTGGGACGGCACCCTCGACGGCGCGGACGCCCCCAACGGCCGGTACGCGGTGGAGGCCGAGGCGATGCTGCTCGACGGCACCGGCGAGCCGGTCTACCAGGGCTGGCTCATGAACGTCACCCGCACGGCCAACCCGCACGACTTCACCGACAACGGCTCCACCGACGTCCTCGCCCGGGACGCCGCCGGTGTGCTGTGGCGCGACGACCTGCGGGACCGGCCGGTGGACGGCCGGACCGAGACCGCGGGGCGGGCCAGGATCGGCGGCGGCTGGGGCGCGTACAAGCAGATCGAGGCCGTCGGGAACCTCGCGGGCAGCGCGACCGGCGACCTGATCGCCCTCGACGGCTCCGGGGTGCTCTGGCACTACCTCGGCAAGGGCGACGGCACCTTCGCCTCCCGGGTGAAGATCGGCGGCGGCTGGGGCGGCTACGACAAGCTGGCCGGCGGCTCGGACCTCGACGGCGACGGCCGCGCCGACCTGCTCGCCACCGACACCACCGGGGCGCTGTGGTTCTACAAGGGCACCGGCGACGCCGTGAAGCCCTTCGCGCCCCGCACGAAGGTCGGCGGCGGCTGGGGCATCTTCAACCAGATCACCGCCGTCGGGAACATCGCCGGCACGGCCGCCGGGGACCTGGTCGCCCGCGACAAGGACGGCGTCCTCTGGCTGTACCAGGGCACGGGCCCCGGCACCTTCGCCCCCCGCACGAAGGTCGGCGGCGGCTGGGGCACCTTCAGCCAGCTCGTGGGCGCCGGCGACGTCGACAACGACGGCCGCCCGGACCTGATCGCCTACGGTCCCACCGCGACCTACGTGTACCGCTCCACCGGTTCCGTCAGCACCCCCTTCGCCCGCCAGGCGACCACGCTGTACGCGGGCGAGGGCACCAAGTTCAACAGCGTCCTGTAGTCGGCCGAGGCGCTTCATAGTCCTCAAGGGGGACCCGGAAGGATCCGCAGCGAGCGGGACGACCGGGTCTCCCGGCGGCCGTACCGTGGATCGGGTGACGCAGACACAGACCCCCGAGACGAGCCGCAGCCCCGAGATCCGCCTGGTGCAGGTGGCGCTCGGGGGGCTGCGCCAGGAACTCTTCCACGACGCCTTCGCCTACCGGCCGCTGCCGCGCAAGGACGTCAACAGCGGGGTGACCCGGTTCCTGCCCCAGCGGATACGCGAGTACGCCGGGCTGCTGCCGCACGCGACGGTGGCCTTCGCCGCGCTGATCGTCTTCCTCATCGGGGGAGAGCGGACCCACGGCAGCTTCGGCCCGGTGGCGCTCGTCTTCACCTGCGTACCGGCGGCGATCGTGCTGCTCACCCTGGTCCGCCCGGTCCTCGCCTTCTGGGCCTCGGTCTGCTCGGCGCCCTTCGTCGCCTACATCGGGGGCTTCGGGTCCGGCTGGCCCTTCTCGGCGGCCTCGTTCGCCGCCCACCTGGCGGTCCTCGCCGTGGTCGCCGCCCGCACCCGGCCCCGTACCGCCGCGTGGATGTGGATCGTCACCGCCGGGTACTGCGCCTTCGCCGAGCTGTTCCTCGGCAGGGGCGGCGGCACCGACGCGTTCCCGATGGTCTTCGTCTCCGCCCTGGTGCTGCTCACCGTCAGCATCTTCCAGGTCCGCCGCCAGGCCGACCGCGAGGTGACCGCCCAGCTGACGGTGACCGAGCAGGAGCGCTCCCGGCGGACCCTGCTGGAGGAGCGCACCACCATCGCCCGTGAGCTCCACGACGTCGTCGCCCACCACATGTCGGTGGTCGCCATCCAGGCGGAGGCGGCCCCGTACCGGGTGGAGAACCCGCCGCCGGAGCTGGAGCAGGCCTTCCTCACCATCCGGGAGAACGCGGTCGCCGCGCTGACCGAGCTGCGCCGCATCCTGGGTGTCGTCCGCGCCGAGGACTACGAGGCCCCCGACGCCCCGCAGCCCACCCTCGCCGACCTCGACTCCCTCGTCCGCAACGTCGCGGAGGCCGGTCTCGTCGTCGAGAAGACGGTCACCGGCGCCGTGCGCGAACTGCCGCAGGGCGTGGAGCTCTCCGCGTACCGGATCGTCCAGGAAGCCCTGTCGAACGTCCTGCGCCACGCACCGGGCGCCACCGCGAAGGTCGAGGTCAGCTACGTCCTCGGCGGCCTGGGCCTGCGCATCGCCAACGGTCCGGCCCGCGGCCTGGTGAAGCCCTCGCCGGGCGCCGGGCACGGCATCACCGGCATGCGGGAGCGTGTGACGATGCTCGGCGGGGAGATGACGGCCGAGCCCACCGAGGACGGTGGTTACGAGGTGGCCGCCTTCGTCCCCGTGAGCCGTGACCGCGACGAAGAGCGCGGCCGTGACCGTGACCGTGAGGAGTCCGCGCAGTGATACGCGTACTGATCGTCGACGACCAGATGATGGTCCGTGAGGGTTTCTCCGTGCTCCTGGGCGCCATGCCGGACATCGAGGTCGTCGGCGAGGCGGTCAACGGGCGGGAGGCCGTCGCGCAGGTCGCCGCGCTCCGCCCCGACGTCGTCCTCATGGACATCCGGATGCCCGAGCTGAACGGCATCGACGCCACCCGGGAGATCGTCGCCGCCGACGCGGACGCCAAGGTCCTCGTCCTGACCACCTTCGACCTCGACGAGTACGTGTACCAGGCGCTGCGCGCCGGGGCCTCCGGCTTCCTCCTCAAGGACGCCTCGGCCCGGCAGCTCGCCGACGGGGTGCGGGTCGTCGCGGCCGGCGAGGCGCTGCTCGCGCCGACCGTCACCAAGCGGCTGATCACCGAGTTCGCGAAGGCGCCGGGGAGTTCCCCGCGCCCGCCGGCGATGGCGCAGATCGGGGAGCTGACGGAGCGGGAGACGGAGGTCCTCGTGCTCATCGCCCAGGGCCTGTCGAACGCCGAGATCGCCGACCACCTCGTCGTCGCCGAGTCGACGATCAAGACCCATGTGAGCCGGATCCTGGTGAAGCTGGCGCTGCGGGACCGGACCCAGGCCGCGGTCTTCGCGTACGAGGCGGGTCTGGTGCGCGTCGGCGGCTGACGGCGCCCGGCGCGGGTAGCGTCCGTCCATGGACGCCGCTGCTGACCCCGTGTACGACCCCTGGTCCCCCGAGTTCGTCGCCGATCCCTACCCCGCCTACGCCGGGCTGCGCGCGGCCGGCCGCGCGCACTGGCACGGGCCGACGCGGCAGTGGCTGATCCCGCACCACGAGGACGTGTCGGCACTGCTCAGGGACCGGCGGCTCGGCCGTACGTACACCCATCGCTTCACGCACGAGGAGTTCGGGCAGGAGGCCCCGGACGCCGCGTACGAGCCGTTCCACACGCTCAACGACCACGGGCTGCTCGACCTGGAGGGCGCCGACCACAGCCGCATCCGGCGGCTGGTGTCGAAGGCGTTCACCCCGAGGACCGTGGAGGACCTGGCGCCGACCGTACGGCGGCTGGCCGCCGACCTGGTCGGCGGTCTGGTCGCGGCCGGCGGCGGCGACCTCCAGGCGGCGGTGGCGGAACCCCTGCCGGTCGCGGTGATCGCCGAGATGCTGGGCGTCCCCGAGGGCGACGAGGAGCGGGCGCGGCTGCGCCCCTGGTCGGCGGCGATCTGCGGGATGTTCGAGCTGAATCCCTCGGAGGAGACGGCGCGGCGGGCGGTGGCGGCCTCTGTGGAGTTCTCCGGCTATCTGCGGGAGCTGATCGCCCGGCGGCGCAAGGAGCCGGGGGACGATCTGATCTCGTCGCTGATCGCGGTGGAGGAGCTGACCGAGCAGGAGATGATCTCCACCTGTGTGCTCCTCCTGAACGCGGGTCACGAGGCGACCGTGAACACCACGGTCAACGGCTGGTGGACGCTGCTCAGAGAGGGCGTCCGGCCCGATCCCGAAAAGTTGTCCACAGCTGTGGAAGAACTTCTGCGCTACGACACCCCGCTCCAGATGTTCGAGCGGTGGGTCCTCGACGACATCGAGATCGGCGGCCACACCCTTCCGCGCGGCTCCGAGGTGGCCCTGCTCCTCGGCTCCGCCAACCGCGACCCCGCCCGCTTCGGCCCGACCGCCGACACCCTCGACCTCACCCGCGCCGACAACCCCCACATCACCTTCGGCGCCGGCATCCACTACTGCCTCGGCGCCCCGCTCGCCCGTCTCGAACTGACGGCGGTCTTCGGCGAGTTGCTCCGCCAGGCGCCGGGCCTCCGGCTCGCGGCGGAGCCCGTACGCAAGCCGGGATACGTGATCCGCGGCTTCGAGGAGCTGCTCGTCGAGCTGTGAGCGGCGCGCAGGCCGCGGCGGCGCCCCGACCCTCAGCTCAGCATGTCCCGCCGCCGCAGCCCCGCGAGACCCGCCGTCACCAGGGCCGCCGCCAGGACCGTCAGGGCCACGACCGGGGTCCAGCTCATCTCCGGTCCCGGGAGCTTCGGCAGGTGGCCGAAGGGCGAGAGGTTCAGGGCCGCCTGTGGGAGTTCCAGGGCCGGGCCGACCCAGCCGAGGGCCAGACAGAGCCCGGCCGCGCCCCAGGCGGCGGTCGCGGCCTTCGGGGCGGCGCCCCACAGCAGGACCGCGAGGCCCGCGAGCGTCCACACGGCCGGGAGCTGGGCGAGCGAGGCGCCCAGGACCGGGCCGGCGTCGTGGCCGTACGACAGGGCGAGGCCGAGGCCGGCGAGGAGCAGGATCAGGGCGGAGCCGCCGAAGGCGATCACCAGGTGACCGGTGGCCCAGCGGACGCGGCCGAGGGCGTTCGCCAGGAGCGGTTCGGCGCGGCCCGAGGTCTCCTCGCCGTGCGGCCGCAGCACCGACCCGACCGCGAACAGCGCCGCCACCATCCCGAAGAGCGACACCATCGTCGCGAGGAAGGCGTCCGTGAGGGCGCTCTGACCGCCCATCCGCTCGAAGATCTGCCGGGCCTGCTCGTTGTCGCCGACGATGTCGGCCGCGCCCTCGACCATGCCGCCGAAGACGAGCCCGCCGAGCAGGAAGCCCAGCGACCAGCCGAGGAGGGTGCCGCGCTGGAGCCGCCAGGCGAGCGCGCCCGCCGTCGCGAGCCCGCCCTCGGCCGGGCCCGGCCGGGTCGCGAGGAAGCTCGCGCCGACGTCACGGCGGCCGGTCAGCGCGTACGCCGCCGCCGTCTGGACCAGGACGGCCGCCGCGATCAGGAGGAGCACCCACCAGCGCTCGCCGGCGAAGGCGCGGACGTTCTCCGCCCAGCCGATCGGCGACAGCCAGGTCAGGACGGACGATCCGTCCGCGCTCCCGGAGTCCCCGGCCGCCCGCAGGACGAACGCGAGGCCGACGGCGCCGCCGGTCAGCCCCTTGGCGAGCCGGGCGCTCTCCGTCAGCTGGGCGGCGAGCGCGGCCGTGGTCGCGAAGACCATGCCGGTGCCGCCGATCGCCAGACCGAGTGCGAGCGCCCCGGCCGCGCCCTGTCCGGCGAGGCCGGCGGTGACGATGAGGGCGACGGCGGCGTTGACGGTGAGCGCGGCGAGGAGGGCGGCGGTGAGCGGGGCCCGGCGGCCGACCGCGCCGGCGGAGAGCATCTCCTGGCGGCCGGTCTCCTCCTCCTCGCGGGTGTGCCGGACGACCACGATCAGGCTCGCGACGGCGGCGAGGACGGCGGCGAAGGTGCCGAACCGCCAGGCGACGAGCCCGCCGAGGGAGTCGTCGAAGACCGGTCCGTACAGGGCCCGCATTGAGCTGTTGGCGGTCATGGAGGCGGCGACTTCGGCGCGTTCGGCGGCGGTGCCGTAGAGGCCTTCGAGGGAGCCGACGCCGCTGGCGACGAGGCCGCCGGTGACAAGCGCCCAGACCGGGATCACCAGCCGGTCGCGGCGCAGGGCGAGCCGGGTGAGGGTGCCGGTGCCGGCGAGGACGGCGCTCATCGTGCGGTCACCTCGCCCGCGAGGCGCCCGGCCCCGGCCCCGGTCCCGGCCCCGGCCTCGGTCTCGTAGTGGCGGAGGAAGAGCTCCTCCAGGGTGGGCGGGGTGCTGGTGAGGCTCCGTACGCCCGCGGCGGTCAGGGAACGCAGGACGGCGTCGAGCCGGTCGGTGTCGACCTGGAGCTTCACCCGGTGGCCCTGCCCCCCTTCGATCGTCTGGAGGGCGAGGCCGTGGACGCCGGGGAGCCGGGCGAGGCCGTCGGGTGCGGCGGCGAGTTCGGCGGTGACGCTGGTACGGGTCAGGTGGCGCAGCTCGGCGAGCGAACCCGACTCCACGGTGCGGCCCTTGCGGACGATGCTGACCCGGTCGCAGAGGGTCTCGACCTCGCTGAGGATGTGGCTGGACAGCAGGACCGTCCGGCCCCGGTCGCGAGCCTCCTCGACGCAGCTCTGGAAGACCTCCTCCATCAGCGGGTCGAGGCCGCTGGTGGGTTCGTCGAGGACGTACAGGTCGACGTCGGAGGCGAAGGCGGCGACGAGGGCCACCTTCTGCCGGTTGCCCTTGGAGTAGGTGCGGCCCTTCTTGGTGGGGTCGAGTTCGAAGCGCTCGATCAGCTCGGCGCGCCTGGTCTTGTCGAGGCCGCCGCGGAGCTTGCCGTACAGGTCGATGACCTCGCCGCCGGAGAGGTTGCGCCACAGGGTCACGTCGCCGGGGACGTACGCGATCCGGCGGTGCAGCTCGACGGCGTCCCGCCAGGGGTCCTTGCCGAGCAGGCCGGCGGCGCCGGAGTCGGGCCGCAGCAGGCCCAGGAGGACCCGGATGGTGGTGGACTTCCCGGCGCCGTTGGGGCCGAGGAAGCCGTGGACCTCGCCGGTCTCGACGGTGAGGTCGAGCCCGTCGAGGGCGTGAGTGCGCCCGAAGGACTTGTGGAGTCCGGCGATGCTGATGGCCTTCGTCATGTTTCAGAACGTACGCTCATTTCACAAAGTTGTGAAGTTAAGGAAGCGTATAAAGTTGGGGCGGCGGAGCGACCGAGGGAGACGATGACCGGCATGACCACCACCGAGTCCGGCGGCACGGGCAACGAGGACGCGGTGTCCCGCTTCGTGGAGCGCTTCGCCGGCGAGCTGACGGAAGCCGGGATGCAGCGCATGGCCGCCCGCGTCTTCGCGGCGCTCCTCGCCTCCGAGACCGCCTCCATGACCTCGGCCGAACTGGCCGCGCAACTACAGATCAGCCCGGCGGCCGTCTCCGGCGCGATCCGCTACCTGAGCCAGGTCAGCATGATCAGCCGCGAACGCGACCCCGGCACCCGACGCGACCGGTACGTCCTCCACAACGAACTCTGGTACGAGACCTTCACCCGCCGCGACCAGGTCCTCGTCCGCTGGGAGAAGATCCTCCGCGAAGGCGCCGAGACCCTCGGCCCCACCACGGCGGCGGGCGCCCGCACCGCGGAGACGGCCGAGTTCTTCGCGTTCCTCCAGCGCGAGATGCTGGGCATCATGGACCGCTGGGCCGCCTACAAGAAGTCCCGCCCCGAGTCCTGACGCGCGTCCGTGCGCGGGGCGAGCCGGGCGAGGAGCGCGGCGCCCTCCGCCCCGCCGGCCGGCTGGTACGGCCCGGCCGGCCACAGCGCGCGCCCCTCGAACCGCGGGACGACGAACGGCAGGCCGTCGGCGGTGAAGTCGAGCCAGCCGCGCAGCTCGACGGTGCCGGTGGGGTCCGACGGCAGGCCGAGCCACGGGCGCTTGGCGGTTCCCGGCGGCGACAGCGGCAGGAGCCCCTCGGGCAGGTCGTGCGGTCCGCCGGTGGCCGGGAAGGCGACCAGAACGGGAACACCGTCCTGCGGGTCGTGGAGCAGGACGTACCGCCGCTGGACCGGGACGGGGGACCGCACGGCCCGGGCCATCAGCCGAACCGCGGGAATCCCCCGGGTCAGCAGGTGGTGGGCGGAGTAGGCCAGTGCCGCGAGCCCCACGATCGCCACGAGGAACAGCCTCATCAGGCCGCTCCCCTCCGGCCGGATCGCCGCCGCCCCGGCGGCCACCGCGCAGAGGACCAGTGCCACCAGGACCCGGCCGGCCCCCGCGGTCCGCCGCAGGCTCCGCACCCGCCACCACGCCACCTCGGCGGCGTCCGCCTCCGGCCGCCGGGCCCGGGTCCCGGGCCGTGCCACGGCCTGACGCCCGGCGTGGGCCGCGAGCCGCGCGTACGTCGCGGCGCCGGACGTGTCGGACTCGGGCGGCTTGACCAGGCTCACGCGGGAGGCCTGAACGGCGGTCAGGGCGGAATGCGGAACCCACGCCACCTCGCCCCGCACCTGCGGCTGGACGGGCGTCGCCCGCTGGAGCAGCCCCGTCCCGGTGGCCCGCTCCACGATCCGCTGCCGCGCCCTCCGGTGCTTCACCGGCCTGGCCCAGATCAGCGCCCCGCCGCCGGGCGGAGCGAGCACCCCGCCCCTCGACGGGTCCCCGCACCACCACATCACGCCGTCGGGGCCCGGCCGCAGCGGCTCGTACCGCTGCCGCATCGCGACCACCTCCAGCGGCCACAGCGCGTCCCCGGCCGGGGAGCGGAGCACGACGGCCTCGGTGCTCCGCAGGTCCCGCACGGCCGCCGCGGCATGGGCCGACCAGGCCCCGGAGCCGAGCGCGCGCCTCATCCGGCGCGCAAGCACCCAGGATCCGGCGCCGGCGCCTGCCACCAGGACGCCCAGGGCGACGAGCGCGCCGATCAGGTCGCCCGCCCAGGATTCCCCGGGTGCCACGAGCGCGACCCCGGCGGCGGGGGCGAACAGGGCGCACCCGCCCGTCATCACCGTGCTCGCTCTCCGGTCGTACCGGTCCAGCGCCTTCGCCGTCTCCGGCAGGTCCAACGCCCGTGCCATCCCGCATCCCCCGTCACGCGTGGTGTCCACCCCAGGCGGGACGTTAGACGGCCGCCGCACCCCGACACCAGCCCGTTCCGCCCAGGACTCAGTCCCGGGGCAGGCTCAGTCCCGGGGCAGGGTCAGCCCCCAGGCGTTCGCGCGGGACGTCCAGGTGCGGCGGCGGACCGGGCCCGTGACGCGGCCGTCGGCCCGGTAGCGGAAGTCGGGCCCCGAGACCGTGAGGGTGCGGGCGGTCGCGTAGCGCGGCGGGGCGGCCGCCGGGTGGACGACGACGGTCGCGCTGCCGCCCGCCGAGCGGACCGTCAGGCCCTCCAGCGGGGTGTCGACGTCGGCGAGCAGCACCCCGTCCGCCTCGACCCGCAGCCGGTGGGTGCGCACCGCGAGGGCCGTCGGGGCGGGTCGGACCAGGGTGCGGACGAGGGAGCGGCAGGTGCCCCAGACCGTGGGGGCGGCCGAGGCGGGTTTGGGTGCGGGTCCGCCGGGGATGCGGAGGTCGCCGAGGACGACGCCGTCGCTGTCGTCGACCAGCAGGTCCAGGCGCCGTACCGTTCCTTCGAGGACCGTGCGGGCGGCGGCCGGGGTGGAGCGCGGCACGCCGAGCGCGTGGGCGAGTTCCAGGGCGTCCGGGGCGCCGATCGGGACGAGCGAGAGTCCCCCTTCGGCGAGCTCCCGCTCCCGGTGGAGGAGCGCCACCGTACGGAGCAGCGCGCGGTCGTCCCCGAGCAGTACGGGGCGCCGGGAGCCGCGCCGGGCAAGGGCCCGGGAGAATTCCTCCGGGCTGTCCGGCAGGCAGATCTTCGTCTCCGCGCCCGCGGACAGGACATCTTTCGCGATCCGCACGGACTCGCCGTCGCTTCGGCGGGCGACCGGGTCGACGATGACCAGCAGCTGGTCGTGATCCGACACCTCGGTCCTTCCTCGGGTAGCATCTTTGTGCAAGAGCCCCTTGCGCTATTGCGCCAGGGGCTTCGTCTATTCCGGGGCACACCGGTGAGGCGGCCTCGGCCCCTGACCTTGGACATGCCCCACCCGGAAGGGGTGTACGCCTGTGCCCGCACTTGTGCTGCTCGGTGCTCAGTGGGGTGACGAGGGCAAGGGAAAGGCCACCGACCTGCTCGGTGGATCCGTTGACTATGTAGTGCGCTACCAGGGCGGCAACAACGCCGGCCACACCGTCGTCGTCGGCGACCAGAAGTACGCGCTGCATCTTCTCCCTTCCGGAATCCTCTCGCCGGGGTGTACCCCGGTGATCGGAAACGGTGTCGTCGTCGACCCGGCGGTCCTGCTCTCCGAGCTGAGCGGACTGAACGAGCGCGGCGTGGACACGTCGAAGCTCCTGATCAGCGGTAACGCCCACCTGATCACCCCGTACAACGTCACCCTCGACAAGGTGACGGAACGGTTCCTCGGTAAGCGCAAGATCGGCACCACGGGCCGCGGCATCGGCCCCACCTACGCCGACAAGATCAACCGCGTCGGCATCCGGGTCCAGGACCTGTACGACGAGTCGATCCTCACCCAGAAGGTCGAGGCGGCGCTGGAGGGCAAGAACCAGCTGCTCGCCAAGCTCTACAACCGCCGCGCGATCGACGCCGCCCAGATCGTCGAGGAGATGCTCCAGTACGCGGAGCAGATCAAGCCGTTCGTCGCGGACACCACGCTGATCCTCAACAACGCGCTCGACGAGGACAAGGTCGTCCTCTTCGAGGGCGGCCAGGGCACCCTCCTGGACGTGGACCACGGCACGTACCCCTTCGTCACCTCCTCGAACCCGACCGCGGGCGGCGCCTGCACCGGCGCCGGCGTGGGCCCGACGAAGATCAGCCGGGTCATCGGCATCCTCAAGGCGTACACGACCCGCGTCGGCGCCGGCCCGTTCCCGACGGAGCTCTTCGACGAGGACGGCGAGGCGCTGCGCCGCATCGGTGGCGAGCGCGGTGTCACCACCGGCCGTGACCGCCGCTGCGGCTGGTTCGACGCGGTCATCGCGCGCTACGCGACCCGGGTCAACGGCCTGACCGACTTCTTCCTCACCAAGCTCGACGTGCTGACCGGCTGGGAGCAGATCCCGGTCTGCGTCGCGTACGAGATCGACGGCAAGCGCGTCGAGGAGCTGCCGTACTCGCAGAGCGACTTCCACCACGCGAAGCCGATCTACGAGATGCTGCCGGGCTGGTCCGAGGACATCACCAAGGCCAAGACCTTCGCGGACCTGCCGAAGAACGCGCAGGCGTACGTGAAGGCCCTGGAGGAGATGTCGGGCGCCCCGATCTCCGCGATCGGCGTCGGCCCCGGCCGCACCGAGACGATCGAGATCAACTCCTTCCTGTAGGCGGCACGCCGAAAGGGCCCGCATCCCGGTTCCGGCCGGGGTGCGGGCCCTTCCGCGTGCCCGGCTACGCGTCGAACTTGGTGTCCCGGCCGACCTTGTCCCAGGCGTTCAGGTCCGCCCGGACCAGGTCGAGGTGGGCGTGGATCATGTCGATGGAGTCGTCGCCGAGAGCCAGCCGCAGCGGCGGCTCGTCGGCGTTCAGCGCGGTCAGGACCGCCGCCGCGGCCTTCGCCGGGTCGCCGGCCTGGCCGCCGTCGCCTGCCTCGACGAAGGAGCGGGTGGCGCCGACCGTGTCGGCGTAGTCGGTGATGGTGTCGCCGCTGAGGCTGCCGTTGCCGAAGAGGGAGGTGCGGAAGGCGCCGGGCTCCACGATGAGGACGCGGATGCCGAGCGGCCGCACCTCGGCGGCCAGCGCCTCCGACAGGCCCTCCAGGGCGAACTTCGTCGCGCTGTACGCGCCGAAGCCGGGCATCGAGCCCTGCCCGCCGACACTGCTGAGCTGCACGATCGCGCCGGAGCGGCGGGCCCGCATGTGGGGCAGCACGGCGCGGGTGAGGGCGGCGGGGCCGAAGAGGTGCACGTCGAAGAGCGAGCGGAGCTCCTCGTCGGCGGTCTCCTCGACCGAGCCGACGTGGGTGCGGCCCGCGTTGTTGACCAGGACGTCGACGCGGCCGTGGCGCTCGACGACGTCGGCGACGACCCGGTCGATCGCGGCCGTGTCGGTGACGTCGAGGGCGACCGGGTCGACCTGGTCGGGGTGGGCGGCGACCAGGTCGTCCAGGGCCGACACCCGGCGGGCGGCGGCGACCACGACGTCGCCGGCGGCGACCGCCGCTTCGGTGAAGGCGCGTCCGAAACCGCTGTTGGCGCCCGTGATCAGCCAGACCTTGCTCATGGGTTCGTTCCTTCTCTCGCTTCGGTGATGCAACCACCCTGCGGCGAAAGGGCGTTGTCCGTCCAAGATCTCTCGTGATAACCCAAGGGCATGACGATCACGGACGTCCACGTGCGCGAGCTGCGGTATTTCGTCGCGGTCGCGGAGGAGCTCCACTTCACCCGGGCCGCCGAGCGGTCGTACGTGTCCCAGCCCGCGCTCAGCAAGCAGATCCGGTCCCTGGAGCGGCAGTTGGGCGCGCCGCTGTTCGACCGTGACCGGCGGGGGGTGGCGCTGACCCCGGCCGGTACGGCCCTGCTGCCGCACGCGCGGGCCGTGCTGGCCGCCTGGGAGTCCGGGCACGAGGCGGTACGGCGGGCCCGGGAGGCGGAGCGCGGCACCCTGGTGGTGGGGATGAGCACCAGCCCGGGGCGCGGCGGGCTGCTGCCCGCGATCCGGTCCCGTTTCACGGCCGCCCACCCGGAGGCGGTCCTGAAGCTGCGGCAGGTGGCGTGGGAGGACCCGACGGCGGGGCTCGCGGACGGGTCGAGCGACGTGGCGTTCGTGTGGCTGCCGCTGCTCGGGGAGGAACGGTTCCGCTGGGTCGTGGTGGCCGCCGAGCCCCGGCTCGTCGCCCTCCCGGAGTCGCACCCGCTCGCCGCCAGGGAACGCCTGGACTTCGCGGACCTCCTCGACGAGCCGTTCCTCGCGCTGCCCGCCACCGGTCCCGAACTGCGGGACCACTGGCTGGCCCTGGACGCCCGCGGCGGCCGCCCGCCGGTGATCGGCGCGGAGATCGCGAGTGCCGACGAGGCGTACGAGGCCCTGGTCGGCGGTCTCGGCGTCTGCCTGGTCGCCGCCGGCAACGCCCCGCTCCTCGCCCGCGACGGCGTCGTGACCCGCCCGGTCGACGGGGTCACCCCGACCTACTTCGTCCTCGCCTGGCGCGCTGACGACACCCGCCCCTTGGTCGCGGCCTACGCGCGGGCGGCGGCCGGTACCGGTCGGCGTACGGCCTGAACCCGGCGGGCGCCGGGGCCGTTACGAGCGGTAGTACTCGTTCGGTTCGCCGTCGAGCATCGGGTAGACGAGGAGGCGGTCCTTGCCCTTCAGCTTGTCGACGACCAGGTAGCGGGAGAGGCCCTCCTGGCATTCGCGGTCCCAGGCGTTGGTGTCCCGGGTGGCGGGGCCGACGATCAGCATGTTGCCGACGCCCGCCAGGACGGCCGTGGTGCCGCAGGACCAGTCCTCGTCGAGCATCACGCCGTCGACGGTGCGCGGGTAGCCGTCGAGGGTGTTGACCACGGGGGCGCCGACGGGCCCCTGGGTGATCGTGACCTGCGAGGTGAAGCGGTGGTCGTTCTCGCCGTAGATCTCCGGGGCGGGGATCCGCGTCCAGGTGCCGAGGTACTTGGCGGGGACGACGTTCGTGCCGGTGGGGGCCTTGCGGAAGGTGGCCTTCGCGGTGCCGGAGGTCCATTCGAGGACGTCGGGGGAGCGCAGGGTGAGGGTCTGGTGGGCGGCGGGCACGCAGCGCTGGGCGGGCACGCTGGTCGTCACGTCGGACTCGCCGAACACGACCTTGTCCTCGTCGGCCGAGACGAGCCGGGAGCGGCCCATGCACAGCCGGTTCTCGGCGACCTGGACGTAGACCGCGTTCTTGGTGCCCGCCGCGCCCTGGCCGATCTCGATCCGGGCGGTCTCCCTGGGGTGGTTCGGGGAGCCCTGGACGACGCCTTCCCAGGCGCCGAGGAAGCCGGCCGGGACGATGCCGGCGGGCTGGGCGGAGACGTTGCCGGTCTGGCCCCCGGCGCGGTTCTTCTGCCCGCCTCCGCCGTTGCCCGGGTCGGGCCAGAAGGTGTACGCGGCGCCGGCCGCGGCGGCCACCACGACGGCGGTCAGTCCGGCGACGAGGGCGGTGCGGCGGGGCCGCCGGGCGGGCGGCTGGGGGGCCGTGGCACCGGTGGACGGCAGCGGGGTGGACGGCAGCGGGGTGGACGGGGTCGGGTCCCCGGCACCCGAGCCGGACCCGGAGCCGGCACCCGAGCCGGAGCCCGTGCCCGTACTCGTCCCGCCGCCCGTACTCGTCTCGCTCTCCGTCTCCGTCTCCGCCTCCAGGAGCCGCGCCGCGTGCCGTCCGAGGCGGGCCAGGACGCCCGCCGGGAGCCAGGGGTCGGGGACCGGCAGGGTCTCGGCGATCTCCTCGGCCGAGGGGCGGCCCGCCGGGTCCTTGGCGAGGCAGGCCCGGATGAGACCGGACAGCTCGGGCGCGAGATCCGTCAGGTCGGGCTCGTCGTGGGCGATGCGGAACATGGTGGCGTGCACGCCGCTGTCCACCGTGCCGAACGGCGAGCGGCCGGTCGCCGCGTACGCGAGGACCGAGCCGAGGCAGAAGATGTCCGAGGCCGGCGAGAGGCGCTCGCCGCGGACCTGCTCGGGTGACATGAAGCCGGGGGAGCCGACGACCGCCCCGGTGCTGGTCAGACCGCCGCCGTCGGCGATGGTGTCGACGGCGCGCGCGATGCCGAAGTCGATGATCCGCGGCCCGTCGACGGTGAGCAGCACGTTGGACGGCTTGAGGTCGCGGTGGACGAGCCCGGCGGCGTGGATGTGGACGAGGGCGCGGGCGAGCCCGCCGGCCAGGGCCTTCACGGTCGCGGGCGGCAGCGGCCCGAACTCGTCGCCGACGACGGCCCGCAGCGAGGGCCCGGGCACGTAGCCGATGGCCACCCAGGGGGAGTCGGCGGTGGTGTCGGAGCCGAGCACGGGCGCGGTGCCGGTGCCGCCGACCCGTTCCAGCGAGGCGACCTCGCGGGCGAACCGGCGCCGGAACTCGTCCTGCGCGGCCAGTTCGGCGTGCACGACCTTCACGGCGACCGTCCGCCCGCCGGCCGAACGCGCCAGGAAGACCCGGCCCATCCCTCCGACGCCGAGGCGGCCGAGCAGACGGAACGGGCCGATGCTGACCGGGTCTTCCGCGTTCAATGGCTCCACGGGGTCAGAGCATGCCAGACCGTGC
The DNA here is from genome assembly GCF_008639165.1 of Streptomyces venezuelae ATCC 10712. Taxonomy (NCBI): domain Bacteria; kingdom Bacillati; phylum Actinomycetota; class Actinomycetes; order Kitasatosporales; family Streptomycetaceae; genus Streptomyces; species Streptomyces venezuelae. The sequence continues at coordinate 3,707,527 of NZ_CP029197.1, read as the reverse complement.
GTCAGCCGTCCCCACAGATCCGCAGCCCCTTCGGGGCCCGCCGGTGAGGAGGACGAGCGGTTTGCGGTGGGCGCCCCGGTGGAGCGGCACCTCGGGGCCGCCATCACCCGGGCCATCAGAGGTTGCCGGTGCCGGGGAGCGTGGGTGTAATGGCCACGAGGGGGCCTTCCGTCTGAGGAGTACCCCATGCGTGTCGTCGAAGTGACCGCCTACGGCGGACCCGAGGTCCTCAGAATGGCCCGCCGGCCGGAGCCGGAGGCCGGGGACGTGCCCGGCCGGGTGCGCGTACGGCTCAAGGCAGCCGGTGTGAACCAGGCGGACCTGCGCATCCGGGCCGGTTACTACGCCGACGCGGTCGGCGCGCTCACGCCCCCGTTCGTCCTGGGGACGGACTTCGCGGGCAGGCTGCTCGACCCGGTGCCCGGGATGGCGGAAGGCACCCGGGTGGCCGGTTTCATCCCCTGGTACGAGGAGCTGACCGGCGAGGGCACCTACGCCGAGGTCGTACGGGTCGCCCCCGAGTGGCTGGCCCCGATCCCGGACGACGTGGAGTTCACCGCGGCCGCGTCCGTCCCGCTCGCCTCCGCCACCGCCCAGACGGGCCTCGACCGGCTCGCGCTCCCCGCGGGCTCGACGCTGCTGGTGACCGGTGCCAGCGCCGTGGTGGGCCGGCTGGCGGTCCAGCTGGCCTCGGCGGCCGGGCTGCGGGTGGTGGCCGTCGCCCATGAGGGCGACGAGAGCGAGCTGAAGATCCTCGGCGCCGAGCAGGCCGTGCCGCGCGGCACGCCCGCGGAGGTGCTCGCCCGGGTGGCGGAGGTGGCCCCGGAGCGGGTGGACGGGGTCTTCGACGGGGCGCTCCTGGGCCAGGGGATCCTCCCGGCGCTGAAGGACGACGGCGTCTTCGTCGCGATCGCGCCCGACCGGATTCCGCCGGCCGAGCGGGGCATCCGCGTCGAGCCCGTGCGGGCCACGCCGGACGCCGCGCGGCTGAAGGAGACCCTGGAGAAGGTGGCGGCCCGCGAGCTGATCACCCGGGTGGCCGACGTCATGCCGCTCGAGGCGGTGGCCGAGGCGCACCGGCGGGCGGAGGCGGGGCACCGGCCGGGCCGGATCGTGCTCCTGATCTGAGGGGACCGGGCTTCCCCTGGGCCGCCCCGAGCGGTGTCGGAGCCGCGTGAGAGGCTGCTGGACGACGGTGGCGCACGACCGTGCGCCGCCGTCGAGTCGAGCGATCCCAGGGGGGAACCTTCATGATCATCCGACGTAGGCGCACACTCCGCGGCGCACTCGCCGCCACCGCCGCCACGGTCGCCCTGACCGCCACCGCGGGCACGGCCTTCGCCTCCGGCGACCCGGCCGGTGCCGAGCGGGCGCGCGCCACCGCCGAGGCCGAGGCCGGCCGCCAGGCCCCGGGCGGGCAGCGCGCGAGCGCGTCGGCCGCCGCGGAGGCCCCGGTGGAGACGCCCAGCTTCTCGATGTCGGCCGTCGACAAGCAGACGAAGAAGCTGTACCTCTACCACCCGAACCGCGCGGGCGCCTTCGGCCCGCGCGACCTGGTCGACGTGGAATTCGACGCCTTCGCCGACACGATCCCCGTGGACGACGACAAGGACGGGTGGAGCGACGGCTCCTGGTACTGGAACAAGAACGGGACCCTGTCGTTCAGCTGGATCTCGGACGACCTGCAGTACCACCAGAACGAGATCGGCGGCGGCTGGAACACGTACCGCATGCTCGTCTCGCCCGGCAGCATCGGCGGTGCCAAGGAAGCGGACCTCCTCGGCGTCGACAAGGCCGGTGTCCTGTGGTCGTACCTCGCCTACCCGGAGGGCCGGCTCACCCCGCGCACCCGGGTCGGCGGCGGCTGGGACCAGTACGACCAGCTCGAAGGCCAGGGCGACCTGACCGGTGACGGCAAGCCCGACGTCGTCGCCCGCGACAGGTCCGGCGGTCTGTGGCTCTACCGGGGCACCGGCGACTACAAGGCCCCCTTCGCGGGCCGTACGAAGATCGGTGGCGGCTGGAACGTCTTCGACCGCATCCTCTCGGTCGGCGACCTCGACGCCGACGGCAGGACGGACCTGATCGCGCGCAAGCCGAACGGCGACCTCCTCCGGTACTCCGGCACGGGCAGCGCCACGAACGTCTTCCAGAAGCCGGTCAAGATCGGCAGCGGCTTCCAGATCTACAACCTGCTCTAGCCGCGGGCGGCTTGAGCGAGTGTCGAGTGGCCCCGGCCCCCTTCCACGGGGGGCCGGGGCCACTGTTACAACTTCTGGTCTAGACCTTGACAGGTCCAGACCAATAGCGCTTCGCTGTGCTTCCCCCGACCCGGCCCCACCCGGAAGGAAGCACCCATGCTGCGCAAGCTGGTCACCTCACTGGCCGCACTCTGTACGGTCGTCGGCCTGGCCGTCCTGTTCCTCCCCACCGCCTCCGCCGGTGCGGCCGCCGCCTGCGCGGCGGCGTGGAACTCCTCCAGCGTCTACACCGGTGGCATGACCGCCTCGCACAACGGCCACAACTGGCAGGCCAAGTGGTGGACCCAGAACGAGACCCCCGGCACGACCGGCGAGTGGGGCGTCTGGGCCGACCAGGGCGTCTGCGGCGGCGGCGGGGGCACCACCCCGCCCACCACGCCGCCGCCGACCGGCGGATTCGTCGTCTCCGAGGCCCAGTTCAACCAGATGTTCCCGAGCCGGAACCCCTTCTACACGTACGCGGGCCTGGTCGCCGCCCTCAAGTCGTACCCCGGCTTCGCCACCACCGGCAGCGACACGGTGAAGAAGCAGGAGGCCGCGGCCTTCCTCGCGAACGTCTCCCACGAGACCGGCGGGCTCGTCCACATCGTCGAGCAGAACACCGCCAACTACCCGCACTACTGCGACGCGTCGAAGCCCTACGGCTGCCCCGCCGGCCAGGCCGCGTACTACGGCCGCGGCCCGATCCAGCTCTCCTGGAACTTCAACTACAAGGCCGCCGGTGACGCCCTCGGCATCGACCTCCTGAACAACCCCTGGCGCGTCGAGCAGGACCCGGCCGTCGCCATGCAGACCGGCCTCTGGTACTGGAACACCCAGAACGGCCCGGGCACCATGACCGCCCACAACGCCATGGTCAACGGCGCCGGCTTCGGCCAGACCATCTGGGCGATCAACGGCAGCCTGGAGTGCAACGGCGGCAACCCGGCCCAGGTCCAGAGCCGGGTCACCAAGTACCAGCAGTTCACCCAGATCCTGGGCGTCCCCGCCGGGTCGAACCTGTCCTGCTAGTCGGCTACTGCCACGCGACGAAAGCACTCCACGCGGCGGGCTCCACGGTGAACGTGGGCCCGTCGCTCTGCTTGGAGTCACGGAGGTGGACGGCGTGGGGGCAGGTGGCCACCTCGACGCAGTTGCCGCCGCCGCTGTCGCTGTACGAGGACTTGTGCCAGTCGAAGGCGACCTCGACGCACTCCCCGCCGCCGCTGTCGCTGTAGCTGGACTTGAACCAGTGCAGGGTGTCGCTCATCTTTGTTCTCCCGCCAACTCCTCGATGAGACCCAGCGACCTGCGCGGATCCAGGGCCTGTGCCCGGATCTTCGCATACCGCTGCCGGTGCGCACTGACCTTCGTCCGGTCGGTGATCAGCAGGCTCTCGCCCTGGATCTCGAGGTAGGTGACGTGGTCGTGGACCGTGGTTTCGATGACTGTCAGGTTCCCTCGGTCGGCCACGTACTCACCCCCCAGCCCCGCATCCAGCGGCAGCACCTGAAGGTTCACGTTCCTCCTCCGCGCGCACTCCGCCAAGTGCCCCAACTGCTCCCGCATGACCTCCTCGTCGCCGATCGGCCTCCTCAGCACCGACTCGTCGAGGATCAGCTCGATCTCGCACACCTGCTTCCGGTCGAACAGCGCCTTCCGCGCCATCCGGCCGACCACCAGCTCCTCGACCCGCTCCGGCGTCGGCTCGGGGTACCCGCCCGCAATCAACGCCCGCGCATACGCCTCCGTCTGGAACAACCCGTGCACCACGTGGTTCGCGTACAGCCACAGCGCCACCGCCTTCTGTTCGATCGGCGCGTAGCCGCGGAACTGTTCCGGCAGCTTCTCCAGGCGGACGAGTTCCCGCATCTCCTCGAAGATGCCCGTGCCGCCGCCCAGGACGCGTTCGAGCTGGACGAGCATCTCGTCGCTCACCGGGTGGATGAGCCGCTCCATCGCGCTGATCGCCGCGCCCGTGAAGCCCATCTGGGCGCCCAGCTGGTCCTGCGTCAGGCCCTTCTTGAGTCGCATTTTCTTGGCCACCGCCGCAGCCATGCGGGCCGCAGGGCCGACCGTTTCCTTGTTCTCCGCACGCGCCATTCACGTTCCCCATTCGGACTCAACCGATCTCAACCGGTCTCAACTGCTCCCCGCCGAATTCGACTGCACACGAGGGGCGTTGGTGCAGGTCGAGGGGTTACCGACGCGCCCGCCACAGTCGTGGAAAACGCTAGCGCCGGCGCGGGAACATGTCCTCGTGAATGAAGAGAATCGGGAAGTAAACGTGGATTGGATTCCAGTTTCCGGATTCCAACTCCGTAAGGCGGGGGTGCAATTCGACGCCGTTCGGGTGGACGGCGACGAGGGGCGACGGCTCGCCTCCTTGATGGAGGCGCTCACCGGGGGCGACCCGGGGCCCGTCGTGATCGAGGCGAACGGGCGGCGCGGGGTCTACTTCCTCGTGCCGCCGGGGTCGACGGCGCGGAAGGCGTGGCCCCGCGGGGTGACCCGGTTCAACGGCGGGCCCGCCCACGTGAGCTACGTCCCCGTGCCCGCGCTGCGGGGCAGGACCTGGCCGCTGTCCTGGCGCTTCCCCCCGACGTCGCCGGACCGCTTCGTCCACCCGCTGCTCCTGCGGAGCGCCGTGACTGAGCTGTTCAGCGGCGGGTCCTGACCACCCCGCGAGGGTCGCAAGGCCAGCTACATACATCAATCTGGTACATGGGCTAAGGTTGGTACATGTCGATGAAGCGCACGAACGTGTACGCCGACCCCGAGGACCTGGCGATCATCAAAGAGGCCGCCAAGCGGCGCGGCATAAGCGAGGCCGAGATCATCCGGCAGGGCATCCACCTCGCGGCCATGGCCAACCGGGTCTGGGACGAGCCCTTGTTCTCCCGCACGTTCGAGGGGCGCGGCCGGACCCTGGCCAAGGCCGAGGTCCGGGACGTCGTGGCCGCCGCTGCCCGGCGTGAGGCGGACGACGAGGCGGGGACCGCTGCGTGATCATCGTCGTGGCCGACACCTCCGGGCTGCTGGCCGCTCTTGATTCCACCCACCCCGAGAACGCTGCCGCCACCGAGGCGATCCAGGCCGCGGGTCTGCTGGTGATGTCCCCGCTCCTCCTGGCCGAGCTCGACCATGTGGCCACACGTGAGCTCGGCCGCGAAGCCGCGCTCAGCGCGGTGGACGACATCCGGCACTGGATGCGCCGGGGGCGGGTTTCCATGCCGGAGATCACCGAGGATCATCTGGGCGCCGCCCAGATGATCCGGCTGCGCTACGCGGCGCTCGACCTCGACCTGACTGATGCCGTCAACGTCGCTCTGGCTGCCGAGTACGACACGGACGCGATTCTCACGCTCGACCGTCGCGACTTCCGTGCTGTCCGCCCCCTCGGGCGGCACAAGGCGTTCCGGGTACTGCCCGACGACCTTCCGCTCTGAGTGCGGGCCGACCGGTCTACCGGGGACCGCCCTCGACGGCCTCAAGGGCCGCCGACAGCCGCTCCAGGACCCGTACCGTCTCGTCGAAGGCCTCCTGGCCGCCCAGTTCCCGCACGAGTGCGGCGGCCAGCTCCGCGTGGCCCGGTTCGATGCGGGCGATCGCGGCCCGGCCCGCCTCGGTCGGGGCGAGGAGCTTGGCGCGGCGGTGGGCCGGGTTCGGCTCGTAGACCGCGAGTCCCTCCCGGACGAGCAGGTCCGCGATCCGCTGGACGCTCTGCCGGGTGATGCCCATGACCCGGGCGATCCCGGCGACCGGGAGCGGCTCGGGAAGGACGGCGCCGAGGACCTGCCACCAGGCGGCGGTCAGGCCGGCCGGTTCGGCCAGTTTCTCCGAGACGGCGAGGAACTGGCCGTTGAGACGGAAGACGCCCAGGGCCGTACGGGACAGGGCGTCCTGCTGCTCGCGGCTCATGCGTTCAGCTCGGCGAACGCCGCCGGGTCCGAGTCGTGGAAGAGGCGGTACCAGGCGTCCCGCCTGCCCTCGTACGCGCCGAGCGCGGCGAACACCTCGCGGGCGAAGGCGACCGGCTCCGTCGGGCCCGCCGTGATCAGCGCACCGGTCCCGGCCTCGCCCTCGGCCGTCACCGCGTCCGCGTCGACGTAGTGCTCGCCGCCCCGGTAGCCGGTGGCGGCCAGGTAGAACGAGACGGCGCTGGTGTGCGGGCGGTCGTCGAGCAGGCCCTCCTTCGCCAGGCCCGCCGTGGCGCCGCAGATCGCGGCGACCGGCACCCCGGCGTCGAGGAAGGCCCGGGCCGTGGCCGTGAAGGGGGCGAGCTCGTCGCCCTCGTCGTACTTCTCGGCGCCCGGCAGGATCAGCAGGGCGCTGTCCTCGGGCCGGAGGTCGGCGAGCGCGAGGTCGGGGACGATCCGGATGCCCGCGAGGGTGGTGACGGGCTCCCCGGCGACCGGGCCGACGGTCCGGACGGTGAATCCGGCGCGGGCGAGCCAGGCCGTGGCGTGGCCCGTCTCCCAGTCGGCGAGGGTGTCGTAGACGGCGAGATGAACGGTCGTGGTGTCGCTCTCGATTCCCATGACAGAAGGCTGTCATGATGACAGTTTGCTGTCAATGACGATGTGGCTTCCTCCGAGGCCGCGCCCCGGCGCGAAGCGGGACGGAGCAAGGTGTCGCGTCCGCCCCGGTCTCGGTGGACAAGATGGCCATGGCCCGTCCCACCTGCGGTTCCTTACCCTCGGACCCATGACCCCTCATGTCATCGAACCCGATCCCCAGGCCGGGGCCGCCGTCAAGGCCGCCGACCGCGCGCACGTGTTCCACTCCTGGTCCGCCCAGGGCCTGATCGACCCGCTCGCCGTCGCCGGCGCCGAGGGTTCGTACTTCTGGGACTACGACGGAAACCGCTACCTGGACTTCACCAGCGGTCTCGTCTACACCAACATCGGCTACCAGCACCCCCGCGTGGTCGCCGCCATCCAGGAGCAGGCCGCGAAGCTCACCACCTTCGCGCCCGCCTTCGCCATCGACGTCCGCTCCGAGGCCGCACGCCTCATCGCCGAGCGCACCCCCGGCGACCTGGACAAGATCTTCTTCACCAACGGCGGCGCCGAGGCCGTCGAGAACGCCGTCCGCATGGCCCGGCTGCACACCGGCCGCACGAAGGTGCTCTCCGCCTACCGCTCGTACCACGGCGCCACCTCCACCGCGATCAACCTGACCGGCGACCCGCGCCGCTGGGCCTCCGACAACGGCTCCGCCGGCGTCGTCCGCTTCTGGGCGCCGTTCCTCTACCGCTCGCCCTTCTACGCCACCACCGAGGCGGAGGAGTGCGCGCGTGCGCTCCAGCACCTCGAGGACACCATCGCCTTCGAGGGCCCCGCGACGATCGCCGCGATCATCCTGGAGACCGTGCCCGGCACCGCCGGCATCATGACCCCGCCGCCCGGCTACCTCGCCGGCGTCCGCGAGATCTGCGACAAGTACGGCATCGTCTTCGTCCTCGACGAGGTCATGGCGGGCTTCGGCCGCACCGGCAAGTGGTTCGCCGCCGAACACTTCGACGTCGTCCCCGACCTGATGACCTTCGCCAAGGGCGTGAACTCCGGTTACGTGCCCCTCGGCGGCGTCGCCATCAGCGAGAAGATCGCCGCGACCTTCGACAAGCGCCCCTACCCGGGCGGCCTGACCTACTCCGGTCACCCGCTGGCCTGCGCCGCCGCCGTCGCCACCATCCACGTGATGGAGGACGAGAAGGTCGTCGAGAACGCCGCCCACATCGGCGAGACCGTCCTCGGCCCCGGCCTGCGCGAGCTCGCCGAACGCCACCCCTCCGTCGGCGAGGTCCGCGGCATGGGCGTCTTCTGGGCCCTCGACCTGGTCAAGAACCGCGAGACGCGCGAGCCGCTCGTCCCGTACAACGCCTCCGGCGAGGCCAACGCACCCATGGCCGCCTTCGGCGCCGCGGCGAAGAAGAACGGCCTGTGGCCCTTCGTCAACATGAACCGCACCCACGCCGTCCCCGCCTGCAACGTCACCGAGGCCGAGGCCAAGGAAGGCCTCGCCGCCCTCGACGCCGCCCTCACGGTGGCCGACGAGCACACCGCGTAACCGCGCGGCCTTTCTCACAGAGAGGCGCCCCTCCGTCTGGACTAGGGTGTCCGGAGCCGGACGGAGGGGGCGCACCCATGCCCGCGAGCGGAGCTGTCACCCGCAACACCTTGCGACAGCAGATCGCGGACGCGCTGCGTGACGAGGTGCTCGCGGGCCGTCTCCAGCCCGGTGAGGAATTCACCGTCAAGCAGATCGCCGAGCAGTACGGCGTCTCCGCCACACCCGTCCGCGAAGCCCTCGTCGACCTCTGCGCCCAGGGCCTCCTCGACTCCGACCAGCACCGCGGCTTCCGCGTCCACCAGTACTCCGTCGACGACTACCGGGGGATGGTCGAAGCCCGCAGGCTCGTCGTCGACGGCATCTTCCGCCGCGACGCCGCCATGGTCCCGCCCCGCTCCGCCCTCACGGAACCCGACCTCGGGATCGGGGTCGCGCTCGTCTCGATCCGGCGCAGGGGCGAGGCGGCGGCCCGCGCGGCCCGCGCCGGAGACCTCGACGTCCTCATCGGCTACGACATCCGCTACTGGCGCGAACTCGCCCGGCTGGTCGCCGCCAACGACTACATCGCCGACTTCCTCCACCGGCTCCGCGTCCAGGCCTGGGTCTTCTCCGTGCCCTACCTGCGCGCCGAACGGGACATGCTCGGCTGGCTGTGGAGCGGACACGTCGAGCTCGTCGACGCCATCACGCGCGGGGACGCCGACGCGGCCGTCGCGGTCGTCCGGGAGTACAACGCGCACGCGATGGAATGGGCGGACCGGGTTGAGGGCCGGTCGCCGAGGGCAGTTCCTCAGCGGGTGGACGGTGCCCGTGGGGCGCCGACTACCCTGGCCGTCCCCGCAAAACGCCCTGCGAGCACCCCCCGCAACTGACGGAGAGCGAGCCTCCCTTGGCCTGTGACCTGTGGCTGGTCCCCCTCGTCGACGTGCTGTGCCACAGCCCCGACAACCCCTTCGCCGAAGAGATCGCCGCGTACGACGCCGTGCTCACCGCCTCCGGCCTGCCGACGGTGCCCGTCTACGCGTACATGCCGGGTCTGTCCGGAGACGTCGCCCCCATCGCCGGCTTCGACTACGAGGCCCTGCACTTCCTGCGCCGCGCCTACCTGCTCCAGATGTGCGGACTGCCGGTCGAACCGGTCGGCGAGCTCGGCGGGGACTACGAACAGCTCCTGGAGATGTTCGAGGCGACCGCCCAACAGTCGCACCTCGTCTGGCACTACGACCACGCCGGCGCCTACGTGCCGGTCGACTTCCCGGTGCCGCTCGCCAGCGACGAGCTCCTGGAGGGCGGCGGGCCGCTCGGCTCCTCGTACGGGCTGCTGCGCGAGCTGGAGTACGTGGCGCCCTCGATCGGCATCGACCCGGCGAACCCGCCGGCCGCCCCCGTACCGCCGGAGCGGCCGACGTCCCTGGAGGAGCCGGCCGTACCGGCCCCGCTCGACGGCGGCCCCTTCGCGCGCGAGCGGCACGTGTGGCTCGGGCTGCACGCCGCGGCGACCCGGAGCCTGGCCCAGGGCTCGATGATCATCCTGAGCTGACGACGTCCGCGGGGCTTCCCCGGGGCCCTTCCGCCGGAGGCCCGCGTCAGCGGGCCTCCGGGGGCCGCTGACGCGGCATGTTCGGCCGGGTGCCGGGCGGCAGCGGGAAACGGCCCGACGGATGGGAGCTCTCGGCCCGCGCGGGCACCACGCCCACCGACTGGAGCGCCAGCGGCGCCGGACCCGAGCGGAACTCGACCATCCAGTCCGCGGTCTCCGCCCGTACGAGCTCCGTCACGTCCTCCGAGAAACGGCGCAGCACACCCAGACACCGCTCCGCGGCCTCGCTCGCGGTGCCCTCCGTGGGTCCCAGGACCTCCCGGACGCTCTCCGAGGCCCAGTCGAACTGCAGGGCCTGAAGACGCCGCTGCACGGCCTGGGCCGTCGCCACGTCCCTTATCCAGCCGGACGTCAGCCCGAAGTACCGGTCGCAGGCCATGCAGGCGGCCCCGAGCAGCAGCGAGAGATAGCCCCAGCCTGCCGTGCCCTCGGCCACGCCCGTCAGGTCGAGCAGCGGCAGCGCGGCACCCGCGATCACCCCGACGGCCGTGCCGAGCCGCAGGACCCGGGCGCAGCGGCGCTTCCAGACGCGGTCGGAGAGGTACCACTCGGCGGTCCGCAGGGCGTTGGACTCCACCCACCGGTACAGCTCGTCGAGCCGTTCCGCGGGCTCCCCCCAGTCGCCCAGGGGGAACGGCGTACCGGTCAGATCGCGGTGAACGTCTCCCCCGGGGGGTCCCGGTGGCTGCATCTCCGGCTGCTGGCTCACCGGGGGACTCCTCTGTTCAGCTCAGTGCTCGTGTCCTTCTGTGACGTGCGGTGCACGTGGTGCCTGCCCTTCCTACCGCCGAATGGTGGGCGGCGGGCCCGGAATCCCGGGATTTCCGCCCACAAGGGGGTGTTGATCAGGTAGAGGAGCCCGCAGTTTCTCACTCGAACGAGTGATGGAGGCAGGGCGGGCAGGGACCACGTAGGCTCGGCGTACCGACATACGGACGTACCGAACCTCAGGAGTGACCGTGATTCCCGGTGGTGGTCAGCCCAACATGCAGCAGCTTCTCCAGCAGGCCCAGAAGATGCAGCAGGACCTCGCCCGCGCCCAGCAGGAGCTGGCCGCGACCGAGGTCGACGGACAGGCGGGCGGCGGCCTGGTCAAGGCGACCGTGACCGGCTCCGGCGAGCTGCGCGGCCTGGTCATCGACCCCAAGGCGGTCGACCCCGAGGACACCGAGACGCTGGCCGACCTGATCGTCGCCGCCGTCCAGGCCGCCAACGACAACGCCCAGCAGCTCCAGCAGGCCAAGCTCGGCCCGCTGGCCCAGGGCATGGGCGGCATGCCGGGCCTCGGCTTCTGAGCCGCTCCGGGGCGGGGGCTTCCGGCCCCCACCTCCCGTGGGCTTCTTAGCCTCGCTTTAAGCCACTACCGTAAGAATCAAGCACTCCCTTGGAAGGGCGTTCCGTGTACGAAGGCGTGGTTCAGGACCTCATCGACGAACTGGGCAGGCTGCCCGGCGTCGGTCCCAAGAGCGCGCAGCGGATCGCCTTCCACATCCTCCAGGCCGAGCCCACGGACGTCCGCCGTCTCGCGCACGCCCTCCTGGAGGTCAAGGAGAAGGTCAGGTTCTGCGCGGTCTGCGGCAACGTCGCCCAGCAGGAGCAGTGCAACATCTGCCGCGACCCGCGCCGCGACCTGACCGTCATCTGTGTGGTCGAGGAACCCAAGGACGTCGTCGCGATCGAGCGGACCCGCGAGTTCCGGGGGCGGTACCACGTCCTCGGCGGCGCGATCAGCCCCATCGAAGGCGTCGGCCCGGACGACCTGCGCATCCGCGAACTGCTCGCGCGGCTCGCCGACGGCACGGTCACCGAACTGATCCTCGCGACCGATCCGAACCTGGAGGGCGAGGCCACCGCGACGTACCTGGCGCGGATGATCAAGCCCATGGGACTGAAGGTGACCCGGCTCGCCAGCGGGCTCCCGGTCGGCGGCGACCTCGAGTACGCCGACGAAGTGACCCTGGGCCGTGCCTTCGAGGGACGGAGGCTGCTAGATGTATGACGACCGGGCCGGCGCGCTCTCAGGGAGGCTCCTCCATGTCTGACCCCACGCTGCACGCGATCACCCAGAACCCGGACGACTTCGCCGTCCAGATCGCCGACTCCATCGAGAGCTTCATCGTCGCCACCACCGAGGTCGCCAAGGGCGACGAGCCGGACAGCGCGGTGCCCTTCCTGCTCCTGGAGATCTCGCAGCTGCTCCTGGCCGGCGGCCGGCTCGGCGCGCACGAGGACATCGTCCCCGACGAGCGCTACGAGACCGACACGGGCCCCGAGCCGGACGTGGACGACCTGCGCGAGAGGTTCGCGGCACTCCTCGACCCGGTCGACGTCTTCTCCGAGGTCTTCGACCCCTACGAGCCGCGCAAGGCCCCGATCCCGGCCCGGATCTCCGACAACCTCGCCGACATCGTCGCCGACCTCCGCCACGGCCTGGCCCACTACCGCGCGGGCCGCACCAGCGAAGCCCTGTGGTGGTGGCAGTTCTCGTACTTCTCCAACTGGGGCCCCACCGCCTCCGCCACCCTCCGCGCCCTCCAGTCCCTCGTCGCCCACGTCCGCCTCGACCAGCCCCTCGCGGCCCTCGACGGCCTCGACACGGACGAGGACCTCACCGAGGACGACCTCGCGGAGGAGGCGGGCCGCGTGATGGCCGAGGAGATCGGCGCCCCCCTGGGCATGCGCGAGCGCCTGTAGCGGGGTGTGAGCCCGCGCACACCTCGGCTCCTTCTCGCGTGCCGTCCGCAGTCCCGGGCAGGCAGTTCCCCACGGGCGGTCCGGGTCACTCCGACGTGATCACTTCCTGAGCGGGACATCTCAGGATGCGATATGCGGTCGGTGATTCCGGGCCGCTCGTTAAACTGAGCCGACCGCAGTAATGACTGCGGCACACACCGAGCGAGGAGCGCACGTGGGCCTTGTCGTGCAGAAGTACGGAGGCTCCTCCGTTGCCGATGCCGAAGGCATCAAGCGCGTCGCCAAGCGGATCGTGGACGCCAAGAAGAACGGCCACCAGGTGGTCGTCGTGGTTTCCGCGATGGGCGACACGACGGACGAGCTGATCGATCTCGCCGAGCAGGTATCCCCGATCCCTGCCGGGCGTGAGTTCGACATGCTGCTGACCGCGGGGGAGCGGATCTCCATGGCCCTGCTGGCCATGGCGATCAAAAACCTGGGCCACGAGGCCCAGTCCTTCACGGGCAGCCAGGCCGGTGTCATCACCGACTCGGTCCACAACAAGGCGCGCATCATCGATGTCACGCCGGGCCGCATCCGCACCGCCCTCGACGAGGGCAACATCGCCATCGTCGCCGGGTTCCAGGGCGTCAGCCAGGACAAGAAGGACATCACCACGCTCGGCCGCGGCGGGTCCGACACCACGGCCGTCGCGCTGGCCGCGGCCCTCGACGCCGAGGTCTGCGAGATCTACACCGACGTCGACGGCGTGTTCACGGCCGACCCGCGCGTGGTGAAGAAGGCGAAGAAGATCGACTGGATCTCCTTCGAGGACATGCTGGAGCTCGCCGCCTCCGGCTCCAAGGTGCTGCTGCACCGGTGCGTCGAGTACGCACGCCGATACAACATCCCGATCCACGTCCGCTCGTCCTTCTCCGGACTGCAGGGCACCTGGGTCAGCAACGAACCGCTCTCCGACGCAAAGGACCAGAAGGTGGAGCAGGCCATCATCTCGGGTGTCGCCCACGACACCTCGGAGGCGAAGATCACCGTCGTCGGCGTGCCTGACAAGCCCGGCGAGGCCGCGGCCATCTTCCGTGCCGTCGCCGACGCCGAGATCAACATCGACATGATCGTGCAGAACGTGTCCGCGGCGTCCACCGGCCTCACGGACATCTCCTTCACCCTCCCCAAGGCCGAGGGCCGCAAGGCCATCGACGCCCTGGAGAAGGCGAAGACCGCGATCGGCTTCGACTCGCTGCGCTACGACGACCAGATCGGCAAGATCTCCCTGGTCGGCGCCGGGATGAAGACCAACCCCGGCGTCACCGCGGACTTCTTCCGCGCGCTCTCCGACGCGGGCGTGAACATCGAGCTCATCTCCACCTCCGAGATCCGCATCTCGGTCGTCACCCGCGCCGACGACGTCAACGAGGCCGTGCGCGCCGTCCACAGCGCCTTCGGCCTGGACAGCGACTCGGACGAGGCCGTCGTCTACGGAGGCACCGGCCGATGACGCCGAAGCCGACGCTCGCGGTCGTCGGTGCGACCGGAGCCGTCGGCTCGGTGATGCTCCAGATGCTCACGCACCACGCGGACGTCTGGGGCGAGATACGCCTGCTCGCCTCCCCGCGCCCGTCCGGCCTCCCCCCTGCTCTCGACGCCACGAGAGCCGGGGGGAGCCGCACGGCCTCCGTGCGCGGGGAGGAGTGCGAGATCCTCGCGCTGAGCGAGGAGGCCCTGGAAGGCGTCGACGTGGCGCTCTTCCTGGTGCCGGACGAGGTCGCCGCCCGCTGGGCGCCGATCGCCGCCACCAAGGGCGCCGTCGTCGTCGACACCTCCGCCGCCTTCCGGGCGGACCCCGACGTCCCCCTCGTCGTCCCCGAGACCAACGCCCACGCCGCGCGCGTACGCCCCCGGGGCATCGTCGCGAGCCCCGGCTGCACCACCCTCGCCCTGATCGTCGCCGTGGGCTCCCTGCACGCCGAGTTCGGCCTCGACGAACTGGTCGTCACCGCCCAGCAGGCCGCCAGCGGAGCCGGCGCGGGCCAGGACGGGGCCGAGGCGCTCCGCGCGCAGCTCGGCCTGGTCGCCGGCCACGACGACCTGGGCACCCACCCCGGAGACGTACGCCGGGCCGTCGGCGAGAACACCGGCCCCTTCCCCGGACCCCTCGCGCTCAACGTCCTGCCCTGGTCGGGCACGCCCGGCGCCGACGGGGCCTCCTCGGAGGAGGAGCGCGTACGGGACGAGACCCGGCGGATCCTCGCGCTGCCCGCCCTGCGGGTCGCCGCCACCTGTGTCCGCGTGCCCGTCGTCACCGGACACTCCGTCTCCGTGCACGCCCGCTTCGAGCGCCCCGTCCCGCTGGACCGGGCACACGAGATCCTCGCCACCTCACCGGGCGTCGTGCTGTACGACGATCCCGCCGCGGGCGACTTCCCCACCCCCGCCGACGTCGTCGGCACCGATCCCGCCTGGGTCGGCCGGGTCAGGCGCTCCATGGACGACGAGCGCGCGCTCGATTTCTTCGTCTGCGCCGACAACCTCCGCAAGGGCGCGGCCCTCAACGCGCTGCAGATCGCGGAATCGGTTGTCGCAACTTTGTAGGATCTGTGAACGACCTGTGAGCAAATAGGCGTCAGATACCTCTTGAACTGCGGTGATGCCGTGGTCGACGATGCTCTTCCCCCTTACTGCAACCAGTAGTTGGGTGGAGGGCGTCTCAGCGTGCACTCACCAAGTGTGGCGCGGAGCACGCTGTGAAGCGGGGCATCGGGGGAGAACGGTTACGCATGAGGACGAACAACTCACCGTCGAAAAGGGTGACGCACGCGTACAACCCTGCCGGGGGGAAGCGTGTCCAACATGCGTGGCAGAGGTACTCGACATCGCGACCATCGCTCCGCACCGCGGCGCGGGCACGGCGGTGCTCCCCGTGCGGAGCGTCGGCGTCGTCCCCGTACGCGCGGCAGCGGTCGTCCCCGTCCGTGGATCAGCGGTCGTTCCCCCGCGCGGGCCGGCCGCCGGCACCGTCCGCGGTCCCGCCGTCGCCGCCTACCGGCGACCGCGCGGCCTCGGCGGCATGCCGGTGATCGCCCCCGTGCCCACCGGATCGCGCGCGAGCGCCGTCGACGGCATCCCGTCGCCCCGGACGAGCGCCGAAGGCGCCACGGCCGCCGGGACCACCGTCGACCACCTGACCGAGACCTACCGCGCCCACTACCGGTCGCTGCTCGGTCTCGCCGCCCTGCTCCTCGACGACACGGCCTCCTGCGAGGACGTCGTCCAGGAGGCGTTCATCCGCGTCCACTCGGCCCGCAAGCGGGTGCGCGAGCCCGAGAAGACGCTCGCCTACCTGCGCCAGACCGTCGTGAACCTCTCCCGGTCCGCGCTGCGCCGCCGCATCCTCGGCCTCAAGCTGCTGTCCAAGCCGATGCCGGACATGGCAAGCGCCGAGGAGGGCGCGTACGACCAGCTGGAGCGCGAGGACCTCATCAAGGCGATGCGCGGACTCCAGCGCCGCCAGCGCGAGGTGCTCGCCCTGCGGTACTTCTCCGACATGACCGAGGTCCAGGTCGCCGAGGCGCTCGGCATATCCCTGGGCTCGGTGAAGGCGTACGGTTCGCGGGGCATCGCGGCGCTGCGCGTCGCCATGGGAGCGACGTCATGAGCGTGGCACCCGGCAAGGACGGCGACGGTGACGCCCGAGACGAACGTGACGACCTGAGTGGACAGCGCATGGTGAACATCGAGCCCAACCCCGGCGAGGGCGACGGCGACGACGAACTCGCGCTGCGGCTCCTCTTCCAGAACGCCGTCTCCGGTCTCGAACCCTCCCACGGTTCCCTGGAGCACCTGCGCCGCGCCGTGCCCGCGCGGCGCGCCCGCAAGCGGCAGGCCGTCGTCGGCGCCGCCGCCGCGGCCGTCCTCATCGGCACCGCCGTCCCCGCCTTCGTGCACGTCGCCTCATCGGGCGGTGTCTCCGCCGCCGGCAACCCGGTGAACGCCGGCCACGGCGAGGAGGCCCAGGGCGGCACCGGCACCGAGACCGGCATCGAAGGCGGTCAGAGCCCCGACGGCCCCGCGAACACCGGAGCCCCGAGCCAGGGCGCGGCCGAGGGCTCTGCGGGCAAGCCGCAGCGGCCCGGCCCCGGCATCTCCGGCACCGGCCCCCGGGCGACCGCGGGCGCCGGCGACGGCTCCGTACCCCGGTGCGAGGCCGGCCAGCTCGGCGTCAGCGGCGCGCACGTCGGCGGCGCCGACGGCGAGGGCAAGGTGCACGGCGCCTTCCGCATCGCCAACGTCTCCGGCCGCGACTGCGTCGTGGACGGCAGCGGGGTCGTCAGCTTCGAGGCCCGCGGCGCGGCCGACCCGGCCCGGATCTCGGTGATCCGGCACACCTCGGGCGACGGCGGGAGCGGGCTCCCCGACCCCTCGCAGGAGTCCTCCGCGCTCGTGCTGAAGCCGAACGGCTCCTACGAGGTGAAGTTCGTCTGGGTGCCGAGCGACACCTGCCCCACCACCGGGACCACCCCGACCCCGACGCCGACCCCGACGAGCGACCCGCCGACCACGCCCCCGGTGACGCCGACCCCGACCGGCGGCACGGGCAACCCCGACCCCACGGGCACCGGCGGCACCGTCCCGGGCGGCTCGGAAGCGGGCGCGGACTCCGGCGCGGCACCCCAGCTGCTGCGCAGGGACGGCGGCACTGCCGACGGCAGCGTCGTGGTCAGCCACGTCGCGGAGCCGGGCGGCCCGTCGGCCTCGGCGACCATCCCCAACGCCTGCGCGGGCACCCTCTACCGCACCGGAGTCCTGGCCGGCTCCTGAACGGGGGCCCCGGCCGGGCACGGCCTGAGGCAGGGCGCGGCCGGGGCCCCGCCCCGCAGGCCCGGCGGTCTCCCCGCTACAGGCCCAGCGCCTCGTCGCGGGAGGCTTCCGCCTCGCGGCGCACCAGGCGGAACCACATGAAGAGGACGAAGCCCGCGAAGACGAACCACTCCGCGGTGTAGCCGAGGTTCTGGAAGGCCTTGGCGTCCAGGCCGGTGCCCGCCGCGGCGGACGCCGGGACCGGCGTGAGGCCCGCGGGGGAGTCCGCGAGCGTGATCCACGCGTCGTAGACCTCGTCCGTGACGACGTTCACCAGGGCCGCCGCGCTGATCATGCCCAGCTGCCCCTCGGGCAGCCCGCCGGCCGCGCGGACGCCCTTCGTGCCCGCCGTCTCCGAGGCCTGGAGCGCACCCACCACCGTGACCTCGCCGGCCGGCGGGGCGGGAGCCTTCGCGCCCGTGGGGAGCCAGCCCCGGACCACCGGCAGCGACCGGCCGCCGTCCGTCCGCAGCAGCGTCAGGACATAGCTGCCGGTCCGGCCGTCCAGCTCGCGGTCCGGGACGAGGAACTGCGCCCCGAACCGGCCCCGCGCCTCGGCCGACCGGCCCGAGGTCTCCTTGTCCACCGGAAGCAGCGAGTCCAGCGGCTCGACCGCCGTCGCGCTCGCGGCGGGCCGCCGCTCGGCCTCCTCGTGGGAGTCCACACGATCCTCGAACTTGCCCAGCTGCCAGGTCCCCATGAACACGCAGAACGGGATCGCCAGCAGGACGAAGACGTTGATCCCCCACCAGCGGGGCGTTCTCAGGAACCGGTACACGCCCCCCACGGTACGCAAACCGGCTCAGCCCTCCGTCGGCCGGGTCCCCGGGGCCTCACCCCCCAGGTGCTTCGCGGCGAAGGCGAGGTCCAGCCGCACCTGCTTGATCCGCTCCTCCACCACCAGCGAGCCGTGGCCCGCGTCGTACCGGTAGACCTCGTGCACCGCGCCCCGGGCCTTCAGCCGGTCCACGTAGTTGTCGATCTGACGGATCGGGCAGCGCGGGTCGTTGACGCCGGCCGAGATGTGCACCGGAGCCTTCACCGCGTCCACGTACGTCAGCGGCGACGAGGCCGCGTACCGCTCGGGCACCTCCTCGGGGGAGCCGCCGAGCAGCGTCCGGTCCAGCGCCTTCAGGGCCTCCATCTCGTCCTCGTACGCCGTGACGTAGTCCGCGACCGGCACCGCCGCGAGGCCGACCGCCCAGGCCTCCGGCTGCGTCCCCAGGCCGAGGAGCGTCAGATAGCCGCCCCAGGAGCCGCCGGAAAGCACGAGCCGGGCCGGGTCCGCGAGGCCGCTCTCCACCGCCCAGGCGCGGACCGCCTCGACGTCCTCCAGCTCGATCAGACCGACCCGGTGCTTCAGCGCGTCCGTCCACTCCCGGCCGTACCCCGTCGAGCCCCGGTAGTTGACCCGCACCACCGCGTACCCGTGGTCCACCCAGGCCGCCGGGCCCGACGCGAAGGCGTCGCTGTCGTGCCAGGCGGGCCCGCCGTGCACCTCGAAGACCGTCGGGAACGGTCCCTCGCCCGCGGGCCGCTGCACGAGCGCGTGCACTCTGCCGCCCGGCCCCTCCACCCACACGTCCTCCACCGGCACCGACGGCGGGGCCTTGGGGCCCGGAGGGTCGAGGACCACGCCGCCGTCCGTGGAGCGCACCACCGGCGGCTCGGCGGCCGAGGACCAGAGGTACTCCACGCTGCCGTCCGGCCGGGCCGTCGCCTCCGACACCGAACCGGCCGGGGTCTCCACCCGGACCAGGGCGCCGGTCGCGATCTCGTACCGCCAGAGCTCGCTGCGGGCCTCGAAGCTGTGCACGATCAGCAGCCCCGACCCGTCCGGATACCACTCGGCCGACACGTCGCCCGGCAGGTCGAGCGCCAGATCGGTCTCGGTGCCCGCCGCCACGTCCCAGAGCATCGGCTCCCAGCGGCCGCGCCGCTGGTGCCCGACGAGCAGCCGGGGGTCCCCGGCCACCGGCGCGAAGCCGAGGACGGCGAGCCCCAGCTCCTCCGTGCCCCCCTTGGTGTCGTCGAGCTCGGCGAGCACGCTCGCGTCCGAGGCGCGCAGCACCCGCAGCGCCGAGTGCATCGCGTCCCCGTGCTCGGTGTGCTCGATCGCGATCAGCGCCCCGTCGTGCGACAGGTCGCCGACCCCGGCCGACTCCCGGTGCCGGTAGATCTCGACCGGGGCGTCCGCCCCGGGACGGACCAGATGGACCGTCGTGCCGTCCTCGTCGGTGGAGCGGCCCACCACGACCGTGCCGTCCCGGCCGATGGCCAGCCCCGCCGGGTAGGAGGCGTCGAGCCCGGGCACGGCCGGCTCGTCGGCCCCGCCGCCGAACGGCTGGCGCATCCACACCCCGAACTCGTCCCCGTCGGTGTCCGCGAACCACCAGATCCAGCTGCCGTCCGGCGTCAGCGTGCCGTCCGTCGTGCCGTTCGGCCGGTCCGTGACCTGGCGCTGCTCCCCGCTCGCCCGGTCCCAGGCGTACAGCTCGTACGTCCCCGTCGCGTTCGACACGAAGAGCGAGCGGTCCGGGGCCTCCTCGGCCCACTCGGGCAGCGAGACGCGGGGCGCGCGGAAGCGCTGCTCCCACCGTGGGGTCTGGGTGATGTCCTTACGCTCAGTCATGGCACCCATCATGCTCCGCGCGGCCGACAATCGGGTCGCGTCGCCCCCAGCCTGTGGATAACCTCGCCGACATGTACTCTCCGACGCCCGAGGACTGGCACGAGGCCAACCGCGCACGCTGGGACGAGCGCGTCCCGATCCACGCCGCCAGCGCCTTCTACGACCTCGACGCCTTCCGCGCGGGCAAGGACGCGCTGCGGGACTTCGAGCTCGCGGAGGTCGGCGACGTCACCGGCCGCTCCCTGCTCCACCTCCAGTGCCACATCGGCCTCGACACCCTCTCCTGGGCCCGTCACGGCGCCTCGCACGTCGTCGGCCTCGACTTCTCCGAGCCGGCCGTCGAGGCCGCCCGTTCGCTCGCCGCCGACCTCGGCCTCACCCAGGACAGGGCCGCCTTCGTCGCCGCCGACGTGTACGACGCGGCCGAGGCCGTCCCGGACAGCGCCTACGACATCGTCTACACGGGCACCGGGGCGCTGAACTGGCTGCCCGACATGGAGCGCTGGGCGGAGACCGCCGCCTCGCTCGTCGCCCCCGGCGGCTTCCTCTACGTGGCCGAGTTCCACCCGCTGACCGACTCCCTCGACGACGAGACCGGCAGCCGGATCGTGAACGACTACTTCGTCCGCGAACCCTGGGTGGACACCAGCCCCGGCACGTACGCCGACCTCGACGCGCCCACCGTCCACAACCGCAGCGTGGAATGGGTGCACCCGCTCGGCGAGGTCGTCACCGCGATCGCCCGCGCGGGCCTGCGGATCGACTTCCTGCACGAGCACGACGCCTCGCTGTTCCCGCGCTACGGCGCGCTCCAGCACCACGAGGACGGCTACTACCGCTTCCCGGCGGACCGGCCCCGTATCCCGATGATGTACTCGATCAAGGCGACCCGACCGGCCTGAGCACCCCGACGGGCCGTCAGGGAGGCGGAAGCCCCGTCGTCCCGTCAGGCCGGTGTGGCCGGCCGCACGTGGTGCAGTCGGCGGCCGTCCGGACCGAGGACCTGCGCGCCGATCTTGTGGGTCCGCAAGGACAGCGCGGTGCCCGCGATCCGCAGCGCCGGCGCGGCCCGTACGAGACTCGCCGTCACCTCGTGCAGCTCGTCGACGGTACGCAGCCACAGCGCCAGCGACAGGTTGTGCGGGCCGGTGACCGAGGTCACGAGCCGCGTCTGGCGCAGCCGGGCGAGCGCCGCCACCGTCGCCGGCACGTCCAGGGGCGGTACGTCGGTGGTGACCATCGCCCACACCGGACGCCCGGAGAACCGGGGAGCCGGCAGACAGTGGTGGTGGAGGGCGCCGCCCGCCGAGAGGGCGTCCAGCCTCCGCCGTACCGTCGACTCGCTCGTACCGCACTGGCGGGCCAGTTCGGCCGCGCTGCGGCGGGCGTCCCCCGCCAGCTCCGCGACGATCCGGTGGTCGAGCTCGGTGAGCTGCGCCCGGCCCCGCGCCGCCCGCTCGCGAGCCTGCTCGCGCGCCGGCGTACGCGCCCGGCCGTCCCCGTGCGTGATCCCCCGGAGGAGCTGGATCTGCGAGGGGGTGAGCTGTTCGATCCGCGACCGGTAGGGGCGGTTGTGCAGCCGGGTCACCACCTGGGTCCGGGAGCGGATCACCCCGCTGAGCCGCCGTATCCGCCGGGCGAGGTAGTCGTCGAGGGCGTACAGGTCGGGGCAGACCACGAGCAGGACCAGATCCGCGTCGCCGGTCACCTGGTGGACGCCGAGGGTGCAGGCGTCGCCGGAGACCTCGACCGCGGTGGTCTCGGCGGCGCCCGCGACGCACTCCAGCTCGACCCAGGCGTAGAGCATCGCGTCGGCGCCGTGCCGGGCCGCCAGCAGCGAACTCCAGGCGTACCCCCCGGCCGTGAGGTGGTCCCAGCGCCGCGCGAGGGTGTCAGGGGTCGCCCCCAGAACGGACGACAACTGCGTCCAGCTGGCACGCGGGGCCATCTGGAGTGCGTGGATCAGCGAAAGATCCGCCTCTCCCAGGACGGAATCCCCGGTGCTCATTTCCCTCCCTGGCCGATCCCCGGCAAACCGCGGGTGTGGTTCCGGAGGCACCCCAGGATGTGGACCGGGGCGTCTGCATTCAAGCCGCAATGGCGTTTGTTCGCCATCGACTCAGGCATACGTCGACTCAGGCACACGTCACGGACGGGGAGAGGGCGGGGGATGGGCAGCACGGAGAGACGCCGGCCACCGGAGACCGGACACATCCTGTGGGGCGAACCGGTCAGCCCCGACCAGCTCGCCGCCGCCGAACACGGCTACACCCGCTGCGGCCCCGCCGAACGACTCCTGTGGGAGCGGCTCTCCGTGTTCGAGGGCGCCTTCGGCCTGGAAGCCGTCCGCGAGGTCTGCTCCTCCGGAACGCTCCCCTCCGCCGAGATCCCGGCGGTCCTCGAACGGCTCGCCCCCCTCGCCCTGCTGCCCGTCGACGACCTGTTCGACGGCGAGGACCCCGTCCCCCGCCACTGGATGCCGCCACCCATGCGGGCCGTGGGCGCCCGCCGGCTCACCCGACGCGGCGACCGCCGGGCCGTCGTCCAGCACCACCGGCGGTGGTGCCTGAGACTCGCCCGGCGGGCCGCCGACCAGTGGCAGGCCGGCCGCCAGCTCGACGCCCGGGACCTCGCCCTGCGCGAACTCCCGGACCTCGCCGCCGCGATGGACCCGACCACCGCGCCGCTCCCGCCGGGCGCCGAAGCCGACACGGCCGTCGAGACCGCCGTGTCCCTCTGGTTCCTGTGGGTGGCCTGCGGACGCACCTCCGAGGGCCGGACGCGGCTGCGGCACGCCCTCTCGCTGCGCACCGGACCGCCGACGGCCCGCGCCCTGTGGCTCGCCGCCTTCCTCGAGCTGGAGTCGGGCCGCCCGGAAGACGCCGATCCGCTCCTCGTCCAGGCCTGGGCGGCCGCCGTACGGGACGGTGACGACCGCGCGCTCGGACTCCTGGCCCATCTGCGCGGCGCGACCGCCCTCTACCAAGGACGCGCGGACGCGGCGGCGGAGGCGTTCCGGGAAGCCCTCGCGCTGATGGGGGAGTCCCCGGACTTCGGCCCCACCCGGCACGCCTGCTGGGTCGGACTCGCGCTCGCCCTCTGCCGTACCGACCCGGAGGCCGCGCAGGAGGCGCTCGACCGCGGGGACACCGACCGCGGCAGCCGGTGGCCCCGGGCGGGACGCGACCTGTTCGCCGACGCCTGGGCGCACGTCGTACGCGCCGAACTCGCCGCGTGGGACGGAGAGCTGGAGCGCGCCGCCCAGCACGCCCGCCGGGCGCTGCGCGAGCACCTGCGGCTCGGCTCCCCGGCCGGCGCGGCCGCCGCAGCGGAACTCCTCGCCCAGATACGGGTGTCGGCGGGCCGCCGGGACGCCGCGGCCCACCTCCTGGGCGCGGTCGACGTACTGAGGACCTCCGTCTTCGACATGGCGTACCGCCCGGCGGAGTTCTGCGCGGTGACCCGCGCCCGCAGCGAGTCGGCCCTCCGCACCCTCCTCGACGGCGCGGAACTGCGCGGGGCGTACGAAGAGGGGGCGAGACGGGGGCTGTTCACGTTGGCAGCGGAGGCGTGAGGGACGCGCCGCGCTGAGGCGCACGGCCGCGGCGTGCTGAGGCGCACGGCCGCGGCGTGCTGAGGCGCACGGCCGCCGCGTGCTGAGGCGCACGGGCCGCCGCGAGGCCCCGCGCCCTGCCGGGAAGCCACGCCCCTGCCTACGATGCCGTCATGTCGTCGCTCGCCCTCGCCGTGGCCACGGTCTTCCTCCTCCTCTTCGCGGTCGGTGTGCGACGCGACCGCCGCCGCTTCGGCAACGCCGTACTGCTCGGCCTCGCCGTCACCTTCGTCGGGCTCGGCCTGCTCGCCGGGATCGAGGACGCCCCGCCCGGCGTCGCCGAGACCGTGATGCTGGGCGGGCTGCTCGTCGTCGGGCTCGGCCCGATCGTCCTCGCCGGGCTGCTCTGCGCGAACGGCGTGAAGATGGTCCGCAAGGAGGGCAGGAGCCCGGGGAACCTGCTGTCCCTCCTCGCCGGGCTCGGCATGGTCGTCGTGATGGGCCTGGCGGTCGCCGCCGTCCTCACCCGGTCCCCCGTCCTGGGCACGATCGTCGGCACGACCCTGCTCGTCCTCGGCTACGTCTCGTTCCTCTTCCTCTGCTTCGTCGGCTACGCCTTCCTGTACGGCCGCCTGCGTCTGCGCCGCGACGCCGCCTACGTCGTGGTCCTCGGCTCCGGCCTTATCGGCGGCCGGCGGGTGTCCCCGCTGCTCGCGAGCCGCCTCGACCGGGGCCGCGAGGTGTACGAGAAGCTGGCCGCCCGGAAGCGGCGGGACGGCACCGCGCCCCTCCTCATCACCTCCGGCGGCCAGGGCCCCGACGAGACCCTGCCCGAGTCCCACGCGATGGCCGACTACCTCGTCGCGCGCGGCTTCCCGCCGGACGCGCTGGTCCGCGAGGACCGGTCGCGGACCACCGAGGAGAACCTGCTCTTCAGCAAGGAGCTGATGGAACGGGACCGGCCCGGCTCCGCCTGCGTGATCGTGACCAACAACTTCCACGCCTTCCGCGCCGCGATCCTGGCCCGCCGCGCGGGCGTGGACGGCCAGGTGGTCGGGTCGCCGACCGCCGCGTACTTCTGGCCCTCGGCGACGATGCGCGAGTTCGTCGCGGTGTTCCTCCAGTACAAGCGGGTGAACCTGGGGATCTGCCTGACGCTGGTCCTGCTGGGCGTGGCGGCGGGCGCGAAGCTCTGATCGGCTCGGCGGGGCTCTGATCGGCTCGGCAGGAAAGGCGGTCCGTACCTACTCTGGAGGTACGGAGGTGACCCATGAGGCGACGGCACCACTTCCACATCGACCACCTCGGCCACTCGGTCTCCGTGACCGTGCAGACCGGGCACAAGCCGGTGGTCGAGGTCCTCGTCGACGGCAAGGAGACGGGCTACGTCACGGCCAAGGACGACGGCCCGCTCATGGTCGCGGTCGAGCTGCCGACCGACCCGCCGACCTCGGTGACCGTACGGGTGACGCCGGGCCCCGGCGTACCGCGCTGCCTGCTGCTCGCGGCGCCGGACGGGGAGGGACAGGTGATGGCGCCGCGGCCGTACTGAGCCCCGCGTCCGGGAGCAGCGGTGCTCAGGAGAGCCAGGCCATTCCGATGATCAGGAAGACGACGAAGGCGATCGCACCGGCGACCGCCGCCGTCTTGCGGGGGCGCCGCCGGGAGAGCTCGGCGAGCCCGCCGGTGCTGCTGGTGAGCCCCGTGAGACCGGTCCCGGCGGGCCGCTCGCGCCGCCGGGAAACGGGCCCACCACCGGGCGCGGATCTCTGCGGCTGCGCGGGCCCGGGTCTGTGCGCCTGCGGGGGTACGGGCAGGGGGGCGGGCATCGGCCCGGACCGGGAGGTGACACCGGCCGGCGCACCGGCCTGGGGCGCGTGCGGCTGCGGGGCGTACGACTGAGGAGACTGCCGCGGGGCGTGCGACTGGGGGGCGTGCGACCGGTTCCGCGCGGGGGCGGCCGGCTGCCCGGGATAGGAACGCCACGCGCCGGAGGAGAACCAGTCGGCGATGGCCTGCGCCGAGGGGCGCTGCTCGGGCTGCTTGGCCAGCAGACTCAGCAGATACGTCTCGAACTCGGGCGGCAGCGCCACCCCGAGCCGGCGGGGCGGCACGGGAGCGGTGTCGATGTGCTGGTACAGCAGGGCGGTCGCGGTGTCCGCGCGGAACGGCGGGCGTCCGGTGAGGAGTTGGTAGAGCACGCAGCCGAGTGAGTACACGTCTGAGGCGGACGAGGCGGGCTGCCCGAGGGCCCGCTCGGGCGCCAGGTACAGCCCGGTGCCCACGATCTGGCCCGTCGTCGTGAGCGCCGCCGAGGGATCGTCGACGAACCGCGCGATGCCGAAGTCGGCGAGCTTCACGGTGCCCTCGGCGTCGACCAGCAGGTTCCCCGGCTTGATGTCCCGGTGCACGACGCCCTGCCGGTGCGCGGCGGCCAGCCCGGCGGCCGCGTGCGCGGCGACGACGGCGACCCGCTCGGCGGGCAGGACCAGCGGATCCGAAGGGCTCCCGGCGAGGCTGTCGCCCTCCACCAGCTCCATGACCAGGAACAGCTTCCCGTCCCAGGTCCCGAAGTCGAAGACGCCCACGACATGCGGATGGCTCAGCCGGGCGGCGGTCTGCGCCTCCAGCCGGAACCGGTCGCCGGCGGACGGGTCGGTCGCGTGCCCCAGCATCAGCTTGACGGCGACGTCCCGGCCGAGGACCTCGTCGGTCGCCTGCCACACCTCGCCCATGCCGCCCCGGCCGATACACACGTGAAGCCGATATCGGTCCGCGACCAGCACCTGGAGACCACCCTTTCGACGATCGATCAACTAACCGGAAGGGAACCAGCGTAGAGCCGCCGACGACGGCCGCCGCCCGCGCTCCCCCCTCCGGTGCACGAAACCCGTGATGCGAGTGAACGGAGGGTGTCGTGGCCGGTTAGCATCGCGGCCCGGAGCGAGTTCCGGTGAACAGGGAACGGAGGGGGTCGTGGCACGACCTCGTGTGGGTGTGGCGGTACTGACGATGGGCACGCGCCCGACCGAGCTGCGGGCACTGCTCGACGCCGTGGCACGGCAGGACGAACCCGCCGCCCGGATCGTCGTCGTCGGCAACGGCACCGGCACCCTGCCCGAACTCCCCGACGGCGTCACGGGCGTCGAACTCCCGGAGAACCGGGGCGTGTCCGGCGGCCGCAACGTCGCCATCGACACCCTGCGCTCCTTCGGCGACGTCGACGTCGTGGTGGACCTGGACGACGACGGCCTCCTCGTCGACACCGACGTCTTCCGCCGCGTGGCCGACCTGTACGAGGGCGACGACGCCCTGGGCGTCGTCTCCTTCCGCATCGCCGACGAGACGGGCGAGACCCAGCGCCGGCACGTGCCAAGGCTCGGCGCGAAGGACCCGATGCGCGGAGGCGAGGTCACCACCTTCCTCGGCGGCGGCCACGGCCTTTCCATGGCGATGCTCGACGAGATCGGCGGCTGGCCCGAGGACTTCTTCTTCACCCACGAGGAGACCGACCTGGCCTGGCGCGCCCTCGACGCGGGCTGGAAGGTCGTCTACGAGCCGAAACTCCTCCTCCAGCACCCGAAGACCAGCCCGGCCCGGCACGCCGTCTACTACCGGATGACCGCCCGCAACCGCGTCTGGCTGGCCAAGCGCAACCTCCCGGCCGTCCTGGTCCCCGTCTACCTCGGCGTCTGGACCCTCCTCACCCTGGCCCGCACCCGCTCCCTCCCGGGCCTCGCCTCCTGGTTCGCCGGCTTCGCGGAAGGCATCCGGCAATCCTGCGGCCCCCGCCACCCCATGCGCTGGTCCACCGTCCGCCACATGACCCGCCTGGGCCGCCCCCCGGTGATCTGACCCCCCGGTCCTGGCCCCGGGTACGGCCAAAGGGCCGTTCGGGCACGGCGGCGGATCAACCACGCCACTCGAGCAGGACGAGAGTGGCGTCGTCCGAGGTGGCGTCGCCGCGTGCCCGCTTGAGCGTGTGGGACAGGTCCCGTGCCACCGCGCGGACGCTTCGGTCCGCCTTCTCCAGCTGGTTCACCCAGTCGATGAGCTGGTCCTCGCCGAACTGCTCCTTCCCGCTCTCGTGCTCCTCGACGAGGCCGTCGGTGAAGCAGAGGACGCGGTCCCCCGGTTCGAGCATCACACTGCTGACCTGTGGCTGGGCTCCTCCGAAGCCGACGGGGAGGGTGGTGGGGCTGTCCAGGCGGCCCATGACGCGGTGCTCGCGGATCAGGACGGGGGCGGGGTGTCCGGCGTTGACCCACTGGAGACGGCCGGTGGTCGTGTCCAGCCGCAGCATCTGCGCGGTGACGAAGTGGTCGGGGGCGAACTGCTCGGCGATGGCCCGGTCCATGAAGAGGTAGATCTCGGACAGTTCGACGCTGATGCGGCGGGCGTGCCGGTACGCGCCGATGGCGACGGTGGCCATGGTGGCCGCGTCCAGGCCGTGGCCCATGGCGTCGATCATGGCGAGGTGGAGGGTGCCGCCGTTGAGGGCGTAGTCGAAGCTGTCGCCGGCCACGTCGTAGGCGGGTTCCAGGACTCCGGCGACGGCGACGCGCGGCATGGTCATGGTCAGCGGCGGCAGGAGCGACCACTGGATCTCGGCGGCGACGCTCATCGGTTCGCTGCGGCGGGTGCGGAAGAAGAGGTCGGTGTGGCCGTTCTTGGTCTGCAGGAGGTCGGCGACCAGTCCCGCGATCCGGCGCAGGAGGCGGCGGTCGTCCGCGTCGACCGCGTCCAGGGTGACGGCCAGGACGCCGGTCTGGTCGCCGCCGTCGAGCAGCGGTACGTGGACGCGTACCCCGTCGGCCAGTGCCAGCTCGACCGGGAGCGACGTGAGGAAACACCTACCGGCCTCCGAGCCGTCGATGGACAGCGGCTCGCCGCCCGTCAGCCCTTCGGCGAGCAGGGGAACGAGCCTCTGCTGCCCGTAGTCCTGGAGCAGGATCTGCGGGCTTCTGCCCCCCAGCCGGCCCACCGTCTCGGCGACGACCAGCCCGACCCGGTGGGGCGGCAGCTCGTGCGCGAGGTCCAGGATCGTACCCAGGAGCCCCTCCCCGAAGCTCTCCGAGCGATCCGGTTTCCCGAGCCGTCCGACGGTCATCCCGTTGCCTCCCACCGAGCGGCGATGACCTCGCCCGGTCCTGCGGTACGGGCGGGTGCCGCGACCACGTGGCGACCGGGTACCGGAGCGGCCCGCACCAGAGACGTGGCCTCCAGGATGCTCCTCGGCGGCAGGCCACGCCACACATGGCCGTCCCGCTGACGCTCGCGGGCGGAGCCGGTCAGGGTTCCTCGGGATGGGGGCCGGTACCGGTAGCCGGTCTGCTGGTCGCGAGCCAGGTGCGGGCGGGCCCGGCGGCGGTCTCGGTGTCGACCGTGAGGTGGAGCCGTGTGCCGCCGCCCGGCACGGGATAGCTGCGCTGCTCCGTCCCGGCGAAGCACCGGCGGATCACCTCGGCGACCGCACGCGCCGCCTCGGGCGTGGCGGAGACGATACGGATCTCGGCGTGTTCGGCCTGCGGCAGGGGATCGTTCTCGGTGGGCTGCAAGACGGCGTGCTCCGTTCCTTACGTTCCGCGGGTGTGTCCCGGGAGGGGGATCATCCGCGCGCCGACGACGGCGTGCGCCGCCGGGTGCGCCAGGGACGCCGAGGCGGCCCCGCCGTCGTTCTCCCAGGCGTCTTCGCGGCTTCGCGCCTCCCGCATACGGCGGCCGGTCGCGGCCTCGCCGGACATCAGGCCACCTGCGGAGAGGATGCTTCCGGGGAGGGCGGCGGCGGTCATCAGCCGTGCCACGGAGGCGGGTTCGGTCTCGGGCGGAATCACGAGCAGGTCGCAGCGGCCGGTCGTGTAGGACAACAGGATGACCTTGTCCGGGTCCTGCTCGGTGAACCAGCCCACGTGCAGGACGTGGCCGGTGACGGCGACCTTGTGCGGGACGACGGGCCAGTGACCGGGATGCACCAGGACGCGGGTGATGCGCCCCCAGCGCCCTTCGAGGGCGTCGGCAAGCGCCGGCAGCTCGGCCGCCAGATCGCGTGAACGGGGCCACCAGGCACCGTCGAGCCGACCGGCGAGCGTGGTCTTCGGAGTGAGCGACAAGCGGGCCGGAAGTCCTGGGGTGAGGGCGCGGTTCGCTGTCCTGTCGAGGATGGTGGTCATGACGGACCTGCCCCCGGGCTGCCCGTCGGCAGCCCGGTTTTTCGTGTTCCCCGGAAATGACACCTGCGTGGAAGCTGGTGCTCGAAGTACTTCCGGTACTTCCAGCGTACGTCCGAGCAGTCGGTTTTCCGCCTGATATGGGGAGGGACTTTCCCTTCGCGCGAACGAGCGCGCGGCGAGGGCGAGTCCCGAAGCCGCTCCCCCATGGCTTCCCGCGCACCCCCGGAAACCACTCAGGGGCCCGACCCGCTTTCGCGGATCGGACCCCTGAGTGGTCTTACTGGCTGTCGGGGTGGCGGGACTTGAACCCACGACCTCTTCGTCCCGAAGCAACTCGGGTGCGAGCTCTGCTCGCTTCACAGGCCTGCTGCAGTCTCGCTCCCTCGGCATCGGCGCCAGGACTCCACCCAGCTACCGGCCCGTGCGCACGAACATGCTCGATCACCCTCAATCGAGCAACGTAGACGTCGAGCTGCAGGTGGACCAAGGGTCAAATCCCACACCCACCGCCAAGTGAAGCGGCCTCTGACCTGGTCTTCAGGTCGGGGGCCGTTCCTGTTTCGGTGCCCCGTGGCTGCCCGGTGTTTCCCGCCCTTCCCCGCTAGATAGGGCACGCGAGGGACACGCTTACGACTTTGCCCAATAGATCACGCGGCCGTACGACGTCAGCTCCGATGTGTCCGGCTCGCCTACATGAATGGTGGGCTCGATCACTGGATGGTCTTCGGAGAAGAGTGCATCCAACTCAAAGACCGCCTGGTCGACATCGGCGTCGAGTTCGTGAGAGTGCTGGCGCGTCCAGAAGGTGAGCGCCACCCTCTCTTCCTCGACTCTTACAGCCACAGCCACTACATCCTCTGAGATCAACCCCAGCAGGGCCTGTACCGCGTACAGGGTGACCTCGTTCTCACGCTCCAGAGCGACGGCGTTCATGGTCTAGATGTTGCCTCAAGCGGGCCGCTATGGGTGAGTGAGGCGGCGGAGCGGCTTTGGGCTGGAGCTGACAGCGGTCTGCCATCGCCACCCACCACTCACCCCCAACTCCCATCCCGTCTGCCGTCGACCCACACTCCGTGGAGCAGGCCCGGTGCCGTGTCTGCTCGGCTCTGCCTGGGTCGACGGCAGACGGGATGGGAGTTCCCCACCGCCACACTCCACTGGTCGGCGGCCGGGCTGGAGCGGGGCGCAGACAGGAGCGCAGGCCCGGGCGACGGGCCGCGCGCCGCGCTGTGCGCGGCGGGTGCCTTGATGAGGTAGGGAAATCTGTAACAGCTACCTCGGCTGGGCCCGTTAGGCGTTGGGCCTGCGAGGCTTGCCCTCGTTGTCCCGCAGCAGGCGGCTTGTGTATCCGCCCGTGGAAAGGTGGTCGGGCGTGTGTCGAAAGTGCGTGTGGTGGCCGGTGTGACGTAGTACTCCTGGGGAGCATCAACGCCGGGATGTCGTCACCTTGGAGTTACCGATGGCCGTACGCCGTGTCGTACCCAACGTCCAGTCGGAGGCTGCGCAGGAGAGCCGGGAGTTCTACGGCCTGCTCGGATTCGAGGAGGTCATGAACCACGGCTGGATCATGACGCTCGCGTCCCCGTCCAGTCCGACGGCGCAGATCAGCTTCATGGCCGGCGACAAGACCGCACCAGTCACTCCCGATATGAGCGTCGAAGTAGATGACGTGGATGCGGCCTACGCAGCCATGCGGGAGAGCGGCGCGGAGATCGTTCACCCCCTGCAGGACGAGGAGTGGGGGGTGCGCCGGTTCTTCGTCCGTGACCCGAACGGCCGGGTGGTCAACGTGCTGGGCCACCGCTGACGGTCCTCCGGGCTACCGGGGAATGCGGGTCACAGCCAGTCGCTCAGATGGACGCGCAGGCAGAAACAGGTCAGGCAGTTACTGAATTCAGTAACTGCCTGACCTGCTGTTACGGCTGTCGGGGTGGCGGGATTTGAACCCACGACCTCTTCGTCCCGAACGAAGCGCGCTGCCAAGCTGCGCTACACCCCGATGTCGCTGCTCTGTGCTTCACGTCGCGGCGACATCGATTACTTTAGCCCACGCGCGCGCTGAGACGAAATCCGGTTTTCGTGGGGCCGCACCGCAGGTCGGACGTGGTCCAGGCCGACGATCGCCAGACCCAGGACGTAGAAGGCCGCGCCGAGGACCGCCGCGTTCGTGAGGACGCCCGGGTAGCCGTGGGCCGTCACGTCGAGGAAGGGGTACGGGTAGCGGGTCGGGGTGCCGGGGGAGAGGAGCGCGCCGCGGAGCAGGGCGAAGGCGAGGTAGAGGGCCGGGACCGCGAGCCACTGGGCGGCGTGGCGCAGGCGGAGGGCGCCGGGGAGGGTGAGCAGCAGGAAGTCGAGGGCCGTGCCGATGGGGGTCACGGTGTGGAGGAGCTGGTTGGCGACGGCCCTCGCGCCGCTGAGGCGGGCGATCTCGGCGGCCTGGTTGAACTCGCCGGCCGGGTTGTCGAGCACCAGGTGGAAGACGAGTCCGACGACCGTGATGCAGAGCAGGACGCCGCCGGTCCACAGCGCGGGCAGGGGTGGCCGGCGGTTCCAGGCGCGGACCGCGCCGCTGCCGAGGACGAGGGCCACCAGGATGTTGGACCAGATGGTGAAGAAGCTCAGGACGACGAGCACGTTCCCGTAGACGCACTCGATGATCAGGCCCGTCGCGGCCGACAGGGCGATCAGGGCCCGGAAGGCGGCGGCGTAGGGCCTGCGGACGGTGGGGAGCACGGCGGATGCCGGGACGGCGGACGCGCGGTTCGGCGTGAGCATGCTCCCCACCGTAGGGGGTCAGCGGCGGGCGGTCAGGGTGAGCAGGGTGACCTCGGGCGGGCAGGCGAAGCGGACCGGGGTGAAGCGGCTGGTGCCGCAGCCCGCCGACACGTGGAGGTACGAGGTGCGGTCGCCGACCGTGTGGGTGGAGAGGCCCTTCACCCGGTCGGTGTCCAGGTCGCAGTTGGTGACGAGCGCCCCGTAGAAGGGGATGCACAGCTGCCCGCCGTGGGTGTGCCCGGCGAGGATCAGCTCGTACCCGTCGGACGTGAAGGCGTCGAGCGACCGCAGGTACGGCGCGTGGACCACGCCCATGCTGAAGTCGGCCCCGCCGTCGGGGCCGCCGGCCACCCGCTCGTACCGGTCGCGCTTGATGTGCGGGTCGTCGAGCCCGGTGAACGCGAGTTCCGCCTGGGGCAGCTTGAGCCGGCCCCGGGTGTTGCTGAGGTCGACCCAGCCCGCCGCGTCGAAGGCGTCCCGCAGCCCCTCCCAGGGGTTGTGGACGGCGCCGACGACGGGCTTGTTGCCGTTGAGGCCGTGCCGGCCCTGGACCCGCTCCATCAGGTAGCGGCCGGGGTTGCGGAGCGTGGGTCCGTAGTAGTCGTTGGAGCCGAAGACGTACACGCCCGGGAACTCCATCAGCGGGCCGAGCGCGTCGAGCACCTCCGGCACCGCCTCCGGGTCGGAGAGGTTGTCGCCGGTGTTGACGACGAAGTCGGGGCGGAGCCCGGCGAGGGACTGGAGCCAGGCCCGCTTCTTGCGCTGGCCGCTCACCATGTGGATGTCGGAGACCTGGAGGACCCGCAGGTCGGCCATGCCGGGTGGGAGCACCGGGACCGTCACGCGGCGGAGCCGGAACGAGCGGGCCTCGAACCCGGCCGCGTAGACGATTCCGGCGGCGGCCGTCGCGGTGAGGCCTGCCGTGATCTTCAGGGGGATGCCGTACCGTGCGCGCATCCCCCCATCGTCGCAGACCCCGGAGGCGTAAATGCGCGGGCGGGTGGGGCGGCACACCTGCGACACTGGGCGACATGACCACGCTCAAGGCGAAGCTCCAGGCCGACCTCAACGCCGCGATCCGGGAGCGCGACGAACTGCGCTCCTCGACCCTGCGGCTGACCATCACCGCGATCACCAAGGAGGAGGTCGCGGGCAAGACCAAGCGCGAACTCTCCGACGACGAGGTGCAGAAGGTGATCGCCAAGGAGGCGAAGAAGCGCCGCGAGGCCGCGGACGCCTTCGCCCAGGGCGGTCGCCTCGAGTCCGCCGAGCGGGAGAAGGCGGAGGGCGTCATCCTCGACGCGTACCTGCCGAAGCAGCTCAGCGACGAGGAGCTCGACGGGATCGTCGCGGCGGCCGTCGAGGAGGCGAAGGCGGGTGGCGCCGAGGGCCCGCGTGCCATGGGCGCCGTCATGAAGATCGTGAACCCGAAGGTGGCCGGCCAGGCCGACGGCGGGCGGGTCGCCGCCTCGGTGAAGAAGCTGCTCGCGGGCTGACAACGCCTAAAACGCTGAGCACGCCGAAACGCTGAGGACGCTGAGGACGTAGAGGTAACGCGAAGGGCGCCCCACCGGAGTGGGGCGCCCTTCGGCGTACCTCTACGTCCTCGGCCGCCGCGTCAGCGGTTCCCGCGGCCGTGCCCGTTGTTCCCGCCGATCACTCCGTCCGGGAGGGTGATCCCCGGGAAGGGGTTGGTCGGGGGCTTGGTGTCGCCCGGCTTGCCGTCGCCGGGCTTACCCGGCTTGTTCGGCTTGTTCGGGCCCTCGTCCCCTTCCTTCGGGTCCTTGGGCTTCTCGCCCCGCGGTACGGCGATGGTGGCGAAGCCCGGCGTCTCGGAGGCGTTCAGGGCGCCCGTCATCGCGATCTTCCAGATGGGGCCGGGGAGGCAACCGCCGCAGACCTTGTCGTAGGTCACGCCGCCGATGGTGATGTCGTACATCGACTTCTTCTCGCCGACGTCGTCACCGACCCAGACGGCGGTGGACAGGTTCGGCGTGTAGCCCACGAACCAGGCGTCCTTGCGGTCGTTCGTCGTACCGGTCTTGCCCGCGTTGTCGCGGTCGCTGAGACCGGCCTTGGTGCCGGTGCCGTCCTCGACGACGCCCTTCAGCATCTGGTTGATCGTGTCGGCGGTGCGCTCGCTCATCGCCCGCGAGCACTTGGTCTGCGGCACGTTGAGCTTGTCGCCGTTGGCCGCGCGGACCGACTCGATGGCGACCGGGGTGCAGTACATGCCGCGGTTGGCGAAGGTCGCGTAGACGGCCGCCATGTCGAGCGGGGTGCTCTCCTGGGCGCCGAGGGTGATCGAGGGGAGCTCCTTGGGCTTCTTGCCGAGCTCGCGGTCGTACCCGACGTTCTTGGCCATCGTGATCGTCTCGCAGAGGCCGGCCATCTGCTCCAGCTTGGCGAAGTACGTGTTGATGGACTTGCCGAGGGCGGAGGTCATGTCGAACGAGCCCTCCTCCGTCTTGAGCTCGTTGCCGATCTCCCAGTTGGCGTAGCCGGCAGGCTTGCCGTCGCAGCGGGTGAAGTCACCCTCCGGGATGTTGATCTTCCACGGGGTGTCGAAGGTCTGCGCCGGGCTCAGACCCTTCTCCAGGGCCGCGGCGGCCGTGATCGGCTTGAAGGTCGAGCCGACCTGGAAGCCGTACGTCGTGCCGCCCATCTTGCTGCCGACGGCGAGGTTCAGCGTCGTCTGGTGCTGCTTCTGGTCCAGGCCGTACGGGCGGGACTGGCCCATCGACAGGATCTTGCCGGTCTTGGGCTGGACCTGGACGACGGAGGCGGCGACCGGGTCGTCCTTGTTGATCTTCGCGACGGCGGCCTCGTTGGCGGCGGCCTGGGCGCGCGGGTCGAGGGTGGTCTTGATCGTGAGACCGCCCAGGTTCCACAGCTTCTGGCGCTCCTCGGCCGTCTTGCCGAAGACCGGGTCGTTGAGGATCGTCTTGCGGACGTAGTCGCAGAAGAAGCCGGCGCCGTCGACGGCGGTGATGCAGCCGTTCTTCGGCGTCTTGACCTTCAGCTTGAGCGGGGTCGCCTTCGCCTTGTCGGCCTCGGCCTGGCTGATGTCCTTCACGTCGGCCATCCGCTGGAGGACCACGTTGCGGCGCTTGGTCGCTTCCTGGATGTCGTTGATCGGGTCGTAGCGGCTGGGCGACTGGACGAGCCCGGCCATCATCGCGGCCTCGCCGAGGGTCAGGTCGGCGGCGTGCTTGGAGAAGTACCGCTGGGAGGCGGCCTCGATGCCGTACGCCTGCTGCCCGAAGAACGTGATGTTGAGGTAGTTCTCCAGGATCTTCTTCTTGCCCAGCTCCTCCTCGACCTGGATCGCGAACTTCAGCTCGCGGACCTTGCGGCCGATGGTCTGCTGGGTGGCCTGCGCGACCTTCTCGGGGTCGTCACCGGCCTCCTCGACGAAGACGTTCTTCACGTACTGCTGGGTGAGGGTGGACGCGCCCTGCGCGACCCCGCCCGACTGCGCGTTCCGGTTGATGGCGCGCAGCACGCCCTTGAGGTCGATCGCCCCGTGCTCGTAGAAGCGGCCGTCCTCGATGGCGACGATCGCCTTCTGCATGTACGGGGAGATCTTGTCGATCGGGACGACCGTCCGGTCCCGTGAGTACACGGTGGCGATCAGGCCGCCCTCGGAGTCGAGGATCTTGGTGCGCTGACTCAGCGGTGGGGTCTTCAGGTTGGAGGGGATCTCGTCGAACCCCTCGACCGTGCCCTTCGCCGCCAGGCCCAGTGCGCCGGCCGCGGGCAGGGCGATGCCCGCCAGCACGGCTCCCGCGAGCACACTGACACCGAGGAACTTGGCGGCCTGCTGGGTCCCGGTCAGACCACCGCCGGAGCGCTTCTTTGCCATGGGGGCAGCCTAATCCGTAGAGATGAGCGTTCCGTAGGAGCGGGGGCTCCTCGGAGCGTTCGAGTACCAGACCGTGACATCCGGATATGCCACGAACGGCGGGCCCGGTCCCCCTGGGCGGCGCGAGGCGCCGACGTTCTCATTCGCCGGACACACGTATATGCCTTGGCCTAAGCTGCTCCCAACTGTCACAGCAGTGCGGTCTCGCATCAAGACCCGGGTGTGACATCGGCATGAATTCCCGTGACCCCGAAACACGGGAACCTCGTGTCCGATTCCGACTCATGCGTCACACGGTGCCCCAAGTGGCCCCGTCGAGGAAGGACACATCCAGGCGATATGTCCGCTATCACACGCATGTCCTTCGATCACTCCCCTGGGTGATCTGACGCGCACGCATAGTCCGTTCGGGCCATCCAAGATTGGGCCCGAAGGGGGTGTTGCGCTGTGCCCACCTTCCGTAACGTCCCAACTGGCAGCGGTGAATATGCCGCTGCCGCCGTGGGGGAGCCTCGATTCGGGAGAGGACGGCGCCGGTATGGGCTGGGTAGCTGACTGGAGTGCGCAGGCGGCCTGCCGCACTACCGATCCGGATGAACTTTTCGTACAGGGAGCGGCACAGAACAGGGCAAAGGCGGTGTGCACCGGCTGTCCGGTACGGACCGAGTGCCTCGCCGACGCCCTCGACAACCGCGTGGAGTTCGGCGTGTGGGGCGGCATGACGGAGCGCGAGCGCCGCGCCCTGCTCCGCCGGAGGCCGACGGTCACCTCGTGGCGCCGGCTCCTGGAGACCGCGCGCACCGAGTACGAGCGCGGAGCGGGCCTGCTGCCCGTGGCCATCGAGGACGACGCGACGTACGAGGCGTACGCCGCGGTCGGCTAGCACCCGTCCGGCGGCTGATCAGGGCCGCACAGGACCCTCGTCCCCCGGCGGGGACACCAGGACGAGGACCACGGCCGGCACCGAGCCGGCGGTCACCAGGACGAGGACTACCGCCCGGCCGTGAGCCGGTCACCGATGGCCCGCAGCCCGGCGAGGTCGTGCACATCGCCGGGCAGGGCCGCCACTTCGGTCACCGCCACCTCGGGATGGAGCGCGGTGAAGCGGTCCCGCGTGCGCTGCTCACGCGCGAGCACCCGCATGCGCTCGGCATGCAGGTGGAGGAGTCCCGCGGTGAGACGGCGCACGTCGACGTCTTCCGTGTCGACTGCGTCGAGTTCCTGTGCCGGTGCGGCTGTGGGGGCAGCCTCGGGTACGGGAGTTGGGGCGGTGGCGGCGGTGGCGAGGTCGGACGGCTCGTGCTCGTGCTCGGTGGCCGGGGAGCCACTTCGGTCAGTCTTCCCGGGCCCCTGATCCACCATGCGCTTCTCGTCAAGATTTTCCGCCGCGGCCCGCGCCCGCTCGGCCGACAGCCGGGCGGCGCCACTGCCGTGCACCCGGTTGAGAACCAGACCCGCGAGCGGCATCCCCTCGGCGGCCAGCCGCTCCACGAAGTACGCGGCCTCGCGCAGCGCGTCCCGCTCCGGCGTGGCCACCACGAGGAAGGCCGTGCCCGGGGCCTGCAGCAGCTTGTACGTGGCGTCCGCGCGGGTCCTGAACCCGCCGAACATCGTGTCCATCGCCGCCACGAACGTCTGCACGTCCTTCAGGAACTGACCCCCCAGCAGCTTCCCCAGGGTCCCCGTCATCATCGACATGCCGACGTTGAGGAACTTCATCCCGGCCCGGCCGCCCACCTTCGCCGGCGCCATGAGCAGCTTGATGAACTTCCCGTCGAGGAAGGATCCGAGCCGCTTCGGCGCGTCGAGGAAGTCGAGCGCGGACCGGGACGGCGGGGTGTCCACGACGATCAGGTCCCACTCGTCGCGGGCCCGGAGCTGGCCCAGCTTCTCCATCGCCATGTACTCCTGCGTACCGGCGAATCCGGCCGACAGGGACTGGTAGAAGGGGTTCTCCAGGATCGCCCGAGCCCGGTCGGGCTCCGCGTGCGCCTCGACGATCTCGTCGAAGGTCCGCTTCATGTCCAGCATCATCGCGTGCAGTTCGCCGCCGTCGGAGCCCTTGATGCCGTCGACCTTGCGGGGGGTGTTGTCGAGGGAGTCGATCCCCATCGACTGGGCGAGCCGGCGGGCCGGGTCGATGGTGAGGACGACGACCCGCCGCCCCCGCTCCGCCGCCCGCACGCCGAGCGCCGCCGCCGTGGTCGTCTTGCCGACCCCGCCCGCGCCGCAGCAGACGATGATGCGGGTACCGCGATCGTCGATGAGCGGATCGAGCTCAAGCACGGGAACGGAATCGAGCCCGCTCGCCTCGGAAGGCGCGCCGCTGGCGTCGGACGTCGCGGCCGGGCCGCGGCCGTCGGGGGAATTCTCCGTCACGCACCCACCCCTTGCTTCCGCAGTCGCTTCGCCAGCCGGTAGAGCCCCGCGATGTCCGCCCCGTCGCCCAGGAACGGGAGCTCGTACGCGGGGACGCCGAGGCCGTCCAGCACCGCCCGCTGCGCCCGCTCGAGCTCCACCCGCCGGGCGTGCTCGACCGCCTGGTCGAGGAGCGGCTCGACGAGCGTCGTGCCCCCCGCGACGCCGACCGAGGCGAGCGTCCGCGCGATGGCGTCCCGGTGGTCGCCGGAGGCGGCCCGTACCGCCGCCTCGTCGAGGACGTGCGGCCGCACCATGTTCACCACGACCCTGCCCACCGGCAGTTCGGCCGCGCGGAGCTCCGCGATGCCGTCCGCGGTCTCCTGGACGGGCATCTCCTCCAGGAGGGTCACCAGATGGACCGCCGTCTCGGGGGACTTGAGGACCCGCATGACGGCCTGCGCCTGATTGTGTATCGGGCCGATCCTGGCCAGGCCCGCCACCTCGTCGTTCACGTTGAGGAAGCGGGTGATGCGGCCGGTCGGGGGCGCGTCCATGACCACGTGGTCGTACGTGTGGCCGCCGTGCTTCTCGCGCCGCCGGACCGCCTCGCACGCCTTGCCGGTCAGCAGGACGTCCCGTACCCCCGGCGCTATCGTCGTCGCGAAGTCGATCGCGCCGAGCTTCTTCAGGGCCCGCCCCGCCCCGCCCAGTTTGTAGAACATCTGGAGGTAGTCGAGGAGCGCGCGCTCGGCGTCGATCGCCAGCGCGTACACCTCCCCGCCGCCCGGCGCGACGGCGATCTTGCGCTCCTCGTACGGAAGCGCCTCCGTCTCGAAGAGCTGTGCGATGCCCTGTCTGCCTTCGACCTCGACGAGGAGGGTCCGCTTGCCCTCCGTCGCGAGGGCGAGCGCGAGGGCGGCGGCGACCGTCGTCTTACCGGTACCGCCCTTGCCGCTGACGACCTGGAGCCTGCTCACGCTGTCGAGCCTAACCACTGGCGGCCGTGCCCAATCAGGAGGCCGCCCCGGAGAAGACCCCTAGGGGGTGCCGCGCGATCGGGGCCGGGCCCGCGACGCCTGGCGCCGCGCCTCGCCGCGGCCGCCGCCTTCGGGGCCGCCTCGGAGGGGGCGCCCCGCGGCAGCGGATACAGTCGGGCCCATGACCAAGTGGGAGTACGTCACGGTGCCGCTTCTGGTGCACGCGACCAAGCAGATTCTGGACACCTGGGGCGAGGACGGCTGGGAGCTCGTCCAGGTCGTGCCCGGGCCGAACAACCCCGAGCAGCTCGTGGCCTACCTGAAGCGGGCCAAGTCGTGAGCGGGGCCGTCGAGGCGAAGCTCGCCGAGCTCGGCCTGACCCTGCCGGCCGTCGTGCCGCCGCTGGCCGCGTACCAGCCGGCCGTGCAGTCGGGCGTGTACGTCTACACCTCGGGCCAGCTCCCGATGGTGGGCGGCGAGCTCCAGCTGACCGGCAAGGTCGGCGGCGAGGTCACCGCGGAGGAGGCCAAGAAGCTCGCGGCCACCTGCGCGCTGAACGCGCTCGCGGCCGTGAAGTCGGTCGCCGGTGACCTGGACCGGATCAAGCGGGTCGTGAAGGTCGTCGGCTTCGTCGCCTCCGCCCCCGACTTCACCGGGCAGCCGGGCGTCATCAACGGCGCCAGCGAGCTGCTCGGCGCGGTCCTCGGCGACAAGGGCGTGCACGCCCGCAGCGCCGTCGGCGTGACCGTGCTGCCGCTCGACGCGCCGGTCGAGGTCGAGGTCCAGGTGGAGCTGGTCGAGGCCTGAGCCCTGCCGCAGGCGACACGGAGCCGGTTCTCCCGCGCGGGCCCGCAAGGGTCCACCCGGCGAGAACCGGCTCTCGTGCATTCAGGTGGTTGCGCATAGCATCCGGCCATGTCGAATGGTCAGCCGAAGCAGTCGAACGGTCAGTGGTACCCGCCGGAGTGGCCCGACCGCATCCGCGCCCTCGCCGCCGGTGAGCTCACCCCCGTGACGCCCCGCCGCGCCGCCACCGTGCTGCTGCTGCGGGACGGCGACACCGGGGCCGGGCCAGAGGTGCACATGCTGCGCCGCCGCACCTCGATGGCCTTCGCGGGCGGCGCGTACGCCTATCCCGGCGGCGGGGTCGACCCCCGTGACGAGCACCCGGTGCGCTGGGCGGGGCCCTCCCGCGAGACCTGGGCCGACCGGCTTGGCCTCGACGACCCCGCGCAGGCCCAGGCCGTGGTCTGCGCCGCCGTACGCGAGACGTACGAGGAGGCGGGCGTCCTGCTGGCCGGGGAGACCGGTGACGAGGTCGTCGGGGACACGACGGGCGAGGACTGGGAGCGGGACCGGGAGGCGCTCGTCGCCCGGGAGCTGTCCTTCGCCGACTTCCTGGACCGGCGCGGCCTGGTGCTGCGCTCCGACCTGCTCGGCGCGTGGGCCCGCTGGATCACCCCGGAGTTCGAGCAGCGCCGGTACGACACCTGGTTCTTCGTGGCCGCGCTGCCGGCCGGTCAGCGCACCCGGAACGCCTCGACGGAGGCCGACCGCACGGTGTGGATCCGCCCGGCGGAAGCCGCCGCCGGCTACGACCGGGGGGAGCTGACGATGATGCCGCCGACGATCTCGACCCTGCGGACCCTGGAGGGGTACGGCACGGCCGCCGAGGCGCTCGCGGGGGCGCGGGAGCAGGACATGACGCCCGTCCTCGCGCGGGCGCGTCTCGACGGCGACGAGCTGGTCCTGAGCTGGCCGGGCCACGAGGAGTTCACCAAGATCATTCCGATGGGAGGCGCCCGATGAGCGACGCCGCCGCTCTGCCCGGGCAGCCGCGCGGACTCGTGGTCTCGGGGCCCGCGACCGACCGCGCGGTGAACGTCCTCGCGCCCAACCCGTCCGCGATGACCCTCGACGGCACCAACACCTGGCTCCTCTCCGAGCCCGGCTCCGAGCTGGCCGTCGCCGTCGACCCGGGCCCGCTCGACGAGGGGCATCTGCGGCACGTGATCGACACCGCCGCGAAGCTCGGCAAGCGGGTCGCGCTCACCCTGCTCACCCACGGCCACCCGGACCACGCGGAGGGCGCCGCCCGTTTCGCGGAGCTGACCGGGACGGCCGTACGGGCCCTGGATCCGGCGCTGCGGCTGGGCGACGAGGGGCTCGGCGCGGGGGACGTGGTGACGGTCGGCGGTCTGGAGCTGCGGGTGGTCCCGACGCCCGGCCACACCTCGGACTCGCTCTCCTTCCACCTGCCGGCCGACCGCGCGGTGCTGACCGGGGACACGATCCTGGGGCGCGGGACGACGATGGTCGCCCATCCGGACGGGCGCCTCGGCGACTACCTGGACTCGCTGCGGCGGCTGCGCTCGCTGACGGTCGACGACGGGGTGCACACGGTGCTGCCGGGGCACGGGCCGGTCCTGGAGGACGCGCAGGGGGCCGTGGAGTTCTATCTGGCGCACCGGGCGAGCCGGCTCGCCCAGGTCGAGACGGCGGTCGAGAACGGCCACCGGACGGCCGCGGAGGTCGTCGCCCATGTGTACGCGGACGTGGACCGCTCGCTGTGGCCGGCCGCCGAGCTGTCCGTGAGGGCGCAGCTGGAGTACCTGAGGGAGCGGGGCCTGGTGTAGGCGGCCCGGGGCTGGGGCTGGCCCCCCGGGCCCTGGGGCCTCGGGGGCCGGAGGGGGCCGTGGTTCGGCTGACGTCACGATCCTGTCCCGAGGCCGACCCCGGCCCAGCGGAGCACTTGACCTGTGTTTTACGCTCCGCTTACTTCTGGCCTAGCTTTCGGGGGGAACGCCCGTGTTCGTCATCGCCATCCTGCTGGTCATAGCCGCAGTGGTGCTCTACTTCGTCGGTCGCGCCAACGACTCCAAGGGGCTGAAGTTCGGCGCCCTCGGCGCGGTCCTGGCCGGCCTGTTCTCGTTGATCGTGAGCATGACGTACGTGATCAGCGCGTACGAGGTCGGCGTACCGGTCGCGTTCGGCAAGGTCGGCTCGCCCATGACCTCGGGCATGCACGTGAAGTCGCCGTTCACCGACGTCACCACCTTCTCCACCCGCCCCGTCGACCTCAACCTCTCCGACAAGGACGTGGTCGAGGTCCGCTCCTCGCAGGGCGGTGTCATGTACGTCGAGGTGACGGTGAAGTGGGCCGTCGTCCCGACCAAGGCCGTGGAGCTCTACAAGCTCGCGGGCAGCGAGGACACCGTCCAGCAGCGGCTCGTCTACCCCGACAGCCGCGAGATCGTCCGTAACGTCTTCGCCCGCTACACCAGCGAGCAGGGCTACGCCTCGGACCGCGAGAAGATCAACGCCGAGATCGGCACCCTGATCAAGGAGCGGCTGGCCCCGCGCGGCATCGACGTGACCACGGTCAACCTGCGCAACGTGAAGCCCTCGGACGCCCTCCAGGGCCAGATCGACCGCAAGATCCAGCAGCAGCAGGCCACCGAGCGGGCCACCGAGGCCGCCCGTACCGCCAAGGCCGAGGCCGACCGGCGCCGGATCGAGGCGGAGGGCATCGCCCGCGCCAACAAGATCCTCAACGAGTCGCTGACCGACAAGGTCCTGATGAACCAGTGCATCGACGCCTTCAAGGAGGCGGCGGCGAAGAACGCGGTCTACGCCGTGCCCTGCGGGAACGGTTCCTCCGCACCGGTGATCGTGGACGGCTCCAAGCGCTGACCCGGCGCCCGTACGGCGAAGGCCGCCCCGGTCCGACTGGACCTGGGCGGCCTTCTCGCGTGCGTACGGAGACCTGGGCGGCCTTCTCGCGTGCGGGCGGAGCGTGTGCCTAGCGCGAGCGCTTCGCGAGGCGCTCCACGTCCAGCAGGATCACCGCGCGGGCCTCCAGGCGCAGCCAGCCGCGCTGGGCGAAGTCGGCGAGCGCCTTGTTGACCGTCTCGCGGGAGGCGCCGACCAGCTGGGCCAGCTCCTCCTGGGTGAGGTCGTGGACGACGTGGATGCCCTCCTCCGACTGCACGCCGAAGCGGCGCGACAGGTCGAGGAGCGCGCGGGCGACACGGCCCGGAACGTCGGAGAAGACCAGGTCGGACATCTGGTCGTTGGTCTTGCGCAGACGGCGGGCGACGGCGCGAAGCAGCGCGGTGGCCACCTC
The DNA here is from genome assembly GCF_008639165.1 of Streptomyces venezuelae ATCC 10712. Lineage (NCBI taxonomy): Bacteria > Bacillati > Actinomycetota > Actinomycetes > Kitasatosporales > Streptomycetaceae > Streptomyces > Streptomyces venezuelae. Next base: position 3,663,605 of record NZ_CP029197.1, on the reverse strand, counting down.
CGGGCGGGCGTTCAGCCAGGGCTGGAGGTCGCCGTGGCCGAGGCCGAGCAGCTTGACCTCGGTCAGCGCGGTCGCGGTCGCGGTGCGCGGGCCCGGGTCGAAGAGCGACAGCTCGCCGATCAGCTCGCCGGGGCCGAGGACGGCCAGCATGTTCTCGCGGCCGTCGGGGGAGGTGCGGTGCAGCTTCACCTTGCCCTCGGTGACCACGTACAGGCGGTCGCCGGGGTCGCCCTCGTGGAAGAGCGCGTCGCCACGGGCGAGCGTCGCCTCACTCATCGAGGCGCGCAGCTCGGCAGCCTGCTCGTCATCGAGCGCCGCGAAGAGCGGGGCGCGCCGCAGAACGTCGTCCACGAGTTCTCTCCATACTGTCGACCTGCTCAGGGACCTGGGTCCCATGATGCCGGACGTACAAAACAGTGCGATCAATCACAACAAGTTTGACGCACCGAGCCGCCCGTCCGTACGTCAGGGGCCCGATTGGGCGCTGATCGGCCACGCCCGGGGCGGATGTCGGCGGGGGCCCCTAGGCTGGCCGGGTGTCCAACTCGCCGGTGAGAGCGCAGGCCAAGGGGGCTGAAAGAGTGTCGGGCGAAGGTAATTCCGCCGTGGGCGAACACGGCGTGTCGAAACAGGCGAAAGCCGCAAATCGGAAGCGGACCGAGCCCGCGAAGCCGACGAAGTCGGTGAAGCCCGCCAAGCCCGAGTCGCGGCTCGGGATGGTCCGGCGGGCGCGCAAGATCAACCGCGAGCTCGCCGAGGTCTACCCGTACGCCCATCCGGAGCTCGACTTCCGCAACCCCTTCGAGCTGCTCGTCGCCACGGTCCTCTCCGCGCAGACCACCGACCTGCGGGTCAACCAGACCACCCCGGCCCTCTTCGCGAAGTACCCCACGCCCGAGGACCTTGCCGCCGCCGTGCCCGAAGAGGTCGAGGAGCTCATCCGCCCCACCGGCTTCTTCCGCGCCAAGACCAAGTCGATCATGGGCCTCGCCACCGCCCTCAGGGACGACTTCGACGGCGAGGTCCCCGGCCGCCTCGACGACCTCGTCAAGCTCCCCGGAGTCGGCCGCAAGACCGCCTTCGTCGTCCTCGGCAACGCCTTCGGAGTCCCCGGGATCACCGTCGACACCCACTTCATGCGCCTCGCCCGGCGCTGGAAGTGGACCGAGTCCGACGACCCCGTGAAGATCGAGGCCGAGGTCGCCACGATCTTCCCGAAGAGCGAGTGGACGATGCTCTCGCACCGGGTCATCTTCCACGGCCGCCGCATCTGCCACGCCCGCAAGCCGGCGTGCGGCGCCTGCCCCATCGCCCACCTCTGCCCCGCGTACGGGGAGGGCGAGACCGACCCCGAGAAGGCGAAGAAGCTGCTCAAGTACGAGAAGGGCGGCTTCCCCGGCCAGCGGCTCAACCCGCCGCCCGACTACCCGGGCCGCCCCGCGCCCCCGCTGGGCGCGAGCGAGGCCTGAAGCCCGCCCGAGACCGAGGCCCGAAGCTCACCCGAGACCCAGGCCCGAAGCCCGCCTGGAACCCCGCCGGGACGCCGCAGGCGCTCCGGCGGGAACGAACCCGTCCATCGATCGCGTTGTGAAACCCGGGGGTGCCTATGACGCGCACTGACGAAGAGATCCACGGACCCGGCACCGCCGGGCTGCTCAGCAGGGACGGCCTGCCGGACTGGCTCGGCCCCGTCGACCGGGCCGCCCGCACGGTCCGGCCCGAGCAGCTGAGCAGCTTCCTGCCGCCCACCAGCGGCGCCGGACGCCAGTCCGCCGTGCTCGTCCTCTTCGGCGAGGGGGAGCGCGGCCCCGAGCTGCTGCTCATGGAGCGCGCCGGCAGCCTGCGCTCGCACGCCGGGCAGCCCTCCTTCCCCGGCGGCGCCCTCGACCCCGAGGACGGCGACCCGGCCGACGGCGGGCTGCTGCGCGCCGCCCTCCGCGAGGCCCGGGAGGAGACCGGCCTCGACCCGGCCGGCGTCCAGCTCTTCGGGGTGCTGCCCCAGCTGTACATCCCGGTCAGCCGCTTCGTCGTCACCCCGGTCCTCGGCTGGTGGCGTACGCCGAGCCCCGTCGGGGTCGTCGACCCCGGCGAGACCGCCCGGGTCTTCACCGTCCCCGTGGCGGATCTCACGGATCCCGCGCACCGCGCGACCACCGTCCACCCGAGCGGCCACGAGGGCCCGGCCTTCCTGGTCGAGTCCGCGCTGGTCTGGGGTTTTACCGCCGGAGTGATCGACCGGCTGCTGCACTACTCCGGCTGGGAGCGACCCTGGGACCGGTCCAAGAAGGTCCCGCTCGACTGGCGCTCATGACAGGCTGATCCCCGGCGAACGAAGGCTGACCCCCGGCGAACAGGCTGATCCCGGCGACCGGAAACGAATCTGCGAGGCAATTGACGGTGAACGTGCTCGACATCCTGTTGCTGCTCGCCGCCGTGTGGTTCGCGGTCATCGGTTACCGCCAGGGATTCGTGGTCGGCATCCTCTCCGTGATCGGCTTCCTCGGCGGCGGTCTGGCCGCCGTGCTGCTGCTGCCGATCCTCTGGAACGCGCTGACCGACAACAGCGACGTCTCGACCACGGCGACGGTCGTGTTCGTGATGGTGGTCATCGTCAGCGCCTCGGTCGGCCAGGCCCTCACCACCCACCTCGGCAACAAACTCAGCCGGCACATCACCTGGTCGCCCGCCCGCGCCCTCGACGCCACCGGCGGCGCCCTGGTGAACGTCGTGGCGATGCTGCTCGTGGCCTGGCTGATCGGGTCCTTCCTGGCCAACACCTCGATACCCACCGTCGGCAAGCAGGTGCGCAACTCCAAGGTCCTCCTCGGAGTCGAGCAGGTGATGCCCGATCAGGCGTCCGGCTGGTTCGACAACTTCCGGTCCATCCTGGCCCGCAGCGGCTTCCCGCCGGTCTTCAGCCCCTTCACCGACGAGCCGATCACCCCGGTCATGCCGCCCGACCCCGCGCTCGCCGACAGCCCGGTCGTCGCCCGCGCCCAGCGCTCCATCGTGAAGGTCGTCGGCACCGCGCAGAGCTGCGGCAAGGTCCTCGAAGGCACCGGCTTCGTCTTCGCCGACCGCCGGATCATGACCAACGCCCATGTCGTCGGCGGCGTCGACGAGCCGACCGTCCAGATCGGCGGCGAAGGCAGGCTCTACGACGCCAAGGTCGTCCTCTACGACTGGCGGCGCGACATCGCCGTCCTGGACGTGCCGGACCTCAAGGCCACGCCGCTGAACTTCACCGACGACGACGCCCGCAGCGGGGACGACGCGATCGTCGCCGGATTCCCGGAGAACGGTTCGTACGACGTGCGCTCGGCGCGCGTGCGCGGCCGGATCAACGCGGACGGGCCCGACATCTACCGCCGGGGCGAGGTGCGCAGGGACGTGTACTCGCTGTACACGACGGTCCGCCAGGGCAACTCCGGCGGCCCGCTCCTCACCGAGGACGGCGAGGTGTACGGCGTGATCTTCGCCCGCTCCCTCGACGACGCGAACACCGGCTACGCCCTGACGGTCGACGAGATCCGCGAGGACATCGAGCTCGGCCGGACCGCCGCCCAGCAGGTCGACACCCAGGGCTGCGCCCTGTAGCCCCCCCGAGGCCCCCTAGGGGGTGTCGCGGGGGTGCCTGAGCCGGGCCGACACCCAGCGGGCCCGGCGGCGGAGGATGCGCGAGATCCCCACCTCCTGCCCGCCGTGCGCGGCGCTCTGGTCCGGCGGTCCCGCCCCCTCGGGGGAGCGCTGCCCGGCGGCCGAGCGTCGGTTGCGTGCGGTCGTGTCACCGTAGTCGTGCGTCCAGCCCATACCTCGACGTCTGCCCGGGCCCCAAGGTCGGTAACCGCCCGGGGGCCCGCCAATCGGAGTATGCGCGGGGCACATGGCCGTTCGAAGGAAGTCTGTACGCCCCGGTGCGGGCAGAGGGACCGTCAGCGGCCGGGACCGAGGGCCCGGGCCGCCGGGACCGAGCGCCCGGGGCGGTCGGACCGGACCGTCAGCGGTCGGGCTCGGGGTCCTTCAGCCAGTTGACGAGCTCCGTGGAGAAGGCCACCGGGTCCTCCTCGTGCGGGAAGTGGCCCAGACCGTCGAAGAGCCGCCAGCGGTACGGCGCCTCCACGTACTGGCCCGAGCCCGCCGCGCTCCGGGTCCGCATCACCGGGTCGAGGGAGCCGTGCAGATGGAGCGTCGGAACCCGCACCGGCCGCTTCATGCGCCGGTTGAACTGGATGCCGTCCGGGCGGGCCAGGGAGCGGACCATCCAGCGGTACGGCTCGATCGAGCAGTGCGCCGTCGACGGAACCAGCATCGCCCGGCGGTACACGTCGATCGCCGCGTCCTCCGAGGCCGGCCGGGGCCCCGACCAGTCCTCGATCAACTCGCCCACCAGCGCCGCCTCGTCCGCGACGAGCTGACGCTCCGGCAGCCACGGCCGCTGGAAACCCCAGATGTGCGAGCCGGCCCGCGACTGGGCGAAGTCGGAGAGCATCGCCGAGCGCCAGCGGCGCGGGTGCGGCATCGAGGAGACCACCAGCCGGCGGACCAGCTTGGGCCGCATCACGGCCGCCGTCCAGGCGAGGTAGCCGCCCAGGTCGTGTCCGACGAGCGCCGCGTCGGGCTCGCCCAGGGAGCGGATCACGCCGGTGACGTCGAGGGCCAGGTTGGCGGGGTCGTAACCCCGCGGCGTGCGGTCGCTGCCGCCGACCCCGCGCAGGTCCATCGCGACGGCCCGGAACCCGGCCTCGGCGAGGACCGGCAGCTGATGGCGCCAGGTCCACCAGAACTGCGGGAAGCCGTGCAGGAGCAGCACGAGCGGGCCGTCGCCCATCTCGGCGATGTGGAAGCGGGCGCCGTTGGCCGCCACGTCGCGATGGGTCCACGGCCCGTCGAGCCGGACGGGCCCGCCGTTGCTGCTCTCGGGGAGGGTCATACCGATGAGCGTGCCACAGCGGCGGCCTTCTCCAGCGCCGGGCGCTGCTCCGGACGGGGGTGCGGCTTCGCGTTCTGCATGATCGCCGCGGTCTGCTTGGCGGAGGCGATGGACTTCTCCGGCGGCTTGACCTTCTTGAACTTGGCGACCGCGATGGCCCCCAGGAGGCCCGCGAGCAGCACGTTGAAGGCGAAGGACAGCAGGAAGCACCAGACGAGGTTCCAGCCGCCGTTGCCGTTGTGCCCGCCGGTCCAGGTGTTGATGGCGTACGCGAGTGCGAAGCTCAGCATCGGCAGCGAGAACAGCAGCACCACGAGGGCACCGATGCCCATGATGCTGCCGAGCGCGCCGCGCTTGACGTCCTGTCGCAGTTCGGCCTTGGCCAGGGCGATCTCATCGTGCACCAGCGCGGACATCTCGGCGGTCGCCGAGGCGACCAGCTGGCCGAGGCTGCGCTCGGTGCCGTCGAACGGGTCGCTCATCGCTGCTCCCTCTTCTCTTCTGCGGTCCGAGTTCTCTTCTACGCGGTCCGACTCAGATCATGCCGGACGGTCGGCCCCGTCGCGCGGTGCCCCCGCCAGTTGGGCGCGCTCCCGGTGTTCGGCGGCCTTCCGCTCGTAGATCTCGGCCATCCGCAGGTGGTACGCCGGGTTGTCCTCCTCGTAGATGTCCGGGATGCCGTCCTGGTCGTCGTCGCGCTCCTCGTCGGAGACCAGCGCCTGGTACTTGCGGACCCGGAGCTTCAGCAGGACGGAGGCGAGGACGGCCGCGATGAGCGAGCCCATGAGCACCGAGGCCTTCACCTCGTCCGTGAGGGCCTCGTCGCCCGCGAAGGCCAGTTCGCCGATGAGCAGCGAGACGGTGAAGCCGATCCCGGCGAGCGAGGCGACGGCGAACACGTCCGGCCAGGCCAGGTCCGGGTTGAGCTCCGCCTTGGTGAAGCGGGCGGCGAGCCAGGTGCCGCCGAAGATGCCGAGCGCCTTGCCGACGACGAGGCCCAGGACGACGCCGAGGGTGACGGGCTCGGTGAAGACGTCGCGGAGCGCGCCGCCGGAGACGCTCACCCCGGCCGAGAACAGCGCGAACAGCGGGACGGCGAGGCCGGCCGAGAGCGGGCGGACGAGGTGCTCGATGTGCTCGCCGGGGGAGTGCCGCTCGCCTTCGCGGGTGGTGCAGCGGAGCATCAGGCCCATGGCGACACCGGCGATGGTGGCGTGGACGCCGCTGTTGTACATGAGGGCCCAGATGACCAGGGCCAGCGGGACGTACACGTACCAGCCGCGGACGCCCTTGCGGAGCAGCAGCCAGAAGAGGACGAGTCCGGCGACGGCCCCGCCGAGGGCGGCGAAGTTCAGGTCGCTGGTGAAGAAGATCGCGATGATCAGGATCGCGAAGAGGTCGTCGACGACGGCGAGGGTGAGCAGGAAGGCGCGCAGCGCGGAGGGCAGTGACGTGCCGATGACGGCGAGGACGGCGAGCGCGAAGGCGATGTCGGTGGCGGTGGGGACGGCCCAGCCGTCCGTCGAGCCGTCGCCGAGGACGTTGACCAGGGTGTAGACGAGGGCGGGTACGGCCATGCCGCAGATCGCGGCGATCACGGGCAGCGCGGCGGCCTTGGGGTCGCGCAGCTCGCCCGCGACGAGCTCGCGCTTGAGCTCGATGCCGGCGACGAAGAAGAAGACCGCGAGGAGGCCGTCGGCGGCCCAGTGCTGGATCGACAGGTCGAGGCCGAGGGCGGCGGGGCCTATGTGGAAGTCGCTGACCGATTCGTAGCTGTCGCTGATCGGGGTGTTGGCCCAGATGAGGGCGGCGACGGCGGCGGCGAGGAGCAGGACGCCGCCGACGGTCTCGGTGCGGAGGGCGTCGGTGAGGTAGCGCCGCTCGGGCAGGGAGAGACGGCCGAGGAACTTGCGGTCGGTCGGTGCGGGCGGGGACACGGGGGAAACCTCCGGTCGGTGGGCAGGGCGAAGCACATGCCGACCAGACTTCCCGGCGCACCTAGGTTTCTTACCGCGTCGTTGACGCGTTCTTTACTTTACCTAACGAGCGCGCGTGGTGTCCGGCGAGACTCACTTTAGGGAGAATTGCCCCGTTCGTCCCCTCGGGGTGGGGCAAGCGAAACGCCCGCCCCGAGTGGCTCGGGGCGGGCGTCCGTGTCGCGGTGACACCGGGCTGCGGCTGTGGCCGTGCCCGCGTCGGCGGCTGGGGCGGGGGCTCAGTCCTCGCTGGAGGCGGCCGGCAGCTGGGTCTGGATGAGCGACATGACCGAGGAGTCGGTCAGGGTGGTGACGTCACCCAGCTCACGGTTCTCCGCCACGTCCCGCAGCAGACGGCGCATGATCTTGCCCGAGCGGGTCTTCGGCAGCTCCGCCACCGGCAGGATCCGCTTCGGCTTGGCGATCGGACCGAGGGTCGCGCCGACGTGGTTGCGCAGCTCGGCGACCAGGCTCTCGTCCTGGCTCGCCGAACCCCGCAGGATCACGAAGGCGACGATGGCCTGACCGGTCGTCTCGTCGGCGGCGCCGACGACGGCCGCCTCGGCGACGGACGGGTGCGAGACGAGGGCCGACTCGACCTCGGTGGTCGAGATGTTGTGACCCGAGACGAGCATGACGTCGTCGACCCGGCCGAGCAGCCAGATGTCGCCGTCGTCGTCCTTCTTCGCGCCGTCACCGGCGAAGTACTTGCCCTCGAAGCGGGACCAGTAGGTGTCGATGTAGCGCTGGTCGTCGCCCCAGATGGTGCGGAGCATCGACGGCCACGGCTCGGTGAGGACCAGGTAGCCACCGCCGCCGTTCGGCACCTCGTTGGCCTCGTCGTCGACGACGGTCGCCGCGATGCCGGGCAGCGGACGCTGCGCGGAGCCCGGCTTGGTCTCGGTGACGCCCGGCAGCGGCGAGATCATCATCGCGCCGGTCTCGGTCTGCCACCAGGTGTCCACGATCGGCGTCTTGCCCGCGCCGATGTGCTCGCGGTACCAGACCCATGCCTCGGGGTTGATCGGCTCGCCGACCGAACCGAGCACCCGGAGGCTCGACAGGTCGAACTTGGCGGGGATGTCGTCGCCCCACTTCATGAACGTCCGGATCGCGGTGGGCGCCGTGTAGAGGATCGTGACGCCGTACTTCTGCACGATCTCCCAGAACCGCCCCTGGTGCGGGGTGTCCGGCGTGCCCTCGTACATGACCTGCGTCGCGCCGTTGGCCAGCGGGCCGTAGACGATGTACGAGTGCCCGGTGACCCAGCCGATGTCGGCGGTGCACCAGTAGACGTCGGTCTCCGGCTTGAGGTCGAAGACGGCGTGGTGGGTGTACGCGGCCTGGGTGAGGTAGCCGCCGGAGGTGTGCAGGATGCCCTTCGGCTTACCCGTGGTGCCGGAGGTGTAGAGGATGAAGAGCGGGTGCTCCGCCTCGAAGGCCTCCGGGGTGTGCTCCGCCGACTGGCGGGTGACGATGTCGTCCCACCACACGTCACGGCCCTCGGTGAACGCGGTCTCCTGGCCCGTACGGCGGACCACCAGCACGTGCTCGACCTGCGGGCACTTGGCGACGGCCTCGTCGATGGCCGGCTTCAGCGCGCTCGGCTTGCCCCGGCGGTAGCCGCCGTCGGCGGTGACGACCAGCTTGGCGTCGGCGTCCTGGATGCGGGAGGCCACGGCGTCCGCCGAGAAGCCGCCGAAGACCACCGAGTGGGCGGCGCCGACGCGGGCGCAGGCCAGCATCGTGATGGCCGCCTCGGGGATCATCGGCAGGTAGACGGCGACGCGGTCGCCCTTGCGGACGCCCAGCTCGGTCAGGGCGTTGGCCGCCTTGGAGACCTCGTCCTTGAGCTCGGCGTAGGTGATCGCCCGGCTGTCGCCCGGCTCGCCCTCGAAGTGGATGGCGACCCGGTCGCCGTGGCCGGCCTCGACGTGCCGGTCGACGCAGTTGTACGCCACGTTCAGCTCGCCGTCCGCGAACCACTTGGCGAACGGCGGGTTCGACCAGTCGAGGGTCTCGGTCGGCTCGGTGGCCCAGGTCAGGCGCTTGGCCTGCTCGGCCCAGAAGCCCAGCCTGTCCGCCTTGGCCTGCTCGTACGCCTCCGCCGTCACGTTGGCGTGCGCGGCCAGCTCGGCGGGCGGCGAAAATCGACGCTCTTCCCGAAGCAGATTGGCCAGGCTTTCGTTGCTCACGACATCTCCCTTTCCCAGGGCGTCCTCTGTGCGTATGTGTCCCGCGTCATAGCTCATCAGTCGGAGGCCCGGGTGACAAGAGCCTCCAGGCAACTGGTTTAGACCTGTGAGTCGTCTGACGTGGGGTGGCCCCTTCCTCCCGAGCGGGGGGAGAAGGGGCCACACAGTCTCACGGACGGAGGGAAGGGAAGGTTCAGGACGCGCGGGCCCGTCCGCCCTGCGGCGGACCGCCCCGCTGTCCTAGGACGCGCGGGCCGTCTCCAGCGGCTCCGTCGGCATGACCTGGGTGAAGACGTCGTCGTACGAGTGCACCTCGTCCGTCCCGGAGAGGAGGTACGCCTGCGCCTCGCCCACATGGAAGTACATGCCGTGCAGCGTGAGCGTGCCCTCGGCGAGCCGCCGCGCCACCGACTCGTACGCCCGCAGGTGCTCCAACTGCTGGACCACGTTGGTCAGACAGAGCTGCTCGACCGCGTCGGCCGGCAGCCGCCCGGAGATCCGGGCCCAGGCGTGTCTCCGGCTCGCCATCCGCTCCAGGCTGGGCGTGCCGTGCCGCAGCCAGCGGCGGAGCGGGCTCGGCGGGTCGTCCGGGCGGCCGTTGAGCAGGGCCTGCATCGCGCCGCAGCCGGAATGGCCGCAGACGGTGATCGACTCGACCCGCAGCACCTCCACCGCGTACTCGATCGCCGCCGCCACCGAGTCGTCACCGCTCTCCTCGCCGGGGAGCGGGACGAGGTTGCCGACATTGCGGACGGTGAACAGGTCACCGGGGCCGCTCGACGTGATCATGCTGGTGACCAGCCGGGAGTCGGCGCAGGTCAGGAAGAGCTGCGAGGGCCGCTGGCCCTCCCGGGCGAGCCGCGCCAGCTCGTCCCGTACCAGCGGGGCCGTGTTCCGCTGGAACTTGCCGATGCCGCTGGCCAGTTTCAGCCCCGTCGTGGGCGGGGTCTCCCCGGTCTCGTCGGTCTCCGCGTCGGGCGGGCTCGCGGGCTGCTCGCCGCACTGGTGGTTGTGCCAGGGCGTCCAGGGGCGGCAGCAGCCGTGCGCGGCGGCCGAGGGGGCCGTCGGCGTGGGCTCGGCGATCCGGACGCCCGAGGGGCCGGTCGTCTCGACCGTACCGCCGTTGGCCAGGTGCCCGGCGGTCCAGTCGCTCAGCGTCTCGTAAGCGGCGTGGTCCATGAAAGATCCGTCCAGCTCGACCACCACGTCGGAGCCGTGGGGGAGTTGATGCAGGGCCCGGCTCAGCCGGGGAACGGCGAGGAAGGTCAACTGCCCCCGCACGTGCAGCAGCTGGCGCCCGTCCCGCTCTTCGCGGGTGATCCGGGTGCGGGTCAGCCGGTGCAGGGCGACCGCGATGGCCACGGCGATCCCGAGGGCGACCCCCTCCAGGATGCCGATGAGGACGACACCCGTCAGGGTCACCGCGTAGACGACGACCTCGCGGTGTCTGGTGACGGTACGGATGCGGGTGATGCTGACCATCTGGATGCCGACCACCATCACCAGGGCGGCGAGCGCGGGCAGCGGGATCAGGTCGAGCACGGGCACGAGCAGCAGGGCCGCGAGCACGATCCACAGACCGTGCAGCATCGTGGAGGCCCGGCTCACCGCACCCGCCGACACGTTGGCGACACTGCGGACCGCGACTCCCGCGACCGGGAGGCCGCCGAGCGCACCCGAGACCAGGTTGGCCGCGCCCTGACCGGCGAGCTCGCGGTCGAGGCGGGAGCGGGGGACGCCCCTGCCACCGTCGGCGCGGGCGGCGACCAGCTTGTCGACCGCGACGGCGGAGAGCAGCGACTGCACGCTGGTGACCAGGGTGATCGTCAGCACTCCGGCCGCGATGCCGAGCACCGGACCCTCGGGCAGGCCGGGCAGGGCGTGGCTGCTCCAGGACGGCAGGTCGACCCGGGGGACGGCGAGCCCGGCGACGGCCGCCACCGCCGTCGCCCCGGTCACCGCGACGAGCGCGGCCGGGACCTTACGGGCGAGCTGCCCGGCGCGGCCCGGCAGCCGGGGCCAGCCGAGCAGGCCGACCACGGTGAGGGCGCTGATGCCGAGCGCGGCCGGGTCGATGCGCGCCAACTGGCTCGGCAGTCCCATGACGTTGTCGACGGCGGAGCTCTGCGGGGTGCCGCCGAGCACGATGTGGAGCTGGGCGAGGGCGATGGTGACGCCGATGCCGGCCAGCATGCCGTGCACGATCGCGGGCGATACGGCGAGCGCCGAGCGGGCCACGCGCAGGGCGGAAAGGCCGAGTTGGGCGAGTCCGGCGAGGACGGTGATGGCGCAGGTGGTGCGCCAGCCGTACAGCTGGATGAGCTCGGCGGTCACCACGGTGAGGCCGGCGGCGGGGCCGCTCACCTGGAGCGGGGAGCCGCCGAACCGGCCGGCCACGAGGCCGCCGACGGCGGCGGCGACCAGGCCGGACTGGAGCGGCGCTCCGGTGGCGAGCGCGATGCCGAGCGAGAGGGGCAGGGCGATCAGGAAGACGGCGACGGAGGCGGACAGATCGGCCCCCGCGATCCGGAAGCGGCGGGGCCGCTCCGGCGGGCTGTGGGGCCGCTGGACGCGGGGTCGGTTGGTGGTGCGGTCGGGGGTGCAGAGGGTCATTCCCGTCTCCTCCGGGGCAGCGCGGTCGCGGTTCGTGCGGGACGAACGTGGGGGCTCGCGGCCGTGGGTCACGGCATGCAGCGGCGGGATGCAAAGCGTGGCAAGGCGGGGTCCCCGCCGAGACGAGGACCAACGCTCGGTAAATGGATCGTAATGGAGAGTAAAGTCTCCGGCATTATTTTCGGGGCAAACAGGGCAATGATTCACCGGTTCCGGTGAAGGACGAACGTATTGCCGCTTGTCGTTTCATCTTTCCGGCCGCCTCGGTGCGACGTTGACGCCGCTCGTACGGAACCGAGGAGAGGTGGGCGGATGACAGCCGCCGGGAGAAGGACCACTGCCCAGAGGAAGGCGCTCGCCGCCGGTGCCCTCGCCGTCGCCCTGATCACCGGCCTCGCCGGCTGCTCGGGCTCCGACGGAACCGCCACGAAGAGCACGCCGGGCGGCGCGGGCGCCAAGAAGGGCCCCGCCGCCGCCCCGAACGCGGTCCGCCTGATCGGTGACGGCTCCACCGCCTACACCGGCGCCCAGCCCCGCCAGCCCGTCTGGCAGCGGCTCAAGCCGGGCGAGACCCCGCCGCAGTTCGTCGTCTTCTCCTGGGACGGCGCCGGCGAGGACAGCCAGAAGCTCTTCTCCCACTTCCGCGCGGTCGGCAAGAAGTACGACGCCACCATGACGTACTTCCTCAGCGGCGTGTACCTGCTGCCCGAGGAGAAGAAGGCCCTCTACGACCCGCCGCAGCACAGCCCCGGGCGCTCCGACATCGGCTTCAACGACACCGAGGGCATCCGCGCCACCGTCCGCGAACTCCGCGGGGCGTGGCAGGAGGGCAACGAGATCGGCACCCACTTCAACGGGCACTTCTGCGGGGCCGACGGCGGCGTCGGGACCTGGTCCGTCGACGAGTGGAAGAGCGAGATCAAGCAGGCCAAGTCCTTCGTCAAGAACTGGAAGACCAACTCGGGGCTGCGCACCGAGCAGCCGCTGCCGTTCGACTACGACAAGGAGCTCGTCGGCGCCCGCACCCCCTGCCTCGAAGGCCGGAAGAACTTCGTCCGCGCGGCGGCCGAGCTGGGCTTCCGCTACGACACCAGCGGCGTCAACGACCAGATCTGGCCCAAGAAGGACCTGGGCCTCTGGGACCTGTCGCTGCAGCTCGTCCCGGTCCCGGGCCGCGCCTTCCAGACCCTGTCCATGGACTACAACTTCCTCGTCAACCAGTCCCCGGGCACCACGCAGGGCGACCCGTCCCAGCGGGAGTACTGGGGCAACCAGATGAGGGACGGCCTTGTGCAGGCCTTCCAGCGCTCCTACCAGGGCAACCGCGCGCCGCTCATCATCGGCAACCACTTCGAGTCCTGGAACGGCGGCACGTACATGCGGGCCATCGAGGAGACCATCGCGACGGTCTGCGTGCAGAAGGACGTCAAGTGCGTGTCCTTCCGCCAGCTCGCGGACTGGCTCGACGCCCAGGACCCCGACGTCATCGCCAAGATGCGCACCCTGAAGGTCGGCCAGGCCCCGCCGGCCGGCTGGAAGGCCTTCCTCGCCCCCCAGCCGGCGACCCCACCGGCCCCGTCGGGGGCCGCCGGCGCCGCTAAGCCGGCTGAACGGCGCTGAGGCTCTCGGTCAGGACGAAATCGGGGTCGACCTGCGCGGCCAGGTCGGCCCCGGTCTTGGCGTTGCCCCAGCTCTCCGCGTTGCGGAGGTGGAAGTGGACCATCTGGCGCGTGTAGCGCTCCCAGTCGCGGGCGGTGTACGAGTCGTCCGCCGCGTCCTGGAGGGCCTGGAGGGACATCCGGTTCTCGGCCTCCAGGAGGTCGAAGCGCGGCGGGCGGCCCTTCTCCATCGCGCGGACCCAGTCCGAGTGGCCCACCGTCACGAGCAGGTCCTCGCCGACCTCCGCGCGCAGGAAGTCGAGGTCGTCCTGGCCCTGCACCTTGTTGCCGACGACCTTGAGCGCGACGCCGAAGTCCCGCGCGTACTCCTTGTACTGGCGGTAGACCGACACGCCCTTGCGGGTCGGCTCGGCGACCAGGAACGTCATGTCGAAGCGGGTGAAGAGGCCCGAGGCGAAGGAGTCGGAGCCCGCGGTCATGTCGACGACCACGTACTCGTCCGGGCCGTCGACCAGGTGGTTGAGGCACAGCTCCACCGCGCCGACCTTCGAGTGGTAGCAGGAGACCCCGAGGTCCGACTCGGTGAACGGGCCCGTCGCCATCAGCCGGATGTCGCCGTCGTCCAGCCGGACCGTCCGCGCACAGGCCTCGTACACCGGGTTCTCCTCGCGGACCCGCAGCAGCCGCGAACCGTCCCCGGGCGGAGTCGTCTTGATCATCGTGTCGGCGGAGACGATCCGCGGGTTGCTGCCCCGCAGGTACTCCTTGATGAGCGGCAGGTGCGCGCCCATCGCGGGCAGCGCCGCGGCCTCCGCGTCGGGCAGGCCCAGCGCGGCGCCGAGGTGCTGGTTGATGTCGGCGTCGACGGCGACGACCGGGGCTTCGTTGGCGGCGAGGTGGCGGATGAAGAGCGAGGACAGCGTGGTCTTGCCGCTGCCGCCCTTCCCGACGAAAGCGATCTTCATGTTCACCTAGGGTAGTGGTATGAACGCGCCGCGTGGTCGGGATGCGTGAAGAAGACCACTCCATCGTGGGGTCGGCCCGCGGGGCGCGTAGCCTCCCTACTTATGAGTACGCACGCCTCTGACCCCTTGGCCGCCCTCGGCTCCCTGCCGGGCGTCGCCGACGCGGTGGACTCCGTACGCAAGGCCGTCGACCGGGTCTACGGCCACCGTGTGATGCGCCGCCGGAGCAACGAGATCTCCTCCGAGGCGGCCCTGCGCGGCGCCCGCGGCTCGGCCGCCCTGTCCGGGGCCGACTGGGCCCTCGAAGAGGTCCGCCGCCGCACCGACTTCGGCTCCGACGCCGAGGCCCGCACGGTCGGTGCCGCGCTGCGCCTCGGCGCCGAGGCGGGGCAGCTGCTCTCCATCTGGCGCCAGTCGCCGCTCCGGGTCCTCGCCCGGCTCCACCTGGTCGCCGCGGGCGATCCCGGCGAGTCCGTGGGCCGGCCCCGGCTGGACGGCGAGACGGTCGACGAACCGCTGGTGGAGGCGCCGCTGCCGACGCCCGCCGAGGTCGCGGGCCGGCTCGACGGCCTCGCGGAGCTGATCGTCGCGGGCGGCGAGGCCCCCGCGCTCGTGACGGCCGCCGTGGTGCACGGCGAGCTGCTCGCGCTGCGGCCCTTCACCACCCACAACGGCCTGGTCGCGCGGGCGGCGGAGCGGATCGTGCTGGTCGGCAGCGGTCTCGACCCCAAGGCGATCTGCCCGGCGGAGGTCGGCCACGCGGAGCAGGGGCGGGCCGCGTACCTGGCCGCGTTCGAGGGGTACCTGTCGGGGACGCCGGAGGGCGTGGGCGGCTGGATCGCGCACTGCGGCCGCTCGGTCGAGCTGGGTGTCCGCGAGTCGACGGCCGTGTGCGAGGCGCTGCAGCGCGGCGCGGCCTGAATCCGGCCCGGACAGAACGATTCCGGGCCCCCGCGGGGGCCCGGAAAGGGTTGCGGCGGCACCAGTTCTGGCACCGCCGCTGGCACGTCTACCCAGTTACCATGCGTCCTCGAATATGTGCCCATCAGGCCGGGAACTTTGCCCGTGGCCTGGTGCGGCTGGCCCGTAATCGACGGGTCGACGTCGCGTGGGTGCTCGGTTTCTGTGCTAGGTCCGTGGGGCCTTCATGCTCAACAGGTGATCCTCTCGGATGTCCTCGGTCTCGCGGGCCTGATTCCTTTCTACTCCTGTCGCGGTAGAAGCGAAAGTGCTGGCTCCACTTCTCTGCTCATTGCTCAAATTCGGGCAAAGTCATCCGCGAGCCGATGGGTCAGAGCGGCCTGCCGACGGCGGGCGGCGTACCAGACGAGTCCGGCCCCGACGGCCGCCGCACCCACGGCCGCGGCGGCGACCAGGGTGGGACGGGGCGGCATCCGGAACTCCGGCAGCCGCTGCTTCAGCCGCACCGGCTTCTCGAAGGCGAGGACCGGCCACTCCCGGGCCACGGCCTCGCGGCGCAGCGCCCGGTCCGGGTTCACCGCGTACGGGTGGCCGACGGCCTCCAGCATGGGGATGTCGGTGGCCGAATCGCTGTACGCGTAGCAGCGGGAGAGGTCGTACCCCTCCGAGGCGGCGAGCTCACGGACGGCATCCGCCTTCGTCGGCCCGTAGGCGTAGTACTCCACCTCGCCGGTGAAGCAGCCGTCCTCCCCGACCACCATCCGGGTGGCGACGACCCGGTCGGCGCCGAGCATCTCGCCGATCGGCTCGACGACCTCGGCGCCGGAGGTCGAGACGATCACGACGTCGCGGCCGGCGGCGTGGTGACCCTCGATGAGGGAGGCGGCCTCGTCGTAGATGATCGGGTCGATCAGGTCGTGAAGGGTCTCGGCGACGAGCTCCTTCACCTGGGCGACGTTCCAGCCTTTGCAGAGCGCGGAAAGATATTCGCGCATCCGCTCCATCTGGTCGTGATCGGCCCCACCTGCCAGGAAGACGAACTGGATGTACGCCGTCCGCAGGGCGGCACGGCGGCTGATCAGTCCGCCCCGGTAGAAGGACTTGCTGAAGGTCAGCGTCGAGGACTTCGCAATGACCGTCTTGTCCAGGTCAAAGAAGGCGGCTGTGCGCGGCAAGGAGTGGTTTTCCACAAGCCTGAGCATAGGTGCCCGCCATTCGGCGTACGCTGGGGCGCGTGGGTTTGCCTGAGAAGGCTCTCGGGTACACCATGGAAGTCACGGATCGTTCGCGACCGTGCTAACCCGGTCCGGCTCCTCCCCCCCCGAGTCGGCCGGAGAGACGACCCCCGCTCTCCCCCCCGGCGGGGGTCGTCGCATGTCCGGAGCCGTTTCGGCGCTGTGGGACATCGTCCGCTCCCTTCCTCCCGGCCCTCGGCCGCACCTCGGTCGGCGCGCTGCCGGACCCTTGATTCGTCACTCACCGTAACCGGCAGGCTGCGTTCCGGGGTAGTCCCCCGGAGAGTGACGAAGATATTCACAGGGCTCCGGATATCCACAGTTTTTCGGCACGATCCCCAGGATTTTCAGCAAGGCCCCACGGTGATTCCTGTCGCGAAGTTCGCGGACGACAGGAATCACGAGAGGGGTGTGTGCCATGGAGGCATCCAGGACCACCGGGGCCGACGGGACGGCACGGGCCGCGGGGCCCAGCGGTGCGGATCGCGCCCGGGGGCCGAGGAGTTCGGCGAAGGTCCCGGGTCCGGCCGTGAGCGGGGCGGCCGGACCCGACGAACCGCGCCGCACGGGGCCGCTGATCGTCACCGAGGACCTCGGGCTCCTCGACGACCTCCTCCGGCTGTGCGCCGCCGCGGGCGTCGAGCCCGAGGTGCACCACCGGGTGCCGGAGCGGCGGGCGAGCTGGACCGACCCACCGCTCGTGCTGGTCGGCGACGACGTCGCGGCCCGCTGCCGGGGCGCGGCGCGCCGCCCCGGGACCGTCCTCGTCGGGCGCGACCGGGACGACCCGGCGGTCTGGCGGCTGGCCGTCGAGATCGGCGCCGAGAGCGTGCTGCGGCTGCCGGACGCCGAGGGCGTCCTGGTCGACCGCATCGCCGACGCGGCCGAGGGGGTGGGCCGCCAGGCACTGACCGTCGGGGTCGTCGGCGGCCGCGGCGGCGCGGGCGCCTCCACCCTCGCCTGCGGACTCGCGCTCGCCGCCGCGCGAACCGGACACCGCACGCTGCTCGTCGACGGCGACCCGCTCGGCGGAGGGCTCGACGTGCTCCTCGGCGGGGAGCGCGAGGACGGCAGGCGATGGCCCGACTTCGCCGCCTCGAAGGGTCGCTTGGCCGGTGGCGCCCTGGAGGAGTCCCTGCCGTCGGTGCGCGGGGTCCGGGTGCTCAGCTGGGGCAGGGAACCGGCGGCCCCGCTGCCGCCCGAGGCCGTGCGGTCCGTGCTCGCCGCCGCCCGCCGCAGGGGCGGGGTCGTGGTGGTCGACCTGCCGCGCGCCGCGGACGCCGCGGCCGCCGAGGCGGTCACCCAGCTGGACCTCGGACTGCTCGTCGTGCCGGGGGAGTTGAGGTCCGTCGCGGCCGCCCACCGAGTGGCCTCCGCCCTGTCCGCGGGGGTGCGCGACCTGCGGGCGGTGGTCCGTGGGCCGTACGCGGCGGGGCTCGACGAACGATGGATCGCCGACGCCCTGCGGCTGCCGCTGGTCGGTGAACTCCCCTACGACCCGGGCATCGTGGCCGACCAGGACGCCGGGATGCCGCCGGGCGCCGAGCCCCGTGGCCCGCTCGGCCGGTTCTGCGACGCGTTCTGGACGCGTGCCCTCGCCCCCGGAGGTGCGGCATGACCGGAGTGTCGTCGGCCGGTGGCGGGGCGGGACTGCTCGACGCCGTGCGGCAGCGGCTCGCGGCCAGCGGCTCCGAGCCCACCCCGGCGCGCGTCGCGGCGGCGCTGCGGGCCCAGGGACGGCTCCTCGGGGACGCGGAAGTGCTCGGCGCGGCGGAGGAGTTGCGGTGCGAGCTGATCGGCACCGGACCGCTCGAACCGCTGCTCGCCGATCCCGCCGTCACCGACGTCCTCGTCTCGGCACCCGACCGGGTGTGGGTGGACCGGGGAGCCGGACTCGAGCGGGCGCCCGTCTCCTTCCCCGACGCCCTCGCCGTCCGCAGGCTCGCCCAGCGGCTCGCGGCGGTCGCCGGACGCAGGCTCGACGACGCCCGGCCCTGGGTGGACGCGCGACTGCCCGACGGCACCCGCATGCACGCCGTGCTGCCACCGGTGGCGGTCGGCTCGACCTGCCTCTCGCTCCGCGTCGTGCGACCGCGCGCCTTCACCCTGGAAGAGCTGGCGGCGGCGGGCACCGTCCCGCCGGGCGGCGCCCCGATCCTCCGCGCCCTGATCGACGCACGGGTGTCGTACCTGGTCAGCGGCGGGACCGGCACGGGGAAGACCACGCTGCTCGCCTCCCTGCTCGGACTGGTCGGCGAGCGGGAGCGGATCGTCCTCGCCGAGGACTCGGCGGAGCTCCGGCCCGACCATCCGCACGTGGTGCGCCTGGAGGCGCGCCCGGCGAACCAGGAGGGCGCCGGACTCGTGACCCTTCGGGACCTGGTCAGGCAGGCGCTGAGGATGCGGCCGGACCGGCTGGTGGTCGGCGAGGTCAGGGGCGGGGAGGCCGTCGACCTGCTGGCCGCTCTCAACACCGGCCACGAAGGCGGCTCGGGGACGGTCCACGCCAACACGGCGGCGGACGTACCGGCCCGGCTCGAAGCCCTGGGAACGGCGGCCGGGCTCGATCGGGCCGCCCTGCACAGCCAGTTGGGGGCGGGTCTGTCCGTCGTGCTCCACCTGGCGCGGGACCGGGACGGGCGGCGGCGGATCGCCGAGGCGCACGTGCTGGAGCGGGACCGGGACGGTCTGGTGCGGACGGTTCCCGCGCTGCGGTGGGGCACGGCCGGCTTCACGCGGGAGCGGGGCTGGGAGCGGCTGAAGGCGCTGATCGGAGGGGGGTCGTGATGACGGAGCGGTTGCCGCACGCCCACGCCGTGGCCCAAGTGGTCTGGGTGGCCTGCGCGGTGCTGGCGCTGAGGTGGGCGGCCGAGCGGCAGCGAGGAGCCGGCAGGGCACGGGCGCTGCTCACCCTCGCCGACGCGGCGGGAGCAGGTGCCCGTGGGGTCGACAGTGCTCGTGGGGTCCGCGGTGTCGGTCGGGCCCGTGGGTTCGGTGATCTCCGTGGTCTTCTCGACCGTCGACGGGCCGGCCGGCCGGCGGTGGTCGCGGGCTGGTGGGCGGTGCTGCGGTCCCGGCGGGCCTGGCTGTGTCTGCCGGCGGCGGGGGCCCTCGCCCTGCTGGGCGCGTCGCCGCTGCCGCTGGTGGCGGGCGCGCTCGCTGTGCCGCTGGTGGAGCGGCGGCTGCGGGCGGCCGAGCGCCGGAGGGCACGCGAGGCGCGGGCCGAGCGGGTGGTGTCCCTGTGCGGGGCGGTCGTCGGCGAGCTGAGGGCCGGATGGCAGCCCGCGCAGGCCCTGTCGTTCGCGGCCCGGGAGACGGGCGCGCTGGGCGCGGAGGAGGCCGCGGTCCTCGCGGCGGCCCGGTTCGGCGGCGACGTGCCGGAGGCCCTGCGGAAGGCGGCGGACCAGGACGGCGCGGACGGGCTCGCGGGCATGGCGGCGTGCTGGCAGGTGGCCGTCGACGGCGGCGCGGGCCTGGCCGCGGGACTGGACCGGCTCGAAGCGGCCCTGCGGGACCACCGGGAGCAGCGGGAGCGGCTGCGCGCCGAACTGGCGGGCGCCTGGGCGACGGTGGCGGTCCTCGCGGTCCTCCCGCTGGCCGGTGTCGCCCTTGGCGCGGCGCTGGGCGCGGACCCGCTGCGGGTGCTGCTGCACACGCCGGCGGGCCTGGGCTGCCTCGTCGTGGGCGGCGCGCTGGAGGCGGCCGGGCTGTGGTGGGCGGCGCGGATCGTACGGGGAGGGGAGCGGGAGTGATCGAGCACGCGGAGCGCGGCGCACTCGCGGCCGCGGCGGTGATCGGCTGCGCGCAGGGGGTCCGGGAACTGGTGCGGGCCAGGCGGGTACGCGGGATGCGGCGGCGGGTGAGAACCCTGCTCCCGGGCCCGGCTTCGGTTCGGGCCCCGGCGCCCCGGTCGCCGAAGGGCAGGTCCGGCCCGCTGGGACGGGTGGGTCGCTGGGTGGCGCCGCTCGGGGCGGCCGGGCTCGGCTGGGTGCTGTTCGGGGCGATCGGCGGACTGCCGGCCGGGGCCCTGGTGGCCGCCTGGGTGCGGCGGGCGTCGATGCGCGGACCTTCCCCGGCGGGGGACGAGGACGAGGCGGTACGTCATCTGCCGCTGGCGGCCGATCTGTTGGCGGCCTGCGCCTCGGCCGGGGCCGGGCCCGGAGAGGCGGCGGAGGCCGTCGGCAGGTCCCTCGGCGGCCCGCTGGGCGAGCGCCTGACCCGCACGGCCGCCGAGCTGCGGCTCGGCGGCGAACCCGGCGAGGTGTGGCGGAGGTTCGGCGCGATACCGGGCGCCGAGGGACTGGCGCGCTGCATGGAACGGGCCGGTTCCTCGGGGGCGCCCGCCGCGGAGGCCGTCGCCCGGCACGCGGCCGCCCTGCGGTCGGCCCGCGCCCGCGCGGCGGCGGCCAGGGCGCGCCGGGCACAGGTCCTGATCAGCGCGCCGGTGGGGCTCTGCTTCCTGCCCGCCTTCCTGGCGGTCGGGGTGGCCCCGGTGGTGATCGGCCTGGCGACGGGGCTCCTGGCCGGATGAGCGACAGCACGGCACGACGAGGCATGACACGACACGAACGACGGATCGAGGGGATCGGCATGGCAGACACGGCAGGCGTGGCCGGCGTGGCGGGCACGGCAGGTACGGCAGGTACGGCAGATGCGGCGGGGATGGAAAGGATCGTGGTCAAGGCACGCAGGGCGCGGGCGGTTGCCTGGGTGGCGGTGCGTGGGTGGTGGCGTAGGCGGCGCGAGGCCGCGCGGAGCGACGCGGGGATGACCACCTCCGAATACGCGGTGGGCACGATCGCCGCGGCGGGCTTCGCCGCGGTGCTCTACAAGATCGTGACCAGCGGGGCCGTCTCGGGGGCGCTGGAGTCGGTGATCGGGAAGGCCCTCGATGCGCCGTTCTGACCGGGGTTTCGTGACGGTGGAGACGGCGATGACGCTGCCCGTCCTCGCCCTCTTCACGGTGACCCTGCTCTGGGGTCTCGCGGCGGCGGCCGCGCAGATCCGCTGCGTGGACGCGGCGCGGGCCGGGGCGCGGGTCGCGGCCCGCGCCGAGCCCGTGGCCTCCGCGGCGGCGGCCGCGCGGGCCGCCGCGCCCGAGGGCGCCCGGGTCTCGGTGACGCGGTCCGGGGAGCTGTGGCGGGTGACGGTGGAGGCCGCGGCCCCGGGCCCCCGGGGCATGGGACTCACCCTGAGGGCGGACGCGGCCGCCCTGGCGGAGGACACGGTGATCGAGGGCCCACCGTGACGGCGGCAGACGCCCGGCGCCCGGCTCGGCCCCGACGGGGGCGCCGAAGGGGCGGTTCGGGTCGGTGCCGAGGTGGCAGCTCGGGCGCGACTGTGTGCCGGGCGGGGCTTCCGGGTGATCGGGGCGCGGCTGGGCGCCGGGCGGGGCCCCCGGGTGATCGGGGTGCGGCGACGGTGTGGGTGGCGTTCGCGGCCTGTGCGCTCTGTGTGGTGTTCGCGGCGGTGCTCGCGCTGGGGCAGGCGGTGGCGGCCCGGCACCGGGCCGGCGGGGCGGCGGATCTCGCCGCGCTGGCCGCGGCCGACCGGGCGCTGTGGGGCGAGGCCGAGGCCTGTGCCGCCGCGGCCCGGGTGGCCGGGGCGCAGGGCGCCGAGCTGGTGGGGTGTGTGGTGCGGGGTGAGCTCGCGGAGGTGACCGCCCGGGTGGCGCGCGGCCCCTACCGGCCCGAGGTCAGGTCGCGGGCGGGGCCTCCGGGGCCGCTCGGAGGATCTCCGTGAGGAGTCGGACGGCGCCGCGTTTGTGGAGCGGGTCGTTGCCGTTGCCGCACTTCGGGGACTGGATGCAGGACGGGCAGCCGGCCTCGCACTCGCAGGAGGCGATGGCCTCCCGGGTGGCCGTCAGCCAGGCGCGGGCCGTGTGGAAGGCGCGCTCGGCGAAGCCCGCCCCGCCCGGGTGGCCGTCGTACACGAAGACGGTGGGCAGCAGGGTGTCGGGATGGAGCGGCACGGAGACGCCGCCGATGTCCCAGCGGTCGCAGGTGGCGAACAGCGGCAGCATGCCGATGGAGGCGTGCTCGGCGGCGTGCAGGGCGCCGCCGAGGATCTCCGGGGTGATCCGGGCGGCGTCGAGCTGGTCCTCCGTGACCGTCCACCACACGGCCCGGGTGCGCAGGGTGCGGGGCGGCAGGTCGAGCTTGGTCTCGCCGAGCACCTCTCCCGTGATCAGCCGGCGGCGCAGGAAGGAGACGACCTGGTTGGTGACCTCGACGGAGCCGAAGCAGAGCCGGCCGGCTCCCCAGGGGATCTCGGTCTCGGTGTCCAGGACGGCGATGGAGGTGGTGTCGCGGGCGGTGGTGGAGTACGGCGGGGCGGCCTCCTCCACGAGGGCCACGGAGTCCTTGAGGTCGAGCTCCCGCACCAGGTAGGTGCGGCCCTGGTGGAGGTGGACGGCGCCCTCGTGGACGGCCGTGTGGGAGGCGGCCTCGTCGACGGTGCCGAGCAGCCGGCCGGTGCCGGACTCCACGATCCGGACGGGGCTGCCGCCGCCGCCCCGGATGTCGGTGAGGTCGGCGGCCCGCTCGCGGCGGGTCCAGTACCAGCCGGTGGAGCGGCGGCGCAGCAGGCCGGCGCCCTCCAGCTGGGGCAGCAGCTCGGGGACGGCCGGGCCGAAGAGGGCCAGGTCGGGTTCGGTCAGCGGGAGCTCCGCGGCCGCGGCGCAGAGATGGGGGGCGAGCACGTAGGGGTTGTCGGGGTCCAGGACGGTCGACTCGACCGGCTGGTCGAAGATCGCCTCCGGGTGGTGGACCAGGAACGTGTCCAGCGGGTCGTCCCGGGCGACGAGGATCGCGAGGGCGCCCTCGCCCGAGCGGCCGGCGCGGCCCGCCTGCTGCCACAGGGAGGCCCGGGTGCCCGGGTAGCCGGCGATCACGACCGCGTCCAGGCCGGAGACGTCCACGCCGAGCTCCAGGGCGGTCGTGGCGGCCAGGCCGAGGAGCTCGCCGGAGTGCAGGGCCCGCTCCAGGGCCCGGCGCTCCTCCGGCAGGTAGCCGCCGCGGTAGGCGGCGACGCGGCGGGCGAGCGAGCGGTCGGTCTCGGCGAGGCGCTCCTGGGCGATCACCGAGATCAGTTCGGCGCCGCGCCGGGAGCGGACGAAGGCCACCGAGCGGACGCCCTGCCGGGTGAGGTCGGTCAGCAGGTCGGCGGTCTCGGCGGTGGCGGTGCGGCGTACGGGGGCGCCGCGCTCGCCGTGCAGTTCGGTGAGCGGCGGCTCCCACAGGGCGAAGACCAGCTCGCCGCGGGGGGAGGCGTCGTCGGAGACCTCGGTGACCGGCAGGCCGGTGAGGCGGCCGGCGGCGAGGGCGGGCTCGGCCGAGGTGGCGGAGGCGAGGAGGAAGACCGGCTCGGAGCCGTACCGGGCGCAGATCCGGCGCAGTCGCCGCAGTACCTGGGCGACGTGGGAGCCGAAGACGCCCCGGTAGGTGTGGCACTCGTCGATCACGACGTAGCGCAGGGAGCGCAGGAAGGAGGCCCACCTGGGGTGGGAGGGGAGTATGCCCCGGTGCAGCATGTCGGGGTTGGTCAGCACGTAGTTCGCGTACTGGCGGACCCACTCGCGTTCCTCGACGGGGGTGTCGCCGTCGTAGACGGCGGGGCGGATCCGGTTGCCGAGCGGGGCGGCCAGTTCTCGTACGGCGCGCCGCTGGTCCGCGGCGAGGGCCTTGGTGGGCGAGAGGTACAGGGCGGTGGTCCCGCGACCGTTCGGGGCCTCCGCGCCGTCCAGGAGGGTGGTCAGGACCGGGGCGAGGTAGGCGAGCGACTTGCCCGAGGCGGTTCCGGTGGCGATCACCACGGACTCGCCGTCCAGGGCGTGCTCCGCGGCCTCCGCCTGGTGGGCCCAGGGGTGCTCGATCCCGGCCGCCTCGATCGCCGCGATCACCTCCGGGCGGATGCGGTGCGGCCAGACGGCATGACGACCCTCCCGGGCGGGCATGTGCTCCGTATGAGTGATGCGCGCGGCTCGGCTCTCGCCCGAGGAGAGCCGGTCGAGGACCATGCCGGGGGAGGGGCGGCTGCCCGTGTCTCCGGCCGGTCGTCGGGGGCGCTGATTCGTGGCCATCGGCACCGAGTGTGTCACTGCCATGACGGACAATGCTTCCAAGGCGTCGTGCATGGCTGCTGGTAAGTGATTGAATGCCATCGCGGCTGGCGATCAGTTCCCTGACTCCGCCCGGGAGACCCGAGGGAACGATCGTTCGATAGCAAGGTGCTGGAGGATCCGTGGACCTGTCCCTGTCGACTCGCAATGTGTCCGGCGCTGGTGGCGACCGTACGGTCGTCGAGGTCGGTGGCGAGATTGATGTGTATACCGCGCCCAAGCTGCGCGAGCAGTTGGTCGAGTTGGTGAACGACGGCAGCTACCACCTGGTCGTCGACATGGAGGGCGTGGACTTCCTCGACTCCACCGGCCTCGGTGTGCTCGTCGGCGGCCTGAAGCGCGTGCGCGCGCACGAGGGTTCGCTGCGTCTGGTCTGCAACCAGGAGCGCATCCTCAAGATTTTCCGGATCACGGGTCTCACCAAGGTGTTCCCGATCCACACCTCGGTCGACGAGGCCGTCAACGCCGTCGACTGAGCCCAGGGGGTTCGTATGGCCACCGTTGAACTCCGCTTCAGCGCTCAGCCCGAGCACGTCCGTACGGCCCGCCTGGTGGCCGCCGCGGTCGCGCGCAGGGCCGGGGTGGACGAGGCGGTCCTCGACGAGGTGCGTCTCGCCGTCGGTGAGGCGTGTTCGCGTGCCGTCGGGCTGCACCGCAGCAACGACGTCATGACGCCCATCAGGGTCGTGCTGACCGAGGAGGAGAAGACGTTCTCCATCGAGGTCGGCGACGAGGTCCCGGGTGCGGGGGTCGCGGCGGCCGATGCCGTCGGTGTCCCCGGCGCGCGGGCCGCGGCCCCGGCCGAGGACTTCGACGACGCCGACGGTGAGGACGAGATGGGGCTCGCGGTGATCCGCGGGCTCGTCGACGACGTCGAGGTGAGCGCCGGCGAGGACGGCGGCACCATCCGGATGAGCTGGCCGGTGAGTTCGGCGGACGTCCTGTCCTGACCCGTACACGCACCGCCGCACGCGCGGCGCGCGGCAGTACGAGAAGAGGCCCCGCACCGCGGGGCCTCTTCTCGTTGCGCCGCTCCGGCCCGCCCCCGGCGTTGGTGCATCCGCGCGGGGGGTCCGCAGCATCCCCGTCTGTACCGGTTCGTCTCCCTATGATCCGTCCCCATGTACCCCACTTCTCTCGCCGCGGCGGTGCTCACGAGCGGGAACCGGACGATCGTGTACGTCGTCGGGGCCGTCGCCCTCGCCGCGCTGGTGGTCGCGCGGCTTCTCGTCCGCCAGGTGCTCAAGGCAGGTGAGGGCACCGAGCGGATGCGAGAGATCGCCGCCGCCGTGCAGGAGGGGGCCAACGCCTACCTCGCGCGGCAGCTGCGGACCCTCGCCGTCTTCGCGGTCGTCGTGTTCTTCCTGCTGATGCTGCTGCCCGCGGACAACTGGTCGCAGCGTGCCGGGCGCTCCCTGTTCTTCCTGGTGGGGGCGTTGTTCTCGGCGGTCACCGGGTACATCGGGATGCGGCTCGCCGTACGGGCCAACGTCCGCGTCGCCGCGGCCGCGAGGGAGGCCACGCCGGCCGCGGGCGAACCGGAGCGGAGCCTGACGGAGGTGGCGCACCGGGCGATGCGGATCGCGTTCCGTACCGGCGGGGTCGTCGGCATGTGCACGGTCGGCCTCGGACTGCTCGGGGCGGCCTGCGTCGTCCTCGTCTACGCCGCCGACGCGCCCAAGGTCCTGGAGGGATTCGGGCTGGGCGCCGCGCTCATCGCCATGTTCATGCGGGTGGGCGGCGGCATCTTCACCAAGGCCGCCGACGTGGGCGCCGACCTGGTCGGCAAGGTCGAGCAGGGCATCCCGGAGGACGATCCGCGCAACGCGGCCACCATCGCCGACAACGTGGGGGACAACGTCGGCGACTGCGCGGGCATGGCGGCCGACCTCTTCGAGTCGTACGCCGTGACCCTGGTCGCCGCGCTCATCCTCGGCAAGGCGGCCTTCGGCGACCACGGTCTCGCGTTCCCCCTGATCGTGCCCGCCATCGGGGTGATCACCGCGGTGATCGGGATCTTCGCGGTCTCCCCGCGGCGCGGCGACCGGGGCGGCATGAGCGCGATCAACCGCGGCTTCCTCGTCTCGGCGGTGATCTCGCTCGCCGGGGTGGCCGTCGCCGCGTTCGTGTACCTGCCGTCCTCGTACGCCGAGCTCGAGGGCGTCACCGAGCCCGGCATCCGCGACCACGCCGGGGACCCACGGGTCCTCGCCCTGGTCGCCGTCGCCCTGGGCATCGTGCTCGCCGCGCTCATCCAGCAGCTCACCGGCTACTTCACGGAGACGAGCCGGCGACCGGTGCGGGACATCGGCAAGTCCTCGCTGACCGGTCCGGCGACCGTCGTCCTCGCGGGCGTGGCGCTCGGCATGGAGTCCGCCGTCTACACGGCGCTGCTGATCGGCCTCACCGTCTACGGGGCGTTCCTGCTGGGCGGTGCGTCGATCATGCTGGCGCTGTTCGCGGTCGCCCTCGCGGGTACGGGGCTGCTGACCACCGTCGGGGTGATCGTCGCCATGGACACCTTCGGCCCGGTCGCCGACAACGCGCAGGGCATCGCGGAGATGTCCGGGGACGTGCGGGGCGCCGGCGGGCAGGTCCTCACCGACCTGGACGCCGTGGGCAACACGACGAAGGCCATCACCAAGGGCATCGCGATCGCCACCGCCGTCCTCGCGGCCTCGGCGCTGTTCGGCTCGTACCGGGACGCGATCGCCACCTCGGTCGCCGAGGTGGGCGCGAAGGCGGACGAGCTGACGCTCTCGATGGACATCTCCCAGCCCAACAACCTCTTCGGCCTCATCCTCGGCGCGGCGGCCGTCTTCCTCTTCTCCGGTCTTGCCATCAACGCGGTGTCGCGGTCGGCGGGGTCGGTGGTCCACGAGGTGCGGCGGCAGTTCCGCGAGCACCCCGGGATCATGAACCACACCGAGAAGCCCGAGTACGGACGGGTCGTCGACATCTGCACCAAGGACGCGCTGCGTGAGCTCGCCACGCCCGGGCTGCTCGCCGTGATGGCCCCGATCGCGGTCGGCTTCGCGCTGGGCGTCGGCGCGCTCGGCTCGTACCTCGCGGGGGCGATCGGGACGGGTGCGCTGATGGCGGTCTTCCTCGCCAACTCCGGTGGCGCCTGGGACAACGCGAAGAAGCTGGTCGAGGACGGGAATTACGGCGGCAAGGGCAGTGAGGCGCACGAGGCGACGGTGATCGGGGACACGGTCGGCGACCCGTTCAAGGACACGGCGGGTCCGGCGATCAACCCGCTCCTGAAGGTGATGAACCTGGTCGCGCTGCTCATCGCCCCGGCGGTGGTGCGGTTCAGCTACGGGGGTGACGCGAGCGTCGGACTGCGGGCGGGAGTCGCGGCGTTCGCGCTGCTCGTCGTCCTCGCCGCCGTACGGGTGTCCAAGAAGCGTCCGGTGACGGTCTCCTGACGTGACGTCCGGCGGCGGGCGTACGAGGTGTCCGTGCGGGGTTTCCGTGCGTGGTGTCCGGCGTGGTGTCCGTCTCATTTCCGGGCGCGTCGGGTGCGGTCGAGGCGGCTTCCGCTTGGTTCAAAAGACTGCAATCCGGGGTGAATCCGTCGTACGAAAGGTGGAAGTAGCCCGTTCGGCGTGTATGTTCCGGGGCCGAGAGCCTTGGAAGGGACCGATCCGTTGAACAAGAAGCTTGCGGCCGCACTGTCCGGCGGCGCGGTACTGGTGCTCGCGCTGTCGGGTTGCAGCGACGACGAGGGCAACAAGGTGGACGACTGGGCGAAGACGTTCTGCGACCAGGCGAAGCCTCAGATCCAGAAGCGGGCCGACGCGCACCAGATCATCATCTCGACGGCGGCCGACAGCAAGCCCGCCGAGATCCAGGCCGCCGACTCGAAGGCGTTCCAGGACATCGCCGACGCCGACCGGGCGCTCGCCAAGGCCGTCGAGAGCGCGGGGGCCCCGCCCGTCGAGAACGGCGAGAAGGTCCAGCAGGACGCGATCAAGGAGCTCAACGCCACCGCCGTGGCCTACGAGGGGCTCAAGAAGCAGGTCGACGCGCTGGACCCGACGAACCAGCAGAAGTTCGCGGACGGCCTGCAGGGTGTCGCCGACGGTCTCACCAAGATCGAGAAGATGGACCAGAACGCCCTGTCCAAGCTGGAGGAGGGCGAGCTCGGCCAGGCGATGGCCAAGCAGCCCGGCTGCCAGAAGCCCACGGCCTCGGCGTCGCCGAAGGCCGGCTCCACGGCCTCGGGTTCCCCCGGCACGGGCGCGGACGCCTCCGCGAAGCCGAGCACGAAGGCCACGCCGACCAAGACCGAGGAGTAGGCGGCAGGCCCCGGCGCCGCGCGGGGCCGGGCCGCCTCGGCGCCGGCGCCGCGCGGACCCGGGCACGCGCGCCCAGGCCGCGCGTGGCGATCCCGGCCCCGGCGCCGCGCCCGGCGGTCCGCGGTGATCCCGGCCCCGGCGCCGCGCGGGCCCGGGCCGGACCGGCCACGGCCGCGCCCCACGCCGCCCGCGGTGATCCGGGTGGCGTCGACGGGTCGGCCGTTCGGTTGTCGGTGGTGGCGGTCACAATGGAGCGGTGAGTACGACCAGTCTGCCCCCCAAGCTCCCGGTGCCCGCGCACGCCGCCCGTCTGCGCGAGGCCCTGCTCGCCGCCGACTTCACCGCCGACGGCCTCCTCGACCTGCTCGGCGCCCCGGCGTACGCGGCGCTCGCCCGCAGCGAGACCGTGCCCGCCCTGCGGGCCACCCGGGGCGACTCCCCGCTGGCGACCCTCGTCCGGCTCTTCCTGCTCCAGGAGTCCGTCGGACACGAGCGGGCCGCCGCCGCGCTGCCGCTCGACGAGGCCCTCGCCGACGGCTGGGTGGTCGACGAGGACGGCAGCGTGTCCGCGACGGTCGACGTCCGGCCGTACGGCGGGCCGGACGGCGAGGACTGGTTCATCGTCTCCGACCTCGGCTGCGCCGTCGGCGGAGCCGGCGGCATCGGCAAGAAGGACGAAGGGGTCGTCCTCGGCGTCGGCGGCGCCTCCACCACCCTCGCCGGGATCACGGTCCGCACCCCGGTGGCCTCCGCGCTCGACCTCGGCACCGGCTCCGGCATCCAGGCCCTGCACGCGGCGCAGCACGCCACCCTGGTCACCGCCACCGACCTCAACCCGCGCGCCCTGGACTTCACCCGGCTCACGCTGGCGCTCTCCGGAGCCCGGGAGGCCGAGCTGCTCACCGGCTCGCTCTTCGAGCCGGTCGACGGCGACACGTACGACCTGATCGTCTCCAACCCGCCGTTCGTGATCTCCCCCGGCGCCCGGCTCACCTACCGGGACGGCGGGATGGGCGGCGACGACCTCTGCCGGACGCTCGTCCAGCAGGCCGGCGAGCGGCTCAACGACGGCGGCTACGCCCAGTTCCTCGCCAACTGGCGGCACGTCGAGGGCGAGGAGTGGCAGGACCGGCTCCGGTCCTGGGTGCCCGCGGGCTGCGACGCCTGGATCGTGCAGCGCGAGGTCCAGGACATCACCCAGTACGTGGAGCTGTGGCTGCGCGACAGCGGCGACCACCGGGGTGACCCGGAGGCGTACCGCGAGGCGTACGGGCGGTGGCTCGACGAGTTCGAGGCCGGCAAGACCCGCGCGGTGGGCTTCGGCTGGATCACCCTCCGGCGGAACGACGCGGTGGCCTCGGGCGCCGTCGAGCCGTCGGTCGTCGTCGAGGAGTGGCCGCACCCCGTCGAGCAGCCCCTCGGCCCGACCGTCCGCGCCCACTTCGAGCGCCAGGACTACCTGCGCCGTCGCGACGACGCCGCCCTGCTCGCCGACCGGTTCACGCTGGCGCCCGAGGTCGTGCAGGAGCAGGTCGGGCTGCCCGGCGCCGAGGACCCGGAGCACGTGGTGCTCCGGCAGAACCGGGGCATGCGCCGCGCCACCCGGGTGGACCACGTCGGCGCCGGGTTCGCCGGCGTCTGCGACGGCACGCTCAGCGCCGGCCGCATCCTCGACGCGATCGGCCAGCTGATGGGCGAGGACCCGGTGGTGCTGCGGGACCGCACCCCGCAGGCGATCCGGCTGCTCGTGGAGGAGGGCTTCCTGCTGCCCGTCGCGGAGGACGCGCCCGAGGGCGGCGGCGCTTGATCCGGATCGAGCTGGACGAGGCCTCGCTCGGGGCGACGCGGATCGCGATCAGCCCCCTGCGGGACGCGTTCTGCTCGATGCACCTCGCGCTGCCGCACCGGCGGCCGTCCTGGCCGTACCAGGAGTGGGTCGGGCAGGCGCGGGAGGTGTGGCGCGAGGACGACCGGCTGCGGCCGCTGTGGGACCTGTTCGCCGAGGGGCGGTACGACGTCTCCGACTTCCTGCTGCCCCGGCCGTTCGGCACGGCCCACGTCCACGAGGAGCTCGCCGCGCTGCGGTCCACCGACCCAGAGTTCGTCCGCGCCCAGGTCGCCGTCTGCTACCCCGGCATGGCCGAAGCGCCGTTCGTGCAGCCGTATCTGAGGGACCCGCAGGCCGCCTGCGCGGCGCTCGCCGACGCGTACGCCGCCTACTGGGAGGGCGCGATCGAGCCGTACTGGCCGACGATGCGCCGGCTCGTCGAGGACGAAGTGCTCGTCCGCGCCAGGACGTTCGCGACCGAGGGGGTCGACGCGCTCTTCGCGGGACTGGAGAGCCGGGGCCGCTGGCAGCCCCCGGTGCTCGAACTGACCAAGCACGTCGAAGCGGAGTACGCCCCCGGTGAGCGGCGGCTCGTCCTCGTGCCGCTGGTCTTCGCGGAGGGCTGCCGGCTGTACTCGACGGACGACCCCGAGGTGTTCGCGCTCAGCTTCCAGGCCCGCGGCGCCGGTGCGCTGCGCGAACCGCCCGAGCCCGCCGCCGAGGACCGGCTCGGGCTGATGCTCGGCCGGGGCCGGGCGGCGGTCCTGCGCGAGCTGGGCGGCCCGCTGACCACCGCGGGGCTCGCCGACCGTCTCGGGCTCGCGCCCAGCACGGTCTCCGAGCACCTGTCGGTGCTGGCGGAGGCCGGTGTCGTGACCCGGCACCGGGTCGGGCGGTCGGTGTACTACCAGCTGACGGACACCGGCCGTTCGCTGCTCGCGCTGCTCGCCGGCGAGGACGTGCTCAGGGCCGTGGCCTGACGAAAGGCCGTGGCCTGGCGAAGGGCCGTGGCCTGACGAAAGGCCCTGGCCGGACGAAAGGCCGTGGCCTGACGAAGGGCCGTGGCCGGACGATTCGGGGGCTCCCGAATCGATGGCCCCGGCCCTCCGCCGGCTCCTACCGTCCGGCGCATGCTCGCAATCGAGGCGGACGCGCTGCGCCGCACCTACACCAGCAGGACCGGCTGGCCGAAGTCCCGGCGGACCGAGTCCGAGGCCGTCCGCGGCGTCACCTTCGACGTGGCGCCGGGGGAGCTGTTCGGCCTCCTCGGGCCCAACGGCGCCGGGAAGACGACCACCATCAAGATGCTCAACACCCTGCTGCTCCCGACCTCGGGGACCGCCCGGGTGTTCGGCCACGACGTGGCCCGCGACCCGGTCGCCGTACGCCGCCGGATCGGGTACGTCTTCGGCGGCGACCGGGGTCTGTACGACCGGCTCTCCGCGCTCGACAACCTCCGCTACTTCGCCGAGCTGTACGGCGTGCCCGCCCGCGCCCAGAAGCGGCGCATCACCGAACTCCTCGACCTCGTGGGCCTCCTGGGCCGGGAGAAGGAGAAGGTCGAGGGCTACTCGCGCGGCATGCGGCAGCGCCTCCACATCGCCCGCGGGCTGCTCCACCGCCCCGACGTCCTCTTCCTCGACGAGCCGTCGATCGGCGTCGACCCCGTCGCCGCCCGCGACCTGCGCCGCACGGTCGCGGACCTCGCCGCCACCGGTACGACGGTCCTGCTCACCACCCACTACATGGCCGAGGCGGACGAGCTCTGCGACCGGATCGCCGTGATCGCGGGCGGCCGGATCCGGGCCCTCGGCACCCCCGACAGCCTCAAGTCCCTCGTACGGGAACGGGACGTGCTGGAGATCGAGGCGTACGGCGTGGACGAGGAGCGGCTCGACCGGCTGCGCCGGGTCCCGGGCGTGCGGGGCGTGGCCGCCGAGGACCGGGGCGCGCTCCAGACCGTGACCGTGCAGACCGGCCGGGGGGCCGCTGAGCTGCACGGACCGGTCCTGGCCGCGCTCCAAGGCGTCCGGCTCGGGCGGGTCACGAGCCGCGAACCGTCCCTGGAGGACGCCTACATCGCGATCGTGGAGGGCGCGGACGCGGCCACGGTCACGGGCACGGCCACGAGCGCGGGCACGCACACAGGCACGAGCGCGGGCACGGTCGGTGGCGGAGCCGGAGCCGTGGAGGGCACGGCGTCGCAAGGGGCTGCCGTATGAGGCGGCTGCCCCGGCTGATCCTCGTCGGAGTCCGTACGCACGTCTCGTACATGTCGCGCTCCCCCATCGAGATCACCTTCGCCGTCCTCGTCCCCCTCGTCTACGCCACCCTCGCCGTCTATCTGTTCCGGGCGGCCGGGGACCCCGACCGCCTGCTCACCGCCTCCGTCGGCGCCGGACTCATGGGCATCTGGGGCTCGGTGCTCTTCGGTTCGGGCGGCGCGGTGCAGAACCAGCGCTGGCTCGGCACCCTGGAGACCCTGGTGGTCGCGCCGACGCCGCTCGCGCTCGTGCTGCTCCCGATCACCCTCGCGACCGCCGTGATCGGCACGTACGCGATGGGCGCGACGCTGCTGTGGGGCGTGCTGCTCTTCGACGTGCCGCTGGACTTCGCCCACCCCGCCCTCTTCCTGCTCGCCGTCCCGGTGTGCGTCCTCGCCCTCGGCATGACCGGGCTGCTGCTCGCCGCCACGTTCGTCCTGCTGCGCAACGCCAACGCGCTCGCCAACCCGCTCGACACCCCCGTCTGGCTGCTGTCCGGGCTGCTCGTGCCGGTCACCGTGCTGCCCGCCTGGACGCACCCGGTCTCCTGGGCGCTGCCCACGACCTGGGGTGCGCGGGCCGTGCACGCGGCGACCTCCGGCGGCGACGTCCTCACCCCGCTGCTCGCCGCCGCGGCCCTCGGGGCCGGGTACGCCCTGGCCGCCGTCCTCGTCCTCGGGCGGGTGGAGCGCCGGGCGCGCGCCGCCGCGACCCTCGCCCTCACGTGAAAGGCCCGACAGACATGTTCCGTTTCCTCGCCACCGCGCGGCTCGTCGTCGTCGGCGGGGCGATCTCCTACCGGGCCCTGTTCAACTGGACGACCCCGCCCATGTTCATCGGAACCCTGCTGGTCGGGCCGCTTCTCCAGGTCTTCTTCTTCGTCTTCCTCGGCCGCGAACTGGGGGTCGCCGACGACCGCTTCCACCTCGTCGGGAACGCCGTCCTCGCGGCTTCCGCCTCCGGTGTGTACGGCGGCACGATGGCCGTCGCCAACGAGCGCAGGTACGGCACCCTCGGCGCGGTCCTGCTCTCGCCCCGGCACCGGATCCCGCTCTGGCTGGGCCGCGCCCTCCCGTACGTGCTCAACGGGCTGTTCGTCAGCGCGTTCGTGCTCACCGCCGCCTCGCTCGTCCTCGGTCTCCCGCTGCCCGCCGGGGCGCTCGCGGGCCTCCTGCTGGTGCTGCTCGTCGCGGCGGGCGCGTGCTCGGCGTTCGGCCTCGCCCTCGGCGCGCTCGGGCTCCGCTTCCGTGACGTGTTCCTGGTGTCGAACGTGGCCAGTTCCGTACTGCTCCTCCTCACCGGCGCGGCCGTCCCCCGGGACACGCTGCCGGGGTGGATGCGGACCGCGGGGGAGCTGCTGCCGCTCACGCACGCGGCGGACGCGGCGCGCGGGCTGACCGCCGGGGCCGGTCTCGACGCCGGGCTGCTGGGGGCGGAGCTGGCGGTGGGCGCCGGGTGGGGGCTGCTCGCGGTCGTCCTGCTCGGTGTCTTCGAGCGGGGCAGCCGGCGCCGGGCCACCCTCGACACGATGTGACGGAAAGGGAGGGGTGGGTCACTACCGGCCATCTTCGTGAAAGCGTACGGGACGCTCCGCGTCGTTCACCCGGAATTCGCACCCAGGACGCCGGAAGGTGCCAGCCTCGGCTCAGGGAGACGAACCACCGCACGTGGACGGAACGGGGTACGGGCATGGAGAGCGGGCCGGCGATCTTCGCGGGGGCGGCGTTCACGCTGTTCGGAGCCGCGCTGCTGCTGTGGACCGCCGTGCGGACACTGCACCGTGAGCCCGTGGCGTACGGGGTCGGACCGCGGGCGGCGGTCGCGGTGACGAGCCTCTTCGGCGCCGTCTTCCTCGTGCTCGGCGTCTGGTGCTTCGGCCGCCTCTGATCCCTCCCGTCCTCTCCCCCCGATCCTGGCGCGCCCCGCCCGACCGGGAGTCCGGGCGGCAGGAATGCCAGGACTCGGGTTACCGTTCGAGTGGCCGTTGCGGGCTTTCGCCGTTTGACACGGGGGCGGGTTGTACCGTCACACTCCGCAGCGACGGGAGCGTCACCGTCCGTGCCGCTGCCGTGCGTGCCAGCGCCGTACGTGCCCAGAGAGTGTCGAACCGGAGAGAAGAGCGAAGTTGTCCCCGACCAGCGAAGCCGCACACGGCGGCCGCCGACTCGTCATCGTCGAGTCGCCTGCCAAGGCGAAGACGATCAAGGGTTACCTCGGCCCCGGCTACGTCGTCGAGGCGAGCGTCGGGCACATCCGGGACCTCCCCAGCGGTGCCGCCGAGGTGCCCGAGAAGTACACCGGTGAGGTGCGCCGCCTCGGGGTCGACGTCGAGCACGACTTCCAGCCCATCTACGTCGTCAACGCCGACAAGAAGGCGCAGGTCAGGAAGCTCAAGGAGCTGCTTGCCGAGTCCGACGAGCTCTTCCTCGCCACCG
The DNA here is from genome assembly GCF_008639165.1 of Streptomyces venezuelae ATCC 10712. Taxonomy (NCBI): domain Bacteria; kingdom Bacillati; phylum Actinomycetota; class Actinomycetes; order Kitasatosporales; family Streptomycetaceae; genus Streptomyces; species Streptomyces venezuelae. Next base: position 3,628,201 of record NZ_CP029197.1, on the reverse strand, counting down.
ATGAGGACCGCGAGGGCGAGGCCATCGCGTGGCACCTCCAGGAAGTCCTGAAGCCCAAGGTCCCGGTCCACCGGATGGTCTTCCACGAGATCACCAAGGACGCCATCCGCGAGGCCGTCGCCAACCCGCGCGAGCTGAACCAGCGCATGGTCGACGCCCAGGAGACCCGCCGCATCCTCGACCGGCTGTACGGCTACGAGGTCTCGCCGGTCCTGTGGAAGAAGGTCATGCCGCGCCTCTCGGCCGGCCGTGTCCAGTCCGTCGCCACCCGTCTCGTCGTCGAGCGGGAGCGCGAGCGCATCGCCTTCCGCTCCGCCGAGTACTGGGACCTCACCGGCACCTTCGGCACCGGCCGCTCCGGTGACGCCAGCGACCCGTCCCAGCTGGTCGCCCGCCTCGCGGCGGTCGACGGCAAGCGCGTCGCGCAGGGCCGTGACTTCGGTGCCGACGGCCGTCTGAAGAGCGAGAGCGTGCTCCACCTGGACGAGGCGAACGCCCGCGCCCTGGCCGCCGCGCTCGCCGACACCGCCTTCTCCGTGCGCTCGGTCGAGTCGAAGCCGTACCGCCGCTCCCCGTACGCCCCCTTCCGGACCACCACCCTCCAGCAGGAGGCGAGCCGCAAGCTGGGCTTCGGTGCGAAGGCGACCATGCAGGTGGCGCAGAAGCTGTACGAGAACGGCTTCATCACCTACATGCGTACGGACTCCACGATCCTCTCCGACACCGCCGTCTCGGCGGCGCGGGCGCAGGTCACGCAGCTGTACGGCGCCGACTACCTGCCGGAGAAGCCGCGCGTCTACGCGGGCAAGGTCAAGAACGCGCAGGAGGCGCACGAGGCGATTCGCCCTTCGGGTGATCGTTTCCGCACCCCGGCGGAGACCGGTCTGACCGGCGACCAGTTCCGGCTGTACGAGCTGATCTGGAAGCGGACCGTCGCCTCCCAGATGAAGGACGCGACCGGAAACTCGGTCACGGTGAAGATCGGCGGCCGCGCCGCCGACGGCCGGGACGCCGAGTTCAGCGCCTCCGGCAAGACGATCACCTTCCACGGCTTCATGAAGGCCTACGTCGAAGGCGCCGACGACCCGAACGCGGAGCTCGACGACCGCGAGCGGCGGCTGCCGCAGGTCGCCGAGGGCGACGCGCTGACCGCCGACGAGATCACGGCGGACGGCCACGCGACCAAGCCGCCGGCCCGCTACACCGAGGCCTCGCTGGTCAAGGAGCTCGAAGAGCGCGAGATCGGCCGCCCGTCGACGTACGCGTCGATCATCGGCACGATCCTCGACCGCGGCTACGTCTTCAAGAAGGGCACGGCCCTCGTGCCGTCCTTCCTGAGCTTCGCCGTCGTCAACCTCCTGGAGAAGCACTTCGGGCGGCTCGTCGACTACGACTTCACCGCCAAGATGGAGGACGACCTCGACCGCATCGCGCGCGGCGAGGCCCAGGCCGTGCCGTGGCTGAAGCGTTTCTACTTCGGTGACGCCGGGGGCGGTACGGCCGCCGCCGGCGGCGCCGCGGACGCCGGGAACGGCGACGGCGACCACCTCGGCGGTCTGAAGGAGCTCGTCACCGACCTCGGCGCGATCGACGCCCGCGAGATCTCCTCCTTCCCCGTCGGCAACGACATCGTGCTCCGCGTCGGCCGCTACGGCCCGTACGTCGAGCGCGGCGAGAAGGACGCGGAGGGCCACCAGCGGGCCGACGTCCCCGAGGACCTCGCGCCCGACGAGCTGACCGTCGAGCTCGCCGAGGAGCTGCTGGCCAAGCCGAGCGGCGACTTCGAGCTGGGCGCCGACCCGGTCAGCGGGAACCAGATCGTCGCGAAGGACGGCCGCTACGGCCCGTACGTCACGGAGATCCTGCCCGAGGGCACCCCGAAGACCGGCAAGAACGCGGTGAAGCCGCGCACGGCCTCGCTCTTCAAGTCGATGAGCCTCGACACCGTCACCCTGGAGGACGCGCTCCGGCTGATGTCCCTGCCCCGGGTCGTCGGCGCGGACGCCGAGGGCGTCGAGATCACCGCGCAGAACGGCCGCTACGGCCCGTACCTGAAGAAGGGCACGGACTCGCGGTCGCTCACCGAGGAGGAGCAGCTCTTCACGATCACCCTCGAAGAGGCGCTCGCGATCTACGCCCAGCCGAAGCAGCGGGGCCGGGCCGCGGCCAAGCCGCCGCTGAAGGAGCTGGGCACCGACCCGGTCAGCGAGAAGCCCGTGGTGGTCAAGGACGGCCGCTTCGGTCCGTACGTGACCGACGGCGAGACCAACGCCACCCTGCGGACCGGCGACAGCGTCGAGGACATCACGCCGGAGCGCGGTTACGAGCTGCTCGCCGAGAAGCGGGCCAAGGGACCGGCGAAGAAGGCCGCCAAGAAGGCCCCGGCGAAGAAGACGACCACCGCGAAGAAGACGGCCACGAAGACGGCGGCGAAGAAGACCACCGCCGCCAAGAAGACGGCCGTGAAGAAGACGACGACGGCGAAGAAGACGACCGCGGCGAAGAAGACCGCGGCGGCGAAGCCGGAGTAGCCGGCCTTCGGTACCTGTGTGACGTGAGGGGCGGAGGATGATTCCTCCGCCCCTTCCGTTCCCCCGGCGTCCGTCCTGTCACAGGCTCGTCCGGATGTTCGGGCGGAGGCCGCGGGGTGTCAGGCCGTCCGGATAGGGTGGACGGATGACGCGAGCAGAGCAGCCAGACCGCCTCGGCGATTCCGACGCCGCACTCGTCGCGGATTCCAGGGAGCGTGCCGTACGCGCCCTCTTGCGCCACCAGCCATTGCGCAGGCTGTGGAGCGCCCACGTCGTCGGCAGCACCGGCGACGCCCTCGCGCTCCTCGTCCTCGTCCTGCTCGGCCTCCAGGCGGCCGTCGCGGAGGGTGCGCTCGGCGGGGGCTACCGGGGGGCCGCGTTCGCCGTGGCCGCCGTCGTCGGCGCCCGCCTGCTGGCCTCGGTCCTCTTCGGGGCCGTACTCCTCGGGCCGCTGACCGCCCTCACCGGGACCGGCGGCGCGCTCGACCGGCGCTGGACCATGATCGGCGCCGACGGTGTCCGGATCGCGCTGCTCGTCATCGCGCCGCTCTGGATCGACTGGACCCCCGACAGCGCCCTCTGGTACCTGCTCGGCACCGTCTTCGTCGCCGGAGCCGCCGAGCGGCTCTGGACGATCAGCCGCGAAGGCGCCGCGCCCGCGCTGCTGCCCGCCCCGCCGATCGAGGGCGGCGCCGTACGGCCGCTGCCCGACCACCTCGGCGCGCTGCGGCAGCTCTCCCGCCGCACCGGCTTCCTCGCCGTCCCGGCGGCCGCCGCCGTCCTGCTCCTCGCCACCCTGATCGGCGAGCTGCTCGGCGCCGGACTCGACTGGTTCTCGCTGCACCAGGCCGCCCTCGCCTCGTACGTCGCCGCCGGTCTGTTCGCCGCCTCCGTCACCGTGCTGTACGCGATGACGCTGCCCGGCGGAGAGACGCCCCGGCCCCGCTCGCCCCTGGAGGGCCTGCGCAGGCCGACCACCGAGAAGACCGGCACCGGCACCGCGGGCGCGCCCGAGAAGGGCCGTACCGGCAGTGGAGGCGCGCCGGAGAAGGGCCGTACCGGCAGTGGAGGCGGGCCCGAGAAGGGCCGCACCGGGGCCCTGCCCCTGCTCGTGCTGACCTGCGCCACCGTCGCCGGGGCCATCGCCGCCGCCGCGTCCGTCGCCGTCCTCCACGCGTACGACCTCGGCGGCGGGCCCGTCACGTACGCCCTCCTGATCCTGGCCCTCAGCGGCGCCACCGCCGTCGGCATCCGCACCGCGGTCCACGTCCTGCCCGTGCTCTCCCGGCGCCGGCTGCTCGCCCTCGCGACCGCCGTCACCGGCATCGCCCTGATCGCCATGGGCCTGGTGCCGGACACGGCCACCGTGCTGTTCCTCGCCGTGCTCGCCGGATACGCGGCCGGAGTCGCCGCCAACACCGGCCACACACTCGTCGACCAGGAGACCGAGGAACCCCGCAGGGCCAGGACCACCGAGCACCTCCAGGCCGCCGCCCGGGTCGCCATGGGCCTCGGCGCGCTCGCCGCGCCGCTGCTCGCCGCCGCGATCGGCCCGCACCGCCTCGCCTCCGACGAGCTCGTCCTCGCGCACGGCGGCGCCGCCTTCACCCTCGCGCTGATCGGCGCCCTGCTGCTGCCCGTCGCCGCGCTCGTCCTCGCGAAGACCGACGACCGGGCGGGCGTCCCGCTCCGCCGCGACCTGCGCGACGCGCTGCGCGGCTCCGACCCGGTGCAGGCGCCCTCCCCGACCGGCTTCTTCATCGCCCTGGAAGGCGGCGACGGAGCCGGCAAGTCCACCCAGGTCCAGGCGCTCGCCGAGTGGATCCGTGCCAAGGGCCACGAGGTCGTCGTCACCCGCGAGCCCGGTGCCACCCCCATCGGCAAGCGCCTCCGCTCGATCCTCCTCGACGTGTCGTCGGCGGGGCTCTCGAACCGCGCCGAGGCCCTGCTGTACGCGGCCGACCGCGCCGAGCACGTCGACTCCCTGGTCCGGCCCGCCCTGGAGCGGGGCGCGATCGTCCTCTCCGACCGGTACATCGACTCCTCCGTCGCCTACCAGGGCGCGGGCCGCGATCTGTCCCCGACCGAGATCGCCCGCATCTCCCGCTGGGCGACCGACGGACTCGTCCCCCACCTGACCGTGGTCCTCGACGTCTCCCCGGAGACCGCGCGGGAACGGTTCACCGAGGCACCTGACCGGCTGGAGTCCGAGCCGCCGGAGTTCCACGCGCGCGTACGGGCCGGATTCCTCGCCCTCGCGGCCGCCGACCCCTCCCGCTACCTCGTCGTCGACGCGGGCCAGGAGCCCGAGGCCGTCACCACCGTCGTACGCCACCGGCTCGACCGGATGCTGCCGCTCTCCGAGGCCGAGGTGAAGGCCGTCGAGGAAGCCCGCCGGAAGGCGGAGGAGGAGGCGCGCCGCAAGGCCGAGGAAGAGGCCGCCCGCAAGGCCGAGGAGGAGCGCCTGGAGCGCGAGCGCCAGGAGCAGCTCGCCAAGCTCCGCGCCGAGGAGGAGGAGCGCAAGCGCCGCGAGGAGGAAGAAGCGCGCCGCCTGGAGGCCGAGCGACAGGCCGAGGAGGCCCGGCGCAGGGCCGAGGAGGCCCGCCTCGCCGCCGAGGCCGCGGCCGAGGAGGAGCGCAGGCGCCTCGCCGCCGAGGAGAAGGCCCGCCAGGAGGAGCAGGAGCGGCTCCGCAAGGAGGCCGAGGAGGAGGCCCGCCTCCGGGCCGAGGCCGAGGAGCGCCGCCTGGAGAAGCAGCGCAAGGCGGAGGAGGCGCTGCTCCGCGCCGAGGAGGCCCGCCGGATGGCCGAGGCCGCCGCTGCCGCGAAGGCGGCGGAGGAGGCCGCGGCGAAGGCCGCCGCGGAGAAGCTCGCGGCCGAGGCGGCCGCGAAGGCCGCGGCGGAGCGGGCGGCCGCCGAGCGGGCCGCCGCGGAAGCCGCCGCAGCCCTCCGGGCCGAGGCGGCCAAGGCCGCCGCCGAGCGTGCCGCCGCCGAGAGGAAGGCAGCGGCGGAGGCGAAGGCGGTCGCCGAGGCCAAGGCCGCCCGGGAGAAGGCCGAGGCGGAGGCGAACGCCGCCGCCGAGCGGGCGGCGCGTGCCGCCGAGGCCGCGGCCTTCGAACTCTCGGCCAACGAGGTCACCCAGCCGACCCCGATCGTGAAGCAGGACGGGACGGGCGGGAAGGCAGCCGGGGCTGATGGGGCCGGGAAGCCGGCCGCCGGGTCCGACGAGCCGACCGTCTCGCCCGACGAGGTCACCGTCGCCACCCCGATCGTGAAGCTCCCCGAGCCGGAGGCCGAGACCAGCGTCCTGCCCCGGATCCGCGAGGAGCGGGCCGCCGACGAGACCGCGGTGCTGCCCCCCGTACGGGACACCGAGTCGACCGCCGTGCTCCCTCCCGTACGGGACACCCGGGCGTCCGACCCCACGGACCGGGTCCCGCAGGGCATCTTCCGGGACGCCCGGCAGGAGCCGCAGGGTGCCAACGACCGGACCCGTGAGCTGCCCCAGCTCGACGAGAACGGCCGGCCGCGGCGCCGCTCCGACTGGGCGGAGGAGACGCCGCTCGACGATCTCCCGACGCTCGCGGACGAGCTGTTCGGCCCGCACGACGACGAGGGCCCTCGGCGCCGCCGCTGACGACCTTCCCGCTGGTTGGGGGTGGAGCTAGCTCCACCCCCAACCAGGAAGCCAGCCCCATACCGTCCTGACCTGCACTTTTCTAGCGTTGTCGCCATGAAGACGACGACAACGGCGACCCGGAGCGGCGCCCTCGGCGCCCTGGACGCGGCCCTCTCCCTCGACGGGGTGGGCCGGACGTACGGCGGACGCGGGGCGCCCGCGCTCGACGGGGTGAGCCTGGTCGTGCCGCGCGGCCGGTTCGTGGCGGTGATGGGCCCGTCCGGCTCCGGCAAGTCCACCCTGCTGCGGTGCGCCGCCGGACTCGAACGGCCGACGACCGGCACGGTACGGATCGGCGGCACCGACCTCGCCACCCTGAAGACGGCCGGTCTGACCCGGCTCCGGCGGGACCGGGTCGGCTTCGTCTTCCAGTCGCTGAACCTCGTCTCCGCGCTCGACGTGCGGGAGAACGTCACCCTGCCGCTGCTCCTCGCCGGGGCCCGCGAAGGGCGCGCCCTCGACGCCCGCGCCCTCGCAGGACTCGCGGCCGTCGGGCTCGCCGACCGGGCCGGGGACCGGCCGGAGGACCTCTCCGGCGGTCAGCGCCAGCGGGTGGCCATCGCCCGCGCCCTGGTCAACGAACCCGACATCGTCTTCGCCGACGAGCCGACCGCCGCGCTCGACCCGGTCACGGCCGCCGGGGTGCTCGCCCTGCTGCGGCGCGCGGTCGACGAGCGCGGCACCACGGTCGTCCTCGTCACCCACGACCCGGTGGCCGCCGCCTGGACGGACGAGGCCGTGTTCCTCGACCGGGGACGGCTCGCCGGGCACCTCGACCACCCCGACGAGCACGGCGTACGACGGATGCTGGGCGCGGGGAACGACCACCGGTTCCGCCCGACGGCCACGACGGCCGCCACGGCCCCGGCGGCTGCTACGGCTTCGAACGCTCCGACGGCCCCGGCCCGTACGGCGGTGATCCGGTGAAGCCGCTGCGGAATCCCGCCGTCCGGCTGCTCGCCAGCCGCTCGCTGCGCGCGCACCGCAAGGCGTGGGCCGCGGTCTTCGCCGCCGTCCTCGTCACCTCCACGCTGCTCGGGGCCCTTGCCCTCGCCGTCGGTTCGGCCGGGCTCGGCCACGCGCGCGTGGAGCGGTACGCGGCCGCGCCCGTGGTCGTCGCCGGTGACCAGGAGGTCAGCTGGCGGACGAAGCCGTGGGGCAGCGAGCCGAGGACGGTCACGGCCGGCCTGACCGAGCGGGTACGGGTCCCCGGCGCGGCCGTCGACGTCCTGCGGGCCGTACCGGGCGTCCGCGCCGCGGTGCCGGACCACCTGTTCGTCGTACGGGCCCCGGGGGCGCCCACCTACCCCGGCCGGTCCTGGGACGCCGCCCAGCTCGCCCCGTACCGGCTGACCGGCGGCCGCGAGCCGCGCGCCGCCGACGAGGCCGTCATGGGCGCCGCGTCCGGCGCGCGCCTCGGCGACACCGTCGCCGGACGGAAGGTCGTCGGCATCGCCGACGGGCCCGCCGCGCTGTACGTCACGGCGGCGGAGGCCCGCAGGCTCGCCGGGCACCCGGGCGCCGTCGACGCCGTGGGCGTCCTCGCCGAGCCCGGCGTCCCCGTGGACACCCTCCACGCGCGCGTACGGGCCGCCCTGGACCGGGCCGGACTCAAGGACACCGCTTCGGGGCAGCCGCTCCGCGCGTTCACCGGCGACGGGCGGGGCGCCGCCGAGCACCTCGCCGCGCCGCCCGCGCGCACCGAACTCCTCCAGCTCCTCGCCGCCGTCTCCGGAACGGTCGTCCTCATCGCCGCACTCGTCCTCGCCTCCCTCGTCGGACAGGCGCTCCAGCAGCGCTCCGCCGAGCGGGAGTTGCTGCTCTCGGTCGGCGCGACGCCCCGTCAGATCAGGGCCTCGGCGGGCCGGGAGGTGACCAGGGTCGCGGGTCTCGCGGCGCTGGCCGGCGCGGTCGTGGCCGTACCGGTGTTCCACGGGCTGTGGTCGGCGCTGCGGGGCCGTACCGGAATCGTCCCCGAGGGCCTCGAACTCCCCGCCCCGACCTGGCTGTTCGCGGCCACCCTCGTCGCCGCCGCCGTCGTGGTCGGGATCACCCGCCTCGTCGTCCTCTTCGCGGCCCGGCGGCCCGGCCGCCCGGGCAAGGGCCACGGGCGGCGCGTCACCGGCATCGTGCTGCTCCTGCTCGGCGTGGCGGCGGCGATCACGGCCACCGCCCAGAGCGGCGACGCGGCCGGCGCCGCCGCGGGAGCCGCCACCGTGACCCTGGTCTCCGGGTGCGCGGTGCTCGGCCCCTGGATCGCGGCAGCCGCCATGAAGGTCCTCGACCGGCCCTTCCGCAGGCTCGGGGGCGCGCCCGGACGGCTCACCGCCGCCGCCGCGAACGCCCACTCGCGGCGCCTCGGCGCGGCGCTCGTCCCCGTCGTCCTCGTCACCTCCTTCGCGCTGGTCCAGCTCTCGGCCGGCATGACGATGGAGCGGGCGGCCGAGACCCAGGCACGGGCCGCGACGACCGCGGACCTCGCGCTCTCCGGCACGACGGCGGAGCAGGCGCGGAAGCTGCCCGGAGTCCGGACGGCCACGGACGTCCTGCGGTCCACGGTCGTCCTGGCCCGCTCGGAGGCCGGTGACCCGCGGCTCGACCGGCTGCCGGTCCTCGGCGTGGACGCGGCGGGCCTCGCCGGCACCCTCGACCCCGGTGTCGTCTCCGGCGACCTGGCCGGACTCGCCGCGCCGGGCACGGTCGCGGTCGGCAAGGACCGGGCCGACTCGCTCGACGTGCGGCCCGGTTCCACGGTCGAACTGCGCCTCGGGGACGGCGTGGAGAAGCGGCTCCGGGTGGTGGCCGTCTACGAACGGTCGCTCGCGCTCGGCGAGTTCCTCCTGCCGAAGGGCGAACTGGCCCCGCACATGAGCGACCCGTACCCGGCGCGCGTACTGGCGTCCACCGGGCAGGGCCCTGCGGGCTCCTCCGTGGCCCCCGAGCAGGTGAGCATGCCGGGAGCCGAGCTGAACGGGATCGTCTCCGCCGCGATCGTCGCCGCGATCGGCGGCCTCACCCTCCTCTCCGTCCTCAGCACCCTCGCCCTCATCGGAGCCGGACGGCGCGGCGAACTCCAGCTGCTCGGCCAGGTGGGCGCGTCGGCCGGTCAGCTGCGCCGGATGCTCGGCCTGGAGGCGGGGTTCCTGACCGGCGCGGGGCTGATCGTCGGGGCCGTGGTGGCCGCGCTCCCGCTGACGGCCGTGGCCTGGTCGGTCACCGGCGGGCTGCCCTATCTGCCGCTCCCGGTGGGCGGGTTGATCGCGGGCGCGGTGGCGGTCACGGTGGTCGCGGGCGTGTTCCTGCCGACGTCGAGGGCGCGGAGGGGCGTCTGAGAGCCCTTCTCAGGCGATGACGGCCGTTCTCAGGCGTGGAGGTGGAGGGCTCTTCTCAGGCGTGGAGGGCCCTCCTCAGGCGTGGAGGGCTCGTCTCTCAGGCGTTGAGGTACGCGAGCACGGCGAGGACCCGGCGGTGGCCGCCGCTGTCGGTCGGCGGCAGGCCCAGCTTCAGGAAGACGTTCCCGATGTGCTTGTGCACGGCCCGCTCGGTGACCACCATCGAGCGGGCGATCGTGCCGTTGTCGTGCCCCTGGGCCATCAGTTCGAGGACCTCGCGCTCCCGTGGCGTCAGGGAGTCCAGGGGGTCGTCGCGGCGCCGGGCGAGCAGCTCGGTGACGACCTCCGGGTCCAGGGCCGTACCCCCGGCCGCGACCCGTTCCAGGGCGTCGAGGAACTCGTCCACCCGCCCCACCCGGTCCTTCAGGAGATAGCCCACGCCCCGCGCGCCGCCGCCCAGGAGCTCGGCCGCGTACGTCTCCTCCACGTACTGGGACAGCACGAGGACCGGCAGGTCCGGCAGCCGCTCACGGGCCGCGAGCGCGGCCCGCAGCCCCTCGTCGCGGAAGCCGGGCGGCATCCGTACGTCGAGGACGGCCACGTCCGGGCGCTGTTCCAGGAGCAGCGGCAGGACCTCGGGGCCGGTGGCCGCGACCCCGGCGACCTCGTGGCCCGAGGTGGTCAGCAACAGCACCAGGCCCTCCCGCAGGAGGGCGTTGTCCTCGGCGATCACCACACGCACGGAAGCTCCACTTCGATCACGGTCGGGCCCCCTTCGGGGCTGGTCAGTCGTACGGTCCCGTCGAGCGCGGCGACCCGGCGGCGCATGCCGACGAGCCCGGAGCCGCCGCGCTCACCGGCCTCCGCCCCGCCGCGCCCCTCGTCCGCCACGCGGACGCGGAGGGCGGCCGGTGCGCGGGTGAGGGCGACGGAGGCGCGGGTGGCGCCACTGTGCTTGGCGGCGTTGGTGAGGGCCTCGGCGACGACGAAGTAGGCGGCGGCCTCGACGGCGGCGGGGGCGCGGGGGGCGTCGGCGGTCGGGGCGGGGGGTTCGGTGGTGGGCCGGAGGTCGGCGCTCGGCCGCTCGCCGTCACCGGCCGGGGGCTGTTCCGGATGTACTGCCGGGGAGTCGGCCAGGCCCGTCACGGAGACCGCCACCTCCAGACCGCTGCTCGCGGCAAGCGCCCGTACGGCTCCGGTCAGGCCCCGGTCGGTGAGGATCGGCGGATGGATGCCCCGGACCACGTGCCGCAGCTCGGCCAGCGCCTCCTCGGCCTGGGTCTGCGCGTCGTCCAGGAGTTTCCGCGCGGCCGCGGGATCGGAGTCGTACACCCGTCTCGCCAGACCGATCCGCATGGAGAGTGCCACGAGGCGGGCCTGCGCCCCGTCGTGCAGGTCGCGTTCGATGCGGCGCAGCTCGGCGCCGTGCGCGGCGATCGCGCCCGCCCGGGTGGCGGTCAGCTGCTCGACGCGGGCGGCGAGCGCCGCGTCCCGCGCGGCCGCCGGGGTCGGGGTGAGCAGGGCGCGCGACCACTCGGCCTCCAGGCCGGCGAGCGCGCCGATCAGCGGCAGGGCCACCGGGCGCCGCCCCGCGAGCCCGGCCACCACCCCGTCGACCAGCAGCGCGGGCACCCACAGCAGCAGCGAGACCCACCACAGGACCAGGCCGTAGAGCAGCTGACCAGCCGCCCAGATCAGGTCCCGCGCCGTCCCGGGATCGGTGACGGCCGTGCGTACGCGCGCGGGGAGAGGCCCTTCAAGCGGCAGATACGCCTCCGGAACCGGCGTCCCGGTCAGGGCGGCGGTCCGACGCCGCTCCCAGCCGGCGAGGCGGCGCAGCAGCAGCACGGTCTCGGGGAGCACGCCCGCGCCGATGACCGTCACGGCGAGGACCGCCGTGAAGAGGGCGAGGCCCACGCCCAGACAACAGAGGAGGGCGATGGCCGCCCCGCCCAGGAGATGGAACGACGCCCGGCCGGCCCCCTTGATCGCGTCGCGCATGCGGACAGGTTATGCGGGAGGGCCCGAGGGCCGCGGTGGAGCTGGCTCCACCTCCGGTCCGGGGGCGGGCACCGCTGTGCCCGGCCGAGATCCGGACGAAGATCGAATCGTTCGGTTCCACCCCTTCCTCCCTCCTCCCACTTGGAGATCCCCATGCGTTTCGTGCTCTGGCTGCTGCTCGCGGCGAGCGTCGTCGCCAACGCCTGCGTCAACACCTTCGCCGGACTGACCGGCGCCGCCCAGATCACCGCGAGCGTCGGCACGGGCGTCGTGCTGCTCGGCTCGGCGGTCGGCCTGTGGCTGACCCGCCCGGCGCGCACCGACGCCTGAGCTCCGGCCTCCCCGTACCGAAGTCTGGCGGGTGGTGTCAGTGGACTGCCCCACAATGGAGGACGTACCTGAGGAGGGGCAGACATGGCCGTATGGGACGACCTGGTCGGACAGGCGAAGGTCGAGGAGCAGCTCGCCGCCGCCGCGCGCGACGCCGACGCGCTCGTGACCGCCCATGCCGCCGGGCAGCCCGATCCCGAGGCCTCGAAGATGACCCACGCCTGGCTGTTCACCGGCCCGCCGGGGTCGGGCCGGGCGACGGCGGCGCGGGCGTTCGCCGCCGCGCTGCAGTGCGTGAGCCCCGACCGCGCGCTCGGCGGCGCGCCGGGCTGCGGGTTCTGCGACGGCTGCCACACGACGCTCGTCGGCACCCACGCGGACGTGGAGATCGTCCGTACGGACCTGCTGTCCATCGGTGTGAAGGAGACCCGCGACCTGGTCCGCCGGGCCCAGCTCTCGCCCGCGGGCGGCCGCTGGCAGGTCATCGTCCTGGAGGACGCCGACCGGCTCACCGAGGGCGCGGGCAACGTCCTGCTGAAGGCCGTCGAGGAGCCCGCCCCGCGCACGGTCTGGCTGCTCTGCGCACCCTCCCTCGAGGACGTGCTGCCCACGATCCGCTCCCGCTGCCGGCACCTGACCCTGCGCACGCCGCCGGTGGAGGCCGTCGCCGACGTGCTCGTACGGCGGGACGGCATCGAGCCGGAGGCGGCGCACGCCGCAGCCCGCGCCACCCAGGGCCACATCGACCGGGCCCGGCGGCTCGCCACCGACGAGCGGGCCCGCGCCCGCCGGGCCGTCGTCCTGAAGCTGCCGCTGCGGGTCGGGGACGTCGGCGGCGGCCTCAAGGCCGCCCAGGAGCTGGTCGACGCGGCGGCCGAGGACGCGAAGCAGGTCGCGGAGGAGATCGACGTCAAGGAGACCGACGAGCTGAAGCAGGCTCTCGGCGCCTCGCAGGGCGGGCGGATGCCGCGCGGCACGGCCGGCGCGATGAAGGAGCTGGAGGACCGGCAGAAGCGCCGCAGAACGCGTACGCAGCGCGACAGCCTGGACCTGGCGCTCACCGACCTCACCGGCTTCTACCGTGACGTCCTCGCGCTCCAGCTGCGCGCGCGCAGCCCCCTCGCCAACACGGACGTGCGGGACGCCCTGGAGCGGATCGCCCAGGAGACGACCCCGGAGCGCACCCTCCGACGCATCGAGGCGGTCCTCGCCTGCCGCGAGGCCCTCGACCGGAACGTGGCACCGCTGCTCGCGGTGGAGGCGATGACGATGGCACTGCGGGACTGACCCCGTGCGGCGGAGGACGAGGACGGGACGATTGGACACGGTCCGTACCCGTCCGGATACGCTCCGGGAATGGATTCCAGGCGCTTGCTCCGTACGTCCGCCACGGCCCTCGCGGCCGCCGGGCTGATCCTCTCCGGCTGCTCGGGCGGAAGCGACGCGGCGGCGTCCCGCACCACGCAGGCCGGGGTGGCCTCGCCGGCCGCCTCGCCGGAGGCGCTGAAGAAGTTCTACGGGCAGAAGCCGAAGTGGCGTGACTGCGGCGTCGCGGGCTTCCAGTGCGCCACGCTGCGGGCACCGCTGGACTACGCGAAGCCGGACGGGGAGGAGATCGAGCTCGCCGTCTCCCGGGTCAGGGCCACGGGCCCCGGCAAGCGGCTCGGCTCGCTCCTGGTCAACCCTGGCGGTCCCGGCGGCTCCGCCGTCGGCTACCTCCAGGGGTACGCGGGCGTCGGTTACCCCGCCCCGGTCCGGGCCCGCTACGACATGGTGGCCGTGGACCCGCGGGGCGTCGCCCGGAGCGAGCCCGTCGAGTGTCTGACGGGGCCGCAGATGGACGCGTTCACGCAGGTCGACCAGACGCCGGACGACACCGCCGAGGTCAATGCGCTGAGCGCGGCCTTCAAGGAGTTCTCGGCCGGTTGCGCGAAGAAGTCGGGGACGATCCTGCCGCACGTGTCGACGGTCGAGACGGCCCGCGACATGGACATCCTGCGGGAGGTGCTGGGCGACGAGAAACTGCACTACGTGGGGGCCTCGTACGGCACGTTCCTCGGCGCCACGTACGCCGAGCTGTTCCCGGGCCGGGTCGGCCGCCTCGTCCTCGACGGTGCCATGGACCCGTCGCTGCCCGCCGTCGACCTCAACCGCGACCAGACCGGCGGCTTCGAGACCTCCTTCGCCGCCTTCGCCGCGGACTGCGTCCGCAAGCCGGACTGCCCGCTGGGCACCGAGTCGGTCGAGGCGGCCGGGCAGGCGCTGAAGAAGTTCTTCCGCGACGTGGACGCCGAGCCGGTGCCCACCGGGGAGAGCCGCCCGCTCGGCGAGTCCCTCGCCACCACCGGGGTGATCGCCGCGATGTACGACGAGGGCGCCTGGCCCCAGCTGCGCGAGGCCCTCACCCGGGCGATCGGCGGGGAGGGCTCGGGCCTCCTGGCCCTGGCCGACAGCTACTACGAGCGCGAGGCGGACGGCACGTACGCCAACCTGATGTTCGCCAACGCCGCCGTGAACTGCCTGGACCTGCCGGCCGCCTACGCGGGCCCGGCCGACGTCGTGAAGGCCGTGCCCTCGTTCGAGAAGGCCTCCCCGATCTTCGGCAGGGGCCTCGCCTGGGCGGCCCTCAACTGCACCTCCTGGCCGACCCCGGCCACCGGCGCCCCCCACCGCATCACCGCCGAGGGCGCGGCCCCCATCCTGGTCGTCGGCACCACCCGCGACCCGGCGACCCCGTACAAGTGGGCCCAGTCCCTGGCCGGGCAGCTCTCCTCCGGAACGCTCCTCACCTACGAGGGCGACGGCCACACGGCGTACGGCCGGGGCAGCGACTGCATCGACACGGCGATCAACACCTACCTCCTCGAAGGCACCCCTCCCACCGAAGGAAAGCGCTGCTCATAGGCCCCGCGAGGGGGTGGTCGGAGCACCCCCCGAAACTGTGTAGACTTGGCGTCGCTGCTGCACCCACCATGGGTCAACACAGTGTGCCGCCTTAGCTCAGTTGGCCAGAGCAACGCACTCGTAATGCGTAGGTCTCGGGTTCGAATCCCGAAGGCGGCTCGGATCAGCCCCAGGACTCACTCGCCGTGACCTGGGGCTTTTTCATGCCCGGGGCATGCCGAGCCGCACGACGGAGATGCCGTGGAAGTGCTTGCGTGAGCGACACCGAGTGGGCCGACATCGCGCAGCGGATCGTCGAGGCCGCGGGCACAGCCCCGCCCGGCGACGACCTCGGCTGCCGCTGGATCGCCGTACGCCATGCGGATGACCACGTCCACATCCTCGCCACCACCGTCCGTGAGGACGGACGCCGCCCCAGGCTCCACGACAGCGGCATCCGCGTCGGCGACGCCTGCCGGCAGATCGACGCGGGGCTCGACGCCGGCGATCTCGCAGGCCGCGAGACGGTTACGGCCGTCGAGGAGGACGCCGCCGGGGTCGAGGACGATCGGCTCATGGTCTGGGCCAACGATCGTCGCCGCCCGCTGGCACCAACGAGCCGATCAGTTCCTCGCAGACCGGCAGGACGCCATCCGCCGGTCCCAGCATGCTCTCCAGCTGATCGCTGAGAACTGGACGGCAGTCCAGGACCTCGCCGCCCGACCCGACACCGCCTACGCGCGGGAAGTCGTGGAGGGTCTCGCGCCCGAAGCCCGCTCCATCACCCTCAGCCTGACCACCCTGGCGTGAAGAAGTGCGCTCTCTCCTGGGACTTCCCCGGAGACAACGCACTTCCTCACTGGTGCCTGCTCCTGGACAGGCGCAACCGAGCTTGCTTCACGACAGATGGGTTCTGCTCACCGGCCGTACGGCGGGCAAGCAGGACCCATCGAAGTGTCGCTCAGGAGGACAGCGAGATGACCTGCCAGGCGACCATGCCCATGGCACCGGACGTTGCGGTGATGTCGATCGGCAACTCGGCCGGGGCGTTCTCCACTCGCTGGGCGGCAGGTACTCCGTCGCAGGGGACGGACTGCGGTGCCTTGTCCGCGATGACGACCTTCACGTTCCCCGTGCCGACGCAGGCCACAGAGACCTTGTATGCCTTGCCCTTCTTGAGCGGGGAGAGGTTGTGGACGCCTTCCCGGACCCGCTCCAGTCCGGATTCCACGAACTCCGGATCATCCAGCGAGACCGTCTCCAACGCGGCCTTCGCGCGCTTTCCCTGCTCTTCCTCGTTCTCCCCCTGGGGCGGCTCTGTCGCCGTCGGCTTCTCCGTCGCCGATGCCGACGGCGTGGCCGACGGCTTTGCGTCGTCGGTGCAGCCAGCCGCCAGGAGGGAAATGAGAACGAGGGGCGCGACCGCTGTCAGCGGCTTGCGCAGCATCGTCATGAGTTCGTCTCCCAGTAGCGCCAGCCAACCTCGGAGGAAGGCAGCTTGGCGGTTCCGCTCTTGATGAGCTTCTTGCCACATCGATCCGCGCTGGTCTCGTACTTGGCCCACTTCACGGAGTAACCCCAGGAGCCGTACTGGAGATGCCCGTACTTTCCGGCGGTCACGTTCCTGCGGTATTCGTGCCCCACGGAGACCCCGACTTCGGTGCCGATTGAGGCCGATATGGAGACCTTGGCCTTGGCGACGATGCCGCTGACCTCCACCTCCCCGCCCGCGCTGACTTCTCGCTTGATCGTCCCCGAATTCTCCACCTTGACCACCATGATGCCGCCCGGCCCGTCCTTGAAGGATGTCCCCCGCCAATTGGCGGGCATATGGATGCCGGTCTTCGAGGTGATCTCGATCCACGTACGGCGAGGGTTGTCGCACGCCTGCGTGCCGGCCTCCGCGTTGGTCGAAGTCTCCGGCAGCTGCGCCAACGAGTCATCCTCGGGTGCGGCCTCCTCGACGACCTCCACCGAAGGAACGGCCATGGGATCCGGTTCCCCGCTTGCCGCGTGGGCCGGAGAAGCCAAGCTGCTCAGCAGAGCCAGAGCGAACACCGGGACGACAGTCCCTCGTGCTGTGAAACGCATACTTCCCCCACGTCAAGACTGGTTGTGAGGCCACCCGTTAGGTCAGTGGGGTGGCCGTGCGTAGAGACCGTAACCGTGTTCGCGGGACATGCGTGAGAAAGGAGCCTTCTTCTGAGTAAGAATTGAGGAAGACGAATTTCGGCCGCCACCGATGACAACCGGCCGTCTGAGCACGGGAGACCTTGGACCGGAAGACCCTTACCTGGCCCACCACTTGATCCCTCAGGATCAGAGCGAGACGCCGGCCCCGAGGGCGATCGCTTACGTCAGTGCCTTCCGGACCGCCTCGGTCAGCGAAGTCGCACGCACGTCGTCGGAGCCGCTGATGATGCGGTTCATCACGTAACCGAAGGCGATGCTGTGCTCGGGGTCGGCGAAGTCGAGAGAGCCACCGCGGCCGGTGTGGCCGAAGGCGTTCGGGCCCGTCATGAGGTTGCCCTCGGTGGGAAGCATGTAGCCGGTGCTGAATCGGCTCGGGGTCACCATCGCCTCGTCCTTCCCGCTGGCCTGTTCCCTTGTCGCCGAGGCCAAGGTCTCAGGGGCGAGCAGGCGCACGCCGTTGACTTCGCCGATCAGTGCGGCGTACATACGGGCGAGTGCCCTTGCGGTGCGGCTGTAGCCGAGTTCGATGAGGCATCGTTCGGCACCAGCCGGGATGATCTTGCGGCCCTCGTCATGCGTAGGTCTCGGGTTCGAATCCCGAAGGCGGCTCGGATCAGCCCCAGGACTCACTCGCCGTGACCTGGGGCTTTTTCATGCTCCTAGGGGGGCTAGAGCTGGAGGTTCAGGCGGGTCAGGTGGGGCTTGTCCGCCAGGGCGTCTACAGCGGTGATGTGGTCCTCGAGGACCGTGAAGGTGAAGACCGTCTCCGGGTCGCCCTCCGGGGGGCATGCCAGGCCGGCCGCGCCGTCCACCAGGGCTTTTCTCGCCGTACTCACCCGGTTGGCCAGGGTCTCGGAGACCGCGCCCGGGCCGTGGGCGGGCGGTAGGCCTTCGCGTACGGCCGTGGCGTCGGAGCGGAGCACCACTTCCGGGTCGAGGAGGTCGTGGAGGGCGGCGGCGTCGCCGTTCCGTGCGGCCGTCAGGAAGGCCTCGACGACGGCCCGCTGGCGGTGGAGGTCCGGGGTCGGCATCTCCTCGGTCTCTCGCAGCCGGTAGCGGGCGCGGCCCGCGAGTTGGCGGGTGGCCGCCGGGGTGCGGTCCAGCACCGGGGCGATCTCCTCGTACGGCACCGAGAACTCGTCGTGCAGGACGTACGCGAGTCGTTCCGGGGGTGTCAGCGCGTCCAAGGGGTCCTCCCCGGTGCCTTCCCGGCGGTCCTGGCCCGCGGCCCAGGGGTCCCACGGGTCCCAGGGGTGTTCGCGGTGGGTCTCGCGGGAGCGGAGCCGGGCCAGGCAGGCGCGGGCGACGGCCGCCGTGGGGTCCGGACGGCCCGAGGCGTCGCGGGCCGCCTCCTCGGCCTCCTCCCGGCTGCCGAGAAGGCGGTACGCCATCGGGAGGGTTTCGGCGACAGCGTTCTCATCCACGGGACGTGCCCTCCGTCGGGCCGGGACTCAGTCGCCGTGGCCCGTGCCCCCGCTGCCGAAGCCGCCGCTGGAGATGCCACCCCACTTGCGCTTCTCCTCGGTCGGCGGCTCGGGCGAGGGCTCCGACCTGTCCTTCAGCTGGTAGGGCATGAGCCGGTGCTCGCCGTCCGTCTGGGGCATCTCCGCCGGCCTGCGGTACTCGGACATCTCGCCGGGGAGCCGGTCGGTCTCGGGACGCTGCGGCTGTTCCTCCGGCTCGGGCGTCTTGGACTCGCGGTCACGGACCCGGAAGCCCAGCCAGACCGCCGCGATCAGCACGGCGACGATGACGAGTCCGCCGATGAACTGTCCGAGGCCTGACTGCCAGACTCCCGCGGCCAGGTTCTGGGCTGCGCTGAGAGTGTTCATACTCCAGGGTTACCCGATTCCTCCCTGTTTGGACGCTTCGGGCGGCAGGACGTCGAAGATTTCCGCCGCGCCCCCCGGATTTCCCGGGGATTCCGCTGAAACATTTGCCCGCCCCCGCCGCGTCAATGAGGTGTACGGCGACCACGCCATGTGACCGCCAGGGGGAGGAGGGACATGAGAAAGTCCCGCGCGGACGAGTTCCTGGAGTTCGCCGCCGCACGCACCGGCCAGCTGTTCCGCTCGGCGTGCCTGCTGACCAGCGGAGACACCCATCTTGCCGAGGACCTCACACAGGAGACACTCGGCCGAATGTACGCCATGTGGGGGCGCATGGCCAGGATCGGGAACCCGGCCGCGTACGCCCAGACCGTGCTCGTCCGCACGTTCCTCAGCCACCAGCGGCGCCGCTCGGCCACCGAGCGCCCCCTGGGCGAGCTGCCCGACCGCGCGCCCGACGACATCGGGGACCCGGCACTCCGGATCGCGCTGCTCGACGCACTCGCCGGGCTCGCGCCCAAGGACCGGGCGGTCGTGGTGCTGCGGTACTGGGAGGACCGCAGCATCGAGGAGACCGCCGACGCCCTGCACGTCAGCTCCGCCGCGGTGCGCACCCGCTCCGTACGGGCGCTCGCCAAGCTGCGGGAACGGCTCGGCGGCAGCATCACCGAGTTCGCCGCGCGCTGACCACCGCGGCACACCCCCTCTTCCACCCGCGCAGTTTCTGCGCACACCCCAGGCTTTCGCCATCCAACGACCGGAGACGGTGAATTCGACATGTCCCAGCACGATGGTTCCCAGCACGAGCGCTTCGAGGAGGAGCTCGGTGCCGTCCTGCGCCGCACCGGTGACGGCTTCGCCGCCGGCGACCGGCGCGAGCTGGTCGCGGGCGGACTCCAGCGCGGCCGCCGCCGGCTGCTCCGCCGCCGCCTCGCGGTGACCGGGGGCGTCCTCGCGCTCGCCGCCGTCGGCGTCGGCGGGGTCTACGGCGGCTCGCTGCTCTCCGCCGGGGACGCGGCGAACGCCTCCGTGGCGGCGCCCCCGAAGCCCCTCACCAACACCACCCCCGCCAGCTCCACCACCCCCAAGGCCGGCCTGGGGGAGAAGGGCGACCACGTCCCGCAGATCCCCGTCAAGGACATCGCGGCCGTCCTCAAGAAGAACACCCCGCAGGGCACCTGGGCGTTCGACTCCCTCGACGGCAACGGCCAGTCCGTCGCCGGCGTCTTCGACGACGGACACGGCAAGGCGGCCGTCACCGTCGGCCTCTACCGCGCCGGCGCCGTGGAGGCGGGCGAGGACCAGGTCGACTGCCCCGACAAGGTCGCCGTCCCCTACGACTCCTGCACCGAGCAGAACCTGCCGAACGGCTCCCGGCTCATGATCCTCCAGGGGTACGAGTACCCCGACAAGCGCGAGGAGACCAAGAACTGGCGGGCGGTCCTGCTCACCAAGGACGGCTTCCTCGTCGACGCGAGCGAGTACAACGCCGCCGCCGAGAAGGGTTCCCCGGTCACCCGCGAGAACCCGCCGTTCAGCCCCGCTCAGCTGAAGACCCTCGTCACGAGCCGTGACTGGCGGCCGCTGCTCGTGAAGCTGCCCCGCTACACGGAGCCGGCCGTCGACCCGGGCACGTCCGGACTGCCCCCGGAGCCGAGCGGCCCCGCCATGCAGGCCACCCTGCGCTCGCTCCTGCCGAAGGGCCTCAAGGTCGTCGACAAGAACCAGGACAGCGGGTACGCGCACATGGTCGTCGACGACGGCAAGGGCAAGAGCCTCGTCGGGGTCAACGTCCAGCCGGACATGTCCGACGTGGCCGACGAGCTGTTCGGCAGCGGGGACGTCACGACGCTCCCCGACGGCCGCAGGGTCAAGCTGACCCAGCAGCCCGGCGAGAAGGGCGGCGCCGGTGTCGTCTGGTGGAGCGTCGACACCATCACCCCTGAGGGCTTCCGGGTCGTCGTGTCCGCCTTCAACTCCGGCGCCCAGCACGAGGCCGCGACGCGCCCGGAGCCCGCGCTGACGATGGCGCAGCTGAAGGCCATCGCGCTGAGCCTCAAGTGGCAGAACGTGCCGATGCGGTAAGCCCCCACACGGGCCTCGGCTGCGGCTTCAGCAGGGGCATGAAGGTGTGAGGGGACGACGGGGCTCGCGCGCGCGGGCCCCGTCGGCCTGCGCCCCGCGCGCGCCCCGCGGCTACTTCGCGTCCGCGTACCGCTCCACCGTCGCCGTCGTGAACGGAAACCGCACCGGTGTCTCCCCGAACGCGATCCGGCCCGCCTCGTCCCCGGCCGCGCGGATCGCCGCCGTGACCGCCTCCGCCTCCTCCGCCGGGCAGTGCACGATCACCTCGTCGTGCTGGAAGAACACCAGCTCCGCCCGCATCCCCGCGAGGGACCGCCGCAGCGCCGCCAGCATCAGCAGCGCCCAGTCGGCGGCGCTTCCCTGCACCACGAAGTTACGGGTGAACCGGCCGCGCGCCCGTGCGTTCCCCGAGGCGTAGCCCGGGACGAACTCGCCTTCCTCCGCCGGCTGCTCGCCGCCCTCCTGCGGCAGCCCCGCCTCCTCGGCCTCGCCGGCGCCCACCGCCCGGGGGCTCGTTCTGCCCAGCCAGGTCCGGACGAGGCGGCCCTCCTCGCCCGCCTTCGCCGCCTCGTCGACATACGCGACCGCGCGCGGGAAGCGGCGCCGCAGCGCGGCCAGGTTCTTCAGGCCGTCGCCGCTGGTCTGCCCGTAGATCGCGCCCAGGAGCGCGATCTTGGCGTGGTCGCGGTCGCCGGAGAACGCCCGGTCCGACAGCCGGGTGTACAGGTCGTCCGGGTGCCCCGCGACCTCCATCAGGCCCGGGTCGCGGGAGATCGCGGCCAGCACCCGCGGCTCCATCTGGTCGGCGTCGGCCACCACCAGACGCCAGCCGTCGTCCGCGACCACCGCGCGCCGGATCACCTTCGGGATCTGCAGGGCCCCGCCGCCGTTGGTCGTCCAGCGGCCGCTGACCGTGCCCCCCGGCAGGTACTCCGGGCGGAACCGGCCGTCCCGCACCCAGTCCTGCAGCCACGACCAGCCGTGCGCCGTCCAGATCCGATACAGCTTCTTGTACGCGATGAGCGGCTCCACCGCCGGGTGGTCAAGCTCCGCCAGCTCCCAGCGGCGGGTGGACTTCAGCCGCACCCCGGCCTGCGCGAAGGCCTTCACCACGTCGGCGGGGAGGTCCGGGCGGACGCGGCGGCCGAAGGCGGCCGACACCTGGTCCGCGAGCTCGGCGAGGCGGCGCGGCTCGCCCCCGCCCGCGTACCGCTCGCCGAGCAGTTCGTTCAGCAGGTCCCGGTGCACGTCCGCGCGCCACGGCAGCCCCGCCCGGTGCATCTCGGCGGCCACCAGCATCCCCGCCGACTCGGCGGCCGTGAGGAGTCGCATCCTGCCCGGGTGCTCCGCCCGGTCGTGGCGGCGCAGCTGCTCCGCGTACACCGTGAGGAGGCCGTCGAAGGGCACGGACACCACGGGGCGCGGCTCGAAGAGCGAGTCCTGCGAACCGGGCTCGGCGGTGCGCTGCGGCGGATCGGGCGGCACCGGGGCGTTCCGCAGGCGGGCCCAGGCCGCCGCGGCCGAACGGGGCTCGCCGAGCCGCCCCTCGTGCCCGAGGAGCAGCTGCTCGGCGTCCTCGATGTCGTAGCACCGCTCGACGCGGACGCCGGCGGCGAGCAGCCGGGGGTACACCTCGGCCGTCGACCGCCACACCCAGCGGGACACCTCGGGTCTGGCCCGTACCGCCGCCACCAGATCCGGCTCGCGCCGCACGTCACCGGCGGGCAGCCCGTCCGGGCCGAGGGGGACGAGCAGTGCTCCGTCCCCCTCCGCCTCGGCCGCCAGCGCCCACCTCTCGCTCATGGGTGCGAGTCTGGCACCCGCCACTGACAGCGGCGGGGTGACGCGGCGGGACGCCCGGCGGCCGCCGCGCCCGCGGGCGTCCTGTGGCCGCGCCGGTCCTGCGGGTGCCCTGCGGTCTCCGCGCCGTGGGTGCCCCGGCTGCCGCGTCCGTGCCCGCCGCGCCCCCGCCCCGGCGGCGTACGCCCCCCGCCTCCGCTACGCCGCCGCGTGGAACAGGGCCGCCGCCTCGCCGCGGGAGCCGACGCCCAGTTTGTTCAGGATGTTGGCCACGTGGAACTTCACCGTCGACTCGCTGATGTGCAGCGTCTCGGCGATCCGGCGGTTGCGGTGGCCGAGCGCCAGGTGCCGCAGGACCTCCACCTCCCGCTCGCCGAGGTCCGCCAGCGGGTGGGCCGCCTCCGCCGGGGCGTCCGGGGTCGCCAGCGGGATCACGGCCGTGATCGTCGTCCCCCAGCTGGGCACCGCGTCCATGTCCAGCCGCCCGCCGAGCACGTCGAGCCGGTCCTTGATCGTGCCCGCGCCCAGGTCGCAGGGGGCGAGCGCGCCCGCGCCGTCGTCCCGAACCGTGGCCCGCAGCTCGTGCTCGGTCAGCTGCCAGCCGACGTGGATCCGGCTGACCGATTTCTGTTCGAGCACGATCAGGAGCAGTGCGCGGACGATGGCCCGCGCGCTGTGCGCCACGTCCGCCGCGAGCGAGCGGTCCGAGTCCGGCGCCCCCAGGTCGAGCCGGATCTGGCTGTGCCGCAGCATGGGCCGCAGCTCGCCGGCGAGCCGCTCGAACGCGTCCTGCACGGGCTCCTCCGCGAGCGCCCGGTCACGCCGCTGGGCGGCCCGCATCTCGATGAGCGCGGCGGCGGCCAGGTCGGTGGCGGTGGCCCGGGCGGTCGTGTCGTCCAGGGCGCGGCTGCGCAGCACCCCGAGGACCCCGGAGAGCGCCGCCGCGTGGGTGGCGGTCAGCTCCGAGATGACCCGGGCGCGGGTGTCCGCGGCGGCCCGCGAGCGGGCGAGCGCGCCCGGCAGCGCCTCCGTGGCGAACCGGTCGAAGTGCGCGGCCACCAGGTCCCACAGGGCCTGGGCCACGCCGAGTTCGGCCTCGCCCACCGGATCGGCGCCGTCCTCCCGTACGAGCACGAGGA
Organism: Streptomyces venezuelae ATCC 10712; assembly: GCF_008639165.1. Lineage (NCBI taxonomy): Bacteria > Bacillati > Actinomycetota > Actinomycetes > Kitasatosporales > Streptomycetaceae > Streptomyces > Streptomyces venezuelae. The sequence continues at coordinate 3,604,402 of NZ_CP029197.1, read as the reverse complement.
CCGCCCCGCGCCGGGTCGCGTCGCTGGTGACGGCGACGATCTCGCGCTCCCGGCCGCCGATCGTCGCCACGCCCTGCCAGGGGCTCCCGGGCACGCCCGCCGCGAGCAGCGGCACCAGTTCGGATGCGGTGAGCAGCTCCGTACCGCCGAGTGCCTTGAACGGCGAGTGGGCGCAGTGGGTGGAGAGTTCGGCCGCGTCCACGTGCGGGACGAGCGGGGCGAGGGCCGCCGAGACCCTGGGAAGGATCTCTCCGAGCGGCTGCCGGATGATCTCGTACGCGGTGGTGAGGGTGGGCGCGTCCATGCGGTCGAGCGTACGCGGGGGAGGACAGGTGACGGCCAGTCTTTCGGCCAGGTGGGACTGGCCGTTGGGCGGGCGGGGGGAGGGTGGCGCGGGGCGCAGTCTGGATCACGTCGAGAGCGTTGGCGAGGCGTGATGGAGGCCGAGATGGAAGCGACCGTGTACGAGGAGTTCGGGGGCCCCGAGGTGCTGCGGCACACGAGCGGACTCGCCGTACCGCAGCCCGGCCCCGGCGAGGTCCGGGTGAAGGTGGCAGCCGTCGGCGTCAACCCGGTGGACTGGAAGCGCCGTTACGGCTGGGTCGAGGAGTTCTACCCCACCACCTTCCCCGCCGTCCCCGGCCTGGAGTTCGCCGGCACCGTCGACCAGCTCGGCGAGGGCGTCACCGGCCTGGCCGTCGGCGACGAGGTCCTCGGCTGGACGAAGACCGGCGCCTACGCCGAGTACGCCATCGCCGACATCGTCGTGCCCAAGCCGGCCGGGCTGCCCTGGGGGATCGCCGCGAGCCTCCCGGTGGCCGGCGAGACGGCCCAACGGGTCCTCGACCTGCTCGGCGTACGGGCGGGCGAGACGCTGTTCCTGCACGGTGCGGCGGGGGTCGTCGGCTCGGTGGGCGTCCAGCTCGCCGTCGCGGCCGGGGTCACGGTGATCGGCAGCGCGTCCGAGTCCAACCACGCCTACCTGCGCGAACTCGGGGCGATCCCGGTCGCGTACGGCGAGGGCCTCGCCGACCGGGTGCGGGCCGCCGCCCCCGACGGCGTCCACGCCGTCTTCGACGCGGCCGGGCACGGTGTCCTGCCGGTCGCGATCGAGCTCCTGGGCGGGGGCGACGCGGCGAAGAAGCGGATCGTCACGATCGCCGACGTGGACGCCGAGAAGTACGGGATCACGTTCTCCGGGGTCATAGGGGAGGCCGACGCCGTACGGGCCGGACTCACGGAGCACGCGCGCGGGGCCGCCGCCGGGACCCTCAAGGTCCGGCTCGCCGAAACGCTTCCGCTGAAGGAGGCGGCCCGCGCCCAGGAACTGAGCGAATCGGGGCACGCGCGCGGGAAGCTGATCCTGATCCCGTGACACCCTGCCGAGCGGCGGGCGGATGAGACGATCCGGCCGCCCCGAAGGCTGGTTCCGACCGTGGAAGGCGACGACGATGTACGCGATACCTCTGGGAGACGAGGGCGGGGAGCTGCGCCCGCTCGAACCGTGGCAGGCCGAGGAGTTCCTCGCGCACATGGACCGGGGCCGCGAGTTCATCGGCGCGCGCAACGGACTCCCCGACGTGGTCACCGACCTGGAGTCGAGCCGGGCGTTCCTCCGCCTGTATGCGGAGAAGGCCGCCGCCGACACGGGACGCATCCACGGCATCTGGTTCGACGGCACCCTCGTCGGCGCGGTGATCCTCCGGAAGCTGGACGCCGAGGACGGCACGGCCGAGGCGGGCTGCTGGCTCGAACCGGCCGGTGCCGGCAAGGGGTTGGTGACCCGGGCCGCGCGGCTGCTCATCGACTGGGCGATCGAGGTACGCGGCGTCCATCGGGTCGAGTGGGTGGTCTCCTCGGACAACGAGCCGAGCATCGCGGTGGCCCGCCGCCTCGGCATGTCCAAGGACGGCGTCCTGCGGGCGAGCTACCCCTACCGGGGCAGGCGCCACGACGAGGAGGTCTGGTCGGTCCTCGCGCCGGAATGGCGTGCGGCGAAGTCGGCGTAATCGGCGTAGTCGGCGTAGTCGGCCTAGCTCGCGGGGGCCGGCGGGGCGGGCCCGAGGTGGGCTGGGCCGGGGCGACACGGGGGTGCGCCCCGGCCCTCGCTTGCCCCGGGACCCGGCCAGGGGGTCTCGGGCTACGGCCGTTCGGCTGGCGGGGTCGGCCCCGGCGGTTCGGGGGCCGTCATCGTTGGGCGGGGGTCGCTCTCCGGTGCGCCGGGTGCGCTTTCCGGCGCGTGGGGGTCGCCTTCCGGTGCGTGGGGGACGAAGACGCTCAGTTGGTACGTCGTCGGGTGCGTCGACCGGCCGCAGAGCATGTCGACCCTGATCGCGTCCCAGTCGAGGTCCGGCTCCTCCGTCCGGAGGCGGCCGAGTTCCGCCCGCCACTCCGACTCGTCCCTCGTCGCGTAGCGGAGCTCCCAGCGCCCGGCCTCCGGGCCGAAACGGTCCGCCTGGCCCGAGCGCTCCCGCTCCCGCTGTCTCTTCCGCTTCCGCTGTCCCGGCACGGGACCAAGAATCACCGTCCGGCAGAACGCGCCGCAAGGCCTTCCGCGCGGGTGGACGGGGCGGGTGGACGGGGCGGTGACCCGGCTCCGACCCCGGTCACCGCCCCGTCCGTCCCACCATCGCCGCTCAGCGCGTCAGCCGCCACGCGGGGAGGGCCGACGCGGCGATCGCGACCGTCGCGCACACGCCCGCCGACGCGCCCACCGTGGTCCACGGGAGCGCCAGGGCCACCGGTGCCGAGAGGGCCGCGAGGCCCGCTCCCAGGGTGCCGAGGACCAGCGCGGTGACCGCGAGGCCGAGCAGCGTGCCGATCGCGACGGCCAGCGTCGCCTCGCCCGTCACGACCCGCAGGATCTGGGCCCGGGTCGCTCCGGCGAGCCGTAGCGAGGCCAGCTCCCCGCGGCGTACGGAGGTCGCCATGAGCAGGGTGTTGGCCAGGCCGATCACCGTGTAGACGAGGGCGACGCCGAGGACGAGCACCATGCCGAGCCGGGCCTGCGGGCTGCCGCTCGCCGGGCGCTCGGCCTCGGCCCATGCGGCCGCCGTCCTGACGGTGCCGCCGCTCGCCTCCAGGGCCTGTACCGTCGCCGTACCGCCGCCGCTGGCGTCGATCCGGTCGGGGGCGGAGCCGGGGGCGTTCGCCCGGGTGACGTACGGGCCGTTGTCGCCGGTGCCGAGGGCGAGGACGGCCGCGATCCGGAGCCGTACCGGACCGGTCCCGTCGGCGCGCCAGACCTCGACGGTCTCGCCGACCCGGCGCCGCTCGAACTCCTCGTTGACAACGATCGAGCGGTCGTCGAGGTCCCGCAGGTCGCCCGCGACCACGGGCAGCCGGGCGAGCTCGGCGAACGCCGCCGGGTCGGTGACCGCGCGGGCTCCGTACTTCACGACGGCCGCGTCCCCGTCCCGTACGAACAGGGAGGTCGGCCCGGTGGGGGAGACGACCGCCCCGGGCGGCACGGCAACCGGTCGCGGCCCGCCCGTGCGGTCGGGTTCGTCGACGCCCGTGACCACGTACTGCGCGGCCGTCTGCTCCCTCGCCTCCGTCCCCTTCGCGCGCGTGACGCTCGTCGCCGAGCCGAACAGCGTCCCCGCGAGCGCCACCGTCACCAGGACCGGGGCGGCGACGGCGGCGGTACGGCGTACGGAGGCCGCGCTGTTCTCCCGTACCAGCGTTCCCACGGCTCCCCGCAGCCTCAGCAGCCGGGCCGCCGGCCGGACCAGCAGCGGGGAGAGCAGGGCGACGCCGGTGATCAGGAGCATCGGAAGGGTCGTGTACGTCTTCCGTTTGAGCAGCGCCGACGGGTCCGTGACGCACGTCCAGACCAGCAGTCCGACGCCGGCCAGGAGCAGTCCCGTGCCGAGCACCGCGCGGCCGAGGGGCAGGGCGTCCGCGTCCACGTCGGCCTCGCGGAGCGCGGCCGTCGGGCCGACCTTCCCGGCGCGCCGGGACGCGGCGATGGCCCCCGCGAGGGCGACGGTCACGCCCGTCCAGAACGCGGTGTGGAAGGGCCAGACCGGGCCGCCGACCGTGAACCACTCCGGCGCGAGGCCGCCGTCGACGAGGGTACGGGCGAGCAGCGGCGCCCCCAGGGCGCCGAGCGCGCAGCCGGCGGCGGAGGCGACCACGCCGAGTGCCGCCGCCTCGGCGAGCAGGAGCCGGCGGATCTGGCCGGGGGTGGCTCCGGCGGTCCGCAGCAGCCCGAACTCGCGGCGGCGCAGGGCGACGGCGAACGCGAAGGTGGAGGCGACGACGAAGACGGAGACGAAGGCGGTGACGCCGCCGGAGGTGCCGAGGAGGGCGTTGAGGCCGACGAGCGCGTCGGCGTCCCGGTCGGCGTCGTGGTCGGCGCGCCGCCGCTCGTCGCCGGTGAGGACCTGGGCACGGGCGCCGACGAGGGCGCGGACGTCGGCGGCGGGGGCGTCGACGCCGACGGCGTCGGGGTGGTCGGGGTGGCCGGGGCGGTGGGGCCCGCGGCGGTCGGCGGGTTCCTCGGAGGTGGTGACGGTCCAGCGGGCGCGGAGTTCGCGGAGGAGTCGGCTGTCCACAGGCTGTGGACGGTCGAGCCGCCGTTCGACGGACACGGTCTCGGGCCCGCGCCGCACGTCGAGCGTCAGTCGGTCCTGACCTTGCACGACGACGGGGGAGGACGCGAACCGCTGAGGTGACCGCTCGGGCGCGTGAAAGGTCGCGGACAGGCCGAGACCCATGGTGGCGAGCAGCCCGACGCCGAGCGCGAGCGCGACGAACCCACCGAGGAACGACGCCCAGCGGGCCCGGAGGGAGGAGAGGGCGACGATCAGCATGAGCCACTCCGGGTGGGCACGGGGGCGGCGGGCGTGGGGTCGGTCGGTGCTCGGCAGCCGTCGGTCGGTCGGGTTCCCGCCGTCTCCAGTGCCGTCATCCGGGCCGCCACCGACTCCACCGTCGGGGACCGCAGTTCGGCCGTCACCCGGCCGTCGACCAGGAAGACCACGCGGTCCGCGCGGGCCGCCGCGACCGGGTCGTGCGTGACCATCACGATCGTCTGGCCGTCCCGGTCGACCAGTTCCCGCAGCATGTCGAGCACCTCGCGGCTCGTCGTCGAGTCGAGCGCGCCCGTCGGCTCGTCACCGAAGAGGACGGCCGGCCGGGTGATCAACGCGCGGGCGATGGCGACCCGTTGCTGCTGTCCGCCGGACAACTCGCCGGGCCTGTGCCGTTCCCGCCCCGCCAGCCCCACCCGCGCCAGCGCCTCCCGTACCTCCGTACGCGACGGGCGGCGCCCGGCGAGCCTCAGGGGCAGCGCCACGTTCTGAGCTGCCGTCAGGGAGGGCAGCAGGTTGAACGACTGGAAGACGAAGCCGATTCGGTCCCGCCGCAGCAGGGTCAACCGCCGCTCGCTCAGGCCTTCGAGGGCGGTCCCGCCGACCTCCACCCGCCCGGCGGTGGGCCGGTCGAGCCCGGCCGCGCACTGGAGCAGCGTCGACTTGCCGGAGCCCGAGGGGCCCATGACGGCGGTGAACGTCCCGGCGAGGAAGTCGAGGTCGACGCCGTCCAGCGCCCGGACGTCCCGATGGTGCCGGGTGAGCCCCCGGAGCCGTACGGCAGGCGGGGACGCGGCGGCGGGGGAGTGGGCGAGGGCGGGCGGCGGGGCTGTCGAGGTCATGCCTCAAGCGAACCGTTTCCGCCCTCGCCGATCACGACCACTGAGGGGCGTACGGGGGGTATGCCTGGCCCTACCCCCCCCGGGGCCTCCCACCTTTCGCCCCCCTTACCCCTCCCGGACGGTCTTCACGAACACGTCCAGCGCGTCGAGCGGTTCGCGGCCGCCGAGCAGCGTCCGCAGGTCGCTCGCGATCCCCGTACCGTCCATGAAGCCGTGGGCGATCGCCGAGTACGTGCTCGCCAGCATCGGCACCTGGAACGGCACCGCCCCGGACGCGGCGATCGCGGCGCGGGCCTCGGCGAGCGTCCCCGGGGCGTACGTGGCGCCCAGCGCCTCCGCGAGCTCGGCGCCGCCCAGGGCGCGCTCGCCGACCAGCTCGTACACCCGGTTCCGGTGCGCCCCCGGGTCCGTCGCGACCGCGACCGCGACGTCGGCGAGGTCCGCGCGGGCGACGGCGGCGAGGCGGCCCTCGCCGAGGGGGCCGGTGATCCGGTTCTCGGCGTCGGGCGCCGCGATCCAGGTGAGGAACTCGGCGTAGAGGCCGTTGCGGAGGATCGTCCAGTCGAGCGTGGGGGAGTTCCGCAGCCGCCGCTCGGTCCAGCGGTGGGCCAGCGCGTACGTGAGGTGGTCGCCGTCGCCGGAGAGGCTCGTGTAGACGACATGGCTCACGCCCGCCGCCTCCGCCGCCGATATCGCGGCCTCGTGACGGGCGACGACCGTGTCGTCCTCCCCGTACCCGGCGGAGATGAGCAGCAGTGTCTCCACCTCGGTGAGGGCCTCCGGCAGGGTCTCGGGCGCGTCGAAGTCGAGGCGGCGGGTGCCGGGCAGCCCCGCGCGCGTACCGAGGACGACGTCCTCGCGGCCGGCGAGCCGTTCGGCGACGAGCGCGCCGAGAGCGCCGGAGACACCGGTGACGAGCAGCATGATTCCCCCCGGGGGACCTCGGGCCTGGGCCCTGGGGCCGTGGTGACGACGTGATGGCTGAGACCATCGTGAGGGGGCGGAGAAGATCGCGTAAGGAGGCACATTGATGTCCGAGGGGCACACGGAGGTAACCACCGAACCCTTGGTGAGCTGCGCGGAGGAGTGCGGGGTACGGGACGTCCAGGACCGGCTCGGCGACAAGTGGACCGTGCACGTGGTCGTCGAGCTCGCGCCGGGACCCAAGCGGTTCAGGGAACTCCAGCGGCTCGTCACCGGGATCTCGCAGCGGATGCTGACCCTGACGCTGCGCCGCCTCGAACGCGACGGGCTGGTCTCGCGGACGGTGTACCCGACGACGCCTCCGCAGGTGGAGTACGCGCTGACGGAGACCGGGCACAGCATGACCCACCTGATCAAGCAGCTCGTCGACTGGTCGCTCGACCACCGCGCGGTGATCGCCCGGTCGCGCGAGGCATGGGACGCGAGGACGGCGTGAGTACGAGCAATTCGAGCGGAACGGGCGGCGCGGGCCGGGCAGGCGGCGCCGGTAGGACGGGCGGCGCGGGCCGGGCAGGCGGCGCCGGTAGTACGGGCGGCGCGGGCCGGGCTGGTGGCGCCGGTGGTACGGGCGGCGCGGGCCGGGCACGTGGCACCGGCGGCACCCTCGACCGGGCCTTCGAGGCGTTGTACGCCACCGACGACGGCTCCCTCGACACCGCCGCCTCGCTGCTCGCCGCCGACCGGGGCGCCGACGCGGAGCTGACCCGGCGCGGCGAGGAGTTCGTGCGGACCCTGTGGGCGCGCGGCTGGCAGCCGGCGGACGTCGTGCGGATCGCGCGCCGTGACCTGTCGGAGGACCACCTGCGGGTCCTGACCGGGCTGATCCGGACCGAGACGGCCCGCTACGAGCGGCTGCCGCACCGCTGGCAGGGGCAGCTCGACGCGCTGGACGAGCAGTCCGGCCGTCGCCCCTCGGACCGTTTCTCGTACGCGACGACGGTCCTGGAGCTGTACCGGCTCCTGGTCCGGCTGCCGAGGCTCGACGCGGTGGGCCCGGTCCCCGGTGAGGCGCTGCCGCCGCCGACGGCCGGGGAGCCGCGCATGCTCGGCCGGATCAGGGCGCTGCTCGCGAAGGCCGAGGCGACCGGCTACCCGGAGGAGGCGGAGGCGCTCACCGCGAAGGCGCAGGAGCTGATGGCCCGCCACAGTCTGGACGAGGCGACGCTCGCGGCGGGGACGCCCTCGCCGGAGACGCCCGGCGCGATCCGGATCGGGGTGGAACCGCCGTACGAGCAGGCCAAGGCGATCCTGCTCGACGCGGTGGCGACCGCGAACCACTGCCGGGCGGTGTGGAACGAGGCGTACGGCTTCTCCACGGTGGTCGGCTTCGAGGCGGACCTCGACCCGGTCGAACTGCTCTACACCTCGCTGCTCGTGCAGGGGACGGCGGCCATGACCCGGGCGGAGGCGGAGCAGCGGGCCGGCGGCCGCAAGCGCACGAAGTCCTTCCGGCAGTCGTTCCTGCTCGCGTACGCGAACCGGCTCGGCGCGCGGCTCGCGGCGACCTCCCGGCGGGTCGAGGCCGAGGCCCCGACGCTCCTTCCGGCGCTCGCCTCCCGCGACCTGGCGGTCACGAACCGCACGGACGAACTCTTCCCGGAGACCCGGACCACGCGCGTGCGTGCCGCCTGGGACGAGGAGGGCTGGACGCACGGCGCGTCGGCGGCGGACAGGGCGGGCCTGGGACCGCACCGGAAGGGGATCGACGAGCGGGGGGCGCGGTGATCGGCCTCCGGCCTGGGGTCGGCGGTGATCGGCCGTCGCCCTGGGGTCGGCGGTGATCGGCCGCCGCCCCAGGGCTCGCGGTGATCGGCCCCCGCCCCAGGGCTCGCGGTGATCGGCCGCCGCCCTAGGGTGAGCCGATGCGCGCACACCACATTGACCGGCCCTCAGATCTCGACGTGGTCCGGGAGTCCTACGACCGGGTGGCGGACAACTACGCCGACATGGTGGTGACGACCGGCATCGGAGACATCCGTCGTCATCCGTGGCACAAGGCGTCGATCGACGCCTTCGCCGACGCGGTGGGCGGGCTCGGGCCCGTGCTCGACGTCGGCTGCGGTCCCGGCACCGTGACCGCCTACCTCGCCGAACGCGGCCTCGACGTGTCCGGCGTCGATCTCTCCCCCCGCATGATCGAGAACGCCCGCCGCCTCCACCCGCAGTGCCGCTTCGACGTCGCCTCCGCCACCGACCTCGACCTGGCCGAGGCGTCACTGGGAGGCGTGCTCGGGTGGTGGTCGCTCTTCAACCTCCCCCGTGACGTGCTTCCCCAGGTGCTCGCCCGCTTCGCGCGCGCCTTGAAGCCGGGCGGCCACTTCATCACCGCGACGCACGTCGGTGACGAGGACGTGCGGCGCACGGAGGCCTACGGGGGCGTGCCCGTGCGGTGGACCACGCACAAGTGGCGGCCTGAGCGGTTCGTGGACCTCATCGAGCGGGCCGGGCTGCGGACGGTCGCCGAACTCCGGCTGCCCCCGGAGGAGTACAGCGGTCCGGGTTTGGTGGTCATGGCCCAGCGCCCGGCCTGAGGGGTGGGTGAGGGGCGCCCGAGGCGGGTGGCCGGCGGGGACAGATGGGGCAAATGCCCGTAATCGTGGTGATCGCGGATACGCTCGGGCCATGAGCTGGCTCCGGGCGTTGAAGGAGACCGCCCGCTCCGGGCTCACCGTCGAGCGGCGGCGGCTCGATCCCGTCATCGCCGCCCGCGCGGCCCTCGGCCTCGCCCTGGTCGTCGGCTTCTCCCTCGCCGTCTTCGGCCCGGCCGTCGCCGCCTCCTCGGCCTTCGGCGCCTTCCAGGCGGCGATCGCCACCTTCCAGCGCTCCTGGCGCCCCCGTCCCACCCTCGCGATGGCCTCCGGCGCCAGCCTCGCCGTGTCGACCTTCATCGGCTATCTCGTCGGCGCGCACGAGGGCCTCTTCCTCGCGTTGCTGCTCCTGTGGACGTTCCTGTCGGGGCTCGCCTGGGCCGCCGGTCCCACGGCCGGCATCATCGCCTCCTCCAACGTGGCGATCATGCTGGTGACCGTCACCCTGCCGACCTCCGTCGCCACGGCCGCCGGGCACGCCGCCATGATCTTCGCGGGCGGGGTCGTCCAGGCCGCCCTGGTCGTCCTCCTCCCGGTGCGCCGCTGGGGCGCCCAGCGCGACGCCCTCGCCGACGCGCTCGCCGCCGAGGCCGACTACGCCCGCCGCCTCCGGCACGACCCGGTCGCGCCGTTCGACCCGCTGCCCCTCATGACCGCGCGGAACGCCGCAGCCGTGACGCCCGGGCAGGCCCGTCGCCGTCCGTCGGAGCTCCACGGCGCGCGGGGGCTCGCGGAGCGCATCCGGCCGGTGCTCGCCTCCCTCGCCGACCCGGCGGTGGGCGTCCCGGAGGAAGGCCCGGCACGCGCGCGCGTGCGGGAGCTTCTCGCGGCGGCGGCCGCCGTCCTGGACGCCGCCGCGCACGCGATCCGGCACGGCGAGCCGGTCGTCCTTTCGCCGCCCGCCGTCGCGGCCCTGCGCACCCCCGACACCGGCGCGATCCTCCACGGCCCGTCCCGCCGCGCCGCCCTCCGGCTCGTCGCCCTGCTCGGCGACGTCGTCGAGACGGCGGAACCGAGAACGGAGACCTCGGGACCCGACGCGGAGACCGGCGCAGTGGCCGGCGGGGAGGCCGGCACGGTGGCTGGCGGGGAGGTCGGCGGCGAGGCCGGCACGGTGGCCGACGGGGAGGCCAACGCGGAGACCGGCGCAGTAGCCGGCGGGGAGGCCGGCACGGGCGCCCGCAGGCAGGCGGACGCGGAGGCCGGCACGGTGGCCGGTAGGAAGGCCGGCGCGGATGCCGGCGGGGAGGCCGGCACGGTCTCCGGTGGGATCGCGGGCGGGATCGCCGGCGGGGTCCGGCCGCTCCCCCTGGCCCGCTCCCGCCCCACCCTCCTCCGCCTCGCACCCATCGTCGTGGCGAAGGCGCGCGCCGAGTTGCGCCGGGACTCCCCGATCCTGCGGCACGCGATCCGCGTGTCGGCGGTCACCGCCGCCGGCTACCTCCTGGGCGCGGTCCTCCCCTTCGGCCACGGCTACTGGGCGCCGATGGCCTCGGTGATGGTGATGCGCCCGGACTTCTCGCAGACGTACGCGCGCTCGGTGGCCCGGTTCGGCGGCACCCTGGTCGGGGTGGCCCTGGCCACGGCGGTCGTGCAGTCGGCCCACCCGGGCACGTACCTGTCGGCGGGGCTCGCGGTGCTGTGCGCCTTCGCGATGTACCTGCTGATGCGCACCGGGTACGCGGCGGGCCAGGTCTTCGTCGCCGCGTACGTCGTGTTCCTGCTCGGCATGGAGGGCGTGGGCGTCACCCAGACCGTACGGGACCGGGTGATGCTGACCCTGATCGGCGGGCTCCTCGCGATGCTCGCGTACGCCGTCTACCCGGCCTGGGAGACGCCCCGGCTGCGCGGCAGGCTCGCCGACTGGCTGGCTTCCGTCGGCCGGTACGCGGCGGCCGTCACCGCGCGGTACGCCGACCCGGCCGGGCCCGCGAGCCCCGACGTACGCGAGGCGCTCCTGAACACCCGAGCGGCCCGCGTGGCGTGGCAGGAGGCGGTGGAGCGCGCCACGCACGAGCCCGTGCGGCACCGGGGCCTCTCGCACGCGGCGGTCGAGCAGGCCGACCACGCGCTCGCCGAGTTCGGGCGGGTGGCGATGCTCATGGAGGCGCACCTCCCGGAGCGCGGGGCTCCGCCCGTCCCGGCCGCCGCCGCCCTCGCGGAGTCGCTGCGCCGGGCGACCGAACGGGGCGCCAAGGAGGTACGGGAGCGCAGGGCGCCGCAGTGGGACGACCTGCGCGAGACGGTCGACGGCTGGTCCGACGACCCGCCGGACCACTTCCTGCTGCACAAGGGCGCGGTGCTCCTCCTCCAGGCGCTGGACGAGGTCACGACGGCCCTGACGGATTCCCGGCGACCGCGTTAGACGAGTTTCGCGAGCATGTCATCCGGGGCGGGGTCGGGAGGAGTTGGTAGGGGGAGAGGGCCGTGGACGCAGGCGGTCCCTCCACCGGCACTCGTCTCAGGAGCACGTGGATGAAGAAGTACTGGCTGGCGGCCGCGGGCGTCGTGGCCGCCGTGGCGATCGCGGCACCGTCGGCCGTCGGAGCGTCCGCGCAGACGCCCACCGCGACCCGCCCGGCCGCCCCGGCCAAGCCCGCCGCCCAGGCGAAGCCTGCAACCCCGGCCAAGCCCGCCGCCCCGGCCCCCGTGGTCGCTCCTGCCAAGGCGGCCGTGCCCGCCCCGAACCCGGTCCGCACCGTCCGCGCCGGCCAGCGCGTGGACGCCGGGCAGGGGTACACCGTGTGGCTGACCCGCGACGGCAAGCACTGGAGCGGCCCGGACGGCTACGAGAACTTCCGCAGCGTCGTCGACGGCAACATCGACCGTTCCCAGCCCGGCGTGAGCCACCAGAGCGAGGGGGACGCGACGGGCGTCTTCCACTCCGGCCTCTTCTACGGGACCCGTAACGTGGGCCGGGTCGAACTGACCGACTCCGCCGGCCGCAAGACCGTCGCCACCCTCCTCGCCCTGCCGGGCCGCCCCGACTGGGGCGTCTGGTACGCGAGCACCGGGCCGGTCGACGGGAACGGCGGCGGCAGCCACGGCGTCTCCCTCTACGACCGCGGGGGCAAGCTCCTGGCCGAGCTCCCCCGCTTCGACTTCCCGGCCGGCCGAGGCTGACCTCGGCCGACCGTGGCGGAGACGTGGCGGGGCCCGGCACGGGGCTGGCCCCGCCACACCACCCTCACACCCCTGACGCCGACCGACTCCGACCCATCGCGAGGTCCGACACCGTGACGTACGAGTCCGCCGCCGACGACGACGGCTTCGCCGAGTACGCCGTCGCAGCCTGGCCGCGTCTGGTGCGGACGGCCCAACTCCTCACCGGGGACTTCCACGAGGCGGAGGACCTGGTGCAGACGACCCTCGCCAAGGTGTACGGGCGCTGGCGGCGGGTGCCACGCGGAGAGATCGACCTCTATGTGCGCCGGTCGCTGATCAACAACAACCTCAGCCGGATCCGCCGGAAGCGGGTCGTCCATCTGCTGACCCCGGTCCTGCCGGAGTCGCTCCGCCACACCTCGGCGGGTCATGCCGAGGCGGTCGAGCAACGCACCTCGATCCTGGAGGCGTTAGCCGATCTGACGGCCCGCCAGCGCGCGGTCATGGTGCTCCGGTACTGGGAGGACCTGACCGAGCTGGAGATCGCGAGCGTGCTCAACTGCTCGATCGGCACGGTCAAGACCCATGCCCGGCGGGGCCTTGCGGCGCTTCGCGCCCACCCCAGGCTCGCCACCACCGCCGCCAACGCCGCCGCCCCCGTTTTTCCGCCGCCTCTGCCCGCACCTTCCGGAGCCCGCCGATGACCCCCGCCAGCCCGGCCACGCCCCCCGACCGAGCCCCCGACTCCGGCTCCGGCGACGAAGGCTCCGACGCGACCGGCCCCACCAGCGACGACGGCTCTGACGCGGCCGACCCCACCGGCGACGACGGCTCGTACGCGACCGGCCCCACCGGCGACGACGGCTCCGACGCCGCCGACCTGGCCACCGCCGCCGACCTCCGCGCGGCGTTCGCACGGGCCGCGTTCGACGTGACCCCCGGTCCCGTCCCGCTGGCCGCCGTGCGGAGGGCGGGCCGGGCGCGCCGGAGGCGGCGTACGACGGCCTTCTCGGCGCTCTCGGTGCTGGGCGTCGCGACGGCCGTGGCGGCGGTCGTCGTCCTGACCCCCGTACGGCCGGCCCCGCTCTCCTCGGGCCCGGAGCCCGTCGCCGTACCGCCGACGGGCGTCCCGTCGGCCGCCGCCGCCAGTTCGGCGCCGGCGGTGCGGACGAGCCAGCAGCCGCCTCCGCCGCCCGCGCCGACGCCGATCAAGGTGGTGGCCTCCGGTGAGCGGGTGGCCGCAGGGAAGGGCTGGAAGGTCTGGCTGACGAAGGAGGGCAAGCACTGGACGGGGCCGGACGGCTACGAGAACTCCCGCAGCGTCACCGACGGCAACATCGACCTGGGCAGCCCGGGCGTGAGTCACCAGAGCGAGGGGGACGCGAAGGGGGTCTTCCACTCGGGGGTCTACTACGGGACCCGGACGGCGGGCCGCGTCGAGCTGAGGAACGCGGCGGGGCGCACGATCGTTGCCACCCTGCTCGAACTGCCGGGGAAGCCCGGCTGGGGGGTCTGGTACGCGCACGGCGGGGCGAAGGACGGGGAGATGAGTCCGGTGCTGTACGACCGGTCGGGCGTCCGGCTCGCCGAGCTGCCGCTGATGCCCGCCGGCGACCCGGGGAGCGGAGATCAGAACCCGTAGGGTGAGGGGCGGACGCGGCCCGTACTCGCTGGTAGCACGCTGAGTCGCGTAGCCGCTACGCAACCCCCCGTGCACGTGCATCTGCTCATGCATCGGCATATGAACACAGCTATGATCCGAGGAAGTTGACACCTGCACCAAGCAACTCGGGGAGCTACCAGTGCATCATGCGCATCGTGCGTACAACGGCATGGCGGCCACGGAGCTGCGAGGCGTCGTGTGGCAGAAGAGCAGGCACAGCAACTCCCAGGGATCCTGCGTGGAGTTCGCCAAACTTCCGGGGGGAAACGTTGCCGTCCGCAACTCGCGCCACCCCGACGGACCCGCCCTCGTCTACACACCCGCGGAGATAGAGGCGCTCCTCCTCGGCGTCAAGGACGGGGAGTTCGACCACCTGGTGTGAGACCCGCGTACGTGCGCGTGCCTCCGGAGACGTACACGCGCGCGTGCCTACGGAGACGCGTACGCGCGCGTGCCTACGCCAGAAGGGCCCCGGCGGTGATCACCGCCGGGGCCCTTCCATGTTCCGTACGCGCCGCCCGGGGCGACGCGGCTACTCCGGGCCGATCCGGAACAGCGCCCACACCACCTTGCCGCGCAGGGTGCCGGCGAGTGGATGCCATCCCCAGCTGTCGCTGAACGAGTCGACGAGGAACAGCCCGCGTCCCGACTCGGCGGCGAAGTCCTCCTCGCCCCCGCGCGCCTCCGGGCTCTGCCGGCTCGGGTCGCGCACGGCGCACACGAGGCGCGAGGACCAGCGCATCAGGTGCAGCCGGACCGGCGGGTTCTGGCCTTCCTCCTGGGGCGCGTCCGCGGGCACCGCGTGGCGCAGTGCGTTGGTGACGAGCTCGGAGACGACCAGGGCCACGTCGTCGAAGCGTTCGGTCAGTTCCCAGCGGTCGAGGGTCGCACTGGTGAACTTCCGGGCTCCGCGCACGGCTTCGTACCGCGCGGGAAGCGCGCAGGAGGCGGAGGTGGAGACGGCGCCGGGATCGATCGGCGGAAGGCCCTGCCGTAACGGCTCGAGCACGGTCGATCCATTCGTCCCCATGCGAGGCACTCCCGGGAATCGCGACTGTGGTGCGACAACACGACAACACGAACGAGTACGCGGCTGCGCGGGGTCCATGGTTCCGAATGCGACCACTGGATGCAAGGGCAGATGCACGTGCACGCGCCGGACCTGTCCGCCCCCGTGCCTAATCTGTGCATAAGTCGTCCGGCCCTGGAGGGGAACTTTCCACGTCTGCCCGGAAGTCGCCGTCTTTCCGTAATCGAATGTGTACGCGCTGAAGCGTTTGGTGGCAGAATCCGGGGCTCGACGGGGGCTCGACACCGTAAGGGGAGGCTGGAGCCGTGACCGCAGGCGAATCGGGCGGAGCGAGCGGGAGTGTGGTGCGACGCATCCTGCTGGGCTCCCAGCTGAGGCGGTTGCGCGAGTCGCGCGGGATCACCCGCGAGGCGGCCGGCTACTCCATCCGCGCGTCCGAATCCAAGATCAGCCGCATGGAGTTGGGACGGGTGAGCTTCAAGGCCAGGGACGTCGAGGATCTGCTCACGCTGTACGGCGTCGGGGACGAGGCCGAGCGCGGCTCGCTCCTCGGGCTCGCCCGTGAGGCCAACGTCGCGGGCTGGTGGCACAGCTTCGGCGACGTCCTGCCCGGCTGGTTCCAGACGTACATCGGTCTGGAAGGCGCCGCCTCCCTCATCCGCGTCTACGAAGTGCAGTTCGTCCACGGCCTGTTGCAGACCGAGGCGTACGCACAGGCCGTCGTCACCCGGGGCATGCCCGACGCGCCCGCCGCCGAGATCGACCGCCGGGTCGCGCTCCGGCTCGAACGGCAGAAGGTGCTCGTCTCCGAGCGCGCCCCGCAGTTCCACGCGGTGCTCGACGAGGCGGCGCTACGCCGCCCCTACGGCGACCGGTCCGTCATGCGCGGCCAGTTGAGGCATCTCATCGAGGTCTCCGAACATCCGGGCGTCACTCTCCAGATCATGCCCTTCAGCTTCGGCGGACATGCCGGCGAGAGCGGCGCCTTCACCATGCTGAGCTTCCCCGAGTCCGACCTCTCCGACATCGTCTACCTGGAGCAGCTCACCAGCGCCCTCTACCTCGACAAGCGCGAGGAGGTCGCCCAGTACCAGCGGGTCATGGAGCGGCTCCAGAAGGAAGGTCCGGATCCGGCCGAAAGCCGTGATCTTCTCCGTGGACTCCTCCAACTCATCTAACACATCAGTACGATGACGTGACATCAGTTCCGACGTCACTTCTGTCATCCGTGCGGAAGTAGAGCGGGTAGAGGGGTCTCGATCCATGTCGCACTTCACCGACCTGGCCCACCAGTACATCGACGGCGAGTGGAAGCCGGGCAGCGGCTCGTGGGACATCATCGACTTCAACCCGTACACGGGGGAGAAGCTCGCGTCGATCACCGTCGCGACCGCCGGTGAGGTCGACCGCGCCTACCGCGCGGCCGAGCGCGCCCAGGCCGAGTGGGCCGAGACCAACCCGTACACCCGCCGTCTCGTCTTCGAGCGCGCCCTGCGGATCGTCGAGGACCGCGAGGACGAGATCTCCGAGACGATCGTCGCCGAGCTCGGCGGCACCCGCCTCAAGGCCGCCTTCGAACTGCACCTCGCCAAGGAGTTCCTGCGCGAGGCGGTCCAGCTGGCGCTGCGCCCCGAGGGCCGCATCCTGCCGTCGCCGGTCGACGGCAAGGAGAACCGCGTCTACCGCGTCCCGGTCGGCGTCGTCGGCGTCATCTCCCCGTTCAACTTCCCCTTCCTCCTGTCGATCAAGTCGGTCGCGCCCGCACTCGCCCTCGGCAACGCGGTCGTCCTCAAGCCGCACCAGAACACCCCGATCTGCGGCGGCACCCTCGTCGCCAAGGTCCTGGAGGAGGCCGGCCTCCCGGCCGGACTGCTGAACGTCGTCGTCACCGACATCGCCGAGATCGGCGACGCGCTCCTGACCCACCCGATCCCGAAGGTCATCTCCTTCACCGGCTCCGACAAGGTCGGCCGGCACGTCGCCACGGTCTGCGCGCAGAACTTCAAGCACGCCGTGCTCGAACTCGGCGGCAACAGCGCCCTGATCGTCCTCGACGACGCCGACGTCGACTACGCCGTGGACGCGGCCGTCTTCAGCCGCTTCGTCCACCAGGGCCAGGTCTGCATGGCCGCCAACCGCATCCTCGTGGACCGGACGGTCGAGGAGGAGTTCACCGAGAAGTTCGTGGCGAAGGTGAAGACCCTGCGCGTCGGCGACCCGGCCGACCCCGCCACCCACATCGGCCCGCTCATCAACTCCCAGCAGGCGGAGGCCGTCTCCACGCTCGTCGACCAGACGGTGGCCGCCGGCGCGACCGCGCTCCTGCACGGCACGGTCGAGGGCAACCTCGTCTCCCCGTCCGTCCTCACCGGCTTCGCGCCCGACGCCCCGGTCCTCGGCCAGGAGATCTTCGGCCCGGTCGCCCTGATCGTCCCCTTCGACGGCGAGGAGGAGGCCGTCCGGATCGCCAACGACACCCCGTACGGGCTCAGCGGCGCCGTCCACACCGGGGACGTCGAGCGGGGGGTGCGGATCGCCAAGCGCATCCACACCGGCATGATCCACATCAACGACGGAACCGTGCACGACGAGCCGATCGTGCCCTTCGGCGGCGAGAAGCACTCGGGCATCGGCCGGCTCAACGGCGAGGCGATGGTGGAGAGCTTCACCACCCAGAAGTGGATCTCGATCCAGCACGGCCGCAGCCGCTTCCCGTTCTGATCCCTGATTCTCCGCGGTTCCTTCCCGGCGCGCACTTGCGGACCGTAGTTGTCCGCAAGTCTCCGTAGCGTGGTCCGTGTCGAGAAGGCGCAACTACGGAAGGCGGACATCATGGTGGCTCTCGTCCCCACGGAGACGTACGGCGACGAGCGCGGCGCGCTCCTCAACTTCATCGAGGCACAGCGCGCCGCGATCCGCCGCTCGCTCCTCGGACTCACCGAGGAGCAGGCGGCCTCGCGGCCCAGCGCCAGCGAGCTCAGCCTCTCCGGCCTGCTCAAGCACGTCGCCGAGGTCGAGCTCAACTGGCTCCGGCTCGCCCAGCAGCGGCCGAACGAGCGCCAGCGCACCCAGGACACCTGGGACGAGGCCTTCCGGCTCATGGACGGCGAGACCATCCCGGAGATCGTGGAGTTCTGGGCGGGCGTGGCGAAGGAGACCGAGGAGTACGTCCGCTCGGTGCCGAACCTCGACGACACGTTCCCGCTGCCCCCGGCGCCCTGGTTCCCCGCCGGCGGACGGGTCTCGATCCGCTGGATGCTGCTCCACCTGGTGCAGGAGGCCGGCCGGCACGCCGGGCACGCGGACATCATCCGCGAGTCCCTGGACGGCAAGGGGTCCTTCGAGCTGATCGCCGCGGAGCAGGGGCAGGGCTGATCCCGCCCGGCCCCCGCCGCCGCGCGTACCCTGGTCAAAATTGACTAGGAGGTACGGCGATGTCGGCGATCCGGCTGCTCGTCCTGGGCGCGGTGAAGCAGCACGGCCGCGCCCACGGCTACCAGGTGCGCAACGACCTGGAGTACTGGGGCGCGCACGAGTGGTCCCATGCCAAGCCCGGCTCGATCTACCACGCGCTGAAGCAGATGGCGAAGCAGGGGCTGCTGCACGCGCACGAGGTGGCGCCGAGTGCGGTCGGCGGGCCGCCGCGCGTCGAGTACGAGCTGACCGAGCGC
This sequence comes from Streptomyces venezuelae ATCC 10712, assembly GCF_008639165.1. Lineage (NCBI taxonomy): Bacteria > Bacillati > Actinomycetota > Actinomycetes > Kitasatosporales > Streptomycetaceae > Streptomyces > Streptomyces venezuelae. The sequence goes on along the minus strand of NZ_CP029197.1, from coordinate 3,585,702 downwards.
GGTCTCGAGGAGTACTTCGCGCTGCTCCGCGAGGCGCTGACCACGTACGACCAGCGGGTGGACGTCCTGTCGGCGGGCATCGGCTTCATCGTGGACCTGCCGCGCGCGGAGGCCGCCGAGCTGCTGCGGCAGCGGGTGCGGGCGCTGGAGGAGTGGCGGACCGCGGTCACCGAGTACTACACGCCGGAGGGCGGCCCCGGCCAGCTCGGGCACATCGGCGAGATCATGCACATGTGGGTCCACTCGGCGGACGCCGGCAAGGAGTGGACGCTGGGTCTGATCGAACGGATCGAGGGCGGGGCGTACGTGTTCGCGGGCGAGGGGGATCCGTTCGTGGGCGTCCTCGCCGAGGGCGAGGAGAACCCCTTCGCGACCTGAGCGCGGGAAGAGCATGGCGCATCAGCAGCGCTAATCAAGTTTGACTAAGTCTGCGCGAGGGCATAACTTGCTCCGTCGGCGGCGAGTAATCAAAGTTGACTACTGCTGTGGTCAAATTTGACTACATGGATTTCGGGAGGAAATCGACATGGCGGCGACACAGGACGCGATCCTCGTGGAGGGCGCACGCAAGCGGTACGGAGAGAAGGAAGCCCTGGCAGGCCTCGACCTCACCGTCCGGCGCGGCACGGTCCACGGCCTGCTCGGGCCCAACGGTGCCGGCAAAACCACGACCGTACGGATCCTCGCCACCCTCCTCCGGCACGACGAGGGCCTGGTGCGGGTGGCGGGCCACGACGTACGGACCGGGGCGCGGGAGGTGCGGCGGCGGATCGGGCTGCTCGGACAGCACGCGGCCCTCGACGAGGAGCTGGGCGGCCGGCAGAACCTGGAGATGTTCGGCCGGCTCCACCACCTGGGCGCGCGACGGGCCGGGACGCGGGCCGAGGAGCTCCTGGAGCGCTTCGGCCTCACCGACACCGGCCACAAGCCCGTCAAGCAGTTCAGCGGCGGCATGCGGCGGCGGCTCGACCTGGCGGCCTCGCTGATCACGGAGCCCGAGGTGCTCTTCCTCGACGAACCGACGACCGGACTCGATCCACGCGGGCGTGGCGAGGTCTGGGAGTCGGTGCGCTCGCTCGTGGGCGGGGGCACCACGGTCCTGCTGACCACGCAGTACCTGGAGGAGGCGGATCAGCTGGCCGACCGGATCTCCGTCGTGGACCGGGGCCGGGTCGTCGCGGACGGCACCCCCGACGAGCTCAAGGCGCTGGTCGGGGTGGACCGCATCGACGTGGTCGTACGGGACGGGGCCCGGCTCGACGAGGCGGCCGCGCTGCTGCCCTTCGCGCGGGCCGAGGTGACCGTGGACGGCGACCGGCGCCGGCTCAGCGCACCGGTGGCGGACCGGATGGCCTCGCTCACCGAGACGGTGCGGGTGCTGGGGGAGGCGGGGATCGAGGCGGAGGACATCGCGCTGCGGCGGCCGACGCTGGACGAGGTCTTCCTCCGCCTGACGGGCGGCGGGGACACGCCGGACGGCCAGGACGCGACGGGCGGGCCGGACGGGACGGGGGAGCCGGGCACCAAGGGGGCGCCGGGTGGGACGGAGGCGCCGGGTGGGCGCCAGGGACGGGAGGTGACGGCATGAGTGCCGCGTACGTGGTGAGCGACTGCTGGACGATGACCCGCCGGGAACTGGCGCACTGGGCGCGCCAGCCGGTACAGGTCCTCGTCGGGCTCGTGTTCCCGGTGATGATGCTGCTGATGTTCGGCTACCTGGTCGGCGGCGGACGGAGCGTCGACGGGGACTACGTCGACTTCCTGGTGCCCGGGATGCTCACCCTGACCATGGTGTTCGGGCTCGAAGGCACCATGACGGCGGTGACGCAGGACCTGAACAAGGGCGTGATCGACCGGTTCCGGTCCATGCCGATGAGCGACGGCGCGGTGCTGGTGGGGCGGGCCGCCGCCGACATGCTGCAGTCGACGGTGGGGCTGCTCGTGATGGTCGGGGTGGGGTACGCGATCGGCTGGCGGGCCCACGGGGGCCTGGGGAGCACGCTGGGAGCGCTGGGGCTGCTGCTCCTGCTGCGCTTCGCGATGCTCTGGATCGGCATCTTCCTCGCGCTGGTCGCGGGTCGAGCGGAGCTGGTGCAGGCGGTGCAGATCCTGGTGTGGCCGGTCGGCTTCCTCTCCAACGCGTTCGCCTCGCCTGACTCGATGCCGGGCTGGCTCGGGACCTTCGTGGAGTGGAACCCGATGTCGGCGACGGCGACGGCGGTCCGCGAGCTCTTCGGCAACCCGGGCGGCGAGCCGGGGCACGTCTGGGCGGCGACCGTGTGGCCGCTGGTGCTGCTGGGGCTCTTCTTCCCGCTGGCGGTACGGAAGTTCGGGCGGCTGGGGAAGTAGCGGCGCGGAGGTGGGAACCCGGGGGCGGTGAGCGGTGTATTGAAAGCAGCGGTTCACCGCGGACCGCCCGAGGGAGGACAGGGGGACGAGCGATGCGCGGGCCGATGGGAGTGGCGGGCGCCGTCGTGGCGCTGGTGCTGATGGTGGTGACCGGGTGCACGGACTCGGGGGCGAAGCCCGGTGGGGGAGCGGGGAGTTCGGGGAGCCAGGGAGGCCCGGGAGGTTCGGGAGGCTCGGGTGCCTCGGGGACTCCCCGGCCCCCGACGGTCTCGGGGGCCCCGTCTCCGGCGGCCCCCGGTGCCCCGCCCGCGGGGGCGTTCGGGGCGCCGCCCCGGATACCGTCCGCGCCCGCGCTGCCCGGCTGGGCGCACAGTCTGGGCTTCGCGCGGGACGGCAGCGGGTTCGCGCTGCTCGCCGAGTGCGTGGGTGATCAGGCGGCCCCGGAGAGCGGCTTCTGCCGGCAGCACGTGGCCGTGCTGGACGCCGGGGCGCGGGAGTGGGTGCTGCGGCGGTCGCCGCTGCCCCGGGTCCTGGGGACGGAGGGCGTCTCGTCGAACCTCCTGTCGCTGGGTCCCGGCCGGGCGCTGGTCGAGGAGGGCGGGCCCGGTCCGGCCGCGCGGACCTGGTTCACCCAGGACGGCGGCCGGAGTTGGCGGCCGGGCGAGCAGCGCACGGTCGGTACGACCCCGGACATACCCGAGGGGGCGGTGCTCGCCACCGACTGCGCGGACCCTGCCGAGGCACTGCCCGACGCCTGCGAGCGGGAGCGTCTCGTGGTGGTCTCGCCGCGGGACGGGCGGCGCCGGGCGCTGGCCCGGGGGCCTCTGCTGGGGGCGCACCCCCGGCCCCAGGGGCAGCCGGAGCCCGACGGTTCCTGGTGGGTCTCGGGCACGGACCCGCTGTCGGGCCGGGCGGCGGTCGCCTTCTCCCGGGACGGCGGTCGTAGCTGGACGGTGAGCCGGCTGCCGAGCCCGGCCATGGACTCCGGGTGGTACACGGCGGTGGCGGTGGGGAAGGACGCGGTGTACGCGGCGGAGATGGGGGATCTGAGCGGTGGCGGCGAGCCCGTCAAGAACCCGATGCGGGCCCTGCACCGTTCCGTGGACGGCGGCAGGACCTGGCAGCGGATGTGGACGACGGGGCCGAGCGAGGAGCCCCGCACGCTGCTCGGCCTGCCGGTGCCGGGGCCGGGTGGCCGGGTGGAGATCGGCGCGGAGCTCTCGGGGTACCGGAGTGAGGACGGCGGCCGTACGTTCGTCCGGCTCAACGACGGCACGCACCACACCCGCCGCACCCCGCTCGGGCTGCTGCGTGAGGCCTCACGCTGTCAGTACGCGCTGACCGCGGACGGGGTGCGCTGGTCGGAGTTCCGGCTGGCCTGCGACGACCTGGGGCCCGGCTGAGAGGCACCCCCTAGTGGTGGAAGGAGGTCGCGGCGTCCTTGTCGTGGGTGAACGGGCCGGACTGGCGGCGCAGTTCGGGCAGTAGCCGGCTCAGGTCCTCGATGAGGAGCCCGGCGAGGTCGGCGGAGAAGCCGTTGCGGCAGACCACGCGCAGGACGGACAGGTCCTCGCGGTTCTCGGGGAACGTGTAAGCGGGGACGAGCCAGCCGTGTTCGCGCAGGCGCCGGGAGACGTCGAAGACGTTGAAGTTGGTGACGTCGGATGCGGTGGTGAAGGCGAAGACGGGCAGCTGGTTGCCGAGGGTGAGGAGCCGGAAGTCGCCCATGGCCTCGATCCGTTCGGCGAGGCCGCGGGCGATGTCCCGGGAGGTCTGCTGCACCGCCCGGTAGCCCTCCCGGCCGAGCCTCAGGAACGTGTAGTACTGCGCGACGACCTGGGCGCCCGGCCGGGAGAAGTTGAGGGCGAAGGTGGGCATGTCGCCGCCCAGGTAGTTGACGCGGAAGACGAGCTCCTCGGGGAGTTCGGCGGCGGAGCGCCACAGGGCCCAGCCGACGCCCGGGTAGACCAGGCCGTACTTGTGACCGGAGGTGTTGATCGAGGAGACGCGGGGGAGCCGGAAGTCCCAGACCAGGTCCTCGTCGAGGAAGGGGGCGATCATGGCGCCGGAGGCGCCGTCGACGTGGACGGGGATGTCGAGTCCGGTGCGTTCCTGGAGGGCGTCCAGGGCGGCGCAGATCTCGGCGACGGGTTCGTAGGAGCCGTCGAAGGTCGAGCCGAGGACGGCGACGACTCCGATGGTGTTCTCGTCGCAGAGCGCGGCGGCGGACTCGGCGTCGAGGTGGAAGCGGTCGCCCTCCATGGGGACGAGGCGGGGCTCGACCTCCCAGAAGTTGCAGAACTTCTCCCAGCAGACCTGGACGTTGACCCCCATGACCAGGTTGGGGCGGGCGGAGCCCGGGTAGCGGTCGGCGTTCCGCTTGGTCCAGCGGCGTTTCAGGGCCATGCCGGCGAGCATGCAGGCCTCGCTGGAGCCGGTGGTGGAGCAGCCGACGGCCGCGCCCGGGTCGGGGGCATGCCAGAGGTCGGCGAGCATGGCGACGCAGCGGCGCTCCAGTTCGGCGGTGCGCGGGTACTCGTCCTTGTCGATCATGTTCTTGTCGCGGCACTCGCTCATGAGCACGCCCGCCTGGGGTTCCATCCAGGTGGTGACGAAGGTGGCGAGGTTGAGCCGGGAGTTGCCGTCGAGCATCAGCTCGTCGTGGACGAGCTGGTAGGCGCTCATCGGGGGGAGCGGGCCGTCGGGCATCCGGTGGTGGGGCGGGGCCTCGGTCATACCGCCGACCGGGTTGGCGGCCTCCCCGAAGAAGGGGTTGAGGGCGAGCCGGCGCTCGCGCCCGGCGGGGGAGGCGGCGGGACCCTGGTGGAGCGGCATGGGGACTCCTTCTGGTTCTCCGGCTGGATCTCCGGGGAGGGGGGGGCGGGGAGAAGAGGGGGCGGGACGGGGGAGGGGGAGGGCGGGGGAAGCGAGGGGCGGAGAGGGGAAGGGGGCGGGGTCAGTGCAGGGCGTTGCCCTGTTCGTCGAGTTCGAGCTGGGGCCGGCCGGTGACGACCAGCCAGGCGGGGAGGGAGGCCAGGCAGAGCAGGGCGAGCATCGCGGGGGAGTCGGCGATGACGGCGGCGACGAAGAGGCTGATCCAGCCCTGCCGGGTGGTGGCGAGCAGGACGCCGAGGACGCCGGAGGAGACGGCGACGGCCGGGTGGACCTCGGGGACGAGGGCCTGGGCGAGCATGCCGAAGGCCGCGCCGACGAAGACGGCGGGGAAGATGCGGCCGCCCCGGAAGCCGCAGGAGGCGGCGACGAGGAGGGCGGCGAGTTTGACCACGGCCAGCTTGGCGAGTTCGCCGGAGGACCAGCCGCCGATCGAGGAGGTGAGCTCCTCGACCTCGTCCAGGCCCTTGAAGAGGGTCAGGTGCCCGCCGAGGGCGCCCAGGAGGCCGAGCACGAGGCCGCCGGCGGGCAGCATCAGCATGGGGTGGCGCAGCCGCCGGAAGGCGGCGTGGACGGAGGGGAAGAGGTAGCAGGCGGCGAGACCGAAGAGGGCCGCGACCGAGGCGATCGCCAGGGCGGCGAGGAGGTCGTCCCAGCCGGGGTCGGTGAGCGGCGGGAGGTCCATGTCGAAGCTGGGCTCGGCGAGCAGCTGGGTGGTCATCGAGCCGGCCCCGGCGGCGACGAGCGGGGCGAAGAGCCGGTCCCAGAGGGAGCCACGGCCGGGGCGGCCCACGAGGGCCTCGGAGATGACGAGGGCGGCGGCCACCGGCGTACCGAAGAGGGCGCCGATGGTGGCGGCGGAGGCGAGCGAGACCCAGAAGGCGCCGGGCAGGGTGGGCGCGGCCTTGCGGCCGAGCCAGAAGGCGAGGGCGATGTTGGCGGCGATGATCGGGTTCTCGGGGCCGAGGCTGACTCCGCCGGCGAGGGTGAGCGTGCTCGCGAGCAGGAGTCCGGGGACGATCCCGGGGGCGAGCGGTGGGCCGCCGAGGCCCATGGCGGCCGGGTCGGGCCCGGCGTGCCCGGGGACCTTCCAGATGACGAGGCCGACGGCGATACCAGCAGCGGTGAGCACGCTGATGATCCAGAGGGAGGAGTGGCCGCCGATGTCGAGGGCGTCGGGGAGGTCGTTCCACAGGACGTGCTGGAACTTCTCCGCGAGGGCGCTGATGCCCAGGAAGAGCAGGGCGGCTCCCACTCCGACCGCGAGCGCGGGAAGCACCTGGGGCAGCAGGACCCGGAGCGGGGCCTCGTCGGTGGGCGGTGACGGCGTGGGCGGAGCATGATCGGTGGCCACCGCCCCACCATAAGTGAGCAAATGCCGCAGAACATTCCGAAATTAGGCTCGAACGGACGTGCCGGGCCCGTAGGCCCGGCGGCCCGCGGGTCCGCTCACGCGCGCGGGGCGAGCACTACGGCTGTGCCGTATGCGCAGACTTCCGTGCCTACATCAGCCGCTTCCGTCACGTCGAAGCGGAACATGAGGACGGCGTTCGCGCCGCGCACCTGAGCCTGTTCCACCAGGCGTTCCATCGCCTGGTTGCGGGTCTGCACCAGGGTCTTCGTCAGACCCTTCAGCTCCCCGCCGATCATCGATTTGAGCCCCGCGCCGATCTGGCTGCCCAGATGGCGGGAGCGGACGGTGAGTCCGAAGACCTCACCGATCACCTGGCGGACCTCGAAGCCCGGCACGTCGTTCGTCGTGACGACCAGCACCTCGGGGTGCGGCCCCTGGCCGCCTCCGTACTCGTCGATGCCCATCGGCATGCACCTCCTGAGCCCTCAGCCTCAGGGGCGCGGGCCCCGTTCGCATCCCGTGGGCTCCGGGTGGAACCGGTCGCGTTCAGCTCACGTTGATAGCTTGGGGCCAGCCGTCCCCCCATGTCCCCCCGACCGCAGGAGCCCGGAACCCGTGAACACGCTTGCCCTCGGACCGAGCTGGTTGGACCCGGACTATCTGATCGGGACCTTTGGTCTGATCGGTGTCCTGGTCATCGTCTTCGCCGAGTCCGGCCTCCTCATCGGGTTCTTCCTGCCCGGCGACTCGCTGCTCTTCACCACCGGCCTGCTGGTGACCACCGGAAAGCTGGACACGCCGCTCTGGCTGGTCTGCACCCTGGTGGTGGCCGCCGCGATCATCGGTGACCAGGTCGGGTACCTGTTCGGCCGGAAGGTCGGCCCGGCGCTCTTCAAGCGACCGGACTCCAAGCTGTTCAAGCAGGAGAACGTCGAGAAGGCGCACGAGTTCTTCGAGAAGCACGGCCCGAAGTCGCTGATCCTGGCCCGCTTCGTGCCCATCGTGCGGACGTTCACGCCGATCATCGCGGGCGTCAGCCGGATGAACTACCGCTCGTTCATCACGTTCAACATCATCGGCGGTGTGCTCTGGGGCGCGGGCGTGACCCTGCTCGGCGCCTCCCTCGGCAAGATCGACTTCGTGCACAAGCACATCGAGATGATCCTCGTCGGGATCGTCCTGATCTCCGTGATCCCGATCGTGATCGAGTTCCTGCGCGCCCGCTCCCAGTCGAAGAAGGCGCAGGCCCGCGGCGACGACCACGACGCCCCCGGCACCCCGAACCCGCAGGGCTCCCGCCGCCGCCACGCCAAGCGCTGAGGCCCGGCGCCGGGCCCGTACGGCCCCGGCGCCCGTTCCGTACGGGCCAGGGACCCCGTCGCGTACGAGCCCCGGCCCCTAGAAGCCCCTGGTGCGCTTCGCCGCCCGGCGGGCGGCGGCGGCGCCGGGGGCCTGCATGAAGAGCCGGGCCAGCTCGCTCCCCAGGTTCACGCCGATCGCGATCGCCAGGGCCAGGGCCGACGCCTTCGCGAGGGAGGCGAAGCCCTGGTCCAGGTTGTTCTGGGCGATCGCCAGCACTCCGAAGTACGTCGCCGAACCGGGCAGCAGCGGGCCGATCGCCGCCGTCACGTACGGCAGCGACGAGGTGTGCTCGTACCGGGCGATCAGCTGCCCGAAGAGCCCCACGAGCCCCGCCGCCACCGCCGTCGCCATGACCGCCGAGCCCTCGGCGGTCACCGCGATCGACGCGTACACCACCCACGCCACCCCGCCGTTCAGCGTCGCGAAGAGCACCGTCGCCCGCGACTGCTGCAGAAGGATGGCGAAGGTCGCGCACAGCACCATCGAGGCCAGCGTCTGCGTCACCGGCCGCTCCACCGCCTTCAGCGTCCCCTCGGGGTTCAGCTGGGCGTCGAACTGCACGGCGATGTACAGCACCGACAGCACGCCCACCACGATCGCGACGAAGAAGTACGCGACCTCCAGGAGCCGGGCCGAGGCCGTGATGTAGAAACCGGTCAGACCGTCCTGCACGGCCGCCACGAGCGCCCGCCCCGGGATCAGCGCGAACAGGCCACCGGTGATCACCGCCGACGGCCGCAGATCCGCGTGCAGCAGCGTCAGCAGCACCCCCATCGCGGCCGGCGGCATCGCCGCCACCAGGAACTGGTAGAACTCCGGCAGCCCGCGCCCCGCGCACAGCCACGCCAGCCGGTCGCCGAGCACCGCGCCCAGCGCCGCCACGAAGAAGACGGTGGGGCCGCCGCCCAGCAGCACCGAGGCCGCCCCGGCGAGCACGCCCGCCGCCGCCGTGAGCACCCATCCGGGGTACGGGTGCCGGTTGCGCCGTATCTCCGCGAGCCGCCGGTACGCCTCCTCGGGCGTCACCTCGTGCGCCCGCGCGTTGATGTCGGCGAGCAGCGTGTACACCGACGCGAGCCGCGTGTAGTCCGTGCCCCGGCGCCGTACCGTCCGGTTCGCCGTGAGCGGCGCGTCCACCAGCGAGGGCTGGAACGTGACCGAGAGCAGGGTGAACGTCACCGTCGGCTCGACCCGGTCGAGACCGTACGAGCGGCAGATCGCGAACATCGCCGCCTCGACGTCCTCCGCGCCCTCACCGCCCGCGAGCAGCAGCTCGCCGATGCGCAGCGTCAGGTCGAGCACGCGCGGCACGGAGGGGCCGGTCTCGTCCTCCTTGCGCACCGCCTCGGGCACCGGCCGGTCACCCACGGGCAGCCGCAGCATGGTCCGCATCCGGTCCTGCCACGGAGCGTTGTGCGGGAGCCGTACCAGGGGCACCCCGTACGCGGGGGTGAAGGCGGGCGGGGAGTTCTTGGCCGAGTACGTGGCCGGCGTCGCGAACGCCGAACCCTCCGGCTCGGCCGGCGGTTCGGTCGAGAGACCCGGCGGAAGGGCGAACTCGGAGGTCGGGTGCTCCTCCTCGGGCGGTGCGGGCTGCTCCACCCCGGCGGGCGGCACGAACGCGCTCCGCGCCTCGTCCGACTGCGGTTTCCGGTCCTCCGGGTCGACCTCGGGACCGTTCTTCGAGCCGTCCGGCTCCGCCACCACTGTGTCCGCCTCACTTCCTCGGGAACCGTGGATTCCAGTATGAGTGTGCGACGGATGTGCGAAAGGCGGTGCACCCCTTGGGTGCACCGCCTTCACGCGATCGGTACAGAACCCGTCACGGGTTCAGAACAGACCCGGCTCAGTGGCCGCCCTGCTCCTTGGCGCGCGCGTACGACTTCTCGATCTCGGCCTCGGCCTCGGCGCGGCCGACCCAGTCCGCACCCTCGACCGACTTGCCCGGCTCCAGGTCCTTGTAGACCTCGAAGAAGTGCTGGATCTCCAGGCGGTCGAACTCCGCCACGTGGTGGATGTCCCGCAGGTGCTCCATGCGCGGGTCCGTCGCCGGGACGCACAGCAGCTTGTCGTCGCCGCCGGCCTCGTCCGTCATGCGGAACATGCCGATGGCGCGGCACTTGATCAGGCAGCCCGGGAAGGTGGGCTCGTCGAGGATCACGAGCGCGTCCAGCGGGTCGCCGTCCTCACCGAGGGTGTTCTCGACGTAGCCGTAGTCGGTCGGGTAGGCCGTCGACGTGAACAGGCGACGGTCCAGACGGATGCGGCCGGTCTCGTGGTCGACCTCGTACTTGTTACGCGATCCCTTGGGGATCTCGATGAGAACGTCGAACTCCACGGGTGGCTCCTCCTGAATCAAACACAAGTGAATGCTCGCGACGACGCGCGGTGGTTAAGTGTCCCTCACGCACGTGTGTGATCGCGAAAGGGGCTGGTCAGCAATGCCCGAGCCGAGGGTGTGGCAGCTCACGGCGGGCTCCGCCGTCCTCGGACTGGCCCTGGCCGCCGTGGCGGTGACCGCGGCCGGGCCGTGGGACTCCGGTCAGCGTACGGCCGAGCGGGCCCGCGCCGCCGCCCCGGCGGCAGGTGGCGCACATCACGCCCCGCCCGCCGCCCCCGCCCCGCCGCGGCGCCCCGCGCCCGCGCCGAGCGCCCCCGGCGTCCTCACCGCCCTGCACGCCCCCGCCCCGGCCGGACGTCCGGCCGACCTCGCCGCCGTCCTCGTGCCCCTCCTCGCCGACCCCGGCCTCGGCCCGCTGCGCACCGCGTCCGTCGTCGACACCGCGACCGGGAAGCAGCTGTACGGCGAAGGGGCCGGCACCCCCATGACACCCGCCTCCACCGTCAAGATCGCCACCAGCGCGGCCGCGCTCTCCGCCCTCGGCCCCGACCACCGCATCCCCACCACCGTCACCGCCGCCCCCGACGGCCGGACGGTCACCCTCACCGGCGGCGGCGACCCCACCCTCGACCCGGCCCGGCTGAAGGCGCTCGCCACCGACACAGCCCGGGCCCTCACCGCCCGCGGCCACACCTCCGTACGCCTCACGTACGACACGAGCCTCTACCCGGGCCCCTCGCTCCACCCCATCGGACCCAACGAGAACCTCGCCCCCGTCGTCGCCCTCATGACCACCGAAGGACGCCTCGACGACAGCCGGAGCGGACCCGCGCCCCGCAGCGGCGACCCGGCCGGCGACACCGCCGCCGCCTTCGCGGACCTCCTCACCCGGGCCGGCGTCAAGGTCACCGGCGACCCGGCCCCCGGCCGCGCCCCCAAGGCCGCCCCCCTGGCCCGTACGTACTCCGCCCCGCTCGCCGACCTCGTCGAGCGCACCCTCACCCACAGCGACAACGACCTCGCCGAAGCCCTCGCCCGGCAGACCGCCCTCGCCCGCAAACAGCCCGCGAGCTTCGACGGCGCCGCCAAGGCCGTACGCGACGAACTCGCCCGGCTCGGCCTCCCCGTCGCCGGCGCCCGCTTCGCCGACGGCAGCGGACTCGACCGCCGCGACCGCGTCTCCGCCGCCCTCCTCACCGGACTCCTCACCCGCGCGGCCGACCCCGCGCGCCCCGCCCTGCGCCCGCTCCTCACCGGACTCCCCGTCGGCGGCTTCACCGGCACCCTCGCCGGCCGCTTCGACACCGCCCCCGCCACCGCGGGCGCCGGACTCGTCCGCGCCAAGACCGGCACGCTCACCGGCGTCAACACCCTCGCCGGGACCGTCGTCACCGCCGACGGCCGACTGCTCGCCTTCGCCTTCCTCGCCGGCCGCACCCTCTCCCCGTACGAAGCCCAGCCCGCCCTCGACCGTCTCTCCGCCGCCCTCACCGGACAGCGGTAGGCGGGAGGCCCGCCGTCCGGGCCGCGAGAGCCCCGGCCGCCTCCCGACCCGCACCGAAGGCGTCCCGAACCCGCACCGAACGGCCCCCGAGACCGTACGGTTGACGCATGACGAGCATCGGTGGCGCAGGCACATCCGGGATGGTCGACTGGAACCTCGCGGTCGCGACCGCGACCCGCCTCGTGCGGCCCGGACCCGAAGTCAGCCGCGACGAGGCCCGCGAGGTCGTCGCCGAACTCCGCAGGCACGCGAAAGCCTCCGAGGAACACGTCCGCGCCTACACGCGGATGATCCCCGAGGGCGGCGAGCCGCACGACACCCCCGTCCTCGTCGTCGACCGGGCGGGCTGGATCAAGGCCAACGTCGCCGGCTTCCGCGAACTCCTCACCCCGCTCCTCGGCAAGATGCAGGAGCGCCGCGCCTCCACCCCCGGCAGCGCCGTCCTCGGCGCCGTCGGCGGCAAGGTCACCGGCGTCGAACTCGGCATGCTCCTGTCGTTCCTGGCCTCCCGCATCCTCGGCCAGTACGAGACCTTCGCCCCCGCCACCCGCGACCTGCCCGCCGGCCCCGCCGGCGCGGGGCGCCTCCTCCTGGTCGCCCCCAACATCGTCCACGTCGAACGCGAACTGGAGGTCTCCCCGCACGACTTCCGGCTCTGGGTCTGCCTCCACGAGGAGACCCACCGCACCCAGTTCACCGGCGTCCCCTGGCTCCGCGACCATCTGCAGGGCGAAATCCAGTCGTTCCTCGCCGCCACCGACGTCGACCCCGGCACCGTCGTCGAACGCCTCGGCGAGGCCGCCCAGACCCTCGTCGGCGGCCGCCCCGAAGCCGAGGAGGGCGAACCCGCCCCCTCCCTCGTCGAACTCGTCCAGACCCCCGAGCAGCGCGAGATCCTCGGCCGCCTCACCGCCGTCATGTCCCTCCTCGAAGGCCACGCCGACTACGTCATGGACGGCGTCGGACCGCAGGTCGTGCCCTCGGTCGCCGAGATCCGCGAGAAGTTCCAGCAGCGCCGCGCACGCGGCGCCTCCCGCCTCGACCTCGCCCTGCGCAAGCTCCTCGGCCTCGACGCCAAGCTCCGCCAGTACCGCGACGGCGAGCGGTTCGTCCGCGCCGTCGTCGACCAGGTCGGCATGGACGGGTTCAACCGCGTGTGGACCTCCCCCAACACGCTCCCCACCAAGACCGAGATCGCCGCCCCCGCCGACTGGATCGCGAGGGTGCACCGTAAGGCAGACTCATGAGACAGGTGCGGCAGACGGCACAGGAACACGTCCGAACACCCCACCAATCACCCATCCGAGGGACCCTGAGCATGGGGTGAGGCGTGCAATGCTCGGGTAACGGCCGGGTTTCTGTCACCATCGACGCACTCTGAGTGACCGAACCCCCCTTTCCGACCGTTAAGACTCCGACCGAGGCACCCCACCCCATCACGAAGGGCACCGGACATGGGTCCCCATCCTGCGGTCGCGGCGATACGCCTGGCGGTCCGCCGCGTACTCCACGACGTTCTCACCGAGCACACCACCACGGACGCCGAGCACACCCCCCTCGTGCTCGTCGCCTGCTCCGGCGGCGCCGACTCCATGGCGCTCGCCTCCGCCCTCGCCTTCGAGGCCCGCAAGCTCCCCGTGCGCGCCGGCGGCATCACCGTCGACCACGGACTCCAGGACGGCTCCGACACCCGCGCCGGCGAGGTCGTCGGCCGCATGACCGCCCTCGGCCTCACCCCCTCCGAGGCCGTCGCCGTCACCGTCGGCCGCGAAGGAGGCCCCGAGGCAGCGGCCCGCGACGCGCGGTACGCGGCCCTCGACGCCGCCGCCGAACGCCACGGAGCCGCCGCGATCCTCCTCGGCCACACCCGCGACGACCAGGCCGAAACCGTCCTGCTCGGACTCGCCAGGGGCTCCGGCATCCGCTCGCTCTCCGGCATGGCCGCCATCTCCGGCGCCTCCGGCCGCTACCGGCGCCCCTTCCTCCAGCTCGACCGGCAGACCGTCCGCAAGGCCTGCGTCGCACAGGAACTCGCCGTCTGGGACGACCCCCACAACAGCGACCCCGCCTACACCCGCTCGCGGCTCCGCCACGAAGGCCTCCCCGCCCTCGAGAAGGCCCTCGGCAAAGGCGTCGTCGAAGCCCTCGCCCGAACGGCCCAGCTCTCCCGGGACGACGCGGACGCCCTCGACACCTGGGCGGCCGACGCCGAGACCTCCGTACGCGACGAGGCGGGCGCCCTGGAGTGCGCCAAGCTCCACGGGCTGCCCCCCGCCGTACGCCGCCGCGTCCTGCGCCGCGCCGTCATCGCCGAGGGCGCCCCCGCCGGCTCCCTCTTCGCCCGGCACATCGAAGAAGTCGACCGGCTCATCACCGGCTGGCGCGGCCAGGGAGCCATCAACCTGCCCGGCCGCGTCGAAGCCCGCCGCCAGGGTGGCAGACTGGTCATCCGGCAAGGCTGACGCACGCTGCAACGAAAGTGACCCGGGTGAACGAGAAGGACATGGGCACCGACCTCCAGTCGGTGCTCATCACCAAGGAAGAGATCGACGCCAAGCTGGCAGAGCTGGCCGCGAAGATCGACGCGGAATACGCGGGCAAGGACCTGCTCATCGTCGGCGTCCTCAAGGGCGCGGTGATGGTGATGGCGGATCTGGCTCGCGCCCTTTCCACCCCCGTCACCATGGACTGGATGGCCGTGTCCTCCTACGGCGCCGGCACCCAGTCCTCGGGCGTCGTCAGGATCCTCAAGGACCTCGACACCGACATCAAGGGCAAGCACGTCCTGATCGTCGAGGACATCATCGACTCCGGCCTGACGCTGTCCTGGCTGCTGTCGAACCTCGGCTCGCGCGAGCCCGCCTCCCTCGAGGTCTGCACGCTGCTGCGCAAGCCCGAGGCCGCGAAGGTCGCGATCGACGTCAAGTGGATCGGCTTCGACATTCCCAACGAGTTCGTCGTGGGCTACGGCCTCGACTACGCCGAGAAGTACCGGAACCTTCCGTTCGTCGGCACGCTCGCTCCGCACGTCTACGGCGGCTGACGGCCACGCCGTCGGCCCGGGCGTTCGGGGAACCCGCACCGCCTTCCCTCCGTTGAACCACGGGAAGGCGGTCGCGGGCGACGATGCTGAGGTACCGTCCGAAGAACAGCTTTTTCACACAGCAGCTCTCACAGCAGCATTTTCCTACGGGCAGGAGGGACGGGGCGTTCTCGCTCCGTATGGATGGACGTGAAGCGATACTTCCGTGGGCCGGTCATGTGGATCGTGCTGGCCGTCCTCGCCGTGGTCGTGCTGATGCAGGTCGTCGGCTCGTCCGAGGGCTACAAGACGGTGGACACCGGCAAGGTCGTCCAGGCGATCGACAAGAACCAGGTCAAGCAGGCAAAGGTCACCACCGGTGACGAGCAGATCATCAAGATCGAACTCGTCGACGGTCAGAAGATCGACAACAGCAGCAAGGTCCAGGCCAGCTACATCGGCTCCCAGGGCGTCGACGTCGCGGACAAGCTGCAGGAGAAGTTCGAGGCCGGGCAGATCGAGAAGGGCTACACCGTCTCCCCGACGAAGCAGTCGCCCTTCGTCTCGATCCTGCTCTCGCTCCTCCCCTTCGTCCTCATCGTGGTCGTCTTCCTCTTCCTGATGAACCAGATGCAGGGCGGCGGCTCCCGCGTCATGCAGTTCGGGAAGTCCAAGGCGAAGCTCATCACCAAGGACACGCCGAAGACCACCTTCGCCGACGTCGCCGGCTCGGACGAGGCCGTCGAGGAACTCCACGAGATCAAGGAATTCCTCCAGGAGCCCGCGAAGTTCCAGGCCGTCGGCGCCAAGATCCCCAAGGGCGTCCTGCTCTACGGCCCGCCCGGAACCGGCAAGACGCTCCTCGCGCGCGCCGTCGCCGGCGAGGCCGGGGTGCCGTTCTACTCGATCTCCGGCTCCGACTTCGTCGAGATGTTCGTCGGTGTCGGCGCCTCCCGGGTCCGCGACCTCTTCGAGCAGGCCAAGGCCAACGCGCCGGCCATCGTCTTCGTCGACGAGATCGACGCCGTCGGACGCCACCGCGGCGCCGGCCTCGGCGGCGGCCACGACGAGCGCGAGCAGACCCTCAACCAGCTCCTCGTCGAGATGGACGGCTTCGACGTGAAGGGCGGCGTCATCCTGATCGCCGCCACGAACCGGCCCGACATCCTCGACCCCGCCCTCCTGCGCCCCGGCCGGTTCGACCGCCAGATCGCCGTCGACCGCCCCGACATGCAGGGCCGTCTGGAGATCCTCAAGGTCCACCAGAAGGGCAAGCCGGTCGCCCCGGACGTCGACCTCGGCGCCGTCGCCCGACGCACCCCCGGCTTCACCGGCGCGGACCTCTCCAACGTCCTCAACGAGGCGGCGCTCCTCACCGCCCGCAGCGACCAGAAGCTGATCGACAACAAGGCTCTGGACGAGGCGATCGACCGTGTGGTCGCGGGCCCGCAGAAGCGGACCCGGATCATGTCGGACAAGGAGAAGAAGATCACCGCGTACCACGAGGGCGGCCACGCCCTCGTCGCGGCGGCCTCGCCGAACTCCGACCCCGTCCACAAGATCACCATCCTGTCCCGCGGCCGCGCCCTGGGCTACACGATGGTCCTGCCGGACGAGGACAAGTACTCGACCACCCGCAACGAGATGCTCGACCAGCTGGCCTACATGCTGGGCGGCCGCGCGGCCGAGGAGCTCGTCTTCCACGACCCGACCACGGGCGCGGCGAACGACATCGAGAAGGCCACGGCCACCGCTCGCGCGATGGTCACGCAGTACGGCATGACCGAGCGTCTCGGCGCGATCAAGTTCGGTGGCGACAACACCGAGCCGTTCCTCGGCCGTGAGATGGCGCACCAGCGCGACTACTCGGAAGAGGTCGCGGCGCTGGTCGACGAAGAGGTCAAGAAGCTCATCGAGACCGCGCACAACGAGGCCTGGGAGATCCTCGTCGAGAACCGCGACGTTCTCGACAACCTGGTCCTCGCCCTCCTGGAGAAGGAGACGCTGGGCAAGGAGGAGATCGCCGAGATCTTCACCCCCATCGTCAAGCGCCCGGCCCGCCCGGCCTGGACCGGATCCTCCCGCCGTACCCCGTCCACGCGTCCGCCGGTGCTCTCCCCCAAGGAGCTCGCCCTGACGAACAGCGCGAACGGCTCGGCGACCCCCGCGGTCGACACCACGAAGGGCATCGAGATCGCCCCGGTGGACACCCCGGAGGACTGACCGCGCCACCCCGGAATGGCTGCCGCGCCCCCACAGGTTTTAGCCTGTGGGGGCGCGGCATTTCGCGCACTATCAGCCAGACGGAACGAGGCACAGAGATGACCGACCCGGTGACGCTGGACGGCGAGGGCACGATCGGCGAGTTCGACGAGAAGCGCGCCGAGGCCGCCGTGCGGGAGCTCCTCATCGCGGTCGGCGAGGACCCGGACCGTGAGGGCCTGAGGGAGACGCCGGCGCGGGTGGCGCGGGCGTACAAGGAGATATTCGCGGGCCTGTGGCAGGTGCCCGAGGGCGTGCTGACGACGACGTTCGATCTCGGTCACGACGAGATGGTGCTAGTCAAGGACATTGAGGTGTACTCGACATGTGAGCACCATCTCGTACCGTTCCGGGGCGTCGCCCACGTCGGTTACATCCCGTCGACGTCCGGCAAGATCACCGGCCTGTCGAAGCTGGCCCGGCTCGTCGACGTCTACGCCCGCCGTCCCCAGGTGCAGGAACGGTTGACCACCCAGGTGGCGGACTCCCTGATGGACATCCTGGAGCCGCGGGGCGTCATCGTGGTCTTCGAGTGCGAGCACATGTGCATGTCCATGCGCGGCATCCGCAAGCCGGGCGCCAAGACGATCACCTCGGCCGTCCGCGGCCAGCTGCGCGACCCCGCGACCCGCGCCGAGGCGATGAGCCTCATCATGGCGCGCTGACGCGCCACGACGGACCGGATCAGGCCCGGGCCTTGCCCGGGCCTTCGCCGTTGTCCTCGTCCTCCGGGAGTCTGCAGACGCGCTCCAGGAAGAGGGCGGCGGCGATGACGGCGATGCCTGCCGCGACCGAGAGGGCCGCGTAGAGGGCCTGGTCGCGGCGGGCGGGGACGTCGAGGGAGCCGAGGAGGAAGACGCCCGTGCCGCCGTACATGCCGGCGACGAGGGCGGCCACCAGGGCGCTCGCCTGGCCGAAGACGACCGCGCGGGCCGCCATGAGGGGTTCGACCCCCTTGGCGCCGGGGCGGCGGTCGCGCTGGGCCTTGAGGCGGACCCGGATGGAGAGGGCGGTCGCCGTCAGGACGACCGCGATCACGGCGAGGACGATGGGCGCGGCGATCGGCACGCTGGGGAGGGTGCCGACCGAGTCCCAGAGCCGGGCGGCGCCCCAGGAGAGGATGCCGGCCACGAGGAACAGTCCGGCGAGCACCTTCAGCCGCAGTTGTTTCACCGGGTGTCCTTCTCCTGATCGTCGGTCGTGGTCCGCGGGGCGGTCTGCCACGAAGCGTAACGACTACTCGGGCAGACGGAGTTCCAGGTCGGCGCGGCGGGCGATGCCTTCGCCGCCGACGGCGGCGAGGAGCTCGGTGACCGGTCCGTGGCCGGGGAGCTGGGCCTCGGGGTCCACGTCGTGCCAGGGGGCGAGCACGAAGGCGCGCTGGTGGGCGCGGGGGTGCGGGAGGGTGAGGACGGGGTCGTCGGAGACCACGTCCGCGTAGGCGACGATGTCGACGTCGATGGTGCGGGCGCCCCAGTGCTCCTCGCGGACGCGGTGGAAGGCCTCCTCGACGGCGTGGGCCCGCTCCAGGAGGGAGGAGGGCGGCAGGGTCGTCTTGAGGAGCGCGACGGCGTTGAGGTACGAGGGCTGGGTGCCGGGCTCGACGCCCCAGGGCTCCGTCTCGTACACCGGGGAGACGGCCTTGACGCGGAGGCCGGGGGTGTCGGCGAGGGCGTCGACGGCCCCCTGGAGGGTCTCCAGGCGGTTGCCGAGGTTGGCGCCGAGGGCCACGACGGCCCAGCGGGGGTTGGACAGCGTCGTGTCGGCGGCGTCGACGGTCGCGACGACGGAGGCCGGTACGGGCTGGACGGTGGGGTCGCTCTGCGTCGGCTTCATCGTCGGCTCCGGGTGATCGTGATGGTCACGTCGTCGAACGGCACGGTGATGGGCGCGTCCGGCTTGTGGACGACGACCTCCACCTCTTGTACCCCGGCGTGGCTGAGGCATTGCTGGGCGATGCGCTCGGCGAGGGTCTCGATGAGGTCGACGGGCTCGCCCTGGACGACGTCCACGACCTCTTCGGCGACGACCCCGTAGTGCACGGTCTTGGTCAGGTCGTCGTCGGCGGCCGCCGGGCGGGTGTCCAGGCCGAGGACCAGGTCCACGATGAAGGTCTGGCCCTCCTCGCGCTCCTTGGGGAAGACGCCGTGGTGGCCCCGGGCCTTGAGGCCGCGCAGCGCGACACGATCCACGCGAATCACTCCTGCTGTCGTAGTTCGGTGGCCACGCAGCCGGGTGCGGACGGCCGGGTGTCCAGCATCGAATCTACCTGCGGGGACCGACAGACCTTGCCCTCGGGGGGCCGCGGGCGGGCCGGTGGAGGGGGGCTCAAGCCTGGTCGGGGCGGGGCTCGTCGTCTCCGGGGTCGCCGGTTTCCTCGGTGTCGTCGGTGTCCGCGAGGACCGGGGAGGCGTGGTGGGACCAGATCCGCCAGCCGTCGGATGTGTGGCGGAACACATTGGTGGCGACGACGAGCTGGCCGACGAGGGGTCCCAGTTCGGCGCCGTCCTCGGGGGGTCCGCCGCTGAGGATGTTCTCGGTGCAGGTGACGACGGCGGTGTTCCCGGCGAGGGAGATCTTGAGGTCGGTGAGGAAGAACTGGATGTACTCGGTGTTCGCCATGATCAGCGCGTACGAGCGGAGCACCTCGCCGCGGCCGGTGAGGACGGGCCAGCCGGGGTGGACGCAGGTGATGGGGGTGGCTCCGTCGTCGAGCCAGAGCGCGGAGACGCCTTCGAAGTCGCCGGTCTCCATCGCCTCGTAGAAGGCGGTGTTGGCGGCTTCGACGGCCGCCTCGTCGGCGGTGCGGCTCACGCGGCTCCCTCGACGGCGCGGGCGACCCGTACGGCGTCGGCGGTGGCCCTGACCTCGTGGACGCGGACGGCCCAGGCGCCGGCGTGGGCGGCGAGGGCGGAGACGGCGGCGGTGGCGGCGTCGCGTTCGCGGGCGGGGGGCGGGGTGGAGCCCTCGCGGGTGAGGACGTGGCCGAGGAAACGCTTGCGGGAGGCGGCGACGAGGAGGGGGCGGCCGAGGGCGCGGAGCTCGCGGAGGTGGGCGACGAGGGCCAGGTCGTGGGGGGCGAGCTTGGCGAAGCCGAGGCCGGGGTCGACGATGATCCGTTCGGGGTCGATGCCGCCGTCGACGACGGCTTCGAGGCGGGTGCGGAGTTCGCCGAGGACCTCGGTGACGACGTCGTCGTAGACGGCGAGGCTGTTCATGTCCTGGCTGAATCCGCGCCAGTGCATGACGACGAAGGGGACCTCGGCGGCGGCGACGGCGGGGACCATGGCGGGGTCGGCGAGGCCGCCGCTGACGTCGTTGACGAGGACGGCGCCGGCTTCGACGGCGCGGGCGGCGACGCCGGCCCGCATCGTGTCGACGGAGACGGTGACGCCTTCGGCGGCGAGGCCGCGGACGACGGGGACGACGCGGCGGAGTTCTTCCTCCTCGTCGACGCGGCTGGCGCCGGGGCGAGTGGACTCGCCGCCGACGTCGACGAGGTCGGCGCCTTGGGCGACGAGGTCGAGGCCGTGTTTGACGGCGGCCGTGGTGTCGAACCAGCGGCCGCCGTCGGAGAAGGAGTCGGGGGTCACGTTGACCACGCCCATGACCGCGCAGCGGTCCCACTCCGGCAGGCCCCGGGCCGTACCCCGGTCGGTCGTCGTACTCATGTGTCCAGCGTAGGGCCCGGGGGCGGGATCAGGCCGCGCGGACCTCGTGCTCCGAGGGGGTGGGGACGATGTGCGCGCAGGGCCGGGGGGTGGGGGCGGGGCGCCTGCGGGCGAAGGGGCGGGGCAGGGAGAAGTTCACGAAGCCTTCGGCCTGCATGGCGGCGAAGCCGATGCGGGGGAGGTCGCGGCTGGTGCGGTAGACGACGAAGCGGGGCTCCCAGCGGGGCCGGAACTTGGCGTTGAACTTGTACAGCGATTCGATCTGGAACCAGCGGGAGAGGAAGACGAGCAGTCCGCGCCAGACGCGCAGGACGGGGCCCGCGCCGATCTTCTCGCCGCGGGCGAGGGCGGAGCGGAACATGGCGAAGTTGAGGGACACGCGCGCGATGCCGAGGCCGGGGGAGGCCTGGAGGGCGGCGACGATGAGGAGCTCGTTCATGCCGGGGTCGGCGGAGCGGTCGCGGCGCATGAGTTCCAGGGACATGCCGTCCCGGCCCCAGGGGACGAAGTGGATGATCGCCTTGAGGTCGCCGTAGGGGGAGGTGAGGTCGTCGTCGGTGTCGCTCTTGTGGGCGGTCGCTATGACGGCGTCGCCGTCGCCGGGGGCGCCGATGCGGCCGAGGGCCATGGAGAAGCCGCGTTCGGTGTCGGTGCCGCGCCAGTCGGCGGCGGCGCGGCGGACGCGTTCGAGTTCGGCGTCGTCGAGGTCACGGACGCGGCGGACCTGGGTGGTGTAGCCGTTGCGTTCGATGCGCTTCACCATCTGGCGGACGTTGCGCATGGCCCGTCCGGAGAGCGAGAAATCCTCGACGTCGACGACCGCCTCGTCGCCGAGTTCGAGGGCGTCGAGGCCGGTTTCGCGGGTCCAGACCTGGCCGCCGGTCTCGGAGCAGCCCATCACGGCGGGGGTCCAGGAGTGGGCCTTGGCCTCGTCCATGAAGCGTTCGATGGCGCCGGGCCAGGCTTCGACGTCGCCGATGGGGTCGCCGCTGGCGAGCATCACGCCGGAGACGACGCGGTAGCAGACGGCGGCCTTGCCGCTGGGGGAGAAGACGACGCCCTTGTCGCTGCGGAGCGCGAAGTGGCCGAGGGAGTCGCGGCCGCCGTGCTGGTCGAGGAGGGCGCGGAGCCTGATCTCGTCCTCTGCGGTGAGGCGGGCGGCGGGGTGTTCGGGGCGGAAGGCCAGGTAGATGGTGGTGAGGGCGGTGAGCATGCCGAGGGCGCCGAGGGAGTAGCCGACGGTCCAGTCGACGCCGTTGCTGTAGCCGACGGGGCCTTCGGCGCCGAAGAGTCCGTAGAGGACGTGTTCGAGGCGGTCGGCGAGGCTGGGGTCGCCGATGACGCGGCGCGGGTGGGCGCTGACGATGACGAGGCCGAGGGCGATGGAGCCGGCGCCCATGACGACGAAGTTGGCGAGTGCGCGCCAGCGGCTGCGGGGGTCGGGGAGGGCGGCGAACTCGCCTCGGTGGCGTACGAGGAGGGTGAGGAGTACGAGGGAGAGGAGGGCGCCGAGGACGGAGTGGCGCCAGATGAACTGGGCGGCGGCGCCGAGGGGCAGCAGGACGACGGCGGCGCGCCAGGCGCGGCGCTTGTGTCGCTTGAGGCCGTGGGCGAGCAGCAGGAGGAGGACGCCGACGCTGAGGGAGAGGGCGGCGGAGAGGGGGCCGAGGGTGCCGGGGAGGACTTCCGCGAGGGCGTGCATGCGGCTGGCGCGGAAGCGGGGGAAGACTCCTGCGGCGATGTCGATCAGGCCGATCAGGGTGCAGGCGGTGCCGACGAGCGCGGGGACCTTCTCGGGCCGTGGGCCGCGGAGAATCCGGCGTACTCGAACCGGAACCAATCCTGATTTGTCCCCATCTACTGTGACAGACATGGCTTCCCGTGCTTCCCGTGGTCCTGCGAAGGGTCCTTGATTCCGGGCGGGCCCTGCGGCGCGTTCGGCGGGCCGTTCCGGTTGGTGCGCCTTCTAGGACGGAGCCGTGCGGGGTCGGGTTCATCGGTTCACAGGAAATTCTTGGAAAGGAAGGCTCGGTCGTCCCATGGGTCTCACCAGCAACAAAGTCCTCGTGGTGGCGGTCGCGCTCGCCGTTCTGTTCTTCATCGCCACGATCTGGCTGTGGCCGAGGCTGGCGCGCCGTGGCTGGCGCGCGGTGGTGGGGCGGGTCGGGCTGCTGCTCGTGACCCAGCTGGCGCTCTTCGCGGCGGTGGGACTGGCGGCGAACCGTTCCTTCCTCTTCTACGGCTCCTGGGCCGACCTGTTCGGTCAGGAGCAGGAGATGGGGGTGGTCGTCGACCACGCGGGCGGTTCGAAGGACCTGAGGGTGGTGGGGACGCAGGCGCTCGACGTGCCGGGCGGCGGCCGGCCGGCGGTCGCCGGGCAGATCCAGAAGGTCGTCGTGTCGGGCGAGCGGTCGGGGATCGTCTCGCCGGCCTATGTGTACCTGCCGCCGGAGTACTTCCAGGAGCGGTACGCCAAGCGCACGTTCCCGGCCTCGGTGGTGCTCACCGGCTACCCGGGGACGGCGGAGAACCTGATCAAGGGGCTGAAGTACCCGCGGACGGCGTACCTCCAGGCGAAGGAGGGCCGGATGCAGCCGATGATCCTGGTGATGCTGCGGCCGACCGTGGCGCCGCCCCGGGACACCGAGTGCGTGGACGTGCCGGGGGGCCCGCAGACGGAGACCTTCTTCGCCGACGACCTGCCGAAGGCGGTCTCGGAGTCGTACCGGGTGGGCACGAAGCCCCGTAACTGGGGGTTCATGGGGAACTCCACGGGCGGGTACTGCGCCCTGAAGATCGCCCTGCACCACCCCGACCGGTTCGCGGCGGGCGCCGGATTCTCCGCGTACTACCGGGCGGCGGAGGACGTGACGACGGGCGACCTCTTCCACGGGAACGACGGACTGCGCAAGCGGGGTGACCTGCTGTGGAGCCTGGACCACCGGCCGCAGGGCCCGACGTCGTTCCTGGTGACGACGTCGCAGCACGGCGAGGACAACCGCAAGGACACGCTGGCGTTCATCAAGAAGGTGAAGAGCCCGGCGAAGGTCTCCTCGATCACGCTGAAGAGCGGGGGCCACAACTTCAACACGTGGAACCGGGAGATCCCGCCGGGCCTCGTCTGGATGGGCGCCAAGCTCAGCGCGACCTGACGGGACCCGGATCAGCCGGAGGTCACCGAGGCCCGGCGCAGGGCGCGGTGGACGCCCTCCGGGGTGAGGACGCCGACGGGCCGGCCGTCCTCGCCGGTGACGGTGAGCAGGCCGGTGTCGTGCTGGAGGAGTACGGCGAGGGCGTCCTTGAGGGAGGTGCCGAGCGGGACGGGCTCGGGGGCGCCGTCCCGGCCCGCGGCCCCGCCGGACTCCTTCACCGGCGGCGCGGGGTCGAGGTCGGCCTCGGTGACGGGCGTGACGGCGAGCCGCTTCAGACCGCGGTCGCTGCCGACGAAGTCCGCGACGTACGGGGTGGAGGGGGCGCCGAGGACGGTGGCGGGCGTGTCGAACTGCTCGATCCGGCCCTGCCCGTAGACGGCCATGCGGTCGCCCATGCGGACCGCCTCCTCGATGTCGTGGGTGACGAGGAGGACCGTCTTGCGGACGGTGGCCTGGAGCGCGAGGAACTCGTTCTGGAGGCGCTCGCGGACGACGGGGTCGACGGCGCCGAAGGGTTCGTCCATGAGGAGGACCGGCGGGTCGGCGGCGAGGGCGCGGGCGACGCCGACGCGCTGGCGCTGGCCGCCGGAGAGCTGGGCGGGGTAGCGGGAACCGTAGACGGCGGGGTCGAGGCCGACGAGGTCGAGGAGTTCGGCGGCACGCGCGCGTGCGTCGGCCTTCTTCCAGCCGAGCAGGGAGGGGACGGTCGCCGTGTTGTCGAGGACCGTGCGGTGCGGGAACAGCCCGACCTGCTGGATGACGTAGCCGATCTTGCGGCGCAGGGCGACGGGGTCGACGCCTGCGATGTCCTCGCCGTCGACGAGGACCCGGCCGGAGGTCGGCTCGACGAGCCGGTTCACCATCATCATCGTGGTCGTCTTGCCGCAGCCGGACGGCCCGACCAGGGTGACGAGTTCGCCCTCCGCGACCTCGAAGGAGAGGTCGTCGACGGCGGTCGTGCCGTCCGGGTACCGCTTGGTCACGTGCTCGAACCGGATCATGGTTCCCCATTCTGTCCCCTGGACGCCGGGGGTGTGTGAAGGGCGTGTTGCCGCATTGTGGCGGGTCTCGGGGATTGTCGGTGGCGGGGGTTAGGGTCGTCACACATGCGTTCGGAAAGGCCGGCGACCCGGGGGGAGGACGGATGAGCGCACCGAACTGTCTGGTCACCAACGACTGGATCTGCGGCGAGTATCTGCGCACGCGCGCCGAGGAGTTGACGGACGCCACGCTCCAGCATGTGGGAATCACGGTCGTGTCCGTGCTGATCGCGCTGGTCGTCGCGGTGCCGCTGGCCCTGCTCGTCCGGGCCAGGCCACGGTTCGCCGGACCGGTCCTCGGACTGACCACCCTGCTCTACACGATCCCGTCGCTCGCCATGTTCTCGCTGCTGCTGCCCTTCTTCGGGCTGTCGGCCGCGCTCGTGGTGACCGGCCTCGTGCTGTACGCCCTGACGATCCTCGTACGGAACACGCTGGCGGGTCTCGCCTCGGTGCCCGCCGAGACACGGGAGGCCGCCCGGGGCATGGGATACGGCTCGCTGCGGCTGCTCTGGCAGGTCGAACTGCCGCTGGCGCTCCCGGTGCTGATGGCGGGGATACGGATGGCGACGGTCTCCACGATCGCGCTGACGACGGTGGGCTCGGTCGTCGGCCGCGGCGGCCTCGGCAACCTCATCGAGGACGCGCTGCCGACCTTCTTCAAGGCGCAGATGCTCGCCGCCTCGGTGCTGTGCGTGCTGCTGGCCGTCGCCGCCGACCTGCTGCTCCTGGGCCTGCAGCGGCTGCTGACGCCATGGGCCCGCATACGGACCGCGCCGGGAGGTGAGTGAGATGGGCGTGGTGACGGACGCCTGGGGCTGGCTCACCACCGGCGCGCACTGGACGGGCGAGGAGGGCGTCGGGCAGCGGCTCGCCGAGCACGTGTACGTGAGCGGGGCGGCCCTCCTGATCGCCGCGGCGCTCGCGCTGCCGCTCGGGCTCTGGCTCGGCCACCTGGGCAAGGGCGGGACGCTCGCGGTGAACGTGTCGAACGTGGGCCGGGCGGTCCCGGTCTTCGCGGTCCTCGCCCTGTTCATGGTCTCCCCCCTGCGGAACGCCGGGTACGTGCCGACCGTCGTCGCCCTGGTGCTCTTCGCGATACCGCCGCTCCTCACCAACGCGTACGTGGGGATGCGGGAGGTCGACCGGGCCGCGGTGCGGGCCGCGCGGGGCATGGGGATGACGGGCGGCCAGCTCTTCCTGCGGGTCGAACTCCCGCTGGCGCGGCCGGTGGTGATGACCGGGGTCCGCTCGGCCGCGGTGCAGGTGGTCGCCACGGCGACGATCGCGGCGATGGTCGGCCAGGGCGGCCTGGGCCGGATCATCACGGCCGGCTTCGCCACCTACGACACGGCGCAGGTCGTCGCGGGCGCGGTGCTCGTGGCCCTGCTCGCCCTGCTGGTGGAGGGCGTGCTGGTGGGCGCGGACCGGCTGCTCTTCCGGGCACGGGACGGACGACGTGACGGTCGACGTGACGAACGACGTGACCGCCCACGTGACCGGCGGCCCGACCGACGACTTGACCGACGATTCGATCAACTGAGCAAACGGTGACTGGGGATGGGTGATCTCGTGAACAGGGTCTCGCGTATCGCGGGTGCGGTGCTGGGGACGGCGGCGCTGACCGTCGCGCTCGCCGCGTGCGGCGGTGACAGCCTGGAGCAGGGCAAGGAGAAGGGCGCCGGAAGCTCCGGCGGCGCCGGGAACTCCGGCGGCGGGGAGAAGGGTTCGCTGGTCGTCGGCGCGGCGGCGTTCACCGAGGCCAAGGTGCTCGCCGAGCTGTACGCCCAGTCCCTGCGGAACGCCGGATACTCGGTGTCCATCACCACCGTGAAGAATCGGGAGCTCTACGAGCCCTCGCTGGAGAAGGGCGAGATCGACGTCGTCCCGGAATACGCGGCGACCATCGCGGAATTCCTCAACGCGAAGGTGAACGGGCCGAAGGCGCCCGAGGACAAGCCCGTCGCCTCCGGTGACGCGACGGCCACCGTCGAGGCGCTGCGGAAGCTCGCCGAACCGCGCGGACTGAAGGTGCTCGCGGTGGGCGGCGCGGTCGACCAGAACGCCTTCGCGGTGACGAAGGAATTCGCCGAGAAGAACAAGCTGAAGACGCTTTCCGATCTCGGCGCCTCGAAGCTGAAGGTGAAGATCGCCGCCGGTGACGAATGCGCGGTCCGGCCGTTCTGCGCGCCCGGCCTGAAGAAGACGTACGGGATCGACGTGACGGGGATCGACCCCAAGGGCGTCGGCACCCCGCAGGCCAAGCAGGCGGTCAAGGACGGGGTGGACCAGCTGGTGCTGACGACCACCACGGACGCCACCGTCGACAGTTACGGCCTGGTCTTCCTCGAGGACGACAAGAAGCTCCAGAACGCCGACAACGTCCTGCCCGTGGTGAACGCCAAGGACGCCGGTTCGGCGGAGATAGCCGCCGCCCTGGACAAGATCACCAAGGTGCTGACCACAGCGGATCTCGCCGAACTCAACCGCAAGGTGGACGCCGAGCGGGCGAAGCCGGAGGACGTCGCCAAGGAGTATCTGGAGACGAAGGGGCTGCTCAAGAAGTAGTCATCGGCTGAGGGGAGGCGGCCCGAAACGGAACCGGAACGGTTGATATCCACTTCTGGTGGCGAGAAGTGGCCAAGAGATTGCCGGGCCGACACCCCACACCGCGCCTACGCACGGTAAATTTCAGGCCATGCCACGTGGACGCCACCGCCATTCCCCGCCTCTGCACAAGCTGCTGCCGCCCTCCGCGGTCGCCGGCGCCGCGGTCGTGTGCGCCGCGGCCGCCTGGCTCCCCGGCGGCCCGCTCGTCGCACGGCTGCTCGCGGCCGCCGCGGCCGCGGCGGCCGTCACCGGTGCCGTCCTCATGCGCAGTTGGGACCGGAGCGCCGGTCTGAAGGTCGCCGAACTCGACCGGGCCCGCGCCGCCGACCAGTGGAAGGCCGAGGAGCGGCTCGCCGAGCTGGAGTCCGACCTGGAGGAGGCCCGCGCGCTGCGCTCCCGGCTCGACGCCAAGCTCCGCGCCAAGCGGGTGGAACTCGCCGGGCTGCGCGGCGAGCACGCCGACCTGCTCCGCCGGTACGCCACCGCGGAGACCGAGCGGGCCAGCGCGCTCGAAGGCGCCCGCCTGCTCGCCCTGGAGTCGGCGGCCGGTACGACCTCCGGCGCCGTCAAGGAGTTGACCGCCGGCGGCTCCGCGCCCACGCCCGAGGCCTACCGCCGCGCGGCCCAGGCCCTGCGCGACCTCCCGCGCAACGCGGCCGCGCAGCAGGCCCGCCGCACCGCCGAGGCCGCACGCGCGCGTGACCTCGCCGAGCGGGCCCGCGAGACGGAGGAGCCGCAGGGGAAGCACGCGGCGGCCGCCGGAACCGAGCACGCCCGACCGGCCGCCGCCCTCGCCCTCCCGGCCGCCGCCCCCATGGTCCCCGCGGTGCCGACCGCGTCCGCGATCGTGCCGTACGCGGCCCGTCGGCCCGTTCCGCGCCCCGAGGGGGGCTTCGACTTCTTCGGTACGCAGAAGGCCGCGGCGGCCATCGAGGCCGTGCAGAACACCGATCTCGCGGACGTCGTGGGCGAGGAGGTCCTCGAAGAGGCCCTCGCCGCGCAGGCGGCGCTCGGCGCGCCGCTCCTCACGCCGATCAGCCCGACCGGGACCCCGGTCGACCCGCTCGCTCCGCGGCCGTCGCAGGCGGTGGGCCAGGTCATCGACCTGACGGCCCACGACGAGACGGAACAGCTGGACGTCGCGGAACTCCGCGGCGCGGTCAACTCCTGACACCACGCCGGGGGCGGGGCTACTTGTCGATGTCGCCCACGACGAAGAACAGGGAGCCCAGGATCGCCACCATGTCCGCGACCAGCGTCCCCGGCAGGAGTTCGACCAGCGCCTGGATGTTGTTGAACGACGCCGAGCGCAGCTTCAGCCGGTAAGGGGTCTTCTCGCCCTTCGAGACCAGGTAGTAGCCGTTGACGCCGAGCGGGTTCTCCGTCCAGGCGTACGTGTGGCCCTCCGGCGCCTTGAGCACCTTCGGCAGCCGCTGGTTGATCGGCCCGGGCGCCAGCTCCGCCATCCGGTCGAGGCAGGCGTCGGCCAGGTCCAGGGAGTTGTGGGTCTGGTCGAGGAGGCACTCGAAGCGGGCGAGGCAGTCGCCCTCCGAGCGGACGGCGACCCGCAGGGTCTCCTGGAGCTCCCCGTACGCCAGGTAGGGCTCGTCGCGGCGCAGGTCGAAGTCGACGCCCGAGGCGCGGGCGATCGGCCCCGACACCCCGTACGCGTGGACCGCCTCCGGCGACAGCACGCCGACCCCCCGCGTACGGCCCCGGAAGATCTCGTTGCCGAGGACCAGCCGGTCGTACACGTCCATCCGCGAGCGGACGTCCGCGACGGCCTGCCGCGCCCGCCCCAGCCATCCGGCGGGCAGGTCCTCCTTGAGGCCGCCGACCCGGTTGAACATGTAGTGCATCCGGCCGCCGGAGACCTCCTCCATCACGGCCTGGAGTTCCTCGCGCTCGCGGAAGGCGTGGAAGACGGGGGTGATGCCGCCCAGTTCGAGGGGGTACGAGCCGAGGAACATCAGGTGGTTGAGGACCCGGTTCAGCTCGGCGAGGAGCGTACGGGTCCACACCGCGCGCTCCGGGACCTCCATGCCCAGCATCCGCTCGACGGCCATGACCACGCCGAGCTCGTTGGAGAAGGCGGAGAGCCAGTCGTGACGGTTGGCCAGCATGATGATCTGCCGGTAGTCCCGCGCCTCGAAGAGCTTCTCGGCACCGCGGTGCATGTAGCCGATCACCGGCTCGGCCTGCTGTACGACCTCGCCGTCGAGCACGAGCCGGAGCCGGAGCACACCGTGGGTCGAGGGATGCTGCGGCCCGATGTTCAGCACCATGTCGGTGCTCTCCGCCGCGCCGCCGATGCCGACCGTCGTCTCCGTCATGCGGTCAGTATCCCCCGTGCCCCGGCCGCCCCGTGCCCTGCGTCCCGCCCTCCCCGCCGGGCCGCCCCGGCACCCGCCGGGTCAGCCACAGGAAGTCGCCGAGGCCGCCGCGGGCGGTGAGCTCGGCGGCCTCCCCGGCGGAGGAGAGCGCGCGGAGGTAGGCGGTGGGATCGGCCGAGGCGAGGGAGAGCGGCGGCCGCCCGCCGGACACCCCGAGCCGCCCGAGCGCCTCCCGCTGCGTGACGATCCCGGCCTCCGGCCACCCGCCGCCCCGGGACCCGGACGCGCCGTGCCCACCGGCCGCCTCCGGATCCCCGCCGCCGTGACCCGCGGCCGCCTCCGAAGCGCCGCCGCCGTCGCCACCCGCCGCCGCGCACGCGTCCAGGGCCACGTGGGACGTCAGGTCGCAGCTGCCGTCCGGGACCGGGGGGACCTCGCGGCCCGCGCGGAAGCCGGTCAGGGAGCCGAAGGGCGGCCTGGACTCCCGTACGTGCGCGTAGTCCACGGCCACCGCCCGGCCCGCCGCCAGCGACCCGACCGCCGCGGCCCAGGCCTCGTCGCGGGGCCGGCCGATCTCGGCCCGCGCGCCCGGCTCCCGCAGCGGCCACCAGCGGGCCAGCCACTCCGCGTCCGGTCCTGAGACGGGCCCGCCGAGCCGTTCCGTGCCGTCCGTGCGGACCTCCACGTACCGGACGGTGCCCTCGGCGTCCGCCTCGGCCACGTCCACCGGCACGTTGTCGAGCCACTCGTTCGCGAAGACCAGCCCCCGCACCCCCGAGGGCAGCCGGTCGCTCCACTCGATCCGGGGGTCCAGCCCCGCGGGCCGCGGCGCGCGCTCCACGGCGTACGGCCGGACCGTGAGGTCATGGGCGTCCCCGGCCACGGCGAGGACCCCCGTGAGCAGCTCCCCGCGCCCCGCGCCCACGTCGACGAGGTCGATCTCGGTCGTCCCCAGCTCCTCCGCGACCTCGGCGAGCAGCCGGGCCACGGCCGCCGCGAAGAGCGGGGAGGCGTGCACCGAGGTGCGGAAGTGCCCCACCGGTCCCTCCGGGCGCAGATAGAAGCCCCCGGGGCCGTAGAGCGCCCGTTCCGTGGCCTGCCGCCACCCCTGCCACTGACACGTCTCATCCGTCACGCGCCCCAGTCTCCACCTCGGGGAGTACGGGCTCCGCGTCAAGGATCGACCCCACGGTTGATCCCTGCACCTATCCGCCTTCCCTACTCTGGGTGACGTGCAGCGCCTCTACGACTTCATCCGCAGACACCCGACGGGCGTCGACACCTTCTGGGGCGTCGTCCTCCTCGGGTTCTCCTTCCTGTGGGTGGTGTCAGCCGGCCCGGTCGAGGGCCACCCCGTGGGGTACGTGCTCGTCGCCGTGCTGTTCTCCCTGGTCGTGGCCCTGCGGCGACGGGTGCCGGAGAAGATGCTGCTGCTCGCGGTCGGTCTCGGCCTCGCGCAGCTCGCCCTCGGTCTGGTGCCGTTCTTCGCCGATTTCGCCATGCTCGTGATCATCTACACGGTCGCGGCGCACGACGGACCCCGCTGGGCCTCCCGGCTCGCGCTCATCGGCGGCCTCTCCGCCGCGACGCTCTCCCAGCTGAGATGGCCCATGGAGGGCCCCGGGTCCAACGCCGCCAAGGTCTTCTTCACGATCATCATGACCGTGCCGTTCGCGCTGGCCTGGGTGCTCGGCGACTCGCTCCGCACCCGCCGCGCCTACTTCGCGCAGCTGGAGGAGCGGGCCTCCCGGCTGGAGCAGGAGCGTGAGGCGCAGGCCAAGGTGGCCGTCGCCGCCGAGCGGGCCCGGATCGCCCGCGAGCTGCACGACGTCGTCGCGCACAACGTCTCCGTGATGGTGGTCCAGGCCGACGGCGCCGCCTACGTGATGGACTCCTCCCCGGAGACGGCCAAGCAGGCGCTGGAGACCATCTCCAGCACGGGCCGGCAGGCGCTCGCGGAGATGCGCAGGCTGCTCGGCATCCTGCGGACCGGCGAGCACCAGGAGGCCGGGGAGTACGTGCCGCAGCCCGACGTGAAGCAGATCGAGGACCTCGTCGAGCAGGTGCGGGGCGCCGGTCTCACCGTGGACTTCGCCATCGAGGGGAGCCCGCGTCCGCTGCCCAGCGGCGTCGAGCTCACCGCGTACCGGATCGTGCAGGAAGCCCTCACCAACACGCGGAAGCACGGCGGTCCGGATGTCGGCGCCAGCGTCCGGCTGGTGTACTTCGACGACGGTCTCGGGCTGCTCGTCGAGGACGACGGCCGGGGAGCCCCGCAGGAGATGTACGAGGACGGCGGCGCCGACGGCCGGGGCCACGGTCTGATCGGCATGCGGGAGCGGGTCGGCATGGTCGGGGGCACGCTGGACGCCGGTCCGCGTCCTGGTGGAGGCTTCCGGATCAGTGCCCTGCTTCCCCTCAAGCCCGCTCTCTGACGACGACGAAGGAATCTGATGTCCATCCGCGTGATGCTTGTCGACGACCAGGTGCTGCTGCGCACCGGTTTCCGCATGGTGCTGGCCGCCCAGCCGGACATGGAGGTCGTGGCGGAGGCGGGCGACGGGGTCG
The DNA here is from genome assembly GCF_008639165.1 of Streptomyces venezuelae ATCC 10712. Taxonomy (NCBI): domain Bacteria; kingdom Bacillati; phylum Actinomycetota; class Actinomycetes; order Kitasatosporales; family Streptomycetaceae; genus Streptomyces; species Streptomyces venezuelae. The sequence continues at coordinate 3,553,242 of NZ_CP029197.1, read as the reverse complement.
AGGCGCTGGAGGTACTGCGTTCGACGGCGGTCGACGTGGTGCTGATGGATGTGCGCATGCCCAAGCTGGACGGGGTGGAGACGACCCGCCGGATCTGCTCGCAGCCCGACCCGCCGAAGGTGCTGATCCTGACCACCTTCGACCTCGACGAGTACGCGTTCTCCGGGCTCAAGGCGGGGGCGAGCGGCTTCATGCTGAAGGACGTGCCGCCGGCGGAGCTGCTCGGGGCGATCCGTTCGGTGCACAGCGGGGACGCGGTGGTGGCGCCTTCGACGACCCGCCGTCTCCTCGACCGCTTCTCGCCGATGCTGCCGTCCTCGGGCAAGGAGCCCGAGCACAAGGAGCTGGGGCGTCTGACGGACCGGGAGCGCGAGGTGATGCTGCTGGTCGCGCAGGGCCTGTCGAACGGCGAGATCGCCGCCCGGCTCGTCCTCTCCGAGGCGACGGTGAAGACCCATGTGGGCCGCATCCTGACCAAGCTGGGCCTGCGCGACCGGGTCCAGGTCGTGGTCCTGGCGTACGAGTCGGGTCTGGTCCGGGCGGGCGGCGGCGCGGCGGGCTGAGCCGTGACGCTGCTGTGGATCAACGGTCCGTTCGGCGGTGGCAAGACCCAGACCGCGTACGAGCTGCGGCGACGGCTGCCGGGCAGCGTGGTGTGCGACCCGGAGCACGTCGGCTTCGGGCTGCACCGGGCGCTGCCGCCGTCGCTGCGCGGGGACTTCCAGGACCTGGCGGCCTGGCGGCAGGGCGTGTACGAGGTGCTGGACCTGGCGCTGCGGCGGTACGAGGCGGGGCCGGTGATCGTGCCGATGACGCTGACCGATCCGGGGTACTTCGCCGAGATCGTCGGCCGGCTGCGCACGGACCACGGCGCGGACCGGGTGCACCACGTCGCGCTGCTCGCCGAGCGGGAGACGGTCCTGGGGCGGCTGGTGGAGCGGGGCCTGGGGCGCGGTCTGAAGCGGGAGAGCTTCGCCGTGGCCAAGCTGGACGAGTGCCTGGAGCGGCTCGCGGCGCCGGAGTTCGCCCACCACGTCCGTACGGACCGGCTGACCGTTCCGGAGGTCGCGGACCGGGCCGCGGAGCTGGCCGGGCTGCGGCCCGTGCCGAACACGGACGGGCCGCTGCGGCACCGGCTGCGGCGGATCCGGGTGGGCCTCTCCCACCTCCGCTTCGACTGAACCCGCACCCCCCAGGAACGCCGGGTGCAGGCAGGCCTACCGGAGCACGCTCTCCAGGAAGTCGCTGCCGAGGCGGGCGACGACGGAGAAGTCGAGCTGGTGCAGCACGTACCGGCCGCGGCGCTGGGTGGTGAGCAGGCCGGCCTTCTTCAGGACGGAGAGGTGCCGGGAGACCTCGGGGGCGGTGATGCCGTACGCGTCGGCCAGCTCGCTCGTCGAGTACGGGCCGCGCGCCAGGTTGCGGCAGAGCCGCATCCGCATCGGGTGGGCGATGGCCTCCAGGCGCAGCTTGACCGTCTCGACGGGCTCGGCGCCGCCGACCTCCCGGGTGGCGGCGGGGTACTGGATCACCGGCTGCCAGCCGGGGGCGCTCGTCGCGAACAGATGGGGCCAGCCGAACGCGGTCGGCACGAGGGTCACAGCGGAGCCCTGCGCCTCGGTCCGGCTGTGCACCAGTTTGTCGACGACGATGCGGCTGCCGTGCGGGCCGTCCTCGAAGGAGAGCGCGGGCGAGGCGGCTGTCAGGGCCTCGGCGAGGCCCTTGCGGCGCAGCAGTTCGGTCTTGTGGCGGGCGTCGGCGGCGAGCTGGACGCGGACCCGGCGCCAGGTGTCGGCGAAGAACGCCTCGTCGCAGTCCTCCAGGAGCCGGCGGATCCACGCGCGCGTGGCGGCCGGTTCGGCCAGCATCCGCTCGACGAACGCGGCCTGGCGCGGCCCGCGGGCGGCGGCCAGGTCGAGTGCGCGGCGGCGGGACTGCTCGTCGACCAGCGGGGACGGGATGCCTTCCGCGTAGCGGCTGCTGCAGGAGATCTCCAGGGCCGCGCCGACGAACCGCTCGTCGTCCAGGCGGTCGAGGTCGTCGAGCTCCTCGGCGAGCGTCTCGCGCGGCCGGGCGGGCAGCAGGAAGTCGGAGCGGGTGGACCGCCACATGAAGTCGGCCTCGTGCAGCCGGTCCGCGAGCTCGGGCTTCATCCCGGCGGAGGTCGCGGTCGTCCAGGCGTGCAGCCGGGCGTGGTGGGCGGGCTCGGCGAGGGCGTGCAGGGCGTTGCCGAGCTCGGCCAGCGGCGAGGGGCAGAAGGTGATCCGCTCGTGCGGCAGTCCGGTGATGTCTATGGTCACGCTCACCTCCCCATGGTGCGGGGTGGGGAGGGGGAGCTGTCCCGCCGTTTGACGGCCCTCGTCAAACGTCGGGCCACCGGCCGTGGGCGCGGCGCACGGTGGGGGCATGAACGCGATGCACCAGTACGTCTTCGACGCGTACCGCGCAGCTCAGCTCGGTGAGCCGATGCCTCCGGCACCCGGGACCCATGACGTCGCCGTCCTGCGGTCGGTCCGTGACCGGCGCCGCTTCGAGCGGGTCCTCGCGGGCCGCCCGGCGCGGGGCGGCCTTCGGACGGCCGTGCGGTCGGCGGTGCGGGCCGTCCTGCGCCGCCGGCCGGGTCCGGGCGTCTGCTGACAGCCGGCCGCGGCCGGCGGCTCGACGGCACCGGACGCGGCGGGTCCGCGTTCGAGGCGCGCCCTTCAGCGGCAGCCGGGTTTCAGCGGCAGCCGGTTTCAGACGATCCGGTCGAGGAACGCGCGTACCGCCGCCCGCACGTCCTCCGCCGTCCACTCCAGGCCCGGTCCGGCCACCGTCAGCTCGGTCACGGCGACCCCCGGCGGGCCGCCCGCGCCCGGGGCGAACCAGCGCCGGAAGAGCGCCGTGCCGGTGGCCTCGGTCTGGGCGAGCGCGGCCGCCGTCAGGGTGTCGGGGTCGTACGGCAGCCAGACCTGGAACTGGTGGGTGTGCGGGGCCTCCGGGTGGACCCGGAACCACAGGCCCGCCTCCGTGAGCGCCTCCCGGACCGCGTCCGCGACCACGCGCGCGTGGGCCACGTACGAGGGCAGCCGGGGCAGCTCCACGTCCAGGCCCCGGAGCGCGGTGAGCGCCGCCGGGTACTGCTGGAAGACCTGGCCCCCGTACCGGTGCCGCCACACCCTGGCCTCGGCCATGACGTCCTCGGGGCCGGCGAGCACGGCGCCGGACATGCCGCCGAGGGACTTGTAGAACGACACGTAGACGCTGTCGGCGAGCCCCGCGATCTCGGCGAGCGGGCGGCCGAAGTGGGTCGGGCACTCCCAGAGCCGCGCCCCGTCGAAGTGGACCACGGCGTCCCGTTCCCTGGCCGCGGCCACCACCTCGGTCAGCTCCTCCCAGGTCGGCAGCACGAAGCCGGCGTCCCGCAGCGGCAGCTCCAGCATCAGCGTCCCGAAGGGTTCCGGGTGGTCCCGTACCTCCTCGGCCGTCGGCAGCCGGGGGGCGTCGGTCGGGTGGACCGTACGGAGTCCGGAGACGGCTCCGAGCGCGCCGCCCTCGTGGACCTCGGGGTGGGCGAGCGGGTGGAGGGCGACGACGGGGTTGCCGGTCCGCCCGGCCCAGCAGCGCAGTGCCACCTGCTGGGCCATGGTGCCGGTGGGGAAGAAGACGGCGGCGGGCATGCCGAGCTCCTCGGCGACGCGCCCCTCCAGCTCCTCGACGAGCCCGTCGCCGTAGCTGTCGAGCGGTGCCTCGCCGTGGCCGGAGGACTCGGCCCAGTCGGCGAGCTCACGCAGCCGCGGGCCCACCGGGCCGTCCACCTGGGTGCGCCACAGGGTGCGTTCGGCGCCGCCCCAGACCTTCGCCCGGTGGTGCCGGGCCGCTTCCGGGTCCACGGCGTCCGGGGCGTTCACGGTGTCCACATCGTCCACAGGTTCCATGGAGCGATCATCACACCACCGCCCACACCCTGTGGACAGCCACGGAGCAGCGCGAAACGCTGGCGTAGCATGACCAGAAATCGTCCGGTACCCGCCGAGGACTGGAACGGAAGGCCGTCCCCACCGTGAACGCACCAGCAGCGCCAGAGCCCCGAGCCGAGGACCGACCCGCCCGGCTGACCGTCGGCGTCGTCGGCGCCGGCCGCGTGGGCCCCGCCCTCGCCGCCGCCCTCCGCCTCGCCGGGCACCGCCCCGTCGCCGTCTCGGCGGTCTCCGACGCCTCCCGCCGCCGCGCCGCCGAGCTCCTGCCCGACGTCCCCGTCGTGGAGCCCGCGCGCGTCCTCGCCCTCGCCGACCTGGTCCTGCTGACCGTCCCGGACGACGCGCTGCCCGGCCTGGTCGAGGGCCTCGCCGACACCGGGGCCGTACGACCGGGCCAGCTGCTGGTGCACACCTCCGGGCGGTACGGGGCACGGGTCCTCGACCCCGTCCGGCGGGCCGGAGCCCTGCCGCTTGCCCTGCACCCCGCCATGACCTTCACCGGCACCCCGGTCGACGTCCAGCGGCTCGCCGGCTGCTCCTTCGGGGTCACCGCGCCCGCGGAGCTGCGGCTCGCGGCCGAGGCCCTGGTGATCGAGATGGGCGGCGAGCCCGAGTGGATCGCCGAGGAGGCCCGCCCGCTGTACCACGCGGCCCTGGCGCTCGGCGCGAACCACCTGGTCACCCTGGTGGCCCAGTCGATGGAGCTGTTGCAGAAGGCCGGGGTCGCCGCCCCGGACCGGATGCTCGGCCCACTCCTCGGGGCCGCCCTGGACAACGCGCTGCGGTCCGGGGACGCGGCCCTGACCGGCCCCGTCGCCCGCGGTGACGCCGGCACGGTCGCCGCCCACGTCACCGAGCTGCGCAAGCACGCGCCCGGCACCGTCGCCGGCTATCTGGCGATGGCCCGCACCACCGCCGACCGCGCGCTCGCGCACGGCCTGCTCAAGCCCGAGCTGGCCGAGGACCTGCTGGGCGTCCTCGCCGGCGACAGCACCACCACCGCCGCCGACGGGCCGCAAGGAGACGACCGATGAGCCTGTTCGCCCGCGAGAGCGCCGACGGCGGCCGGTCCGTCCGCCACCAGCCGGCCGAGCTCCTGCGCACGGCCGAGGAGCTCCGCGCCGCCGCCGCCCGCTTCGGGACCCCCGGGGCGAACGCCGTGGTCATGACCATGGGCGCCCTCCACGAGGGCCACGCCACCCTGATCCGGACGGCGCGCGAGCGCGTCGGCGACCAGGGCTTCGTCGTCGTCACCGTCTTCGTCAACCCGCTCCAGTTCGGCGCAGGAGAAGACCTCGACCGCTACCCCCGCACCCTCGAAGCCGACCTCGAGGTGGCCTTCGAGGCGGGCGCGAGCGCCGTCTTCGCGCCCTCCGTCGACGAGGTCTACCCGGGCGGGGAGCCCCAGGTCAGGATCACCGCGGGCCCCATGGGCGGGCTCCTCGAAGGCGCCTCCCGGCCCGGGCACTTCGACGGCATGCTGACCGTCGTCGCCAAGCTGCTCCACCTCACCGCCCCCGACCTGGCGTTCTTCGGGCAGAAGGACGCCCAGCAGCTGGCCCTGATCCGCCGGATGGCCCGCGACCTGAACTTCCCGGTGGAGATCGTCGGCGTGCCGACCGTCCGGGAAGGCGACGGCCTCGCGCTGTCCAGCCGCAACCGCTACCTGTCGGCCGCCGAGCGGCGTACCGCCCTCGCGCTGTCCGGCGCGCTGTTCGCCGCCCGTGACCGGCTCGCCGCCCAGGAGGCGCTCCGCGCGCGTGCCGAGGCCCTGCCCGGCGCCCAGAATCGTGGCGAGGGCCGCGCCGAAGGGCTCTCCCGGCTCGGCGAGGCCCGGGCCGCCGCCGACGCCCACGCGGTCGCGCAGGCCGCCGAGGGCTGCGGCGCCGAGGCCGTGCGGGCCGCCGCCCGCGCCGTCCTCGACGACGCGGCGAAGGCCGACCCGCCGCTCGTGCTCGACTACCTCGCCCTCGTCGACCCGGCCGACTTCACCGAGGTCTCCGACGACCACGACGGCGAGGCGATCCTCGCCGTCGCCGCCCGCGTCGGCGCCACCCGGCTGATCGACAACCTCCCGCTCCTCCTCGGAGCCACCCTCTCCACCACGTTCGGAGCCACCCAGTGACCGGAATACGGCTGCACGCCCCCGCACCCGGCTGGGCCATCGACGCCGACGTCGTCGTGGTCGGCTCCGGCGTCGCCGGCCTCACCGCCGCGCTGCGCTGCACCGCCGCCGGGCTCCGTACCGTCGTCGTCACCAAGGCCCGGCTCGACGACGGCTCCACCCGCTGGGCCCAAGGCGGCATCGCGGCCGCGCTCGGCGAGGGCGACACCCCCGAGCAGCACCTCGACGACACCCTCGTCGCCGGTGCCGGGCTGTGCGACGAGCGGGCCGTGCGGGTCCTCGTCACCGAGGGCCCCGACGCCGTCCGCCGGCTGATCGAGACCGGCGCCGACTTCGACAAGACCGCCGACGGCGCGATCGCGCTCACCCGCGAGGGCGGCCACCACCGCCGCCGCATCGCGCACGCGGGCGGGGACGCGACCGGCGCCGAGATCTCCCGCGCCCTGGTCGAGGCGATACGGGACCGGGGCGTGCGCACCATCGAGCACGCCCTCGTCCTGGACCTCCTCACGGACGCCGAGGGCCGTACGGCGGGCGTGACCCTGCACGTCATGGGCGAGGGTCAGCACGACGGCGTCGGCGCGGTCCACGCGCCCGCGGTGGTCCTCGCCACCGGCGGCATGGGCCAGGTCTTCTCCGCCACGACCAATCCGGCGGTCTCCACCGGCGACGGCGTCGCCCTCGCGATGCGCGCCGGGGCCGAGGTCTCCGACCTGGAATTCGTCCAGTTCCATCCCACCGTGCTCTTCCTCGGCGCAGGTTCCGAGGGCCAGCAGCCGCTGGTCTCCGAGGCGGTGCGGGGCGAGGGCGCCCACCTGGTCGACGCCGACGGCGTCCGCTTCATGCTCGGGCAGCACGAGCTGGCCGAGCTCGCGCCCCGCGACATCGTCGCCAAGGCGATCACGCGCCGGATGCAGGAGCACGGCACCGAGAACATGTACCTCGACGCCCGCCACTTCGGCGCCGAGATGTGGGCGGAACGCTTCCCCACGATCCTCGCGGCCTGCCGCGCCCACGGCATCGACCCGGTGACGGAGCCGATCCCGATCGCCCCGGCCGCCCACTACGCCTCCGGCGGCGTCCGCACCGACCTGCACGGCCGGACCACCGTCCCGGGCCTGTACGCCTGCGGCGAGGTCGCCTGCACGGGCGTCCACGGCGCCAACCGGCTCGCCTCGAACTCGCTCCTCGAAGGCCTGGTGTTCGCCGAACGGATCGTCGAGGACATCACCGCCGCCGCCCCGCGCGTGGCGGGCCCCCCGGCGCCGCACCCGGCCCCGGTGACCCTGCCGCTGCCCGTGGCGGGCGCCCGGCTCCGGGTCCAGCGGATCATGACGGCCGGCGCCGGAGTACTGCGCTCCGAGGACAGCCTGCGGGAGGCCGCCGAGGCCCTCGACGCCCTGCACAGCGACGCCCTGGCCGGCGGCACCGACGACACGAAGGCCGGCGAGCCGGGCGTGGACTCCTGGGAGACCACCAACCTGCTGTGCCTCGCCCGGGTGCTGGTCGCCGCCGCCCGCCGCCGCGCGGAGACCCGCGGCTGCCACTGGCGCGAGGACCACCCGGACCGCGACGACACGGACTGGCGCCGGCATCTCGTCGTACGCCTGAACCCGGACCGGACCCTCGACGTCCGGACGACCGCCACGCACGACTTTCCCCCCACATCCGATGCCCCAGGGAGCGCTCAGTGACCACGCCCGAGGAAGCCCGTCCGCAGCCCGTGGACGTCCCTCTGATCCAGATCAACTCGGTCGCCTCCGACGAGGAGGCCGGTGGCTGCGGCGACGGCTGTGGCTGCGGCGGCGCCGAGGAGTTCGAGTGCGGGCTCGACCCCGCGCTCGCCGAGCTCCTCGCGGACGCCGGCCTCGACCCCGTACAGGTCGAGGACATCGCCCACCTCGCGATCGCCGAGGACCTCGACGGCGGCGTCGACGTGACGACCGTGGCGACCGTCCCCGAGGACGCCGTCGCCACCGCCGACTTCACCGCCCGCGAGGCCGGTGTCGTGGCCGGCCTGCGGGTCGCCGAGGCCGTGCTGTCGATCGTCTGCGACGACGAGTTCGAGGTCGAGCGGCACGTCGAGGACGGCGAGCGCGTCGAGGCCGGCCAGGTGCTCCTCAGCGTCACCGCCCGCACCCGCGACCTGCTCACCGGCGAGCGCAGCGCGCTCAACATCCTGTGCCGCCTCTCCGGCATCGCCACCGCCACGCGCGCGTGGGCGGACGTCCTGGAGGGCACGAAGGCCAAGGTCCGCGACACCCGCAAGACGACGCCGGGCCTGCGCGCCCTGGAGAAGTACGCGGTCCGCTGCGGCGGCGGCGTCAACCACCGCATGTCGCTCTCCGACGCGGCCCTGGTGAAGGACAACCACGTGGTGGCGGCCGGCGGCGTCGCCGAGGCCTTCAAGGCCGTGCGCGAGCTCTTCCCCGAGCTGCCGATCGAGGTCGAGGTCGACACGATGCACCAGGTCCGTGAGGTCCTGGACGCCGGCGCGGACCTGATCCTGCTCGACAACTTCACCCCGGTGGAGACCGAGGAGGCCGTCGCCCTGGTGGCGGGCCGCGCGGCCCTGGAGTCCTCCGGCCGCCTCACCCTGGAGAACGCGGCGGCGTACGCGGCGACCGGCGTGGACTACCTGGCGGTCGGCGGCCTCACCCACTCCTCCCCGATCCTCGACATCGGCCTCGACCTGCGCGAGGTGCGGGCCTGATGCTGCTCACCATCGACGTCGGCAACACGCACACGGTCCTCGGTCTCTTCGACGGTGACGAGATCGTCGAGCACTGGCGGATCTCCACCGATCCGAGCCGCACCGCCGACGAGATGGCGGTCCTGCTCCAGGGCCTCATGGGCATGCACCCGCTGCTCGGCGTCGAGCTGAGCGACGGCATCGAGGGGATCGCCATCTGCGCGACGGTCCCCTCGGTGCTGCACGAGCTGCGCGAGGTGACGCGGCGCTACTACGGGGACGTTCCGGCGGTCCTGGTGGAGCCGGGCGTCAAGACGGGCGTCCCGGTCCTCACGGACAACCCCAAGGAGGTCGGCGCGGACCGCGTGATCAACGCGGTCGCCGCCGTCGAGCTCTACGGCGGCCCGGCGATCGTCGTCGACTTCGGTACGGCGACGACGTACGACGCGATCACCGCGCGCGGGGAGTACGCGGGCGGGGCGATCGCGCCGGGCATCGAGATCTCGGTCGAAGCCCTCGGGGTCAAGGGCGCGATGCTCCGCAAGATCGAGCTGGCCCGGCCGCGGAGCGTGATCGGCAAGAACACGGTCGAGGCGATGCAGTCCGGCATCGTCTACGGCTACGCGGGCCAGGTCGACGGCGTGGTCTCCCGGATGAAGCGGGAGCTGGTCGGTGCCAGCGGCGATCCGTCGGACGTGACGGTGATCGCGACGGGCGGCCTGGCGCCGATGGTGCTCGCGGACTCCAAGGAGATCGACGAGCACGAGCCCTGGCTGACCCTGATCGGCCTGCGCCTGGTGTACGAGCGGAACGTCTCGCGCATGTGAGGGGCGGTGCCGCGCGGGGCACCGGGCCCGGCGGGCCCGGGCCGCACCGACGCGCCGGAATGATCGCTAAGAGGAAATTGTCCGATTAGCGCGTATCGTCGGCCCATGCCCACGCCATACGGATCCCGCGGCGGCATGGCGTTCAGCGCGGACGAGCTGCGTGTGCTCCGCCGTGCCCTCGCCATCGCCCTCCACCCCGCCACCCTCCAGGACGAGGACGTCCAGGACGCGCTGAGTCTGGCCGCATCCGTGGACGAGGCCGTGCGCGAGGCCGGCCGGCTGCGCGCCTTCCTCCTCGACGACCTGGCCCGCTACCGCGAGGCGCTCCCCGGGTCGCTCAGCGGCTACCTGGAGCTCCTCCAGGAGGCGCTCGCCACCGGGTACGACCCCGCGGCCGACGACCTCGCCGCCCTGCGCGCCCTGCGCCACAACCCCGCGGCCGCCGCGGTCCTCGCCCGCTGCCAGGTCCTCGCCGAGCGCTCCGTACGCGCGCGCCTGGCCCGGGTCTCGCAGGCCACCGCCACCTCCGCGCCCATCGGCCCGCGGGTCCGGCTGCTCGCCCTGCCCGGCGGGCGTACGGCGGCCGACGAGCCCAAGCCCGAGCCGCCCGCCCCGGCGGAGCGCCCGGTGCCCAAGCCGTCCGAGGTCTTCCCGCCGCGCCGAAGGCCGGTACCCCCGCCCCCGCCCGAGGAGCGGGTCGCCGGATAGCTACTCTGGTCGGCATGGACTACGTATCCGCGCTCCTGCCCCCCATCGTGATGGCGGCCTTCTTCATCGCCCTCGTCACCGTGATCGTGAAGAGCCAGGGCGGTTCGAACAAGGCCAAGGAGGACGCGGCCGTGGACGCCGCGCTCGCCCGCGCCGAGGCCGCCCGCCAGGCGGACGGCGCCACCGCCGGCTGAGCCGCCGGACGCCGGCGGCACCAAGGACGTACGGCCTTTCGAGGTCGTGCGTCCTTTTCGTTGCGTTTCTTTCCGTCAATGACCTCTTCTGTGCGGTTTGCGCACTAAAGTGGCGTTGTGCCCCGTCCTTTGGGAGAGCTCGAAGACGCCGTCATGACGCGCGTCTGGCAATGGAACCGTCCGGTGACCGTCCGGGAAGTTCTGGAGGACCTTCAGCAGGAACGGTCCATCGCCTACACCACCGTCATGACCGTCATGGACAATCTCCACCAGAAGGGCTGGGTCCGCAGAGAAGTCGAAGGCCGCGCCTATCGATATACGGCGGTCTCCACCCGCGCCGCATACGCGGCCGCGCTGATGAACGAGGCATGGGCCCAGAGCGACAACCCTGCCGCCGCGCTCGTCGCCTTCTTCGGCATGATGTCGCAGGACCAGCGCGAAGCCCTGAACGACGCCATCCGTATCGTCCAGCGCGACAACCCGCTTCCCGCGCCGCCCGAGGAGGGCGCCGAAGGAACCGGGGCCCAGGAGCGATAAGCGGGCCGCGGGGGCGATAGCGTCCCCCCATGTCGCCGTCTGCTTCCCCCGCCGCTTCCGCGGACTTCGCCAAAGCCGTCACCGTACGCAGGGCCCGCACCGGAGATGTCGCCGCGGTCCGCCGTCTCGTCGACCCCTTCGTCCGGCGCGGCATCCTGCTCGACAAGGCGACCGTCACCCTTTACGAGTCCATCCAGGAGTTCTGGGTGGCGGAACGCGACGAGGACGCCACGGTCGTCGGCTGCGGCGCTCTCCACGTCATGTGGGAAGACCTCGCGGAAGTCCGCACTCTCGCCGTCGATCCCGACTTCAAGGGCGCCGGCGTCGGACATCAGGTGCTCGACAAGTTGTTGCACACCGCCCGATGGCTGGGGGTGCGGCGGGTATTCTGCCTGACCTTCGAAGTCGACTTCTTCGCGAAGCACGGCTTCGTCGAGATCGGCGAGACCCCGGTCGACGGAGATGTCTACAGCGAGCTCCTGCGTTCCTATGACGAGGGAGTCGCCGAGTTCCTCGGTCTCGAACGAGTGAAGCCGAACACCTTGGGCAACAGCCGGATGCTTCTGCACCTGTGACGCGGAACCCCGCTGAACGCCGGACGGAACCCCGCACGGAACCCTATGTCCGAATCGCGCACGTTTCCCGCGTTGTCGGGGTTCTGAACCTCTGCCAGGGGTTTGTGTTTTTCCGGGAAAAGCGGTTTCCTTTCCGCGTACTGCATTTTCGATGAAAGGAAATCCGGTGGCACAGAAGGTTCAGGTCCTTCTTGTCGACGACCTCGACGGCGTCGAGGCGGACGAGACCGTGACGTTCGCGCTGGACGGCAAGACCTACGAGATCGACCTCACCACCGCCAACGCGGAAAAGCTCCGTGGCCTGCTCGAGCCGTACACCAAGAGCGGTCGCCGCACCGGCGGTCGCACCACCGGCGGTCGCGGCAAGGGCCGCGCCGTGGCGGCGGGCAGCCCGGACACCGCGAAGATCCGCGCGTGGGCCAAGGACAACGGCTACAACGTGAACGACCGCGGCCGCGTCCCGGCCGACATCAAGGCCGCCTACGAGGACGCGAACCGCTGAGGCGACAGCTGCTGGGCCGCCGGACCCCGGGTCCGGGCACTCAGCAGCCGCACCCGGTGGCACTCCGCGGCGGCGGCGGCCACGAGACGCACCAGACAGGGGCCGTCCGCACCGCCCCACGGTGCGGACCGCAGCGCCGGCAGCGAGGACTCGACCTCGCGGCCCGGTGCCGGGGCACGCAGCCACACCGCGGCGCCCGGCGCGCCGGATCCGCCCCGCCCCGGGGGAAGGGGCGCGGTCATCCGGCCGTCGGCGCCCAGCGCCGTGAGATCCAGCGAGATACCGCCCCATTCGAGCCAGTCGAGCAGGCCCGGTAGTTCCTCGGCGCCACCCGCTGCCACGAGCAGCCGCATCCGGCTTCCGAGCAGGGCCACCGGACCCGTCGCCCGGCCCATCCTGCGCAGCACGCCGCGGCCGGCCGCCGCGGGCAGCTCCAGGACGTCGAACCGCAGCCCGGTGACCAGCTGCACCGGCGGGCCCGCCACCGTGGCCCAGCCGAGCTCGTGCTCGTACCAACGCGCCAGGCCGCCGTCGAGCGGGGTGCGGGGGAGCGGGACGGTGAAGGCCATGCCCGGGGAACTCCCGGAAGGGCGCGTTGGTTACGCCCGACGGGCCGCCACGGCACCGGTCGCGGTGACGCAGGGTCCCGCTCCGAACGCGCAAGGTGTCCGGGATGGGGCGTACGCGTGCATTCGGCAGCGCAAGGGTGTTCGCTGGTAGCGGAGGGAACCGGGGTGCGCCGCATGGAGTGTCAGTGCTTACGGGTAAGACATTCCTAGTGGAGAGGGGCGACTCGCGGGCTTCGGCGTCTCACGTTCGCCATCGGCGTACTGATGGCGCGGGTAACTACTTGGCCTGCGGGAACATCGTCTCGCACCATCGGGTTGGAGCATTTGTCGGCTGTTCGGCAGCAGGTCCCCTCGCGGAAGGTGGGGTGATCCGGACGGATGTCGGCAGTTGGAATGAGCGGTCCCCGCTTGCGGGACTAAGCTGCGGAAGGACAGGGAGGGGATCGACCCCTAACTGACTGACCGCTCTGAGGAGCGATTAACGATGTTCGAGAGGTTCACCGACCGCGCGCGGCGGGTTGTCGTCCTGGCTCAGGAAGAAGCCCGGATGCTCAACCACAACTACATCGGCACCGAGCACATCCTTCTGGGCCTTATCCACGAGGGTGAGGGTGTCGCCGCTAAGGCCCTGGAGAGCCTCGGGATTTCGCTCGAGGCGGTCCGCCAGCAGGTGGAGGAGATCATCGGCCAGGGCCAGCAGGCCCCGTCCGGGCACATCCCCTTCACCCCTCGCGCCAAGAAGGTCCTGGAGCTCTCGCTCCGTGAGGCCCTCCAGCTCGGCCACAACTACATCGGCACCGAGCACATCCTGCTCGGCCTGATCCGCGAGGGCGAGGGCGTCGCCGCCCAGGTCCTCGTGAAGCTGGGCGCCGACCTCAACCGGGTGCGGCAGCAGGTCATCCAGCTGCTCTCCGGCTACCAGGGCAAGGAAGCCGCCACGGCCGGCGGTCCTGCCGAGGGCACCCCCTCGACGTCCCTGGTCCTCGACCAGTTCGGGCGCAACCTCACCCAGGCCGCCCGCGAATCCAAGCTCGACCCGGTCATCGGGCGCGAGAAGGAGATCGAGCGGGTCATGCAGGTGCTGTCCCGCCGCACCAAGAACAACCCCGTCCTCATCGGCGAGCCCGGCGTCGGCAAGACCGCCGTCGTCGAGGGCCTGGCGCAGGCCATCGTCAAGGGCGAGGTGCCCGAGACCCTCAAGGACAAGCACCTCTACACCCTCGACCTCGGCGCGCTGGTCGCCGGCTCCCGCTACCGCGGTGACTTCGAGGAGCGCCTGAAGAAGGTCCTCAAGGAGATCCGCACCCGCGGCGACATCATCCTGTTCATCGACGAGCTCCACACCCTCGTGGGTGCGGGCGCCGCCGAGGGCGCGATCGACGCCGCCAGCATCCTCAAGCCGATGCTGGCCCGCGGTGAGCTCCAGACCATCGGTGCGACCACGCTGGACGAGTACCGGAAGTACCTGGAGAAGGACGCGGCCCTCGAGCGCCGCTTCCAGCCCATCCAGGTCGCCGAGCCGTCGCTGCCGCACACGATCGAGATCCTCAAGGGTCTGCGCGACCGGTACGAGGCCCACCACCGGGTCTCCATCACCGACGAGGCCCTCGTCCAGGCCGCGACCCTGGCCGACCGGTACATCTCGGACCGCTTCCTCCCGGACAAGGCGATCGACCTGATCGACGAGGCCGGCTCCCGGATGCGCATCCGCCGGATGACCGCGCCGCCGGACCTCCGCGAGTTCGACGAGAAGATCGCCGGCGTCCGCCGCGACAAGGAGTCCGCGATCGACTCGCAGGACTTCGAGAAGGCCGCCTCGCTCCGCGACAAGGAGAAGCAGCTCCTCGCCGCGAAGGCCAAGCGCGAGAAGGAGTGGAAGGCCGGCGACATGGACGTCGTGGCCGAGGTCGACGGCGATCTGATCGCCGAGGTCCTCGCGACGGCCACCGGCATCCCGGTCTTCAAGCTGACCGAGGAGGAGTCCAGCCGCCTGCTCCGCATGGAGGACGAGCTCCACAAGCGCGTCATCGGGCAGAAGGACGCCGTCATCGGCCTCTCGCGGGCCATCCGCCGTACGCGTGCCGGTCTGAAGGACCCGAAGCGCCCCGGTGGCTCGTTCATCTTCGCCGGTCCGTCCGGTGTCGGTAAGACCGAGCTTTCCAAGGCGCTCGCCGAATTCCTCTTCGGCGACGAGGACGCGATGATCTCCCTCGACATGTCGGAGTTCAGCGAGAAGCACACGGTTTCCCGTCTCTTCGGTTCGCCGCCCGGATACGTCGGCTACGAAGAGGGCGGCCAGCTCACCGAGAAGGTGCGCCGCAAGCCGTTCTCCGTCGTGCTCTTCGACGAGGTCGAGAAGGCCCACCCCGATATCTTCAATTCCCTTCTCCAGATCCTGGAGGACGGTCGCCTGACCGACTCCCAGGGCCGGGTCGTGGACTTCAAGAACACGGTCATCATCATGACCACCAACCTCGGGACCAGGGACATCTCGAAGGGCTTCAACCTGGGCTTCGCCGCCCAGGGCGACACGAAGTCCAACTACGAGCGGATGAAGGCGAAGGTCAGCGACGAGCTGAAGCAGCACTTCCGCCCGGAGTTCCTCAACCGTGTGGACGACATCATCGTCTTCCCGCAGCTGACCCAGGACGACATCCTCCAGATCGTCGACCTGATGATCAGCCGCGTCGACGAGCGCCTCAAGGACCGGGACATGGGCATCGAGCTCTCCCAGTCCGCGAAGGAGCTGCTCGCCAAGAAGGGCTACGACCCCGTGATGGGCGCCCGGCCGCTGCGCCGGACGATCCAGCGCGAGATCGAGGACTCGCTCTCGGAGAAGATCCTCTTCGGCGAGCTGCGCCCCGGTCACATCGTGGTCGTGGACACGGAGGGCGAGGGCGACGAGCGCACCTTCACCTTCCGCGGCGAGGAGAAGACGGCCCTGCCGGACGCCCCGCCGATCGAGGCCACGGGCGGCACGGGCCCGAACCTGTCGAAGGACGCGTAAGGCACCACGCCTGAGCAAAGGGGCGGCCCCGGAACCCGATGGTTCCGGGGCCGCCCCTTTTGCCGTGTCGTACGGCTCCGCGGCCGGCCCGCACTCGTGTCGTACGGCTCCCCGGTCGGCCCGCGCCCGTGTCGTACGGCTCAGGCCTCGGACGGCCTCCGCCGGATGGCCTCGGCCTGGGCGAAGAGCTGGACGCGGGCGGGGAGGTGCTCGGTCCCCGCCAGGGAGCCGTCGCTGGAGAGCCAGCTCAGCCGCTCCAGGCCGGCCAGCACCGAGACGTCCACGGCCTCCTCCGTGTGGCAGTCCAGGTCCAGCTCCTCCAGGGAGGGGAAGGCGCCCACGAGGAGGGCCAGCGGCGGCCGGTCGCCGTGGGTGAACCGCAGCCCGGTGATCCCCGGCATGACGAGGTCCTCCGGCCATCCGTAGAGCAGGTCCTCCTGGTCGATCGCGAGGGTGTTGAGCAGGGGAAGGCCGGCGAGGTCACGCCACTGCTCGGGCCCGAGGACGGGCGCGTCCCACAGGCTCAGCGCGGTGAGCCGGCCGAGGTGGCTGAGGGTGCCAAGACCGTCCTGCGGCCACGAGGAGAGCGCGAGGGAGGTCAGCGGCGCGGACGCCGGGAGCTGCTCCGACGTCCAGGTCGTGTGCTCGGGCAGGTCGAGCTCAAGGCTTTCGAGCCGGCTCAGCGTGCTGAGCACGCTCAGGTCGAGCGAGGGCTCGGCCCTGCGCAGCACCAGAAGGGTGGGGTCGCACCGGGCGATGAGCGAGGCGGCCACGTCGGGCGAGACCCCCGCGCCGATGTCCAGCCGGGCGGGCCGCAGCCCGAGCCGCTCCAGCTCGGCCGCGTGGTGGTCCTCCCGCACCGTGTAGTTCAGTTCGGTGGGGTCGAGCCGGGCGACGACCTGCTCGGCGTACGCCCGGGTGTCGAAGCGGGGCCAGGCCCAGATGAGCTGGGAGCGGACGTTCAGCAGGGGGTGTTCGGCGAAGCGGACCAGGTAGGGGATCGACGCGTCGTGGGTGACCGCGGTGGCCGTGATCACGGACATGAGGGCCTGCTCGTCGGAGAGCGCCTCGGGCGGGGCGAGGAGCCCGAGCACCGTGGGGCCGACGAGGGCCAGTTCCCGGGCCTCCTCCGGGGTGCGGGGCGGGATCACCTCGGCGGTACGGGCGAGGATCTCCTCCCGCACCTCCGGTGCCACCTCCGTCGCGTGGTCGAGGGCCGTCGCCGCCACCACGAGCAGCCGGAGGCGGGTGCGGGGTTCCGCCGCGGCGTCGGCGGCGGACAGCAGTTCGCGGAAGATCTCCGCGCACTCGCGGGGCCGGGAGTGGGCCACCGCCATCCGGACGACGTCCTCCCACTGGTCGTCCGCCGCGTGGTCGATCAGGACGCCGATGTCCCAGCGGTCCACCAGGTGCTTGGCCGCGAGGTAGTCCTGGAAGGTGCGGTGGACGAAGTCGACGGTGTCGGGCGTCGGCTCGCGGAGCAGTCCGCTGCGGTGCAGGAGGTGGGTGAACACGCTGTCCGGGTCGCCGTGGGCGGCGGCCTCGGGGACGGCGGGGACGGCCTCCGTGACGATGGACCGCGCGTGCTCGCGGTCCATCTGGGTGCGCCCGTTGAGGGTGAGCCAGTAGGCGAGGCGCTGGATGAGCTGGATCTGGGGCGCCTCGCCGAGTGCCACCCCGTAGGGGGCCGCCATGTCCCGCTCGCGGTCGCGGCGGGTGAGGAGCATGGCCAGGGCGGCGTCGTACAGGGCCTTGCGTCCGCGGGGCAGGAAGCCGCGCCGGTCGTGGTGGAGGGCGCAGATGAGGCCGCACATGAGGGGGTTGGTGGCGAGCCGGGCGAGTTCGGGGGTGGTCCGGAGGGCGTCGACGAGCTGCTGCTCGTACGGCGCGGCGGCCGGTCCTCCGGCGGCGTGCCAGCGGCGGACGAAGGTGGTGACCTCGGAGCGGGACATCGCGGAGAGGGTGAGTTCGGTGAAGCGGTCGGTCGCCAGCCAGTCGTCGCCGACCGCCGAGGGGCGGGAGGTGACGAGCCAGCGGTTGCCGCCGTCGTAGGCGCTGATCAGGTCGCGCAGCCAGCGGCGGGTCCGTTCGCGCTCCCGTTCGGGGACCTCGTCGATGCCGTCGATGAGGACGATGCCCCGGCCGGCGGTGAGGACGCGGTCGGCCCAGCCCTCGGGCGGGGTGAGGGGGCAGCCGACGGCGGAGAGGAGGCGGTCGACGGGGGGCAGCCGTTCGCCGTGGCGGGTCAGGGTGCGCAGGGGCAGGACGAAGGGGACCGTTCCGTCGGACGCCTCGGCCGCGGTGACCGCAAGCCACTGGACCAGGGTCGTCTTGCCGGAGCCGGCGACCCCGCGCAGCAGGATGCGGGGGTGCCGGGCGAGCGCCCGGTCGGCGGGGACGCTGTGGAGCTGCCCGTGACCGGCGGCGGGCTCGCCGTCCCGGGTCCGGGGGCGGGCGCCGGAGGCCCCGGTGGTCTCCTTGCCCGTCGCTTCGAGCGACAGGTAGGCCAGGTCCAGCGGCCAGTCCTCCGGTGAGTGGTGCAGGTCGATGCCGTAGATCGTGAGGCGGCCGTGCTTCCTCGCCAGGTGGGCGAGGTAGCGGTCCTCGAACTCCGCGTCGCGGGTGTCCTGCCGTGGTGTGCGGCGGATCAGCTCGTCCGTCTTCGCGATGAGCTCGTTCTGGCCGCGGGTCTGCTCGACGAGGCTGCGGGCGACGAACGTGGAGCGCCCGGTGAAGAACTCCAGGATGTGGAGGCAGGCCCACTCGGTCATCGACTCCAGGTAGCGGACGGAGTCGGTGGAGAGGCCGTCCGGGGCCGGGGCGGCCGCGCGGAGGCGGCGGGCGAGGGCGGTGTGGCCGAGGCGGACGGCCTGGACGTCGTCCATGTCGAGGTCGCCGAGGGAGAGGAGGGTCTTCGCGAGGGTCTCGGTGACGGCCTCGGTCTCGTCGGCGGGGAACGGCCGCCCGCCGGCGCCGGCCAGGGAGCGTTCGACCAGCGTCGCCGCGAGCTTGCGGACGTCCTTCTCGGTGAGGGTGCGCTTCTCGCCGCGGAAGGAGACGAGGGAGGACAGCCGGATCTTTCCCTCGCCGCCCGTGAGACCCGCCCCCGGACCCTCGCTGACCAGCAGTTTCTTCAGGAGTGGCCCGATCGCCGCCGAGGTCAGGCGCGCGCCGATGAGTGCCGGTTCCATGTGTGTCCCCCCGTGGTTCCGCGTAGCGGTCAGCGTAGTGCGGGACGGCCTTCAAGGCGGTTCGGTTGCGTGACCCAGGTCCCATTGGCGGGCGGGGCCTGGTGACAAGGCGCACAGGGGTTTCGAGGGGTACTAACCGGAATAGTGGCGCCCTTTGGTGTCGATTCGGGACGTTCAGGAGTGAACCTCCGGGACTTTGGTCCCGACGGGTCCCGAACCGGACGCCAGATGGTGTTTTACGCGGTTCCGGCACTCCCGGACATGCGGATAAACCGGTTCTCTTGTGTCGGTATGTCCGATTTCGAAGGAGCGGGCCGAGGTCGTCAAGGGCTGAACTTCCCCAGAGATCGCTACGACGCGATGTCGTAGATGGGGTGTTTTGGCCCGAGTGGGGGTCCGGGTTACCAAGGATGAGCAAGCCCGACGCAGAGCACCGTTCGCGTCGGGTCCCGTACTTCCCGGAGGTTTCCCCCGTATGTCGAAGCGCATGAACCCCGCCGCCCGTGTCACCGTCGTCGCTCTCGCCGCCGCCGGCCTGGGGGCGACGATGGTGACCGGAGCTGGGTCCGCCTTCGCCGCCGAGGGCAAGGCCGCCACCGCGCCGGTCGCGCTCACCGCCGCCGCCGTCTCCGCCCAGGCCGACGCCCAGGCTCACGTCGCCGCCCAGGTGAAGGCCGCCGCCGCCAAGGCCACGGCCGCCAAGAAGGCCGCGGTCAAGAAGGCCGTCGCGGTGAAGCCCGTCGCCGCCAAGAAGGCCGCGTCCTGGGTCAAGCCGGTCAGCGCGTACACGCTGAGCGCCAGCTACAACCAGGGCGGCGCCATGTGGGCCCACAAGCACTCCGGCCAGGACTTCGCCGTCCCGACCGGCACCTCGGTCAAGGCCGCGGGCGCGGGCACCGTCGTGAAGGCCGGCCCGAACGGCGGCGGCGACGGCCCCGCGTACGGCAACGCGATCGTCGTCAAGCACGCCAACGGCACGTACTCGCAGTACGCCCACCTGTCGAAGATCAAGGTGCACATCGGCCAGAAGGTCATGGCCGGCCAGCAGATCGCCCTCTCGGGCAACACCGGCAACTCCTCCGGCCCGCACCTGCACTTCGAGATCCGTACGACCCCGAACTACGGCTCCGCCGTGAACCCGGCCGCCTTCCTGCGGTCCCACGGCGTCTCCATCTGAGCCGGCGAGACGAACCTCAAGCGGCCCCGTGGGCCTGATTGAGCAGATCGAGGGCGACCTCGAGGGTGGCCCTGTGCTTCTCCTCGGAGTCGCCCTCGATGTTCTGCATGAAGAACGCGCCCGCGTGCAGGGTGAAGATCGCGCTGACGCAGCGCACCTGGTCCACCATCGCGAAGTCCGGCTCCCGGATCAGCCCGGTGAGGGCGAGCATCCGCTCCTTGAAGGTGAGGCCCACGCTGAGCTCGCGGACCGTCGCCTGGTTCTCCTGCATGAAGCGGAAGAGCGGGGCCGCCGCGCGCAGCGCCTCCTGGTAGCGGCGCAGCACCTCCTGCCGGGTCTCCAGGGTGCGGGGCTGTTCCTCGGCCCAGGCGATCAGCTCGTCCATGGGCCGGGTCAGGTCCTCGAAGATCCCGATGAGGATGTCTTCCTTGGTCTTGAAGTGGTAGTAGAGGGCCGCTTTGGTGACGTCGAGGCGTTCCGCGATCTCGCGCAGGGAGGTCTTCTCGTAGCCCTGCTCGGCGAAGAGGTCGAGGGCCACGTCCTGGATGCGCTGGCGGGTGTTGCCTCGGGCCATGACTGCCCTCCACTTTCCACAGAACTTACTTGACGACCGGCAAGTTACAGGTCTACCGTCCCCAGTGTAGTAGTAGCTAGCCGGGCGGCAAGTAAGGGACGACGACATGACCACGCAAGCGACAGCGAACCCGGTGCAGGGGGAGACGGAACCGCAGCCACGCAGCGTCCGTGTGGTCCTCCTCGCCCTGATGATCGCGATGCTCCTCGCGATGCTCGACAACATGATCATCGGCACCGCGATGCCGACGATCGTCGGCGAACTCGGCGGCCTCGAACACCTCTCCTGGGTGGTCACCGCCTACACCCTGGCCACCGCCGCCTCCACCCCCCTCTGGGGCAAGGTCGGCGACATGTTCGGCCGCAAGGGCGTCTTCCTCACCTCGATCGTGATCTTCCTGATCGGCTCGGCGCTCAGCGGCATGGCCCAGGACATGGGCCAGCTCATCGGCTTCCGCACGATCCAGGGCCTCGGCGCCGGCGGCCTCATGGTCGGCGTGATGGCGATCATCGGCGACCTCATCCCGCCCCGCGAGCGCGGCAAGTACCAGGGCATGATGGCCGGCGTGATGGCCCTCGCCATGATCGGCGGCCCCCTCGTCGGCGGCACCATCACCGACCACTGGGGCTGGCGCTGGTCCTTCTACATCAACCTGCCGCTCGGTGCCGTGGCTCTCGCCATGATCACGACCGTGCTGCACCTGCCGAAGAAGCAGCGTGACAAGGGCACCCGCATCGACTTCCTCGGCGCGGCGCTGCTGACGGTCGGCATCACCGCGATCGTCCTCGTCACCACCTGGGGCGGTACGGAGTACGCCTGGGGCTCGGCCACCATCGTCGGCCTCGCGGTCGGCGGAGCGCTCGCCCTCGCCGCCTTCCTGTGGGCGGAGACCCGGGCCGCCGACCCGATCATGCCGCTGCACATCTTCCGCAGCCGCAACTTCACCCTGATGTCCCTGATCGGCTTCATCACCGGCTTCGTGATGTTCGGCGCGGTGCTCTACCTGCCGATCTTCCAGCAGTCCGTCCAGGGCGCCTCGGCGACCAACTCCGGTCTGCTGCTCCTGCCGATGCTGCTCGCCATGATGGTCGTCTCGCTGGTCGTCGGCCGCTTCACCACCAGCACCGGCAAGTACAAGATCTTCCCGATCATCGGCGGCGCGCTGATGATGACCGGCCTCTTCCTGCTCTCCACGATGGACACCGGCACCTCGCGACTGGTCTCCGGCATCTGGATGGCGGTCCTCGGCGCCGGCATGGGCTTCCTGATGCAGATCACGATGCTCGTCGCGCAGAACAGCGTCGAGATGAAGGACATGGGCGTCGCCTCGTCCTCCACCACCCTGTTCCGCACGCTGGGCTCCTCCTTCGGCGTCGCGATCATGGGCGCGCTCTTCACGAGCCGCGTCCAGGACGAGATGGCCTCGCGCGGCGGCGGCGGGCTCACCGAGCGGACGGCGCAGCTCGACGCGGCCAGCCTCGCCAAGCTGCCGGAGGCGCTCCGCGAGGCCTACCAGCACGCGGTCGCCACGGGCACGCACGGCGCCTTCCTGGTCGCCTCCGCGGTCTCGGTGCTCGGCCTGGTCCTCGCCTTCTTCGTCAAGGAGGTGGCGCTGCGCGGCGCCGGTCCCGCGCCGGCCCCGACGACGGAGTCCGGCGAGTCGGCCAAGGTCGCCGAGACCGTCTGAGGTCAGCTGTTCGTACGGCGGTGGGGCCGGGTCCTGGACAAGGACCCGGCCCCACCGCCGTACCGCCACCGGTCACCGCACACCACCGGCCACCGCACGCGCCCGGCCGTGCCCCGGCTCAGTCGGCCGGGCGCAGGATCGGGAAGCTGCCCGTGTTCGTCGGCGCGTGGTCCGGCAGCCACAGCACCGCGATGGCGCCGCCCACCCCGTTCGGCGCGGCCTCCGAGGCCACGTTCCGGAAGGTCAGCCGGGCGCCGAGGACCCGCGCCTGGCCCGCCGCGATCGTCAGGCCCAGGCCGTGGCCCTGGCCCGCGCGGTCGCTCGTGCCCGTACGGAACCGGCTCGGGCCCTCCTTGAGCAGCGCCTCGGGGAAGCCGGGGCCGTGGTCGCGCACGCGGACCACCCGGCCCTCCACCGTGACCTCCACCGGCGGCCTGCCGTGCTTGGCGGCGTTGGCCAGGAGGTTGCCGAGGACGCGCTCCAGGCGCCGGGGGTCGGTGTTCACCCAGGAGTCGTGGACGACCCGGACGACCACCTCGGGGTCGAGCGCCCGCACCCGCCGCTCCACGAACTCGCCGAGCGCGATCTCCTGGAGCTCCGCCCGCTCGGACGCGCTGTCGAGACGCGCCACCTCCAGGACGTCCTCGACCAGCGTCCGCATCGCCTGCGCCCGGTCCCGTACCAGCTCGGTGGGACGGCCCGGCGGCAGCAGTTCGGCCGCCGTGAGCAGTCCGGTCACCGGGGTGCGCAGTTCGTGCGCGATGTCGGCGGTGACCCGGCGCTCCGCCTCGATCCGCTCGTTGAGCGCGTCGGTCAGCGCGTCGACCGCCCACGCCAGGTCGTCGGTCTCGTCCCGCACGACCCCGCCGACGGCCTCCCTGACCCGGACGTCGGTGTTCCCCTGGGCGACCCGGCCGGCCGCCACGGCGGCCTTGCGCAGCCGCCGGGAGAGCTGGCCGCCGATGAGCACGCCGAGCGCGCAGCCGCCGAAGACCACCGAGACCGAGCCGATGACGAGGGCCCGGTCGAGATCGTTCATGATCGTCGCGCTGCGGTCGGCGAACGGGATGTGCAGCGAGAGCACGTCGCCGTTGGCGAGCGGCACCGCCGCCCACACGTCCGGCGGCCCGCCGTGCCGGTGCTCCTGCACGTACGTGCCGCGCCGCTTGTCCCGCATCAGCTGGTCGAGCTGAGGGGGCAGCGACGGGTCGTTGATCTTCGTGCCGAAGCGCGGCTCCTTCGGCTTCGACGTCTCGTACATCCGCTGCGCGAAGAGCAGCCGCTCCATCTGCACCTCGCGCGCGTTGTCGAGCATCGAGATGCGGGCGGCGTTGTGCA
Organism: Streptomyces venezuelae ATCC 10712; assembly: GCF_008639165.1. Taxonomy (NCBI): domain Bacteria; kingdom Bacillati; phylum Actinomycetota; class Actinomycetes; order Kitasatosporales; family Streptomycetaceae; genus Streptomyces; species Streptomyces venezuelae. Next base: position 3,529,580 of record NZ_CP029197.1, on the reverse strand, counting down.
CGACCACGCTCAGGGTGACCGCGATCAGCGCGCCGACCGCCGCGATGGCGACGGCGATCTTCCAGCGGACCCCGGTCCGCAGCGGGAGCAGCTTCACCGGTTCCTGTCCGTCTCGGGGGATGTCGTGTGAACCATGCCGGTTCAGCTCTTGAGCTTGTAGCCGAAGCCGCGGACCGTCTCGATCCTGTCCTGGCCGATCTTGGCGCGCAGCCGCTGGACGTGGACGTCCACGACCCGGGTGTCGCCGCCCCAGCCGTAGTCCCAGACCCGCTCGAGGAGCTTGTCACGGGACAGCACGGTGCCCGGCGCGGACGAGAACTCCAGGAGCAGCCGCATCTCGGTCGGGGTCAGCGCGACGGGGGCGCCGGCCTTGCGGACCTCCATGCCCTCGGTGTCGACCTCCAGGTCGCCGAAGGCGAGGAGCCCGCCGTCCGGCGTCTCCTCCCCGTGCTCCCCGGCGCCGGGCCCGCCCGCGTGCCCGAAACGGCGCAGCACGGCGCGGATCCGGGCCATCAGGACGGAGCCGTCGAAGGGCTTGGTGACGTAGTCGTCGGCGCCGGCCTCCAGGCCGAGGACGACGTCGATCGAGTCGGCGCGCGCCGACAGCATGATCACCGGCACGGTCGACTCGTCGCGGATGCGGCGGCAGAGGCTGACCCCGTCCATGCCCGGCAGCATCACGTCGAGCAGGGCGATGTCGGGCCGCTGCGCGCGGAAGGCGTCCAGGCCGGACAGCCCGTCGGGCATGGCCGTGACGCGGAAGCCGTCCCGCTCCAGGGCGAGCTGGGTGGCCTCACGGATGACGTCGTCGTCCTCGACGAACAGGACATGGGTTTCGGCCATCGTGCGTGCCCTTCGGATCTCTGCGCGTGCTGCGGTGCTGGTGGGAGGTGTGGGGTGGCGGAGGTGTACGGGCGGGGCCGGCCGGATGGCGGGTGGCCGGCTCCCACGGCTCAGCGGACGGGCGGCTCGCTCGGGGCGGGCTCCGTGACCGCGGAGCCCCCGTCCACGGCACGGCTGTAGTCGTTGTGGACCCAGTCGTGCTGGGTGAAGCCGTTCCCCGACCAGCGGTAGGTGATCACGTCCTCGCCCGAGGGGTACGCGACCGGGTCACCCTTCGCGTACACCTGCTTGGTCACGACGAGCTCGCCCCGGTCGATCGTGCCGTACACCGCCGCGTCCTCGGCCATGAACACGTTCTCGTACCGGTCGCTCTGCTTCCGGTAGACGTACGTGCCGATGCCCACGGCGTCACCGCAGGTCATCACGTTGACGACGACGTCGGGCGCGGCCGCGTTGGTGAGATTGCCGTAGGAGGTGTCCACCGGATAGGCGTCCGCGACACAGGGCTTCAGATCCGTCTTCAGCCGTTCACCGATCTTCGGGTCGCCCTTGAGCAGCGCGATCGGATCCACCCGCTCGGCCGACCGCTGCCCCCCGCCGGGCGAGGCCGAGGGGGTGGGGGCCGCCGCGGCGACCTCCTTCGTGGCGGCCGCTCCCTCGTCGCGGGAGCCGGTGCCGCCGGTGGAGCAGGCGGCCATGGACAGCCCGACGGCGACGAGCCCGGCCGCCGCCGTGATGCTCGCCGCCTTGGCGGTACCGCGCCGGCGGCGACGCCCGGTCCCGTACCGGTCGCCGCCGCCCGCACCGTCACCGCTGTCGATGCCGCTGTCGCGGTCGTGTCTGCTGCCGTCGGCTTCGCCGTCTAGGCCGCGCACCGCTCCCGCCCCCGTTCGTCGCCTCGTACGGTCGTCCGCTCTCCGGTCCGCCCCAGGGCGCGGGCATCGAGGTCACGGCTCTCCAGCTCCTGACGGAGCCGGGCGAGCGCGCGGTGGAGCGTCGACTTCACCGTACCGGTCGACATGCCGAGCGCGGCCGCGGTCTCCTCGGTGCTCATCTGTTCCCAGTGCCGCAGGACGACGACGCTGCGCTGCTTCGGCGCGAGCACCTTCAGGACGTCCATGAGGAGCGCCCGGTCGGCGTGCTGCTCGGTCGGGTCGTCGACGGAGGCGTCGGGGAGCTGCTCGGTGGGCACCTCGTCGAGCTTGCGCGAGCGCCACCACTCGGTCCGGGTGTTGATCATGACCCGGCGGAGGTAGGCGTCGGCCAGGGACTTGTCGGCGATGCCGTCCCAGCGGCCGAACGTGCGGGCCAGGGCCGTCTGGAGCAGGTCCTGGGCGTCGACGGGGTCCGCGACGAGACGACGCGCACTGCGCAGCAGCGCCTCCTGCCGCGTGCGGACGTACTCCTCGAAGTCGAGCACCTCGCCATGCCTCATCCGAACCGCCTCCGAACCCCGTGACCTGCTTCGTTCCTCGTGTCGTCGATGACGCTACGGAGCGGTTGTCACGGGGCTGTGCGGGGCAGCCGTCGGTGGACGCACGGCTACCCATCGGTTGTGTAACAGCGGGGCGGAGGAGGTTTCGGGGGACGGGAAGGGTCTGGGGGGCGAGGGGGACCAGGCGGCGGGTCGGCCGGCCATGGGCATTCGGACCGTCCGCCAGGGCCAGGCGGCGGATCAGGCCGCGAGCGGCCGCAGCGTCCGCCAGTGCCCCGGCGGGGGGTCAGGCCATGGGCAGTCGGAAGTATCCGCCGTCCAGCGGTTCGACCAGACCGTCGGCGACCAGGCCGTCCAGCGCCCTGGCCCGCTGCACCGGCTCGTCCCAGACCGTGTCGAGGACCGCCTGCGCCACCGGGTCCGTCGACTCACGCAGCACCGCCAGGAGCCTGCCCCGGACCTGGCGGTCGGTCCCGGCGTACGTCTGACCGCGCCGCGGCGGCCCGTCGTGCGCCGGCTTCCCCGCGAGGCGCCAGGCGCAGTGCCCGGCGATCGGACAGCGCGAGCAGTCCTCGTTCTTCGCCGTGCAGACGAGCGCGCCCAGCTCCATCGAGGCGGCGGCCCAGCGGGAGGCCGTCGACTCGTCCTGCGGAAGCAGCGCGCGGGCCAGCCGCCGCTCGGCGGCGGTGGTCGCGTTCGGCGGGTACTGCACGCCCGTCGCCGCCCGCGCGAAGACCCGGCGCACGTTGGTGTCCAGGACCGCGTGCCGCTGCCCGTACGCGAAGGAGGCCACCGCCGCCGCCGTGTACTCGCCGATCCCGGGCAGCGCGAGCAGCTGCCCGTGGTCGCTCGGCACGTCGCCGCCGTGCCGTTCCGTTATGGCCACGGCCGCCGCGTGCAGCCGCAGCGCCCGGCGCGGATAGCCGAGCCGGCCCCACGCGCGGACCGCCTCGCCGGAGGCCTCGGCGGCCAGGTCGGCCGGGCGCGGCCAGCGCGCGAGCCACTGCTCGTACACCGGGAGCACCCGGACGACGGGCGTCTGCTGGAGCATGAACTCGCTGACCATGACGCCCCAGGCGCCCGCCTCGGGGCGGCGCCAGGGCAGGTCGCGGGCGTGCCGGTCGAACCAGGCGAGGACGGGCCCGTGCAGCTCGGCGGGCGGCGTCGGGAGCGCGGGAGCCGAGGGGGCTTCAGGCATGGGGGAGGCGTCGATGGAAGTCATGGCACCTCCGATCCTGGCACGTCCCAGGAGCGATCAGTACGCGCCGTGGCGTGCGCGCTGGGGTTCCTGGGCGTACGCGGGGGCGTGCGCGCGCGGCCCGCGCCCCGCGCACCACACCACCGCGGCGCTCCGGCTCGACCGGGCCGTCTCCACCAGAGCGCCCACCGGCCGCACCGCCGCCTTCATCACGAGGAAGGCGACCAGACCGCCGAGGAGCAGGCCGACGGTCACGTCGTGCGGGTAGTGCACGCCGACGAAGACCCGGGAGAAGGCCATGAGGATCGCCATCGGCACGGTCAGCCGGCCGATCCCGCGCCAGGACAGCGCGAGGGCGATCGCCGCGGCGCCCGCGATGGCCGAGTGGTTGCTGGGGAAGGACCAGTCGCCGTGCGGCGGGCAGGCGACGAGCGAGGCGGGTGCCCCGATGACCGCACGGCACGGGCGTTCCTCGTCGACCAGCGACTTCAGCGACTCGCTCACCACGTATCCGAAGGCGGTGGCGAGCGGGGCGAGCAGCGCGAGCGCCATCATCCGGCTCGCCCCCTCGCGGGCCCGCCACCAGCCCGCCAGGAACAGCACGCCGAACAGCAGGAGTCCGGCCTCGGTCCAGACCTCGGCGAGCCACTGGAACCAGTGGGGGGTGGAGTGCGCGAAGTCGGCGACGTCGAGATACAGCCGGTCGGAGAGGTCGAGAAGGGTGTTCATGGTGGACGACGCTAACCGGAATCCGCACGCCGTCGCCCCGGGCCAACGGCCAGAACGACCCCCGACGAAAGTGGGGGGTCCGGCGGTGGACCGGGCGGGACAACCGTCGGGACGGGCGGCGGTCCCGGGAAGTTCCCGGAACACGAGGATGTGATCATCGGCAAAACTTGTTGCCCCGGGCGGCGGTTGGGGCGGGAGTTGGGCCGGATCTCTCGTAAGGTTCGGGTCGTGGGATCTTTGCGCAATCCGGTCGGGCCGCTTCCCTCCACCATCTACTGGCGACGGAGGGCGGTGGCGGCGTGCCTGGTGGCACTTCTCGCACTCCTCACCGTATGGGCCGTCACCTCCGGCGGCGGGGGCGGGAAGAAGACGAACGACGGGGCCAACGGCTCGTCCCCCACGCCTCCCTCGATCACCCCGGGGCCCTCCGGCACCGGCCCGGCGATCAGCCAACAGCCGGGCGGACGCGACGAGTCGGACGACTCGGGTGACACCACGGGCGGCGACGCCGGCTCGGGCGGCCCGGGTACGGACCCGGGCACCGGCACCGGCACGGACGCGGGTACGGCCGCCGGGACCGACGGCGGCAAGAACGGCGACACCGACGGCGCGGGCGGCGACGGCGGCGCAGGCACGGGCGCCGGGCAGCGCGTCCCGGCGAACTCCCCGCTGCCGAACTGCCCCGCCGGATCACTGCAGTTGACGCTCCGCAGCGCCAAGGTCAGTTACGAGCCCGGGGAGAAGCCGCGCTTCCACCTCGTCGCCAAGAACCCCTCGACCACCGACTGCAAGGCCGACTTCGGGCCGCGCACCGCCATTCTGACGATCAGCGACGGCAAGAACGGCGAGTTCTGGTCTTCGGCGGACTGCCCGCGCCCCGGCGACCCGATCCTGCTCAAGGTCCCCGCGGGAGCCACCGTCACCCACACCGTGGAGTGGGACCGCGGACGCAGCGCCCCGCAGTGCGCCACCACCCCGGCCGGCCAGGCGGGCCCCGGCACGTACCTGGTGGAGGCGAAGGTGCCGGGCGCCAAGGTGCTCCCGGCGTCGTTCACCCTCGCCAAGGACTGACGCAGAGCCCGCGCCGGCGGCGGCGCGGGCGCCGGCGGCGCGGGCGACGGGGGCGCGGGCTACGGGCGTCCGGTACGTCGAGTGCGCCTAGACGTACCGCTCAAGGATCGAGGACTCCGCCAGCCGGGACAGACCCTCGCGCACGCTGCGGGCGCGGGCCTCGCCGACGCCGTCCACCGTCTGCAGGTCGTCCACGCTGGCCGCGAGCAGCTTCTGCAGCCCGCCGAAGTGCTCCACGAGCCGCTCGATGATCGCGCCCGGCAGCCTCGGCACCTTGGCCAGGAGCCGGTAGCCGCGCGGCGAGACCGCGGAGTCCAGGGTCTCGGGCGAACCGCTGTAGCCCAGTGCCCGCGCCACGACCGGGAGTTCGAGCAGCTCGGTGTGGGTCAGCGCGTCCAGCTCGGTGAGCGCCTCCGCGACCGTACGCGAGCGCTTGGCCGTCGGCTCCGGCACGTAGTCCCGGATCACCAGCTCGCGCTCCGGCTCCACGCCCGCGATCAGCTCGTCGAGCTGGAGCGAGAGCAGCCGGCCGTCCGTACCGAGCTCGACCACGTACTCGGCGATCTCGGTGGCGATCCGGCGGACCATCTCAAGGCGCTGGGCGACGGCGGTGACGTCCCTGACCGTGACCAGGTCCTCGATCTCCAGGGCGGAGAGCGTGCCCGCCACCTCGTCGAGCCGGAGCTTGTACCGCTCCAGCGTCGCGAGGGCCTGGTTGGCACGGGACAGGATCGCGGCCGACTCCTCCAGGACCCGCCGCTCCCCGTCCACGTACAGCGCGATCAGGCGCATGGACTGGGAGACGGAGACGACCGGGAAGTTGCACTGCTTGGAGACCCGGTCCGCCGTACGGTGCCGGGTGCCGGTCTCCTCGGTGGGGATGGAGGCGTCCGGGACCAGCTGCACGCCCGCGCGGTGGATCTTGGTGATGTCCTTGTCGAGGACGAGCGCGCCGTCGAGCTTGCACAGCTCCCGCAGCCGCGTGGCGGCGAACTCGACGTCCAGCACGAAACCGCCGGTGCACATCGAGTCGACCGTCTTGTCCAGGCCCAGCACGATGAGACCGCCGGTGTTGCCGCGGAGGATCCGCTCCAGGCCGTCACGCAGCGCGGTGCCCGGCGCGACGGCGCTCAGGGCGGCGCGCATCAGCGCTTCGTTGCCGGAGCCCGCGCCGGACTTTCCAGGAGCTGCTGCCCCGTCCTTGGCTGCCACTGCACTCCTCCGGCTCGTACGGATGGGCGAGACCAGGGCAAAGTCTAGCGACACCACCCCGCCGCCCTCCGCCCCCGACCGATCCCGGGTGGTCCGAAAGGGGTCCCCACCCCGACACGGCCCTAACCCTCCGCGTCTCCGCGAAGCGTACGAAGCGAACCGTTCATGCGGCGTGAGTGAACCACGCGCGTGCCGCGAACGGACCGCCCGTCGGGCGCGCGGACCGCCCGTCCGGCGTGGGCGAGTGGCCCGTCCGTCGGGCGCGCACGTGCCGCCCGTCCGGCGTGCGCGGACCGCTTCGGCGTCAGCCGACCGCCCGTCGGGCGCGAGCGTGCCGCCCGTCCGCGTGGGCGGACCCGCCCGTCCGGCGTGGACGGACCGGCCGTCGGGCGCGCGAGCCGCCCCTCCGGCGTTCGCGGCCCGCTTCGCGCCAGCGGACCGCTCGTCGGGCGCAAGCCGCCCACCCGTCCAGCCCGAGCGGCCCGGCGCGGCAGCCCTACCCGGGACCGACCCGCCGGCCCCGCCCCCTACGCCTCCGCCGTCTTCGCCCGTCGCCCGCGGGGCAGGACCCGCAGGGCGTCGCCCATGTCGGCGACCTCCGTCACCTTCATGCCGGCCGGCACCTTGCCCGGGTCCGAGGGGACCAGCGCGTGGGTGAAGCCGAGGCGGTGTGCCTCGGCCAGGCGGCGCTGGACGCCCGTCACCCGCCGGACCTCGCCCGCGAGGCCGACCTCGCCGATCGCCACCAGGTTCTTCGGCAGCGGGGTGTCGCTCGCCGCCGAGGCGAGGGCGAGCGCGATCGCCAGGTCGGCGGCGGGCTCGGTCAGCTTCACCCCGCCCACGGTCGCGCTGTAGATGTCCCGCTTGCCCAGCGCGCTGATCCGCCCGCGCTGCTCCAGGACGGCCAGCATCATCGAGACCCGGGAGGTCTCAAGACCGGAGACGGTCCGGCGCGGGGACGGGATCTGGGAGTCCACCGTCAGCGACTGCACCTCGGCGACGAGCGGCCGGCGGCCCTCCAGGGTGACCGTCAGGCAGGTGCCCGGCACGGCCACGTCGCGCCGGGTCAGGAAGAGCCCCGACGGGTCGGCGAGACCCGTGATCCCCTCGTCGTGCAGTTCGAAGCAGCCGACCTCGTCCGTCGCCCCGTACCGGTTCTTGACGCCGCGGACCAGCCGCAGGCGCGCGTGCCGGTCGCCCTCGAAGCTGAGGACGACGTCGACCAGGTGCTCAAGGAGCCGGGGCCCGGCGATCGCCCCGTCCTTGGTGACGTGGCCCACGAGCAGCGTGGACATGCCGCGCTCCTTGGAGGCCCGGATGAGCGCTCCGGCGACCTCGCGGACCTGCGCCATGCCGCCGGGCGCGCCGTCGATCTCGGGGGAGGCGACGGTCTGCACCGAGTCCATGATCAGCAGCGAGGGCTTCACGGCGTCCAGGTGCCCGAGGACGGCCGACAGATCGGTCTCGGCCGCCAGGTACAGATGGTCGCTGAGGGCGTTGATCCGGTCGGCGCGCAGCCGGACCTGGCTCGCGGACTCCTCGCCCGTGACGTACAGCGTGCGGTGCTCGTCGCTGGCGGCCTTGGCCGCGACGTCCAGCAGCAGCGTGGACTTGCCGACGCCGGGTTCGCCCGCGAGCAGCACGACGGCGCCGGGCACCAGACCGCCGCCGAGGACCCGGTCGAGCTCGTCGACGCCGGTGGAGCGGGCGGTCGCCTGCCGGCCGTCGACCTGCCCGATGGGGAGGGCGGCGGTGGAGACCCGGCCCGCGGCGGTCGTGCGGACGGCGGGCGCGCCGTACTCCTCGACCGTCCCCCAGGCCTGGCACTCGGGGCAGCGGCCGAGCCACTTGGCCGTCTGCCAGCCGCACTCGGTGCAGCGGTAGGACGGCCGGTCCTTGGTCGATTTCGTACGGGCAGCCATGTCGCCCACCGTAGCGGCCGCCACCGACAGCGGACCCCGAGCCGCCCCAGGAGCCCCACCCGTCCCCGGAACGCCCGGTTCCTGTCCTCTTTCGAGCGATACCTTCACCCGTAAGAATGAGAAGAACGCGACCGGTACGAAAAGCGCCCCCCATGCTGCCTACGGTCGACCGGTGACGAGCAGCAGGCTGGATTCTCCCGCACGCACCACCGGCGCACCCCCGGCGCACGACGCGACCGACGAGGGACCGCGCACGCTCGGCCGGCGGCCCCCCGCCCGCTACGAGGCCGCTCTCGACGGCCTCTTCACGTACTGCCTCTCCGTGCTGTGCGACCACGACACGGCGACCGCCGTCCTCGGCGACGTCCTCGCCGTCGCCGAGCGGCACCACGGCCGCTGCCCCTCCGACGAGGACGGCCGTACGGCCTGGCTGTACGCCCTCGCCCGCTGGGCCTGCCTGCGCAGCCTCGGCGAGCAGCGCCGCAAGCGCCAGGGCGCCCACACCGGCCGCCCCGCCGTCACCGCGCCCGAACCGCCCCGGGTCCCCGAGGAGACCGCCGAGCGGCGCCGCGCCGAACTCGCCCTGCTCGCCTGGCCCGAGGCCGCCGGCACCACCCCCGAGCAGCGCGAGGCGCTGGAGCTGGCCGTACGGCACGGCCTCAGCCACCGTCAGGTCGCCGCCGTCCTCTCCCTCGACCCACTCGCCGCCCGCGAGCTGCTCGCCACCGCCGGCTGCGAGGTCGAGCGCACCCGCGCCGCGCTAGCCGTCGTCGAGACCGGCAGCTGTCCCACCGTCGCCCGGCTCACCGGCGACCACCAGGTGCTCCTCTCGGCCGCCCTGCGCGCCGAGCTCGTCCGGCACGTCGACGACTGCCCCCGCTGCCGGCGGGCCGCCGAGCGCGTCGGCGCCACCGCCCCCTGGCCCGGGGCCGCCGCCCTGCCGCAGGCCCGGCTGCCGCTCGTCGAAGCGCCCCGGGCCGCCGCGTACATGGCGATGCTGCACGTCCCCCGCGCCCGGGCCGGCGCCCCGCGCTTCTCGCCGACCGGCTTCCCCATGGACCCCAAGGACCATGTGGCCCGCCGCGACCGGATGCGGGCCCGCGCGGTGACGACCACCGTCGTCGCGGCCGTCATCGCCGCACCCGTCCTCGCCCTGTGGACCTCCTACCGGGGCGCCCCGGTGGGCGAGACCGAGGCCCGTGAAGGGTCCCGGGTGACCGCGAGCGAGGCGGACGAGCCGACCGGCCCCGACGGACGCCCCTACGACCGCTACGAGAACGCGGGCAACGCCCGCACCACCCCCGAGCCCCGCTTCACCCGGGGCAGCCGCGCCCCCGACGTCTCCGTCGAGGTGCTCAGCCCCGGTGGCCCCACCGGCCCCACGGACCCGCCCCGCCCCGGCGAACCCGCTCCCGGCTGGATCACGGTCACCGCCCGCGGCCAGGGCGAGCTGACGCTGCTCACGCTCACCGCCTCCGGCGGCAGCCCCGTCGACTGGTCGCTCTGGACGGACGCTCCCTGGCTGTACGTGAGCCGGGCCTCCGGCACCCTGCGCCCCGGCGGGACGGTCACCATCGCCGTACGGGTCGACCACGGCCGCGAACCGCAGGGCGTGTGGAGCGCCCGGATCGGGGTGAACCCCTCCGGCGCGGTGGTGCGGATCGACGGGCGCGGGCAGACCTCACCACCGCCGGTCGTCGACCCGGTCACTCCGCCGCCGACGACCACCGAGCCGACCACGCCGCCGACGAGTCCCCCGACGACGGAGCCGACGACGCCGCCGCCGACGACGGAGGAACCCCCGCCGACCACCGAGCCCACGACACCGCCGACGAGTCCGCCGACCACGGAGCCGACGACGCCGCCGCCGACCACCGAGGAACCCCCGCCGACCACCACGGACCCGGGCCCCCCGGACCCGACGACCCCGCCGCCGACGGCGGAGGAACCGCCCCCGTCGTCGCCCTGAGAAGAGCCTCGTCGTCCTGAGCCCGGCCGCTGACCCTTCGGGTCTAACCCTTCGGGTCGGCCGGGTGCGGGGCCACCAGCGGCAGCTGCGAGGCGAGCCGCGCCGCGCACAGCCCGGCCAGCACCTCGTAGGCCTCCTTGCCCATCATCTCGGTGAGCTCGGGCCGGTACGTGACGTAGACCGGCTCCCCGGCCCCGTGCGCCGAGGTCGCCGAAGTGCACCACCAGTGCAGGTCGTGGCCGCCCGGGCCCCAGCCCCTGCGGTCGTACTCACCGATCGACACCTGGAGGACCTTGGTGTCGTCGGGCCGCTCGATCCAGTCGTACGTGCGCCGCACCGGCAGCTGCCAGCAGACGTCAGGCTTCGTCTCCAGCGGCTCCTTGCCCTCCCGCAGGGCCAGGATGTGCAGCGAGCAGCCGGCGCCGCCCGCGAACCCGGGACGGTTCTGGAAGATGCAGGACCCCTCCCAGCGGCGGGTCTGCCGGTCGCCGTCCTCGTCGGTCTGCGTCCAGCCCGACGCTGTACCGACGTCGTGGAACTGCCACAGCTCAGGGGTGAGGCGCGCCACGTGGCTCGCGACCCGCTTCTCGTCGTCCTCGTCGGAGAAGTGCGCGCCCAGCGTGCAGCAGCCGTCGTCGGCGCGGCCCGCCTGGATGCCCTGGCAGCCGCTGCCGAAGATGCACGTCCAGCGCGAGGTCAGCCAGGTCAGGTCGCAGCGGAAGACCTGCTCCTCGTCCGCGGGGTCCGGGAACTCGACCCACGCGCGCGCGAAGTCCAGGCCCTTCTCGTCCGGCTCCACGTTCTTGCCCCGCTTCTTGGCACTCTTCACTGGACCGTCTTTGCCCGGTTTCGCCTTTTTCGTCTTTGGCACAGTTCCAAGCGTATGCGGGTGGGCGCAGTAGCGTTCCGCCCATGAGACTCGGAGTCCTCGACGTCGGTTCGAACACAGCGCACTTCCTGGTGGTGGACGCCCATCCCGGCGCCCGGCCGCTGCCCGCCCACTCCCACAAGGCGGAGCTCCGGCTCGCCGAACTGCTCGACGAGCGGGGCGCCATCGCCCCCCACGGCGTCGAGCGGCTCATCGCGACCGTCCGGGACGCGCTGCTGGCCGCCGAGGACAAGGGCTGCGAGGAGGTCCTGCCGTTCGCGACCTCCGCGGTCCGCGAGGCCAGCAACGCCGACGCCGTCCTCGCGCGCGTGAAGGACGAGACCGGCGTCGACCTCCAGGTCCTCACCGGCGAGGAGGAGGCCCGGCTGACCTTCCTCGCCGCCCGCCGCTGGTTCGGCTGGTCCGCGGGCAAGCTCCTCCTCCTCGACATCGGCGGCGGCTCCCTCGAAGTCGCGTACGGCATCGACGAGGACCCGGACACGGCGGTCTCCCTGCCGCTCGGCGCGGGCCGGCTCACCGCCGGCTGGCTGCCCGGCGACCCGGCGGACAGCGCCGACGTCAAGGCGCTCCGCCGCCATGTGCGCGCGCAGATCGCCCGCACGGTCGGCGAGTTCAGCCGCTCCGGCCGCCCCGACCACGTCGTGGCCACCTCGAAGACCTTCAAGCAGCTGGCGAGGATCGCCGGCGCCCCCGGCTCGGGGGAGGGCCTCTACGTCCAGCGCATCCTGACCCGCAGGGCCCTGGAGGAGTGGGTGCCGCGCCTGGCCGGCATGACGGTCCCCGAGCGCGCCGCCCTGCCGGGCGTCTCGGAGGGCCGCGCCGGACAGCTCCTCGCGGGCGCGATGGTCGCGGAGGGCGCGATGGACCTCCTCGGCGTGGAGGAGCTGGAGATCTGCCCCTGGGCCCTGCGCGAGGGCGTCATCCTGCGCCGCCTGGACCACCTGCCGACGAAGTAGTACGCGCGGGAGGCCTGCCCCACGCACGCGTACGGCGGCCGCCGACCCCGGCCACGCGCGCGTACGACAGCCGCCGACCCCGCCCCCGCGCGCGTACGGCAGCCGAGCCCGCCCACGCACGCGTACGGCAGCCGCCCCCCAGCCCACCCCCCAGCGTGACCGGAACCACCCCCCGGCCCCCCGGCCCGCCCCGTACCCTGTCTCCGTGGCAGAACCAGTGGTGCGCATCCCGGATGCGAAGGTCGCCCTGTCGACGGCCTCGGTCTATCCGGAGTCGACGGCGACGGCCTTCGAGATCGCCGCGCGCCTCGGGTACGACGGCGTCGAGGTCATGGTGTGGACCGACCCGGTCAGCCAGGACATCGAGGCGTTGCGCCGGCTCTCCGACTACCACCAGGTCCCGATCCTGGCCGTACACGCCCCCTGCCTCCTCATCACCCAGCGCGTCTGGTCCACCGACCCGTGGGTCAAGCTCCAGCGCGCCCAGGCCGCCGCCGAGCGGCTGGGCGCCTCGACCGTCGTCGTGCACCCGCCGTTCCGCTGGCAGCGCCAGTACGCCAAGGACTTCGTCACCGGCATCTGGCGGATGGCGGACGAGACCGACGTCCGCTTCGCCGTCGAGAACATGTACCCGTGGCGGTACAAGGACCGCGAGATGCTCGCGTACGCCCCCGAGTGGGACGTCACCAAGGACGACTACCGGCACTTCACCGTCGACCTCTCGCACACCGCGACCGCCCGTACCGACGCCCTCGCGATGATCGACCGCATGGGCGACCGCCTCGGCCACGTCCACCTCGCCGACGGCAAGGGTTCCGCCAAGGACGAGCACCTGGTCCCGGGACGCGGCACCCAGCCCTGCGCCGAGCTCCTGGAGCGGCTCGCGCGCACCGGCTTCGACGGCCACGTCGTCATCGAGGTCAACACCCGCCGCGCGATGTCAGCGGCCGAACGCGAGGCCGACCTCGCGGAGGCCCTGGCCTTCACCCGGCTCCACCTCGCCTCGGCGGCCGGCCGGCCGTCCCGGGTGCCGCGACCGTGACCGGACCGGCCCCGCGCCGGCGCGGCCGCCCGTCCCGTACCGAGGAGGAGACCGGACCGGGCGCGCGCGAACGCATCCTGGAGGCGGCCCGCGCCCAGTTCGCCGAGCGGGGCTACGACAAGACCTCGGTGCGCGGCATCGGCAAGGCCGCGGGGGTCGACCCGGCCCTCGTGCACCACTACTTCGGCACCAAGGACGAGGTCTTCGCGGCCGCGATCGAGGTCTCCTTCGAGCCCGCGGCGGTCGTCCCGGCGATCGTCGGCGGCCCGCGCGACAGCATCGGGGAGCGCCTCGCGCGGTTCTTCATCGGCGTCTGGGAGAACCCGGCCAGCCGCGCCCCGCTGCTCGCGATCGTCCGCTCGGCGCTCACCCACGAGGCCGCGGCCAAGGTGCTGCGGACCTTCGTGCTGCGGCGGCTCCTGGAGCGGATCGCGGCCGAGCTCGACGTACCGGACCCGAAGTTCCGGGCGGAGCTGGCGGCCTCGCACATGATCGGGATCGCGATCCTGCGGTATGTGATCCAGGTCGAGCCGATGGCCTCGGCCGACCCGGAGAGGATCGTGGAGATGGTGGCCCCCACCCTCCAGCGGTACCTCACGGAGGCCTGAGGCCCGCCGGGCGACCGCTGACCGAAAGCTGAACAGACCGTCCGCCATCCGGACGAGCTGTCCAGATCTTGGAGCACCGGCGTACGCTCGAAGACAAGCACACCCATCACGAGGAGCGAGCGACGATGCCCGAGCTGAGGTCCCGCACAGTCACCCACGGCCGCAACATGGCGGGCGCACGCGCCCTTATGCGCGCCTCCGGTGTACCCGGCGCGGACATCGGCCGGAAGCCGATCATCGCCGTCGCCAACTCCTTCACGGAGTTCGTCCCGGGCCACACCCACCTCCAGCCCGTCGGCCGGATCGTCTCCGAGGCCATCACGGCCGCCGGGGCCATCCCCCGCGAGTTCAACACGATCGCCGTCGACGACGGCATCGCGATGGGCCACGGCGGCATGCTCTACTCGCTGCCCTCCCGCGACCTGATCGCCGACAGCGTGGAGTACATGGTCGAGGCGCACTGCGCCGACGCCCTCATCTGCATCTCCAACTGCGACAAGATCACCCCCGGCATGCTGATGGCGGCCCTGCGCCTCAACATCCCGACGGTCTTCGTCTCCGGCGGCCCCATGGAGTCCGGCCGAGCCACCCTCGTCGACGGCACCGTCCGCACGCTCGACCTGGTCGACGCGATCTCCGACGCCGTGAACCCGAACATCTCGGACGAGGACATCGCCCGGATCGAGGAGAACGCCTGCCCGACCTGCGGCTCCTGTTCCGGCATGTTCACCGCCAACTCGATGAACTGTCTGACCGAGGCCATCGGCCTCTCCCTCCCCGGCAACGGCTCGCTGCTCGCCACCCACACCGCCCGCAAGGGCCTGTACGAGGCCGCCGCGCGCACCGTCGTCGACATCACCCGGCGCTACTACGACGAGGACGACGACTCCGTCCTGCCGCGCTCGATCGCGACCCGCGCCGCCTTCGAGAACGCCATGGCCCTCGACATCGCCATGGGCGGCTCGACCAACACGATCCTGCACCTGCTCGCCGCCGCCCAGGAGGCCGAGCTCGACTACGGCCTGTCCGACATGGACGAGGTCTCGCGCCGGGTGCCCTGCCTGGCCAAGGTCGCCCCGAACGTCGCCAAGGACCGCACGTACTACATGGAGGACGTGCACCGGGCGGGCGGCATCCCCGCCATCCTCGGCGAGCTCTACCGCGCAGGCCTCCTCAACGAGGACGTCCACGCCGTCCACTCCCGCTCCATCAAGGAGTGGCTGGGCACCTGGGACGTCCGCGGCGGCTCCCCGTCCGAGGAGTCCGTCGAGCTGTGGCACGCGGCCCCCGGCTGCGTCCGCTCGGCGACCGCCTTCTCGCAGTCCGAGCGCTGGGCGGCGCTCGACGTGGACGCGGCCGGCGGCTGCATCCGCGACGCGGCCCACGCCTACTCGAAGGACGGCGGCCTCGCGGTCCTGCGCGGCAACCTGGCGGTCGACGGCTGCGTCGTGAAGACGGCCGGCGTCGACGAGTCGATCTGGACCTTCGAGGGCCCGGCCGTCGTCTGCGAGTCGCAGGACGAGGCCGTCGAGAAGATCCTCAACAAGCAGATCACGGACGGCGACGTGGTCGTCATCCGGTACGAGGGCCCGCGCGGCGGCCCCGGCATGCAGGAGATGCTCTACCCGACCTCGTTCCTCAAGGGCCGGGGCCTGGGCAAGACCTGCGCCCTGGTCACCGACGGACGCTTCTCGGGCGGCACGTCGGGCCTGTCCATCGGTCACGCCTCGCCTGAGGCGGCCTCGGGCGGCACGATCGCGCTCGTCGAGGACGGCGACCGGATCCGCATCGACATCCCGAGCCGCTCGATCGAGCTCCTCGTCGACGAGGCGACCCTGGCGGCCCGCCGCGAGGCGCTGGGCGGCGTGTACCAGCCGAAGAACCGTCAGCGGAAGGTGTCGGCCGCCCTGCGCGCGTACGCGGCGATGGCGACCAGCGCCGACAAGGGCGCGGTCCGCGACGTGACGAAGCTGGGCTGAGCCCGGCGCCGCGGGCGCCGGGTACGACGAGGGGAGCGGGCGCCGAGCCCGCTCCCCTCGTCGTTTCTCAGGCGTGGTTCACCAGGACGCCGGGTCGCGCGCGTCCACCGCGAAGACCGACCCGTCGGGCGCCGTCCCGAACACCCGGTCCCCGGCGACCAGCGGCGGGGGCACCAGCGGCGCGTAGTCGAGCCGGCCGTTGAGCAGCCGCGGCCGGGTCTGGCCGACCAGCGCCCCGCGTACGGTGTCGACGGCGAGCAGCCGCCCGTCCTGGACGGAGAAGTACAGCCGGTCGCCGGGTCCGACGACCGGTGTCGACACGTTCCCTGCGCCCGTCTCCAGCTCCCACAGCACCCGCCCCTTCGGCGCCGCCGTGTCGAAGGCGGTGAGGTGCCCGTCCGCGTCGAGGACGTGGGCGACCGAGCCGTGCACGGCGACGCCCCGGACGTCGATCCGGTGGGGGAGGGGGAGCCGTCGTACGGACCCGCCGGCCGGGTCCAGCAGGACCAGTGCGTCGTACAGCGAGGCCTGGTAGAGGGAGCCGAGGACCAGGGCCCCGTCGCTCGTGCGGCCCAGCGGTTCGAGCGCGCCCCGCAGGTTCCGCTGCCGTACCACCTCGCCGGTCCGCGCGCGGAACTCGCCCACGCGCGTGTGCGTCCCGTCGGCCGAGGTCTCGGAGACCGCGAGCAGACCCGACACGGAGTCGTACGGCCCCGGGCGCGGGACGTCGAAACCGCTCAGGCCGTGCCGCCACAGCTCCTTGCCGCTCTGTCCGTCGACGGCCCGGACGCCGCCCTGTCCGTCGGTCAGGACGACCGCCGAACCGGCCGGGCGGAACGACTCGGGCAGCTTCGACGAGGTGCTCCAGGCGGGGGCGCCCCGCTCGGCCGTGTACGCCCGCAGCGGGCCGGTGGGGGCGGCCGCGCCGACCAGACCGCCGGTGCCGCGTGCTCCGCCCGTCAGGACGAAGGGCGCGAGCGGGGACTCGGCCTTCACGGGCGCGTCGAGCGACCAGAGGACCTTCCCCGTCACGGGGTCGAGCCGCGCGAGGCCGACGCCCCGGGCCGCGCAGTACAGCGCGCCCTCGCCGTGGGCGCACGCGGGCGCGGCCGTGGGGCCGTGCTTCTGCAGCGTGGTCTCCCAGCCGGCGAAGGCGGTGGCCACCTCGCCGGGGCGGGCCGGCGGCTCGGTTCCGCCGCGGGCCGGCGGGCTCATCGCCGCGTAGATCCCGGCTCCGGCCAGCGCGACCGCGGCGGCGACCGCGATCGTCAGACGCGGCCGGAGACGCCCGCCGCGCAGCGGCCGCGCCCGGCGCGGCGGTACGGGGGCGGTGGCCCGTACGGGGGTGTCCGCGTCCCACGCGGGGGAGGGACCCGGCTCACCCCGGCCGCCGCGCGAGCCGGTCTCGCCGTACGCGCCGTCCTCGCCGTCCGGCAGGGAGGGCCGGCGCCGCTGCGCCGGTATGAACGCCTCCGCCGCGTACGAGGGAGGCAGCAGCGCCGCCATGATCTGGGCGGGACTCGGCCGCTCGGCCGGGTCCTTGGCGAGGCAGCGCGCGACGAGCGGCGCCAGCTCCGCCGGCACCCCGGTCAGGTCCGGCTCGTCGTGCACGACCTGGTACGCCACGATGTACGGGCTGTCGGAGTCGAACGGCCCGTGCCCGGTCGCCGCGTGCACGAGCACGGACCCCAGCGCGAACACGTCCGCCGCGGGCCCGACCTCCCGCGGCCGCTGGAACTGCTCGGGCGCCATGAACGGCGGCGAGCCGATCAGCTTGCCGGTCTCCGTGTGCAGGTCGCTGTCGACGGGCCGGGAGATGCCGAAGTCGATGACCTTGGGGCCGGTGTCGGTGAGCAGGACGTTGCTGGGCTTGAGGTCGCGGTGCACGACCCCGGCGCGGTGGATGTCCCGCAGCGCCTCGGCGAGCCCGGCGGTGAGCCTGCGCAGTTCGGCCGGGGCGAGCGGCCCGTTCCGCTTCACCTGGTCGGCGAGGGTGGGGCCGGGGACGTAGAGCGTGGCCATCCAGGGGCGTACGGCATCGGGGTCGGCGTCCACGACCGGCGCGGTGAAGGCCCCGCTGACCCGCCGCGCGGCCGCGACCTCCTGGCGGAAACGCGCCCTGAACTCGGGGTCCTCCGCATACCGTGCGTGTACGACCTTGACCGCGAGCCGAAGCCCCGAGGCGGAGGCCGCGAGGTGCACGACTCCCATGCCGCCGGCGCCCAGGCATGCCTGGAGACGGTAGTCGCCCGCGTACTCGGGCCCCTCCGCTTCCCGGTCGGCACCGGTACCGCGCAACGGTGGCATCGCCCACCCCCGTGTGTGTCCCCGTCACCCCGCGCGCACCTGCGCGGCCCGACGGAGCCTAGTCCATGGCCCCCTCGAAGTCGGCGGAGCTTGCTAGCCTGCGCGTCGCGGAGAGTGAAACTCGGCGGAGCGCTTTTGCGCCAAGGGGGAGGACACCATGAGCACGGACGAGAACACGACGACGGCCACGGCCACGACGGCGGGGGAGACGGTGGCGGCGATGGCGAGCACGGCCACCCGCTACGCGGTCGCGCCCGGCTACCGGGTGAACGTGCGCTCGGGACCGAGCACCCAGTACCCGGTCGTCCGGTCGCTGCCGCTCGGCGCCACGGTGGCGATCTCCTGCCAGAAGTACGGCGAGTGGATCACCGGCCCGTACGGCACCACCAAGATCTGGGACAACATCGCGCCGGGCGAGTACGTCTCCGACGCGTACGTGCGCACGGGCAGCGACGGCCTCGTCGCACCGCGCTGCGCCTGAGGCCGGCCTCCGCCGCCCCGGGGATAATCGACCTCGTGAGCGACGAAGAGCAGACCCCCAGCCCGACCGGCGGCCCGACCGGCGGGACTCCCGCGGGGCCCCAGCCCGAGGAGGTCCGCTTCTTCGGCACCACCTGGGTCGACCACAGCGGCAACTACACCCTGCGCCGCGTCGGCCTGGCCGCCGGCTCGCTCGCCGCCGCCGTCGCGGCCTGCTTCGTGCTGCGCTTCGCCTACGAGGGCCTGCAGATCGCGGCCGTCGGCGGCATCGTCAACATGCTGGTCGTCATCATGTTCGCGGTCTGCAGCGCCATCGCCTTCCGCAAGACCTGGGAGGGCTACCTCCGCAGGCCGGCCGACCCGGCCCGCGAGGAGTCCCTGCGCAGCCTCAAGATGATCGGCTTCATCGGGGCGCTCCTCGCCTACTGCGCCCGCTGCTTCGTCGAGGCGCCCGGCGAGAAGCTCCGCCGCGCCGAGTACGAGACGGCCCGCGCCCAGTTCGAGAAGCGCCGCGGCGCCCGCACGGGCAACCCGGCGGCCCGCAAGAAGCCCAAGCGCAAGTAGCCCAAGCGCAAGTAGCCCGGCGCCACCGCCAAGCCCCCTCGACGACTCGTCGAGGGGGCTTTCGCGTTCCCTCTCCACCTCCACGCAGCCGACCGGATGCTTGACGGCCGGTACCGCCGGGAGCACTATTCATCGCATGATGAATTACCCGCCGGGTGAGGCCACCGCCAAGGCGGCCCCCCACCCCCGCACGACGACCGACGCGGCCATCACCGCCCGCGACCTCACCGTCGTCCGCGGCGACCGCACCGTCCTGCACGGCCTCGACTTCACCGTCACGGCCGGCCGCATCACCGGACTCCTCGGCCCCTCCGGCTGCGGCAAGTCCACCCTCATGCGCGCGATCGTCGGCACCCAGGCCAAGGTCGACGGCACCCTCCACGTCCTCGGCCGCCCCGCCGGCGACCCCACCCTCCGCTCCCGCATCGGATACGTCACCCAGGCGCCCTCCGTCTACGACGACCTCACCGTCCGCCAGAACCTCGACTACTTCGCCGCCGTCCTCCTCCCCGGCCGCGCCCACCGCGAAGAACGCCGCACCGCCGTCGACCGCGCCATCGACGACGTCGACCTCGCCTCACACGCCGACCACCTCGCCGGCCGGCTCTCCGGCGGCCAGCGCAGCCGCGTCTCCCTCGCCGTCGCCCTCCTCGGCACCCCCGAACTCCTCGTCCTCGACGAACCCACCGTCGGACTCGACCCCGTCCTCCGCCGCGACCTGTGGAACCTCTTCCACCAGATCGCCGCCGACCGCGGCACCACCCTCCTCGTCTCCTCCCACGTGATGGACGAGGCCGAACGCTGCCACCGGCTCCTCCTCATGCGCGAGGGCGAGATCCTCGCCGACGACACCCCCGAGGCCCTGCGCCGACGCAACGACACCGCCACCGTCGAAGAGGCCTTCCTCCACCTCGTCGACGCCGCAGCCGCCCGAACCGCCCAAGCCGCCCAAGCCACCCAAGCCGCCCGAGCCGCCCACGAGGAGCCCCGGCCATGAGCCCCGCCCGCACCCTCGCCACCGCCGCCCGCGTCCTGCGCCAACTGCGCCACGACCCGCGCTCGATCGCCCTGATGCTCCTCGTGCCCTGCGTCATGCTCTTCCTGCTGCGCTACGTCTTCGACGGCAGCCCGGGCACCTTCGACAACATCGGAGCCTCCCTGCTCGGCATCTTCCCGCTCATCACGATGTTCCTGGTCACCTCCATCGCCACCCTGCGCGAACGCACCTCCGGCACCCTGGAACGCCTCCTCGCCATGCCCCTGGGCAAGTCCGACCTCATCGCCGGCTACGCCCTCGCCTTCGGGCTCCTCGCCGTCGTCCAGTCCACCCTGGCCACCGGCCTCGCCGTCTGGTTCCTCGGCCTCGACGTCATCGGCTCCCCCTGGCTCCTCCTCCTGGTCGCCCTCCTCGACGCCCTCCTCGGCACCGCCCTCGGCCTCTTCGTCTCCGCCTTCGCCGCCTCCGAGTTCCAGGCCGTCCAGTTCATGCCGGCCGTGATCTTCCCCCAACTGCTGCTCTGCGGCCTCTTCACCCCACGCGACCACATGGCCCCCGCCCTCGAAGCGATCTCCGACGTCCTGCCCATGTCGTACGCCGTCGACGGCATGAACCAGGTCCTCCGCCACCCCGACATCCCCGGCGACTTCGTCCGCGACGCCCTCGTCGTCGCAGGCTGCGCCCTCCTCGTCCTCGGCCTCGGCGCCGCCACCCTCCGCCGCCGCACCGCGTGACCGCCCCTCGGACACCCGCACACCGCCCACCCCGCCGGTGCGAGGATGACGACACGTACCCCCCTCCGGCGAGGTGAACAGAGCCATGACCCAGACCGTCGCAGTCCTCGGCACCGGCAAGATCGGTGAAGCGCTCCTCAGCGGCATGATCCGCGCCGGTTGGCGCCCCGCGAACCTCCTGGTCACCGCCCGCCGCGCCGAGCGCGCCGAGGAACTCCGCACCCGCTACGGCGTCGAGACCGTCACCAACGCCGAGGCCGCCAAGCGCGCCGACACCCTCATCCTGGCCGTCAAGCCCCAGGACATGGGCCGCCTCCTCGACGAACTCGCCCCGCACGTCACCGCCGACCGCCTGGTCATCAGCGCCGCCGCCGGCATCCCCACCTCCTTCATCGAGGACCGCCTCACCACCGGCACCCCCGTCGTCCGCGTCATGCCCAACACCCCCGTCCTCGTCGACGAAGGCATGTCCGTCATCTCCGCCGGCAGCCACGCCACCCCCGCCCACCTCGCCCACACCGAGGAGATCTTCGGCGGCGTCGGCAAGACCCTCCGCGTCCCCGAGTCCCAGCAGGACGCCGCCACCGCCCTCTCCGGCTCCGGCCCCGCGTACTTCTACTTCCTCGTCGAGGCCATGACCGACGCCGGCATCCTCCTCGGCCTCCCCCGCGCCCAGGCCCACGACCTCATCGTCCAGGCCGCGATCGGCGCCGCCGTGATGCTCCGCGACAGCGGCGAACACCCGGTCAAGCTCCGCGAGGCCGTCACCTCCCCGGCCGGCACCACCATCAGCGCCATCCGCGAACTCGAGAACCACGGCGTCAGGGCCGCCCTCATCGCCGCCCTGGAAGCCGCCCGCGACCGCAGCCGCGAACTCGCCTCCGGCAACAGCTGACCCCAGGACCCCGACGCCCGACCCGCCCCGCCGGGGTCACCGGACCCCGGCGGACACCCCCGCCACCACGTCCGCCGTCGACACGACCTCGGCGAACCGCCCCCCGTGCAGGGACACGGCCGTCGCCTGCGCCAGCTCATCGGCGCTCCGCGACCACCCGAACGGCCCCTCCAGGTCGAAGGTGTGCATCGCGTCCAGCGGGAACAGCACCTCGTACCCGAGGTTCCCGGCCATCCGGGCCGTCGTCTCGTTGCACATGTTCGTCTGGATCCCGACGATCACGATCTGCGCGATGTCCTGCCCCGTCAGCCACCCGTCGAGCGACGGCTCCCCGTAGAACGCCGAGTTCACGCTCTTCGTCACCAGCAGCTCCGGCCCGGCACCCTTCCCGCGCCGCTCCTCGACGAAGTCCTTGAACGCGTTCCCCGCGTACCCCGCCCGCAGCGGCGAACGCGAGCCCGCCGGCGAGTCGTGCCGCACGAAGACGACCGGCCGCCCCGTCTCCTGCCACAGGTCGATCAGAGCCGCGATGTTCTCCTCGGCGGCCGGATTGTTCCGCTTCCCCCAGTACTCCTCCTCGAAGCCCTTCTGCACGTCGATGACAACCAGCGCTGCGTTCTGTGCGATCTCCATACTCACGATGCTGCCCCCGGGACGAGCCCTCTCCCAGAGGGACGAATGACAGCGATCGATGATTTACTGCCACACGTGCCCGCCGCGTCCCCGACCCCCGCACCCCGCCCCCAACGGATCGCCCTCCTCTCCTTCCCCGGCATCCGCGCCTTCGACATCTCCGTCATCACCGAGGTCTGGGGCAGCGACCGCACCCTCCGCGGCGTCCCGCCCTTCGACCTCCGCAGAGCGGCCGCCGATCCCCACACCCCCATCCCGCTCCGCGGCGGTCTCAGCCTCACCCCCGACCGCCCGCTCAGCTGGCTCGACGACCTCACCCCCGACGACCTGGTCCTCGTCCCCGGCATCGAGGACCCCGACGCCGACCTCCCGACCCCCGTCCTCGACGCGCTCCGCCGCGCCCACACCGCGGGCATCCCCGTCGCCTCGCTCTGCGCCGGCGCCTTCGTCCTCGCCCGCGCCGGACTCCTCGACGGCCGCCGCGCCGTCACCCACTGGCACCTCGCCGCAACCCTCGCCGCCCGCCACCCCGCGATCCAGGTCGAACCAGACGCCCTGTTCGTCGAGGACACCGGCGTCTGGACCTCCGCCGGCACCGCAGCCGGCATCGACCTTTGCCTCCACCTCGTCCGCACCGCCCACGGCGCCGAGGCCGCGGCCGCCATCGCCCGCGCGATGGTCACCGCCCCCTTCCGCACCGGCACCCAGGCCCAGTTCATCGAACACCCCACCCCCCGCGCCGACCGCGACGCCGACGCCCTGGCCGACGTCCGCGCCCACGCCCTCGCCCACCTCGACGAGCCCCACACCGTCGCGACCCTCGCCGCCCGCGCGGGCATGTCACCCCGCTCCTTCGCCCGCCACTTCCAGGCCACCACCGGAACCACCCCCCTGCACTGGCTCATCACCCAGCGCGTCGCCGCCGCCCAGAAACTCCTCGAACTCACCGACCACCCCCTCCCCGAGGTGGCCCGCCGCGCGGGCTTCGGCAGCGAGGTCACAATGCGCCAGCACTTCGCCTCGCACCTCGCCACCAGCCCGCGCGACTACCGCAACGCCTTCCGTCACCCGGCGGGCAACAGCCCGATCGCGCGATAGGCCCGGTCCACCAAAGGCCGCGCCGTCTCCCGGGCCCGCCGGGCCCCGTCCCGTAGCACCAGATCCACCTGACCGGGGTCCGCCGCGAGCTCGGCATGCCGCTCCCGCACGGGCCTCAGCAGCTCCACCACCGCGTCCGCCGTGTCCTTCTTCAACGATCCGTACGTCTCATATACACCGGCCAGCGCCTCGGGGTTCCCACCCGTCGCGGCCGCCAGCAGATCGAGCAGATTCGCGACCCCCGGCCCGGCCTCCCGGTCGTACTCCACGTCCCGCCCGCTGTCCGTCACGGCCCGCATGATCTTCCGCCGCACGGTGTCCGCGTCGTCGAGCAGATAGACGATCCCGGCCCCGTTCTCGTGCGACTTCCCCATCTTCGACGTGGGGTCCTGCAGGTCCATGACCCGCGCCGCCACCTCGGGCCGCGTCGCCCGCGGCACCGTGAAGGTGTGCCCGTACCGCTGGTTGAACCGCACCGCCAGATCCCGGGTCAACTCCACGTGCTGCGTCTGGTCCTCACCCACCGGCACCTCGTCGGCCCCGTACGCCAGGATGTCCGCCGCCATCAGCACCGGATACGTCAGCAGCGACAGCCGCACCCCCTGCCCGGCCGCCTGCGCCCGGACGCTCTTCTCCTTGTACTGGATCATCCGCCGCAGCTCGCCGTCCGTGGCCGTGCACTCCAGCAGGTACGACAGCCGCGCGTGCTCGTCCACATGACTCTGTACGAACAGGGTGCACAGCTCCGGATCGAGCCCGGCGGCCATCAGCAGCGTGGCCGCCTGCCGGCTGAGCCGCCGCACCCGCGCCGGATCGTGCTCCACGGTCAGCGCGTGCAGGTCCACGACGCTGAACAGCGCGTCCGCCCGGTGCTGATCGACCTCGACCCACCGCCGTACGGCCCCGAGGTAGTTGCCCAGCGTCAGGTGCCCGGTCGGCTTGACCCCGCTGAAGATCCTCTTCATCGCGTTCGTTCTCCCTCTTCTCCTGGGCGCCGACCCGACGGCCGCCTCCCGGAGGGGGATACGCGAACGGCCGCCGAGGCGGCGGCCGCTTGCTGCATGCGCGAGTGGTGGGCCGCCGTCAGGCGGCCCACCACTGGGTGGTGAGCGCACGCGTAGTCATGCCCAGAGACTACGCCCGAGGAGCAGGGTTGACACGGGATTGACGGATCCGTAAGGTTCTCCGAGTTGTCCGACGTGAGCACCGACCCCGGTCGGCCCCGGACAGCCATCCCGCAAGATCCACAGAAGCCGATGGTGCTTTGCCGCGCCATTCTGCTTTCCGTGCGTTTTTGCGAAATGAGGAATCCGCGTTCGAAGTTCGGACGCAGCCGCCCGATTAGCGTCGGAGGCAGGGAATCCGCTAAAGTCTCACTCGTCGGAACGGCCCAACAGCCGGAAAGACAACTCCCGCTGACTGGGAATCAGACGCCGAAAGGATCTGATAGAGTCGGAAACGCAAGACCGAAGGGAAGCCCGGAGGAAAGCCCGAGAGGGTGAGTACAAAGGAAGCGTCCGTTCCTTGAGAACTCAACAGCGTGCCAAAAATCAACGCCAGATTAGTTGATACCCCGTCCATCTTCGGATGGCGAGGTTCCTTTGAAAGTCCTGCCGGCCCTTGTGGCGGGTAGGCGACATACACAGCGAGGACGCTGTGGACAGTCGGCCTTATTCCGGCCTGACTGTCCCGCTCAACGCGAGTGTCACCCGATTACGGGTAAACATTCACGGAGAGTTTGATCCTGGCTCAGGACGAACGCTGGCGGCGTGCTTAACACATGCAAGTCGAACGATGAAGCCCTTCGGGGTGGATTAGTGGCGAACGGGTGAGTAACACGTGGGCAATCTGCCCTTCACTCTGGGACAAGCCCTGGAAACGGGGTCTAATACCGGATAACACCGGCTTCCGCATGGGAGCTGGTTGAAAGCTCCGGCGGTGAAGGATGAGCCCGCGGCCTATCAGCTTGTTGGTGGGGTAATGGCCTACCAAGGCGACGACGGGTAGCCGGCCTGAGAGGGCGACCGGCCACACTGGGACTGAGACACGGCCCAGACTCCTACGGGAGGCAGCAGTGGGGAATATTGCACAATGGGCGAAAGCCTGATGCAGCGACGCCGCGTGAGGGATGACGGCCTTCGGGTTGTAAACCTCTTTCAGCAGGGAAGAAGCGAAAGTGACGGTACCTGCAGAAGAAGCGCCGGCTAACTACGTGCCAGCAGCCGCGGTAATACGTAGGGCGCAAGCGTTGTCCGGAATTATTGGGCGTAAAGAGCTCGTAGGCGGCTTGTCACGTCGGGTGTGAAAGCCCGGGGCTTAACCCCGGGTCTGCATCCGATACGGGCAGGCTAGAGTGTGGTAGGGGAGATCGGAATTCCTGGTGTAGCGGTGAAATGCGCAGATATCAGGAGGAACACCGGTGGCGAAGGCGGATCTCTGGGCCATTACTGACGCTGAGGAGCGAAAGCGTGGGGAGCGAACAGGATTAGATACCCTGGTAGTCCACGCCGTAAACGTTGGGAACTAGGTGTTGGCGACATTCCACGTCGTCGGTGCCGCAGCTAACGCATTAAGTTCCCCGCCTGGGGAGTACGGCCGCAAGGCTAAAACTCAAAGGAATTGACGGGGGCCCGCACAAGCAGCGGAGCATGTGGCTTAATTCGACGCAACGCGAAGAACCTTACCAAGGCTTGACATATACCGGAAAGCATTAGAGATAGTGCCCCCCTTGTGGTCGGTATACAGGTGGTGCATGGCTGTCGTCAGCTCGTGTCGTGAGATGTTGGGTTAAGTCCCGCAACGAGCGCAACCCTTGTCCTGTGTTGCCAGCATGCCCTTCGGGGTGATGGGGACTCACAGGAGACCGCCGGGGTCAACTCGGAGGAAGGTGGGGACGACGTCAAGTCATCATGCCCCTTATGTCTTGGGCTGCACACGTGCTACAATGGCCGGTACAAAGAGCTGCGATGCCGTGAGGCGGAGCGAATCTCAAAAAGCCGGTCTCAGTTCGGATTGGGGTCTGCAACTCGACCCCATGAAGTCGGAGTTGCTAGTAATCGCAGATCAGCATTGCTGCGGTGAATACGTTCCCGGGCCTTGTACACACCGCCCGTCACGTCACGAAAGTCGGTAACACCCGAAGCCGGTGGCCCAACCCCTTGTGGGAGGGAGCTGTCGAAGGTGGGACTGGCGATTGGGACGAAGTCGTAACAAGGTAGCCGTACCGGAAGGTGCGGCTGGATCACCTCCTTTCTAAGGAGCACAGTACCGATTGCAGGCAAACGTTCTGCACGGTCAGCTCATGGGTGGAACGTTGATTAGTTGGCACAGTCTCTCTCCGAGAAACCGTTAGTACTGCTTCGGCGTGGAAAACGGGCTTCGAGGAACGGACTGTGCTTGGCACGTTGTTGGGTGTCTGAGGGTACGGCCGTAAGGTTTGTATCTTCGCGATGCCGGCCCCAGTGAACTTGATTCGTTTGGATCAGGGTGATGGGTGGCTGGTCGTTGCTTGAGAACTACACAGTGGACGCGAGCATCTGTGGCCAAGTTTTTAAGGGCGCACGGTGGATGCCTTGGCACCAGGAACCGATGAAGGACGTGGGAGGCCACGATAGTCCCCGGGGAGCCGTCAACCAGGCTTTGATCCGGGGGTTTCCGAATGGGGAAACCCGGCAGTCGTCATGGGCTGTCACCCATGCCTGAACACATAGGGCATGTGGAGGGAACGAGGGGAAGTGAAACATCTCAGTACCCTCAGGAAGAGAAAACAACCGTGATTCCGGGAGTAGTGGCGAGCGAAACCGGATGAGGCCAAACCGTATGCGTGTGATACCCGGCAGGGGTTGCGCATGCGGGGTTGTGGGATCTCTCTTCTGTCGTCTGCCGGCGACAGGACGAGTCAGAAACCGTTGATGTAGGCGAAGGACATGCGAAAGGTCCGGCGTAGAGGGTAAGACCCCCGTAGCTGAAACATTGACGGCTCGTTTGAGAGACACCCAAGTAGCACGGGGCCCGAGAAATCCCGTGTGAATCTGGCGGGACCACCCGCTAAGCCTAAATATTCCCTGGTGACCGATAGCGGATAGTACCGTGAGGGAATGGTGAAAAGTACCGCGGGAGCGGAGTGAAATAGTACCTGAAACCGTGTGCCTACAAGCCGTGGGAGCGTCGCTCATTGGGTTTACCCAATGGGTCGTGACTGCGTGCCTTTTGAAGAATGAGCCTGCGAGTTTGCGGTGCGTTGCGAGGTTAACCCGTGTGGGGAAGCCGTAGCGAAAGCGAGTCCGAATAGGGCGATTCAGTAGCGCGCTCAAGACCCGAAGCGGAGTGATCTAGCCATGGGCAGGTTGAAGCGGAGGTAAGACTTCGTGGAGGACCGAACCCACCAGGGTTGAAAACCTGGGGGATGACCTGTGGTTAGGGGTGAAAGGCCAATCAAACTCCGTGATAGCTGGTTCTCCCCGAAATGCATTTAGGTGCAGCGTCGTGTGTTTCTTGCCGGAGGTAGAGCACTGGATAGGCGATGGGCCCTACCGGGTTACTGACCTTAGCCAAACTCCGAATGCCGGTAAGTGAGAGCACGGCAGTGAGACTGTGGGGGATAAGCTCCATGGTCGAGAGGGAAACAGCCCAGAGCATCGACTAAGGCCCCTAAGCGTACGCTAAGTGGGAAAGGATGTGGAGTCGCAGAGACAACCAGGAGGTTGGCTTAGAAGCAGCCACCCTTGAAAGAGTGCGTAATAGCTCACTGGTCAAGTGATTCCGCGCCGACAATGTAGCGGGGCTCAAGCGTACCGCCGAAGTCGTGTCATTGCAGCAATAAGCCCCAACGGGTGCTGTGATGGGTAGGGGAGCGTCGTGTGCCGGGTGAAGCAGCCGCGGAAGCGAGTTGTGGACGGTTCACGAGTGAGAATGCAGGCATGAGTAGCGATACACACGTGAGAAACGTGTGCGCCGATTGACTAAGGGTTCCTGGGTCAAGCTGATCTGCCCAGGGTAAGTCGGGACCTAAGGCGAGGCCGACAGGCGTAGTCGATGGACAACCGGTTGATATTCCGGTACCCGCTTTGAAACGCCCAATATCGAGCCCATTAATGCTAAGGCCGTGAAGCCGTTCCGGACCCTTCGGGGAAAGGAAAGTGGTGGAGCCGCTGACCCAAGGTGGTAGTAGGTAAGCGATGGGGTGACGCAGGAAGGTAGTCCAGCCCGGGCGGTGGTTGTCCCGGGGTAAGGGTGTAGGCCGTGTGATAGGCAAATCCGTCACACGTTAAGGCTGAGACCTGATGCCGAGCCGATTGTGGTGAAGTGGATGATCCTATGCTGTCGAGAAAAGCCTCTAGCGAGTTTCATGGCGGCCCGTACCCTAAACCGACTCAGGTGGTCAGGTAGAGAATACCGAGGCGTTCGGGTGAACTATGGTTAAGGAACTCGGCAAAATGCCCCCGTAACTTCGGGAGAAGGGGGGCCACGCCTGGTGATGGAGTTTTCCTCCTGAGCTGGGGGTGGCCGCAGAGACCAGCGAGAAGCGACTGTTTACTAAAAACACAGGTCCGTGCGAAGCCGTAAGGCGATGTATACGGACTGACGCCTGCCCGGTGCTGGAACGTTAAGGGGACCGGTTAGCTCTGTTTCGACAGGGCGAAGCTGAGAACTTAAGCGCCAGTAAACGGCGGTGGTAACTATAACCATCCTAAGGTAGCGAAATTCCTTGTCGGGTAAGTTCCGACCTGCACGAATGGCGTAACGACTTCTCGACTGTCTCAACCATAGGCCCGGTGAAATTGCACTACGAGTAAAGATGCTCGTTTCGCGCAGCAGGACGGAAAGACCCCGGGACCTTTACTACAGTTTGATATTGGTGTTCGGTTCGGCTTGTGTAGGATAGGTGGGAGACTTTGAAGCCGTGACGCCAGTCATGGTGGAGTCGCCGTTGAAATACCACTCTGGTCGTGCTGGATGTCTAACCTCGGTCCGTGATCCGGATCAGGGACAGTGTCTGATGGGTAGTTTAACTGGGGCGGTTGCCTCCCAAAGGGTAACGGAGGCGCCCAAAGGTTCCCTCAGCCTGGTTGGCAATCAGGTGTTGAGTGTAAGTGCACAAGGGAGCTTGACTGTGAGACCGACGGGTCGAGCAGGGACGAAAGTCGGGACTAGTGATCCGGCGGTGGCTTGTGGAAGCGCCGTCGCTCAACGGATAAAAGGTACCCCGGGGATAACAGGCTGATCTTCCCCAAGAGTCCATATCGACGGGATGGTTTGGCACCTCGATGTCGGCTCGTCGCATCCTGGGGCTGGAGTCGGTCCCAAGGGTTGGGCTGTTCGCCCATTAAAGCGGTACGCGAGCTGGGTTTAGAACGTCGTGAGACAGTTCGGTCCCTATCCGCTGTGCGCGTAGGAATATTGAGAAGGGCTGTCCCTAGTACGAGAGGACCGGGACGGACGAACCTCTGGTGTGCCAGTTGTCCTGCCAAGGGCATGGCTGGTTGGCTACGTTCGGGAGGGATAACCGCTGAAAGCATCTAAGCGGGAAGCCTGCTTCGAGATGAGTATTCCCACCTCCTTGAGAGGGTAAGGCTCCCAGTAGACGACTGGGTTGATAGGCCGGATGTGGAAGCCCAGTAATGGGTGGAGCTGACCGGTACTAATAGGCCGAGGGCTTGTCCTCAGTTGCTCGCGTCCACTGTGTTAGTTCTGAAGTAACGAACTCCCTTTTCCGGTTGAGTTCAACTTCATAGAGTTTCGGTGGTCATAGCGTTAGGGAAACGCCCGGTTACATTCCGAACCCGGAAGCTAAGCCTTTCAGCGCCGATGGTACTGCAGGGGGGACCCTGTGGGAGAGTAGGACGCCGCCGAACAATCATTGTGGGAAAGCCCCGCACCTCATGGTGCGGGGCTTTTCTGCGTTCTGGGGCCGGGCCGGGCCTCCTGGGCGCCGGCCGAAGTGGCAATCCGACCCCCAGACATCTGATAGAGTCGGAGACGCAGGAAGGGACCAGCGCGAAAGCAACGGAACCGGAAAGCATCGAGGAAATCAGAGCGAAAAAGTCTGATAGAGTCGGAACCGCCGGAAGGGCCCGGAGCGAAAGCGAACGGGACTGGAAAGCACCGAGGAAATCGGATCGGAAAGATCTGATAGAGTCGGAAACGCAAGACCGAAGGGAAGCCCGGAGGAAAGCCCGAGAGGGTGAGTACAAAGGAAGCGTCCGTTCCTTGAGAACTCAACAGCGTGCCAAAAATCAACGCCAGATTAGTTGATACCCCGTCCATCTTCGGATGGCGAGGTTCCTTTGAAAGTCCTGCCGGCCCTTGTGGCGGGTAGGCAACATACACAGCGAGGACGCTGTGGATAGTCGGCCCTATTCCGGCCTGACTGTCCCGCTCAACGCGAGTGTCACCCGATTACGGGTAAACATTCACGGAGAGTTTGATCCTGGCTCAGGACGAACGCTGGCGGCGTGCTTAACACATGCAAGTCGAACGATGAAGCCCTTCGGGGTGGATTAGTGGCGAACGGGTGAGTAACACGTGGGCAATCTGCCCTTCACTCTGGGACAAGCCCTGGAAACGGGGTCTAATACCGGATAACACCGGCTTCCGCATGGGGGCTGGTTGAAAGCTCCGGCGGTGAAGGATGAGCCCGCGGCCTATCAGCTTGTTGGTGGGGTAATGGCCTACCAAGGCGACGACGGGTAGCCGGCCTGAGAGGGCGACCGGCCACACTGGGACTGAGACACGGCCCAGACTCCTACGGGAGGCAGCAGTGGGGAATATTGCACAATGGGCGAAAGCCTGATGCAGCGACGCCGCGTGAGGGATGACGGCCTTCGGGTTGTAAACCTCTTTCAGCAGGGAAGAAGCGAAAGTGACGGTACCTGCAGAAGAAGCGCCGGCTAACTACGTGCCAGCAGCCGCGGTAATACGTAGGGCGCAAGCGTTGTCCGGAATTATTGGGCGTAAAGAGCTCGTAGGCGGCTTGTCACGTCGGGTGTGAAAGCCCGGGGCTTAACCCCGGGTCTGCATCCGATACGGGCAGGCTAGAGTGTGGTAGGGGAGATCGGAATTCCTGGTGTAGCGGTGAAATGCGCAGATATCAGGAGGAACACCGGTGGCGAAGGCGGATCTCTGGGCCATTACTGACGCTGAGGAGCGAAAGCGTGGGGAGCGAACAGGATTAGATACCCTGGTAGTCCACGCCGTAAACGTTGGGAACTAGGTGTTGGCGACATTCCACGTCGTCGGTGCCGCAGCTAACGCATTAAGTTCCCCGCCTGGGGAGTACGGCCGCAAGGCTAAAACTCAAAGGAATTGACGGGGGCCCGCACAAGCAGCGGAGCATGTGGCTTAATTCGACGCAACGCGAAGAACCTTACCAAGGCTTGACATATACCGGAAAGCATTAGAGATAGTGCCCCCCTTGTGGTCGGTATACAGGTGGTGCATGGCTGTCGTCAGCTCGTGTCGTGAGATGTTGGGTTAAGTCCCGCAACGAGCGCAACCCTTGTCCTGTGTTGCCAGCATGCCCTTCGGGGTGATGGGGACTCACAGGAGACCGCCGGGGTCAACTCGGAGGAAGGTGGGGACGACGTCAAGTCATCATGCCCCTTATGTCTTGGGCTGCACACGTGCTACAATGGCCGGTACAAAGAGCTGCGATGCCGTGAGGCGGAGCGAATCTCAAAAAGCCGGTCTCAGTTCGGATTGGGGTCTGCAACTCGACCCCATGAAGTCGGAGTTGCTAGTAATCGCAGATCAGCATTGCTGCGGTGAATACGTTCCCGGGCCTTGTACACACCGCCCGTCACGTCACGAAAGTCGGTAACACCCGAAGCCGGTGGCCCAACCCCTTGTGGGAGGGAGCTGTCGAAGGTGGGACTGGCGATTGGGACGAAGTCGTAACAAGGTAGCCGTACCGGAAGGTGCGGCTGGATCACCTCCTTTCTAAGGAGCACAGTACCGATTGCAGGCAAACGTTCTGCACGGTCAGCTCATGGGTGGAACGTTGATTAGTTGGCACAGTCTCTCTCCGAGAAACCGTTAGTACTGCTTCGGCGTGGAAAACGGGCTTCGAGGAACGGACTGTGCTTGGCACGTTGTTGGGTGTCTGAGGGTACGGCCGTAAGGTTTGTATCTTCGCGATGCCGGCCCCAGTGCACTCATCTGCTTGTCGGATGGGGTGATGGGTGGCTGGTCGTTGCTTGAGAACTACACAGTGGACGCGAGCATCTGTGGCCAAGTTTTTAAGGGCGCACGGTGGATGCCTTGGCACCAGGAACCGATGAAGGACGTGGGAGGCCACGATAGTCCCCGGGGAGCCGTCAACCAGGCTTTGATCCGGGGGTTTCCGAATGGGGAAACCCGGCAGTCGTCATGGGCTGTCACCCATGCCTGAACACATAGGGCATGTGGAGGGAACGAGGGGAAGTGAAACATCTCAGTACCCTCAGGAAGAGAAAACAACCGTGATTCCGGGAGTAGTGGCGAGCGAAACCGGATGAGGCCAAACCGTATGCGTGTGATACCCGGCAGGGGTTGCGCATGCGGGGTTGTGGGATCTCTCTTTCACAGTCTGCCGGCTGTGAGACGAGTCAGAAACCGTTGATGTAGGCGAAGGACATGCGAAAGGTCCGGCGTAGAGGGTAAGACCCCCGTAGCTGAAACATTGACGGCTCGTTTGAGAGACACCCAA
The DNA here is from genome assembly GCF_008639165.1 of Streptomyces venezuelae ATCC 10712. Classification (NCBI taxonomy): domain Bacteria; kingdom Bacillati; phylum Actinomycetota; class Actinomycetes; order Kitasatosporales; family Streptomycetaceae; genus Streptomyces; species Streptomyces venezuelae. The sequence goes on along the minus strand of NZ_CP029197.1, from coordinate 3,496,334 downwards.
GTAGCACGGGGCCCGAGAAATCCCGTGTGAATCTGGCGGGACCACCCGCTAAGCCTAAATATTCCCTGGTGACCGATAGCGGATAGTACCGTGAGGGAATGGTGAAAAGTACCGCGGGAGCGGAGTGAAATAGTACCTGAAACCGTGTGCCTACAAGCCGTGGGAGCGTCGCTCATTGGGTTTACCCAATGGGTCGTGACTGCGTGCCTTTTGAAGAATGAGCCTGCGAGTTTGCGGTGCGTTGCGAGGTTAACCCGTGTGGGGAAGCCGTAGCGAAAGCGAGTCCGAATAGGGCGATTCAGTAGCGCGCTCAAGACCCGAAGCGGAGTGATCTAGCCATGGGCAGGTTGAAGCGGAGGTAAGACTTCGTGGAGGACCGAACCCACCAGGGTTGAAAACCTGGGGGATGACCTGTGGTTAGGGGTGAAAGGCCAATCAAACTCCGTGATAGCTGGTTCTCCCCGAAATGCATTTAGGTGCAGCGTCGTGTGTTTCTTGCCGGAGGTAGAGCACTGGATAGGCGATGGGCCCTACCGGGTTACTGACCTTAGCCAAACTCCGAATGCCGGTAAGTGAGAGCACGGCAGTGAGACTGTGGGGGATAAGCTCCATGGTCGAGAGGGAAACAGCCCAGAGCATCGACTAAGGCCCCTAAGCGTACGCTAAGTGGGAAAGGATGTGGAGTCGCAGAGACAACCAGGAGGTTGGCTTAGAAGCAGCCACCCTTGAAAGAGTGCGTAATAGCTCACTGGTCAAGTGATTCCGCGCCGACAATGTAGCGGGGCTCAAGCGTACCGCCGAAGTCGTGTCATTGCAGCAATAAGCCCCAACGGGTGCTGTGATGGGTAGGGGAGCGTCGTGTGCCGGGTGAAGCAGCCGCGGAAGCGAGTTGTGGACGGTTCACGAGTGAGAATGCAGGCATGAGTAGCGATACACACGTGAGAAACGTGTGCGCCGATTGACTAAGGGTTCCTGGGTCAAGCTGATCTGCCCAGGGTAAGTCGGGACCTAAGGCGAGGCCGACAGGCGTAGTCGATGGACAACCGGTTGATATTCCGGTACCCGCTTTGAAACGCCCAATATCGAATCAGGCGATGCTAAGTCCGTGAAGCCGTTCCGGACCCTTCGGGGAAAGGAAAGTGGTGGAGCCGACGAACCAGACTTGTAGTAGGTAAGCGATGGGGTGACGCAGGAAGGTAGTCCAGCCCGGGCGGTGGTTGTCCCGGGGTAAGGGTGTAGGCCGTGTGATAGGCAAATCCGTCACACGTTAAGGCTGAGACCTGATGCCGAGCCGATTGTGGTGAAGTGGATGATCCTATGCTGTCGAGAAAAGCCTCTAGCGAGTTTCATGGCGGCCCGTACCCTAAACCGACTCAGGTGGTCAGGTAGAGAATACCGAGGCGTTCGGGTGAACTATGGTTAAGGAACTCGGCAAAATGCCCCCGTAACTTCGGGAGAAGGGGGGCCACGCCTGGTGATGGAGTTTTCCTCCTGAGCTGGGGGTGGCCGCAGAGACCAGCGAGAAGCGACTGTTTACTAAAAACACAGGTCCGTGCGAAGCCGTAAGGCGATGTATACGGACTGACGCCTGCCCGGTGCTGGAACGTTAAGGGGACCGGTTAGCTCTGTTTCGACAGGGCGAAGCTGAGAACTTAAGCGCCAGTAAACGGCGGTGGTAACTATAACCATCCTAAGGTAGCGAAATTCCTTGTCGGGTAAGTTCCGACCTGCACGAATGGCGTAACGACTTCTCGACTGTCTCAACCATAGGCCCGGTGAAATTGCACTACGAGTAAAGATGCTCGTTTCGCGCAGCAGGACGGAAAGACCCCGGGACCTTTACTACAGTTTGATATTGGTGTTCGGTTCGGCTTGTGTAGGATAGGTGGGAGACTTTGAAGCCGTGACGCCAGTCATGGTGGAGTCGCCGTTGAAATACCACTCTGGTCGTGCTGGATGTCTAACCTCGGTCCGTGATCCGGATCAGGGACAGTGTCTGATGGGTAGTTTAACTGGGGCGGTTGCCTCCCAAAGGGTAACGGAGGCGCCCAAAGGTTCCCTCAGCCTGGTTGGCAATCAGGTGTTGAGTGTAAGTGCACAAGGGAGCTTGACTGTGAGACCGACGGGTCGAGCAGGGACGAAAGTCGGGACTAGTGATCCGGCGGTGGCTTGTGGAAGCGCCGTCGCTCAACGGATAAAAGGTACCCCGGGGATAACAGGCTGATCTTCCCCAAGAGTCCATATCGACGGGATGGTTTGGCACCTCGATGTCGGCTCGTCGCATCCTGGGGCTGGAGTCGGTCCCAAGGGTTGGGCTGTTCGCCCATTAAAGCGGTACGCGAGCTGGGTTTAGAACGTCGTGAGACAGTTCGGTCCCTATCCGCTGTGCGCGTAGGAATATTGAGAAGGGCTGTCCCTAGTACGAGAGGACCGGGACGGACGAACCTCTGGTGTGCCAGTTGTCCTGCCAAGGGCATGGCTGGTTGGCTACGTTCGGGAGGGATAACCGCTGAAAGCATCTAAGCGGGAAGCCTGCTTCGAGATGAGTATTCCCACCTCCTTGAGAGGGTAAGGCTCCCAGTAGACGACTGGGTTGATAGGCCGGATGTGGAAGCCCAGTAATGGGTGGAGCTGACCGGTACTAATAGGCCGAGGGCTTGTCCTCAGTTGCTCGCGTCCACTGTGTTAGTTCTGAAGTAACGAACTCCCATTTTCCGGTTGAGTTCAACTTCATAGAGTTTCGGTGGTCATAGCGTTAGGGAAACGCCCGGTTACATTCCGAACCCGGAAGCTAAGCCTTTCAGCGCCGATGGTACTGCAGGGGGGACCCTGTGGGAGAGTAGGACGCCGCCGAACAATTTTTAGCCTCAACCCCTGGACCTGGTCCGGGGGTTGAGGCATTTTTGCGTTCAGGGGCTCGTAGTGTGATGGGTATGCGCTATGACCTAATTGTTTTCGACAACGACGGTGTCCTCGTGGACAGCGAGCCGATTTCCAACACGTTGTTGGCCGGCTATCTGACGGAGCTCGGGCACCCCACCACGTACGAGGAGTCCGTGCGTGACTTCATGGGGTCCGCCATGCACCGGATTCATGAGCTCGTCGAGGAGCGGAGCGGGCAGCGGCTGCCGGTGGACTTCGACGAGACGTTCCACGCGCGGGTCTTCGCGGCCTTCCAGGCCGAGCTGGAGGCGGTGGCCGGGGCTCGGGACGTGCTCAAGCGGCTGGCCGAGGCCGGAGTTCCGTACTGTGTGGCCTCCTCGGGGAGCCACGAGCGGATCCGGGTGGGGCACCGCAGGACCGGGCTCGACGTGTGGTTCCCGGACGAGATCGTGTTCAGTGCCGAGGACGTCGGCCGGGGCAAGCCGGCGCCCGATCTGTTTCTGCACGCCGCCGCGCGGATGGGGGTTGCGCCCGAGCGGTGTGTGGTGGTCGAGGACAGCCGGCTCGGCGTCCAGGCGGCGCTCGCGGCCGGGATGGACGTGTACGGGTTCACGGCGATGACGCCGGAGTCGAAGCTGGCGGGCGCCAAGGGGTTCTTCGGGGCGATGGAGGACCTGCCCGCGATTTTGGGACTGTGATCCATCTACCCCCGGGTAGGTTCCGGCCGTACGCTGTGCCGCCATGACGGATGCGCGGTTGCGGCGTGGGCGGGGATCCCTGGCGGTCAGTTTCTTCGTGCAGGGGGTCACCTTCGCCCTGCTCGTGACTCGAATACCGGCCATCCAGGACCGGTACGGGATCTCGGACGGGCTGCTGCCCGCGTTCCTGGCCGCCGTGCCGATCCTGGCCGGTGTGGCCAGTGTGGTGACCGAGAAGGTCGTGGCCCGGGTGGGGCCGGCGGTGGTGCTGCGCTGGGCCCAGCCGTTCGTGCTGCTGGCGCTGCTCGCCGTGGGGATGGGGGACGCGCTGTGGCAGGCGGCGCTCGCCCTGGGGCTCTTCGGGCTCGCGGTCGGTGCGCTCGACGCCTCCATGAACATGCTGGGGGTGAGCCTCCAGCGGGCGTACGGGCGGAGCATCATGCTCGGCTTCCACGCCTCGTACAGCTTCGGGGGGATCGCGGGGGCCTCGCTGGCCTGGGTGGGGGCGCACTGGCACCTCTCGCTGTTCGTGTCCTATCTGCCGGTGGTGGCGGTGCTGCTGCCCGTCGCGTTCGTGGGGAGCCGTTGGTACGTGGCCGGCGGCGCCGGGCCCGTCGCGGAGGAGACGGGCGAGAACAAGGGGAGTGGCGTCGCCTTCAAGTTGCTGCTGCCGCTGTGTCTGGTGATGAGCTTCGCGTACATCGGTGATTCCACCGTCTCCAACTGGAGCGCCAAGTACCTCCAGGACGTGCTGGGCAGCTCGGAGGAGCTGGCGACCGTGCCGTACAACGCGTACATGGTGACGACGCTGCTCGGGCGGGCGGTCGGGGACTTCGGGGTGCGGCGGTTCGGGGCCGGGACGGTCGTGCGGGCGGGTGCCGTGCTCGCGGCGCTGGGGTTCGCGTGCGTGGCGGTGGCTCCGGGGGCCTGGGCGGGGATCGCCGGGTTCACGGTGCTGGGTCTCGGGCTGAGCGTGATCGTGCCGCAGACGTTCGCGGCGGCGGGGCGGCTGTTCCCGGGGGCGAGTGACGCCGCGGTGGCGCGGCTCAACGTCTTCAACTACGTCGGGTTCCTGGTGGGGTCTCCGCTGGTGGGGGCGCTCGGGGACGCGTGGAGCTATCGGGGGGCGATGCTCGTGCCGATGGTGCTGGTCCTGGTGACGGTGGTGTATGCCACGTCGTTCGGTTCGCGAGAGGCCCGATACGGTGGCGGGCATGAGCGGCCGCGCACTGTTGATGTGGGATGAAGCTGTCACGCAGTACGACTTCGGGTCCGAGCATCCGATGGATCCGGTACGGCTCGCGCTGACGATGTCGCTGGTGCGGGCCTACGGGCTCGACCGGGCCGTGGACGTGGTCGCGGCGAAGCCGGCCGGGGACTCGACGCTGCGCCTGGTCCACCGCGAGGACTACGTGGCCGCGGTGCGGGCGGCGTCGGCGGATCCGCGGCACGCGGACCAGGCGTACGGTCTCGGCACGGTCGACGATCCGGCGTTCGCCGGGATGCACGAGGCGTCGGCGCTGATCGCCGGGCAGTCGGTGGGCGCGGCGGAGGCCGTCTGGCGCGGGGAGGCCGAGCACGCGGTGAACTTCGCGGGCGGCCTGCACCACGCGATGCCGGGGTCCGCCTCGGGGTTCTGTGTGTACAACGACGCCTCCCTGGCGATCGCCCGGCTGTTGGAGCTGGGCGCCGAGCGGGTCGCGTACGTGGATGTGGACGTGCATCACGGGGACGGGGTGCAGGCGGCGTTCTGGGAGGACCCCCGGGTGCTGACCGTGTCGCTCCACGAGCATCCGCGGACGCTGTTCCCGCAGACGGGGTGGCCGGAGGAGACCGGGGCGGTCGGCGCGGGCGAGGGCGGGGCCGTGAACGTGGCGCTGCCGGCCGGGACGGGGGACGCGGGATGGCTGCGGGCCTTCCACGCGGTGGTGCCGGAGCTGCTCGCGGACTTCCGGCCGCAGGTGCTGGTGACCCAGCACGGGGCGGACACCCATTTCGAGGATCCGCTGGCTCATCTGGCGGTGTCGCTCGACGCACAGCGGGCGGTGCAGGAGGCCTGTCACGAGCTGGCGCACGAGTACGCCGGGGGGCGCTGGCTGGCCCTGGGCGGGGGTGGGTACGCGGTGGTGGACGTCGTACCGCGGTCGTGGACGCATCTGGTCGGGATCGCGGCGCACGCTCCGGTCGATCCGGAGTCGGTGATCCCGTCGTCGTGGCGGGACGAGGTGTACGCGCGGACCCGGCAGTTGGGGCCGGCGCGGATGACGGACGGCCGGTGGCCGGTGGACTTCCGGGACTGGTCCGCGGGGTACGACCCGGCGGACCGGCTGGACCAGGCGGTGCTCGCGACGCGGAAGGCGGCGTTCCCGCTGCGGGGGCTGCTGGCCTGACCCCCGGGGGCGTACCCGTAGAACGTTCTGGTGGGTGTTACGCCGACTGTGCGGTGTCCGGGGGGTTCGGGCTCCGCGGCGGGGGTGTTCCGGGAGCATCGGAGGGTGTTGAGTACCGGGGCGCTGCGGGCGCATCTGTTGGCGGCGGGGTTGGCGGGAACGGTGGCGACCTCGCGGGAGGAGAACCTGCGGAGCTATCGGCTCTTCGCGGCGCGTGATCCGCGGGTGCTGCTGGGGCTCGATCCCGCGTGGGGGTGGGGCGAGGCGGATCTGTTGCGGCTGATGGCCGACAAGTGCGGGGTGTCGGGGGATCCGACGCATCGGACGGGGCCCGACGTGATCGATCCCGAGCGGACGTTGAGGGGGCTCGACGCCTTCGCCGCGCGGTTGGCTGCGGCGGCCGCGCGGCGGGTTCCGGTGCTCCTCGGGACGGGTCATCCGCACCGTCTGCTCGGTTTCTACGTCGCGCTCGCAGACGCCTTGTCGGCGGCGGGATGTCTCGTTCTCACCCCGGCGCAGGGGCGATGTGTCGACATAACGACCCGGTTCGGCGTACGCACGTACCTCATCGACTACGTCAGGGGGGTCGCACTGGTGCGAGAGCCGGGGCCGTCGGGGGGAGGGCGCGAGCCGGGGGCGCACTCCCACTCCCCGCTGCCGGTTAGGGCTGCTCTGGAGAGCGCGGCGGAGGGTGGCGGGCCGCTGCCGGAGCTGGTGGTCGGCGACCACGGATGGGTCTGCGGTGCAGGTCAGCTGGGTATCGAGGCCATCGGTCTGGCCGATACGGATGACCCGGCGCTGTTCGTCGGAGAGGCGGAGGGACAGGTGTCGGTGGCCGTTCCGCTTGACGACGGCGTGCGCTCCTCCTCCTACGTTCCACTGACGCGCTATGTACTCAATCGAGCGTGTCTGTCACGGTAAACGGCCGATGGCAGCTCCTCTTCCCCACTCGTATCACCCGCCCCTAGGCTGGAGCGTGAGCGCTCGGCGACGAAGAGTCACCGGAGGGGAAGCCGGTGGGCGTCGCGGCGGAAGGTACAGGTGGGTCATGGCTGCTGGCGAACGACCTCTCAACGAGGTCAAGTTTCTGACCGTGGCGGAAGTCGCCTCGGTGATGCGCGTCTCCAAGATGACCGTGTACCGCTTGGTGCACAGCGGTCATCTGCCGGCGATCCGGGTGGGCAGGTCCTTCCGGGTGCCGGAACAGGCGGTTCACGAGTACCTGAGGGAGTCCTTCGTGGGGGTGGGGACCGCGTAGCGCGAGCGCGGCGACAACGCCGGGAAAGCTCCGTATGTCCCTCGGATTACAAGCGCGGTGCTCGGGACGGTAGGCTAGGCCGACGTAGGTCGTGTGGGCCCAGACGCCCCGCACCGATCCCCGCCGGGAGGCTGGGATGTTCCGAGAAGTGAGCGAGGGTAGTCGTGGGCTCTGTTATCAAGAAGCGGCGTAAGCGGATGGCCAAGAAGAAGCACCGCAAGCTGCTCAAGCGCACGCGCGTTCAGCGTCGCAACAAGAAGTAAGGCGACAGCTGCTTCGCAGCGTTCTGTGCGTCAGACGTGGCCCTTCACCGTTCGCGGTGGAGGGCCACGTTTGTTTGCGCGTTGTTTGCGCGGAAATCCCGAGGCGCTACGGTGGCGACCAACGGAAGACGACGGAAGGCGCTGATCTTGGGCAAGGTCGTGCTCGTCACCGGTGCCGCCCGGCATCTGGGGGGCCGCTTCGTGCGGCGGATCCAGCGGGACCCGGAAGTGGAGCGGGTGATCGCGGTGGACGCGGTCGACCCGGCGCACCAGCTCGGCGCCGCCGAATTCGTCCGGGCGGACATCCGCCGCCCGGAGATCGCCAAGATCCTCGCCGAGCACGACGTCGACACCGTGGTCCATCTGGACGTCACCGGCACCGCGATCGGGGGCGGCGGCCGTACGTCGGTCAAGGAGACCAACGTCATCGGCACCATGCAGCTCCTCGGAGCCTGCCAGAAGTCGCCGCGGATCAGCCGGCTCGTGATCAAGTCCAGTACCAGCGTCTACGGCTCAGCGCCCCGCGACCCGGCCGTCTTCACCGAGACGACGCCCGCGAAGTCGCTGCCCAGTGGAGGCTTCGCCAAGGACGCCGTCGAGGTCGAGGGGTACGTGCGGGGCTTCGCCCGGCGCCGGCCGGACGTGGCGGTGTGCGTGCTGCGGTTCGCGAACATCCTCGGGCCCCGCATCGACTCTCCGCTCACCGAGTACCTGGCGCTGCCCGTCCTGCCGACCGTCCTCGGCTACGACCCGCGGCTGCAGTTCGTCCACGAGGACGACGTCGTCGACGTGCTGCGCCTGGCGGCGCACGAACCCCGCAGGGCCACCCTGAACAGCGGCACGTTCAACGTGGCCGGGGACGGGGTGCTGCTGCTGTCCCAGTGCGCGCGGCGGCTCGGACGGCCGACCGTGCCGGTGCTGCTGCCGGCGGTCACCTGGGTGGGGACGGCGCTGCGGACCGTCGGGATCACCGACTTCGCTCCCGAGCAGATCCGGCTGCTGACCCACGGCCGGGTCGTGTCGACCGTCCAGACGCGCGAACTCCTCGGGTTCTCGCCGCGCTACACGACGGCAGAGGCGTTCGCCGACTTCGCGCGGCACCGGGGGCCGGGGCTGTTGCCGCCGGAGATGCTCGCCGGGGCCGTGGACCGGATCGCGGAGCGGCTCGGTGCGCCGACCGCGCGGCCGGCCGGTTCCGTACCGCCGGCGCATCCCGTATCCGTGCACCCCGTTCACTCTGTTCACGACGGCGCCTGAGGAGACCGGACAGCGATGGCGGACGCCAAGGTCATTCCGTTCGACGACGACCGGTCGCGCGCCCGGCGACGGCCCCCCGGCCGCGCCGACGGCGAGGCGGCGGCCGTACGGGCCCTTCCCGGGCCGCAGCAGGGCCCTCAGGGGCCTCAGGGGCCCGAGGAGGTCCCTGGGGGAGGCCGGGAGGCCGGTGCGGACGACGCGGCCGGGGAGGCTTCCGGTGGTGACGCCGGGGTCGAGGCCGGGGCCGGTGCGGCGGCAGGGGGCTGGGAGCGGCGGCTCGCGGGCGGGCTCGCGTTCCTGCGGCGCCGGATCACCGGCGACTACGAGGTCGACGAGTTCGGTTACGACGAGGAGCTCACCGACCAGGTCCTGATGTCGCTGCTCCGCCCGCTGTACGAGAAGTACTTCCGGGTCGAGGTGAAGGGCGTCGAGAACATCCCCGCCGAGGGCGGGGCGCTGATCGTCGCCAACCACTCCGGGACCCTGCCGCTGGACGGGCTGATGATGCAGGTCGCCGTCCACGACCACCACCCGGCCGGGCGGCATCTGCGGCTGCTCGCCGCCGACCTGGTCTTCGTGCTGCCGGTCGTGAACGAGCTGGCGCGCAAGGCCGGGCACACGCTGGCGTGCGCCGAGGACGCGGAGCGGCTGCTGCGCGCCGGGGAGATCGTCGGGGTGATGCCGGAGGGGTTCAAGGGGATCGGGAAGCCGTTCGGCGAGCGGTACAAGCTGCAGCGGTTCGGGCGGGGCGGCTTCGTCTCGACGGCGCTGCGCGCCGGGGTGCCGATCGTGCCCTGCTCGATCGTCGGGGCCGAGGAGATATACCCGATGGTCGGCAACGCCAAGACGCTTGCGCGGCTGCTCGGCATCCCGTACTTCCCGCTCACGCCGACCTTCCCCTGGCTGGGGCCGTTGGGCGCGCTGCCGCTGCCGACGAAGTGGACGATCCAGTTCGGTGAACCGATCCCGACGGACTCGTTCGCGCCGGAGGCGGCGGAGGACCCGATGCTGATGTTCAACCTGACGGACCAGGTACGGGAGCAGATCCAGCACACGCTGTACAAGTTGCTGGTGCAGCGGCGGTCGGTGTTCTTCTGACGGGCCGCTCACGGCAGAAGAAGGGGCGCCCCCCGTCCGTGGGGGCGCCCCTTCTTCTTGTCAGCGAGCGTCCTCGCTGTCGATGCCGAGGCCTGGAAGCAGGCCCGGCAGGAGTGGCGGAATGGTCACGTCCGGCACCTCGGGTGGCTTCGGGCCGTCCAGCGGGGCCGTCGGCGCGCCGCTCGGGGAGGGCTTGAGCAGTCCGCCGGCGCTGCCGCCGAGGAGACCGTCGTCCTCCGGAGAGTCGGTGCTGCCGTCCGAGCTCGGACCGGTGCCCGTGGCCGGGCCGGACGGGTGGGGCTGCGCGGAGTGGCTGCCGGCGGGCGGGGCCTCGTGCGGGGACGCCGGACGCTGGGTGTCCGTGCCCTGGGGGTCCCTCGACGTGCTGGGCCGGCCGCTGGGGGTCTCCGTGCTGATCGCGCCCTTCTCGGGGGTGCGGGGGAGCACCGACTGGAGCGGCTCGACCTCCTCGTCCATGGCGTCGAAGACGTGCGTCACCTCGCTGCCGACGTCCGCGAGCTGCACGGGGAGCCGGTCGCGGAGGCCGTTCCAGGTGTCCCGGTGGGCCTGGGCGAAGGAGTTGAGCCGGGCCATCGGGGCGATCTCGCCGTCCCGCTCGTACGCCTGGCGGAGCAGACGGTGTCCCTCGGTGGCGTCGTGCTTCATGCCGCCGAGGACCCGGCGGATCTCGCTGAGCGACTCGTGGTCGAGGTCGCCGGAGCGGCCGCGCTCCATGAGGCGGCGGGCCTCGCTGAGACGGGTGGACGCCTGGTCGAGGTAGATGCCGCCGCGGTCCGCGTCGTCGTCCGCCATGCCCAGCTTGATGTCCTCCATGCCTCGCTTGAGCCCGTAGAGCGAGTCACCGGGAAGCGCGTCGGAGCTGGCCGCCGCCACTCCGCCGAAGGCGCCCGCGGCCACACCGACCGTGAGGCCGCCGGCGGCGAGACCCTTGGTCCAGCGGGAGCGGGGGCGCAGCTTCCGCAGCGGGGAGGCCCGGTGGGCACCCTTGGCGCCTGCGGTCCGCTGCTCCGGGACCGTCGGCGCCGCGGCCGCGCTGCCCTCCATCAGCATCGCTTCCATGGCGGCGACGAGCTGGGCTCGCTGCACCACCTTGACCTCGGGGTCCAGCTGTGGCTTCGGCAAGTCGCCGAGACCGCTCGCCAGGGCCAACAGCTTTCCCTGCTCGGCAGGTTCGGCCGTGGTCTCGGTTTGTTCGGCCGCCGCGCCCTCGGACTCCCGGTCCTCCAGGGCCTGGGCGAAGGCGTTCGCCCGCCGGTGCGCCGATACGTTCGCGATCACTGGCGGCACCTCCTCTCGTCATGACGGTCGACTCCCCGGGGTGTCCGGAAGGTTGCACACCTTGAGCGCATCCACACGAAAGAGTGAGTGGCTGCGGACATGGCGTGTCCACAGGGAGCCTGCATCCCGCACAACGAGCGGCGCGGCACTTGGGTTACGCGCGAAAGATGATCGGAACAGTACGTCATCGAGGCGTCACCGACTGCGAGTTGGGCGGGGGTCGTGGGGATGTGGGGGGAGGTGCGGTGGTGCGGGCGGGGACCGGTCCACGGGGGCGCGTGTGGGGGGCGCGGACCGGTCAGCGGGCGTCGTCCGGAAGGAGGCGGGCCAGGGTGCGGACGGCCCGGTACTGGAGGGTCTTGATCGCTCCCTCGTTCTTCCCCATGACCCGGGCGGTCTCGGCGACCGAGAGGCCCTGGAGGAAGCGCAGGGTCACGCACTCCTGCTGCTGGGGGTTGAGGCGGCGGACCGCGTCGAGGAGCGCGGCGTTGGAGAGGGACTCCAGGACGGAGTCCTCCGGGCTGCGCTCGACCTCGTTGGCGTCGAGCATCTCGCCGGTGGTGACTTCGAGGCGGAACCGGCTGGACTTGAAGTGGTCGGCGACCAGGTTCCTGGCGATGGTGACGAGCCAGGCGCCGAAGTCGCGGCCCTGCCAGGTGAAGGTGGAGATCCGGCGCAGGGCGCGCAGGAACGTCTCACTGGTGAGGTCCTCCGCCGTCGCCTTGCCGCCGACGCGGTAGTAGATGTAGCGGTAGACGGTGTCGCTGTACTGGTCGTACAGGCGGCCGAAGGCCTCGGCCTCGCCCGCCTGGGCGCGCTCGACCAGGTCCATCATGCGGGCGCTGTCGCTGTCGGCGGTGGGGCGGCGTGCGGTGGTCGAGGTACCGGAGCGGGCACCGCGTCTGCCCACGGCGGCGCTGCCGTCGGCCAGGGCATAGCAAGGGCCGGCGGGTGCCGGGGCGGCGAAGGCGAAGGCGGGGACAGGGCCGGCGTACGCGGTGGGGACGAAGCCGCGCAAGTGGTCGAGGACCGTTGCGCGCAGCGTAGCCAGGCCCGAGGTGTCAACCCCGACGTGTGGGTACACGGGACTCCCAGAGGCAGAGCTTCCATCACGTGCAGTGCGGGACCGTTCACCCGTCGTGGCGACGTGAGGGGTCCTTTGTGCGTCTGAGGAGAATAACGCTTCGTACAGGCAGCGCTACACCCAGTTGCCTAAATCACCGGTTCCGTCGGTTCTGTTACTGCTTGCAGTCGGATCAAGGCACGTTTGGTGACCAGTTGTTGATCGCTTTGCTTCCGAGTGTGACTGCGTGCGCGTTGCGTTGTGCTCAAGTGGCGGACCGGTGAGTGATCGGGGCCGCTGCGGGGTAAGGAGCCCCGAATGCCTGGGAGTCGACCTGTGCGGTGCTGTTCGACCACGGACGGGTGAGGGCCGACGGTCCGGGGTTGTCGCAGATGATCGCAGCCGAAACGTATTTGCAGGCGGGTCCGGCACGCCGGAAAAAAGGGCGGTGCGCCCCCCGGGTCAGCGGTGCGCCCCCGGGTCAGTGGCGGCGGCGGTGCAGGGCGACCGCGGCCGCCGTGCCGCCGGCCAGGGCCCCCAGGCCCGCGGCGGCGGGGATGCCGACCTTGGCGGCCTTGCGGCCGGTCCGGTAGTCGCGCAGCCGCCAGTCCCGCGCCTTCGCGTACTTGCGGAGCTTGGTGTCCGGGTTGATCGCGTACGGGTGCCCGACGAGCGACAGCATCGGGATGTCGTTGTGCGAGTCGCTGTACGCGGCGCAGCGGCCGAGGTCGAGGCCCTCGGCGGCGGCCAGGGCCCGTACCGCCTCGGCCTTGGCCGGTCCGTGCAGGGGCTCGCCGACCAGCTTGCCCGTGTAGACGCCGTCGATGGACTCGGCGACCGTGCCGAGCGCGCCGGTCAGGCCGAGCCTGCGCGCGATGATCGTGGCCGTCTCCACCGGCGCGGCCGTGACCAGCCAGACCTTCTGCCCCGCGTCCAGGTGTGCCTGGGCGAGGTCGCGGGTGCCGGGCCAGATGCGGTCGGCCATGTACTCGTCGTAGATCTCCTCGCCGATCGACATCAGCTCGGAGACGCGGTGGCCCTTGACGATGGACAGGGCGCTGTCGCGGGCCTCCTGGATGTGCTCGGGGTCCTCGACGCCGGCGATCCGGAACCAGGCCTGGGCCCAGGCGAAGCGGGCGAGCTCGCGGCGCTGGAAGAACTTCCGCTTGTACAGGCCGCGGCCGAAGTGGAAGATCGACGCGCCCTGCATCACCGTGTTGTCGAGGTCGAAGAACGCGGCCGCGCGCACATCGCCGACGACCGGGAACTCGGGCTCGGGCGGGGTCTCGGCCTCCGCGGGTCGGGCCGCCGCCTCCTCCCGCTCCCGTTCCAGCTGGAGCGAGGTCTTGCGCGCTGCCTCGGCAGCGGCCTCGCCTGCGAGGACGCTGCGCGCGGTGGCGGAGCGCCTACGGGGGGTGAGCCATCCCAGAGCGGCCATGCCGTGAGCATAGCCAGTCTGTTCGGAACTTCCTGACTTGTGACGGTGCCGGGGCGTGAACACTGTGCGGCTCCCCTGTTTCATCGGGATCGCCCGGCCGGCGGGACAGAATGGACGCCATGTTCGGACGGACGAAGAAGAAGACGGACGCCGGGTCGCGCACCGTGACGCTGATCGGCAAGCCGGGCTGTCACCTCTGCGACGACGCCCGCACGGTGGTCGAGGCCGTGTGCGCGGAGACGGGTGCACGCTGGGAGGAGAAGGACATCACCCAGGACGAGGAGTTGTACCGGGCGTACTGGGAGCAGATTCCCGTCGTCCTGGTCGACGGCGAGCAGCACACCTTCTGGCGCGTCGACGCGGGGCGGCTCCGGCGCGAACTGGGTGCGTGACCGGAAGGGCGGTTACCATCATGGACGTTTTGTTGGCTTTCGGGGGCGGTGTCGTGAGGAGTGTGTGCGGTTTTGCCCCCTTCGGGTTCTCAACGCGCTGACACGCTCCGCGGTTCCACGACGATAGGAACCAGCCGCGTGACCCCGGTCACTTTGGCCAGACAAAACGGACACCATCTTTGTGCACGCGTTCACAAAGACATAGCCTGCATTCGACGGGGCGGTCTTGGGACATGTGGCCGCCTGCAGCCCCGCTCATCCCGCAGGAGCACCGTGGCAACTGGCCGAACTCACCGACCGGCGACCCGTAGCCGAGGAATTCCCGAGGCCACCGTCGCCCGGCTTCCGCTGTATCTGCGCGCACTCACCGCGCTCTCGGAGCGCTCCGTACCCACGGTCTCCTCCGAAGAGCTCGCGGCCGCGGCGGGCGTCAACTCCGCGAAGCTGCGCAAGGACTTCAGCTACCTCGGCTCCTACGGCACCCGCGGGGTCGGCTACGACGTCGAGTACCTCGTCTACCAGATCTCCCGCGAACTGGGCCTCACCCAGGACTGGCCGGTCGTCATCGTCGGTATCGGTAACCTCGGCGCCGCCCTCGCCGGCTACGGCGGCTTCGCCTCCCGTGGCTTCCGCGTGGCCGCGCTGATCGACGCCGACCCCGCCATGACCGGCAAGCCGGTCGCCGGGATCCCCGTCCAGCACAGCGACGACCTCGAGAAGATCATCGAGGAGGACGGCGTCTCCATCGGCGTCATCGCGACCCCGGCCGGCGTCGCCCAGCAGGTCTGCGACCGGCTCGTGGCCGCCGGAGTCACCTCCATCCTGAACTTCGCCCCGACCGTGCTCTCCGTGCCCGACGGCGTGGACGTACGCAAGGTCGACCTCTCCATCGAGCTGCAGATCCTCGCCTTCCACGAGCAGCGCAAGGCGGGCGAGGAGTCCGGCGCCGACACCGGTGCGGACACCGGCTCCGAGGCGGGCTCCGCCGCGGCCGCCGTGCCGCCGGCCCCCCGTGGCGCGACGGGCGGCAGCCGCAAGGGACCCGACGGGGACGTCCCCGCCGTGATGCCGGCATGAGCCTCCTCGTCGTCGGCCTCAGCCACCGCAGCGCCCCCGTCTCCATCCTGGAGCGCGCGGCCCTCGCGGCGGACACCCAGGCCAAGCTCCTCCAGGACACCCTCGCCGCCGAACCGGCCGCCGAGGGCACCGTCCTGGCCACCTGCAACCGCATCGAGCTCTACGCCGACGTGGACAAGTTCCACGCCGGTGTCGCCGAGCTGTCCACGCTGCTCGCGCAGCACAGCGGCGTCGGCCTGGACGAGCTCACCCCCTATCTCTACGTGCACTACGAGGACCGGGCCGTCCACCACCTCTTCTCGGTGGCCTGCGGGCTCGACTCGATGGTCGTCGGCGAGGGCCAGATCCTCGGCCAGATCAAGGACGCCCTCGCCCTCGGGCAGGAACTGCACACCGCGGGACGCCTCCTCAACGACCTCTTCCAGCAGGCCCTGCGGGTCGGCAAGCGCGCCCACAGCGAGACCGGGATCGACCGGGCCGGGCAGTCGCTCGTGACCTTCGGCCTGGAGCAGCTGGCCGACGACACCGACGTCGACACCTGGGCCAAGGGCAAGAAGGCGCTCGTCATCGGCGCCGGCTCGATGTCCTCGCTCGCCGCGGCCACGCTCGCTCGCTCCGGCGTCTCCGAGATCGTCGTCGCCAACCGGACCCTCGCCCGCGCCGAGCGGCTCGCGCAGATCCTGAACGAGCCCGGGGGTACGGGGGTGGCCGCACACGCGGTCGAGATGGTTGCCGTCGGCGACGAACTGACACGTGCCGACGTCGTCGTCTCCTGCACCGGCGCCACCGGCCTCGTCCTCACCGGCGAGGACATCGAGACCGCCGTCCAGGGCCGCCGCGCCCCGCTCGCGCTGCTCGACCTCGCCATGCCCCGCGACATCGACGCCGCCGCCCACCGCATCCCCGGTGTCCGGCTCGTCGACATCGAGTCCCTCGCCGAGGCCTCCGCCGACGCGCCCATGGCCGCCGACGTCGACCAGGTGCGCGGCATCGTCTCCGACGAGGTGGCCGCCTTCGGCGCCGCCCAGCGCGCCGCGCACATCACCCCCACCGTCGTCGCCCTGCGCACCATGGCCGCCGACGTGGTGGCAAGCGAGGTCGCCCGGCTCGAGGGCCGGCTGCCCGGCCTCGACGACAAGCAGCGCGCCGAGATCACCCAGACCGTGCGACGCGTGGTCGACAAGCTCCTGCACGCGCCGACCGTGCGGGTCAAGCAGCTGGCCAGCGAGCCCGGCGGCGCCGGGTACGCGGACGCGCTGCGGACACTCTTCGACCTCGACCCGGAGACGGTGGCTGCTGTCAGCCGGGCCGACCTGAATGACGCCGACGTCAAGAACCGAGGGCGAGTATGACCGAGAGGGCACTGAGGCTCGGGACCAGGCGCAGCAAGCTCGCCATGGCCCAGTCCGGGCACGTGGCCGACGCCGTCCGGCGGCTGACCGGCCGGCCCGTCGAGCTCGTGGAGATCACGACGTACGGGGACACCTCCCGGGAGCACCTCGCGCAGATCGGCGGCACCGGCGTCTTCGTCGCCGCCCTGCGTGACGCGCTGCTCGCCGACGAGGTGGACTTCGCCGTCCACTCCCTGAAGGACCTGCCGACCGCGCAGCACCCCGACCTGGTGCTGGCCGCGATCCCGGAGCGCGAGGACCCGCGGGACGTGCTGATCGCCCGCGACGGACTGACGCTGGACCGGCTGCCCGAGGGCGCCCGGGTCGGCACCGGCTCGCCGCGGCGCATGGCCCAGCTCCACGCGTACGCGCGCAACCACGGTCTGGACATCACCTGCGTCCCCATCCGTGGCAACGTCGACACCCGTGTCGGCTACGTCCGCAAGGGCGAGCTGGACGCGGTCGTGCTGGCCGCGGCCGGACTCAACCGCATCGGCGGGACCGACGAGCTCCTCGGCGGCCTGTCCGCCGAGCCGCTGCCCGTCGACACCGTCCTGCCCGCTCCCGGCCAGGGGGCCCTGGCCGTCGAATGCCTGGCGTCGAACACCGAACTCGTCGCCGCGCTCGCGCCGCTCGACGACCCGCTCACGCGGGCCGCCGTGACCGCCGAGCGATCCCTGCTCGCCGCCCTGGAGGCCGGCTGCTCCGCACCTGTGGGTGCGCTGGCCGACCTGCTGGCCGACGACCCCGGTCACGGGCAGGTTGTCACCGAAATGCGCCTGCGAGGCGTCGTCGGCACCACCGACGGCTCGACGCTGGTGCAGCTGTCCACCACCGGACCCGTACCCACCTCGCACGACGAGGCCATGGCGCTCGGACGCGAACTCGCGGACGAGATGCTCGCCAAGGGTGCGGCCGGTCTTATGGGGGAGCGAGCACTTTGAACCCCACCAGCCCGACCACCAGCCCGCTGTCCCCGGCCTTCGCGGGTCATGGACACGTCACATTCCTCGGCGCAGGCCCCGGTGACCCCGGACTCCTGACCCTCAGGGCCGTCGAGGCCCTCGCCGGAGCGGATGTCCTGATCGCCGAGCCGGAGGTGCTCGAGGTCGTTCGCTGCCACGCGCGCGCGGGGGTGAGCACGCCGGAGCTGACGGTCGTTGACGAGGCGTCAACAACCGCCGGTGTCCCCGTGTTGAGGGACGCGGCCAATCTTGTCATGGAGGCCGCGAGGGGCGGCAGGCGGGTCGTCCGTGCGGTGACCGGCGACCCCGGCCTCGACGGGAACGCGGGGGCCGAGATGCTCGCCTGCGCCGCCGAGGGCATCCCCTTCGAGGTCGTCCCGGGCGTGGCCACGGCCGTCGGCGTACCCGCGTACGCCGGTGTCCCGCTCCGCGACGCCCAGGGCACCGACGTGCGCTTCGTCGACGCCCGCACCGCCGACGAGCGGTGCTGGACCGAGGTCGGTGCCTCCGACGGCACCGTCGTCGTGTCGACGTCGCTCGACTCGGTGGCCGCGGCCGCCGGTGAACTGGTGGCGGCAGGCCGTAAGCCGGACACCCCGCTCACCGTCACCATCGCCGGTACGACGACGCGCCAGCGGACCTGGAACGCGACGCTCGGCACCATCGCCCAGGTCTTCAAGCAGGGCAAGGTGCTCCCCTCGCCCGAGGGCCACCGGCCGGTGATAGCCGTGGTCGGCGAGCGCAGCGCCCCGGCGCAGCGGGACCAGCTGTCGTGGTTCGAGTCCAAGCCGCTGTTCGGCTGGCGGGTGCTCGTGCCGCGGACCAAGGAGCAGGCCGCGTCGCTCTCCGACCAGCTTCGTTCGTACGGCGCGGTGCCGCACGAGGTGCCGACCATCGCCGTCGAGCCGCCGCGCACCCCGCAGCAGATGGAGCGGGCGGTCAAGGGGCTCGTCACCGGACGGTACGAGTGGATCGCCTTCACCTCGGTCAACGCGGTCAAGGCCGTGCGGGAGAAGTTCGAGGAGTACGGGCTCGACGCGCGTGCCTTCGCCGGGATCAAGGTCGCGGCGGTGGGCGAGCAGACGGCCGCCGCGCTCGTCGACTTCGGTGTGAAGCCGGACCTCGTGCCGAGCGGTGAGCAGTCGGCCGCCGGTCTCCTCGAGGACTGGCCGCCGTACGACCCGGTCTTCGACCCGATCGACCGCGTCTTCCTGCCGCGGGCCGACATCGCGACCGAGACGCTGGTCGCGGGGCTGATCGAGCTCGGGTGGGAGGTCGACGACGTCACCGCCTACCGGACCGTACGGGCTTCGCCGCCGCCGGCGGACACCCGGGAGGCGATCAAGGGCGGCGGCTTCGACGCCGTGCTCTTCACCTCGTCGTCGACCGTGCGGAACCTGGTCGGCATCGCCGGGAAGCCGCACAACGTGACCGTGATCGCGTGCATCGGGCCCGCCACGGCCAAGACCGCCGAGGAGCACGGGCTGCGGGTGGACGTGCTGTCGCCCGAGCCGTCGGTGCACAAGCTCGCGGAGGCGCTGGCGGACTTCGGTCTGCGGCGGCGGGCGGCCGCGCTGGAGGCGGGCGATCCCGTGACGCGGCCTTCCGAGCGGCGGCCGGGGGCGCGGAGGCGTCGCACGACGTAGGTGCCGCCTGGTGCTTGTGGGGCGCGGGTCCGATGTTCGGGCCCGCGCCCCGCTGCCGTTGCGGGGAACGCCCCCCCGGCCGGGGCGGGGGCGTATGCCCACACCTCGTCGGCAAGGGCATCGGTTGCGCGGGCGTAGCCTCGGATTCATGAACTCGTACGGATCCTTTCCCGGGGCGCGGCCGCGGCGGCTGCGGACGACGCCCGCCATGCGGCGGATGGTGGCCGAGACGCGGCTGCATCCCGCCGATCTGATCCTCCCCGCGTTCGTGCGCGAGGGGATCACCGAGCCCGTGCCGATCCAGGCCATGCCCGGGGTCGTCCAGCACACCCGTGACACCCTGCGGAAGGCCGCCGCCGAGGCGCTGGAGGCGGGGGTCTCCGGGATCATGCTCTTCGGCGTGCCCGAGGACGAGAAGAAGGACGCGGCGGGGACGGCCGGGACCGACCCCGACGGGATCCTCCAGGTCGCCATCCGGGACGTCCGCGCCGAGGTCGGCGACGAGCTGGTCATCATGTCGGACCTCTGCCTCGACGAGTACACCGACCACGGTCACTGCGGTGTCCTCGACGCCGAAGGACGCGTCGACAACGACGCCACGCTGGAGCGGTACGCCGAGATGGCCCAGGTCCAGGCCGACGCCGGCGTCCACGTCGTGGGCCCCTCCGGGATGATGGACGGCCAGGTCGGGGTCGTCCGGGACGCCCTGGACACCATCGGCAAGGAGGACGTGTCGATCCTCGCGTACACCGCGAAGTACTCCTCCGCCTTCTACGGCCCCTTCCGCGAGGCCGTCGGCTCCTCCCTGCGCGGTGACCGCAAGACCTACCAGCAGGACCCCGCCAACCTCCGCGAGTCGATGCGCGAGCTCGCCCTCGACCTGGAGGAGGGCGCCGACATGGTGATGGTGAAGCCGGCGGGGCCGTACCTCGACGTGCTCGCGAAGGTCGCCGAGTCCGTGGACGTGCCCGTCGCCGCGTACCAGATCAGTGGCGAGTACGCGATGGTCGAGGCGGCCGCGGAGAAGGGCTGGATCGACCGCGACAAGGCGATCCTGGAGACCCTGACCGGCATCCGCCGCGCCGGGGCGCAGATGATCCTCACCTACTGGGCCACCGAGGTCGCCCAGAAGCTGTCCGCCTCGCGCGGCTAGCCGGACTCGGTCCCCCACGGGGCGAGTGGTGGGGCGGCAGTGGGCGGGGCACCCTGGAGGGGTAGCCGGCAGGTCCTCGGTGGAGGTGGTCCTCATGATGCACACGCTGGTCGGATGGCATGTGGAGATGGAGTTCCAGGAGGAGGGTGACCGGACGCGGGCCGCGGCCATGGTCCGGCTCACCGACGGCACCGAGTTCCGGGCGCACGGGACCGCGAACCGTCACCCCTCCGATCCGGACCAGCTGAGGGTGGGCGAGGAGATCGCCGGCGCACGCGCGCTGATGGACCTCGCCTCCCAGCTGCTCCAGAAGGCCCACACGGAGATCGACGAGGTCTCCGGACGGACCTCGCACGCCATTCGTTGACGACGAAGCCCCCGGCACGGTGGTCCGTGCCGGGGGCTTCGCCTCGGAGCGTCAGAGGCGCTCGGGCGTCCTGATGCCGAGGAGCGCCATGCCCTGGTGCAGGGTGCGGGCGGTCAGGTCGCAGAGGAACAGCCGGTTCTCCGCGACCTCCTGCGCCGGCTCCGGCTTGATGACCGGGCACTGGTCGTAGAACGTCGTGTACAGCGAGGCCAGCTGGTAGAGGTACGCGGTGAGCTTGTGCGGCGCGTACTCGGTGGCGGCGTCGGAGACCGTCTCGGCGAACTGGTCCAGGTGCAGGCCGAGCGCGCGCTCCGCCGGGGCGAGCTCCAGCTCCGGGTGGGCGACGGGGGTGCGGTCGCCCGCCTTGCCGAAGATCGACTTGATCCGCGCGTACGCGTACTGGAGGTACACCGACGTGTCGCCGTTCAGCGACACCATCTGGTCCAGGTCGAACTTGTAGTCGCGGGCGGCCGAGGTCGACAGATCGGCGTACTTCACCGCGCCGATGCCCACGTACTGGCCGTTCTCGACGATCTCCGACTCGGTCAGGCCCACCTTCTCGGCCTTCTCGCGCACCACCGACGTGGCCCGGTCCACCGCCTCGTCGAGCAGGTCCACCAGCCGGACCGTCTCGCCCTCACGGGTCTTGAACGGCTTGCCGTCCTTGCCCAGGACCGTGCCGAAGGCCAGCTGGACGGCCTTCACGTCCTCGTTCAGCCAGCCGGCCCGGCGGGCCGTCTCGAAGACCATCTTGAAGTGCAGCGACTGCCGGGCGTCGACCACGTACAGCAGGGACGTCGCCTTGAGGTTCTGCACGCGGTCGCGGATCGCGGACAGGTCCGTCGCCGCGTATCCGAAGCCGCCGTCGGACTTCTGGACGATCAGCGGCGTCGGGTTGCCGTCCGGGCCCTTCACGTCGTCGAAGAAGACGCACAGGGCGCCCTCGGAGCGGACGGCGACGCCCGACTCCTCCAGGATCCGGCAGGTCTCCGTCAGCATGTCGTTGTAGCCGGACTCGCCGACGACGTCGCCGTCCCGGATGTCCATGTCGAGCTTGTCGAAGACCGAGTAGAAGTAGATCTTCGACTCGTCGACGAACCGCTGCCACAGGGCGAGCGTCCGCTCGTCGCCGGCCTGGAGGTCGACGACGCGCGCGCGGGCCCTCGTCTTGAACTCCTCGTCGGAGTCGAAGAGCGCGCGCGAGGCCTTGTAGAGCCGGTTCAGGTTCGACATGGCCTCCTCACCGGAGACCTCGGCGCCGTCCTCGTCCTTGTGGTCCAGCTCGTGCGGGTGCTCGATCAGGTACTGGATGAGCATGCCGAACTGGGTGCCCCAGTCGCCGATGTGGTGGCGCCGGACCACGGTCTCGCCCGTGAACTCCAGGATCTCGACCATCGCGGCGCCGATCACGGCGGACCGCAGGTGGCCGACGTGCATCTCCTTCGCCACGTTCGGCTGGGCGTAGTCGATGACCGTCGTGCCCGCCGACTCGTTGAACGGCACGCCGAGCCGCGCGTCGGCCGCGCGGGCCGCGAGGGTCCGCACGATCGCCGCGTCGGTGACCGTGATGTTCAGGAAGCCGGGGCCCGAGACCTCGATGTCCTTCAGGACGTCGTTCTCCGGGATCGCGGCGACGACCTGGGTCGCCAGCTCGCGCGGATTGCCCTTGAGCTGCTTGGCGAGCGCCAGGATGCCGTTGGCCTGGAAGTCGGCCCGGTCGCTTCGTCGCAGCAGCGGGTCGGCGGACGCGGCGTCCGGCAGGGCTGCCGAGAGGCCGTCCGCGAGGCGCTGCTGCACGGTCGAAGCGAGGGAAGGGACCGAGGCCATGAGCTTCCGTTCCTGTTGAGTTCGTCAGGTCTAATTCGCTTGTCAAGTGTCCCATGGGAGCGCAACGTGATTTCCCCGCCTGTGGACAACCCCGGAGAGTCCTCTTTCGTCTGGGAGAATGGCTCACGCAGGGCCCTCAGGCAGAACCCCACCAGGAAGAAGGACGTACCGACCGTGGCTCAGAGCAGCACCGAGACCGACTGGGTCTCCCGTTTCGCGGACGAGGTCATCGCCGAGTCGGAGCGACGTGCGCCTGGCAAACCGGTCGTCGTCGCCTCCGGCCTCTCCCCGTCCGGCCCGATCCACCTGGGCAACCTCCGCGAGGTCATGACCCCGCACCTGGTCGCCGACGAGATCCGCCGTCGCGGGCACGAGGTCAGGCACCTCATCTCGTGGGACGACTACGACCGCTACCGCAAGGTGCCGAACGGCATCGAGGGCATCGACGAGAGCTGGGCCGAGCACATCGGCAAGCCGCTGACCTCGGTCCCGGCCCCGGCCGGCTCGCCCCACCCCAACTGGGCCGAGCACTTCAAGGCCGCCATGGTCGAGTCGCTGGCCGAGCTGGGCGTCGAGTACGACCCGATCAGCCAGACCGAGCAGTACACCGCGGGCACCTACCGCGAGCAGATCCTGCACGCCATGAAGCACCGCGGCGCCATCGACGCCATCCTCGACCAGTACCGGACGAAGAAGGCGCCGAAGAAGCAGTCGCAGAAGCCCCTCGACGAGGCCGAGCTGGAGGCCGAGGAGGGCTCCGGCGCGGCGAGCGAGGACGACGGCTCCGGCGGCTCCTCGGGCTACTTCCCGTACAAGCCGTACTGCGGGCAGTGCGAGAAGGACCTGACCACGGTCACCTCGTACGACGACGAGACCACCGAGCTCGCCTACACCTGCACCAACTGCGGCTTCGCCGAGACCGTGAAGCTCAGCGAGTTCAACCGCGGCAAGCTGGTCTGGAAGGTCGACTGGCCGATGCGCTGGGCGTACGAGGGCGTCATCTTCGAACCCTCCGGCGTCGACCACTCCTCGCCCGGCTCGTCGTTCGTCGTCGGCGGCCAGATCGTCCGCGAGATCTTCGACGGCGTCCAGCCGATCGGCCCGATGTACGCCTTCGTCGGCATCAGCGGCATGGCCAAGATGTCCTCCTCGCGCGGTGGCGTCCCGACCGCCGCCGACGCGCTGAAGATCATGGAAGCCCCGCTGCTGCGCTGGCTGTACGCCCGCCGGAAGCCCAACCAGTCCTTCAAGATCGCCTTCGACCAGGAGATCCAGCGGCTGTACGACGAGTGGGACAAGCTGGAGGCCAAGGTCGCCGACGGCTCCGTGCTGCCCGCCGACGCCGCCGCCCACTCCCGCGCCGCCCGCACGGCCGCCGGCGAGCTTCCGCGCACCCCGCGCCCGCTGCCGTACCGCACGCTCGCCTCGGTCATGGACATCACGGCCGGCCACGACGAGCAGACCCTGCGGATCCTCACCGAGCTCGACCCGGAGAACCCGGTCGCCTCCCTCGACGAGGTCCGGCCGCGGCTCGACCGCGCCGAGAACTGGATCACCAGCCAGGTCCCGGCCGACCAGCGCACCATCGTCCGCGACACCCCGGACACCGAGCTCCTCGGCTCCCTGGACGCCGAGGGCCGCGAGTCGCTCCGGCTGCTCCTGGAGGGCCTCGACACCCACTGGTCGCTCGACGGGCTCACCACGCTCGTCTACGGCGTCCCGAAGGTCATGGCCGGACTCGACCCGGAGGCCAAGCCGACGCCCGAGCTGAAGCTGGCGCAGCGCGCCTTCTTCGCCCTGCTCTACAAGCTGCTGGTCAGCCGGGAGACCGGGCCGCGGCTGCCCACCCTGCTGCTCGCCGTGGGCGCGGACCGGGTGCGGAAGCTGCTCGGCGCGTGAGCGCGCGAGTGAGCTGAGCACGACGAAAGGGCCGCCACCCGGTGCCGGGTGGCGGCCCTTTCACGTCTCCCCGTCCCGCCGTGGGCGTCAGGGGGTGCGGTACTCCTGCATGTCCTGCTGGATCTGCTGCTGGATCCCGGGGATCACCTGCTGGAGCAGGGCCGGGTTGCGCAGCTGCTGGACGCCGTAGTGGTCGGCGACCATGGCCGCCAGCTGCCCGTCCTCCGGGAACCGGTCGTGCTCCACGGCGTACGCCCAGGTCAGCTTGTAGACGACCTCGCGGAACTCCTCGACCTCCAGGGGCTCCGGCTGCTCCTCCACGTACTCGGGGTACTCGACGAACTCCTCAGGCCCCGGCGGCGGGACGTCCTCCGGCCCCTGCGGGACCGGCACCGGGGTGGGCTCCAGGCCCTCCACGATCTGGGGGTTGTACGTGCCCTCGTACGTCTCCGAGGAGATCTGCTGCGTGTCGAACCACGGGCTCTCGTGGTTCACCGGCCCGCCGGGCACCTGGCCCTGGACCTGTCCCTGCTCCTGTCCGGGTGCCTGGCCCTGTCCGGGCGCCTGGCCCTGACCCTGCGGCAGCTGCTGCGGCAGAGCCCCCTGGGGCGCCGGTTGCAGCGGGGACTGCGCGGGCAGCAGGGGCACGGCCCCCTGAGGCTGCGGGGGCAGCAGGGCCGGCTCGATGCCCGCCGCCGCCAGGCCCGCCGGGGCCGTCTCCGCCAGCGGGACGCCGTACCGCGCCAGACGCAGCGGCATCAGCGCCTCCACCGGCGCCTTCCGGCGCCAGCTACGGCCGAAACGGGCCTGCAGACGCGCCTGATAGATCAGCCGCTCCTGCTCCAGCTTGATCACCTGCTCGTACGAGCGCAGCTCCCAGAGCTTCATCCGGCGCCACAGCCGGAACGTCGGCACCGGGGAGAGCAGCCAGCGGGTCAGCCGGACGCCCTCCATGTGCTTGTCGGCCGTGATGTCCGCGATCCGGCCCACGGCGTGCCGCGCGGCCTCGACGGCCACGACGAACAGCACCGGGATCACCGCGTGCATCCCGACGCCCAGCGGGTCGGGCCAGGCGGCCGCGCCGTTGAAGGCGATCGTCGCCGCCGTCAGCACCCAGGCGGTCTGCCGCAGCAGCGGGAACGGGATGCGCAGCCAGGTGAGGAGCAGATCGAGGGCGAGCAGCACACAGATGCCCGCGTCGATACCGATCGGGAAGAAGTACGAGAAGGTGCCGAAGCCCTTGTTCATCGCGAGCTCGCGCACGGCGGCGTACGAACCCGCGAATCCGATCCCCGCGATGATCAGCGCACCGGCGATGACGAGGCCGATGAGTATTCGGTGTGTGCGTGTCAGCTGCATCGCGGCCACCCGCGATCCCCTCCCGTCAAACGACATCCCGCGCGCACAGAGTGGCACATGTGTGCGGAGCCCGGCCCTCGGGGGAGGGACGGGCTCCGTGCGGACGGGCCGCTGTGCGCGGGTTTGTGACTACTTGTTGGCTGCGGCGACCGCGGCGACGGCCTCCTTGGCCGCCGTGAGGGCGCCGTCCATGACGTTCTTGGCGCTCGGGGTCTCCGCACCCGCGTACCCGGCGCCGTTGTACGAGAGCAGCACCAGGACGTTGCCGGTGCGCGCCACGACCGAGCCGTAGACGAAGTCCTCGTCGGTCTTGCGCAGCTGGTACGCGACGGTCTTCGCCTCGTCTCCGACACCGCTGACCGACTTGGTGACCGGCTGCTTGGCGCCCGGCGTCTGCTCGATCTTGGCGAGCTCCTTGGCGAAGTTCTCCTGCGCGCGTTCCTGGCCGCTGCCGAGGGCCGCGTCCGAGTCGTAGCGGTAGAAGGACACGTCGAGCCAGCGGTACTGAGAGCCCTTCACGCCCTTGTCGTCGAGGCCGTTCCACGAGCAGCCGCCACGGCTCGCCGGGTCGGTGGACGGGGCCGGCGTGCCGTTCTTGTTCTTCGCCTTGGGCACGAGCGCGCCCGTCTCCTTGGCGGTGATCGCCTTGCAGGCCTCGGGCAGCTTCGCGAACTTCGCGGGCTCGACCTTCTTCGTCGTCGCGGAGGGCGACGGGGTGGCCGACGCGGAAGCGGAGGCCTTGTCCTTCGATCCCGTGGCGCCGGAGCCGCTGTCGCCGGAGTCCGAGGAGCAGCCGGCGACGACGAGCATCACCGGGACGGCGGCGCAGGCGAGTATGCGGGTGAGTCGCGGGGCTGTTCGCTGCATGGTTCCTTCAGTCGCTTGTCGTACGGTCCGGCCGGTGGTCCGGCGGCCACGTGTACGGCCACGGCGTGGGGCCACGGGTACGCCGACACGTTACGTGGTCGCCGTCCGCTCACGGAGCGGATGCGGGCGGCTACTCCTCCAGGCGCTCGGCGAGCAGACGGGCCAGATTCCGGGCCTTTTCCTGCAGTTCCGCGCTGTCGGGAGCCTCGGCGGAGCCGGTGGTCTGCTCCTGGTAGGAGACGGTCACGATGACGTTGGATGTGCGGAACACCACCCTCACGGCGCGCTGTTTGCCGCTCCCGCCGACCTTGCTCAGGACGTCGTCGAGGTAGGCGATGTCCCCGAGTCCGTCGAGGACGCGGGGTTCCAGGCCGGTGGCGCCGGGGGTGCCGGGGGTGCCGGGCGCGGCGGGGGAGGTGCCGGTGGGGGCGCCGGAGCCGGCCGCCGCACCGGCCGCGGGGGTGGTGCCGGGGGGCGTCGTGGCCTCCGGGTCCTTGGGCGTCGGGGCGGTGCCAGGCGGGGTCTTGCCCGGGGTCTGCCCGGACGCCGGCGGGGTGCTCGGCGTCGGGGCCGTCGTGGGCGGGGCGGTCGGCGGCACCGGGATGCCCGCGGCGAGCTGCTTGCGGACGTACACCTCCTGGGCGCGGTCGGCGTCGCTGACGGTGGTGTCGTACGAGACCACCCGCTCGATGTCCAGCGTGAGCCGGTGCGAGGTGTCCGGGGAGTCGGCCTTCCAGCTGCAGCCGACGCGCCGGTCGGTGTCGTACGTCACGGCGGCGGCGCCGCGGTAGGCCCGGTCGCGCTCGGCGTCGGGGAGTGCGGCGGCGCCCGGGAGCAGGTCCTTGAGGGTGGCCTGGGGGACGGCGCCGCAGGGCTCGAAGAGGGTGCGGTAGCGGCCCGGGGGTGCGACGGGCGCGGCGGGGCCGGCCTTGGCGTCGACCGCGATGTCGTCGGCGGGGGTGCCGGCGGAGCATCCGGTCAGGCCGGTCCCGAGGCCGAGGCCGAGTGCGAGGACGACGGCGGTACGAGCTGCGGACCCGGTGCGGCCGGGGGCGTACCTCTTTCGCTGCACGGTCCCAGGCTCCCTTCTCCCGAAGTCTTTCCCGAAAACTGTTTGCCGCGCGAACCCGGCCGGTGGACACAATGTCTATCGCACACGCAGCTGTTGATGCCGGTCCGCTGTCACCTGTACGGGCTTTGGCTCCGGTTTTTGCGTTATCAGACTTTTCGGGGGAATCGAGGAAGTATGTCGTACGTAGAGGTACCTGGGGCGAAAGTTCCCATCAGGATGTGGACCGACCCCTCCACGGTGGAGGGCGGTGCCATGCAGCAGCTGCAGAACGTGGCGACGCTGCCGTGGATCAAGGGCCTCGCCGTGATGCCGGACGTGCACTACGGCAAGGGTGCGACGGTCGGTTCGGTGATCGCGATGCGCGGGGCGGTCTGTCCGGCGGCGGTCGGTGTGGACATCGGCTGCGGGATGTCGGCGGTCAAGTCCTCGCTGACGGCGAACGACCTGCCGGGCGATCTGTCCCGGCTCCGGTCGAAGATCGAGCAGGCGATCCCGGTGGGCCGCGGCCTGCACCGTACGGAGGTGGACCCGGCCCGGCTCTACCAGTTCCCCACCTCGGGCTGGGGCGACTTCTGGTCGCGCTTCGACGGGGTCGCGGACGCGGTCAAGTTCCGTCGGGAGCGGGCGGCCCAGCAGATGGGCACGCTCGGGGGCGGCAACCACTTCATCGAGTTCTGCCTCGACGAGTCGGGCTCGGTCTGGCTGATGCTGCACTCCGGTTCCCGGAACATCGGCAAGGAGCTCGCCGAGCACCACATCGGCGAGGCGCAGAAGCTGCCGCACAACCAGGGGCTCGTCGACCGTGACCTGGCGGTGTTCGTCGCGGACACCCCGCAGATGGCGGCCTACCGGAACGACCTGTTCTGGGCGCAGGAGTACGCGAAGTACAACCGCGCGATCATGATGGCGCTCTTCCAGGAGGTCGTCCGCCGGGAGTTCCGCAAGGCCCGGGTGACCTTCGACCAGGTGATCTCCTGCCACCACAACTACGTGGCGGAGGAGCGGTACGAGGGCATGGACCTGCTGGTCACCCGGAAGGGGGCGATCCGGGCCGGCTCCGGGGAGTTCGGGATCATCCCGGGCTCGATGGGCACCGGCTCGTACATCGTGAAGGGCCTGGGGAACGAGGCCTCCTTCAACTCGGCCTCGCACGGCGCGGGCCGGAAGATGAGCCGGAGCGCGGCGAAGCGGCGCTTCTCGACGCGCGACCTGGAGGAGCAGACGCGGGGCGTGGAGTGCCGCAAGGACTCCGGTGTCGTGGACGAGATCCCGGGGGCCTACAAGCCGATCGAGAAGGTCATCGACCAGCAGCGGGACCTGGTGGAGGTCGTCGCCAAGCTGAAGCAGGTCATCTGCGTGAAGGGCTGAGGACCGCGCCCGCACGCGCACCGAACAGCACGCCCGTCGAACGGCCCCGGCAGATCCTGCCGGGGCCGTTCGGGCTTGGTTCAGGGCTCCGGGCGGGGTCAGGGGGAAGTGAGGGTGTCGAGCCGGGCGGCGAGGTCGGGGTGGGCGGCGGACAGGTGGGGGCGGGTGGCGGTCAGGGGGGCGATGAGGTCGGCGGGGTCGTCGTGGGCGAGGGCCGCGTGGAGCTCATGGAGCGGGCGGCGGGCGGCGGGGGGAAGGTCGGTGAGGGCGGTGATCTGGCCGGCGAGGCGGCGCAGGTCGGCCGCGTTGCGGCGGGCCCAGGTGGCGGTGTTGCGGTCGGCGGCCCGGGCCTGACGGGTGGCCGTCACGCGCTGTTCGCCGGTGGACCCGGCCGGGCCGGGGCGGCCGCGCAGATAGCGGCGCTCGGCGGCCTGGCGGCTGGCGACACCCAGGGGAGAGGCGAGGTCGGCCCAGCTGGCGCCCGCGTCCCGGGCCGTCTCGATCAGGCCGGTCTCCCATCCGGCGAGCCGCTCGCGCACCTGCCGCAGCAGCATCAGCGAGGCGAGGGCCTGCTCCGGGGCCGGCCCGGCGCCGAGGGCGTCGGGGGTCTCGTGCTGGGCGTCGCGCAGGGCGTGGTCGATGGCTTTCAGGGCCGCCGCGGCGGCGAGGAACGACGCCGGGCTGTGGGCGTCGGCGTCGGTGGAGACCGGCTGGTCGGGTGCCGTCACGGCGCCTCCCTCGGGTGTCATCGTCCGGACGACATCGTGTTTGTCATCCATTGGATGACATGTTACAACGGTGTCAGTGAGGCGCATTGGCAGTAACTGCCTGAACCTGCTGGAGGTGTTTTCACGATGTTGATGCGCACTGACCCCTTCCGTGAGCTGGACCGGCTGGCGCAGCAGCTGATGGGCCCGGGCACCTGGTCGAAGCCGTCGGCGATGCCGATGGACGCCTACCGCGAGGGCGACGAGTACGTGGTGGCCTTCGACCTCCCCGGCGTCAGCGCCGACGCGATCGACATCGACGTCGAGCGGAACATGCTGACGGTCAAGGCCGAGCGCCGGCCGGTGACGAAGGCCGACGACGTGCAGATGGAGCTGTCCGAGCGGCCGCTGGGCGTCTTCTCCCGCCAGATCGTGCTCGCCGACAGCCTCGACACCGAGCACATCAAGGCCGATTACGACGCGGGCGTGCTGACCCTGCGGATCCCGATCGCCGAGCGTGCCAAGCCCCGCAAGATCTCCATCGGCGTCGGGACCGGCCCCAAGCAGATCTCCGGCTGACACCGGCCGGACAGGTGCGGAGGACGGGCGCCTGATCTCCCCCTCACCCGTCCTCCGCACCCCCTGGGCAGGCCGAAGAACAGAAGGGGTGGCTGCGAGATGACTCTGCGACGCGAAGCGTTCCTCGACCAGGTGAAGGAGCGCGGCGAGTACGGCACCGTGAAGGAAGCCGAGCGAGCGGCCCGTGTGGTGCTCGCCCTGCTCGGCGCGCATCTGGTCGGCGAGGTTCGTGCCCAGCTCGCGGCACGTCTCCCGGACGAATTCGCCCTGATCCTGCTCAACCCGCTGCAGAGCGCCGAACCGCTGCCCCCGGAGCGGTTCGTGCGGGCGACCGCGGCATGGATCGAGGGCGCCACCGCGCAGACCGCGACCTGGGACGTCAGCGCCGTGCTGTCCACGGTCGCCGACACGGCCGACGAGGACCTGCTGGGGCAGATCCTGCTCCAGCTCCCCGCCGGCTACGACCTCCTCTTCGGCCGGCCCCAGCCCACCTGACCCTCCCCCGGTGCCCCACACCCGCACCGCTCTACGAAAGGCATGCACTGCAGTGATCACCGACGTGCGCGTACCGGCTCAGCACCAGCAGGCGTACTCGACGGCGTATGAGCAGATGCTGGAGAAGGTCCGCTACGAAGGCGCCTACCCCACCCTCGAGAGAGCCGAGGAAGCCGTCCGCCTGGTCCTCGGGGGGCTGGGACGCCAGCTGACCGGCGACGAACGCGTCGACCTCGCCGCCTGCCTGCCGCTGGAAGCCGCACGTGTCCTGACCGCACAGATCCCCGACCCCCAGCCGCTGACCGGGTGGGCCTTCGTCAAGGACCTCGCCGCCCGCTCCGGCGCCTCCCTGGCCACCACCCGCTGGGACACCGGCTCCGTCTTCGCGGCCGTCGCCGCCTACGCCGGCCCCGACCTCATCACCCGCATCCTCCACCAGCTCCCCACCGGCCACGCGCTGCTGTTCGGCCGCGCCGAACTCACCTCCGCCGCGTAAACGGTCGCTGTCCGAGCGAGCGAGTCAGCGCGAGCTTCGGAGCTGACCGGACGCGTATCGGTCAGCGGTGCCCGCACCTCGACCCGGGCCGATGACGGCCCGGGTCTCCTGCTCGAGGATCTCCCACAGCGGCGCGCCGTCGCGGTTGGTGAGGATGACGCCGACCCAGCCGGTGTCGGGATAGATGGTCCAGCCGGCTCCGACGCCGGGGTTGGCGCCGGCGCGGCCCCACACCCACTGGCCGCCGACGAGGCCGACCGGCATCTGGTAGGCCCCGAACGACGCGTCGGCGGGGGCTGCCCGGCGGGCCAGGCCGCCCCCCTCGGGGGCCAGGGGGATCTTGGGCCCGGTGAACAGTTCGGCGTAGTGCCGGTCAAGGAGTGTGCCGTCGCCCAGCGCACGCGCGAACCGGACCAGATCCGGCGCGGTGGCGAAGCCGCCGTCCCCCGGGGCGTCGATGAAGGCGCGGCCCGGGTTCTTGCCCAGGACATACGGGTCTGAGCTGCCCTGGTCCAGGTGGCGGACCGCGTCCACGTGACCGCCGTCGGTCAGCGCCATGTACGGGTGCGCGATGCGCCGGTCGGTGAGCCACTGCGGCCTGGTGTAGAACCCCGAACCGTCCATGCCGCAGCGTTCGAAGATGTTCTCCTGGACGTAGTCCCAGTAGCTCTGGCCGGTCACGGCCTCGATGATCTGCGCGGGAATGGCGACCTCGGCGCCGGAGTGGCTGCTGGGCGTGCCGGGAGGGGCCTCCGGCGTCGCCTGCCGGGCCCACCGCTCGTAGAACTCGTGCACCTCCTTCCGGCTCTGGAAGACGCGCTGCACGTCCTCGTCCGGGGTTCTCATCCCGGAGGTGCCGGTGAGCAGGTGGTGGATGGTGACCTGCTCGGCGATCTCCCTGGCGTACCCCGTCAGGTGCGTGCCCACCGTGTCCGACAGCCGCAGCAGGCCACGCTGCGCCAGCTGCAGGATGGCCACCGCGTGGAACGGCTTGCCCGCCGAGTTGAGACTGAACGCGGTGTGCTCACCGTTGGGGACGCCCCTCTCCTCGTCGGCCATGCCGTAGCAGCGGGACAGCACCGTCCGGCCCCGGTGCGACAGCAGCACCACGCCGGAGAACCTGCCCTCGGCGGCCAGCTTCGCCATGTACCGGTCGTAGGCCCCGCCGGGCCGGGTGTCCGCCGGGACGCCGGAACCGGTCGGGGCCGCGTCGGCGCGGGCGGGCCGGGCGCCCAGCAGCGGCGCGCCCGCCGACACCATCCCGGCGGCCGACAGGCCGCCCCACCCCAGCAGCCGCCGCCGGTCGACACCACCTACGGAATCCGAGTCCATGATCACGGGCCCCCTCTGGTCGACGAACCGGCAGTGCTACCCAAGCCGGACGGCTGTTGCGGTGGCGTATGTGTTTTTCGATACGCCCCGATCAGCCCTGATCAGCCCCGATACACCCGTGATGCCCCCGTTGGCCCGAACCTGCCGCCGTGGCGTCAGAGCTCGCGGTGGACCTTGGTGTTGGAGGCCTGGGCCCGGGGGCGGACGACCAGGAGGTCGATGTTGACGTGCGGGGGGCGGGTGCAGGCCCAGGTGATGGTGTCGGCGACATCGTCGGCCGTGAGCGGCTCGGCCACGCCCGCGTAGACCTTGGCGGCCTTGTCGGTGTCGCCGCGGAAGCGGGTGGTGGCGAACTCCTCCGTCTTGACCATGCCGGGGGCGATCTCGATCACGCGGACCGGGGTGCCGACGATCTCCAGGCGGAGGGTCTCGGCGAGGACGCGGGCGCCGTTCTTGGCGGCGACGTAGCCGGCGCCGCCCTCGTAGGTCGCGTGGCCGGCGGTCGAGGAGAGGACGACGACCGTGCCGTCGCCGCTCGCGGTGAGGGCCGGCAGCAGGGCCTGGGTCACGTTCAGCGTGCCGATGACGTTGACCTCGTACATCTGGCGCCAGTCGGCAGGGTCGCCGGTGGCGACGGGGTCGGCGCCGAGGGCTCCGCCGGCGTTGTTGACGAGGACGGCGAGGCTGCGGAAGGCGGTGGCGAACTCGTCGACGGCGGCGCGGTCGGTGACGTCGAGCGCGTACGCGGTGGCCTGGTGGCCGGCCGCGTTGATCTCGGCGGCCAGTTCCTCGATGCGGTCCTTGCGCCGGGCGGTGAGAACCACGCGGTACCCGGCGGCGGCCAGCTGCCTGGCCGTGGCGGCGCCGATGCCGCTGCTCGCTCCGGTGATGACGGCGATGGGGGTACCGGGGGCAGTCATGACGTGGTGCTCCTCGCGCAGGTGGTCGATTACGTCGATCGCCCGGCCAGGATAGGCGGCGCGGGTCAGCGGCCTCGTGGGGCGTACATGATCACGGCCATGCCGGCGAGGCAGACCAGCGCCCCGATGACGTCCCAGCGGTCGGGGCGGTAGCCGTCGGCCGCCATGCCCCAGGCGATGGATCCGGCGACGAACACTCCGCCGTACGCGGCGAGGACCCGGCCGAACTCGGCGTCGGGCTGGAGGGTGGCCACGAAGCCGTAGACGCCGAGGGCGAGGACGCCGGTGCCGATCCAGATCCAGCCGCGGTGCTCGCGGACGCCTTGCCAGACGAGCCAGGCGCCGCCGATCTCGAAGAGGGCGGCGAGGACGAAGAGGGCGATGGAGCGGGCGGTGAGCATGAGGGAACCCTGCCATGGGACACGCTGGCTGACGGGATGTCAGAAGATAGGCTGATCTGTGAGTATTTTGGGCTTATGCGTGGATTGCGGAAGGGTGTGCTCGGGGTCGCTCTCGCGGCCACGGTGGTGATGGGTGCGGGCGGGGTTGCCGGGGCCGTGGGGCCGGTGGTCGGACCCGCGCGAGCCCTGGAGTCCCTGGAGCCCTCGGCCGGGGTCGGGGTCGGGGCCGAGGGTGGCGTGGGGCCTGAGGTCGGGGTCGGCGGTGGCGTGGGGTCCGAGGTCGGGGGCGAGGCGGATCTTGCTCATCATGGGCAAGTCTCGCTCTGGGACGGACGGGTCGGCGTCTGGCTGGTCAGCGAGAACCTCGGTCCCACCGATGTCGCCGAGGCGACGGTCCGGCTCGCCTTCTCCGTGCCGATGGCGGGCGGCTTCGACCTCCCGCCGGCCTGCCTGTGGAGCAGCGACCGGGTGGTGTCCTGCCGGACGGGCGAACTGAAGGCCACGGGGGGCGTCGGTGAGCTGGCGCTCGACCTCCGGACGGCCGGCCACCCGGACGAGCTGACCGTGGACATCACCACGGCCTGGCGGGACGGCGTGGCCGACCGGAACCCGAGGAACGACCGGCATCGCGTCCTCGTGCTCGCCACGGGGGATCCGTACGTCTTCTGAGGCGCCGGCGCCGGGCCGCCCGGTGCGTCAGTTGCTCGTCCAGTGGACATAGCCGTCGGGGCGCACCAGGACCGAGGTCCGGCGGGCCGGGTCCCTCCAGGTGGCCCGCACGAGGCGGTCGGGAGAGACCGGCGCCGAGCCGGGAAGGGCCGGGGGCCTGCCCTCCGGGGCGATCAGGACGAACTCGCCCGCGCGCAGCAGCTCGTAGAGCCGGCCCTCGCGCAGCCGTGCGTCCGGGGCGCGGCGGCCCGCCGGGCGGGCCGAACCCGCCGGCGGCGCGTACGCGATGCCGATCCCGCTGATCATGCCCATGGCCCGGGTGGCGGCCGGCCGCGCCGCGCTCAGGAAGCGGGCGGCGAGAGAGCGCAGGGTGCGGGTGAGCGGGGTGTGGGCCATCGCGAGGCGCACCAGGGCGCCGCTGGTGCGCAGCACCATGGCGCCGACCGGGTGGCGCTCGGACTGGTAGCTGTCGAGGAGCGCCTCGGGGTCCGGTGCGTCGCCGCGCAGTACGGCGGTGAGCTTCCAGGAGAGGTTGGCCGCGTCCTGGAGGCCGGTGTTCATGCCCTGGCCGCCGGCGGGGGAGTGGACGTGGGCGGCGTCCCCGGCGAGGAAGACCCGGCCGACCCGGTAGGAGGGGGCCTGGCGCTCGTCGCTGTGGAAGCGGGAGATCCAGCGGGCGTCGTGCATGCCGAGGTCGGTGCCGAGGGCACGGCGGGTGAGCTCGCGGATCTCTTCCAGGTCGACGGGTTCGGTGTCGGGGACCTGGCGGGTGCGGCTCCAGCCCATCACCCGGAACCAGCCGTCGCCGAACGGGGCGATGAAGGCGAAGGCGTCCCCGGAGCCGTTGACACTGAAGGAGTCGGCCGGCTCCTCGGCGAGGCGGACGTCCGCGAGGACGATGGAGCGGATGACGGAGCCGCCGGGGAAGGGCAGGCCGAGGGCGGAACGGACCGTGCTGCGGACGCCGTCCGCGCCCACCAGGTGGCGGGCGGTGAGGGTGAGCGGGGTCCCGTCGGCGTCGGTGAACTCGGCCGTGACCGTGTCGGCGTCCTGGCTCAGGGTGCGCAGCTCCGTCCCGTACCGGAAGGTGACTCCGGCGGTCACCGCCCGGCGCTCCAGGAGGCGCTCCACCTCGTACTGCGGGGTGACGAGCAGGTGGTTGAAGCGGCTGGGGAGGCGGGTCAGGTCGAGGTCCGCGCGGCCGAAGAGCCGGGCGCTGCCGAGGGGCGTGCCGGTGGCGACGAGCTCGTCCGCGAGGTCGCGGGCGTCGAGCTGCTCCAGGGTGCGGGCGTGGACGCCGAAGGCGCGGGTCATGTTGGCCAGGCCGTGCGGGCGGCGCTCGACGAGGGTGACGTCGATTCCGGCGGCGGCGAGGTCGCCGGCGAGGAGCAGGCCGGTGGGGCCCGAGCCGATGACGAGTACCTGTGTGTCGGTCGTTCCCTTGGTGCTCATGGCTGCCTCCAGGATGCCCACGGTCGTTGGCCAACGGTTGTTGGTCAACGCTTGTTGGCAACTGTAGGCGCGGCTCGGATGGAATGTCAACGACTGTTGGCCTACAGTCGTTGACATGACGACCGCACGCCGCTCCGACGCCACCAGGGCCGCCATCCTGGAGGCCGCCCGGGAGCGCTTCGCCACCGACGGGTACGAACGCGCCACCATCCGGGCCATCGCCCGTGACGCGGGGATCGATCCGTCGATGGTCATGCGCTACTACGGCAACAAGGAGGGCCTGTTCGCGGCGGCTTCGGAGATCGAGGTCGACCTGCCCGAGCTGGGCGGACTGCCGGCCCAGCACATCGGTGCCGTCCTGGTCGGCCACTTCCTGGAGCGCTGGGAGCGGGACGACGTCCTCACCGGGATGCTGCGGGTCGCGGTCACCAACGAGGCCGGGGCCGAGCGGATGCGGGAGATCTTCGCCGCGCAGCTCGGACCCGTCACCCGGGGCGTCTGCCCCGATCCGGCGGAGGCTCCGCAGCGGGCCGCGCTCGTCGCGTCCCAGATCCTCGGCATGGCGCTCAGCCGCTACGTCCTGCGGTTCCCCCCGGCCGTCGAGATGACGCCCGAGGAGATCGTGGCCTGGCTGTCCCCGACGGTGCAGCGCTACCTCACCGCCGAGACCCCGTAGGGGTGTCTGCTCCGTACAATCTCTGCATGCCGCAGAAGAAATCCGCCCGGCGCGAGGCGCTGATGTCCGAGCTGTTCGGGGAGGCCCGCCGCTACATGGCCGCCTACGCCCTGTTCAACCAGGCCGTCGCCGATCATCTGGGGCTCCACCCGACCGACGTGCAGTGCCTGAGCCTGCTCAGCCTCGAGGAGCGGCCGGTGACCACCGGGCGGGTCGCCGAACTGACCGGGCTCACCACGGGCTCGGCGACCCGGCTCGTCGACCGCCTCGAACGGGCCGGGTACGTGACGCGTGAACGGGACGCCGAGGACCGGCGCCGGGTCCTGGTGGCCCTCGTGCCCGAGCGGATCGCGGAGCTCGGCGACCTGTGGCGCAAGCTCAACGGCACCTGGGGCACGATGTTCGACGTGTACAGCGACGCCGAGATCGCGCTGCTCACCGCCCATATGCGGCGCACCGTCGAGGTCAGCAACGCCCAGATCGAGCGCCTGCGCGGCGGCGACCTGGCCTGACCGGCGCCACGGCGGGCCCGAGGCCGGAACGGGGCCGGACCGGCCGGAGGCGGGCCGCAGCCGGGTGTCAGACGGTGGTGGTGCCGCCGAACTCCCGTACCGCGTCGGTGACGATGGCCTCCAGGCGGGCGTGGTGCGCGCCCCGCCAGTAGACCCGGCCGCACTCCACGCACTCCGCGAACACGTCGTACGTCTTCTCCGTGCCCCGCTCCAGGCGCTCGCGCACCGCGTCCTTGTCGGCGCCGCTCAGCTCGCCGTTGCACGCGGTGCACCGCGTCCAGGGTGCGAGCGGCGGCGCGAAGCGCTCGAGGACGTCGCGGAGCTGGTCCTCCGGGCGGTCGCTGTAGATGTAGGCGCCCGCCCACAGTTCGCGGCGGCGCAGCAGCCCGCGGTCCCGGGAGAGCATGACGCGCCGCTCCCGCGCGGAGAGCGCGGCGAGGGCGGGGTCGCCGATGTCCTCGCTCTCGTACGCCGCGTCCACCCCGAGCAGGCGCAGTCGCCGGGCCAGCGTGCCGAGGTGCACGTCGAGCAGGAACCGGAGGGGCGCCCCGGCCCGCACCGGCTGGGGGCGGGCGACGCCTTCCACCTCGACCGTCTCGCCCGCGGCGGGAACGTGCGAGGCGTCGACGGGCCGCCCGTCGACCAGGAGCCTTCCGGCCTCGGTGAGCGGCACGCCCAGTGACTCCACGACATGGCCCAGCGAGGAGGCGCCGTCGGTGGTCACGGCCGTCCGGCCGGTGCGCCGCTCCGCCGAGACGAAGAGCGCCAGGCCGGGGGCGAAACTGATGTGGATCTCCGGTCCGTTCACGGGGACAGGATCGCATCGGGGCGGGACGGGCGGCCAGGGATTTCGCCGCCGCCGGCGAGCGTGCCGCGGGCGGCCGACGGCCGGTCGGTGCGCGCTCCACCGGACGGCGGCCACCCGACCGGCCTGTCGGCCTGTCGGCCTGTCGGCCCGTCGGCCCGTCGGGTCAGGGGCGGGGCAGGAAGGCCTCGGCGTGGTCGGCGGCCCAGGTGGCGAAGGTGCGGGCCGGGTGGCCGGTCAGCTCCTCGACCGTGCGGGTCAGCGGGGCGGGACGGCCCTCGTGCGCGGCCCAGTGCGACAGCAGCGCGTCGGCGAACACCTCGGGCAGGAAGGCGGAGACCGACCGCTTCCACTCCTCGGGGGTCACGACGGTGTGCGGCGCGGGCCGCCCGGTCGCCTCGGCGAGGACCGCCAGCTGCTCGACGAAGGTCAGCGACTCGGGTCCGGTCAGCAGATACGAGGAGCCGCGCAGCCGGGGTTCGGTGAGCACCGCGAACGCGGCCTCGGCCACGTCGCGCTCATGGATGGGGTCGCCGGAGGAGTGCGGGTGGGGCAGGGCGGGGCCGCGTCCGTCCCGGAGCGAGGGGGCCCACTGCAGGGCGTTCGTGGCGAAGGCGCCCGGCTGGAGGTGGGTGGCCTCGAAGTGCCCGGCGTCCGCGGCGGCGGAGAGGGCGCGCTCGGCCGCGAGGTGGGAGGCGGCGATCGGGTGGTCGGCGGCGTCCGGCGCGAGGACGGAGCTTGAGGAGAGCAGGACGACGTGCTCGACGCCGGCGGCCCGGGCCCGGTCGGCGAAGGCTTCTCCGTGGCTCGCCTCGGCGTACAGGAAGACGGACTCGACGCCGGCCAGGGCGGTGTCGAAGGTGTCCGGGTCGGTGAGGTCGCAGCGCACGGTGTCGGTCCCGGGCGGTGGCGAGAGGTCCGCCGGGTTCTTGGAGGCGGCCCTGGCCTTGACGCCCGCGGCGTCGAGGAGTCCGAGAAGGGTGGAGGCGACGCGGCCACGGCTGCCGGTGACGAGAACGGTCATGAGAGGTGTCCTTTCGGTGGGCGGGTCGGTCCCGCCTTCCCTTGCGTGGCGCATCATCTGCGTCACGCAGATAAATATCCCGGCGCGTGCCATCCCCGTCAACCCGGATAAAACCCTGAGGTACGGTCCCGGCATGAAGATCACCGACCTCGATCCCGGCGACCCCCGGCTGGAGAACGACCTCCTGCCCGTCCTCCGCGAACTCCGCCCTCACCTCACCCCGGAGCTCTTCCGCGAGGTGTACGAGGCCGGCCACCCGCAGGGCCTGCGCTTCAGCGCGGCCTACGGGGACGACGGCCGCTGCGTCGGCGCGGCCGGCTGGCGGATCATCAACAACACCAGCTCCCTGCGCAAGCTCTACGTCGACGACCTGGTGACCGCCGCCGCCGTCCGCTCCACCGGGGTCGGCCACGCGCTCATCGCCCACCTGGAGGGCCACGCCCGCGCCGCCGGCTGCCACGAGCTCAACCTCGACTCCGGCACCCACCGCACCGGAGCCCACCGCTTCTATCTGCGTGAGCGCTTCGACATCGTCGCCTTCCACTTCACCCGGCCGCTCACCGCACCGGAGGACGCCTCCTGATCCGGCCCGCCGGGCCGCGTCAGGGGGCCGTCAGGTCGAGCCGCCAGTCGTTGCAGCGCAGCGCGTGCCCCGGCGGGTACTCGAAGTCCCGCTCGCCGAGCAGCGCGAACCCGGCCTTGCGGCACACCGCGTTCGACGCGGCGTTCCCCGTGGACGGGTACGCGTGCAGGAAGCGGTGAAGGCCCGCCGCCCGGGCCTCCGCGGCCACCGCGCGCGTGGCGGCCGTCGCCACGCCCCGGCCCTGGAAGCCCGGCAGCACCGACCACCCGGTCTCGTACACCGGGCCGTCGTCCTCGGTGTGCTCCCAGAAGCCGATGCTGCCCACCACGGCCTCCTCCGGCAGCAGCACGATCCGGAACATCCGCCCCCTGCCCGGGTCGTCGGCGCTCAGGTCCACATATCTCCGGTGCCGCTTGGCGAGCTGTTCCTCGGTCTCGGGGCCGCCGAGGTGCTCCATCAGCTCCGGCGCGTTCAGCGCGCGCAGCAGGTCCGCGTCGGCCTCGGACCAGGCTTCCAGCCGCACGGGCGAGGACGCGGGGGAGAGCACGGGCGAGGTGGCGTCGTCAGTCATGTCCGAACGGTAGATCAGGGCAGTGACAGCCCCCGGGCGTAGGCCGTCGGCGGCACCCCGATCGTCGCCGTGAAGTCCCGTACGAGATGGGCCTGGTCGCTGTAGCCCAGCTCGGCCGCCAGCGCCGCCCAGTCCGGGGCGCCCGCCGCCCCGGCGGCCTCGGCGCGCTCCAGGGCCTCGTGGATGCGATAGCGCAGGATCACCCACTTGGGGCCGACGCCCACCTCGGCCGCGAAGAGCCGCTGGAGCGAGCGCGCCGACAGGCCCGAAGCCGCGGCGAGCTGGGACACCCTGCGGACCGAACGGTCGCCGCGGACCAGGTCCACCAGCTCCATGGCCCGGTCGGCGGCCGGGTCGGGCGCGGGGCCGTGGGCCAGCAGGAAGGCGTCCAGCGCCGCCACGCGCGCGTGGTCGGTCCCCGGGGACAGGACGGCGGACATCAGGTCGGCGGAGGTGCCCGCCGCGCCGCCCCCGCTCGTAACCGCCGCGCCGCCCCCGCTCATAGCCGCCGAGCCACCCCCGCTCGTAGCCGCCGCGCCGCCCCCGCCCGTGTCGGGGAACACCTCGGGGAGGGGGACCCGGCGGCCCGTCCAGGTCGACACCGGCCACCCGGGCGCGAAGGGGCGGAAGCCGCCCGGCCGGAACTGGATCCCGCAGACCCGGCCCGTCTCCGTCAGCTTGTGGGTGGCAAGGCCGAGCCCGATCCCCGAGACCTCGGCGGACGCGTGCGCCGCCGACGCGGGCGCGCCCAGCGGCCCGTACCGCTGGAAGACGACGTTCACCGACGGATGCGGGACGACATGGCTCGCGTACGGCTCCGGCAGCTCCCAGTCGATCAGCCAGTAGTGCTCCAGATACGGGCGCAGTTCCGCCGCCGGGGCGTGCCGGCGGAACCGGACCCGGGAGAGCAGTTCGGCGGGGTCGACGATGCCCCGGGTGTCCCGGCGGGGAACGGAGTCGGACATGCTCCGATGCTAGGCGCGGACACATCTGTGGCCTGGCGTGTTTCTTCAAGACCGGGGTGGGCAGGCTCTCCTAGCGTCGCTCCCATGACGAACGAGTCCCCGCCCCGCATCGGTGACATGCTCCGCAGCGCCGCCGCGCAGGCCACGCCCCTGGTCAGGGGCACCGCCGACGCGTCCCTCACCGCGCCCACGCCCTGCGCCGAGTACGACGTGCGCGCCCTGCTGAACCACCTCTTCGGCGTCGTCCTGAACTTCCAGGCCCTCGCCGCCAAGCAGCCCGCCGACCTCTCCTACACGGCCGACCGGCTCGCCGACCCCGACTGGCGGGACCGGTTCGAGGCCGAGACCGGGAAGCTGGTCGAGGCGTGGTCGGCGCCGGGTGCCGAGGAGGGCACCACCGGCGGGATGGGGCTGCCCGCGCGCACCGTCGGCTCCATGGTGCTGCTCGACCTCACGGTGCACGCCTGGGACCTGGCCCGTGCCACCGGGCGGAGCTTCGCACCCGACCCGGCGGTCGTCGCCGGGCTCGCCGACGAGGTGGAGCGGATGGCCCCCATGGCCCGGCAGATGGGTGTCTTCGGTGCCGTCGTCGACCTGCCCGAGGACGCCGACGCCGATGCCTTCGCGCGGCTGCTCGCGACGACGGGCCGCGACCCGCGCGCCTGGCGGGCCTGAGGCGCCCACTGCTCAGCGCTCCCGGCCGAGGCGGTGGCCCGCCCCTCAGCGCAGTCGGCCCGGCGAGCCCTGGGAGAGTCGCGACACGACCTGGCCGAAGGCGTGCTCCTCCGCGGGTGTCAGGGGCACCGACTCCTGCGGGTGCCACACCCGCTCCAGCGGGGCGTGCGCCCGCTCGCGGCGGGTCCGGGCGCGCAGGCCGAGCGACAGCCACACCACGGTCGACACGGCGAGCAGGCCGAAGAGCGTGAGGACACGGGGGTCGGAGAACTGGCCGGGCAAGGACATGGCTCACTCCAGAGCGTGAGGGCCGGCCGTACGCGGCGCGCCCCGGCAGGTGGCGCGCGGGCACGACGGCACCGACGATTCCTACTGCTTCCTCCCGACCTGTTCAGTTAACACCACCCTGGGGGACTTTCGGCAGGGGGGTCCGGGACCTTGGTCCCGGACCGGTTCGTTCCGGTGGCCGGCC
Source organism: Streptomyces venezuelae ATCC 10712 (assembly GCF_008639165.1). Taxonomy (NCBI): domain Bacteria; kingdom Bacillati; phylum Actinomycetota; class Actinomycetes; order Kitasatosporales; family Streptomycetaceae; genus Streptomyces; species Streptomyces venezuelae. The sequence goes on along the minus strand of NZ_CP029197.1, from coordinate 3,453,970 downwards.
GTGGCTCCAGGCCCTCTTGTGCGGGCCGGGCAACCCCTCCAAGGTGGCGGAAGAGGCACATTCCGGCCGGGGAGGGAGCAGCCGTATGTCCGGGACGCAGGCATGGGGATTCACGGACGACAGGGGTACGGAGCTGGGGGCGGCCCGCGTGCCGCGTCGGGTCGTCGCGTACGTACGGGCCGGGGCGGCCCTCTGCGACCTGGGGGTGACGCCGGTCGCGGTGTACGGCTCCGGGCACGACGGCGCGGTCCTCGACCCGGCGAAGGAGGGCGGCCTGCGCGCGGCCGGGGTGACGTACCTCGGGCCCGGCCGGGGGCCGGTCGAGGACCGGCTGCGGGAGCTGCGGCCGGACGTGATCGTGGACGTGACCTACGACGGGAAGAGCCCCTACGCGCTCGACGAGGCCGTCGCCGAGCGGCTCGGTGTCCCGCTCGTCGCGCTCTCCGTCGGCAACGAGCTCACCCTGCCGGCGATCCTCGACCGCTTCGCCGCGCTGGCGACGAGCCTGGGCGCGACGCCGGGCGAGCCGTCCGCCCCCTCGGCCGCCGGGGGTTCCCCGGCCGGCCTCCGGGCCGCCGAGGACGCGCTCCGGGAGGTCGCCGCGCGGACCCGGCTCGGGGTCCTCGCCCTCTCCGGGGCCGGTCCCGACCAGGTGCACCTGGCCAGGCCGCTCGCCTGGCCCGAACTGGCGCGGCTCGCCGAGCTCGGCGTCCGGCTCGTCGACCCGGGCCCCGGGCCGGGAGCCAACTGGCTCACCGGCGACTGGGGCCGTGCCGCCGAGCTCCGCCCCGACCTGGTCCTCTTCGACAGCCGGGCGCACGCCACGGTGCCGGACGGGGCGGCCCTGTCCGGCGTCCGGTTCACCCCCTGGAACCCGGAGACCTCGCCGAGCCCGGCCGCCTACGCGGCCTTCTTCCGCACCCTGACCGCGGCCCTCGCCGACTGAACGGGGTCGCCGGCGGTCAGGCCGGGGTCGCCGTGAGGCGGGTGTGGCGGAGGGATTCGGCGAATTCCTCCGCGCGGGAGAGCTGGGCGCGCAGTTCGGCGACCCGTTCCGCCGCGGCCCGCTCGTACCCCTGGACGCGGGCCACCAGCGTGGCCCGCTCGTCCGGTTCGAGCTCGGTCTCGGTGCCCGCGCGCTCGGCGGCCAGCCGGTCGACGGCCGTGAGGAGTTCGCGCGTCTCGTCGAGGGTGAAGCCGAGCGGCTTCATGCGGCGGACCACCATCAGCCGGGAGACGTCCGCGTCGGTGTAGAGCGGGAAGCCGCCCGGCGAGGCCGCCGACGGCACGACCAGGCCGTTGTCCTCGTACTGCCGGATCGTGCGCAGGGACAGTTCGGTCCGTGCGGCGACCTCGGCGATCTGCATGGGCTCGCCGGCCATCCGTACTCCTCGTGCTCCTCGTGCTCCGCTCACGCGGCAGGTCCTTCCTCGTACGGGGGCTCCCGCAAGGCGTACGGAGCTCCCACCGGGCGCGGCTTCCGCGCATTACATACCATTCGTCCTAACTTCAGCACTTATGAGAGCTGGAAGTGCGGCGAAACGCCTGCTCGTAGGTCGTCCGTTGGACAGCGGCCGGCTGGGGGAGACCCTGCTGCCGAAGCGGGTCGCCCTGCCGATCTTCTGCAGCGACCCGCTCTCCTCGGTCGCGTACGCCACCGAGGAGATCCTGCTGATCCTGGCCCTGGGCGGGCTCGCCGTACTCCATCTGGCCTGGTACGCGGCGGTCGGCATCGTGATCCTGCTCCTGGTCGTCGTCGCCTCCTACCGGCAGACCTGCTACGCCTACCCGGGCGGCGGCGGAGCCTATGTCGTCTCCGCCGAGAACCTCGGGCAGCCCGCCGCGCTCACCGCCGCCTCCGCGCTGCTCATCGACTACGTGATGACCGTCGCCGTCTCCGTCGTCTCCGGGGTCGCCGCCATCACCTCGGCCGTCCCCTCGCTCGACGGGCACGCCGTCGCCATGTCGGTGTTCTTCGTCGCCGTGCTCGCCTGGATGAACCTGCGCGGGGTACGCGAGTCGGGACGCTGGTTCGCCGTCCCCACCTACGCCTTCATCGCCGTCATCTACCTGATGTTCGCGGTGGCCGCGGTCCGGATGGCGACCGGGGCGACGATCCGCGCCGAGTCCGCCGAGCTGCCCGTCCACGCGGTCTCCACCTACTCGGGGATCGCGCTCGTGTTCCTCGCGCTGCGCGCCTTCGCCTCCGGCTGCACCGCGCTCACCGGTGTCGAGGCCGTCAGCAACGGCGTGCCCGCGTTCGCCAAGCCGAAGAGCCGCAACGCCGCCATGACGCTCGCGATCATGGGCGGGCTCTCGGTGACCATGTTCTTCGGGATCACCGTGCTCGCCATGGTCTACGAGGTCCACGTCGCCGAGGACCCCACCGAACTCGGACTCGCCCCCGGAACCCCGATGTCCACCGCGCTCGCGCAGATCGGACGGGCCACCTTCGGCGACTGGCACATCCTCTTCTACGTGCTCCAGGCCGTCACCGCGGGCGTCCTCATCCTGGCCGCCAACACCGCCTTCAACGGCTTCCCCATGCTCGCCTCCGTCCTCGGCCGCGACCGGTACGCGCCCCGCCAGCTCTTCCACCGCGGCGACCGGCTCGTCTACTCCAACGGCATCGTCCTCCTCGCCCTCGCCGCGATCGTCCTGATCGTCGCCTTCGACGCGCAGCTGACCCGCCTCATCCAGCTGTACATCCTCGGCGTCTTCGTCTCCTTCACCCTTTCCCAGGCCGGCATGGTCAAGCACTGGCGGCGAGAACTCGCCACGCCCGCCGGGGCGGCCGACCGCCACAACATCCACCGCCGGCTCGCGATCAACGCCTTCGGCGCCTGCCTCACGGCGGTCGTCCTCGTCATCGTCCTCATCACCAAGTTCACCCACGGCGCCTGGCTCGTCGTCATCGCGATGCCGGTGCTCTACGCCGGGATGAAGGGGGTCCGGCGGCACTACGACGCCGTCGCCGCCGAGGTCGCCGTCGGCCCGGGTGAACGGCCCCAGGCCCTCGCCGGGAACCACGTCCTCGTCCTGGTCGCCTCGGTCAACGCGCCCAGCCTCCGGGCCCTGTCCTACGCGAAGACGCTGCGCCCCGCCTCGCTCACGGCCGTCACCGTCGCCGAGGACCCGGCGGAGGCGGAGGTGCTCCGCGCGAGCTGGGAGGCCCACGGCATCGACGTACCGCTGCGGGTGCTCAGCTCCCCGTACCGCTCGATCGTCCAGCCGGTCCTGCGGCACGTCAGGGAGGTGCCCGAGCGCACGGAGGGCGCGGTGATCTCGGTGGTCATCCCCGAGTACGTGGTGGGCCACTGGTGGGAGCAGCCGCTGCACAACCAGAGCGCGCTGCGGCTGAAGACCCGGCTGCTGTTCATGAAGAACGTCGTCGTCATCGACGTGCCCTACCGGCTCGCCTCGGCCCGCGAACTCGCGGCCGAGCGCGCGAAGGCGGCGCGGGCGGCGCAGGACGCCGAGAAGCAGGCCTGAGCGCCTGCCCGACGGCCCCGACGCCCGGAACGTCCCTGCCCGGCACCGCCCGACCCGGCCTGAGCGCCCCGCCCAGCCCCGCCCCCGTCAGACGCTCAGGGCCACACCAGGCAGTACGGCTGGTGGCCCGCCTCGTGGAGGCGTACCGAGAAGTCCTGCCACTCGTGCAGCAGCTGGTAGACGTCGAAGGCGTCACGCGGGCCGCCGCGGTCCGGGACCGTGGACCAGATGAAGGCCGCCGCGCCGACCGACTCCTCGCCGATCCCGCGCAGCGGGTCGACGACGGTCATCGGCAGCTTGACCACCGCGTAGTCCGGGTGCAGCACCACGAGCTCCAGCGGGGGCACCTTGTTCAGGGGCATGCCCTGGATGCCGGTCAGGACCATGGCGGCTATGGTCTCCGGCTTGATCTTGGTGAACATCCCGCCCATGCCGAGCTCATCCCCGCCGAGCTCTTCGGGCCGCATCGAGATCGGGACGCGGGCCGCCGTGGCGCCGTCGGGCGCGCCGAAGTACTTGTACGTCACCCCCAACCGGCCACTCCCGCCTCCGGTGACCGGTTCCCCGGCAGGGTCCGAGGCCCCCGGAGCGCCTTGAGTGCCCGGCGATCCCGAGGTCGGGTCCTCGCTCCGCCGGCGCCGGTGCCTGCCCCGGCGGGCAGACTCCGGACCCAGGTCGCCCGTCCCCTCGCCCGGTCCGCCACCGCGATGCATATCTCCACCCGACTGCTTTTTCTCGGCAACACGACCCCGCCGCGCGACCCGATCATCGTGTCAGTGACCTCCCCCGCGTTCGTACGGTGAAACACCTGTCCGCAAGAACGCCGTGGCCTCTGACACCATGGATTCCGTGAGCCATCCCTATGACGCCCCAGTTTCGCAGACGCGGAGGGCGAGCGCCCCGGCGTAATACCCCGGATGTTCACACCCCTCCTCCGTTCCCGATGTCGTGCCCGAAGTCGTTCTCGCAGGTCAGGATCACAGTGCCGTATTCATACGAAGCCCCAGTCTCACAGACGCTTTTCGACCGCGCTTCCCTCGTGACGCCCGGCGGCGTGAACTCACCGGTGCGTGCCTTCCGGGCCGTGGGCGGAACGCCCCGGTTCATGGTGTCCGGTTCCGGTCCCTACCTCACCGACGCCGACGGTCGTGAGTACGTCGACCTGGTCTGCTCGTGGGGGCCGATGATTCTCGGCCACGCGCACCCCGAGGTCACCGCCGCCGTGCAGGACGCCGTGGCCCGCGGCACCTCCTTCGGCACGCCCGGCGAGGGCGAGGTCGCGCTCGCCGAGGAGATCGTGGCGCGCGTCGAGCCGGTCGAGCAGGTGCGTCTTGTCTCCTCCGGCACCGAGGCGACGATGTCCGCGATCCGGCTCGCCCGCGGGTTCACCGGGCGGGCGAAGGTCGTCAAGTTCGCGGGCTGCTACCACGGCCACGTGGACGCGCTGCTCGCCGCGGCCGGTTCCGGTGTCGCCACCCTTGGCCTGCCCGACACGCCCGGCGTGACCGGCGCGCAGGCCGGCGACACGATCGTGCTGCCCTACAACGACCTGGCGGCCGTCCGGGCCGCGTTCGCGGCGCACCCGGGCGAGATCGCCTGTGTCATCACCGAGGCCTCGCCCGGCAACATGGGCGTCGTCCCGCCGGTCGAGGGCTTCAACCAGGGCCTCGCGGACCTGTGCCGGGAGAACGGCGCGCTGTACATCTCCGACGAGGTGATGACCGGATTCCGCACCTCGAAGGCCGGCTGGTACGGCGTCGACGGCGTCAAGGCCGACCTGCTGACCTTCGGCAAGGTCATGGGCGGCGGCTTCCCGGCCGCGGCGTTCGGCGGCCGCGCCGACGTCATGGGGCACCTCGCCCCGGCCGGCCCGGTCTACCAGGCGGGCACCCTCTCCGGTAACCCGATCGCGACCGCCGCCGGGCTCGCGCAGCTGCGGCTGCTCGACGACGCGGCGTACGCCAGGGTGAACGCGGTCTCGGCGGAGATCCAGGGCCTGGTCACGGGCGCGCTGGCCAAGGAGGGCGTGGCGCACCGGCTGCAGACCGCGTCCAACATGTTCTCGGTCTTCTTCACCGCCGACGAGGTGCGGAACTACGACGAGGCGAAGCAGCAGGAGGCCTTCCGCTTCAACGCCTTCTTCCACTCGATGCTGGCCGACGGCGTGTACCTGCCGCCGTCGGCGTTCGAGTCCTGGTTCGTGTCGGCCTCGCACGACGAGCGGGCGATCGAGCGGATCGCCGCGGCTCTTCCGGCCGCCGCCCGCGCCGCCGCGGAGGCGACGGCATGAGCGACACGACCAGCCCCCAGGGCGGCCAGGACATCACCGTCGTCCATCTGATGCGGCACGGCGAGGTGCACAACCCGGACGGCGTGCTGTACGGGCGCCGCGCCGGCTACCACCTCTCGGAGCTCGGCCGGCAGATGGCGGACCGGGTCGCCGAGCACCTGGCCGACCGGGACGTCACGTACGTCGTCGCCTCCCCGCTGGAGCGGGCGCAGGAGACGGCGACGCCGGTCGCCAAGTCCCACGGCCTGGACCTGGCGACCGACGAGCGGCTCATCGAGGCGGCGAACGTCTTCGAGGGCAAGACCTTCGGCGTGGGTGACGGGGCGCTGCGCAAGCCGGCGAACTGGAAGCACCTGACCAACCCGTTCCAGCCGTCCTGGGGCGAGCCGTACGTCGAGCAGGTCGTCCGCATGATGGGCGCGCTCGACGCGGCGAAGGACGCGGCCCGGGGTCACGAGGCGGTCCTGGTCAGCCACCAGCTGCCGATCTGGATCGTCCGCAGCTTCGTCGAGAAGCGCCGGCTCTGGCACGACCCGCGGCGGCGCCAGTGCACGCTGGCCTCGCTGACCTCGTTCACGTACCGGGGCGACAAGATCGTCTCGGTCGGCTACAGCGAGCCGGCCCGTGACCTCGTCCCGGCGCATCTGCTCGCCGGCGCGAAGCCGGTCAAGGGCAAGTCAAAGGCGTTCGGGGCGTAGTCGACGGGGCTCGGGGCGTCGTCGACGGCGCTCGGCGGGTGCGGTCGGCCACGCTCGGCGGGTGTCTCCCGCGGGGCCGTGTGTAGTCCTTCGGTGAAGGGTTACGGCCCCGCTGGACAGCGCGGGAGTCCAAGGTCCACAGTTCAGGGCGGTCGGATGGTGTTCATGCCAACCGACCGCCCTTAAATTTTTGTGCGATTTTCCGGAACCTACGTGTTCCTCCCGGCATCTCACTCATTGTCGGTTTGGATGACGTTTCGGTCATACGTCAGCGCGAATGGGGATGTCATGCGCGGGATCAGTGGAATCAGTCGAAGGGGGCTGCTCGGCGCGGGTGTTGGTGCCGCGGCGGCGATGGGAATCGCGGCATGCAGCAGTAACAATCAGGACAAGCCGGGACGTTCTGGACCGGGTAAGGGGGGCGACACCTCGGCGAACCCGGGTACCGCCACCCCGACGAAGGACGACGCCAAGCTCATCGGTGACGGTTCCACCGCGGACACCGGCAAGCAGCCGCACCAGCCCGACGCCCCCACCCCGCTCGAACCCGGCCAGACCCCTCCCCAGTTCGTCGTCTTCTCATGGGACGGCGCCGGCGAGGTCGGCAACGGCCTCTTCCCCCGCTTCCTCGAACTCGCCAAGAACCACGACGCGGCGATGACCTTCTTCCTCTCCGGGATCTACCTCCTCCCCGAATCGAAGAAGAACCTCTACCGCCCGCCGAACAACCGCGTCGGCGCCTCCGACATCGGCTACCTCACCGACGGCCACATCAAGGACACCCTGAAGTACGTCCGGCAGGCCTGGCTCGAAGGCCACGAGATCGGCACCCACTTCAACGGCCACTTCTGCGGCGGCTCCGGCTCCGTCGGCAACTGGACCCCGGCCCAGTGGCAGAGCGAGATCGACCAGGCCATGAAGTTCGTCACCGAGTGGAAGACGAACAGCGGCTGGACCGACCTCGACCCGCTGCCCTTCGACTACTCCAAGGAGCTCGTCGGCGGCCGCACCCCCTGCCTCCTCGGCCAGGACAACCTGCTCCCCACCGCCAAGCGCCTCAACTGGCGCTACGACGCCAGCTCGCCCGGCGGCCGGCAGATGTGGCCCACCAAGCGCCAGGGCATCTGGGACCTGCCGCTCCAGGCCGTGCCCTTCCCCGGGCACTCCTTCGAGGTCCTGTCCATGGACTACAACATGCTCGCCAACCAGTCGAAGAACACGACCAAGGGCATGCCCTCGCGCTACCCGGGGTGGCGCAAGCAGGCCACCGACGCGCTGCTCGGCGGCTTCACGCGCGCGTACGAGTCGAATCGCGCGCCGTTCTTCATCGGCAACCACTTCGAGCAGTGGAACGGCGGCATCTACATGGACGCCGTCGAGGAGGCGCTCAAGGGAATGGCCGGAAAGAAGGACGTCCGGCTCGTCTCCTTCAAGCAGTTCGTGGACTGGCTCGACGTCCAGGACCCGAAGATCCTCCAGAAGCTGCGGAGCCTGGAAGTGGGACGGAAGCCCGCGGGCGGCTGGAACGCTTTCCTCCGGCCCGCGTCGGGCGCTTCGACGTCCGCTTCCACGCCTCCCGCTTAGGCGATCTTGACAAGGGGCTTTACGGGCACGTAGGGGGGTGCCCAAGATCCCCCAAACGCCCATGCGAAACTTTTCACATGAGCCTTGACCGTGCCCCTCGACGCACCCTGCTCGCCGTCGGAGTGCTGTCCGCCGCCCTCGCGCTCTCGGCCTGCGGCGGCGACAGCAACGGCAAGTCCGGCGGCGGTGGCAACACCAACTTCGTCACCAACACCGGCGGCATCTCCACCGCCCCGCAGGGCAAGCGCGCGGCCACCGGCGAACTCGCCGGCGAGACGCTCGACGGCAAGCAGCTCGACGTCGCCGACCTCAAGGGCAAGGTCGTCGTCCTCAACGTCTGGGGCTCCTGGTGCTCGCCCTGCCGGGCCGAGGCCCCGCACTTCGCGAAGGTCGCCAAGGACCTCAAGGGCAAGGGCGTCGAGTTCGTCGGACTCAACACCCGCGACCCCAACAAGCAGCCCGCGATCGCCTTCGAGGAGGACTACGGGGTCGAGTACCCCAGCCTCTACGACCCGCAGGGCAGGCTCATCCTCTTCGGCTTCCCCAAGGGCACGCTCTCCCCGCAGTCCATCCCCTCCACCGTCGTCCTCGACAAGGAGGGCAGGATCGCGGCCCGCTCCCTCATGGCGCTCAACGAGGAGAAGCTCCGGTCGATGATCGAGCCCCTCCTCAAGGAGAAGTGAGCCGGTGAACGAGACGGTCACCAGCGGAGCCCTGCTGCTCGCCCTGCCCCTCGCGGTCCTCGGCGGCCTGGTCTCCTTCTTCTCGCCGTGCGTCCTGCCGCTCGTCCCCGGCTACCTCAGCTACGTCACCGGGGTCACCGGCACCGACCTCGCGGAGAGCCGTCGCGGCCGGATGACCGCGGGGGCCGTCCTCTTCGTCCTCGGATTCACCGCCGTGTTCGTCTCCGGCGGCGCGCTCTTCGGCTACTTCGGGTCGACCCTCCAGGAGTACCGCGGGACGCTCACCACGATCCTCGGCGTGCTCATGATCCTCATGGGCGTGTTCTTCCTCGGCCTGATGCCCTGGTTCACCCAGCGCGAGTTCCGCTTCCACAAGAAGCCCGTCGCCGGACTGGTCGGCGCGCCGCTGCTCGGCGCGCTCTTCGGCATCGGCTGGACGCCGTGCATCGGCCCGACCCTCGCCTCGGTCAACGCGCTCGCCCTGGAGCAGGCCAGCGCGGGCCGCGGGGCGATACTCGCCTTCGCGTACTGCCTCGGGCTCGGCGTGCCGTTCGTGCTCGCCGCGATCGCGTTCCGCAAGGCGCTCGGCGCGTTCGGGTGGGTCAAGAAGCACTATGTGTGGGTGATGCGGATCGGCGGCGGCATGATGCTCGTCACCGGTGTCCTGCTCCTCACGGGCGCGTGGGACAGCATGGTCGCCACGATGCAGGGCTGGTCCAGCGGTTTCACGGTGGGGATCTGAGTTCCATGAGCAAGACCGACACGACGGAGCAGCAGGACAACCTCGGTGAGGCCGGGGCCCAGCTCTCCACCGCCCCCGTCGAGGAGCGCGCCTCCGTCATCGGCGGCCCCACCCTCGGCGTCGTCGGCTGGGTCCGCTGGTTCTGGCGGCAGCTGACCTCCATGCGGGTCGCCCTGATCCTGCTCTTCATGCTCTCCCTGGGCGCCGTGCCCGGCTCCCTGATCCCGCAGACCAGCGCGGACGAGCTCAAGGTGCAGGCCTTCAAGGACGCCCACAAGACGCTCACGCCGCTGTACGAGAAGCTCCAGTTCTTCGACGTCTACAGCTCGGTGTGGTTCTCCGCGATCTACATCCTGCTGTTCGTCTCCCTCATCGGCTGCATCGTCCCCCGCAGCTGGCAGTTCGTCGGCCAGCTCCGCAGCCGCCCGCCGGGCGCCCCCAAGCGCCTCGACCGGCTCCCCGCGTACACCACCTGGCGCACCGAGGCCGAGCCCGAGCAGGTCCGCGAGGCCGCGCTCACCCTCCTCAAGGGCCGCCGCTTCCGCGCCCTCACGGCGGGCGACGCCGTCGCGGCCGAGAAGGGCTACCTCCGCGAGGCCGGGAACCTGGCCTTCCACGTCGCCCTGATCGTGATGCTCGTCGCCTTCGCCTGGGGCCAGCTCTTCAAGTCCGAGGGCGGCAAGCTGATCGTCGAGGGCGACGGCTTCTCCAACACGCTCACCCAGTACGACGACTTCAAGTCCGGCTCCCAGTTCGGCATCGACGAGCTGGAGCCGTTCAGCTTCAAGCTGGACTCCTTCAACGGCACGTACGAGAAGAACGGCCCGCAGCGCGGCACCCCCCGCACCTTCGAGGCGGCCGTCTCCTACTCCCAGGGCGGTACGGACAAGAAGGCCGTCATCCGGGTCAACGAGCCCCTCGAGGTCGGCGACTCCAAGGTCTACCTGATCGCCCACGGCTACGCGCCCGTCGTCACCGTCAAGGACGGCCGCGGCAAGACCGTCTTCCACGGCGCCGTGCCGCTGCTGCCCATCGACAACAACATCACGTCCACCGGCGCGATCAAGGTCATGGACGGCTACCGCGACAAGAACGGGAAGAAGGAGCAGCTGGGCTTCCAGGCCTTCTTCGTACCGACCTTCGCGGGCGCGGGCGCCGGCACGATGTTCTCCCAGTTCCCGGCGCTCGACTTCCCCGTCATGGCGCTCACCGGCTTCCACGGCGACCTGCGGGTCAACTCGGGGCTGCCGCAGAACGTGTACCAGCTGGACAAGTCCAAGATGAAGCAGTTCATGGACGCGTCCGGCAACAAGCTCGCCCAGCGCATGCTGCCCGGCGAGACCATGACGCTCCCCGACGGCGCCGGCTCGATCACCTTCGAGAAGGACGTCAAGGAGTGGGCGAGCTTCCAGATCTCGCAGCAGCCCGGCAACGGTCTCGCCCTCGCGGGTGCGATCGCCGCGATCGCCGGTCTGACCGGCTCGCTCTTCATCCAGCGGCGCCGGATCTGGGTCCGGGCCGTGCGGGGCGAGGACGGCGTGACCGTCGTCGAGATGGCGGGCCTGGGCCGGAGCGAGTCCGCGAAGCTCCCCGAGGAGCTCGGTGACCTGGCGGTCGCGCTCACGGCGGACGCGCCGCCGGCACCGGACGCCGCACCCGTACCCCCAGCAGAAGACCCTGCCCCTTCTGGAGAGGCCGACAAGTGATCCTCGCCGCCACGACCAACGAGAGCCTGGCGCGGATGAGCGACCTGCTCATCTACTCCTCGATGGCCGTCTACACCCTCGCCTTCTTCGCCCACATCGCCGAGTGGGTGCTGGGCAGCCGCAGCAAGGTCGGCCGCACCGCCGCCGCCCTCACCGCGCGCACCGGGGCCGCCACGTCCGCCGTGACCGTCCAGGTCAAGCAGGCGGCCGGGGGCACCGCCGTGCTGGAGAAGCCGAAGGTCGTGACCCGTTCCGCGGCCGGCACCCGGGACGTGCCGGACGGCCCCGGCGCCGCCGGCGGCACCGTCAAGGGCGACCTGTACGGCCGTATCGCCGTCTCGCTCACCGTCCTCGCCTTCGTGGTCGAGGCCTCGGGCGTGGTCACCCGGGCGCTCTCCGTGCAGCGGGCCCCCTGGGGCAACATGTACGAGTTCTCCACCACCTTCTCGACGGTGGCGGTCGGCGCGTACCTCGGCTTCCTCGTCGCGAAGAAGAACGTGCGCTGGCTCGGCCTTCCGCTGGTCACCACCGTCCTGCTCGACCTGGGCATGGCCACCACCTGGCTGAAGACCCCCAGTGACCAGCTGGTCCCCGCGCTCGACTCGTACTGGCTGTGGATCCACGTCTCCACCGCGATCTTCTGCGGTGCGGTCTTCTACCTGGGCGCCACCGCCACCCTGCTGTACCTCTTCCGCGACTCGTACGAGAACAAGCTCGCGACCGGCGGCAACCCGGGTGCCTTCGCCCGCTCCGTGATGGAGCGGCTGCCCTCGGCCGCCTCGCTCGACAAGTTCTCCTACCGCGTCAACGCGGCGATCTTCCCGCTCTGGACCTTCACGATCATCGCGGGCGCGATCTGGGCCGGCGACGCGTGGGGCCGCTACTGGGGCTGGGACGCCAAGGAGGTCTGGTCCTTCATCACCTGGGTCGGTTACGCCGCGTACCTGCACGCACGCGCGACCGCCGGGTGGAAGGGGCGGAAGGCCGCGTACATCGCGCTCATCGCCTTCGGCTGCTTCCTGTTCAACTACTACGGCGTGAACATCTTCGTCAGCAGCAAGCACTCGTACGCGGGCGTCTGAGCCGGCACGGCTGGCACCGGGCCTGCCCCGGGGTGACGCTGGAGGCATGAGCGAGACACTCCGGGGCAGGAGCGAGCCCCACGACGGCGGCACGCACCTGCTGCGGTTCGCCGTCGAGCTGCCGCACCCCCTGGCCGACGTCTGGGAGGCCGTCGCCACCCCTCAGGGCCTGCAAGGCTGGCTCTGCGCGGCGGACCCGCTGGAACCCCGGCTCGACGGCCGGGTCACCCTCCGCTGGCTGAACGGCGACACGACGGCCTCCGGGCGGGTGACCGCCTGGGACCCCGAGTACGTGGCCGAGTACACGGTCGATCCGACGCACGGACGCATCCGGTTCCATCTGGAGCCGGGGGCGGCCGGCGCGGGGTCGACCGTGCTGCGTTTCACCAACGAACTGCGGGCCGACCGGGAGTACCGGCTGGACTGCCTCGCCGGGTGGCACGACCACTTCGAGCGGCTCGTGGAGGCGCTCGCGGGGCGCCCCACCGACTGGGCGTCCTGGGACGCCGCGCGGTGGCAGCACCTGCGCGACCTGTACGAGCGTGACGAGGCCCGCTGGCCGAAGTGGGTGCCGTAGGCCCGGTCAGCCCCGCTTCGGAGGGAGGCAGGCCGTCGTCGGGGGACGGTTCTCCGGCCACGCCAGCTGCACGAAGCGCTGGGAGCCGTCCGGGGCGAGCTCGACGATCGGGACCGCCTTGTTGTACGGGTTGCCGTAGTTGTCCAGGCAGATCCAGCCGCTCGCGCCCTCCACCCGCAGCGAGCCCTTGACCTGCGGCCACTGGGTGACGACGTCCGCGAGCTCCGGGAACCGGGAGCCCTGCGGGGTGGCCTGGCGGATCGCGTGGACCGCCGTCGCCATCGCGTCGTACGCGACGATCGCCTGCCCGTCCGCCAGCGCCACCGGCTGCTTCGACGCCCGGGCGACGTCCGACACGAACGTCCCGTACGCCACCACCGAACCGCCCGTCGCGGGGACCGGCCGCCCCGGCGCGGGCTTCCAGGCGTCCGGGTGGGCCAGCGCGGCGTACCGCACGGTCAGCCTCGCCTTGAGGGCGCCCCGGTCGAGCTTCTCGTCCGCGCCCAGGTACGAGCCCTCGTCGCCGGTCAGGATCGTGAAGGGGCGGTCGACGCAGCCGCGCGCGCCCAGCGCGTTGATGAACTGGCGCAGCTGGGTGTGGCGGCCCGCGAAGAACACCGTCTCGGCGCGGGTGTCGCAGATCAGATGGGTGATCTGACGGAAGGTGTTCGCGGTGGTGCCCTCGTCCGTGGGGTCCGTGGGCGAGGTGAAGAGCTGCGGTTCGTAGGGCGCGCCCTTGAGGGAGGCGGCGAAGGCCGCCTTCAGGGTGTCGGTGTAGTGGTCGCCGCTGCGGGTGTCCTGGACGAGGAGCGCCCGGGCGGCGTCGACCCGGCCGAAGTTGGCGAGGGCCTTGGCCTCGTCGCTGTTGGTGGGGGAGACGCGGGCGAGGCCGGGGTAGCGGTTGTGGCCGGGGCCCGGGCCGTTGGCGATGTCGTCGGCGGTGATGGTGGTGCCGACGACGGCGATCCCGGCGCCGGTGAGCGCGGCCACCGATTCCCGTACCTCGGTGGAGGAGGTGGCGACGCCGGAGACGGCCCGCAGCCGGTCGGGGGCGCCGGTCATGCCGATCAGCCGGTCGACGGTGGCGCGCCAGTGGGCGTTGCCCTTGCCGGTGTTGGCGAGGACGAGACGGATCTTGGGGGTCTCGCTGTTGGACTCGTGGTTGGCCCGGTACTGGTAGGCGTACGCGCCCTGGACCTCGTGCAGCACCTTGACCCGCATGCCGCTGTCGGTGGAGGTCAGCGGCAGGAGAACGGCGACGGTCGCGTACTCGCCGTCCTTGAGGGTGGCGTTCTCGGCGCCGATGAGCCCGGCGATCTCCTGGAGTTCGGGTATGCCGAAGGCGTGGCCGTCGCCGCTGACGCCGACGCACTCGGAGCTGCCCTCCGGTCTCTCGACGCCGGGGGCGCAGGAGCGGTCCTCCGGGGTGGTGAGCCGGGCGACGCCGTAACCGCCAAGGCCGAGGACCACGGCGACCGTGACGAGCGAGGCGAGCAGCTTCTGGCGGGGGGTGCGGACGCGGCGGCGGAGCAGGCCGAGGGGCCGGCCGGTACGGGGGTCGGTCGGGCGGTCGGGCATGGCGTCAGACTCCGTCCTCGCGGCCCGGCGGCAGCGAAAGCTCCCGCCAGGCACGGATGTCGCGCGGCCAGTGGGTGGCCGCGTCCCAGAGCGAACCGCTGCCCGTCAGATGACGGCCGGAGAGCCGGCGCAGCTCGTGCGCGAGCCGGTCGGTCACCTCCTCGTCGGGCAGCGCGAGCGGATCGGTCAGCAGCCATACGGCGTGCAGCAACCGCCGTACGGACAGGTGGAGTTCGGTCGCGTCGGCGTCGAGCCCCGGCGGCATGTCACCGGGCGGCCCCTGGCCGAGGGCGACGGCCCGGCGCGGGTCGGGCCCGGCCGCGCCCCGCTCCCGCGGGTAGGGGGCGGAGGCGATGAACCGCAGCCGCCCCAGCCAGCCGAGGACGTCCTGCCCGGGGAAGCCGACCCGCAGCTCGGTGACCGCCTCCTCGGTGCGGCCGAGCGCCAGATCGTGGTGCAGCCGGTACGGGCCGGGCTCGGGGCCGTAGTGCCGGTGCAGGGTCTCGTGGACGGCGCGCCAGGCCGCGTACCGGGGATGGTCGCCGTCCTCGAAGCGCAGCCGGTGCAGGAGCAGGGCGCGCAGCAGCGGATCGGCGACGAAGTGCCGGGGGCTCTCGCTCCAGTCCTCCGAGCGCAGCTGGTCGCGGACGCGCAGCGCCACGTCCCCGTCCAGGGCCTCGCCCTGGAGCCGGGCGTGGGCCAGCATCCGGGCCGACTCCTCGTCGTGGGCGGCGGCCAGCACCGCGTACGGGCCGGGGCGCCGCACCGGGAGCAGTTCGGCGAGGAGGGTGGCGGCGACCGGCACCGGGGCCGCGTCCTCGCGCAGCTCCACGGTCAGGTCGAGCAGCCCGCCGGGCGTGAGCGCGGGCCGCAGGTGCTCGGGGGCCTCGCCGGCGGCCCGGCCGAGCAGCGCCACGCCGAGCGGCCGACCCGCGGTCAACCGGTGCACCGCGCGGGCGAGTTCGGGCGGCGTCCGGCCGTCCGGGTCGTGGCGGTCGAAGGCCGAGCGGGTCTGGGACGGGGAGAGCGGCGTCAGCTCCACGGCGAGGATGCCGGAGCCGACCCGGCCGTCGCGCGGGGCGGGCGCCCGGTGGGCGGTCTCCGGCAGCCTGATCCTGGTCGCGTGCCGCAGCCCCTCGTGCTCGCGGACCCGCGAGGCGGCCAGGACGACGGTCCGGTCGCGGCGGCCCTCGGCGCGGGCGCGCAGGATCGGTTCGACGAGCTGTCGGCCGAGCGGCTCGTGGGCGTTGTCGAGGAGGACGAGCGGGCGGCCGATGCGGCCGCCGCGCCGGATGCCGACGTACGGGTGGAGCAGGTCCTCGGTCAGCGCCCCGACGAGGAACCCCTCGGCCTCGGCGCGCCGCCTGCCGCCCTGCTCGAAGTCGATCGCCAGCTGCTGGAGGCCCGCCTTGCCGCGGCCGCCCGCGTTGCGATAGGCGCCGTACCAGCTCTCCGAGGTGCGCTGGAGGCGGCCGAAGACCTCTTCGAGGACGGTCTCCACGGTCGCCTCGGCCAGCAGTCCGGCCAGCGGGACCGTCGCCTCGGCGAAGGTCGCGGCCAGCTTGGCGAGGACCTTGCCGACCCAGTGGGCGGCCGCGCCCCGGGTCGCGTCGACGGTCGCGAGCAGCGGGCCGAGCCGCTGGAGGTCACGGCGGACCCGCTCGTCGTCCTCCCGGGACCAGCCGAGCGAGGCGACCGCGACGAGCCCGAGCGAGACCCGGGGGAACTTCACCGGGCGCGCGCCCAGCACCCGCGGCGACAGCTGCACGGCCAGTTCGGCGAGCGCCCCGGTGAGCGGGGTCCAGCCGGGGCCGTGGTCGGCGGGCGGCTCGATGTGCGCGCAGTCGAGGAGCGCGAGCGGTGTGTACCCCTTGTAGCGGTTGCGGACCTCCTTGAGCAGGGCGGTCTTGCCGGTGCCGCGGCCGCCGGTGAAGACGGTGACCGGCGGGTCGTCGCCGTGCTCGAACGGCACCCGGGAGACCCCGTGTTCCGTGAGGCCGCTGAGACGTGCGACCAGTCCTGATGCGTGCAGTGCCGCCTCGCGGCCGTACAGCTCCCTGTCCACGCCCCGTCACCCCCGTCACAGTCAACTCCAGAATATCGACGGTGTGTTGGGAAAGCGGCCGGCTTTTCGACTCTGTTGTGGACGTGTTGTCACTCCGTGGCGATCGCGTCGAGCTGGGCCCGCAGATAGCCGTGCGACTCGATGCCGTGGATCGTCGTCCCGGGCGTGCACTCGTAGAAGTACACCAGCGACATCAGCTCCTCCGTGGGCACGTCCGCCGGCGGCGGCAGCACCCGGTGGCGCCCCGAGCGCCACCGGCCGCCCGTCCAACCCGCCATCAGATCACCGATGTTGACGGTGAATGCCGCCGGGTCGTACGGCGCGTCCTGCCAGCCGCCCGCGTCGGTGAAGACCTGCAGGCCGCCCTTGCCGGCCTCCCGGTCCAGGACGGTGACCGTGCCGAAGTCCGTGTGCGGACCGATCCTGAACTGCCCCGGCTCCGGCTCGCCCGTCCGCTCCCGGCCCGGATACCAGTTGATGTTGAAACCGAACGTGGGGTGCCCGGTGTGCCGGGTGAAGAAGTCCCGCTCCTCGCCGAGCGCCACACCCAGCAGGTCCAGGACCCGGTCCGACAGCGCCTTCATCTCCGCCAGATACGTCTCCACCAGCGGCCTCAGCTCGGGCACCTCGGCCGGCCAGGCGTTCGGCAGGAACCACTCGGCGTCCACCACCGGGTCCCCGGTCGGCTCGTCCGCCGCGAAGGACAGCGACTCCTTGAGGTCGGGCGGGGTCGCCGTACCCTCCGCGTACCCGTTGGCCTCCGCGCCGGGACCCAGCCAGCCGCGGCCGCCGACCCGCACCGCGTACCGCTCCTTGACGGCGGGCGGGAGGTGGAAGAAGCGGCGGGCGGCCGCCCGGATCTCCGCCCGCACCCCCGGATCGACCTCGTGCCCGGTGACCAGCAGGAACCCGGCCTCGCGCAGCGCGCGGTCGACGGCGGGCAGCTGCGGCGCCGGATCACGGCCGAGATCGATCGTGGGCAGGGCCGCCACGCGTCGCGCCTCACTCATCGCCGATGTCCTCGTTCCACAGGGCCGGATGCCGCACCACGAACTCCCTCATCAGCGCGGCGCACTCGGGATCGTCGAGCACCAGGACCTCCACCCCGTGCTCCGCCAGCCAGTCGTGCCCGCCGTGGAAGGTCTCCGCCTCACCGACGACCACCCGCGAGATCCCGAACTGCCGGACCAGACCGGAGCAGTACCAGCACGGCGACAGGGTCGTCACCATCGTCGTACCCCGGTACGAGCGCTGCCGGCCCGCCGCCCGGAAGGCGGCGGTCTCCGCGTGCGCCGACGGGTCGCCGTCCTGCACCCGCCGGTTGTGCCCCCGGCCCAGCAGCGCCCCGTCCGCCCCGTACAGCGCGGCCCCGACCGGGACACCGCCCTCGTCCCGGCCCGCCCGGGCCTCGGCGAGAGCGGTCGCGAGCCACTGCCGGGCGCGCGGGGTGGTCAGGGGCTCGTCCATGCCGGGATGGGGCTCGTCCATGCCGGGATACTTCCCCGGCACGGACGAGGCCTCACCTCCGGTTACCCGTTCAGCGTCGGGTAGTCCGTGTAGCCGCGGTGGTCACCGCCGTAGTACGTCGCCGGGTCGGCCTCCGTGTACGGGCCGCCCGCCTCGGCCCGGACCGTCAGGTCCGGGTTGGCCAGCCACGCCCTCGCCAGGACCACCGCGTCGGCCAGGCCCTCGCGGAGCGCCTCCGCACCGGACTCCGGCGTCGCCGGGGACGCCTCCGTCGCGTGCGGGCTCAGCAGGAGCACGCCCGGCCACTCGGCGCGGATCAGCCGGGTGATCTCCCGCGTCATGACCTCCGCCACGTGGACGTACGCGAGCGGCGTCGCGGCCAGCGAACGGGCCAGCGCGGTGTACAGCTCCGGGCTGTCGGTCTCGCCCATGCCGTTGATGGTGACGGCGGGGGAGACCCTGATGCCCGTGCGCTCCGGACCGATCGCGGCGGTGACGGCGGCCACGACCTCCTCGGTCAGCCGGATCCGGTTCGCGATCGAGCCGCCGTACGCGTCGGTGCGGCGGTTGGTCGAGTCGTCGAGGAACTGGTGCAGCAGGAAGCCGTTCGCCGCGTGGATCTCCACACCGTCGAAGCCCGCCTCGATCGCGTTGCGGGCGGCGGCGGCGAAGTCCTCGACGGTCACGGCGATGTCCTCGGCCGTCATCTCGCGCGGCACCGGATGCTCGAGCATCTCCTCGGGGGTGTAGAGCTGCTCGCCGGAGGCGATCGGCGAGGGGGCGATCGGCAGGGCGCCGTCGGCGTACAGGCTGGGGTGGCCGATGCGGCCGCAGTGCACCAGCTGCGCGAAGATCCGGCCGCCCGCCGCGTGCACCGCGTCGGTGACCTCGCGCCAGGCGTCGACCTGGCCGGCGGTGTGCAGGCCGGGGCTGTAGAGGTAGCCGGAGCCGATGTCGCTGATCCCGGTCGCCTCGCTGATGATGAGGCCGGCGGAAGCGCGCTGCGCGTAGTACTCGGCCGTCAGCACCGTCACCTGCCCGCCGTCGGGGACGCGGGAACGGGTCATCGGACCCATCACCAGGCGGTTCGGCAGATCGAGCTTGCCCACGGTCAGAGGGGAGAAGAGCGTCTCCATAAGGCTGTTCACGTCCGTATCTCGGGTTGGTGGCCGACGGATCAACCCTGCGGCCGGCCCCCGCACCCCATCAATGAGCAGGATCGCAACGCACCGTTCGGCGCGGCTGAACGAACCCCCGCCCGGAGGAGGATCGTTCAGCCTGGGTGAACGGGCTACCGTGTCCCCGTTACGGGGAAAAGCGCGGGGGACACGGATCGTTCACTCTCGCTGAACGATCAGGGGGCACGCCGTGGAACGACGCGAGATGGAGATCTTCCTGACGCTGGCCGACGAACTGCACTTCGGACGGACCGCCGACCGCCTCCACATCTCCAACGCCCTCGTCAGCCAGACCATCAAGACCCTCGAACGCCGCCTCGGCGTCGCCCTCTTCGACCGCACCAGCCGCCGCGTGGCCCTGACCGCCGCGGGACGGCGCTTCCGCGACGACCTCGACCCGCTCTACCAGGGCATACGGGAGGCCGTCGACCGGGTGATGGCCGCGTCCGGCGACGTCACCGGCCTCCTCAAGGTCGGATTCGAGGGCCACCGCGCCGCCCGGGTGGTCCACGCGGCCTCCGAGCTCTACCGCGCCCGGCACCCCGGCACCCGCGTCGACGTCCACGAGGTACAGCTCTTCCACCAGCGCGAACTCCTCCGCCAGGGACAGGTGGACGTCCAGATCACCCTCCTGCCGATCCGGGACCCCGACGTCACCGTGGGCCCGATCGTCTCCACCGCCCCCCTCCACCTCATCGCCGCCGTCGGCCACCGCCTCGCCGACCGCGAGTCGGTCGTCCTCGACGACCTGGCGGGAGAGACCTGGTTCTCCCCGAGCGAAGAGGTCCCCGACTACGTCGTCGACTACTACTTCCCCCGCCGCACCCCCAGCGGCCGGACGATCCGCCGCAGCAACCAACGGTGCCGCACCTTCACCGAACTCATCACGACCGTCGCGACGGGCCAGGTCATCGGCGGCGGCAGCGGCAACGAACTCCACCACTACTACGCCCGCAGCGACGTCGCCTTCATCCCCATCACCGACGCCCCGGCCGTCAGCCACGCCCTGATGTGGCTGACCGACCACGAGGACAGCCGGATCCGCGCGTTCTGCGAAATCGTCTCCGAGGTGGCACCGACGATCCCGTAGACACCGCGACCGCGACCCCATCGGTTCTGCCGATCGGGGGTATCGGGAGGTGTCCTCGCTGGGGCGTGGACCGGGTTCTTGGGGGCTCGTAGGTTCGGGGGCATGAGAAACGAGACCAGGGGAACCGTCGAACTCACCCTCGCCATGGTGCTGTCCGGGACGCTCGGCGTGTTCGTCGTCGAGTCCGGGGCGTCGCCGTTCGAGGTGGTGTTCTTCCGGTGCTTGTTCGGGGCGCTCGCGCTCGGGGTGTACAGCGGGGTCCGGGGGTTCTTCACCGGGCACGGGTTCACCGGGCGGAAGCTGGGGCTGGCCGCGCTCGGGGGCGCCTTCATCGTCTTCAACTGGGTGTTCCTGTTCGAGGCCTACCAGGCGACCTCCATCTCCCTCGCCACCGTCGTCTACCACACGCAGCCCTTCTTCCTCGTGCTGCTCGGGGCGCTGTTCCTGCGGGAGCGGATCTCCGCCGGGAAGCTCGGCTGGCTCGGGCTCGCCTTCGTCGGGCTCGTGCTCGTCTCCGGGGTGCGGCCGGGGGAGACGGCCTCCCTCAAGGGGCTCGGCTTCGCCCTCGCCGCCGCCGTGCTCTACGCCCTCGCCACCTTCGTCACCAAGCGGATCACCGGCGTACGGCCCCATCTGATCGCGCTCGTGCAGGTGCTGGTCGGGCTTCCGCTGCTGCTGCCGTTCGCCGACTTCGGCGCGGCGGCGAAGCTCGGCGCCGGCTGGGGCTGGCTGGTGGGTCTCGGACTGATCCACACCGGGCTGATGTACGTGCTGATGTACGCCGCCTACGCCAAGCTCCCCACCGCCAAGATCGCCGTGCTCGCCTTCACCTACCCCGCCGTCGCCATGGGCGTCGACTGGGCCGTGTACGGGCACCACATCGGGCTCGTCCAGGCGCTCGGCGTCCCGCTGATCGTGTTCGCCAGCCTGAAGGTCACCCTCGCTGCTCCCGCACGAGGCGCCGCGCCTGCTCCACGAACAGGCGGACGTGCGGCGGAAGCCGCTTCCCCCGTCGCCACGCGAGTTGGGTGAAGAGGGTGAACGGGGCCTGCCAGGCGAGCTCCACCAGGGTTCCGGCGGCCAGCTCCGAGGCGACCGCCACCCTCGGCAGGAGCGCCACGCCGAGGCCCCCCGCCACCCCCCGCTTGGTCGCCTCGATCGTGCCGAACTCCATGAACGGCGGCGACCACTCCCCGAGCTCGCGCTCGAACAGGTCGCGGTACGGGCAGCCCGGCTCGGTGCCCACCAGCTGGGCGCCGGCCACGTCCGCGGCCGTCAGCCCCGTACCGCCGGCGAGGGGATGGTCCGGGCCCGCCACCAGGACCAGCGGCTCCGGCGCGAGGACCTCCGACTCCAGGCCGTCGTGCTCCGTCTCCGGCTCCATCAGGAACCCCACGTCGTACGTGCCCTGGCGCAGGGCCTGCCGGGTCTCGTCGCCGAGGGTGGGCCGCAGCGTGAGCCGCACCCCCGGGTAGCGGTGGTGGAAGTACTCCAGGAGCGGCGGCAGCCGGTAGGAGGTCAGCGACTCCATCGTGCCCACCGCGATCGTGCCCGTGGGCTCCGCGGTGGCCGCCACGGCCGTACGGGCCTCCTCCGCGAGCTCCGCCATCCGCCGGGCGTACGGCAGGAGGCGCTCACCGGCCTCGGTGAGGCGGATGCGGCTGCCGAGGCGCTCGAAGAGCTCCACCCCGAGCGAGGACTCCAGGGAGCGGACCTGGCCCGTGACGCTGGACTGCGCGTACCCCAGCTCGGCGGCGGCCCGGGTGAAGGAGAGGACGGTCGCGACCTTCTCGAAGGTGGCGAGGAGCCTGAGCTCCATCAGCTCTCGGTGTCCTCGCCGCGCTCGCGCCCGCGGCGGTCCTCCTCGCCGCGCTCGCGCTTGCGCAGCTCCTCCTCGCGGCGGCGGAGGTCCGCCTCCCACTCCTTGAGGCCGGCCTCGTCGTCCCGCGCCGCGTCCTCGTCCCGGGCCGGGTCGTTACGGGCCGGTTCGTTCCGGAGGGACTTCAGGAAGTCGGGGTTGTCGTCGGGGGCCACCCAGCCGCCCGCGCCGCCCCTGGCCCCGGCCGGGCGCCTGACCTTGCCCGCGGCGATCCAGCCGATCGCCCCGACGACCCAGAACAGCAGGATGACGATGACCCAGACCACCTTCGGCAGGTGCTTGGCCTCTTCTTCCGGGGTGTTCAGGCAGTCGATGAAGGCGTAGATCATCAGCGCCAGCGGCAGGATGAACAGCAGCGCCCTGAGCATGTGGGACAGCCCCCTGGAAGCGGTGGCGGGGGCGCGTTTCGGCGGCCCCGGTGACAGGTCAAGGGTAGCCGGTGACCGATACTGGCCCCTATGGCTTACGACGATCTCCGCTCGCTGCTCAGGGCCCTCGAGCGCGAAGGCGACCTCAAGCGCATCAAGGCCGAAGTCGACCCGTACCTGGAGGTCGGGGAGATCGTCGACCGGGTGAACAAGGCGGGGGGTCCGGCGCTTCTCTTCGAGAACGTCAAGGGCGCCTCGATGCCCCTCGCGATGAACGTCTTCGGCACCGACCGCCGCCTGCTCAAGGCCCTCGGCCTGAAGTCGTACGGCGAGATCAGCGAGAAGATCGGCGGGCTGCTCAAGCCCGAGCTGCCGCAGGGCTTCATCGGGGTCCGCGAGGCCTTCGGCAAGCTCGGCTCGATGGTCCACGTGCCGCCGAAGAAGGTGAAGGACGCCCCCGTCCAGGAGGTGGTCCTGACCGGCGACGACGTCGACCTCGACCAGCTGCCCGCGCTCTTCACCTGGCCCAAGGACGGCGGCTCCTTCTTCAACCTGGGGCTCACCCACACCAAGCACCCGGAGACCGGGGTGCGGAACCTCGGGCTCTACCGGCTCCAGCGGCACGACAAGCGCACCATCGGCATGCACTGGCAGATCCACAAGGACAGCCGCAACCACTACGCGGTGGCGGCGGAGCGCGGCGAGCGGCTGCCGGTCGCGATCGCCTTCGGCTGCCCGCCGGCCGTCACGTACGCCTCGACCGCCCCGCTGCCCGGCGACATCGACGAGTACCTCTTCGCCGGCTTCGTCCAGGGCAAGCGGATCGAGATGGTCGACTGCAAGACCGTCCCGCTCCAGGTGCCCGCGCAGGCCGAGGTCGTGATCGAGGGCTGGCTCGAGCCGGGCGAGATGCTGCCGGAGGGGCCCTTCGGCGACCACACCGGTTTCTACACGCCGCAGGAGCCGTTCCCCGCGCTGAAGATCGACTGCGTGACGATGCGGAAGCGTCCGCTGCTCCAGTCGATCGTGGTCGGCCGGCCGCCGACCGAGGACGGCCCGCTCGGCCGGGCGACGGAGCGTTTCTTCCTGCCGCTGCTCAAGATCATCGTGCCGGACATCGTCGACTACCACCTGCCGGAGTCGGGCGGCTTCCACAACTGCGCGATCGTCTCGATCGACAAGAAGTACCCGAAGCACGCCCAGAAGGTCATGCACGCCATCTGGGGCGCGCACATGATGTCGCTGACCAAGCTGATCATCGTGGTCGACAAGGACTGCGACGTCCACGACCTGCACGAGGTGTCCTGGCGGGCGCTCGGGAACACCGACTACGCCCGTGACCTGACGGTCGTCGAGGGCCCCGTCGACCACCTCGACCACGCCTCCTACCAGCAGTTCTGGGGCGGCAAGGCCGGCATCGACGCCACGAAGAAGCTGCCCGAGGAGGGCTACACCCGCGACGGCGGCTGGCCGGACATGGTCGAGTCGGACCCGGCGACCGCCGCCCTGGTGGACCGCCGCTGGAAGGAGTACGGGCTGTGACCACGGCCGCCGTGCCCGGCGCGCAGCCGGGGCGTACGAAGGCGTTCCTGCGCCTGGTGATGATCGAGCACTCGGTGTTCGCGCTGCCCTTCGCCTACACCGCCGCGCTCACCGCGATGTTCCAGATGGACAGGAACATCCACTGGTGGACGCTGTTCCTCGTCACCGTCTGCATGGTGGGGCTGCGCACCTTCGCCATGGCCTGCAACCGGATCATCGACCGCGAGATCGACGCGCGTAATCCGCGGACGGCCAACCGCGAGCTGGTGACCGGCGCGGTGTCCGTGCGGTCGGCGTGGACCGGGGCCGGGATCGCGGTCGTCGTGTTCCTCGGCGCCGCAGCCCTGCTCAACCCGCTCTGCCTGGCGCTCGCGCCGCTCGCCGTCATCCCGATGGTCGTCTATCCGTACGGCAAGCGGTTCACCAACTTCCCGCACGCCATCCTGGGCCTCGCCCAGGCCATCGGGCCGATCGGCGCCTGGCTCGCGGTGACCGGCGAGTGGTCCTGGGACGCGGTCATCCTCGGGCTCGCGGTCGGCGTCTGGATCGGCGGCTTCGACCTGATCTTCGCCTGCCAGGACGTCCAGGCGGACCGCGCCCACGGCGTGCTGTCGGTCCCGGCCCGCTTCGGCATCCCGGCCGCGCTCTGGGGCGCCCGCGCCTCCGCCGTCGTCACCACCGGACTGCTCGTCTGGTACGCCCTCGCCACCGGCGCCGGTGCCTTCTTCTGGGTCGGCCTGGTGATCGTGGCGGCGGCCTTCTGCTACGAGCACTCGATCGTGAAGCCGCACGACCTGTCCCGGCTGAACCGGGCCTTCTTCACGGTGAACGGTTTCATCGGGATGGCGCTGTTCGTGTGCGCCCTCCTCGACCTGCTGGTCCGCGGGCTCACCCCGTAGCCCCGGCGCGATGACGGATAGGCTCGGCGGCATGAACGACGGCAAGCGCACCCCTTGGATCGTGGGGGTCTCCGGGGCGTCGGGTACGCCGTACGCCGCCGCCGTGCTGCGCGGTCTGCTCGCCGCGGGGGAGAGCGTCGACCTCGTCGTGTCGCGGGCCTCGCGGCTCACGCTGCTGGACGAGACGGGGATCTCCTTCCGCGACGCCCACTGGCGCGAGGACCTGGCGGCCTGGCTGGCGCGGGGCGCGGACGGGAAGCCGGACGCGTTCGACGTGTCGGACCGGCTGGGGGACGTGCGGTACTGGGCGGCCGGGGACCTGGCCGCGGGGCCGTCCTCCGGGTCGTACCCGGCGAAGGGGATGCTGGTGGTGCCGGCCTCGACCGCGGCGGTGGCGGGAGTGGCACTGGGGCTCTCGAAGGACCTGCTGCAGCGGGTCGCGAGCGTGACGCTGAAGGAGCGGCGGCCGCTGGTGGTCGCCGTGCGGGAGACCCCGCTGAACGGTCAGACGCTCAGGCACATGGTGGCGCTGGACGAGGCGGGCGCCGTGGTGCTGCCCGCCTCTCCGGCGTTCTACGCGGGGGCGACGCACATCCAGGATCTGGTGGACTTCGTCGCCGGGCGGGTCCTCGACGCGGCGCGCGTGCCGCATCGGTTGTACCGCCGGTGGGAGGGAGAGCTCGGTGGAGCGACCCCCCGGTCGGATTAGCGCTTCTTGGCGTGCTTCTTCTCGGCACGCTTCGAGGCGGCGGTCGGCTGGTGGGCACGCGAGCGGTTGGCCAGGTCCTGCAGCTCGCGCATACGGGCGTAGGCCATCTCGATCGTGTACACGGTGAACACCACTCCTGAAGATCGTCTTTGATCTGCTCGTTGTGAGCGACAGCGGCTCGATCCATGAACCACTGCAAGATTCACAGGGTGTCGCCCCTGTGTACCTTAGATTCTACACCTAAACTCGCGGTATCGCTGGACAATGGAAGGTTCCTCCCTATGGACGCCGTGGACAGGCAGCTCATCCAGGCTCTGCGCGAGAACGGCCGTGCCTCGTACGCCGAGCTCGGCCGGCTCGTCGGGCTCTCCGGCCCCTCCGTCACCGACCGCATCAACCGCCTTGAGGCCGCCGGAGTCATCACCGGCTACCGCGCCACCGTCGACGCCGCCTCGCTCGGCCTCGGCGTGACCGCCCTCATCGGCATCTCCCTCTCCGACGCCGCCGACCACGAGGACGTGGCCCGCCGCCTCAAGGACCTCGCCGAGATCGAGGACTGCTGGTTCATCGCCGGCGACGACTCCTTCATGCTCAAGGTCCGCGCCAGCGACGTCGACGGCCTGGAGAAGACCATCCGCCGCCTCAGCGGCACCAAGGGCGTCTCCCGCACCCGCACGACCATCGTGCTCTCCACCAAGTGGGAGAACCGGGTCGGAGAGCTGCCCGAAGAAGGCTGACCGGACCGCTGAGAGTACGGTGGTCAGAGCGCGAATTCAGAGACAAAAGGGAGGCGGCCGTATGGACGCGGGGCTCAAGCGCGAGCTGGAGCAGAAGGTCCGGGACGGTGAGCGGCTGAGCCGTGAGGACGGCATCGCCCTGTACGAGTCCGACGACCTCGCCTGGCTCGGCGGTCTGGCCCACGAGGTCAGGACCCGCAAGAACGGCGACGTGGTCCACTTCAATGTCAACCGGCATCTGAACATGACCAACGTCTGCACCGCCTCCTGCGCCTACTGCTCCTTCCAGCGCAAGCCGGGCGAGAAGGACGCGTACACCATGCGCATCGAGGAGGCCGTGCGCCTCGCGAAGGCGATGGAGAACGAGAACCTCACCGAGCTGCACATCGTCAACGGGCTGCACCCCAACCTGCCCTGGCGGTACTACCCGCGCTCCCTCTCCGAGCTCAAGAAGGCCCTGCCGAACGTCTCCCTCAAGGCCTTCACCGCCACCGAGATCCACCACTTCGAGACCATCTCGGGCATGTCCGCCTCCGACATCCTCGACGAGCTGATCGAAGCCGGCCTCGAATCGCTCACCGGCGGCGGCGCCGAGATCTTCGACTGGGAGGTCCGCCAGCACATCGTGGACCACCGCACCCACTGGGAGGACTGGTCCCGGATCCACCGGCTCGCCCACGCGAAGGGCCTCAAGACCCCGAGCACGATGCTGTACGGGCACATCGAGGAGCCCCGCCACCGCGTCGACCACGTGCTGCGGCTCCGTGAGCTCCAGGACGAGACCGGCGGCTTCCAGGTCTTCATCCCGCTGCGCTACCAGCACGACTTCGTGGACATGAAGGACGGCAAGGTCCGCAACAAGCTCCAGGCCCGCACCACCATGGCGACCGGCGCCGAGGCCCTGAAGACCTTCGCGGTCTCCCGGCTCCTCTTCGACAACGTGCCGCACGTCAAGGTCTTCTGGGTCATGCACGGCGTCCAGACCGCGCAGCTCGCGCTCCAGCACGGCGCCGACGACATGGACGGCTCGGTCGTCGAGTACAAGATCACGCACGACGCCGACAACTACGGCACGCCGAACAAGCTGGGTCGCGAGGACCTGCTCGAACTCATCCGCGACGCGGGCTTCCGGCCGGTCGAGCGGAACACCCGGTACGAGATCATCCGCGAGTACCCGGGCCCGGACGCGGAGCGACGGGAGACGCCGCAGGCGATGCGGGTCTGACGACGCACCGGCGTGGTGAGCACATGAGGAAGGGCCGGTGGGAACCCCACCGGCCCTTCCTCATACCGCCGTCACGCGGCCCCTCTTCTTCCCGGCTCTTCCTCCCGGCCTCACGCCGTGCGGTGCTCCACCGGGATCCACAGCTCCGCCCGCGCCGTCTTCCAGTCCTCCGACGGGTCGAGGCGCATGATCTCGGGCCCCGGCCTGATCGCGTACGGATTGGACGGGAACCACTGGGTGAAGATGTCCCGCCACAGGTACTGCACGGCCTCCGGCAGCGGGCCCTCGTTCTCGAACACGGCCCAGCTGCCGGCGGGCACGTCGAGCACGTCGAACTCCCCGGGGACCTCCGCGTCGCTCACCACCGCGTGCCAGTAGTCGAGCTCGGCGCCCTCCTCCCGGCTGTCCGTGAGGTGGACGACCGCCGAGACGATCCCCGCGGGCTCCTGGTCGGAGAGCCGCGCGAGGCGCGCGATCGTCTCCTGCCCGAGGGACCGGATGTGCGCGGCGATCGCCGGGTTCTCCCCCTCGTGGACCAGCGGGACGCGGGCCTTCCGCCCGACGACCCGGAGGTCCGCCTTCTCCACGATCCGGTACCGCATGCTGCTGTTCCCTTCGACGACGAGGCGGAAGGACATCCGTGGCTGGGCGTTGAGCGCGGCCCCCGTCCGGCGGGCCTCCCCGGGGCCGACCCCGTGCACCGCGCGGAACGCGCGGGCGAAGGCCTCCCCGGAGCCGTAGCCGTGGCGCACCGCGATCTCCAGGAGCGTCCGCTCGCCGGCGAGCACCTCGGCGCCCGCGACGGTGAGCCGCCGGCGCCGCACGTACTCCGACAGGGGCATCCCGGCGAGCGCCGAGAAGAGCCGCCGGAAGTGGTACTCCGAGGTGGCCGCGATCCGGGCGAGCTCGGCCGGGTCGAGGTCGCCGCCGGCGTCGGCGGCGAGGTGCTCCTCGATGCGGTCGAGTGCCTGGTTGAGCCGCTCCAGCACGTGGTCCGTCCTTCCTTTTCCGTGTCCTCACCGTAGGAAGGACGGGGTGCCGCGGACCCGACTTCCTGTGCCCGTTCCGGTCGGGTGGGCGCCCGGCGTCCCGGCGGGGGGACTCAGAGCAGGGGCAGCAGCATGATGATGTCGTCGCGGTCGTCGCCGGGGGCGACCCGGATCGCGTCGGGGACGCGGCCGACCTCCTTGTACCCCGCCTTGGCGTAGAAGCCGTCGACGCCGGTGCCGCCCCGGCAGGTCAGCCGGATCGCCTCGATCGCCTCGAAGCCCTCGGCGGTACGGGCGGAGTGCTCGACCGCGGCCAGCAGGTCGCGGCCGTACCCCTTGCCGTGGTGCCGGGGGTGGACCATCACCGTGTAGACCCACACCCAGTGCGTCATGAGGGGGTGGGTGTTGAAGGTGAAGAACGCGGTGGCGGCAATCTCGCCGTCCGCGTCGCGGCCGACGAGCAGACGGGTGCCGCCCTCGGCCATCGACACG
Source organism: Streptomyces venezuelae ATCC 10712 (assembly GCF_008639165.1). Taxonomy (NCBI): domain Bacteria; kingdom Bacillati; phylum Actinomycetota; class Actinomycetes; order Kitasatosporales; family Streptomycetaceae; genus Streptomyces; species Streptomyces venezuelae. The sequence continues at coordinate 3,424,898 of NZ_CP029197.1, read as the reverse complement.
AGGTGCTTGAGCAGGGCGGGACGGATCACGTCGGGGGTGACGGGCGGGACGAAGCCGACCGCGCCGCCGGCGTTGGTGACGTCCGCCCAGAGGGAGAGCACGCCGTCGCGCAGGGCGGGGTCGACCGACGGATCCAGCTCAAACGTAAGGGTCATGGATACACCTTATCTATTACCGAATGTCCTGCTCAAGGGCCGCCGAACCCCCCTCCCGGCGAGCCCCCCTCCTCGTGCTTCACTGGAGGGGCGCACGTCCCGTATGGGATCTTGGGAACTTTTCGGAACGTAGGAAACGGAAGAGTGGGCTGACATGCTCCGTTACACGCTGATGCGTCTCGGCATCTTCGCCGGATGCTTCCTCGCCCTGTGGGGCCTCGTCTACATCGAGGTGCTGCCGCGCGGCCTCGGCGACTCGAACCTCCTCTGGGTCCTCGTCCTCGCCATCGTCATCTCCGCCCCGCTGAGCTTCGTCCTGCTCCGCAAGGTCCGCGACGAGGCGAGCGCCGAGGTCGTGGCCAAGGTCGACCGCGCGAAGGACCGCCTGGCCGCGAACCGCTCCCAGGAGGACTAGCCGGAGCGGCTGCGGCTCCCGGGAACTACTTCTCAGGGAACAGCGCCTTCACCGCCGACGGTCCCGCGAAGTCGGCCGCGAGAGCGTCCATCAGCACCTCGTCGCAGACCTGACCGAGCCAGTAGCCGGATTCCCTCAGCCTTCCCGCGAGCCGGAATCCGGCTCGCTCGTATGCCCTGATCCCCGCCGTGTGGGGTGCGAGGACCTTCAGCCACACCATGCGGAGAGCCGATACGTGGAACGCGTAGTCGAGCGTCAACCGGGTCGCCTCCGCACCCAGCCCGCGCCCGCGCGCTTCCTTGCCGAGCATGATGACGAACTCCGCCGTGCGGACGGCGTCGTCGGGGAGGAGCGTGGTGACGCCGACCGGGACGGACCGCTCGCCGGCCACCTCGTAGACGGTGAAGCGGATGTTGGACCCCCGGAGCTGGTGGGCGATGCCCTCCGTACGGGCCTCCAGGGACTCGGGGGACTGGCGGCCGTAGCCGACCATCAGCGCGGGGTCCTGCTCCCAGCGCCAGTACGTCTCGACGAGGTCCGCCCGATAGGGCCCCAGCGCGCAGGTCGGGCTGGAGATCCAGAGGTCGGGGGCGTGGTCGTTCACGAGGACGCTCCGAAGGTGAGGGCGGTGGTGTACGCCCGGGTGGACGGGGGTTCGGCGACGGGGAGACCGTCGTGAGTGGTGATCCAGGCATGCAGTCGGACCGGATCGGGAGCGACCCCGTGGCACCAGACGACCGAGCGGCGGCGGAGCGCGAGGAGCAGGACGACGGCGGCCGATTCTTCCAGGCACGCGGTACGCCCGGGGGAGGCCCAGGCGGCGCGTCGCACGGCACCGACGGCTGCCGTCGCCTGCCGCACGGTGGCCGGCTTGATCGTGAACGAGTGGGCCGCCCGTACGACACGGAGGACGCGCCGCATCGTGGTCTCCCGCCGTCCCGCGTTCTTCACGGCGAGGACGACGAAGAGGGCGGCGGCCGCCATCGGACTCCAGGCGTCGGCCGGGCGGGTCAGTCCGGCGGGGTGTTCGCTGCTGCCCCAACTCGCGGCGGGTGCGGTCGTGGGGCCCGGCTTCGCCGGGAGCACGCAGCGGACGCGGCCGGTGTCGTAGTCGACGAGGACGCGGACGTGCCCGAAGTCCACAGAGCTTTCCATCAGATCGCCTTTCCGGGCACGGGGGAGGCCCACCTCGGCGTGGGCGCCAGGCTGATCGCGTGCAGCCAGGCGTCCACGGCGAGGGCCTGTTCGATCGTGGCGAGCGGCATCGGCACCCCGGCGGCTGCCCGGCGTAAGCCGGCCCGGAAGAGGGAGAGGTCGATGAGATCCAGGGACGCCAGGTGCAGGCCGGCCTGGTCCAGCAGTTCGGGCAGGGCGGCCCGCATGCCGGTGAAGTGGTCGGCCTCGAAGCTTCCCTTCGTCGTACGGGCGCGGACCTCGGCAGGCAGTACGTCCGCGAACGCCCTGACCAGAGTGGGCTTGTAGGCGTGGAGCGGAGCACGGCCGCCGAGCGGGGTCCGTAGCACCGCGTCCATCACCCGTGCGTCCAGGAACGGGTTGTGGAGATCGATTCCGCATCCCGCCGCCAGCTCGGCGTCCGCGACGGCGGTGCGGGCCACTTCCCTGATGTCGTCCACCAGGACGCGCACGGACGCGTCGAGACCCGGCAGCTCGTCGGGCCCGGCCGCCGCCCGCTCGGCGGCCCGACCCAGGAGCCCCAGGGCGTCCGGAGTCGCCCAGGACGGCATGGGGAGCGTGGGGAACCAGCGGACGTTGCCCGCGTTCTCTCGCGCGCCGGGTCCCGCCGCCAGCCTGGCCGCGAGGCGCTCCAGCGACCGAGCACGGGGGGTGCGGGCCATGGTCGCGGCATCACGAAGGAGGGGGGCGACCGGGGTACGGCGGAGCCGCGCCCACCCGACGGCCTCGCCCGCCGCCCGTCGATGGCGACCGTGCCGGATCAGGTCGGCCAGGTGGGCGGGCGGCTGGAACAGGACGCTGTCGCCACCGTCACCGGTCAGGTGGGTACGGGTCCCGAGCGTCCGGTGCATCCACCGGAGCTGGCCCAGGAAGCGAGCGTGCGTGAGGGCGGACGGGGCGGGTTCGTCGGTCACGGGTACTTCCCGCAGACGGGTGTACGGCCGGTGCTCGGCGGTCAGGGGGAGCAGTCGGTGCGCGATCCGACCCTGCGATGCGTTGGCGGCGAGGCGGGCGTACGAGACGTCGGCTCCGTCGAGGATCCCTGCCGGATGGACCGTGACCGCGTGGAGAGGGGAGTCGACCACAGCCGCGGCGATGCCCGCAATAGTGGTGGAGTCGAGCCCTCCGGAGAGGTCGCTGGACAGCCCGGGGTCGATGGCGGCACGCAGCCGTACGCCGGAGCCGAGGGCGTCGCGCAGTCGCACGTGCGGTGCGCCACCGACCGCGTCCGGGCGCCACTGGACGGAGTGCGTGCGGGGGCCACCGTCGTCCGGGAGGACGACGCGGCATCCCGCCGGCAGACGGACCACACCGGCGAAGAAGCTCCGGCCCTCGGCCAGTACCGGGAGGGAAGGCGCGAGGACGGCACAGGCCAGGCGCTCCGGATCGATCCGGGTGCCGGCCAGGGCGGCGAGGAACCGGGCGGACGTGGACCATGCCCACGTCCCGCCCCACGCGACCGCGTACAGGGGCAGCGCGCTCGCCGGATCGGTGTGCACCACCACCCCGCCCGGTGCTTCCTCCACCACCGCGTACGCGCCGGGCCAACGCCATGCGGCGTCCGCGGGCACCAGGTGGTCGGCCAGGCCCCGGACCTCGTCGTCGCTCGCCCCGCAGAGCCCGATGACGAGGACCCGGCGGTCCTCGTACTGGGCGACTCGGACGGGAAACGCGCCCAATCGCCAAGCGGACGACCTGGTGAGAGCGTGCGCGCCGACCGGGTGGGGAAGGCCTGGCCTGGGCGTGCTGAATCCTCCGATGGGCATCTGGGAGTCCTCCACGTCGGGCAACGGGAATCGAGGGTGTGGCCCCGCCCCGGAAACCGGGACGGAGCCACGCGGCGAGCCGGGATCAGCAGTTGTAGGCCCGCCGCTTGTCCTCGCTCTGGCCGCCGCCCTGGCCCTGGGTCAGCTCGGCGGCGTCACCGATGTCGAGCACCTCCGCCCCGGCCGGGGCCTCCTCCGTACGCGGCAGATCGGTCATGACGGTTCCTCTCTGTGGTCGGTACGGCAACCTTAATGGCAAGCCGCTTTAAGCGGCAAGCGCTTATGATGGATCTCCCGGTGGAGGAACGAGGAAGTAGGGTCGCTGGCAACAGTGAGGTGGAGGTAGGAACATGTCGGGCGATGCGTGGATCAGTGAGACCGCGCCGTACCTGGCCCCGCGGAAGCCCGGTCAGAGTGACGCGTGGACCGATGAGGCCGCTCGTCGAGGGAGCCGTGGAGGGCAGCGGCTGCTGCAGGCGGGCGAGACGGAGGCCCCCGCCGCTGTTCGTGCCGCCCTGGGGCTGTCCGCCGCCGAGCGGGTGATCGTCAGGCGTCGGCTGATCCTGCTGGACGGCCACCCCGTCGAGCTGGCCGACTCGTACTACCCCGTCTCCGTCGCCGGAGGCACGCCCCTGGCGGAACCGCGCAAAGTGCCCGGCGGCGCGGTCACCCTGCTCGCCGACCTGGGGTACACCGGCGCCGAAGTCGTCGAGGACGTGAGCGCCGCCCTGGCCACCCCCGACGAGCGCGAACACCTGGGTCTGGCCGAAGGCGACGCCGTCCTTCGTCTGCTGCGCCTGACACGGACCGCCGACGGGACGCCGATGGAGGCGTCTCTGATGACCATGCCGGCCGGTCGGCACCTCACGTACAGGCTCGGAAAGCAGGGCGCGTGATGGCCAGGGAGTTCAAGGACACGAGGTCGCCGCACCAGAAGATCGCGGCGGAACTCCGGCGGCGGATCACCCGCGGGGACCTCCCGCCGGGAAGCAAGCTGGGCTCGACGGCGGAACTGATGGAGCAGTACGGCGGCGTGGCCAACACGACCGTCCAGAAGGCCCTCCAGGCGCTGAAGGCCGAGGGACTCCTCGAAGGCCTGCCGGGCAGGGGCGTGTACGTGCGCCAGCACGTGCAACAGTCCGTCGAGCCGATCGCCTACATGAAGCCGGCCGGGCCGGGCGAGCCCTACCCCTGGATGTCCGAGGCCGCGAAGCGGGAACGGGCCGGTGCGATCCGGCTTCTCGACGTCGAGGTCGTGGTGCCGCCGGCCGAAGTGGCCGAGGCTCTGCGGCTGGAGGACGGTGGGCGGGCCGTGCTCCGCAAGCAGCTCCTGCTCCTGGACGAAGAACCGACGGAACTCACGCGGTCGTACTACCCGCTGAGTCTGGTCGAGGGCACGGCCGTGCTGGAGAGGAAGCGGATCCGGGGCGGCACGCCGGCGCTGCTCGACTCGCTGGGCTTCCCTCCGCGCGAATTCGTGGACGAGCTGTCGTCCGAGATCCCGACGGAGGAGGAGGTCGTGGCCCTGGAGCTGCCGAAGGACATGCCCGTCCTCGTTGCCTTCCGAGTGGTCTACTCCGACGGCGGGCGCCCGATCGAGGCGACGCTGATGACGAAGGCGGCGCACCGGTATCGGATGCGGTACAGGCTGCCCGTGACGTGAGGTGACGCGCAGCGGCGACGGGGCGAGGCGGGGGATAAGGCCCGCGTAAGGTTCCTCACAGATCATCGCAGACCGCCCACCCCGGGCGGGAGCTTCCAAGGCTCCCGCCTGGGGTGTTCTGCGTTTCTGAGGTGGAGAGGGGTTCCTGCACCTCAAAGAAGGGCTTTGAGGTTCTCAAAGTTCAAGTGTTAACGTGTTCGACATGACGACAGCAGTGCGCCCCTCTCATGCCGCGAGCACCCCGCTCGTGGCGCGCCTGCACGTCGATCTGTGCCGCTGTATGTCCGCGGTCTGTTGCCGCGAGGTCTGACCCGGCATCATGCAGCGGCCCGCGTGAAAGCGCGTGTGTGCCGCACCCCCGTCCCCGTATTGCCCGATACGCACCAGTGGAGTGTGTCTGTGTCCGCGTCCGCGACCACGCCCGAGAACGAGACCAAGCCCTCGTCCCGGATACCCAAGGTCCCCTTCTGGGCCCAGATCATCGCCGGTCTCGTCCTCGGCGCCCTGCTCGGCTGGATCGCCCGCAGCCAGGACGTCTCCTGGCTGAAGGAGACCCTCGGCCAGGTCGGCGACATCTTCGTCCAGCTGCTCAAGCTGGCCGTCGCCCCCCTCGTCTTCTTCGCGATCCTGGTCTCGATCACCAACCTGCGGAAGGTGAACAACGCCGCCAGGCTCGCCACCCGCACCCTGCTCTGGTTCATGATCACCTCGCTGATCGCGGTGGCCATCGGCCTCGCCATCGGCCTGATCACCAACCCGGGCGCCGGCACCGGCCTCACCCCGCAGGACGGCAAGCTGCCGAAGCGCGAGGGCTCCTGGATCGACTTCCTGACCGGCATCATCCCGACGGACGTCATCACCCCGTTCACCGAGCTGAACGTCCTCCAGATCGTCTTCATGGCCGCCGTCGCAGGCATCGCCGCCCTCAAGCTCGGCGACCGTGCCAAGCCGATCCTCACCCTCTCCGAGTCGGTCCTCGAGCTCCTCCAGAAGGCCCTCTGGTGGGTCATCCGCCTCGCCCCGCTCGGCACCGTCGGCCTCATCGGCTTCGCCATCGCCGACTACGGCTGGGACCTGATCGGCAAGTACGCGACCTTCACCGCCGACATCTACGTCGGCTGCGCCCTGGTCATGTTCGGCGTCTACCCGCTGCTGCTCGCGACGGTCGCCAAGGTCAACCCGCTGCAGTTCTACAAGGGCGCCTGGCCGGCCATCCAGCTGGCCTTCGTCTCCCGCTCCTCGGTCGGCACCATGCCGGTCACCCAGAAGGTCACCGAGCGCCTCGGCGTCCCGAAGGAGTACGCCTCCTTCGCCGTCCCGTTCGGCGCGACCACCAAGATGGACGGCTGCGCCGCGATCTACCCGGCGCTCGCCGCGATCTTCATCGCGCAGATCTTCGACGTGCAGCTCGGCATCGGCGACTACCTGCTCATCGCCTTCGTCTCGGTCATCGGCTCGGCGGCCACCGCCGGCCTGACGGGCGCGACGGTCATGCTGACCCTGACCCTCTCCACCCTGGGCCTCCCCCTGGAGGGCGTCGGCCTCCTGATGGCGATCGACCCGATCCTGGACATGATGCGGACCGCCACCAACGTCGCCGGTCAGGCGCTGGTCCCGGTGATCGTCTCCGCCCGCGAGAAGATCCTCGACCTCACGGCGTACGAGAACGCCTCGTCGTCCCCCATCGACGACCTGGCCGACAGCCGCGAGACCGAGCCGAAGGTCGCCGTCGCGGCCTGACCTCGTCGGTCACCCTCGCACCTCACGTGCCCTCTGCCCCCTGTGGGCAGGGGGCACGTAGGCTTTCGCGGGGCAGTGGGTGGAGTTTGGGGGTTTGGGGTGGGGGGTGTGGTCGGCGGGGGGAAGGCGCGGCGGTTGCCGCGGGTCGTGCGGGAGCGGCAGATGCTGGACGCGGCGGTGCGGAGCTTCGCGCGGCACGGGTACCAGGCCGCTTCGATGGACGAGATCGCCGAGTTGGCCGGGGTGTCGAAGCCGCTCGTGTACCTGTATCTGAACTCCAAGGAGGAGCTCTTCACCGCCGTGATCCGGCGGGAGGCGCAGGCGCTGCTCGGGGTGGTGGCCGAGGCCGTCGTCGGCCGGGGCGGGCCGCCCGACGAGCGGTTGTGGGCGGGGCTGCTCGCCTTCTTCTCGTACGCCGCCGAGCACCCGGACGCCTGGACGGTGCTCAGTGTGCGGGCGCGGACGCAGGGGGAGCCGTTCGCCGGGGAGGCGGCGCGGATGCGGGACGAGATCACGGCGTTCGTGGCGGGGCTCATCGGCGAGGCGGCGCGGGAGGCGCGGGGCGGGGGCGGTGTCGCCGGGCGGGGCGGGGCCGCTGTCGGTGGGCGGGAGGTGGAGGCGCTCGCGCAGGCGCTCGTGGGTTCGGCCGAGTCGCTGGCGAGTTGGGCGAACGCGACGCCGGGGGTGACGGCGAAGGAGGCGGCCGCGACGCTGATGGACTTCGCGTGGTCGGGGCTCGGGAACCTCATGAAAAGCGAGCGCTGGTCTCCCCGTTGACGCTTACCTCGCAGTAAGGTTACCGGCTAGTTACGGCTGTTGCCGGGCACAACGCACCGACGCACGACCTCAGTTCATCGCGAAGACCGAGGAGCCGCCCGTGTCCGTCGACACCGCCCTGTCCGGGAGCGAACCGGTCGAGCCGTCCAAGACCCTGGTGGACGGGGTGGTGCGGGAGGTCTCGGTGCCCGCGCTCGTCCCGGCGGTCCGCCGGGGCTCCCTCGCCGACCTGCCGTACGACAACGCCCGGCAGGACCCCGCGGCGGTGCTCTTCTCCCGGAAGGGGGCGGACGGGGCCTGGAGCGACGTCACCGCGTTCGCCTTCGCCGCCGAGGTCCACTCCGTCGCCAAGGGGCTCATCGCCCACGGGCTGCGCCCCGGCGACCGGCTCGCCCTGATGGCCAGGACCACCTACGAGTGGACGCTGCTCGACTTCGCCGCCTGGGCGGCCGGGCTCGTGACCGTCCCCGTCTATCCCACCTCGTCCGCCTTCCAGACCCGCTGGATCCTCCAGGACTCCGGCGCCGCCGCGTGTGTCGTCGAGGACCCGGCCCAGGCCCGGCTCGTCTCCGCCGAGCGGCGGCAGCTGCCGGGCCTCGCGCACCTGTGGGTCCTGGACACCGGCGCGGTCGCGCAGCTGCGCGCGGCGGGCGCCCGGGTCGCCGACGACGCCGTCACCGTCCGCCGAGGGCTGCTCACCCCCGAGACCCTCGCCACCCTCATCTACACCTCCGGCACCACCGGCCGGCCCAAGGGCTGCGCGCTCACCCACGCCAATTTCTTCGCCGAGGTCGACAACGCCGTACGGCTCCTCCATCCCGTGTTCGTCTCGGAGAGCAAGGACCCCGCGGCCACCCTGTTGTTCCTGCCGCTCTCCCATGTCTTCGGGCGGATGGTCGCGATCGGCTGCGTGCGGGCGAGGGTCCGGGTCGGGCACGCGCCGTCGGTGGAGGGCGCGGAACTCCTCGCGGATCTGGCCGCGTTCCGCCCGACGTTCCTGCTGGCCATCCCGTACGTCCTGGAGAAGGTCTTCAACTCGGCCCGCGCCACCGCCGAACGCGGCGGCAAGGCGGGCTCGTTCGACCGCGCGGCCCGGGTCGCCCGCCGGTACGGGCAGGAGGCGGCGCCCTCGCTCTCGCTGCGGGCCGCCCGGGCGCTGTACGACCCGCTGGTCTACCGGCGGATCCGCGCGGCACTGGGCGGCCGGGTGCGGTACGTGATCTCCGGCGGCTCCCCGCTGGGCGCGCGGCTCGCGGAGTTCTTCGCGGGCGCGGGCGTGGAGGTCTTCGAGGGGTACGGCCTGACGGAGACCACCGCCGCGTCGACGGTCACCCCGCCGCGGCGGCCCCGCACCGGCACGGTCGGCTGGCCGCTGCCCGGCACGTCCGTGCGGATCGCCGACGACGGCGAGGTCTGGCTGCGGGGCGGTCACGTCTTCGCCGGGTACTGGGACGCGCAGCGCGGGGCGGCCGTGCCGTACACCGACGACGGATGGTTTCCCACCGGCGACCTCGGTTCGCTGGACGCGGAGGGCTATCTGCGGATCACCGGCCGCAAGAAGGACATCCTCATCACCTCGGCCGGGAAGAACGTCGCTCCGGCTCCGCTGGAGGACTGGCTGCGGGCCCACCCGCTGGTCGCCCAGTGCGTGGTCCTCGGCGACAACCGCCCGTACGTCACGGCTCTGATCACCCTGGACCACGAGGGCGTGACGCACTGGCGGCGGATGCGGCACAAGGACCATCTGGCGCTGTGGGAGCTGACCCGGGACGAGGAGCTGCTCGCCGCGCTCCAGCGGGCGGTGGACGAGGCCAACCGGCTGGTCTCGCGCGCCGAGTCGATCCGCGCCTTCCGGGTCCTGACCGCCGAGTTCTCGGAGGCCTCCGGTCACCTGACCCCGTCCTTGAAGCTCAAACGGGGCGCGGTGCTGCGGGACTTCGCCCGGGAGGTCGAGGAGATGTACGGGCCCGGCGTGGACGAGTGACCGTCAGGGCCAGAGGAGTTCGCGGGTCCAGCCGTGGTCGGTGCGGCGGTAGCGGAGGCGGAGGTGGCGGCGGTGTTCGTCGCCCTGGAAGAACTCGACCTCGGCCGGTTCGACCAGGTACAGGGTCCAGGTGGGGACGGCGGCGTCCGGTTCGGTCTCGGCGCGGTGCCAGGCGCGCGCGCCGGCTTCCGCGAGGGTCTGCGGGGAGTCGAGGACCTCGCTCTGCCGGCCGACCAGGGCGGCGGCGAGGGCGCCGGTGCTGCGGGCGTGGAGGTCTGCGTACGCCTCCTCGGGGGTGCCGGTGGTGACGTGGCCGCGGACGCGGACCTGGCGGCCCTGGGCCGGCCAGTAGAAGCCGAGCGCGGCCTCGGGGCGGGCGGCGAGCTGGCGGCCCTTGGCGCTGGTGGCGTGGGAGGCGAAGTGCCAGCCGCGGGCGTCGGCGTCGTGCAGCATCACGGTGCGGACGTCGGGCCTGCCGTCCTCGTCGACGGTGGCCAGGGAGAGGGTGTGCGGCTCGGTCTGGCCGGCGGCGACCGCGGCCGTGAACCAGTCGTGGAAGAGGGGGAGGGGCTCGGGCGGGGCGCCCGCCGGGTCGAAGGACGGCAGGGCGGTGTCCCAGACCCGGAGGGAGTGGAGGGCTCGGTGGAAGTCGGTCATGCGGTCACGGTAGGGCGTGCGGGGGTGCCGGTGGGGCCGGTGGTGCCGGTCGTGGTCGGCGCGGCGTAGTCGACCAGCGGGACGGCGTTCGCCGCGGCCTGGATCTCGTCGCGGATCTTCTTGGCGATGAGGTTCTTCCAGGGGGTCTTCGGCAGGGTCCGCACCATGAGCATCCGCAGCTTGATCTTCCACTTCGAGCCGACGGTCATCTCCTTGACGAAGCCTTCCGCCAGCTTCTGGTTGCGCTCGACGCCGGGCCGCATGTGCGCCTCGTAGCGGGCGAAGGCGACGGTGTGGTCGCCGCCGGCCCGGGCCAGTTCGCCGGCGAGGACGTACGCGCCGGTGAGGGCGAGGCCGGTGCCCTGGCCGGAGGCGGGGGAGGCGCAGTGGGCGGCGTCGCCGAGGAGGACGACGCGTCCCTTGGACCAGCGGTCCATCTCGATCAGGGAGATCGAGTCGAAGTAGAGGTCGTCGGCGTCGGCGGCGTGGCCGAGGAGCCGGGGGATCTCCCATCGGTCGCCGGTGAAGGCCTCGGTGAGGAGTCGCTTCTGGGCGGTGATGTCCCGGTGGTGGTAGGGGAGTTCGGGCGAGGAGAAGATGAAGAGGTTCTTGGCGTCGGTCTCACCGGCGGAGCTGTAGGCGCAGACCAGCTTCCCGGGGAGGGCGTGGTACGTCTCCCAGCGGTCGAGTTCCAGGTGGTTGGGGGCGGTGAAGATCGAGATGTACGCGCCGAGGTGGCGCTTGTAGCGCTCCTCGGGTCCGAAGGCGAGCCGCCGGGTGTGGGAGTGGAGTCCGTCGGCGCCGACGACGAGGTCGAAGCGGCGGACGGTGCCGCTCTCGAAGGTGACGGTGACGCCGCCGCCGTCCTCGGTGTATTCGTCGAGGGTGGCGATCGAGTCGCCGAAGAGGTATTCGACGTCGTCGCGGGTCCGCTCGTGTAGGACGCGGGCGAGTTCGCCGCGCATGATCTCGTCGTCGCCCTCGACGCGTCCGCCGAAGATGTCGGCGGGCAGTTCGCCGATGGTGCGTCCCTGGTCATCGACGTACGAACCGCCGCGCATGTCGGTGGAGTGGGCGCGGATCGCGTCGAGGATGCCCATCCGGCGGCAGATCTCGACGGAGGTGCCGCGGATGTCGACCTTGTAGCCGCCGGTGCGCAGTTCGGGGGCGCGCTCGACGACGGTGGGGGTGAAGCCGTAGCGGTGCAGCCAGAGGGCGAGGGCGGGTCCGGCGACGGAGGCTCCGGAGATGAGGACGGTCTTCGCGGCGGTGGGCGTGGCGGTGCTCATGGCAGGACTCCTTGTCGGTGGTCGCGGGCCGTTCCCCTGCCCGCGGACATGACTATACGGATGTCCTACACGTCTGTCTATGACGCTTGTATAGATTCCGGGCCGGCCGTCCTCGACCGGGGTCGACCGGTGGCCGGGCGGGTCACGACCGGCCCAGGACCACCGTGCCCGAGGAGCAGAACCAGCCCCCCGTCCCCGACGCCACCGCCAGCTCCGGCAGGCTTCCGTCCGGCCGCCGCACCTGGAGCCCCGGCGCCTCCCCGCGCAGCTGCCGTACCGCCTCGACCAGCAGGAACAGTCCCCGCATCCCCGGATGGCAGGCCGAGAGCCCGCCGCCGTCCGTGTTCACGGGGAGCCGGTCCTTCTCCTGGACGTACGCCCCGCCCTCGCCCTTCGCGCAGAAGCCCAGGTCCTCCAGCGTCACCAGGGTCATGTAGGTGAAGGCGTCGTAGACCTCGGCCAGGTCGATGTCCGCCGGGGTCACCCCCGCCCGCTCGAAGGCGAGCCGGCCGCTGACCGCCGCCGGGGAGACGGTGAAGTCCTCCCACTCCGACATCGTGGTGTGTGAGACGTGCTCGCCCGTCCCGAGGACCCAGACCGGGGCGGTACGGCAGTCCTGGACGTACTCCTCGGCGACGAGCAGCACCGCGCAGCCGCCGTCGGAGCGCAGGCAGCAGTGCAGCTTGGTGAACGGGTCCGCGATCATCGGCCCGGCCAGGACGTCGTCCACCGTGATCGGGTCGCGGAACATCGCCTCCGGGTTGTGCGCCGCGTTCGCCCGGGCCCGTACGGCGACCTCCGCGAGCTGCTCCAGGGTCGTCCCGTACTGGTGCATGTGGCGGCGGGCCGCCATGGCGTACTTGGCGATCAGGGTGTGCCCGTACGGGACCTCGAACTGCAGCGGGCCGCGCGAGCCGAAGGAGAGGTTCGCGGTGCGCCGCCGGGCGCGGATGTCGGCGCGCGCGGTGGAGCCGTACACGAGGAGGACCGCGTTCGCGTGGCCCGCGGCGATCGCGTCGGCGGCGTGCGCGGCCATGACCTCCCAGGTGGCGCCGCCGACGGCGGTCGAGTCCACCCAGCGGGGCCGCAGCCCCAGGTACTCGGCGACCTCGACCGGCGCCAGGGTGCCGAGACCCGCCGAGGCCAGCCCGTCGATCAGGGAGCGGTCCATGCCGCTGTCCGCGAGGGCCCGCCGGGCGGCCTGGGCGTGCAGGGCGTACGGGGTGGCCTCGTCGACCCGGCCGCAGTCGGCGAGCGCGACACCGGCGACGGCGACGCGGCGGGGGCGGCGGACGGGGGCGCGGGCGGGGGTGGCACCGGTGGTGGCGGTGGCGGGCGCGTCGGACGGCGCGGTGGGCGGCGTGGTCGGCATGAATCTGACGGTACATCAGATTCACGGGAACGGAACCGGCGCGAGTCTGGCAACCGGCCCGGTGCGGGCCTAGCATGACGCACCGTCAGAAACGGAGGGAGCCCTATGGACGCCCCGCCCACCGCCCCGCTCACCGCGGAGCAGCAGGAGATCCGCCGCACCCTGCGCGACCTGCTCGCCGAACGGGCCGGGCCGCAGGAGAACCGCGCGGCCACCGCCACCCCCCAGGGGTACGACCCCGAGCTCTGGGCCCGGATGTCCGGCGCCCTCGGCCTCGCCGGGCTCGCCCTCCCCGAGGAGTACGGCGGAGTCGGCTGCGGGCCCGCCGAACTCGCCCTCGCCTGCGAGGAGACCGGCCGCGCCCTCGCCCCCTCCCCGCTCCTCGCCACCAGCGTCCTCGCCGCCCCGCTGCTCACCGCCCTCGGCACCCCCGAGCAGCGCGCCGAACTCCTCCCGCGGCTCGCCGACGGAACCCTCACCTGCGCCCTCGCCGTCCCCGGCGGCTCACTCGCCCTCGCCCTCGGCCTCACCGGCGACAACGCCGCCGAGGCCTGGTCCGGCGGCGGCCGGGCCGGCGGCGTCCAGGCCCGCGCCGTCGACGGCGGCTGGCGGCTGTACGGCGAGGCCGCCCAGGTCGTCGACGGACACAGCGCCGGCCTGCTCCTCGTCGCCGCCCACACCGGCGGCTTCGCCCGCAGCCGCACCCTGCTCTTCCTCGTACGCGCCGAGGACGACGGCACACCGGGGCTCAGCCGCACCCGGCAGCCCACCCTCGACCTCACCCGCACCCAGGCCACCGTCCAGTTCAGGGACACCCCGGCCGAACTCCTCGGCGAGGAACCCGCCGACGTCCTCGGCGCGCTCGCCGCCACCGGCCGGGGCGCCGCCGTCATGCTCGCCGCCGAAGCCGTCGGCGCCGCCCGGGAGGCCCTCGACCGGACCGTCGCCCACGTCGGCTCACGCGAACAGTTCGGCCGGCCCGTCGGCTCCTTCCAGGCCGTCAAGCACCGGCTCGCCGACCTCTACGTCCAGGTCGAGGCGGCCCGCTCGCTCACCCACTGCGCCGCCCGCGAACCCGGGCCGGGGCCCGACAGCGGGCCGCTCGCCCTCGCCCACGCCCTGGAGGCGCTGCGCGCCACCGCGGGCGAGTCCATCCAGCTGCACGGCGGCATCGGATTCACCTGGGAGCACGAGGCGCACCTCTTCTTCAAACGGGCCGCCTCCGACGAGCTGCTCTTCGGGCCCGTGCGGCGGCTGCGCGCCCGCGCGGCGGAACGGACCGGACTCTTCGGAGAGGTGGCGGCGTAGATGCCCGTCGGACGCACGCTGATGCAGAAGATGTCCTCGACCCGGACCTTCGCCCGGATCGGCCCGCACGTGGTGCCCGCCATGGACAAGGCCGTACACCGGCTGACCAGGGGAAAAGTGCTGCTCAGCGCACAGATGCTGCCCGGGGTCGTGCTCACCGCGCGGGGTGCGAGGAGCGGGTTGCCCCGGGTGACCCCGTTGGCCTGCATGCCCGAGCCGGACGGCCGCTGGCTGCTCGTCGGCTCCAACTTCGGCCGCCCCGGGCACCCGGCGTGGACGGCCAACCTGCTGGCCCATCCGGACGTCGAGGTGAACTGGAAGGGCGAGGACATCCCCGTACGGGCGGAGCTGCTCACGGGGGAGGAGCGGGCGGAGGCCTGGCGGGCGGCGCTCGCCTTCTGGCCGCCGTACGCCACGTACCAGGCGCGGATCGAGCGCGAGATCAGGCTCTTCCGTCTGACGAGACGCTGACCCGGAGGCGGTGACGCCTGGCGCCGACCCGGAGACGGCGACGCCTGGCGCCGACCCGGAGACGGCGACGCCGGCGGCGGTCCGTGGGGGCGGGCCGCCGCCGGCGTCGGCGACAGGACGGGGGAAGGAGGGTGGGGCTATCTGGTCGGCTTCTTGCCGGTGATGCCCAGATGCACCAACAGGGCCAGGTTCGGCTTGAGTTCGGCCTGCTTCACACCCCAGGTCGTGAAGCCCTTCTGGTGTCCGGCGACCGCGGCCAGCATCGCCACGAGCGAGCCGGCCATGGCGGCGGGGCTGACCTCCTTGTCGACCTTGCCCTTGGTCTGGAGCTCCTTCACCGCGTCCGTGAGGGAGTTGGTGACCGAGTTCAGGATCTTCATGCGGATCTTGTAGAACCGCTTGTCCCCCTCGGCGGCGCCGAGGTCCACGACCCGGAGGATCGCGTCGTGCTTCCGCCAGAAGTCCAGGAAGCCTTCGACGAGTTCCTCGGAGGTCTGCCAGCCGGCCTTGCCGACCCAGGAGCGTCCGGAGACCAGCTCGGTCAACCCGGCGCCCTCCTTGGCCATTTCCTCCGCGATCTCGAGGACCGCTCCCTCGACGTCCGGGAAGTACTGATAGAACGTCGCGGGTGAAGTACCCGCCTTCCGGGCCACATCGATGACCTTGACGTCCCGGTAGGGCGAGGAGCTGAGCATCTCACCGAGGCAGTCGAGCAGCTTCTGCCGCGTCGCCTGGCCGCGTCGTCCGGCCACGCGGCCGTCGACGGTGCGTACTTGTCCTGTCATGCCGTCAGCTTACCGAGGGGGTGTCGGCGCGCGATTCGGCCGACTGCAAATGGGGTGCACCCCCCGCTGAGACCCGGCCAACCGTGTTCTGCGAGGTCGGCACGCGTGTCCTGGTACGGGCGCGGGCCCGGGGGAGGGTCGGGTTCGCGCCAACCGGGGTGCCCGCGGCGGGCGGCCGCGGCAGCCGCGTACCCGAATAGGCTTATGAACAGCCTGTGGACAACTTCGGTGGACAACCCAGGTATCGCAAGGGCTCCGACCCCCCAAATCGCCCATCCGTTCGCATCTCGGGGCGCGCGGGCCCGGCCCCGCCGTTCTAGCGTGGCCCCATGGCGGCACGTATTGAGGGCACCCCCTGCTGGGTGGACGCACAGCTCCCCGACCTCGAAGCGGGAAAGCGCTTCTACGGCGAGCTCTTCGGCTGGACCTTCGACGCCGACCGGGACGAGGCGCTCCTGGGCGGGCGCCGGGTCGCCGGACTCCTCCCCAAGCGCGACGGCCGCATGCCCACCACCTGGACCCTCTACCTCGCCACCCAGAACGCGGGCACCCTCGCCACCCGGATCAAGGCCGCCGGCGGCCAGATGGTCATGGAGCCGTATCCCGTCGGCCCGTTCGGCGTCCTCGCGCTGGCCGCCGACCCCGGCGGCGCCGTCTTCGGGCTCCGGCAGTCGGGTGACGACGACGGCTTCGAGGTCACGAACGAACCGGGCGCCTTCTGCTGGATGGAGGTGTACACGCGCCGCCCCGACGCCGTCGACACCTTCTACGCCACCGTCTTCGGCTACCTCGGCCGCCAGGCCGACCCCGAGGCGGAGGGTAGGGACGCGGCCTTCGACTACCGCGTCTGGTCACCGCCCGGCTCCCGGCCCGGCGACGACAGCGCCTTCGGCGGCCGCGCCGTCATCACCGACGACTTCCCCGCCGTCATGCCCGGCCACGTCCTCGTCTACTTCGCCGTCCAGGACTGCGACCGGGCCTGCGAGACCACCGTCCGGCTCGGCGGGCGGGTCGCCACTCCCGCCTTCGACACCCCGCACGGCCGCATCGCGGTCCTCCACGACAACCAGGGCGCCCGCTTCGCCGTGCTCTCCGAGCCGGCCTCCCAGCCGGCCTCCGAGCCGATCGCCCGACCGGCCTCCGAGCCTGCCTCCCGACCGGCCTCCGAACCGGCCTCCCGACCGGCCCCCGAGCCGCGCGGCGAGGGGTGAGGCATCCGTTCCGGATGGCTCCGGTATGAGGTGTGACACCCCGATCCGCCCCCGGGTTCGCAACCGGGCCCCCGGACAGGAAGAATCAGGGCCACGGGGCCGTACCCTCATGGCCCGTACGGGGAGGTGGCAGGCAAGTGGAACAGCTGACGCAGCACGACCCGAGACGTATCGGGCCCTTCGAGGTGCTGGGCCGGCTCGGCGCGGGCGGAATGGGCCTGGTCTATCTCGCGCGCTCGGCCTCCGGCCGCCGCGTGGCGATCAAGACCGTGCGCACGGAGCTCGCGGAGGACCAGCTGTTCCGGGTCCGCTTCACCCGTGAGGTGGAGGCCGCGCGGGCGGTCTCCGGCTTCTACACGGCCGCCGTCGTGGACGCCGACCCGCGGGCCGCCGTGCCCTGGCTGGCGACCGCGTACGTCCCCGCGCCCTCGCTCGAGGAAATAGTGAACGAGTGCGGACCGCTCCCCGCCCAGGCCGTGCGCTGGCTCGCCGCCGGCGTCGCCGAGGCCCTGCAGTCCATCCACGGCGCGGGCCTGGTCCACCGCGACCTCAAGCCCTCCAACGTCCTCGTCGTCGAGGACGGCCCCCGGGTGATCGACTTCGGCATCGCGTCGGGCGTCTCCAACACGCGCCTGACCATGACCAACGTCGCCGTCGGCACCCCGGCCTACATGTCCCCCGAGCAGGCCCGCGACTCGCGCAGCGTCACCGGCGCGAGCGACGTCTTCTCGCTGGGCTCGATGCTGGTCTTCGCCGCCACCGGCCACGCGCCGTTCCACGGCGCCAACCCGGTCGAGACCGTCTTCATGCTGCTCCGCGAGGGCCCCGACCTGGAGGGCCTGCCGGAGGAGCTGCGGCCCCTCATCGAGTCCTGCATGCAGATGGACGTCACCCGCCGCCCCACCCCGGCCGACCTCCAGGCGCAGCTCGCCCCGCACCTCTTCGGCCCCGGCAGCGACGACAGCGGTACGGCCTCGGCGTGGCTGCCCCGCAGCGCCACCGAGATGATCGAGATCCGCCGCAACGGCGGCCGCGCGGCCCCGGGGCCGACCGCGCCGCCGATGCCGCCGCGCCCGCCCCGGCAGCCCGCCGACCGGGGCGCGGACCCGCGCTTCCCGGAGCCCGCGCCGGTCGGCGGCGGGGACCGCCGTCCCGAGCCCGCGCCGGTCGGCGGCGGCCGGCACGCGGGACCCTCGGAGAGCTCGGCCGGCCCGGTGCGCCTCGGTGGTGCCACCGTGCCGATCGGCCCCGGCCCCCGGGTCGCCGACACCCGGGCCGCGCTGGCCGTGGGCCGGAGCGCCGACGCGGGGCCGGCCACCGGCTGGATCCGTCCGCCGGGCGGCGGCCCGCACGGCGCGGACCCGGGCTCGTACGCCGGCGAGCACGGCTCGTACGCCGGGGAGCCCGGCCCGCCGCCCGGCTCCCGCCCGGTCAACGTGCCGCCGCAGGGCTCCGACCAGGGGGCGCCGGCGGAGCCCGGCCCCTGGCGGCCGTGGCGCTTCCGGATGTCGAACGACGTCTGGGGTACCCCGGTCGTGGACGGCGACCTCCTGTACGTGACCTCTTTCGAGGTACACGCCCTGGACACCGGGAGCGGCCGCCGCCAGTTCAAGACCCGGGACGTGGCCTGGTCCATGGCCGTCGCCTCGGGCCGTATCCACGCCTCCGACGGACCCACGCTCTACGCCCTGGACGCGACCGACGGCAGCGAGCGCTGGCGGCTGCGCACGGACGCCTGGGTGTACTCCCTCCGGGTCGACCGGGGCACGGTCGTCACGGGGACGCGGGGCGGCGGGGTGCAGGGCTGGGAGGCCTCCAACGGCGCCAAGCTGTGGGAGATCACCGGCGCGCAGACCGACTTCGAGACCCCGGAGGCGGGGCCCGCCGTGCACGGCGACACCGTGTACGTGTGGCGGGACGCCCGGCTCCAGGCCCTGGACGCCCGCACCGGCGTCGAGCGCTGGTCGTACCCGATCGGCGACGCCGCCTCCTGCGCGGGCGTGCCGGTCCGGGTGGCCCCCGCCGAGGACGGCTGCGTGTACGTCTCCGCCGGGACGCGGGTCCTGTCGATCGACATCGCCGCCGGGCACGTCCGCTGGCACTTCGAGGCGCCGGCCGTCTTCCTCTCCCCGCCCGCGTTCGCGCCGGGCCCGGCGGTCACGGGCGGCGGGGTGTACCTCTCCGACCACCTCGGCACGGTGTACGCCATCGACGCCACCACCGGCCAGGACCGCTGGCGGATCGCGACGGAGCCGCGCCAGTCGACCGAGCCGGTGCTCGTCGCCGACGGCAACATCCACGTGGGCAGCGGCAGCGCGCTCTACACCCTCGACGCGGTCACCGGCACGCCCCGGTGGCGGTTCGCGGCGGGCGGCGAGCTGGTCGGCTCGCCGGTCGTCGCCGACGGCCGGGTGCACTTCGGCTCGGCGGACCACGTGCTCTACACGCTGGACGCGACCGGCGGTCAGCTGCGCTGGAAGCTCGCGACCGGCGGCGAGATCACCGGCTCGCCGGTGGCCAGGGGCGGTGTCGTGTACGCGTGCAGCAAGGACCGCTGTGTGTACGCGCTCGACGCGGTGAAGGGCACCGCGACCGGTCGGGGAGCGGCCGCGCGGTAGTGCTTCTCCTGCCGAGGACCCGCTGCCCTAGCTCCTGGGCGGCGGGTTCTCGCGGTCCCGGCCGGGGTCGTGGTCGGGGTCATGGGCCGGGACGTCGTACGTCTGGGTCTCGGCGTACGGGGCCGGGGTCTGCTGCTGCGGATGCGGGGCCGGGTCCGGGTGCGGGCCAGGGTGCGGCTCCGCGGGCGGTCCGTCGAGCGTCGGGTGCGTGGGCCGGGGACCGTGGTCCACCCGGCGCTCGGGGCGGGACCTGCCCGACATGACGAGCGCACCGAGGAGGAGCAGGACCCCGCCGCCGATGGCGTTCGCGACCCCGTCGCCGAGCCCCGCACCGTCACCGCCGACCGTGAGGCTGCCCTCGGCCTGGCCGACCCGGACCATCCACAGGACGGTGAAGCCGAGGACGACGAGCCCGGCGAGGGCGACCAGGAGGCGGGAGCGCAGCAGTACGCCGAGGAGGGTCAGCAGGGCGGCGAAGAGGAACGGGGCGAGCATCGAGCCGAGCAGGTCGGCCTTGGCGTCGGTGATGCCGGTGAACAGCTCGTCGATCGCGTAGTCGCGGCCGTGACGGCCGTCGTACCAGGCACGGAAGGGGCTCCAGACGGCGGCCGTCGCTCCGGCGAGAGCCAGCACCGAACCGGCGATGTTGCGGATCATCGATGCGGCCTCCTTGGCGGTCCGGCTCTCGCTCCCGACGCTACGCCGGGTGAGGGGGGCCCGCCACGCGGCCGCTTCGCGCCGCTAAAGTGGCGCGAACACGACAGGGGACGACGGGGGAGTGGCGATGGTCCGGACACGCCTGAAGCTCGCGGCGACGCTCACGGTGGTGGTGCTCGCGCTCACCGGTTTCCACACGGGTCACGGCAGCAGCGGGTCCGGTGGCGGCAGCGGGAAGAGCAAGAGCGGCAAGAGCAAGAGCCGGGATTCGGACGACGACTCGGGCGGCGGCTGCTCGAACGACGAGAAGTCCAACGACGACTACAGCGGTTCGGGCGGGTCCGGGACGCAGACGACGGCGCCCACCCCGACCGCCTCCCGCGCGGTGGCCGAGGTCGTGGTCGTCGACTGTGTGAAGCCCGCGGAGAAGAAGCGCAAGGGCAGGCCGGCCCGCAAGGCGGACACCACGGCGACCCTGGAGATCACCTCGAAGAGCTGGGACACCGAGACGTTCCGGGTGACCTTGGAGTTCAAGGGCTCCTCGGGCTCCGCGGTGGACTCGGCCGAGACCCTCGTCACCGTCGAGGGCGGCAAGACGAAGAGGTTCGAGGTCGGCATGAAGAACCCGAAGGTCGTCGGCCAGGTGAAGAACTGCTGGGTGTACGACGTGCGGGTGCGGCAGGAGTAGGAGTCCCTGCCGGGTTCCGGCCCCGGGCGCCGGGTCACCGCAGGCGGTGGCCGTCCACCCGCCTCCCGAAGAGCTCCGCCTGCCGGTCCGGGGGCAGGTTGCCCAGGGCGACCAGGTGCGGGGCGTGGGCCAGCGCCTGGGCGCGGGCGGCCTCGCGGGCCGACCAGAGGGCCCGGACCGTGCCCTGGACGGCCTCCGTCGGGTGGGAGGCGATGACGGCGGCGGCCCGTACCGCGGCGGCCAGCGCGCCGCCGGGCGGGGTGAGCTCGGAGACCAGCCCCGTGTCGTACGCCCGCCGGGCCGAGAGCCGTTCCGCGCTGCCCATCAGGGCCATCCGGGCGATCTCCCCGTAGGGCATCCGCTGGGCCATGTGGATGGTTTCGAAGGCGCTGACCATCCCGTAGGTGGTGTGCGGGTCGAAGAAGCTGGCGTCCTCGCCCGCGACGAGGAACTCCGCCTCTCCGAGCAGGTAGAACGCCCCGCCGCAGGCCATCCCCTCGACGGCGGCGACCACCGGTTTCCACAGGTCGTTCGCCTTGGGGCCGATGGTGAGCAGCGGATCGTCGATCGTGTACGGGGACGAGGGCTGCGGCACCTCGGCCGAGCGGTCGATGCCGGTGCAGAAGGCCCGCCCGCCGGCCCCGGTGACGACGATCGCCCGCACCTCGTCCGCGTACCGGAACTCCCGCCAGACGTCCGAGAGCCGGCGGGCCATGTCCAGGGTGATCGCGTTGTGCTTCGCGGCCCGGTCGAGGGTGACGACGGCGACGCCGGTCTCCTTGTCCCGGGAAACGGTGACGGTCATCCGCGCTCCAGGCGCCAGCGGGGCACGGTCGTGCCGTCGACCTCGGTGAAGGCGACCCGCACACCGGCCCCGATCCGAAGCCGCGCGGGGTCGACCGAGTCGAGTGCCGCGTCGGGGGTGGCGACGACGTTGCCGACGAGCCGGATGCGGGGGTCTTCGGCGAGTTCGACGATCACCGCGTTGTACGGGGCCTGGGCGGCGTAGTCGGGCAGGAGGGGCGGGTGGGGGAAGACGTACGACCAGATGCGGCCGCGGCCGGACATCAGGCGCCACTCGCTCGCGAAGGACTGGCAGTGCGGGCAGCAGGGCCGGGGCGGGAAGCGGAGCTCGCCGCAGTCGGCGCAGCTCTGGACGCGCAGTTCGCCCTGGGCGGCGTACTCCCAGAAGGGGGCGCCGTCCTCGTCGGTGACGGGGGTCAGCATGCGGATCAGCTCCTCAGGAGGACGGCGGAGGTGGGGACGCCCTCGCCCGCCGTGACCAGGCAGGTGGCGGCGTCGGGGACCTGGGCGGTGGAGGTGCCGCGGAGTTGCTTCACGCCCTCGTTGATGAGGTTGAAGCCGTGGACGTACGCCTCGCTGAGTCCGCCGCCGCCGGTGTTGAGGGGCAGCCGGCCGCCGATCTCCAGCGCGCCGCCCTCGGTGAACGCGCCGCCCTCGCCCCGGCCGCAGAAGCCGTAGCCCTCGAGGGAGAGCGGGACGAGCGGGGTGAAGGCGTCGTAGATCTGGGCGACGTCGACGTCCTGGGGGCCGAAGTCGGCCTGCTTCCAGAGGTGTCGGGCGGCGGTCCAGGCGGGCCCTGAGAGCGGGTCGTCGTTCCAGTAGTTGACCATGCCGTGGTGCTGGGAGGGCAGGCCCTGGGCGGCGGAGTGGACGTACACGGGCTTCTGGCGGCAGTCGCGGGCCCGTTCGGCGCCGACGATCACGCAGGCCAGGGCGCCGTCGGTCTCCAGGCAGTTGTCGAAGAGGCAGAGCGGATCGCTGATCCAGCGGGAGGTCATGTACATCTCGCGGGTCAGCGGGCGTTCGTACATGATCGCGGCCGGGTTCTGGTTGGCGCGGTTGCGGCAGGCCAGGGCGACGTTGAAGAGGTGGTCGCGGGTGGCGCCGTACTCGTGCATGTAGCGGCGGGCGAGCATGCCGATCTCGTCGGCGGGGCGCAGCAGCCCGAAGGGGCGGGTCCACTGGCCGGGGGTGGGCAGCTGGACTGCGGTGTTCTTCCAGGGGCGGGGGCCGCTGCCCCGCTTCCGGGACCGCCAGGCGACGCCGACGCTCGCCTGTCCGGTGGCGATGGCGGCGGCGAGGTGGCCGACGGTGGCGCAGGAGCCGCCGCCGCCGTAGCCGACCTTGGAGAAGAAGGTGACGTCGCCGGCGCCGATGGCCTTGGCGACCTCGACCTCGTCGGTCTCCTCCATGGTGTACGAGGCGAAGCCGTCGACCTCGGAGGGGGCGATCCCGGCGTCGTCGAGGGCGGCGAGGATCGCCCGGCAGGCGAGCGTCTTCTCCGTCTCGGGGAGCTGTTTGGCGAAGGCGGTCTGTCCTATCCCGACGATGGCCGTGGCGTCTTTGAGCACCGAACCTCCTCATGGGGCAGCACTGCTGACAGCGCGTCAGGCTACAACTAATCTGACGGATAGTCAGCTACAGGGAGGTTGGGTATGGACATGCGCGGCGACCTGGAGTGGGGCACGATCCCTGGTCTCGTACGGGCGGCGGCCGAGCGCCACGGCCCCCGGGAGGCCGTCGTCGACGGCCGCACCCGCGTCACCTACACCGAACTCGGCGAACGCGTCGAACGGGCCGCCGCCGCCTGCCTCGCCATCGGCGTACGGGCGGGGGACCGGGTCGCGATCTGGGCACCCAACACCCTGGACTGGATCGTCGCCGCCCTCGGCGCCGTCACGGCGGGCGCCGTCCTCGTCCCCCTCAACACCCGCTTCAAGGGGACCGAGGCCGCCTTCGTCCTCCAGCGCTCCCGGGCCCGGCTGCTCTTCGTCACCGGCACCTTCCTCGGCACCTCGTACGTGGCGTCCCTGCGCCGCGCCGGGGTCGACCTGCCCGACCTGGAGAAGGTCGTGGTCCTCGGCGACACCGCGCCCGAGGAGTGGACCACCTGGAAGGAGTTCCTGGCGGAGGGCGACGCCGTCCCGGCCGCCCGGGTCCGGGCGCGCGCCGACGCCATCGACCCCACGTCCCCCTCCGACATCATCTACACCTCCGGCACCACCGGCCGCCCCAAGGGCGCCGTCATCAGCCACGCCCAGAGCCTGCGCTGCTACGCGATCTGGTGCGAACTCGCGGGCCTGCGCGAGGGCGACCGCTACCTGGTGGTCAACCCCTTCTTCCACACCTTCGGCTACAAGGCCGGCATCCTCGCCTGCCTGATGCGGGGCGCGGTGATCGTCCCCCAGTCCGTCTTCACCGTCGACACGGTCCTCGCCAACATCGCCGCCGAGCGCATCACCGTCCTCCCCGGCCCCCCGACACTCCACCAGTCCCTCCTGGACCACCCGGCCCGCGGAGCCCACAGCCTCGCCACCCTCCGCCTCGTCGTGACCGGCGCGGCCGTGGTCCCCCTCCGCCTCGTCGAACGCCTCCGCACGGAACTGGGCGTCGGCACGGTCCTCACCGCGTACGGCCTCTCCGAGGCGAGCGGCATCGTCACCATGTGCCGCCGCGAGGACCCGGCCGGGACGGTGGCCACGACCTCCGGCCGCGCCATCCCCGGCACGGAGGTCCGGCTCTCCGCCACGGGCGAGGTCCTTGTCCGCGGCCACCACGTGATGAGCGGCTACTTCGAGGACCCGGAGGAGACGGCGGCGGCGATCGACGCGGACGGCTGGCTCCACACCGGGGACATCGGCGTCCTCGACGAGGCGGGCAACCTCCGGATCACCGACCGCCTCAAGGACATGTTCATCGTGGGCGGCTTCAACGCCTATCCGGCGGAGATCGAACAACTCCTGGGCCTGCACCCGGACATCGCGGACGTGGCGGTGATCGGCGTCCCCGACCCCCGCCTCGGCGAGGTCGGCAAGGCCTTCGTCGTCCGCAGACCGGGAGCGAGGGCCACGGCGGACGACCTGATCGCCTGGTCCCGCCGCGAGATGGCGAACTACAAGGTCCCGAGACAGATCGAATTCGTCCCGGACCTCCCGAGAAACGCGAGCGGCAAGGTGGTGAAGGGGGAGCTGAGGGCGCGTACGAACGTCACGAGCGGCTGAGCGTCGCCCCGCGCATGCCGGAGGGGCCGGGCAGTTGCCCGGCCCCTCCTTGTGCGGTGGTCCGATCGCGTCGCGCACGGGCCCTGCCCGGAACCGATCCCCCCTGGTTCCGTCCCGGGAGTCCCCCGGACCCGTGTGCTCCCCCGTCGACCGGACCTCCCTGGCGGGCCGCGGCGGCTCCCCCGAAGTCGCCGCCGCGGCCTCTCCCCGTCGGGAATGGTCTACTTGGCCGGCTCGGTCGTGGCGTGCATGTTGTCCGTGGAGGCCGTGCCACCGCTGCCGTCGATCGGCTCCGTAGTGGCGTGCATGTTGCCGTTGATGCCGAGCTTCGCGGCGACCGAGTCGGCGAGCGGGGCGTCGGTGGCGTGCATGTTCTTGCTGACGATGTCCTCGCCGGTGGCGTGCATGTTCGTCGGCTTGGCTACCGGCGGGGTCGGCTCGAGATCGGCCATGCTGATCAACTCCCGTTGTGACGTCGGATGGGTGGAGTGGGCCTTTCCGGCTGTTCCCCCATGGACTGCCGGAGGGCCCACTCGGAGCCGCTCACCCTAGTGCGACGGTGTGACGGCCGTACCACCGACCCGTCTGCCCCCCGACACGGCGGGTCGATGGGAGAAGACTGCCGTGCCGCCATAAACGAACGATGAACACCCAGCTCAGGACTCAGGCGGCGGCGGTCTCGCGGAGCAGCGCCCGGACGTCGGACTCGTCCGGCGAGCCCAGCTCCACGAAGATGTCGAGGGCCTCCTGCCAGCAGACCCGGGCACGGCCGTGCTGCCCTATGCCGGACAGCCCCCGGCCCAGGACGACGAGCGCCTGCCCGCGGCGCCACTCGCCGCCCACGCCCTTGAGGATGACCAGGGCCAGCTCGGAGTTCGACGCGGCCTGCGCGTACCGGCGGGCGGCGATGTCCACCTCGGCGATCCGGAAGAGCGACATCCCCTCCCAGAGGCGCTGCCTGCTGTCCCGGAACACGGCCAGTGCCTCGGTGAGCCGGGCCGCCGCCTCGTCGAGCCTGCCGCTCTGGGTCAGGGCGAGCCCCAGCGCGTAGCGGCCATTGGCGCCCTTGAGGGCGTGACCCATCGCGTCGTACATCTCGGTGCCCCGCTGGGCGAGTTCGACGGCGATGTCGGTCTGCCCCATGGCCAGGTGGATCCGGGAGAGGTTGCACAGGGCGCTGGCCTCGCCCGCCTCGTCGTCGCAGGCCCGGAACGAGGTCGTGGCCTGGGTCAGGAAACGTTCCCCGTCGTCGTTGCGCCCCTGGTAGAGGGCCATGATGCCCAAGGCGTTGGCGGCCCAGCACAGGGGCAGGGCGTCGCCCGTGGAGGCCGCGAGGTCCATCGCCCGGTGGGCCTCGCCGTCGGCCTCGTCGAACCGGCCGGCCACGTGCTGGACGTACGCCAGGGTGAGCGACGCGCGGCCCTGGGCCCGGGCGTCGCCCGCCGTGCTTGCCGCGTCCCGGAGCGTCGTCGCCACCGTCTCGTACTCCCGGGAGTTCGCCCCCGACTCCGCCAGGTCCAGCGAGGCCCACAGCAGGTCCACCGCACGCCGGAGGGTCGCCGGGGACGCGGCCGACTGGCGGACGCAGGCAAGCCGGGAGTTGGCCTCGGCGTAGAGCCAGTCCTGGGCCGCGTGGCGGTCGGTGAAGGTGAGGCCCTCGTGGGTGGTGGGTTCCAGGTGGTCGACGAGGCGGTCGCCGGGGCGCTCGATGGCGTACACCCGGGCCGCCGTGGACAGGTAGAAGTCCAGCAGCCGCGACAGCGCCGCCTCCTTCTCCGACGGGGGCTGCTCGTCGCGGTCCGCGCACGCACGCGCGTAGAGCCGCACCAGGTCGTGGTACCGGTAGCGGCCCGGCGCCGCCGACTCCAGCAGGGACGTGTCGACGAGGGCCTCCAGGAGGTCCTCGGTGTCCCAGAGCGGCAGGTCGAGGACGGCCGACGCCGCCACGAGCGAGATGTCCGGGCCGTCCGCGAGGCCCAGCAGCCGGAACGCCCGGGCCTGCGCCGGTTCCAGCTGGCCGTAGCCGAGTTCGAAGGTCGCCTTGACCGCGAGGTCGCCCGCCTGGAGCTCGTCGAGCCGCCGCCGCTCGTCCGCCAGCTTCGCCGCGAGCACCGACACCGTCCAGGTGCGGCGGGCCGCCAGCCGGGACGCCGCGATGCGGATCGCCAGCGGCAGGAAGCCGCAGGCCGCGACGACGTCCAGGGCCGCCTCCCGCTCGGACTGGACCCGCTCGGTCCCGACGATCCGGGTGAACAGCTGCAGCGCCTCCTCCGGGGACATCACGTCGAGGTCCACCAGGTGCGCGCCCGCCAGGTCCACCATCCGGATCCGGCTGGTGACCAGGGCCGCGCAGCCCGCCGTCCCGGGCAGCAGCGGGCGGATCTGGGCGGCGTCCCTCGCGTTGTCCAGGAGGACCAGGACGCGGCGCCCGTCGAGCGTGGAGCGGTAGAGCGCCGCCCGGTCGTCGAGCGAGTCCGGGATGGCGGAGTCCGGCATCCCGAGCGCCCGCAGGAACGAGCCGAGCACCGTCTCCGGCGCGGCCGCCCGGTTGCCGGCCCCCTGGAGGTCCACGTACAGCTGGCCGTCCGGGAAGTGCGGCCTGGCGGCGTGGGCGACGTGCACCGCGAGCGTCGTCTTGCCCACGCCGCCGATGCCCGCGAGCGCCGAGACGGCCATGACGTGGCCCTCGGCGGTGGCGAGCCGGTCGCCGAGCTCCCGTACGAACGCGGCGCGGCCGGTGAAGTCCGGCACGGTCGCCGGCAGCTGGGCCGGGCGCGCGACGGTCGCCGCGGCCGGGGCGGCCTCCTCGACCGGGCGGGCGAGTTCGGCGTCGGCCTGGAGGATGCGCTGCTGGAGCCGGGAGAGTTCGGGCGTGGGGTCGACGCCGAGTTCGTCGGCGAGGAGGCGGCGCGTGTCGGCGTACACGGCGAGCGCCTCGGCCTGCCGGCCGCCGCGGTACAGGGCGAGCATCAGCAGCTCGCGGAGCCGTTCGCGCAGCGGGTGCGCGGCGGTGAGCGCGGTCAGTTCGGAGACGGCCTCCGCGTGCGCGCCGAGCTCCAGGTCGATGTCGAGCCGGGTCTCCAGGAGGCTGAGCCGCCATTCCTCCAGGCGGGTCCGCTGCGTCTCGGCGTACGGGCCGGGGAGCGAGGCGAGCACCTCGCCGTCCCACAGGTCGAGCGCCTCGGCGAGTTTGTCGCGGGCGCCCGCCCGGTCTCCGGCGGCCCGCAGCTTCTCGGCCTCGGCGCCGAGTTCCTGGGCGGTGGTGGCGTCGAGGGCGGCGGCGGAGGTGCGCAGGGCGTAGCCGCCGGACTCGCTGACGAGGACCTGCGGGCCGAGTGCCTTGCGGAGCCGGGAGGCGTACGTCCGTACGGCCGCGAGGGCCTGGGAGGGCGGTTCCTCGCCCCAGAGCGCGTCGATCAGCTCGGCGGCGGTGGCGGTGCGTCCGCCGCGCAGCAGCAGGGCGGCGAGCAGGGCGCGCTGCTGCGGCGATCCGGTGGACACCGGCTCCCCGTCCCGCCAGGCCCGCACGGGCCCGAGCACGGCGAACCGCAGGAGCCCGGGGCCGGGGGCCTCGGGGCCGGCGGCCCCGGGGGCGGCGCTCCCGGCGCCGGTGCCGGTCCGGCTGTCGGTGCCGGTGCCGGTGCCGGCCCGGCTGTCGGTGCCGGTGCCGAGGGTGGCGCCGGTGCCGGTGCCGGCTCGGCTGTCGGTGCTGCTGCCGCTGCTGGTCCGGCTGTCGGCGCCGCTGCCGGTCCCGGGATCGGAGTCGGCGCCAGGGCCGGCACCGGCGCCAGGCCCGGTGCCGCCGCTCGGCTGGCCGGAACCCGTGCCCGCGCTGGACGCCGTGGGCGCGGCCGTCGCCCCGTCCGTACCTGTGG
Organism: Streptomyces venezuelae ATCC 10712; assembly: GCF_008639165.1. Classification (NCBI taxonomy): domain Bacteria; kingdom Bacillati; phylum Actinomycetota; class Actinomycetes; order Kitasatosporales; family Streptomycetaceae; genus Streptomyces; species Streptomyces venezuelae. Next base: position 3,396,248 of record NZ_CP029197.1, on the reverse strand, counting down.
CCTCAGTGGTGGCCGCCCCGGTGCCCGGGGTCGTCGCGCCGGCGGCCGCCTCGGTGCCCGCGGCCGTCGCCGCGCCGGCAGGCGCCTCCGTGCCGGTGCCGTTCCCGGTGTTCGGGCCCGTGCCGGGGCCCGCGCCCGCGCTTGTCCTCGGAGCCCGCTGCACCGGAACTCGCGGCCCGTTCTCACGGTCCATCGCTCCCCCTGCCCGTACCGCCACCGCTGGTTTCGCCCTGGACAGTCTGCCTTGTCCGGAGGGGGTCCGTCAGCATCGGGTCGGCCGTAGTGCGGGCCGTGACGCGGGGCGGACGCGGCCTTCGTGCGGGCTTCCCGGCGTGCCGGCGGGCGCCGGCGGAGGAGCGGATCTGCCGCAGGCTAGCTGACGGGTCGTCAGATCAGCGCTACCGTGAAAGCCATGGAGACCTTCCCGAAGATCATCTCGGTGGACGACCACACCGTGGAGCCCCCGCACGTCTGGCGGAACCGGCTCCCGTCCCGGTACCACGACACCGGACCCCGGATCGTCCGTGCCCCGCTCAAGGAAATGACCTTCCTCGGCGGGAAGTTCGCCCCCGTCATGGGGGCCAGGGGCGACGAGGGGCCGATCGGCGACTGGTGGGTGTACGAGGACCTGCACCGGCCCCTCACCCGGCTCGACACCGCCGTCGGCTACGACCGCGACGAGATACGGCTCGAAGTCATCACCTACGAGCAGATGCGGCCCGGCTCGCACTCCGTGCCCGAGCGGCTCGCCGACATGGACGTCAACCACGTCCAGTCCGCGCTCTGCTTCCCGACCTTCCCCCGCTTCTGCGGGCAGACCTTCACCGAGGCGGCCGACCGCGAGCTCGGACTCCTCTGCGTCCGCGCGTACAACGACTGGATGGTGGAGGAGTGGTGCGGGCCCGAGGCCCGCGGGCGGCTCATCCCGCTCACCCTCATCCCGCTCTGGGACCCCGAGCTCGCCGCCGCCGAGGTGCGGCGGAACGCCGCGCGCGGGGTGCGGGCGGTGGCGTTCTCCGAGATCCCGCCGCACCTCGGGCTGCCCTCGGTGCACACCGACCACTGGGACCCCTTCTTCCGGGCCTGTGACGAGACGGGCACGGTCATCGCGATGCACATCGGCTCGTCGAGCCGGATGCCGTCGACCTCCGCCGACGCGCCGCCGGCCGTCGGCTCCACCATCACCTTCGCCAACTGCTGCTTCTCGATGGTCGACTGGCTGATGAGCGGCAAGTTCGAGCGCTTCCCGAACCTGCGGATCATGTACGCGGAGGGGCAGATCGGCTGGATCCCGTACATCCTGGAGCGGGCCGACGTGGTCTGGGAGGAGAACCGGGGCTGGGGCGGGGTCGCCGAGAAGGTGCTGCGCCCGCCGTCCGAGCTGTTCGCCGGGCACGTCTACGGCTGCTTCTTCGACGACGCCTTCGGGCTGAGGAACCTGGACGCGATCGGCGTCGGGAACGTCCTGTACGAGACCGACTACCCGCACTCGGACTCCACCTGGCCCAAGTCGCGCGAGGTCGGCGAGGCCCAGATGGGCCACCTCGCCCCGGACGTCGTCGAGCGGATCGTGCGCGGCAACGCGATCGACCTCCTCGGCCTGACCCCGGACGGCCTCTGGCGCCCCTAGGGCGCGTCGGTAGGCCGTGCCCGTGGGTCCGACCGGTCCGGGCCAGGTCCCACCCCTTGTCTGATGAGCCGTCAGGTACGAGCATGGGCCCCGCTCGTAGAAGTGACGGTTCGTCAGATTCGGCCGACGAGGCCGAGGCTCAAGGGGGTTCCTCATGGTGGTCTACGGGATGCAGCTGCCGGTCCAGTCGCAGAGCGCGATCTACGCCGAGCCCTGGGAGGCGGCCGCCGGGGCCCGGGACCTCGTCGAGATCGCCCGCGCCGCCGAGGCGCACGGCTTCGACTACCTCGCGAGCTGCGACCACGTCGCCATCCCGCGCCGGCTCGCCGAGGCCATGAGCACCGTCTGGTACGACCCGGTCGCCACGCTCTCCTTCCTGGCCGGCGTCACCGAGCGGGTCCGGCTGCTCTCGCACGTCGCCGTCGTCGGACTGCGCCACCCCCTCGTCACCGCCAAGGCGTACGCGACGCTCGACCACCTCTCCGGCGGGCGCCTGGTGCTCGGCGTCGGGGCCGGGCACGTGCAGGAGGAGTTCGAGGCGGTCGGGGTGGACTTCGCACGCCGGGGCGCCGTGCTCGACGAGACCATGGACGCGCTGCGGGCGGCCCTCGGGGCCGAGGAGTTCCCCGAGCACATGGGCGAGCGGTTCGCCTTCAAGGACCTCGGCCAGCTGCCCCGGCCCGCGCAGGAGCGGGTCCCGCTCTGGGTCGGCGGCTCCTCGCCCGCCGCCGTCCGCCGGGCCGCGCTCAAGGGCGACGGCTGGCTGCCGCAGGGCGACCCGCGCGAGCAGCTCGCCGAGCGGATCCAGCAGCTGCTGCGGCTGCGCGCCGACGCCGGGATCGCCGAGCCGATCACCGTCGGCGCGATCGCCGAGCCGCTGTACGTCGGCACGCCCGGCTGGCCGGTCGGCCGGCGCACCCTGAGCGGCTCCCCGGAGGAGCTCGCCGCCTCCCTGCGCGCGTACGGGGAGATGGGCGTGCACCAGATCCAGGTCCGGTTCCGCTCCCGGAGCCGTACCGAACTCATCGACCAGATGGCGGCCTTCGGCACGGAGGTCGCCCCTCATCTCTAGGGAGTACGGACATGGGCAAGCTCGACGGGCGGGTCGTCCTCGTCACCGGTGCGGCGCGCGGGCAGGGCGAGCAGGAGGCCCGGCTGTTCGCGGCCGAGGGTGCCCGCGTGGTCCTCGCGGACGTCCTCGACGAGGCGGCCGCCGCGCTGGCGAAGGAGCTGGGCGAGGAGACGGCCGTCCACGTCCACCTGGACGTGACCCGGGAGGAGGAGTGGGCGGCGGCCGTGGCGGTCGCCAAGGAGCGCTTCGGGAAGATCGACGGGCTCGTCAACAACGCCGGCATCCTCCGCTTCAACGAGCTCCTCGCCACCCCGCTGGAGGAGTTCCAGGCGATCGTCTCCGTCAACCAGACCGGCTGCTTCCTCGGCATCCGGACGGTGGCGCCCGAGATCGTGGCGGCCGGCGGCGGCACGATCGTCAACACCGCCTCGTACACGGGGGTCACCGGGATGGCGGGCGTCGGCGCCTACGCGGCCTCCAAGCACGCCGTCCTGGGGCTGACCCGGGTCGCGGCGCTCGAACTCGCGGCGAAGGGGGTCCGGGTGAACGCCGTCTGCCCGGGCGCGATCGACACCCCCATGAGCAATCCGGAGGGCGTGGACCCGGCGGCGACGGCGGAGCTGTACCGCAGGCTCGTCCCGCTCGGGCGGATCGGCCGCCCGGAGGAGGTGGCGGACCTCGCGCTCTTCCTGACCGGGGCGGACTCGGCGTACATCACGGGGCAGCCGTTCGTGATCGACGGCGGGTGGCTGGCCGGGGTCAGTCTTTTCTGACGCTCCATCAGGTATTGACGCACCTGTCGCGCGGTGCGAAAGTCGGGCACATCATAAATCTGACGGCACGTCAGAAACTCCGTCGGAAACTCACGAGGACGGTGAACCCCCTTGGAATTCGGGATCTTCGTACAGGGATACGTCGGCAAGCGCGCCGAGACCGATCCCGAAGCCGAGCACAAGGCGCTCATGGAGGAGACCGAGTACGTCATCCAGGCGGACAGGTCCGGCTTCAAATACGCCTGGGCCTCGGAGCACCACTTCCTGGAGGAGTACTCGCACCTCTCCGCCAACGACGTCTACCTGGGCTACCTCGCCCACGCCACCGACCGCATCCACCTCGGCTCCGGCATCTTCAACCCCCTCGCCCCCGTCAACCACCCGGTGAAGGTCGCCGAGAAGGTCGCCATGCTCGACCACCTCTCCGGCGGCCGCTTCGAGTTCGGCTCCGGCCGGGGCGCGGGCTCCCACGAGATCCTCGGGTTCATGCCGGGCATCACCGACATGAACCACACCAAGGAGCTGTGGGAGGAGACGATCGCCGAGTTCCCCAAGATGTGGCTCCAGGAGGAGTACGCCGGCTTCCAGGGCAAGCACTGGTCGCTGCCGCCCCGCAAGGTCCTCCCCAAGCCGTACGGGAAGTCCCACCCCGCCATGTGGTACGCGGCCGGGTCCCCCTCCTCGTACGCCATGGCCGGCAAGAAGGGCCTCGGCGTCCTCGGCTTCAGCGTGCAGAAGGTCTCCGACATGGAGTGGGTCGTCGAGTCCTACAAGACCGCGATCAAGGAAGCCAGGGCGATCGGCGACTTCGTCAACGACAACGTCATGGTGACCTCGACCGCGATCTGCGCCGAGACCCACGACAAGGCGGTCGAGATCGCCGTGGGCGGCGGCCTGAACTACCTCCAGTCGCTGCTGTTCCGCTACCACGACACCTTCCCGCGGCCCGAGGGCATCCCCGAGTGGCCGGAGCTCCTCCCCGAGTACTCGGCCGAGATCATCGAACTCCTCATCCAGGAGGAGCTGATGATCTGCGGCGACCCGTCGGAGGTGCTCGCCCAGTGCAAGCGGTGGGAGCAGGCCGGGGCGGACCAGCTGTCCTTCGGGCTGCCGATCGGGATCTCGTATGAGGACACCATGAACTCGATCAAGCTCATCGGCGAGCACGTCATCCCGAAGATCGACACGGACCCCGTCCACCGCACCACCCGCTTCCGCCAGTCCGCCGGCTCCTAGGCCGGGTCCGTAACGTCCCGCGCCCGACGGGCGGTGCACGACAAGCGCGGGGCGGTGTCTTCCCGGACCGTCGCCCCGTACCGGCCCCGGCCGGAGGCCGTTCCGCGGCGGCCCCCGGTCCGGGGCACACCCGTGTGCCCCCGGTCCGGGGCACACCCGTGCCCACGTCCAGAAAGGGACCGTCATGCTCGACCACCTCATCACGGGTGCCACCGTCGTGGACGGCACCGGCGCCCCCGCCTTCGCCGCCGACGTCGGCATACGCGACGGGCGGATCGCCGTCGTCGCCGAGCCCGGCACCGTACGCGAGGACGCCCGGACCACCGAGGACGCCACCGGACTCGTCCTCACCCCCGGCTTCGTCGACCCGCACACCCACTACGACGCCCAGCTCTTCTGGGACCCCTACGCCACCCCGTCCATGAACCACGGCGTCACCACCGTCGCCGGCGGCAACTGCGGCTTCACCCTCGCCCCGCTCCACCCGGACCGGCCCGAGGACGCCGACTACACCCGCCGCATGATGTCCAAGGTCGAGGGGATGGCCCTGAAGGCCCTGGAGGAGGGCGTCGACTGGTCCTGGTCCTCCTTCGCCGAGTACCTCGACGCCCTCGACGGCCGGATCGCCGTCAACGCCGGATTCATGGTGGGCCACTGCGCCCTGCGCCGGTACGTGATGGGCCCCGACGCCGTCGGCGGGCAGCCCACCCCCGCGCAGCTCGCGCAGATGGTCGCCCTGCTCAAGGAGGCCATGGAGGCCGGCGCCTGGGGACTCTCCACCACCCAGTCCGCCACCCACTCCGACGGCGACGGCGCCCCCGTCGCCTCCCGGCACGCCACCCCGGCGGAGCTCGTCGCGCTGTCCCGGGCCGTCGGCGAGCACGAGGGCACCCAGCTCGAAGCGATCCTGGCCGGCTGCCTCGACCAGTTCTCCGACGACGAGATCGACCTGTTCGTCGAGATGACCGCCGCCGCCGGACGCCCCCTCAACTGGAACGTCCTCACCATCGACGCCGCCGTCCCCGAGCGCGTCCCGCGCCAGCTCACCGCCTCCGAGCGGGCCCGGAAGTCCGGCGGCCGGATCGTCGCCCTCACCATGCCGATCCTCACCCCGATGAACATGTCGCTCGGGACCTTCTGCGCCCTCAACCTCATCCCCGGATGGGGCGAGATCCTCGCCCTCCCCGTCCCCGAGCGGATCGCGAAGCTCCGCGACCCGGACGTGCGGGCCGAGATGCTGCGGCGCGCCGACTCCAAGGAGGCCGGGGTCTTCCGCCGCCTCGCCCACTTCGGGCGGTACGTCATCGGCGACACGTACAGCGCCGAGAACGACGGCCTCACCGGCCGCGTCGTCGGCGACATCGCGGCCGAGCGCGGCCAGGACCCCTTCCAGTGCCTCGTCGAGATCTGCGCCAACGACGAACTCCGCACCGTCCTGTGGCCGATGCCCAGCGACAACGACCCGGCCTCCTGGGCACTGCGCCGCGAGACCTGGGACCACGAGGACGTCATGCTCGGCGGCTCGGACGCCGGCGCGCACCTGGACCGGATGTGCGGGGCGCCGTACACGACCCGGTTCATCGGCGACTGCCTGCGCGGCCGGAAGCTGGTGCCCCTGGAGCGGGCCGTGAAGATGCTGACCGACGACCCGGCCCGGCTCTTCGGACTCCGCGAGCGCGGCCGGATCACCGAGGGCTTCCACGCCGACCTGGTCCTCTTCGACCCGGAGCGGATCGACGCCGGCCCGGCGACCCTCGTGCACGACCTGCCCGGGGACAGCCCGCGGCTCGACTCGCGGGCCGTCGGCATCGTGTCGGTCCGGGTCAACGGCGTCGAGACGGTACGGGACGACGAGGTGACCGGCGCGATCCCCGGGAAGGTGCTGCGCTCCGGCCGCGACACGAGGACGGTGAGCACCCGGTGAGGACGGAGAAGCTCTTCGTCGGGGGCGAGTGGGTCGAGCCCGACGGCGGACACTACGAGGTGATCGACCCCGCCACCGAGGAGGTCGTCGGTCTCGCCCCCGAGGCCTCCCGCGCCCAGGTGTACGAGGCGGCCGCCGCGGCCCGGGAGGCCTTCGCCTCCTGGTCCCGGACGACCCCGGAGGAGCGGGCCGCGATCCTGGACCGGGCGGCCGACCTGATGGCGAGGGACGCCGAGGCGAACACGCTCCTGGCCCGGGCGGAGACGGGCGCGACGACCGGCACCGCGCGCGGGATGCAGGTCGCGGTCGGCTCCTCGCGCTTCCGGCGATACGCGCGGGGCGCCCTGGAGCCGGTCGAGCAGGCGCTGCCCCCGCAGATCAACGAGGCGGGGCCGATGGGGAGGGCCGGGGTGTTCGGCGCGGTGGCGGTGCGGCGCCCGGTCGGCGTGGTCACCTGCATCACCTCGTACAACAACCCGTGGGCCAACCCGGCGGGCAAGATCGCCCCGGCGCTCGCGATGGGCAACACGGTCCTGGTGAAGCCGGCCCCTCAGGACCCGCTCTCCGTGTACGCGATGACCCGGGCCCTGGAGGAGGCGGGTGTCCCGCCGGGGGTGGTGAACGTGGTGACCGGCTCGTCGGCGGAGGCCGGGGAGGCGGCCGTGGACTCCCCGGACGTCGACATGGTGTCGTTCACCGGCTCCACGGCGGTCGGGCAGGCGATCGGCGAGGTCTGCGGCCGCACGCTCAAGCGGCAGCTGATGGAGCTGGGCGGGAAGGGCGCGGCGCTGGTCTTCGACGACGCCGACCTGGACTCGGCGGTGATGGGGATCGGGACGACGTTCTCCTTCTACAGCGGGCAGATCTGTACGGCTCCGACCCGGGTGCTGGCCCAGCGCGGGATCTACGAGCGGCTGATCGAGAAGCTCACCGGCTATCTGGCCTTCATGAAGGTGGGGGACCCGGCGGAGAAGGGCACGGTCGTCGGCCCGGTGATCTCGGCCGCGCACCGCGACCGGGTGGAGGCGTACGTCGAGCTGGGGCGGAAGGAAGGGGCGCGGGTCGTCGCGGGCGGTGAGCGTCCGGACTTCGCGAAGGGCTTCTACGTGGCGCCGACGCTGCTCGCCGACTGCACCAACGAGATGCGGGTGGTCCGGGAGGAGATCTTCGGGCCGGTGGTCGTGGTCGTTCCCTTCGACGACGAGGAGGAGGGGATCGCGCTCGCCAACGACAGCGACTACGGCCTCCTCGACTACGTGTGGTCGGGCGACGTGGCCCGCGCCTTCCGGATCGCGGCCCGGCTGCGGGCCGGCGGGGTGGGCGTGAACACGATCGGCCGGAACATGGAGGCGCCGTTCGGCGGATTCAAGAAGAGCGGTGTCGGAAGGGACGTCGGCTCGTACGCGCTGCATGCCTACAGCGAGCTGCAGGCGGTGGTGTGGCCGGGCTGAGGACGGCCGCGAAAATTCCTCGGGAAAATTTGGAAACGGACATTTCGGGCTCGGCTGCGGTTCCCGCATATCGGACATGGATCGACCGACCTACCAGTTGGTCGGTCCGTCCCGGTCGTCGATCTTTCAATCATTGGCGGGCGTCCGTTTCGACCCGCGCAATGCAAGGCGGTGATCGATCAGGTGAGCGGATTTTGATCCTCCGGATGTGGAAACCGCAGCATTTAACGTCCTGTTCATGACTCAGGTGGAAGCACGGCCCCAGGCCGGAGACACGGTAAGGGGCGTCAACGCCCCGGGTGACACCGACAGCGCCCACGGCGTGCGCACCAAAGGCCTCGGCGGCAACTCCGTCGGCCTCCTCGGCAGTGCCGTCATCGGCATCTCGACCGTCGCCCCCGTCTACTGCCTGACCTCCACCCTCGGCTCCACCGCGGGCGAGGTCGGCCTGCAGATGCCCGCGATCTTCCTCGCCGGCTTCCTCCCGATGCTCCTCGTCGCCTTCGCGTACCGGGAACTCAACAAGGTCATGCCCGACTGCGGCACCTCCTTCACCTGGACCGTGAAGGCCTTCGGGCCCCGGATCGGCTGGATGTGCGGCTGGGGCCTGGTCATCGCGACGATCATCGTCCTCTCCAACCTGGCGGGCGTCGCCACCTCGTACTTCTGGCTCCTCGCCGGTGAGATCAGCGGCAGCGAATCCATCGCCGCCCTGGACGACAACAAGGCCGTCCACATCCTCACCTGCCTCGCGCTCATCGCCGCGGCCACCGCGATCAGCTACCGCGGCATGACCGCCACCAAGGGCGTCCAGTACACCCTCGTCGGCCTCCAGCTCGTCGTGCTCGCCGTCTTCGTGGGCATGGCCCTCACCAAGGCCGGCTCCTTCGAGACCTCGGTCGACTTCTCCTGGTCCTGGATGAACCCCTTCGCGGTCCAGTCCTTCGCCGCCTTCACCGCCGGCCTCTCGCTCTCGATCTTCATGTACTGGGGCTGGGACGCCTGCATGGCGACCAACGAGGAGACCACCGGCAGCGCCAAGACCCCCGGCCGCGCCGCGCTCATCGCCATGGTCGTCCTGGTCGGCTCCTACCTGGCCACCGGCATCGCCGCCCAGATGGTCGTCGGCTCCGGCGAGGACGGCCTCGGCCTCGCCAACCCGGAGACCTCCGACAACGTCTTCGCCGCGCTCGCCGGCCCCGTCATGGGCCCCACGCTCGGCATCCTGCTCTTCGTCGCGGTCCTCGCCTCGGCGGCCGCCAGCCTCCAGACCACGTTCATCCCGGTGGCCCGCACGGTGCTCGCGATGGCCACGTACGAGGCGCTGCCGAAGTCCTTCACCAAGGTCCACCCGGTCTTCAAGACCCCCGGCAAGGCCACGATCGTGGCCGGCGTCGCCACCGGCGTCTTCTACACCGTGATGACCCTGCTCAGCGAGAACGTCCTGGTCGACACCATCTACGCGCTCGGCCTGATGATCTGCTTCTACTACGCGCTCACGGCCTTCGCCTGCGTCTGGTACTTCCGCGGCGAGCTCTTCCGCTCCGGCCGGGACTTCGCCTACAAGGGCCTGATGCCGCTGCTCGGCGGACTCATGCTGACCGCCGTCTTCGGCAAGACCCTGTACGACATGTGGGACCCGGCGTACGGCTCAGGCTCCGCGGTCTTCGGCGTCGGCTCGGTCTTCGTGATCGGCGTCGGACTGCTGCTCATCGGCGTGGTGATCATGCTGGTCATGCAGCGCCGCAGCCCCGCCTTCTTCCGCGGCGAGGTCCTGACGAAGGAGACCCCGTCCCTGGTGGTCGCCGACTGACGCCGAGGCGTACCGGAAACGCGAGGATGGCGGGCCCGTGGGGGGCCCGCCATCCTCGTCTTTCCTTCCGGCCGGTCAGCGCCCGGGCAGCAGGCGCTCCACCGCCGCGTTGGCGGGCGGGAGGTCGGGGGTGCCGGCCGGCTTGGCCTTGGGGGCCAGGACGCCGCTGAGCGGGACGACCGAGGGCAGGTTCATGCCGCCGGTGTCGGCGGCGGCGGTGCCGGCGGTGGCGCCGGCCGCGCCCGCGGCGGCGAAGACGGTCAGGGCGGCTGCGGTGAGGATCCTCTTCATGTCCGTCGTAACGCGGAGCACGCGCATCCGGTTACGAGCCGGTCCGGCGACGGACGGGGGCGCGGCGCGCTTCCCTATGATGCGGACATGATCACTTGGTCGATGCGCCCGGCACGGGCGGAGGACGTCGAGGCCGTCGCCGAGCTCCGGGCGGTGGTGATGCGGGACGACCTGGTCAGGCTCGGCGTCTACGACGAGCACCAGGTGCGGCAGCGGCTGCGGAACCGGTTCCGGGCCGAGCACACCTGGATCGTCGAGGTGGACGGGGCCTTCGCGGGCTGCGCGGCCCTCGTCCCGAACGCCGAGGTCGGCGACCAGGGCCACGGACCCGACCACAGCGACACGGAGGGCTTCTGGCTGGAGCACTTCTACCTCGCCCCCGAGACCCAGGGCCGCGGCTTCGGCACGGCGGTGCTGCGGGAGCTCCTCGACCGGGCGGACGCCGCAGGCCTGCCCGTACGCCTGCAGTCCCTGCGGGGCAGCGCGGCCGTCCGGCTCTACGAGCGGGAGGGGTTCACCGTGGAGACGGAGACCCCGTACGACCTGTGGATGATCAGGGAGCCCCGCACGCGGACCGCCGCCGCGCTCAGCTCTCCGCGATGAGCGCTGTGGCGACCGTACGGAACCCGAGCCGGCCGTAGAGCCGGGCCACGTCCGCGTCCGAGGCCGACAGGAACACCAGCTCCGTGCCCCGCGCCCGGGCGTCCGCGACGAGCGCGGCCGTCACCGCGAGCCCGAGGCCACGGCGGCGGGCCGACGGGACGGTGCCCACGCCGACGATCTCGGTGACCGCCCCGACGGGCTGGTGCTGCCCGGCCGCGAGAGCCCGGCCCTCGGGGTCGTACGCCGCCGCGAGCGCCGTGAGCCCGGCCGTGATCCGCCCGGCGACGTGCTCGGCCGTCCCCGGCTGCGGTTCCGCGCCGAACGCGGCGTACGGGGCGGCGACCGCGCTCTCCAGAGCGGCGTCGTCCGCGCCGACCATCCGCACGGTGATCCCCTCGGGGACCGGTACGGCGGTCCCCTCGCCCTCCAGGACCATCAGCGGATGCTCGTGCACGGTGAGCCCGCTCGCCTCGACGGCCGCGCGCAGCCCCGGCGTGGTCTCCGCGACCCACTCGAAGGCCTCGGGCACGCCGAGCTCCCGCTGCCGCGCCCGTACGGCCTCCACGGCCTCGACCGGCACGTCGCCGGTGTGGCCGAGCGCGGGGCGGGCGTAGAAGGGCCAGCCCTCCCCCTCCCGCACGAACAGGGTCAGCGGGCCGAACTCCTCGGCGCGGGCGGAGGAACGGGGGACGGCGTCGTAGAACGACTCGATTCGCTGCAGCACCGGGCCACAGTAGGGGGGCGGCGCGGCACACCGCAGGCCGTTTTTCCGGCGCACGGCCGCCGGTGGCGGACGCGACCCGGACGGCTCGTGTCGCGGCTCTCGGAATTCCACGCCGCACCCCCTACCGTGCCGCTATGCGGATCTCGACCACGATCTTCCTGACCGACGAGACCATCACCCCCGTACGGCTCGCGCGCGAGCTGGAGGAGCGGGGCTTCGGCGGGCTCTACCTGCCCGAGCACACCCACATCCCCGTCGACCGGACCACGCCCTACCCGGCGGGCGGCGAACTGCCCCGGGAGTACAGCCGCATACTCGACCCCTTCGTGGCGCTCGGGCAGGCCGCCGCCGTCACCGAACGGCTCGGACTCGGCACCGGCGTCACGCTGATCGCCGAGCACGACGCCATCGCCCTCGCCAAGCAGATCGCCACCCTCGACCACCTCTCCGGCGGCCGCTTCACCCTCGGCGTCGGCTACGGCTGGAACCGCGAGGAGGCCGCCGACCACGGCGTCGACTGGTCCACCCGCCGGGCCCTCACCCACGACCGGCTGGCCCTGATGCGGGCGCTGTGGGCGCCGGAACCCACCGCGTACGAAGGGCAGTTCGGCCGCTCCGTCAGCGCCTCGGAGGCCTGGCCCAAGCCGCCCCACGGCGGCGCGCCCCGCATCCTCCTCGGCGGCGCGGCGGGCCCGAAGCTCTTCGCGCGGATCGCCGCGGAGGCGGACGGCTGGATGCCGATCGGCGGCCGGGGTCTGACGGAGTCGCTCCCGGTCCTCCGCGAGGCCTGGGAGTCCGCCGGCCGCGACCCGAAGACCCTGCAGCTCGTCCCGTACGCGGTCCTCCCGAGCCCCGGCAAACTCGCCCACTACGCGGAACTCGGCTGCGAGGAGGTCGTCCTCCAGCTCCCGCCGGGCGACGAGCGGGAGGTCCTGGGGGTCCTGGACGAGTTCGCGCGGTACCTGCCATGACCTCGCTGTGGCCCACCCGACACCGTCGCGACCCTCCTTCCCACGGGGAGCCCGGCCCTCCCCGTACCCCCGCTCGTATGCTCGTTTCATGACGGATGACCAGGAAGCCCGCCCCACCGCGAACGCCATGCGCCGTGCCCTCAAGCGGGCCAGGGACGGCGTCGCGCTCGACGTCGGGGAGGCCGCCGTGCTGCTGCGGGCGCGGGGGGCCGATCTGGACGACCTCGTCGCCTCCGCCGGGCGGGTGCGGGACGCCGGGCTCGCGGCCGCGGGGCGGCCGGGGGTCATCACGTACTCGAAGAGCGTGTTCATACCGCTCACCCGGCTCTGCCGGGACAAGTGCCACTACTGCACCTTCGTGACCGTGCCCGGCAAGCTGCGCCGGGACGGGCACGGGATGTTCATGTCGCCGGACGAGGTCCTCGACGTCGCCCGGCGCGGGGCCGCGATGGGCTGCAAGGAGGCCCTGATCACCCTGGGCGACAAGCCCGAGGACCGCTGGCCCGAGGCCCGGGAGTGGCTCGACGCGCACGGGTACGACGACACCATCGCGTACGTACGGGCCATGGCCGTCCGGATCCTGGAGGAGACCGGGCTGCTGCCCCATCTGAATCCCGGCGTCCTCTCCTGGACCGACTTCCAGCGTCTCAAGCCCGTCGCCCCCTCCATGGGGATGATGCTGGAGACCACCGCCACCCGCCTCTGGTCGGAGCCCGGCGGCCCCCACTACGGGTCCCCCGACAAGGAGCCCGCGGTGCGGCTCCGGGTCCTGGAGGACGCCGGCCGGTCCTCCGTCCCGTTCACCTCGGGGCTGCTGCTCGGGATCGGGGAGACCCTGGAGGAGCGGGCCGAGTCGCTGTTCGCGCTGCGGCGGGTCTCGCGGGCGTACCACTCCCTCCAGGAGCTGATCATCCAGAACTTCCGCGCCAAGCCGGACACGGCCATGCGCGGCATGCCCGACGCCGAGCTCGACGACCTCGTCGCGACCGTGGCCGTGGCCCGGCACATCATGGGCCCCGCCGCCTGCCTCCAGGCCCCGCCGAACCTCGTCGACGCCGAGTACGAGCGCCTGATCGCCGCCGGCATCGACGACTGGGGCGGCGTCTCCCCGCTCACCATCGACCACGTGAACCCCGAGCGGCCCTGGCCGCGGATCGAGGAGCTCGCCGAGAAGTCCCGTGCCGCCGGGTTCGAACTGCGCGAACGCCTCTGCGTCTACCCCGAGTTCGTCACCCGGGGCGAACCCTGGCTCGACCCCCGGCTGCTCCCGCACGTCCGCGCCCTCGCCGACCCCGAGACCGGCCTCGCGAACCCCGACGCCCCCGTCCGCGGCCTGCCCTGGCAGGAGCCCGACGAGGCCTTCACCGCCGCCGGCCGCACCGATCTGCACCGCACCATCGACACCACCGGCCGGACCCACGACCGCCGCGACGACTTCGACGAGGTGTACGGCGACTGGGAGGCGCTGCGGGAGGCCGCCGCGCCCGGCATGGTCCCCGAGCGGGTCGACGCCGACGTCCGCGAGGCGCTCGCCGTCGCCGCCGACGACCCGACGCGGCTCACCGACGCCCAGGCGCTGGCCCTGCTGCACGCCGACGGGCCGGCCCTGGACGCGCTGACCCGGATCGCCGACGACGTACGGAAGTCGGTGGCCGGCGAGGACGTCACGTACATCGTCACGCGGAACATCAACTTCACCAACGTCTGCTACACCGGCTGCCGTTTCTGCGCCTTCGCCCAGCGCCGCACCGACGCCGACGCCTACACCCTCTCCCTCGACCAGGTCGCCGACCGCGCCGAGCAGGCCTGGGAGGTGGGCGCCGTCGAGGTCTGCATGCAGGGCGGCATCCACCCGGACCTGCCGGGCACCGCCTACTTCGACATCGCGCGGGCGGTGAAGAAGCGCGTCCCCGGCATGCACGTGCACGCCTTCTCGCCGATGGAGGTCGTCAACGGCGCCACCCGCACCGGGCTCTCGATCCGCGAGTGGCTCACCGCCGCCAAGGAGGCCGGGCTCGACTCGATCCCCGGCACCGCCGCCGAGATCCTCGACGACGAGGTCCGCTGGGTCCTGACGAAGGGCAAGCTGCCCACGGCGACCTGGATCGAGGTGATCACGACGGCGCACGAGCTGGGCATCCGGTCGAGCTCGACCATGATGTACGGGCACGTGGACCAGCCCCGGCACTGGCTCGGCCACTTCCGCACGCTGTCCCGCATCCAGCAGGAGACGGGCGGCTTCACCGAGTTCGTGACCCTCCCCTTCATCCACACCAACGCGCCGGTCTACCTCGCGGGCATCGCCCGCCCCGGCCCGACGGCCCGCGACAACCGGGCGGTCATCGCGATGGCCCGGCTCCTGCTCCACCCGCACATCCCCAACATCCAGACCAGCTGGGTGAAGCTGGGCACGGAGGGCGCGGCGGAGATGCTCCGCTCGGGCGCCAACGACCTGGGCGGGACGCTGATGGAGGAGACCATCTCCCGGATGGCCGGGTCGAGTTACGGCTCGTACCGCTCGATCCGGGACCTGGAGGCCATCGCGGAGGCGGCGGGCCGTCCGGCGAAGCCCCGGACGACCCTGTACGGCGAGGTGCCGGAGGAGCGGCAGCGTACGGCGAGGGCCTCGGACGGACACCTTCCCGAGCTGCTGCCGGTCCTGCCGAAGGACTAGCGGTCGGTTCTGCGTGAACTGCGATCAAAAGCGGACTGAAGGGCTTCAGAACACATAACGTTCCGGCCCCCGAGCGGACGTACCCGGTCCATTACAGTGCTGCGCAGACCGGTATCCGCGGGGAGGGCACGTCATGGCCACGACAGCCGCGGCCGTGTGGGGCCGCGCCGAACAGCAGGACTTCCGTGCCCGCGTACGGGGCTGTCTGCTCGGCGGCGCCGTCGGCGACGCGCTCGGCGCGGCCGCCGACGGACTCACCCTCGCCGAGCTCCGCCACACCTACGGACCTGACGGACTCACCGAACCCGCGCCCGCCTTCGGCCGCCGCGGCGCCGTCACCGCCGCCACCCAGATGGGCCTCTTCACCGTCGACGGCCTGATCCGCGCCCAGGTGCGCCGCGACACCGGCGCCTGGCACCCGCCCACCGACATCCACCGCGCCCACCTGCGCTGGGCCGCCACCCAGCGCGACTGGGGCCCCGACGAGCGCCGCAAGGACAACGGCTGGCTCGCCCAGCAGGAATGGCTCTACGCCCGCCGCAACCCGCCCCGCGCCTGCCTCACCGGCCTCGGCGACGAGATCCTCGGCACCCTCGACAAGCCCAAGAACCCGGACGCCGCCGACTCCGGCGCCCTCGTCCGCTCGGCCGGCTTCGGACTCCTCGTCGGCTGGGAGCCGCAGCTCGTCTGCCAGCTCGCCGTCGAATGCGCCGCGCAGACCCACGGCGCCCCGGCCGCCGGCCTCGCCGCCGGCGCCTTCGCGGTCGTCGTCCACGGCCTGGCACGCGGCGGCTCCGTGGAGGCCGCCGTCGACGGGGCCCTCGGGCAGCTGGCGGCCCGCCCCGGCCACGAACCGGTCACCGAGGCGCTCGGCCGCGCCCTCGGAGCCGTACGGGAAGGAGTGCCGGACCCGGAGCGGGTCGGCGCCCTCGGCGCCGCGGAGGACCGGGCCGAGGGGCAGCTGGCGGCGGCCGTCTACTGCGCCCTCGTCGGCGAGGACGTACGGCACGGGCTGCGGCTCGCGGTGAACCACGACGGGCCCTCGCCGGTGACCGGCGCGCTCACCGGCGCGCTGCTCGGCGCCCTGCACGGCGAGACGGCCCTCCCGCCGGCCTGGCTGGCCGAACTGGAGGGCCGTGCGACGGTCCTGGAGCTCGCGGACGACTTCTCGATGGAGATGACCCAGGGGGCCGCCCTGCACTCCGCCACCGAGGCCTCGCCGGGCTGGCTGGCGCGCTACCCGAGGGGCTGACCGGTCCGTTCCCCGGCCTGCGCCGGGACGGCCGCCCCCGCCGAGCCGTCGCCGTCCGAGCCGATCTTCGCCAGGAGCGCGTCCCGCTCCGGGGTGTCCTCGGGCCGGACGAAGCCGATGAGCACGTACAGGACGAGGGACGTGGCGAGCGGCGAGACGATCTGGATCTGGAGCTCGACGCCGTCGAGTCCGTAGTTGGTGAGCCAGAAGACGAAAAGTCCGGCGGCCCAGGAGACGAGCGCCGCCGTCGGGCCCGACTTACGGAAGGCGCGGAGCAGGCCGAGCATGAAGGGGATCGCGATCGGTCCCATGAGTCCGGCGACCCACTTGATGACGACGGTGATGATGTCCTTGAAGGTGGGGGAGTTGACCTGGGTGGCGACCGCCATCGACAGCGCGAGGAAGGCGATCGTCGACCAGCGCGCGGCGACGAGCCCGGCCCGCTGGGTCCAGCCCCGCGCGGCCTTGCTGAGAACGGGCGCGATGTCGCGGGTGAAGACGGCGGCGATGGCGTTGGCGTCGGAGGAGCACATGGCCATGGTGTGCGAGAAGAAGCCGACGATGACCAGGCCGAGCAGGCCGTGCGGCAGCAGCTGCTCGGTCATCAGGGCGTACGAGTCGGAGGCGTCGGGCTTCTTCGGGTCGACGAGCAGCGGCGCGACCCACATGGGGAAGAAGAGGACCAGCGGCCAGACGAACCAGAGGACGGCGGAGAGCCGCCCGGAGCGGGTGGCCTCGCGGGCGGACGGGGTGGCCATGTAGCGCTGGGCCTGGTTCCACATGCCGCCGCTGTACTCGAAGGTCTTGATGAAGAGGTACGCGAGGAGGAAGGTCAGCGTGTACGGGCCGGCCGTCGGCGCGGTGTGGCCCTGGAGCTCGGGCCGGTCCCAGACGTCCCACAGCGCGCTGACCCCGCCGAGCTTGGCGAGGACGGCGACGAGCATCGCGATGCCGGCGAAGAACTGGATGATGAACTGGCCGAGTTCGGTGAGCGCGTCGGCCCAGAGGCCGCCGACCGTGCAGTAGACGCCGGTGATCACGCCGGTGATGAGGATGCCCTGGTTGAGGGAGATCCCGGTGAAGACGGAGAGCAGGGTGGCGATCGCGGCCCACTTGGCGCCGACGTCGACGATCTTCAGGAGGACGCCGGACCAGGCGAGCGCCTGCTGGGTGGGGAGGTTGTAGCGGTTCTTCAGGTACTCCAGCGGGGAGGCCACGTGGAGCCGGGAGCGCAGCCGGTTGAGGCGCGGCGCGAAGAGGTGGGCGCCGATGGCGATGCCGATCGCGATCGGGAAGGACCAGGTGACGTAGGACGTGACGCCGTAGGTGTACGCGATTCCGGCGTAGCCGGTGAACATCACGGCGCTGTAGCCGGACATGTGGTGGGAGATGCCGGAGAGCCACCAGGGCATCTTGCCGCCGGCGGTGAAGAAGTCGGAGACGTTGTCCACGCGCTTGTGGGACCAGACGCCGATCGCGACCATCACGCCGAAGTAGCCGATGAGCACGGCCCAGTCGAGACTGTTCATGGAGCCCCCTCCAGGGGTTCTGGTCCGCCTTGTGAACGCCGTTCATGGTGTGGCGCGTTGCAAGGTGGGGACAATGCAATGGAGGGTCAAGGGACAGTAAAATCGTTCGGTTTACTGACCCCTGTTCATGTCTATGAACTTGTCTCGACCGCTGGGTGACCCCGCGACCGGCTCACCGCATCACCTCACCGCATCAACTCCCCGGCGTTGACCAGCAGGGACTGCCCCGTGATGGCCCGCGCCCGGTCCGAGGCGAGGAAGGCCGCCGCCTCCGCGACGTCCCCGTCCGTGGCGAGCTCGGGCAGCGCCATCCGCTCGGTCAGCCGGGCGAGCACCTCGGCCTCCGGCACCCGCTCGGTCTGCGCGGCGAACTGGACGTACGCCTGCACCGGCGGCCCCCACATCCAGCCCGGCAGCACCGTGTTGACCCGGATGCGGTGCGGACCGAGCTCGTGCGCGAGCGAGTACATCGCGGAGGTCAGCGCCCCCTTCGAGGCCGCGTAGGCCGCCTGCCGCACCTGCGAGGGCGCGGCGATCGCCGACTGCGTCCCGATCAGGACGACCGAGCCGCCGCGCTCCTTGAGGGCCGGCAGGCAGGCCCGGGTCATCCGCAGCGTGCCGAGCAGATTGACGTCCAGGACCCCCTGCCAGGTGGCGAAGTCGGCGTCCTCCAGGCCGCCGAAGTACGAGTCCCAGGCGGCGACGTGGACCACCGCGTCGATCCCGCCGAACCGCTCGGTCGCGAGGGCGGCGAGGGCCTCGCACTGGGCCTCGTCGGTGATGTCGGTGACCCGGTAGGCGGTCCGGGTCCCCTCGGGGTCGATCTCCGCGGCCGACTTGGCGAGGTTCGCCTCCGTGCGGGCGCCGAGCACCGCGCGGCCCCCGTCCCGCACCACCGTCTCGGCGATCCGGTGGCCGAGACCGGCGCCGACCCCCGACACGACGACCGTCTTTCCCTGGAGCAGCATCCGGTTCCTCCCTGGGCCTGTTCAACGATCTGACGGCCCGTCAGAGTAGGGGCGAGTCGTCGACAAGGGAAGACGAAGGAAGCCGAGCGAGGGGAACGAGGATGAGCGAGGAGACACGCAGCGAGACGTACGCGGAGCTGGCCGCGGTCGGCCCGTACGGGGTGCGGCCCGGCCACGCGCTGATCACCATGGTCGAACCGCACCCGGGCCACGAGTACGCGTACAACCGCTGGTACGAGGACGACCACTACTACGCCGGCGCCATGGCGATGCCCTGGATGTACGCGGGCCGCCGCTGGGTCGCCACCCGCGAACTCCAGGAACTGCGCGTCCCGGAGAAGTCCGCCGTCGCCCAGCCCGTCACCGCCGGCTGCTACCTCTCCACGTACTGGATCACCGAGGGCCGCTACGACGACCACATGAAGTGGACCGTCGGCATCAACAAGCGGCTCAACCGCGACGCCCGGGTCCACCAGGAACGGACCCACGTCTTCACCTCGTTCCAGGACCACGAGGTGACCGTCTACCGCGACGGCGCCGCCGGCCCCCGCGACTTCCACGCCCTCGACCACCCCTACGCCGGACTCGTCCTCCAGGTCGTCGACGCCGAAGGCCCCGAGCGCCGCGCGGAACTCCTGGAGCGGCTGCGCTCGCGCGAACTGCCCCGGCGACTGGCCGGCTCACCGGCCGCGATGGTCACCGTCTTCCGGCCGACCCCGCTGCCCGGCGACCGCATGACGTACGTGAAACAGGTCGAGGGCGTCGACACCCGGCTGACCCTGCTGTGGTTCCTGGAACAGGACCCGAGGGAATGCTGGCCGGCCCACTTCGCGGACCTGGACACACTCGGCGGCCCGAACGCCCGCGTCGAACTGGTGGCCCCGTTCATCCCGACGATCCCGGGCACGGACTTGTACGTGGACCAGCTGCGCTGAGCGGCCCGGGAAGGGCCGAGCCCCCTCGGCCAGGACGGCGGACCGGTCGAGAGGGCTCCTGCGTACTGCTGGTGGTGCTGGTCGTGCTGTTGCTGGTGCTGCTGGTCGTGCTGCTGGTCGTGCGCGAGACGGCTCGGGCGACGGGGCTCAGAGGGCCCCGTTGCTCACCTCGCCGACGAAGGCGTTCCACGATCCCGGTCCGAAAGAGAGGGACGGACCCTCGGGGGCCTTCGAGTCCCGGACCGCGATCGCGGTCACGAGGGGGGACTTCACTTCGACGCAGGCCCCGTTCCCTCCGGAGTACGAGGACTTCGTCCAGGTGTCGGTGCCACCCTGAATAATCGCCATGCTGCTCAGCTCCGGTTCTGCCAGTGGTTGTCGCGCCAACGTTCTTGCCGGCGTGATCGACGCTACTCGCCGGTCCGGGCCGGCGGGACCGGCGTTCACACGTCCGAGTGGCATATTCCAACTGAGCTTCCGTGGGAGCGATTACGCGGTGTACCGTACCCGCCCCGCTGTTTTCGCCTGGCTCCCCGCCGCACGGCCGGGGCGCCTGCCCCGACCTCAGCCCCGGGCGTGCTTCTTCACCATCTCCGAGATGAAGTCACGGGTCTGCTCGACGTTCAGCGCCTGCGCCCTGAGGTGCTCGTACATGACGCTGTACTTGCCGACGTCCTGCGCCTTCTCCAGGTACAGGTCGCTCGTCACGCCCTCGATGTAGACGACGCTCGAGTCCGACGTGTCCGGGAACTCCAGGATCGAGTACTGCCCGCTGATCCCCGGATGCGCACCCATCTCGAACGGGATCACCTGCACCGTGACGTGCGGCAGATGCGACTGTTCGATGAGGTGCTCCAGCTGCTCCACCATCAACTGCCTGCTGCCGACGATCCGGTGCAGCGCACCCTCGTCGATGACCGCCCACAGGCGCAGCGGACGCTCCTCGTCCCGGATCCGCTCCTGGCGACGGGTGCGGACGGTCACCCGCTTGTCGATCTCCGCCGGCGTCGACTCCGGGAGCGCGCCCGAGATCACGGCCTCCGCGTACGCGTGCGTCTGGAGCAGGCCCGGAATGATCTGCGGCTCGTACATCCGCAGGCTCTCGGCGTCCGTCTCCAGGCCGATGTAGACGCTGTACGGGATGTCGCCGAAGGCGTGCCACCAGCCCTGCTGGCGGGAGTCCTTGGCCATCTGCATCAGCGAGTCGACCATGCGCTCGTCCTCGACCTCGTACACGCCGCAGAGGTCGCGCACATCGCGCTGGCTGATGGACCGGCGGCCGTTCTCCAGCCGGCTGATCTTGGACTGGGAGACGAGGAGACGCTCGGCCACCTGCTCGGCCGTCATGTTCTTCGCTTCCCGGAGCTTGCGCAGCTCCTGGCCCAATCGGCGTCGCCTGACGGTGGGGTTGACGTTGGACGCCACGGAAACTGCACCTCCGGCTGTCTGCTGCGTAGCTGTGAGTATCTACCGCTTGGCAGACTGCCACCAATGGCCGGGCGTGCGCTGGAAAATGACCACAACGTATGCCGGGGTGCCCGCCGGGAACGCGCGTGTGCGGGGCGGCCGTCCTGACCGCCCCGCACACCTGTGCGGCTCCCGGGGTTGGTTCTTCGTGCGGGACGTACTAGTGCACCGCCGCGCGGACCATGCTGCCGCGAGGCTGCGCCGGGACACCCGCCGCGCTCCGGCGCGGCTGCGCCGCCGCGCCGTTCTGGACGTCCATCACGGCGTGCGCCACGAGTCCGCCCATCGGGTCGTGCCGGATCAGGTCGCGCAGCCGGGACCGCGACGACCGTCCTTCGTTGCCGGGGTAGAGGTGCTTCCCGAGACCGACCGCGTGGGCCAGCGCGGCAAGCGCCGCGGTCCGCGGGTCCGGCGGTACGCCGGTGCGGATCGCACTGTCCAGCCGGGAACGGATCTCCCGACTGATCGCCGTGTCCGTCGCCTGGTAGCGAGTCGTCGGCAACACCCCGCACATCTGGCCCTCCACGGCATGCACCATGCCGCATCGCTCCAGATGCGAGAGATACGTCTGGCGGAGCCCCAGTCGGGGTCCGCCGATCCAGTGGACGGCCCGGACCGGACTGCCACGCCTGCGCAGCAGTTCCAGTGCGGAGTCCAAGGTCGGATCTCCGGTCGGCCGTGGCATCACCACGGCGATACGATCCCCGTCAGGGGCTATCCGGCCTGCCAGCGCCAGCTCCACTAGCTGTGCACCGGCCAGACCGAGGTCGAGCGACTGCGGCTGCGCTGTGGTACCCGTGGTCGGGTCCAGAGCGAGCAGCAGAAGCTCCTCCGGAATGGTTCTGCGGCTCCTGCCCATCCATGCCTCCCCGCGTGGATGAATGACAGGGTGACCCCTCTCACATTCATCTGTCGAGAGTGCCTGGGTGGTTCATCCGGGAACCAGTAGGTATGTCGTTCTCGTCTAGCACGGGAGCCAAGGGGTTCACACAGGACACTGGTACACGGACCGGTACATGGTCCGTACGTATGCACGACGCATGGAGGAGGCACGGTGGCGGGCGAGTCCCCCGACAAGGCGGAGCAGCAGCAGGGGTCGTCGCAGGAGACGACGGCCTCGGGCGG
This sequence comes from Streptomyces venezuelae ATCC 10712, assembly GCF_008639165.1. NCBI lineage: Bacteria > Bacillati > Actinomycetota > Actinomycetes > Kitasatosporales > Streptomycetaceae > Streptomyces > Streptomyces venezuelae. The sequence goes on along the minus strand of NZ_CP029197.1, from coordinate 3,373,810 downwards.
CGGCAGGGATCCCCGGCTTTCCGTGCTCCGTGAGTCAGACGCCTCGTCGTCGGCTCCGGTTGCCGCGACCGCGTCCTCCTCGGTTCAGGTGGACCAGCCGACGGCGGTCTTCAAGACGCTTGCGCCGCGCACCCCGGAGGACGACGCGCCGGCGGCCACGCCTGCGTCGCCTTCGGAGGCGTCTTCCCCTTCGGAGTCGGAGTCGGAGTCGGGGTCGGGATCGGACTCGGAGCCCGAGAGCGAGCGTCTGAAGGCGGCGGTGGCCGCCTGGGTGGCCACGGCGGAGGAGCCGGGGGACTCGGAGGCGCCGGAGGCTGCTGAGGGCGCTGAGGGCGCTGAGGGGTCCGTGGAGGCCGACGAGGCCGATGAGGCCGATGAGGCCGACGAGGCCGACGAGGCCGACGAGGCCGACGGCGACGAGCCCGCGGTCGGGCCCGAGGGTGGCTCCGGCGACGAGCCGTCCGCCGACGCCGACGCCGACACGGACGGAGCCGACGAGTCCGTCGAAGCGAAGGAGACCACCCCGGAGTCCTGGTTCGCGGCGCGGAAGGCCGCTTCCGAGGCGCCCGCCGAGGACTCCTCCGCCGACGCCGACGCCCACGCCGGTGTCGAGGCCGATGTCGACGCTGCCGACGACGACGAGCCGGTCGACCAGCCGACGACCATGTTCAAGGCCGTCCGCCCGCCGGCCCCGCCCGTCGTGGACCAGCCGACGACCGCCCTGAAGCTTCCCCCGTCCCTGACCGGGGCCGGCGACTCCGACAGCGAGCGCACCAGCGTCTTCCTGCCGCTGCGGGCGGACATCCCCGCAGAGCAGAAGGCGGAGCAGGCGGCGGCGAAGGCGCAGGAGGCTCCGGCCGCGAGCGCCCCGGCCCCCGCGGCGCCGAAGGGTGCCAATTCCGCGCCGGCCGCCCCCGCCCCCGTACAGCCGCAGCCCCAGGCGTCCGGGCTGGCCGAGCCGGAGCGGACGCGGCAGCAGCCGCTCCCGCCGCTGCCCCCGCTCGACCTGCTCGCCGAGCTGACGAACACGCCGCCCCCGCCGCCCACTCCGCTGCGGACGACGATGCGCCGGGTGCGGATCTGGACCCCGCTGGTCCTGCTGCTCCTGATCGTCTTTGCGATCGTGCAGATGGTGCGCCCGCTTCCCGCGCCCGCGCTCACCCTCACGGCCGCGCCGACCTTCACCTTCGAGGGCGGTGAGCTGAAGCTGCCGTTCCCGGCCGAGGGGCAGGGTGCAGTCGAGGTCGAGGGCGTCGGCTCGATGGGCACGTACGGGGCGCAGAAGCCGGCCCCGATCGCGAGCGTCACGAAGACGATGACGGCGTACGTGATCCTCCGCGACCACCCGCTCAAGGGGAAGCAGCAGGGCCCCGAGATCGAGATCGACCAGAAGGCGGCCGATCAGGGCAAGGCGGAGCACGAGTCGACGGCGGCGGTCCAGAAGGGCCAGACGTACACGGAGAAGGAGCTCCTCGAGCTCCTCATGATCCCCTCCGCGAACAACGTGGCGCGGCTGCTGGCCCGCTGGGACGCCGGTTCGGAGGCCGCGTTCGTCGAGAAGATGAACGCCGCCGCGAAGCAGCTGGGCATGACCCAGTCGACGTACACCGACCCCTCGGGTCTGCTCGACAGCACGATGTCGACCCCGCAGGACCAGCTGAAGCTGGCGAAGGCGGTCATGCAGTACGACGTGTTCCGCGAGATCGTGAACATGCCGAACGTCACGGTCGACGGCATCCCCGGCCGCATCGAGAACAACAACAACATCCTGCTCAAGCCGGGTGTGAGCGGCATCAAGACCGGCTCCTCCACCCCCGCGGGCGGCAACCTCCTCTGGGCGGCGAACACCGTCGTCGACGGCCAGAACCGGCGCATCCTCGGCATCGTCATGGGCGCCAAGGACGCGGCGGAGCTCGGTAAGAAGCTCCAGCTCGCGATCGACAACAGCTACAAGATCATCCAGCAGGCCCAGGACGACGTCACCTCGGCGGCCGTGGTCCGCAAGGGCCAGGTCCTCGGCTACATCGACGACGGGCTCGGCGGCCGGACCCCGGTCGTGGCCACCAAGGAGCTCAAGGCCATCGGCTGGCCGGGCCTCCAGGTGAAGCTGGATCTCACCGACGGCGGCAAGGCCGTCCCGCACTCCGGCAAGGCGGGCGACATCGTCGGCCAGGTGTCGATCGGCACCGGTGCCGGCAAGGTCAGCTCCCCGGTCGCCCTCCAGGCGGACCTGGTGGAGCCGGGCTTCGACAAGAAGCTGACGCGGGTGGGCTGACGGGCTCCGGCCGCCGCGCTCGGACGACGTGCTCGGCCGCCGCGCTCGGGCCGACCGGCTGGGCGGGTAGGACGCCCCGGCAGCGGTACGACGCTCGGGCCGGCCCGCCACCCGCCACCCGCTTGGCCGGGCGCCCCGGATCTCCGGGGCGCCCGGCTGTTAGCGTTTCCGGGGGACGGGACGAGAGACGGGCAGCAGAGGAAGGGCCGCAGTGACCACCGCCGAGCCGACACGCGCACCGCAGACGCGGGCCGGGCAGCAGCCCGCCCGGGCCGTCCGCGTGACCTCCGCCGCCCCCGCCGTCCCCGCCGCCCCGGCCGTCGCCGATGCCGCCCCCGTCCCGGCCGCCGACGCCGGCGCCGCTTCGGACTCGGCCTCGGGCACGGCCTCCGGCGCGGCTTCCGACCGTGGGGACGGGGAACACTCTTCCCCTTCGCGAATAGTGCTCCCGGCGCAACGGCCCGCCCCGGCATCGAACGTCCCGGCCCCGGCCCGGGCACCGCGGCGGAAGCGTCGCTACACCGTCATGGCGGCCACCGGGCTCGCGGCCGTCACCCACATCCTGTGGTTCTTCTTCTTCGCGAACAGCGGCGGCGACCTCGCCGCCCAGGACGCGTGGGCGGAGTTCGTCGGCCGGCACCCGGACTCGGCGTACAACCTCGCCTGGTACGGCGGGATGCACCCCGTCTCGTACAGCGTCGTCTCGCCGTACCTGATGTCGTTGCTCGGCGTCCGCAGCACCATGATGGTCGCGGGGACGCTGTCGGCCGCGCTGACCGCGTTGATCCTGGTGCGGGTGCGGGCGGTCCGCAATCCGCTCGCCTGTTCGGTGGCGGCCGTCTTCGCGTTCCTGTGCAACGCGCTGTCGGGGCGGGTGACGTTCGGCCTCGGCATGATGTTCGCGCTGGGCGCGGTCGCGGCCGTGTTCTGCTGGCCGCACCGCTGGCGCCGCAAGCGCTGGGCGAAGGCCGCGGTGGCGGCGCCGCTCGCCGGCCTCGCGACGGCGTGCAGCCCGGTCGCGGGACTGTTCCTCGGGGTCGCGGCGGCGGCACTGTTCCTGAACCGCCGGCGCCCGGGCGCGTACGCCCTGGGTCTCGCCCCGGTCGCGGTGGTCGCCCTCTCCTCCTGGCTGTTCCCCTTCTCGGGCACCCAGCCGATGGCCTTCGGCTCGACGGCGCTGCCGCTGGCCTTCGGCGTCCTCGTCTTCGTCCTCGTCCCCAGGGACTGGCGCACGGTCCGGACGGCGGCCGCGGTCTACACGATCGGCACCCTGCTGACGTGGCTGATCGACTCGCAGATCGGCTCGAACATCTCGCGGCTCCCGATGCTCTTCGCGGGTGTCGCGCTGCTCGCGGCCCTGCCGTACACGGCGCCGCGCTCCCGCCGCTGGTACGCGCTGCTGCTCGCCTTCGCCGGCCTGAACTTCTGGATCGGCTTCAAGGGTGTCGACGACGTGATCCGCACCGCCCCGGACGCCTCCTGGGCGCGCGAGCTGGCGCCGCTGATCAACCAGCTCCAGGTACGGGACGCGGGCAAGGCGCGGGTGGAGGTCGTTCCGGCGTCGAGCCACCGCGAGTCCTCGGCGCTGAGCCCGTACATCAACCTGGCGCGCGGCTGGAACCGCCAGGCGGACATGGAACGCAACCCGCTCTTCTACGACGACACCCTGAACGCCGTGAACTACGAGGAGTGGCTGGACCGCTGGGCCGTCCACTTCGTGGTGCTGCCGACGGGCGCCCCCGACTCGGGCGCCGAGCAGGAGGCGGAACTGGTCGGCGAGGGCCTGCCGTACCTGAAGCAGGTCTGGTCGGACGAGAACTGGCGCCTGTACGAGGTCGAGAACCCGACCCCCCTCGCGGACCCGCCGGCCGAGGTGCAGAGCGCCGAGGAGAACGAGGTCGTGATCCGCGTGGGTACCCCGGGCCGGGTCCTGATCCGCGTCCCGTACTCCCCGTGGCTCGCCCTGGTGGACGAGAACGGCGGCAAGGTCGAGCCCCCGCAGGAGACGGAGGCCTCGAAGCTGGCCCGCGAGGAGTCCGAGACGGACCTCCCCAAGGTCTTCGCCAACGAGAAGGGCTGCCTCTTCAAGGCGGAGCCGGACCGGGAGGGCGACGAGTGGACCGAACTGGTCGCCCCGAAGCCCGGCGTCTACCGCCTGGCGGCCCCGTACAAACTCTCCCGGGGAACCCCGTGCCCCCAGGAACTCCGCTGACGCCCTGAGGCCGCGCGGCAGCCCGCTGGACATCGCTGGCGACTAGATGTCGCCGGCGACGATGGAGTGGGCGGCGTCGCCGACCTTGGTCCAGGTGAGTCCGAAGCCGTCGTAGCGCTGGACGGCGTCCCGGGCCGGGGTCAGCTTGTACACGCTGTCGGTGGCGACGGCGAAGGAGGCGCCGGCGGTGCCGATGGGCCGCCAGCTGCCAGGCTCGCCGACGTAGGCCGCCGGGTCGCCCGCGCCGGGACCCGTGGCGACGAGTCCCCGTCCCCAGTCCCCGGCGTAGATCTCGCCGGCGGCGCCGCCGACCTTGGTCCAGGAGCTGTTCTGGCCGTCGTACCGGTAGACGGCGTCCTTGCTCGGGGTGAGTCCGTAGACGGTGTCGGTGGCGACGGCGAAGGTGGCGCCCGCGCTTCCGATGTACTGCCAGTCGTCGGGGGTGCCGAGGTAGCGGTAGAGGTCGCCGGAGCTGGGGTTGGTGGCGACGAGTCCCCAGGCGCCGGCGTAGATCTGGCCGGCGGGGCCGCCGATCCGGGTCCAGGAGGCTCCGGAGCCGTCGTACCGGTAGACGGCGTCCCTGCTGGGGGTGAGTCCGTAGACGGTGTCGGTGGCGACGGCGAAGGTGGCGCCCGCGCTTCCGATGTACTGCCAGTCGTCGGGGGTGCCGAGGTAGCGGTAGAGGTCGCCGGAGGTGGGGTTGGTGGCGACGAGTCCCCAGGCGCCGGCGTAGATCTGGCCGGCGGGGCCGCCGATCCGGGTCCAGGAGGTCCCGGAGCCGTCGTACCGGTACACGGCGTCCCTGGCTGGAGTCAGTGCGCAGATGTTGTCGGCCACCTTCGTCCGGGCCCGGATCACCTGCGCGCACACCGGGCAGAACGGAGCGCTCAACTCCCGCATCTTGCAGTTGTGTTCGGGCCGGTAGGCGCCGCAGTGGTAGTAGTGGGCGCCCTCGAAGCAGCCGACCGTTCCGGCGGGGACCGTGCTCGGCCGGGAATCCACCGTCGCGCAGTCCGGGTTGGACATGGTGGGCAGGGGCGTGCTCGGGCCGATCGCCCAGCCCCACTTCACCGAGGAGCGGTCGGTCGTCAGCGTGACGTTCGGCTCGGACGGTTCACCGGCAGGGTGGTGGTCGTGCCCGGTCTCGCCGCCGCCGGCGTAGTACGCGTACTCGTCGGCCAGTCCGTACGCCGTGTGCCCGATCTCGTGCAGGGCGATCTCGGTCGCTCCGTCCGCGAGGGAGTACGTGCCGACGGAGCCGCCGCTGCCGCCGTAGACCGTGGAGTTGACCACGACCAGCGCGACGGTGAACTCCGGGACCTGGACGGCGGCGGTCTGGAGAACCAGCGAGCTGTCGCAGACCAGCAGCCGTCGGATGCCGTTCGCGCCGAACCGGGAGTCGAAGTACGTGCGGGCCGTCGCGCCGGTGCCGCCGGAGCCGGCCGGATCGTCGGCGCCCGAGTCGGTGGAGGTGACGTTGACCCGCCAGATGTTGACCGCCCGCCCGATCCTGTCGTACGGCGGGGTGGTCGTCATCGCGGTCACGAAGCTGGTGCAGGCGGTGTCGAACGCGGTCTGCTCGGCGGCGGTGAACCCGTCGCCGAGCAGCACGAGGGTGAAGGCACGGTTGCGGGGCGCCGTTCCGTGGATCCGGGTGCTGCCCAGGACGGTGCCGTCGGAAGTGGTCATGACGGTCAGCTATCGCTCGAGCCGGAAGGTGGCGAGGTCGACGTCGCGCGCCGCAACGGCAGGCGGAGCCGCCTCGCGGCCCGGGGGCGCGACACGGACCACGGCGACCTCGGCGGCCTCGGCCGGCGCGGGAACGATCACGGTGAACGCGCCGCGCGCCTCCACGTCCACCCGGACGACCGGCTCCGCGTGGTCCTCCGGAAAGACCTCGGCACTCTCCCGGAAGGCCCCCCGCGCGGGCACCCGCTCAAGGCTCCGCCCCTGGTCGTCCCGCGTCTCCACGACATACCCGGCCCGGCCCTCGGCACCGGAACCACGGACGACCGTGTCCACCGGCTGCTGAAGGACAAGCCGCACGTCGTCCCCCTCATACTCGAAAACGAGCCGCACAGCCGCACTACCGGCCACTCCCTGCGGGTTGCTCATGACGAGCCCTCTTAGGCGATACGAGCAAGAGAAGCGCCGACGCGACGCGAAGCGATATGAGCCGTACGGCCCCGTCGGGGACCGGACGGGAAGAGAACCGAGGGCCCCGGAAGGAACACGAGCTGAGCTACGCCGATACCTGCTGATACGTACAGATACGTGGTGCCCGGGGCGCATACAAATTCTATCCCCGGCCGGATGCGGGTGCCCGTTCGCCAAGGCGGTCGGCCATGGACCGATCGCTACCCTGTCCGCATGATCCCGCAGGACAACCGCCAGTTCCCCGCCGCGCTCGCCGCCGCCATGAAGGTCCGGCTCGCCCGCTTCGGTGAGGACGGTGTCGACTTCGAACCCCGCGAGTCCTTCCTCAGCGCCGACGAGACGACGGACTGGTTCCGGGCGTGGACAGGCAACGGCGACCTGAACGGCGATGCGTTCCGCGTCTTCGGCCAGGACGGCACCGGCGGGTACGCGGCGTTCTGGCTGATCCGCCCGGGGCGAGAGCTGGTCGAACAGCCTGTCGTCTTCCTGGGCTCCGAAGGGGAGACCGGAGTGGTGGCGCGCGACCTCGGCGCGTTCCTGTGGCTGCTGGCCGGCGGCCTCGGTCCCTGGGAGGCTGCCACCACGTACGACCCCGAGCCCGGCTGGGTGCCGAGGATGGACGAAGACCTGGCGGCTATCGCAGAACGGCACGCTCCCGACCGGCAGGCCTCGGCACAGACGATCATCGCGGAGGCCTCACAGGAGTTCCCCGACTTCGACGACATGATCATGGGGCTGTGTCGCTGAACCCGTGTGAACTGCCACTCCTCAACGCCGCGCCGACACCGCCCGTGCCCGCAGCCGTGAATGTCAAAGGGCGCCTACGAAGATCCGTAGGCGCCCTTTGCCTATGTGCCCCCGGCAGGATTCGAACCTGCGACACCCGCTTTAGGAGAGCGGTGCTCTATCCCCTGAGCTACGAAGGCGGGGCTGTCGGTCGTCTCGCCTCCCGGGCGGGGCCCCGAAGGTCGACTGACCGCTGACAGCCTAGCGGATCGGCGTTGGGGAGGTCTCCCCTGCGGTCGGCGGGCGCGGGCGCGCCCATCGACCCGACCGATCACGCGACCCAGCGCGGTGCCCCTCAGCATGTGGTGCCGCGTAAGGCATGGAACATCGCGGGTGCCGCGATCCCATGAATGGGGAGAGGTACGTGCCTCGGTGGCCGACAGCGAGGTCGAAGGGGAGCGGACCGAGCGGGAGACCGTGTTCGCGGACCCGGTCGGGGCGACGTTCACCCTGGAGAAGTCGATCGTCCCGGTGCGGGTGGAGACCGGGAGTGGCTGGACGCGGCCCGACGCGACTCTGGTGCGTCGCGAGGACGGGGGATCATATGGCCGACGTCTACAGCAATGAAAGGGCGAGGCGAGTAGGAATATGCGAATAGGGAATTCTGATGGGTGATCGTCGCCGAAAGTTCATCCTTGGATGGTCATTGATCGCAGGCGTGATCGTCCTGGCGGTTGTCTCAGGCGCCCTCTTCTTCCTGCTGAGGTCGAGTAATCCTCCCCTCGCCATGAGTGATGTGGAAGGCGTATGGCGAGCGGAAGGTGGAGAAAAGGCCCGGGTGTTGATCCGGGTGGATGGGACGGCGGATCTCGCCGACGTGCCGGATGGATGCCTTCCTGGCGGTGGAGGGCACTACTCAGGCCCCGCGAATTGGGAGTTCGATACCGTCCTGGATGAGTCGCCAGGGGTTCGCTTCACTTACGAACGGCCTGACGCGTCCGAGTGCAGCGTCTACTTCGCCGTGCCGAAGCCGGGGGAGGGGTACTTCATCGAAGACCGAGAAGAAGTGAACTACGTGCGCGATTCAGGCGGCTCGAAGTAACGGGGAGCCGTTCGATGGTGGCGAGCGTTGAGGTGGGCTGCCCGCTGGGCGGTGTCGAGCGGTAGTGGGCGGCGTCACGCAGAACCCCCGCCGGGGTGCCCGCCCGGGTGCCCGGCGGGGGTTCTGGCGTTCTGTCGGCGCTTTTGTCCTCGATTCTTCTCCGGTGAGTGGCTCGGGCGTGGGGGCCGGATGCTGTGATCAACGTCACGGTGGGGGGTGGTGATCACGCATTGCTTGTTCGGAATAGGGGATTCCCCCGAAGGTTTTGCGGCGCGGAGAATGACTGGAAAGCGTCATCTGGGTTGGCGCGGATCTGGGGTTGCGGAGTGGATCGGGGTGCGGTGTGGGCCGGAGTGGGGAGTGGAGGGTGGCCGGTTATCGATCGTCGAGGGGCTGGTGGAATGGTGGCAGACGGGGCGATAGAGGACTTCGTGCGTGGTGGCGGCGATTCTGTGTCCTGGTGTCGCTCTTCGTGATCGGCGGGGCTCCTGGGCCGCCCGTAAAGATTGCTCTCCGTCCTCACGTATGACCTAGGTTCCTGGTGAGGGTCTCAGGGGGCCCTTGGGGCGGGGTGAGGTGCGGTGGGGGCCGGGGTGGGGTGGGAACGGGGGATTCCTTTTGCCTGTCCGGGGTCTCGGCGGCCTTCCGTTCCGGATTCTCTTATCGCGAGGGAAGGAACTCCATGGCCGACGAGATGGTGCAGCGCGCTCAGAGATTCATCAATGTCACCTATGGGAACGGCGCCACCCTCGGCATTTCCAAGCTGGAGGAGAACGGGCGCACCGGATGGACCGTCATGTACGCGCTCACCCGTGCGCTCCAGTACGAGATGGGCATCTCGTCCCTGTCGAACAGTTTCGGGCCCGGCACGCTCGCGGCCCTCGGGGAGAAGTACGGCAAGGTCGACGAGACCACCGTGCCGTCTGCGAACTTCTGCCGGATCATCCAGTCGGCGCTCTACTGCAAGGGCTACGACGGCGGTGACATCGACGGGACGTACAACTCCCGCGTCAAGGCCTCGGTCGCGCAGCTGAACGCCAACATGGGCGTCAGCGGCACCTATCCGGGCACCTCCCTGTGGCCGAAGGTCATCAAGGGGCTGTTCAACATGGACGCCTACGTCACCGTCAACGACGGCTCGGACGTCGTCCGGTCCATCCAGCAGTGGCTGAACGGCCGTTACGTGCTGCGCAAGGACTACTACGTCATTCCCTGCGACGGCCACCACTCCCGTGACGTCGCCAAGTCGATGCTGCTGGCCATCCAGTACGAGCTGGGCATGGCCGACGGCGTCGCCAACGGTGCCTTCGGGCCAGGCACCCAGGCCGGTCTGAAGAGCCACACCCTCTCCACCGGTGCCTCCGGCGTGTGGGTCCAGCTCTTCACCGCCGCCATGGTGCTCAACAAGCGCCCGGTGTCGTTCTCCGCCACGTACACCTCCGCGCTGGCGAGCAGCGTCAGCACCTTCCAGTCCTTCATGAAGCTCGCCGCCAACGGGCAGGCCGACTTCCCCACCTGGTCGTCCCTGCTCGTCTCGTACGGCGACCAGAGCCGGCAGGGCGGCGCCTGCGACGGCGTCACCAAGATCACCCCGGCCCGCGCCCAGGCCCTGAAGGCCGCCGGCTACTCGATCGTCGGGCGCTACCTCTACAACCCGTCCACCACGGACCTGCCGGAGAAGGAGATCCAGCCCGGCGAGCTGGAGACCATCAAGGCCGCCGGTCTGCGCTGCTTCCCGATCTACCAGACCTGGGCGCGGTCGGTGGACTACTACAGCGTCGCCCAGGGCGTCACCGACTGTATGAACGCCGCGTTCAAGGCGGAGGAGCACGGCTTCAAGCCGGGGGCGCGGATCTACTTCGCCGTCGACTACGACGCGGTGAACGACGAGGTGACCTCGCACATCCTGCCGTACTTCAAGAGCGTCCGGGACACCATGGTCCGGCTGGGCAGCCCGTACAAGATCGGGGTCTACGGCCCCCGCAACGCCTGCTCCCGCGTCTCCGCGCAGGGCTACGCCGAGACCAGCTTCGTCTCGGACATGTCCTCCGGTTTCTCCGGCAACCTCGGCTACGCGATGCCGGAGAACTGGGCCTTCGACCAGATCGTCACCAAGTGGGTCGGCTCCGGTGACGGCCGGATCGAGATCGACAACAACATCGTCTCCGGACGCGACCCCGGCCAGGGCGACTTCTACCCCACTCCCGCGCAGAAGATGGACACCGGCTTCGACCTCTCCCTGCGGGCCTCCCTGCTCAAGGAGGTCAAGGACTACATGGCCTCGATCGGGAAGCCCGGCGGCACCGGGCGGATCTACACCCTCGACGAGTGCATGGACACCATCCTGAGCCACGACGCGGCGATCACCTCCGCGTCGCGCCGCTACCGGATGCGCAAGGCGCTCATCCAGACCACGGCGTTCTGGGAGTTCTGCCACTACAGCTACAAGGACGTCGGCGAGGACGCCAGCGTCGTCATGTACCACACCGGGGTCATCCCGGACTGGGGCAAGGACCTGCCCATCGTCGAGAACCTCGTCGACAGCAGCACCGGCGTCGCCAAGATCTCCGGCCGTACGTGCATCCTGTCGCGGAACAACTCGATCCGTGCCGGTCTCCTGGAGGGAGACATCCTCGACCCGACCTCCAACGCCGACCGCTGGGCCATGTGGCAGAAGGTCAACCAGGACAACGTGTTCAACCTGAGCACCGTCCCGCACCTCCACATCTGGGCGGCCGACGGCAAGCAGGGCGACCACGCCGAGACCCCGATCCGCCGCCCCGCCCTCGACTACACCGACGCGGAGGTCTTCCAGGTCCTCCGCCGTTACCAGGGCTGGGGCGATCTCGCCGAGGCGCACGCCCAGGAGCGCATGCCGCTCTACGCCATCTTCGAGAAGTTCAACCGCGTCGTCCGCGGGGGCTGACGGCCCGTGGTCATGGTTCCCCCTCAGCTCGTCCTCGCCTCCGATCCCTGGCAGGGGCACGACGTCGGCGGGCTGTTCGTCGGCCTGTTCGCCGGTGCGGCGGTCCTCGTGGGTCTCACCGTGTACCTGGCCTCGCGGCTCGCGCCGGCGAACTTCCGCCGGTACACGCCGGTCCGGGTCTGCCGCGACGTGTCCCTGCTTGCGGTCGCCCTGGGGAGCGCCCTCTACGTGTGGGGCCTGTTCCACCTGCTCCTCACCGACGAGCAGGACCAGGCCGAGGAGTGCGAGCTGCGGAGACCGGCGGGCGTCGCGCGACTCGTGGGTCTGCGGGGGGACTTCGTCCCGCTGCGGCTCGTCTGCGAGACGCCGAACGGCCATGACTACGACGTCGTCGTCCCCGGCTACATCAATCCGTCCCTCACCGTTCTGCTGCTGCTCGCGCTCGCCGGCGCCGTCGCCGCCGGCCTGCTCCACCGCGGGCAGCGCAGCTCCACACGGAAGAAAGGCTGAGCCGTTGAGCACCTCCCGAAGCACCCGTACCTCCGGCACCTCGGGCACCACCTCTGGCACCTCTGGCACCTCTGGAAGCACCCGTACCTCCGGCGTCACCCGTAGGCACACCCTCATCGCCGCCGCCGGCGTCACCGCCGCCGCGGGCCTCGCCGGCACCGGTCTCCTCGCGAGCCCCGCCGCGGCCGCGACCCCGTCCGCGGCCCCCGCCCCGGTCGCGCCGGAGCCCTTCAGGAACGACGCCCTGAAGGCGGCGCTCCGGCGGGCCGAAGCCCGGCGCCGCCGACTCGACACCGGCCGCCCCTCGGCCAACGGCTGGGAGATGCAGAAGGCCGTCGACGCCCACGGCGACATCGTCACCCGTGACGTCCCCGGCACCGGGCTGAGCGTCGAGGTGCGCTCGGGCGAGGCGGAGGCGCTCCTCGTCCACGTGGTCCGCCGCTTCCACTACGAGGTGGACGCGCTCGACCGCGACGAACCGGGCGCCCTCGTGGGCTGGGTGCCGCCGGCGTCGGTACGGGACAGCCGCCGCCCCGAGTCCAACCAGGCCTCCGGCACCGCCGTCGTCATCCGGCCGGGCTCCTACCCGGCGGGCGCCCGGGGCGCCTTCACGGCCGGACAGCTGCTCGTCCTCCGCGACATCCTCGCCGACACCGAGGGCGTCGTCCGCTGGGGCGGCGACGACCGGCGTCCGTACGAGGGGCTGTTCTACCTCGACGTGGAGCCGGGTGACGCACGGCTCGCCCGGGTCGCGGCCACCGTCCGCGCCTGGGCGGAGACCCCGAGCGCCGGTGCCGGGGTGGTCCCCGACGTGACGGCGCCCGCCCGCCGCCGCAAGGCCGCCCGCTTCGCCTGATCCGCCGCGCTGTAGGGCCGTGCGGCCCGCGCCGTACGGCCCTGCGGTCCGCGTGGTTCCGGCTTCCTCGGGGCCGGAACCGCGCGGGGTTGACCTCGTGCGGGCAGCGGCATAGCGTCGCCGCGCAGGGTGAGCAGGCGCTTAGGAGGCCTCGTGGTGGAAGCGCGACTGACCGCGGACGGCGCGCCCTTCGCGGTGCGCGACGGGGTGTACGCCTCCGGGCCGAGCACCCTGCGGGAGTTCGTGGAGGCCGTCTGGGGCTACGGGGACCGGGTGTTCCTGGTGTCCGAGGGCGGCACGACGACCTACCGGGAGTTCTTCGACGCGGCCTGCGGGCTCGCGCGGCGGCTCTCCGGGGAGTACGGGCTGCGGCCGGGCGACCGGGCCGTGGTCGCCATGCGGAACCGTCCCGAGTGGCAGATCGCCTTCTGGGCCGCGCAGCTCGCCGGGCTGGTCGCCGTACCCCTGAACGCCTGGTGGACCGAGGACGAGTTCGCGTACGCCCTCGACGACTGCGCTCCCGGCGTGCTGCTCGTGGACGAGGAGCGGGCCGGGCGGGTGCGGGAGTGGGCCGTACGGAACGACGTCCCCGGGATCGTGTTCCCGGAGGGGACGGAGCCCGCCCCGTCCGGTGGCGCGGAGTCCGTCCCGTCCGGTGGCGCGGAGTCCGTCCCGTCCGGTGGCGCGGAGTCCGTCCCGTCCGGTGGCGCGGAGTCCGTCCCGACCGGTGCCGCGGAGTCCGTCCCGACCGGTGCCGCGGAGCCCACCCCGGCCGGTGCCGCGGAGCCCACCCCGGCCGGTGGCCGTTTCGTCCGTTACGTCCCCGACACCGACCCGTTCCTCGGGCCGCCCCCCGTCGACGTCCTGCCCGAGCACGACGCCACCATCATCTACACCTCCGGCACCACCGGCCGTCCCAAGGGCGCCGTCGCCACCCACCGGGCGCAGGCCGGGGCCGCCATGAACCCCCGGTACTTCGCCGCCGCCGCGGCCCTCGCGCGCGGGGAGGTGCCCGGGACCGGGCCCGCGCCCGTCTCGCTGACCACGTTCCCGTTCTTCCACGTCGCCGCGTTCACCTCCTTCTACGCGGTGATGGCGGCCGGCGGGACCCTCGTCATGATGCGGAAGTGGGACGCCGGCCGGGCCCTGGAGCTGATCAGGGAGCACCGCGTCACCCACTACGCGGGCGTCCCGACCACCGCCCTCCAGCTGCTCGACCTGGCCCGCGCCACCGGCGACGGCCTCGACAGCCTCACCCTGCTCAGCACCGGGGGCGCCGCCGCCCCACCGGGCATCGTGGCGGGGATCACCGCCGGGTACGGGGAGCGCCTGGAGCCCCGCAACGGCTACGGGCTGACCGAGACCAGCGGCGGTGTCCTGTCGAACGTGGGCGCCGAGTACCGCGCCCACCCCGGGAGCGTCGGCCGGCCCTCACCCGTCACCGAGGTACGGATCGAGGCGCCCGGTGCCGAGGGCGTCGGCGAACTGTGGCTGCGCGGGCAGTCCCTGGTCAGGGGGTACTGGGGGAACGAGGAGGCGACCCGTGCCGCGTTCACCGAGGACGGCTGGTTCCGGACCGGGGACCTGGCGCGGGTGGACGCGGGGGGCCGGGTCAGCATCGTCGACCGGCTCACCGACATGGTGATCCGCGGCGGCGAGAACGTGTACTGCGTGGAGGTCGAGGGCGTGCTGCAGCAGCACCCGGACGTCGTGGACGCGGCCGTCCTCGGCGTGCCGCACCCGCTGCTCGGCGAGGAGGTCGCGGCGGTGGTGCGGCTGCGGCCCGGCGCCGCCGTGGGCGTCGAGGAGCTGCGTGCGCACGTGGGTGCCCGGCTCGCCGCGTTCAAGGTGCCCGCGCACGTCCTCGTACGGGAGGAGGAGCTGCCCCGGAACCCGACCGGGAAGATCCTCAAGCGGCAGCTGCGGGACGACGTGCGCGGCGGCCCGTCCGGCGCGGGCCGGGCCGTCAGTTCCGCGTGATCCGCACCCGGTACGTGCCGTTCGCGTCCTCGTCGAGGACGTTGATCCGGATGCCGTTGGCGCGGTCCGTGAACGTCTCTCCCGGGCGGTAGGGCGCGTCCGACAGCTCGGCGTGGACGTTCGCCCGGCGGGTGCAGCCGCCGCTGGCGTGCTCGCTGTCGGAGACGGTGACCGGGCCGTGGCCGGTGTCGACGTCGGACTCCACGCGGTAGACGAGGACGCCCTGTTCGCAGACCGCCTCGTCGTTGCCGCCCTTGCTGCGGACCTCGACGGCGTAGCCGGAGGTGCCGGAGAGCGGGACGAAGGCGAGTTTGGGTCCGCCCGCGACCGCGAGCGGGGTGAGGCTGTAGTCGCCGGTGCCGGTGCCGGACACGCAGCTGATCTGGTCGTTGTCGAGCCAGCCCAGCTTCCACTTGTGCCAGCCGAGCAGGTCGTTGTTGGCGCCCCAGTCCTCGGACATGATGTCCCAGTGTCCGACGGTCCCGCCGCCGTCCGAGGTGTAAAGGTCGGGCAGGCCGAAGACGTGGCCGTTCTCGTGCGGCAGGACGCGGTAGCCGGTCTCGGCGAAGCTGCCGGAGCCGTCGTCCTGGCGGCTGTAGACGAAGGACGTGTTGGCCAGGGGCACCCCGTCCGCGTACGGGGCCTCGTCGTTGCCGGAGAAGGTCACGGACAGGACGGTGTCGAGGGCGGAGGGCCCGGCGTTCGGCGTGACCAGGATGTTGACCAGGTCGTAGGCACTGAAGTCCACCCTCCGGTCGGCCGCCTTCACGATGTCCTCGACGAGGGAGCGGTACCCCGGTTCGTACGGTGAGCCGCGCTCGATCCCGTACGCCGAGAACGCCTTGGGCATCCTCAGCCAGTCGGGTATCGGGGCTTCGGCGGCGTACCGCAGCCGTCCGTACGAGCTGATGCGGAACCAGTCGGCGGTCTGCGGGAAGAACTCGCGGAAGCGGCTCATCGCCGTGCCGTCCCCGGGGGAGTCGGGGAAGTCGATCATCAGGTTCAGGGCCCTGACCTGGCCCGTGGAGCGCACATAGCCGGGGGCGGTGGGCAGGCCCTCCGACATCTGCACGCCCAGGGTGGTGGTGATGCGGCAGGGTCCCAGCTGGGCGCTGCCCGGTGCGGCGGCGACGGGGCCCGCCGAGGCCGGGGCGGGCCCCGGCAGGGTGGTGCTCGCGGAGGCGAGCAGCGTGAGGGAGAGCGCCGTGGTCGCGGCCAGGGCGACGGGTCTGCGTATCCGTCGGCGGGGGTGCTGCATACGGTCGCCTCTCCGGTGGGGGCAGGTAGGCGGCACGGCCCCCTCCGGTTCGTACGGGGGTCGCGCTGTGCGATCAGCCTGTGACGAGAGGTTCCGGCGCGCGCGCCGGGTGGCCCGATCGTGGGTATTCCGGAGCGGTGGATGCATGTGACTCAGGTCACATGCGCGCGGGGAAATAACCGGGGACTGGGTCCCCGTTTAGGACTGTGTTGAACGAAGTGGGGAGTGCTTCCCCGGATCCCCATTCGGACCTCAGGGTCCGGCCCGATGCCCCCGAATGATCCTCAGAGGAGGTCGTGGCGTGACCAGCACCGTCGCCGATTCCGCGCCCGCCGCCCGCCGCGTGCCCCGTCCGCGCGCGGACGCGCTGCGCAACCGCGAGCGGCTCGTGACGGCGGCCCGCGAGATGTTCGTCGAGTTCGGCGCCCAGGTGCCCTACGACGAGATCGCGCGCCGGGCCGGCGTCGGGAACGCCACGCTCTACCGGAACTTCCCGGAGCGCACCGACCTCGTCCGCGAGGTCGTCCTCTCCAGCATGGCCCGCGTCACCGATCTCGCCGAGCGGGTCATGGCCGAGGAGGCGGACACCTTCGCCGCGCTCCGGCGCTTCACCCACGGCGCCGCCGACGAGCGGATCGGCGCCCTGTGCCCGATGCTCGACGGCGCCTTCGACAAGGACCACCCCGACCTCACGGTCGAGCGTGAGCGCCTGGAGGAAGCCGTCCAGTCGCTCGTCGACAGCGCCCAGCGGGCCGGTCGGCTCCGCTCCGACGTCGGTGTCGGGGACCTGATGGTGGCGGTGTCGCAGCTGACCCGTCCGCTGCCGGGCACCGCCTGCGGGAACTTCGACCAGTTCGTCCACCGTCACCTGCAGCTGTTCCTCGACGGCCTGGAGGCGCCCGCGCGCTCCGAACTGCCCGGGACGGCCGCCACCCTGGAGGACCTGAGACGCGACTGCCCGTCCCGCACGACGTCGTGACGCCGACGTGACGCCGACCGCGATGCCGACCGCGACGCCCTAGGCCCGTCCGGGCCCGCCCGCCTTACGAACTCAGCAACTTACGAACTCAGCAACTTACGCACCCTTTCCACCAGTTCACCGGTTTTTCACCAGTACGCGCCAAGAGGTGGCTACCCCCATGCCGAAAATCCCCGACAACACCGTGACCCACCCCGACCCGGGCCGCTGGAAAGCGCTCGTCTTCATCGCCCTCGCCCAGCTGATGGTCGTCCTCGACGCGACCATCGTGAACATCGCGCTGCCCTCCGCCCAGCAGGACCTCGGGATCTCGGACGGCAACCGGCAGTGGGTCATCACCGCCTACGCCCTCGCGTTCGGCGGACTGCTCCTCTTCGGCGGCCGCATCGCCGACCTGTGGGGACGCAAGCGCACCTTCGTCGTCGGTCTGATCGGCTTCGCCCTCGCCTCCGCCCTCGGCGGCGCCGCGACCGGCGAGGCCATGATGCTGGGCGCCCGCGCGCTCCAGGGCGCCTTCGGCGCGCTCCTCGCGCCCGCCGCGCTCTCGCTGCTCGCCGTGACGTTCACGGACGCCAAGGAGCGGGCCAAGGCCTTCGGCATCTACGGCGCGATCGCCGGTGGTGGCGGCGCCGTGGGTCTGATCCTCGGCGGCTTCCTCACCGAGTACCTGAACTGGCGCTGGACCTTCTTCGTCAACATCCCGTTCGCCATCGTCGCCGCCGTCGGCGCGTACCTGGTGATCCGCGAGCCCGCGGGCGGCCGCAACCGCTCCCCGCTCGACATCCCCGGCGTGATCCTGTCCACCCTGGGCCTGGTCGCGCTCGTCTACGGCTTCACCCGCGCCGAGTCGGAGGGCTGGAGCGACACCGGCACCATCGGCCTGTTCGTCGGCTCCGCCGTGCTGCTCCTCGCCTTCGTGCTCACCGAGGCGAAGGTGAAGTCCCCGCTGCTGCCGCTGCGCGTCCTGACCGACCGCAACCGCGGCGGTGTCTACCTCTCGCTGGGTCTCGCCGTCATCGCGATGTTCGGCCTGTTCCTCTTCCTGACCTACTACCTGCAGGTCGTGAAGGGCTACTCGCCGGTCATGACGGGCTTCGCGTTCCTCCCGATGATCGCGGGCATGATCATCGGCTCCACCCAGATCGGTACGCGGCTGATGACCCGCGTCCCGCCGCGCCTGCTCATGGCCCCCGGCTTCCTGACCGCCGGTGTCGGCATGCTGCTGCTCACGCAGCTGGAGGTCGGCACCTCGTACGCCGGTCTGATCCTGCCGGCGCAGCTGCTGCTCGGCCTGGGCATGGGTACGGCGTTCATGCCGGCGATGTCGCTCGCGACGCTCGGCGTGGACCCGCGGGACGCCGGTGTGGCCTCCGCGATGGTCAACACCTCGCAGCAGGTCGGCGGCGCCATCGGTACGGCCCTGCTGAACACGATCGCCGCCTCGGCGACCACCGCCTACCTGACCGACCACGCGGCGGGCGCGACCACCCCGGCCGGGCAGAAGCTGCTCCAGCTCCAGGGCATGGTCGAGGGCTACACCGCGGCCATCTGGTGGGCCGTCGGCATCCTGGTCGTCTCGGCCGCGATCGCCTTCACCCTGATCAACACCGGGAAGCCGGACATGGGAGTCGTCGCCGGGTCCGGCGCGGACGCGGAGGACGAGGTGAAGGTGCCGGTCATCGCGCACTGATCCCGCCCGTGCGGGGCATCCCGCCCCCCGCCCTGCCCTGGTTCCGCTGTTCGTCAGCGGAGCCAGGGCAGGTCCGCGTCCGGGCCCTGGGGTTCGAGGCCCTCGGCCATGACGCGCATGATCGTGCCGAGCTGTTTCACCTGTTCGGGGGACAGCCGGTCGAAGAGGGCCTGGCGTACGGCCGCCACGTGGCCGGGGGCGTTCCGCCGGAGGACCTCCATGCCCTCGTCCGTGAGCTGGGCGAACTGGCCGCGCTTGTCGGAGGGGCAGTTCTCGCGCCGTACCCAGCCGTTCTTCTCCAGCCGGGCGACCGCGTGGGAGAGCCGGGAGCGGGTGATCTTGGCGCTCCTGGCCAGCTCGGTCATCCGCAGCCGGCGGCGCGGGGCCTGGGAGAGCTGGACGAGGAGTCCGTAGTAGACGTGCGGCATTCCGGCGTCGCGTTGCAGCTGGCGGTCGAGGTGGTCCTCCAGCAGCGTGGTGGCGTGCAGGTACGAGCGCCAGACGTGCTGCTCCTCGTCGCTGAGCCAGCGTGGTTCGGTCATGTCTCCCATGGTGCCCATCGTACGACTCGTCCTTGAAAGTTGAACTACATAGGTCTACGGTGTAGAGCGGGACGCTTGAAGTTTCAAGAACCTCAGGAACTACGTCGGAAACCGGAGGTGGTCGCCATGGACGCCACGCTGGAACGGATGCCCGCCCTCTACCTCTCCCACGGCGCCCCGCCGCTCGCCGACGACCCCGTCTGGCCCGGCGAACTCGCCGCCTGGTCCGCGGACCTTCCGCGCCCCAAGGCCATCCTGATGGTCTCCGCGCACTGGGAGGAGGCCCCCCTGGCCCTCGGTGCCACCGAGACCGTCCCCCTCGTCTACGACTTCTGGGGCTTCCCCGAGCATTACTACCGCGTCCGGTACGCGGCCCCCGGCGCCCCGCGGCTCGCCGAATCCGTCCGGAAGCTGCTGCACGGCCCCGGCACGCCCGTCCAGGACATCCCGGACCGCGGCCTCGACCACGGCGCGTACGTACCGCTCGTCGAGATGTTCCCCGGCGCCGACATCCCCGTCCTCCAGATCTCCATGCCCACCCTCGACCCGCGCCGCCTCATGGACATCGGGCGCAAGCTCGCCCCGCTCCGCGACGAAGGCGTCCTGATCGTGGGCAGCGGCTTCTTCACCCACAACCTCGCCGCCCTCCGCCACACCGGCGGCGGGGTGCCGGGCTGGTCGGCCGAGTTCGACGCCTGGGGGCACGAGGCCCTCGCCGCCCACGACGTCGACGCCCTGCTCGACTTCGAGCACAAGTCGCCGGCCGGACGCCTCGCCCACCCGCGTACGGAACACTTCGCGCCGCTCTTCGTCACGATGGGCGCGGCGGACGCGGCCGGGGACCTCGACGCGGAGCGCTCGGTGATCGACGGCTTCTGGATGGGCCTCGCGAAGCGCTCGGTGCAGTTCGGATAGCCACCGGCAGGACGCCTCCTAGAAGACCGGCGGGTTCAGCTCGACCGAGCGGTTCGCGGCGGCGAGCGCGAGCGGGTCGCCGACGTCGAGCGCCGTGTCGGTGAACTTGATCGTGTGGTCGTCGCCGTGCGCCGCCGCCCGCTCGAAGACCTCCTCGGCGGTGAGCGGCACCGGGCCGTACGCGACGGGCTCCGGCGGGGTGTACGCGGCGGTCACCGCGGCCGAGGCCGTCCACGCGGCCGCCAGGCTCGGCACCCACAGCTCGCGGGGGAGCGCGGGCAGGGCGCGCAGGACCGCGTTCGGCGCGGTCGCCGCGTGCACCAGCATGACCGGCTCGCCGTGACCATGGGTCGCGTACCGGCGGGTGGCCGCCGCCACCAGCTCGGTGAGCAGGCCCTTCGCCGTGTCGGGATCCGCGGCCGCGCCCCAGACCGGGAACGCCGTCACCTGGTCGAGCCGGGTCCTGAACGGGCCGTCCTGCACCGCGATCGGCGGTACGGCGTCGAGCGCGGCGGCCGCCGTCGGCGCCACGGCCAGCGGGGTGAGCGGGGGCAGCGGGAGGCTGCGGGCCGCCCAGTAACCGAGGGAATGGGCCAGCTCGGCGAGCCGGGGGGCGGTCGCGTCCCCGGGGGACAGCATGGTGCGTACGGCGTGGCCGGTGCGGATCACCGGGTGCGTCGACCCGCCCGCGATCCCCGGCAGCAGCCGGGGCCACCACTCGGCGAGCACCTCACGCCAGGGGCGTTCGTCCAGCTCGCGGCCGAAGAAACGGGTCCAGTCGGTGCTCCGGGCCGGGTCGCCGAGCGCTTCGCGCCAGTCGCCGGCCGTCACCGGCCGGGACGCGGGCGGCGGCTCCTCCAGCTTGTGGGCGTAATGGTCCAGCCAGCGGTGCACGGTCGCGGCCTGGCCGTTGCGCACCAGGGCCTCCACGGCCATCGGGGCGTGGTTGGTGAGCCGGCCGAGGCGCTCGGGGCCGGTGGCGTGGAGGCGTTCGAGGGCCTCGTCGAGAATTCCGGTCGCGTCGGGCGCGGGGGCGGGGACGGTGGACGTGTGCGTGCCGGATGCGTCGCTCATGGGGGCGACGCTAGGGCGGGCCGGCGCGGGGCGGAACGGGCTCAGGACCTAGTCCGCGAGGCCCAGCCGGGCCTGGTCCGAGCGGCCGACACCCGCTACGGCCCCAGCCGGGCAACCCCGGCGGCAGAACCGACGTCTGAAGGAACAGACGGCGCCGCATGTGATCGCGGTCTCACCGACGGAGTGGTCGGGAGCCCCGCGAGCGGCGCCGGAAAACCCTCCGTGCCCGGTCTGACCTGCACCTCCGTGGGTTCCCCAGGCATGCCCGCAGGGGCGGCGGCAGCGCAGGATACTGCATGATCGCGAAAATCCATGTGCCGGGTGGGAATTCTGTCCTGATTCCAGTCGTTGTTTCCGTCGGATGCAGGGCACCCGAAAGGGTGTCGCGACCTACTCAGCAAGGGAGCACGCATGGCAACCCGTGCCGTCGCCCGTCGTCAGACCTCCGCCACGAGCGGGGCCGCACGGGCAAGCAGCGTTCGCGCCGTGGGCGGGGAGATCGCCGACCGCGACCTGGTCGGCATGTACCTCGACGAGATCGCGCGCACGCCCCTGCTCGACGCCGCCAAGGAGGTCGAGCTCTCCCAGACGATCGAGGCCGGGGTGTACGCCCGGCAGATACTCGACGGAGAGGTGGAGAGCGAGGCGGCCGGCGCCTCCCGCGAGGAGCTCGAAGCGCTCTACGCGGCGGGCGAGCGTGCCAAGGACCTCTTCATCAAGTCCAACCTGCGGCTCGTCGTGGCCGTCGCCCGACGCTACCCGCGCAGCGGACTGCCGCTGCTCGACCTGATCCAGGAGGGGAACGCGGGCCTGGTGCGCGCGGTCGAGAAGTTCGACTACGCGAAGGGCTTCAAGTTCTCCACGTACGCGACGTGGTGGATCCGCCAGGCCATCACCCGGTCCATCGCCGACCAGTCGCGGACGATCCGGCTGCCCGTCCACCTGGTCGAGGAGCTCGGCCGGATCCGGCGGGTGCAGCGCGAGTTCAACCGGGAGCACGGCCGCGAGCCGGAGCCGGCGGAGATCGCGGCCGAGCTGGACACCAAGCCCGAGCGGGTCGTCGACGTCCTGGACTGGGCCCGAGACCCGGTCTCGCTGAACATGTCGGTGGACGACGAGGGCGAGACGCAGTTCGGCGACCTCCTGGAGGACACGTCGGCGGTCTCGCCGGAGCAGTCGGTCCTCACGCTGCTGCGCAGCGAGGAGCTCGACGACCTCATCGACAAGCTCGACCACCGGACGGCGTCCATCATCCGCATGCGGTACGGGATCGAGGACGGCCGCGAGCGGACGCTGACGGAGGTCGGCAAGGAGCACGGCCTGACGCGCGAGCGGATCCGCCAGATCGAGAAGCACGCGCTCCTCGAACTGAAGAAGATGGCCCACGACACGGGCTTCGACGCGGTGGCCTAGAGCGGCCGGCGGCCCGGGGCGAGCCGGGGCCCGGGGCGGTCGCCCCGGGCCCCGCCCCACCCCCCTCGCCTCAGCCTTTCGTCGACGACGTCAGGCGGGCGCCCAGGTCCTCCACGTAGGTGAGGAGGGGGGTCGGGCCGTGGATGGTGAAGGGGGCGTCCACCAGGGCCAGGCGGATGGCGAGCCATTCGACCGAGTCCGTCGCGCGGGTGCGCAGGCGGCAGGTCGTGGGGCCCGTCGGGGTCGGGACCAGGTGGGACGGGAGGCGGGCCGTGACGAAGTCGGCGGGGGCCTCGAAGGTGACGTCCAGGTCGAACTCCGGCTGGGCGCGGGACATGGAGCGGACCAGGAGCTGGGCCGCGTCGCCCGCCGGCAGCTCGCGCGGGGTGAAGCGGGCCCCCGTGGCGAGCGGGTCGCTGACCCGGTCGACGCGGAAGGTGCGCCAGTCCTCGCGCCCGAGGTCGTACGCCACGAGGTACCAGCGGCGACCGGTGGAGACCAGCCGGTAGGGCTCGACCAGGCGTTTCGTCTCGGCCCCGTCTCCCGCCCGGTACCCGAAGCGGAGCTTTTCCCGGCCGGTGACGGTGCCCGCGAGGGCCGTCAGGGTGGCGGGGGTGACCGTCGCGCCGTCCCCCCTCGTCAGCGGGATCGTCGCGTTCTGGAGGGTGGAGACCCGGTGCCGCAGCCGCGCCGGCAGGACCTGTTCCAGCTTGGCCAGGGCCCGTACGGACGCCTCCTCGACGCCTTCGATCGCGTGCCCCGCCCCGGCCCGCAGGCCCACGGCGATCGCGACGGCCTCCTCGTCGTCGAGGAGGAGCGGCGGCATGGCCGTACCGGCGACGAGCCGGTAGCCGCCGACCGCGCCGAGGGTCGCCTCGACGGGATAGCCGAGGTCACGGAGCCGGTCGATGTCCCGGCGGATGGTGCGCGGGGAGACCGAGAGGCGTTCGGCGAGCTCGCTTCCGGGCCACTCGCGCGGGGTCTGGAGGAGCGAGAGCAGATTCAGGAGTCGTGCCGGGGTGTCCGTCATGTGTTCCAGGATGCGGGCCATCTAGGACATGTACTGACCTAGATGGCCTTTATCTTCCTCGTATGAGTGCACACGACGCCGACGCCGTCACGGATACGGCCGCCCCCACCGACCCGCAGGACAAGCGGCGCTGGATAGCCCTTGCCATCGTCATGACGGCCGCCTTCATGGACCTGGTCGACGCCACGATCGTCAACATCGCGATCCCCAGCATCGAGCGGGACCTCGGTGCCTCCTTCGGTGCCATCCAGTGGATCACCGCCGGGTACGCGCTGGCGTTCGCCGCCGGCCTGATCACCGGTGGCCGCCTCGGTGACATCTACGGCCGCAAGCGCCTCTTCCTCCTCGGCACGGCGGGCTTCACGCTCGCCTCCGCGCTCTGCGGTTTCGCGGCCAACCAGGAGATGCTGGTCGGCTCCCGCCTCCTCCAGGGCGCGGCGGCCGCGATGATGGTGCCGCAGGTGCTGTCGATCATCCACGTGACCTTCCCGGCGCACGAGCGCGGCAAGGTCTTCGGAATGTTCGGCGCGATCATCGGTCTGGGCGCGGTCTCGGGCCCGCTGCTCGGCGCGCTGCTCACCCAGTGGAACATCGCGGGCCTGGAATGGCGCCCGATCTTCCTGATCAACCTGCCCGTCGGCATCGCGGGCCTGCTCCTGGGCCGGAAGTTCATCACGGAGTCGAAGGCCCCGAAGGCGCTCCGCCTGGACATGGTGGGCGTGCTCCTGGTGACGGCCGCCCTGCTGATGCTGATCTACCCGCTGACGCGCGGCCGCGAGCTGGACTGGCCGCTGTGGGGCCACCTGATGATGGCCGGCAGCCTGGTCGTCTTCGGCGCGCTCGTGGCGTACGAGAAGTACAAGACGAAGAAGGACGGCTCGCCGCTCATCGAGCTGTCGCTGTTCAGGGTGAAGAGCTTCGCGGCGGGCATCGCGGTGCAGCTGACCTTCGGTGTCGTGATGGGCATCTTCTTCCTGGTGTGGACGCTGTACATGCAGATCGGCCTCGGCTGGAGCCCGCTGCGGGCGGGTCTGACGGGTGTGCCGTTCTCGATCGCGGTGTCGACGGCCGCCGGTCTGTCGGTGCAGAAGCTGGTGCCGCGCTTCGGCCGGAAGGTGCTCCAGGCCGGTGCGCTGACGATGATCGCGGGCGTGCTGCTCTACCTCTTCGAAGCGGGCCGGTACGGGACGGGCATCGCGTCCTGGCAGATGATCCCGCCGCTGGTGGTCATGGGCCTCGGCATGGGCCTGATCGTGGCGCCGCTGACGGACGCGGTGCTCTCGGACGTGCCGAAGGAGCACGCCGGGTCGGCCTCGGGTCTGATCAACACGACCGGCCAGATGGGCAACGCGCTGGGCCTCGGCCTGGTGTCGGTGGTCTTCTTCGGCGTGATCGACGGCAAGCCCGCTCCGAAGTCCCCGACCGAGGCGGGCCTGGCGTTCGCCGACGCCTTCCAGAACGCCATGGGCTGGGTGGCGGGCGTGCTCGCCGTGATCTTCCTGGTGATGTTCGCGCTTCCGGCGAAGCCGAAGCAGCACCTGGAGGGCGGCGACGGCGGCGAGTACGGCGACGGCGGTGACGGCGACGGTGACGGCGTGATCGAGAAGGAGCCGGTGCTGACGCACTGAGCCGGAGGTGCTGACGCACTGAACCGGAGGCGCTGACGCGCCGAGCCGGACACGGAAGGGCCCTGGTCCCGGGAATCGCCCCGGGATCAGGGCCATTCGTCCTGCCCGGGCATGGGCGAATGTCCGTTCCTGCCCGCTTGAGTGCCCGAATCCGTTTACTTGGCCAGGGTCCCGGCGTACTCTGACCGTGAAACAACAGGTTCGGGCATCGAACGGACGTAACCCCTCATGTACGCACCGGAGCGTCAGCAACAGATCCTGCGGCTCGCCCGCGAGAGCGGACGCGTCGACGTCCTCTCCCTCGCCGAGGAGTTCCAGGTCACCGCCGAGACCGTACGGCGGGACCTCAAGGCCCTCGACCGGGCCGGGCTCGTCCGCAGGGTGCACGGCGGCGCCATCCCCGCCGGACGGCTCGACTTCGAGCCCGACCTCGCCGAGCGCGAGTCCACCGCCGCCGACGAGAAGGACCGGATCGTCCGGGCCGCCCTCGCCGAACTGCCCGAGGAGGGCAGCGTCGTCCTCGACGCCGGATCGACCGTCGCCCGGCTCGCCGCCGAATTCCCCCTCGACCGCGCGCTGACCGTCGTCACCCACGCCCTCCCGGTCGCCGCCCGGCTCGCCGACCACCCCGGCATCGACCTCCACCTCGTCGGCGGGCGGGTGCGGCACCGCACCCGCGCCGCCGTCGACGCCTGGGCGCTCCGGGCCTACGGCGAGATCCGCGCCGACGTCGCCTTCCTCGGCGCCAACGGCTTCTCGCCCGCGTACGGACTCACCACCCCCGACCTCGCGGAGGCCGCCGTCAAGCGGGCCGTGATCGCCTCCGCCCGCCGCGTCGTGCTCCTCGCCGACTCGGCCAAGCACGGCCAGGAGCACTTCGCCCGCTTCGGCGACCTGACCGACATCGACCTGATCGTCACCGACAGCGGCCTCGGCACCGAGGACGCCGCCGCCATCGAGGCGGCGGGAACGGAAGTCGTCCGCGCATGATCCTCACCGTCACCCCCAACCC
The DNA here is from genome assembly GCF_008639165.1 of Streptomyces venezuelae ATCC 10712. Taxonomy (NCBI): domain Bacteria; kingdom Bacillati; phylum Actinomycetota; class Actinomycetes; order Kitasatosporales; family Streptomycetaceae; genus Streptomyces; species Streptomyces venezuelae. Next base: position 3,347,525 of record NZ_CP029197.1, on the reverse strand, counting down.
CTCCCTCGACCGGACGTACGAGGTCCCCGCCCTGGAGCGCGGCGAGGTGCTGCGGGCCCGCGCCGAACGCGTCGACCCCGGCGGCAAGGGCGTCAACGTCTCCCGGGCCGTCGCCGCCGCCGGACACCGCACCGTCGCCGTCGTGCCGCTCGGCGGAGCACCCGGCGCGCTCGTCGCCCAGCTGCTCGCCGGACAGGGCATCGAGGTCGCCCCCGTCCCGGTCGCCGGGCACACCCGCTCCAACATCGCGCTCGCGGAGCCCGACGGGACACTGACCAAGGTCAACGCGCCCGGCCCGGAGCTGACCGAGGAAGAGGCGGAGACGATCCTCGCCACCGTCGGCGCCCACTCGCCGGCCGCCGACTGGATCGCCTGCTGCGGCAGCCTCCCGCGCGGCCTCACACCCGAGTGGTACGCCCGGCTCGTCACCCGCGCCCACGGCGCCGGGGCCCGGATCGCGCTCGACACCTCGGGACCGTCCCTCCTCGCCGCGCTCGCCGCCCGGCCGGACGTCGTCAAGCCGAACGCCGACGAACTCGCCGAGGCCGTCGGCCGCCCGCTCCGCACGATCGGCGACGCGGTCGGGGCGGCGGAGGAACTGCGCGGGCTCGGCGCGGGCGCGGTCCTCGCCAGCCTGGGCGCCGACGGACAGCTGCTCGTCTCGGCGGCCGGGGTCTGGTTCGGCCGCGCGGCCGTCGCCGCCGTCCGCTCCGACGTCGGAGCCGGGGACGCCTCCCTCGCGGGCTTCCTCGCGGCGGGCGGCGAAGGCCCCGGGGCCCTCGCGGCCGCCGTCGCCCACGGAGCGGCCGCCGTCCAGCTGCCCGGCAGCGAAATGCCCACCCCGGGCGACCTGAACCCGTCGGCGGTCACGGTGACCGACGACGTCCCCCTGGACCTCACCCTCAGCGAGCAAGGGAGCCCGCGATGAGCAGGATGATCACCGCGGACCTGGTCGATCTCGACCTGGCCGCGGACACCAAGGAAGCGGCGGCCCGTTCGCTCGCGGAGCGGATGGTCGCCCGGGGCCGGGTCACCGACCTCGACGGCTTCCTCGCCGACGTCGCCGCCCGCGAGGCCCAGATGCCGACCGGCCTGGACGGCGGCATCGGCATCCCGCACTGCCGCAGCGCCCATGTCACCGAGCCGACCCTCGCCTTCGGCCGCTCGGCGGCCGGGGTCGACTTCGGCGCCCCCGACGGCCCCGCGGACCTGATCTTCCTGATCGCCGCCCCGGCGGGCGCGGACGACGCGCATCTGACGATCCTGTCCTCCCTGGCCCGCCAGCTGATGAACGAGGAGTTCACGGGGGCGCTGCGGTCGGTGGCGACGCCCGAGGAGGCGGCGGCGCTGATCGCGGGGGAGGAGGCGGAGGAACCTCCGGCCGAGGAAGAAGCCGAGGAAGAGTCCGGGGAGGCGCCGGAGGGAGTCGCGGCCGGCGCGGAGGCCACAGGTGCCGTCCCCTTCCGGATCGTCGCCGTCACCTCCTGCCCGACCGGCATCGCCCACACCTACATGGCCGCCGAGTCCCTGGAGAAGGCCGGTCACGCCGCCGGTGTCGAGGTGTCCGTCGAGACGCAGGGCTCCGCCGGGTTCACCCGGCTCGACCCGGCCGTCGTCGCGGCCGCCGACGGCGTGATCTTCGCGCACGACGTGCCGGTACGCGAGAAGGAACGGTTCGCCGGGAAGGCGACCGTCGACGTCGGCGTCAAGGCCGGCATCAACCGGCCCGCCGAACTGATCGCCGAAGTACGCGAGAAGGCCGCACGCGGCGAGGTCTCCGCCCCCGCCACCGCCGCGAGCCCCGTCGACAAGGCGGGCGAGCCCGGCGAGGGATACGGCACCAAGCTCCGCAAGTGGCTCATGTCCGGCGTGAGTTACATGGTCCCGTTCGTCGCCGCCGGCGGCCTCCTGATCGCCCTCGGCTTCGCCATCGGCGGCTGGAACATCGACAAGGCCCCCTCCGTCACCGAGCACTTCGCCTGGGGCCAGGCCGACAGCTGGGCCGCCCTGATGTTCCAGATCGGCGGGCTCGCGTTCAGCTTCCTCGTACCGGTCCTCGCCGGCTACATCTCGTACGGGATGGCCGACCGTCCCGGTCTCGTCCCCGGCTTCGTCGGCGGCGCGATCGCCCTCACCGTCAACGCCGGCTTCCTCGGCGGCCTCGTCGCGGGTCTGCTCGCGGGCGGCACCGTCCTCGCCATCCAGCGGGTGAGGATCCCCACCGTCCTCAGGGGCATCATGCCGGTGGTCGTGATCCCGCTGTTGTCCTCGATCGTCGTCGGCTTCCTGATGTTCCTCGTCGTCGGCAAGCCCATCGCCTCGCTCCAGAAGGCGCTCACCGACTGGCTGTCCGGGCTCTCCGGCGCCAACGCGGTCATCCTCGGCGTCATCCTCGGCCTGATGATGTGCTTCGACCTCGGCGGTCCCGTCAACAAGGTCGCGTACGCCTTCGCGGTGGGCGGCCTCGCCAACCCCAACGAGGGTTCCCTCAAGGTCATGGCCGCCGTGATGGCCGCGGGCATGGTGCCGCCGCTCGCGATGGCCCTCGCCACCGCCGTCCGCGGCCGGCTCTTCACCAGGACCGAGCGGGAGAACGGCAAGGCGGCCTGGGTCCTCGGGGCCTCGTTCATCTCCGAGGGCGCGATCCCGTTCGCCGCGGCCGACCCGCTGCGGGTCATCCCCGCGACGATGGCGGGCGGCGCGGTCACCGGCGCCCTGTCGATGGCCTTCGAGTGCACCCTGCGGGCCCCGCACGGAGGCCTCTTCGTCCTGCCGCTGATCGGCAACCCGCTGCTCTACCTGCTCGCGATCGTCGCGGGCACGGTCGTCAGCGCCGGGCTCGTCATCCTCCTGAAGGGCCTGCGGAAGACGGCGCCCGAGGGCGACGGGGCCGTGCCGGCCGTCGTCGATCCCCAGGTGACCGTGGCGGCCTGACGACCCCATGGCCGGCCCCTGGACAGGAGGGGCCCGAGGGGCGGTGCGGAATCGGCGAGCGCACCGCCCCTCGTCTCATGCGGTCATGGCCTCATGGCCCATGGCCTCATGAGCGGTTGACGGCACCTCCGTGCTTCAGGTCGCCCTTGAACGGCACCGAGCGCATCACGACCGGGGTCGGGGTCGTCTGCTGCACCCAGGCCTCGTCCCAGACGAACGTGCCGCCCATGATGTTCCCGTGCGTCTGCCACACGGTCCCGGTGGTCGTGATCACCTTCACGTAGGCGTCGTTGCCCTGGGCCTCGATGGCGATGCCGCAGGCGTTGGCCGGGTACGAGGGGTTGGCCGGGTCCGTGCCGACGGTCGTCGGGTTGGTGAGGTCCTGCCAGACGATCGTCCCGCCCGGGTCGTCCGCCTTGCCGACGAACGCCTTGCCGTTGTACAGCGCGGCCTGGAAGTCCTCGGTGTTGGACGGGCTGTAGGTGTCGATGTCGATACAGGGCCCGGTCGGACCGGTGGCGCCCGTGGCTCCGGTCGCACCGGTGGCTCCCGTGGCTCCGGTGGCGCCTGTGGCACCGGTGGGTCCCGTGGGCCCGGTCGGGCCCGTGTCGCCGGTGGCGCCGGTCGCACCCGTGGCACCCGTCGCTCCGTCGGCTCCGGTGGCTCCCGTCGGACCGGTCGGGCCGGTGGCCCCGGTCGCGCCGGTGGCTCCGTCGGCGCCGGTCGCGCCCGTGGCACCCGTCGCACCCGTGGCCCCGGTGGCCCCGGTCGCTCCCGTGGCACCCGTCGCACCCGTGGCCCCGGTCGCACCCGTCGCGCCCGTGTTGCCCTTCGGTCCCGTGGGTCCCGTGGGGCCCGTGGGGCCCTTCGGGCCGGTGTCACCCTTCGGGCCCTTCGGGCCGGGCGGTCCCTTCGGGCCCGTGGGGCCCGTCGGGCCCTTGCACCCGCCCTCCGGGTGGTCCGGGCCGCCCGTGCGGACCTGCGTGCCCTCGACGAGACGTCCGACCTCCTCGTCCAGGAACTCCTGGAGCGCGGTGGTCATCGGCCGGCCTTCTTCGTCGTGCTGCTGCGTGGACCTGGGCTTGCAACCGGTGGTCGGTACGGCGGTGGTGCTGCCCGCCGGGGCGCCCGCCGTCGGGCCGCCCGCCAGGGCCGAGGCCGAGGGGGCGAGGCCGGTGAGGACGAGTGCGACCGAGGCCAGCGCACCGCCGCCGACCCAGGCGCGCCGCCGGGGCAGCGGGCCGAGCGATGACGTGGACCGAGTCCTGGGATCAGGACGCATGCACATGCTCCTTTCCTCCGCCGGCTTTCGGACGCCGGCGCCACGATGTGGGGGTGAGACGAGGACGGAAGATGATGAGCTTCCGATCGGATCATCGGATCGCGGCGGCGCGGACTTGACGGTTCGAGGTCGTGAAGAGCCGCCATGGCGTAGTCCTGCCAGTCCAATGGCTGTGTACGCGGCGGGGAACCTGCGGCGGCCTCCGGCGTGCCGCCGCCGCCTCCCCACCGGGCGCTGCGTACCGTCGCCCCCCGACCGAACCGCCGGAGGTGGTGTTGCCGTGAAGCCGTCCATCTGCCTGTGCATGATCGTCAAGAACGAGGGCGCGGTCATCGAGCGCTGCCTGTCCTCCGTCCGGGATCTCGTGGACACCTGGGTCATCTCCGACACCGGGTCCACCGACGGGACCCAGGAGCTGATCAGGTCCGCGCTCGCCGGCATCCCGGGCGAGCTGCGCGAGGAGCCCTGGGTGAACTTCGGCCACAACCGCAGCCTGAACATCGCGCACGCCCGCGACCGGGCCGACTATCTGCTGCTCCTCGACGCCGACCACGTCCTCCGGCAGGAGGGGCCGCTGCCCGCGCTCACCGCCGACTCGTACATGATCCGGCACGAGGGAGCCCTGGAGTACCGGATCAAACGCCTGGTCAGAGGCGGCATGCCCTGGCGGTACGAGGGCGTCACGCACGAGTATCTGACGGCCGACCGGGACCACGGCCAGGAGAACCTCGACGCCCTCGTCGTCGAGGACTACGCCGACGGCGGCTCACGCCACGACAAGTTCGAGCGGGACGCCCGCCTCCTCGGCGCCGAACTGGACCGCGACCCGTCGAACCCGCGCACGGTCTTCTACCTGGCCCAGACCCTGCGCGACCTCGGCCGCGCCGAGGAGGCCGCCGCGCTCTACGAGCGCCGGGCGGCCATGGGCGGCTGGGGCGAGGAGGTCTACTACGCCCTGCTCCAGTCCGGGGTCCTGCGCGCCGACTCTGGCGACTGGCCGGCCGCCATGGACGCGCTGTCCCGGGCCTGGGAGGCCCGGCCGGAGCGCCTTGAGGCCTGCTACGAGCTGACGGCGCGGCTGCGGAAGATGCGCCGCTACCGGGCGGCGCACGCCGTGGTCTCCTCCGTCCTCGACCGGGAGCAGCCCGACGACCTGCTGTTCCTGCAGCCGTGGGTGTACCGCTGGGGGCTGCTCTTCGAGTACTCGATCACCGCCTACTGGGTCGGTGACCACGCGGCGTCCCTGGCGGCCTGCGACCGGCTCCTCGCCCTGCCGGACCTGCCGGAGACGTACCGCGAACAGACCCGCGTCAACCGGGCCTTCGCCGCCGACCGCCTCGCGGAGACGGAAACGGCGGCGGCGGTGGCGGTCCCCGCGCAGGTCTGAGCCCGGGCGCTCAGCGGACCCGGGAGCGGGTCTCCATCGCCCGGCGGGCGGCGCGCTCGTCCTCGTACACCTCGCACATGTGGCGGCCGTCCGGCGTCGCCGTGTGCTCGACCTCCCAGAGGCTGACCTCGCTGCCGTCGAGCAGCAGGAACTGGTGCTCGTAGAGGGTGAATCCGGCGTCCCGGCCACCCTCCACCGGGCAGTGGCGGCCGAAGGCCTGGGTGATGTGGTGGGCGAAGGCGAGCCGGAGCCGGCGGGCCGTCCGCTCGCCCGGCCGGTCCGCGTTCTCCGCGCGCCGCAGGACGCGGCGGGCGTGGTCGGCGGAGTTGTCCGGCACGTACATCCGGGGCTGGGCGGGTATGGGGCGGGCGAGCAGGGCGCTGAGCAGCGCCAGCTCGTCGTCCTCGTCCTCGTCGAGGGCGCGGCCGCCGGAGCGCTCGGCGCTCCAGCCCGGCAGCGGTCCGGCCGGGAGCCGGGAGGCGGCGAGCCGGGCCTCCGACTCCTCGGCGTACAGCTCGTGCTGCTCGGCGCCGTCGCGGCCGGCGTTGTGCGTGAGCTCCCAGAGGCTGAGCGCGGAGCCGTCGCTCAGCAGGTAGGTGTGGCGGTAGGTGGAGCGGCGGAGCGTCGCGCTGTGGTGCGAGGAGTGCAGCGCGCTGGAGTGGGCGAGCGCCGTGCCGAGGCGCTCGACGGTCGAGTCGGGAAGGTCGAAGGAGTTGAGGGCCCGGCCGAGGAGCCGCTCAACGTGCGTCTCGGTCGTCTCGTGCGGATCGTGAGGATCCTGCGGATCGTTCAAGAGGGTCTCCAGGCCGTCGCCGCATGTCACTCGGTGCTTGCTTAACGTAGTCCCTGGGTCTGACATCGTGTCTCGGGTTCCGGAAAACGAAGGGCGGCCGGGGGAAGTTCCCGTCCCTTTTCGTCCGTTCCCGGTCAACTCCCTTGAGCTTACCGGGAGTACGGCTCCGACTGCGCTCCGTGGAATCCGCCGTAGAGCTCTCCGTACGAGGGGAAGTCGCCGCCCGGGCCGCGCTGCCCGCCGGGGGCCGCGAGCACCGCCCGGACGATCGCCCGGGTCACCAGGTCCGCACCGGCCGCCAGGACCTCGTTCAGGGCCAGCGGGCCGAGGTCCTCCGGCAGTTCGCGCTCCCCGGTGGCGAGGGTGAAGACGGTGTCGCCGTCGTTCATCAGGTGCACCGGGCGCAGGGCGCGCGCGATGCCGTCGTGCGCCGTGCCCGCGATCTTCTGGGCCTGCGCGCGGGTCAGCACGGCATTGGTGGCGACGACGGCGAGCGTCGTGTTCATCGGGGGTGGTCCGGCCGCCGCCCGCGCCTCGGCGAGGCGGCGCGCGGCCGCCTCGTGCACGACCGGGTCGGGGAAGGCGGGCCGGCCGGGCTCGTGGTAACTCCCGTACAGGGCGCCCGTGGCCGGGTCGACGGCCGAGCCGGCCGCGTTGACCACCACGAGCGCGCCGACCGTGATCCCCGACTCCAGGACCGTGCTCGCCGTGCCCACCCCGCCGCGCAGGCCGCCGACCACCGCGCCGGTGCCCGCGCCGACCGCGCCGGTCTCCACGCGCGCGTGGTCCCCGCTCGCGTCGGCCGCCGCCACCGCGGCCCGGCCCGTCGCCGCGTCCGGCCGGGCCCTGAAGTCACCGCCCCGGCCCAGGTCGAAGACGCAGGCGGCGGGCACGACCGGCACGACATGCGCGGGGTCGGGACCCACCCGCACCCCGCGGTGCCGTTCCTCGAGCCAGGCCATCACCCCGGTGGCGGACTCCAGGCCGTACGCGCTGCCGCCGGTCAGGACGACCGCGTCGATCCGCTGGACGACGTTCCTGGGGTCGAGCGCGTCCGTCTCCCGCGTCCCCGGACCGCCGCCCCGCACGTCCACGGCGGCGACGGCGCCACCGGCCGGCGCGAGCACCACCGTGGTCCCGCTCAGGGCCCCGTCACCCGCCACGCGCGCGTGCCCCACCCGGAGGCCGCGCACATCGGTGATCCCGTCCGCCGTCGTCCCGTGCAGCTCGGACTGTGTCATGTCCCCTGCCTACCACGCGGACCGGTGCACCGCTGGGGGCCGAGGTGCGTTCCGCCCGGGGGGCGCGGAAGGGCACGGCCGCATCGTCGCGCACGGCAAGGGCGTTCAGCCGGTCGAGGCACCCGCGCCCGTAGCGGCCGGAGGGCCCGGTCGGGTCGCCGGGTTCCTGGCCGTCAGGGTCACGCCGACCGCGACCGTGGCCGCCGCGACGAGGCCCGCCGCGAGGACCGCCCAGTGTCCGGCGAAGGTGCAGAGCAGGATCGCGAGGGACGACACGGGCAGGACGAGCTGCTGGGCGAGGCCGACCTTGAAGTAGCGGGCGTGGAGGAGCCACACGGACATCAGGAACACCGCCGACGGGATCGTCACCGCCGACGAGGCGGCGAGCGTGGAGATGTGGGCCTTGCCCACGGCCTGCTCCACGGCGATCTCCAGGCCCGCGCCGACGGCCGCCGCCGCCGCGAAGATCACGTAGTGGCCGTACCCCCAGCGGAAGGCCTCGCGGCTTGAGGTCAGCCGGTCGTGCGCGGGTACGACGAAGTAGATCCACCAGGCGGCGAAGACGAGCAGCAGACCGCCCGCGGCGATCGGCAGCACCTCGCCGAGGGCGTCGTTCTCGGCGATGCCGGTCTTCACGGCCACGGTCGCGGCCGCGACGGTCTCGCCGAGCACGATGATGGTGAACAGGCCGTACCGCTCGGCGATGTGGTGCGGGTGCCAGGTGCTGGGCGCGTTCCTCTCCGCGAACAGGGGTACGGACATCTCGGCCAGCGCCATGACGAGGAAGACCCACGGGCGGGCCGGCTCCGGCGCAAGGACCAGCGAGAGCCAGCCGATCTGCACGGCGACGACCCCGCCCGCGTACCGTCGGCACATCGCCCGTTCGAGGGGGTCGGTGGCGTGGTGCGCGGCCCGCAGCCACTGCGAGGCGAGCGCCAGCCGCATCACCACGTAGCCGAGGTAGACGACGAGGAAGTCGTGGTCCTCGAAGGCCCGCGAGACGCCCGCCGCGAGGATGAGGACACCGGCGATCTGGACGAGGGTGACGACGCGGTACGGGACGTCGTCGTTGTCGTAGGCCGAGGCGAACCAGGTGAAGTTCATCCACGCCCACCAGATCGCGAAGAAGATCATCGCGTAGTTGAGGACCCCCTCGCCCGCGTGGCCCTCGGCGACCGCGTGGACGAGCTCCGCGCCCGCCTGGGCGACCGCGACGACGAAACAGAGGTCGAAGAACAGCTCCAGCGGGGTGGAGGCCCGGTGCGATTCGTCGCGGGAGCGCGCGGTGAGGGGGAGGAACGGTTGTGTCATGGGCCCAGCACATCAGAGCGGACGGCCCTCCCGCTGTCGAGCCACGCGCGCGGGGTACGACCCCGGGCCACCGGGGGACCCTTCAGGCGGCTGCCCGGCCTCCGACCGACCCGCTCGGGTCCGCCTTCGCCGTGGAGTCCGTCCCCGCCGTGCCGTCCGCCTTCGCCGTGCGGTCCGGTCGGCCCGCCGCCGCGTACCGCGTCGCCACGAGCCCCGCCACGCGCGCGTGGTCCCCGATCGGCTCCGCGACCGCCCAGGTGCCCGGCACCGCGGCCAGCGCGCGCGTGAAGCGGCCCGGGGCGAGCAGATGGGTGGCGACCGCGACCCGGCGGAAGCCGTGTCCGTGCAGCAGCGCGACCGCCTCGGCCGGGCCCGGGGCGCTCGCCGAGCAGTACGCCGCGATCACCGGTACGGGCAGGAGCACGGCCAGCTGCTCGACCGCCCTGAGGGTGCCGTCGTTGCCGCCGGGCCGTGACGAACCCGCCCCGGCGACGACCACCGCGTCCGCCGGGCCGCCCGCGGCGCGCTCGGCGGCCCGCAGCCGGTCGTGGAGGGCGAGCGCCACCGCGTGTTCGCCGCTCAGCCCGGGGGTGACCGCACAGTCGAAGGGGCGGGCGACGGCCGGGATGTCGACCGTGCGGTGGTAGCCGTCGCCGAGGAGCAGCGGGACGACGACCGCGCCGGGCCGGTCCGCGAGGACGTGCGCCAGGGACGGCGTCTGGTGGTCGAGGTGGCCGACGGCCACGGGCGCGCCGGTCAGCCGCCGGACGGAGTCGGCGAGCCGGGCGATGCCCGCGCCCGCCTCGGGCACGGCGCTGCCGTGCACGGCGAGGACCAGGCTCCGTGGCATGAGATCCGTACCTCCACCCGCCCCGCTCGGTCTTGTGCGGCCGCCCGACCGTCCCGGGGGCGGCCGCACAACCGCCCCCGGCCCGGGGGCCGCGCGACGGTGTCGTACGTCGTCGCGGCCCCACCCGTTCACGCTAAGCCCGCGCCGTCGCCCCGCCGCGCCGCCGTTCGGCCCCGGCCGGGGGGTCGCAAGTCCCGGATCCTCGGGCCCTTCACGGCCCCGACACGCCCACCCCGCCGCCCTACGGTCGGAGGAGACGCCCGTACGCCCCTCGTACGCGAACGAACAAGACCCGCGAACCAGCCCGACGCGCCACACCCACGTGACACACACCCCCCACGCGAGACCCGACCCGACACCCGATCCCCCCACGGAGACCCCCATGGCCGCCCACCGGACGCAGACCCTCGTGCTCATCGGCCACGGCATGGTCGGCCACCGGCTCCTGGAGGCGCTGGCCGAGCGCGGCGCGCTCGCCGATCCGGCGGTGCCGGACGGCCCCGGCTGGCGGGTCACGGTGCTCGCCGAGGAGGACGTGCCCGCCTACGACCGGGTGCACCTCTCGTCCGTCTTCACCGGCACCGGACCCGACCAACTGGGTCTTTCCACGCCCGAGTTCCTCGCCGGGCACGGGATCGACCTGCGGCTCGGCGACCCGGCCGAGCGCATCGACCCGGCCGCCCGCACCGTCACCACCACCTCCGGCCGGGTCGTCGCGTACGACGCGCTGGTCCTGGCCACCGGCTCGTACCCCTTCGTGCCGCCGATCCCCGGCGCCGACGCGCCCGGCTGCTTCACGTACCGCACGCTGTACGACGTCGACGCCCTCACCCGGTACGCCGAGCGGGCCGGGACCGGGGTCGTCATCGGCGGCGGGCTGCTCGGCCTCGAGGCCGCCGGTGCGCTCCGCACCCTCGGACTCGCCACGCACGTCGTCGAGTTCGCGCCCCGGCTGATGCCGCTCCAGGTCGACGACGGCGGCGCGGCGGCCCTGCGCGCGACCATCGAGTCGATGGGCGTGGCGGTGCACACCGGGGTCGGTGCCGCCGAGGTCGAGACGGACGCCGACGGGAAGGCCCGCCGGCTGCGGCTGTCGAACGGTGAGCGGCTCCCCGCCGACGTCGTCGTCTTCTCCGCCGGGGTGCGGCCGCGCGACCGGCTCGCCCGCGAGGCGGGGTTCGCGGTCGGCGACCGCGGGGGAGTGGTGGTGGACGAGCGCTGCCGGACGACCGACCCGTACGTGTACGCGATCGGGGAGTGCGCGCAGACCTCCGACGGGCGGGTGTACGGCCTGGTGGCGCCCGGTTACCAGATGGCGGAGGCGGTCGCCGACCAGCTCGCGGGCTCCGGGGCGACGGTCTTCACCGGCGCCGACACGTCGACCAAGCTGAAGCTGCTGGGGGCGGACGTGGCGTCGTTCGGCGATCCTTTCGCGGCGGGGGCGCAGGCCACCGAGATCGTCTTCTCGGACGGCCGTGAGGGCGTCTACAAGAAGCTGCTGCTGGGCCCCGAGGGGCAGCTCCTCGGCGGCATCCTGGTCGGTGACGCGGAGGCGTACGGCTCCCTGAAGCCGCACGCGGGCCGTCGACTGCCCGCGCCGCCCGAGGCGTTCCTCCTCCCGGCCTCGGCCGCCGGGGCCGCGCCGCCCGGCGCGGACGCGCTCCCCGACGACGCCGTCGTCTGCTCCTGCCACAACGTGACCAAGGGCGCGGTGGCCGGGGCGGTCGCCGAGCACGGCCTGACCGACATCGGCGGGATCAAGCGCCGCACCAAGGCGGGCACGGGCTGCGGCGGTTGTGTGAACACCCTCCAGGCCGTCCTCGACGCGGCGGGCGTGGAGCGGGCGCGTGGCCTGTGCGAGCACTTCCCCGAGCTCGGCCGCCCGGAGGTCTACGAGCTGATCCGCACCGAACACATCCGGTCCTTCACCGAGTTGCTGGAACGGTACGGCTCCGCGGGCGCGGGCGGGAGCGGCGGCGCGGGCTCTGGCTGTACCGTCTGCAAGCCCGTCGTCGCCAACGTCCTCGGCACCCTCGCCCCCGAGCTCGGTCTCCGCCACGTCCTGGACGGAGAGCAGGCCGCGCTCCAGGACTCCAACGACCTCTTCCTCGCCAACCTCCAGAAGGACGGCACCTACTCGGTCGTGCCGCGCGTCCCCGGCGGCGAGATCACCGCCGAGCAGCTGATCGCCCTCGGTGAGGTGGCCCGCGACCACGGCCTCTACAGCAAGATCACCGGCGGTCAGCGGATCGATCTGTTCGGCGCGCGGAAGGAGGAACTCCCCGTCGTCTGGCGGAAGCTGATCGCCGCCGGATTCGAATCGGGCCAGGCGTACGGGAAGTCCCTGCGCACGGTCAAGTCCTGCGTCGGGTCCCGGTTCTGCCGCTTCGGGCAGGGCGATTCGGTGCAGCTCGCGATCGACCTGGAGCTCCGCTACCGCGGTCTGCGCGCCCCGCACAAGATCAAGGGCGGCGTCTCGGGCTGTCTGCGCGAGTGCGCCGAGGCCCGCGGCAAGGACATCGGCGTCATCGCCACCGCCGGCGGCTGGAACCTGTACGTCTGCGGCAACGGCGGCACCGACCCCCGGCACGCCGAGCTGCTCGCCTCCGACCTGTCGGCCGCCGAGCTGTTCGCGCTGATCGACCGGTTCCTCATGTACTACGTACGGACCGGGGAGCGCCTGGAGCGGACCTCGGCATGGCTGGAGCGGCTCGGCGGCGGCACCGCGCGGCTGCGGGAGGTCCTGATCGAGGACTCGCTGGGGATCTGCGCGGAGCTGGAGGAGCAGCTGGAGCGGCACGTGGCCGCGTACCGCGACGAGTGGCGGGCCGTCCTCGACGACCCGGTGGCGCTGGCCCGCTTCGAGCCGCACGTGGCCGGGGTGGAGTTCCTGGAGCCGGGCCGGGGCCGGGCGGCGGTCCTCGCGGACGGGACGGAGGCGGCGCTGTTCCGGGACGGGGACGGCGAGGTGTACGCGGTGGGCAACCGGGACCCGTTCTCGGGCGCCGACGTGATGGCGAACGGCATCATGGGCCGCCGGGACGGCGTGCCGGTGGTGGCGTCCCCGCTGCACAAGCAGGAGTTCGACCTGCGGACCGGCGCGTGCCTTGACGACCCGGACGTCGCCCTTCCGGTCCTGCCGGTCCCTACGGCCCGCCCCTGAGGGGACCTAGGCCCGCCCGGCGGCCCGACCTAGGCCCGCGCACCCGGCGACCATCGGCACTCACGCGGCCCCCGCGTCGCGGCGCAGCCTGGAAGGGCAAGCCAAGCCTCGAACGTCAGGGAAGTCAGGGAAGCGCCATGAGTTCCGTAGTCCAGGAAGACAGAAGGACGGGCGGACCCTCCGCCTCGTACGACACGGAGCAGTACCGCCCCGGCAGGCCGATCACCGACTGGGAGCCCGAGAACGAGCTCTTCTGGAAGTCGATCGGCAGGAAGGTCGCCCACCGGAACCTGTGGATCGCCGTTCCGGCGCTGCTCGTGGCGTTCGTCGTCTGGCAGGTGTGGTCGGTCACCGCGACCAATCTGAAGGACGTCGGCTTCGGCTTCTCGACCTCCCAGCTGTTCTGGCTGACGGCGATTCCCGGTCTGACCGGTGGCACGGCCCGGATCTTCTACACCTTCCTCGGCCCGATGGTCGGCCAGCGCCGCTTCACGGCCCTGTCGACGGTGGTGCTGATCGTCCCGCTGATCTGGCTGGGCGTCGCGATCCAGGACCCGACGACCCCGTACGCCGTGATGGTCGCCATCGCCGCGCTGTGCGGCATCGGCGGCGCGAACTTCGCCTCCTCCCTCGCCAACATCGGCTTCTTCTTCCCCAAGGCGAGGAAGGGCAGCGCGACCGGCATCAACGGCGGTCTGGGGAACCTCGGCGTCTCCGTGGTCCAGCTGCTGACCCCGATCGTCATCACCTGGTCGACCATCGCGATCGGCTCCGCCCAGCACAAGGCCGACGGCACCCCCGTGTACCTCCAGAACGCCGCCTTCCTCTGGGTCCCGGTCCTGCTGGTCCTGGCGGCCGTCGCCTGGTTCGGCCAGAACGACCTGAAGGTCGCCTCCACCCCGTTCAAGCAGCAGAAGATCATCTTCAAGCGCAAGCACAACTGGCTGATGACCTGGCTGTACGTCGGCACCTTCGGCTCCTTCATCGGCTTCGCCGCCGCCCTGCCGATGCTGATCAAGACCACCTTCCCGGACTACTCGGTCGCCACCTACGCCTGGATGGGCCCGGCCGTGGGCGCGCTCGCCCGCTGGGGCGGCGGCTGGATCGCCGACAAGTGGGGCGGCGCCCGGGTCACCATCCTGTCCTTCGTGGGCATGGCGGCCTCGATCGTCGGCGTGATCACCTTCCTGCCCTCGGGCAGTGACGCCGGCTCGTTCTACGGCTTCTTCTTCTGCTTCCTCGCCGCGTTCTTCTTCTCCGGCATCGGCAACGGCTCGACCTTCCGCCAGATCCCGGTCATCTTCCGCGGCACCCACCTCAAGGGCCTCGAGGAAGGCACCCCGGAGTACGCACGGGCGCTGAAGCAGGCGGAGATGGAGTCCGGCGCCGTCACCGGGTTCACCTCGGCCATCGCGGCCTACGGCTTCTTCTTCATCCCGGCCCTCTTCGGCTCGGTGGCCGTGACCAGCGCGATGTGGGGCTTCGTCGCCTTCTACGTCAGCTGCATGGTCGTGACCTGGTGGTTCTATGCCCGCAGGAACGCCGAGGCCCCCAGCTAGACCGGAACCGTCGACCCAAGCCCGCAGAAGGGCCCCGCGCGAGCGGGGCCTTTCGCATATCCGGAACGGGACCTAAGGCCGTCCGGAGGTGACCATTGCCGACCGAAATGATCGATCAAAAGGAGTGCAATGGAGGTAAGCAACGACGCGATCGAATGATTCGAAGAAGGCGGTGCGGGCAGTGACTGCGACCCCTGCTGAAGCAACGGTGAACGAGCGGGCCTGGAAGGGCTTCAAGGGCGGACTGTGGCGCGACGCCATCGACGTCCGCGACTTCATCCAGCAGAACTACACGCCGTACGAGGGTGACGACTCCTTCCTCGCCGGACCCACCGAGCGGACCACCGCCGTGTGGCAGGCCATCACGGAGAAGTTCCCCGAGGAGCGCGCCAAGGGCGTGTACGACGTCTCGTACGACGTGCCCTCCACCATCACCGCCCACGCCCCCGGCTACATCGACCGCGACAAGGACCTGATCGTCGGCCTCCAGACCGACGCCCCGCTCAAGCGCGCGATCATGCCGTTCGGCGGCTGGCGGATGGTCGCCGGCGCCCTGGAGACGTACGGCTACCCGGTCTCGCCGGAGCTGGAGAAGGTCTTCACCGAGTACCGCAAGACCCACAACGCCGGGGTCTTCGACGCCTACACCCCCGAGATCCGCGCCGCCCGCAAGGCCGGTGTCGTCACCGGACTCCCCGACGCCTACGGCCGCGGCCGCATCATCGGCGACTACCGCCGGGTCGCCCTCTACGGCGTCGACCGCCTGATCCAGGTGAAGCAGGAGGAGAAGGAGGAGCTCAACTCCCTCCCCGCGGGCGACCGTTCCCTGGAGGAGACGATCCGGCTGCGCGAGGAGCTCGCCGAGCAGATCCGCGCCCTGGGCGAACTCAAGACGATGGCCGCCTCCTACGGCCATGACATCTCCGGCCCCGCCGTCACCGGCCGCGACGCCATCCAGTGGCTCTACTTCGCCTACCTCGCCGCCGTGAAGGAGCAGAACGGCGCCGCGATGTCCCTCGGCCGCACCTCCACCTTCCTCGACGTCTACCTGGAGCGCGACATCGCGGCCGGTCTGCTCACCGAGGAGCAGGCCCAGGAGCTCGTCGACGACTTCATCGTCAAGCTCCGCATCGTCCGCTTCCTGCGCACCCCGGAGTACGACCAGGGCTTCTCCGGCGACCCGACCTGGGTCACCGAGTCGATCGCCGGAATGGGCGAGGACGGCCGCCCGCTGGTCACCCGGACCTCCTTCCGCTACCTCCAGACCCTCTACAACCTCGGCCCGGCCCCCGAGCCGAACATGACCGTCTTCTGGTCGCCGCGTCTCCCGCAGGGCTTCAAGGAGTTCTGCGCGAAGGTCTCCATCGACACCTCCTCCGTCCAGTACGAGTCGGACGAGCTGATGCGCCCCCGCTTCGGCGACGACACCGCCATCGCCTGCTGCGTCTCCGCGATGCCCGTCGGCAAGCAGATGCAGTTCTTCGGCGCCCGGGTGAACCTCGCCAAGACCCTGCTGTACGCGATCAACGGCGGCCGCGACGAGAAGTCCGGTGTGCAGGTCGGCCCGGACACCGGCGCCATCACCGCCGACGTCCTCGACCACGACGAGGTCATGGCCAAGTTCGACGAGCAGATGGAGTGGCTGGCGAACGTCTACGTCCACTCGCTGAACGTCATCCACTACATGCACGACAAGTACGCCTACGAGCGCATCGAGATGGCCCTGCACGACCGCGACGTGCGCCGCACCATGGCCTTCGGCATCGCCGGTCTCTCGGTCGCCGTCGACTCGCTCTCCGCGATCAAGTACGCCAAGGTCACCGTGCACCGTGACGAGGCCGGCCTGGCCACCGACTACACCGTCGAGGGCGACTACCCGGCCTACGGCAACAACGACGACCGGGCCGACGAGATCGCCGTGTGGCTGGTCGAGGAGTTCATGAGGAAGGTGCGCAAGCACCCCACCTACCGGAACGCCGAACACACCCAGTCCGTCCTCACCATCACCTCCAACGTCGTCTACGGCAAGAAGACCGGCAACACCCCCGACGGGCGCCGCGCCGGCGAGCCCTTCGCCCCGGGCGCCAACCCCATGAACGGCCGCGACACCCACGGCTACGTGGCCTCGGCCCTCTCGGTCGCCAAGCTGCCGTACGAGGACGCCGAGGACGGCATCTCGCTGACCAACACGGTCACCCCCGACGGCCTGGGCCGCACCCCCGAGGAGCGGATCAGGAACCTCGCGGGCGTCCTCGACGGCTACATGGCCAGCGACGGCTTCCACATGAACGTCAACGTCCTCAACCGCGACACCCTCATGGACGCCATGGAGCACCCGGAGAACTACCCGCAGCTGACCATCCGGGTCTCCGGATACGCGGTCAACTTCGTCCGGCTCACCCGCGAACAGCAGCTCGACGTGCTGAACCGCACCTTCCACGGCTCGCTGTAACCCCCCTCCTCGCGTCCGGGGCCGATGGCCCTCACCCCCGGCCCCGGGCGCGCCCCCTCACTTCCTCCGAAGGCCCCTCCGAAGGAGGCCCTGCCATGACAAGCCTCGCCCTCGGCCCCGCCGCCCCGCTCACTCCGGCCACCCCGCTCACCCCGGCCGCCGCCGCGACCCAGCGGCCGTCCGAGGGCTCGGTCCACTCCTGGGACCTGTCCACCGGCGTCGACGGCCCCGGCACCCGCTTCGTCACCTTCCTCTCCGGCTGCCCCCTCACCTGCCTCTACTGCCACAACCCCGACACGTGGAAGATGCGCAACGGCAAGCGCACCTCCGCCGACGCCGTGATCGCCGAGGCGGGCAAGTACGTCCGCTTCATCTCCGTCTCCGGCGGCGGCGCCACCGTCTCGGGCGGCGAACCCCTCCTCCAGCCCGTCTTCACCGGCGAGCTCCTGCACCGGATGAAGCACGAGCTCGGCCTGCACACGGCCCTCGACACCTCGGGCTTCCTGGGCGTCCGCGCCACGGACGCGCTGCTGCGCGACGCCGACCTGGTGCTGCTCGACATCAAGTCCTGGGACCCCGCCACGTACACCAAGGTGACCGGGCGGCCGCTCGCGCCGACCCTGGACTTCGCAAGGCGTCTCGCCGACCTCGGCCAGGAGGTCCACGTCCGCTTCGTCCTCGTCCCGGGCCTCACCGACGACCCGGCCAACGTCGAGGGAGTCGCCGCCTTCGCCGGGGGTCTCGGCAACGTCTCCCGCGTGGACATCCTGCCCTTCCACACGCTCGGCGAAGCGAAGTGGCAGGCACTCGCCATGCCGTTCACCCTGCACGGCACACCGTCCCCGACGCCCGAACAGGTCGCCGCGGCCCGCGAGGTCTTCCGCGCCCACGGCCTGAACGCCGTCTGAGCGACGCCTCACCCCGTAACCCCGTAAAACAGGGCAAACAGCCACGTATGGCCTTACCGTGGCCGCGTGACCGAGCCACCGCAGACAGCCGAGCCGACACCCCCGCCGGGCGACCCCCGCCACGGCGCCCCGACCCCGGGGGGCCCCGCCCCGGGAACAGCGCCGGCCGACGGCCCCCCGCCGCAGACCCCGGCCGCCGTGCGCCGCCGCGCGACCCTCGCCGGCACCGTCGTCTCCGCCCTGCTGATCCTCGCGATCGTCTTCGGCAGCCGTCTGCTCCGCGACTTCGACTCGGCCCTGCTGCCGTACGCCGTCGCGACGGTCTTCCTCGCCTTCGGCGTCGCCTACCGCTACACCGTCTGGGTCTCCGCGCCCGGCGCCCGCCGCCTCTTCAAGCAGGGCTGGCGCTCGTTCTTCTCCGCCGCGAACTTCCGCAGGGCACCCACCGCCCTGCCGAAGATGATCGCCACCTACCTCGGCTTCCAGAAGTTCCTCGGCGCCCGCTCCCACGCCCGCTGGGCCGCCCACCAGCTGATCTTCTGGGGCTGTCTGCTGGCCGCCGCGATCACCTTCCCGCTGACCTGGGGCTGGTTCACCTTCACCTCCTCCACCGGCTCGGGGCCCGGCTACGAGATGCGGATCTGGGGCTTCAAGATCATCGGCTTCGACGCGCTCAGCTTCGTCGGCTGGCTGATGTTCCACGGCCTCGACATCGCCGCCGTCCTCGTCATCGCCGGCGCCGCCTACTTCCTCTGGCGCCGCATGAAGGACCGGGGCGCCGTCACCGGCCAGCGCTTCGCCTACGACCTGGTGCCGCTGCTCGCCCTCGTCGTCATCTCGGTGACCGGGCTCCTGCTCACCTTCTCGTCGATCTTCCTGCACGGCGGTGGCTACGAGTTCCTCGCGATCCTCCACATGGTGTCGGTCGTCTTCACCCTCATCTACATCCCCTTCGGGAAGTTCTTCCACATCGTGCAGCGGCCCGCCGCCGTCGGCATGCAGCTCTTCAAGTACACCTCCCGCCGCAAGGACGAGGAGGTGCTCACCTGCCGCCGCTGCCACGAGCCCATCGACACCGCCCCGTACGTGGAGAACCTCCGGGGCACCATGCGCGACCTCGACCTCGGCTTCGACGCCTGGGCCGAGTACTGCCCCCGCTGCAAGCGCGTCCTGCGCGGCAACGCCTACCTCGACCACGTGAAGAAGGGCTTCAAGTGACCGCGACCGACCCCGCCCGGGCGCTGCCGCTCGACCCCTCCCTCGCCCCGCCCGGCACCCGTAACTTCCGCGACGCCGGCGGCATCCCCGCCGACCGCTGGCACGCCGACCAGAACGGCGAGACCCTCGTCCCCACCCACTGCTGCTTCTGCGGCGTCCAGTGCGGCATGTACCTCCGCGTCGACCGCGGCGGCAAGGTCTTCGGCGTCGAGCCCCGCAACCACGACATCAACCGGATGCGGCTCTGCCCCAAGGGCATCAACGCCTACCAGCAGGTCAACCACCCCGACCGGCTCACCGCCCCGCTCATGCGCCGCAACCGGGACGAGGAGTTCCGCGAGGTCAGCTGGGACGAGGCCCTCGACCACACCGTCGCCGAGATCCGCCGCATCCAGGGCGAGTACGGCAACGACGCCTTCGGCCTCCTCGGCGGCGCCAGCCTCTTCTCCGAGAAGACCTACCTCGTCGGCAAGTTCGCCCGGGTCGCCCTCAAGTCCCGGCACGTCGACTACAACGGCCGGCTCTGCATGGTGTCCGCCGCCGGGGCCAACAAACTCGCCTTCGGCATCGACCGCGCCGGCAACCCCTTCTCCGACATCCTGCTCACCGACTGCCTGCTCATCGCGGGCTCCAACGTCGGCGAGTGCTTCCCCGTCATGACCCAGTACCTCTGGGGAGCCCGCGACCGGGGCGCCACCCTCATCGTCGTCGACCCGCGCGAGACCGCCATCGCCCGCACCGCCGACGTCCACGTCGCCCTCAAGCCCGGCACCGACTCCGCGTTCTTCAACGCCGTGCTGCACGTCGTCGTCGCCGAAGGCCTCACCGACGAGGCCTACCTCGCCGCCCACACCACCGGCTGGGAGGAGGTCAAGGCCACCGTCGCCGCCTACCCGCCCGCCCGCTCCGCCGAGATCTGCGGCGTCCCCGAGCAGCAGATCGTCCAGGTCGCCCGCATGTTCGCGGGCGCGGGCAAGTCCATGGCCTGGCACGCCCGCGGCGTCGAGCACCACTCCCAGGGCGTCGAGAACTGCCTCAGCATCATCAACCTGTGCGTCGCCACCGGGAACATCGGCAAGCCCGGCGCCGGCTATGGCACCATCACCGGCCAGGGCAACGGCCAGGGCGGCCGCGAGCACGGCCAGAAGTCCGACCTCCTCCCCGGCGGCCGCTCCATCACCAACCCCGAGCACCGCCGCCAGATCTGCGAGATCTGGGGCATCGACGAGACCGAACTCCCGCCCGCCGGAACCTCCATGATGGAGATGGTCTGGCAGATGCAGCGCAAGGAGATCCGGGGACTCGTCGGCATCTGCAACAACCCCTTCGTCTCACTGCCGAACTACGCCACCGTCAAGGACGGCTACGACACCCTCGAGTTCCACGCCCAGTTCGACTTCTTCCTCTCCGAGACCGCGGCCAACGCGCACGTCGTCTTCCCCGTCACCGTCTGGGCCGAGGACGACGGCGTGATGGCCAACGCCGAGGCCCGCGTCGTCAAGCACAACAAGGCCCAGGAACCCCCCGCCGGAGTCCGCACCGACACCTGGGTCATCTGCGAACTCGCCCGGCGGCTCGGCGCGGGCGACAAGTTCGCCTTCCCGGACTCCCGCTCCGTCTTCGAGGAACTCCGCGTCGCCTCCGCCGGCACCGTCAACGACTACTACGGCATCACCTACGAGCGCCTGGAGGAGACCGGCGGCATCGCCTGGCCCTGCCCCACCACCGAGCACCCCGGCACCCCCCGCCTCTTCGAGGACGGCCGCAGCTACCACCCCGACGGCAAGATCCACCTCCAGGTCGTCGAATGGCACCCGCCGATGGACCCGTACAGCGAGGAGTACCCCCTCTCGCTGACCACCGGCCGCACCGTCGCCCACTTCCTCTCCGGCAACCAGACCCGCCGGCTCGGCGCCCTCGTCGAACAGACCCCCCGCCCCTGGGTCGAGGTCCACCCCTCCCACGGCTTCCGCAACGGCGACCCCGTCCGGGTCGTCACCCGGCGCGGCAGCGAGGTCTTCCCCGCCCTGGTCACCGAGGCCATCCGCCCCGACACCGTCTTCGTCCCCTACCACTGGCCCGTCCCCACCGCGGCCAACGCCCTCACCATCGACGCCCTCGACCCCCGCTCCAAGATCCCCGAGTACAAGGTCTGCGCCGCCCGCATCGAGGCCGCCCCGCGGATCGACGAGGTCCCGGCACCCCCCACCGCCCCCGGCCACCAGGCCTACCCGGAGACCCAGGTCTCCCGCACCGACCCGCTGCCCCCCACCTCACCCCAGGGCCGCGGCACCGCGGAGAGGAGCTGACCCGCACATGATGGGCCGCACGATCTTCATCGACCCGGGCCGCTGCATCGGCTGCCAGGCCTGCGTCTCCGCCTGCCGCGAATGCGACTCCCACCGCGGCAAGTCGATGATCCACCTCGACTACCCCGACGAGGGCCGCTCCGTCGCCTCCCTCCCCACCGTCTGCATGCACTGCGAGGACCCCGTCGCCCCGTGCGCCGAGGTCTGCCCCGCCGACGCGATCCTCGTCACCGCCGACGGCGTCGTGCAGCAGGCCGACACCACCCGCTGCATCGGCTGCGCCAACTGCGTCAACGCCTGCCCCTTCGGCGTCCCCAAGATCGACCTCCAGGCGAAGCTGCAGATGAAGTGCAACCTCTGCTACGACCGCACCGCCTACGGCCTCGCGCCGATGTGCGCCACCGTCTGCCCCACCGGCGCCCTCTTCTACGGAACCCTCGAAGAGCTCCAGACCGAACGCCCCGGCGTCCAGGTCGCCGACTCCTTCACGTTCGGCAGCACCACCGTCTCCACCGGGGTGGCGATGGTGGTCCCCGCCGACAAGGTCCAGTGGCCGGTGCCCGGCGGCCTTCCCGTCGTCGAGATCAATGGAAAGGATGTCCGTTGAGCGTCACCGATCCCCAGCCGCCGGCACCGGACTCCCGCTCCGACGCGGCCCAGGAAGCGCTCCACGACCGGATCGCCGCCGACTCGCTCACCACCCGCCGCGACTACCTGCGGATCGTCGCCACCGTCTCCGGCGGCCTCGCCGTCGGCGGCGTCGCCGTCGCCTCCGGCATTCTGCACCGGCACGGCGACAGCGATGGGCGGCCCGAGGCGAAGAGGATCGCCGACCAGATCCTGCCCGGCGAGTCCCTCGCCTTCCGCTACCCCGGCTCGGAGGACCGCGCGGTCGCCGTCCGGCTCGAGGACGGCACCCTCGCCGGCTACTCGGCCGTCTGCACCCACCTCGCCTGCGCCGTGCTCTGGCGCAAGGAGCGGGGCAGCGAGGGCGAGCTGTACTGCCCCTGCCACGAGGGCGTCTTCGATGCCCGTACGGGAGAGGTCACCGCGGGTCCGCCGCCCCGGGGACTGCCGAAGGTGCTGCTCGTGGAGGAGTCCGACGGCAGCGTCTGGGCGATCGGCACCGCCCGGTCGGGCGAGAGCGCCCGCGAGGGGCTCTGCCGCCAGCTCGGCGACGACCGGCCCGATCTCGCCGACCGGCTGGGCTGCCCCGGGGCCTCCGCCCGGGGCGCGGCGCCGGAGAGGAGTGAGCGGACATGAGCGAGGACGCCTTCCCCCGTGACCCCGAGGCCCCGGAACCGACCTGGCCCCCGGCGCCCCCGGAACCCCCGAGGCCTCCCGCGTACACCCCGGGGAGCGCGCAGCCCCGGCTGAACCGGCCGGTGCACGAGCGGTATCCGCAGATCCGGCCCACCAGCGGGTACGGCGACCCGCGGATCACCCGCACCGGGCCGGGGCCGGGAGCCGGTACGGAGCAGGAGCCGGAGCGCTCCTCGAAGCTGTCGGCCCGGCTCGCGCTGGCGCTCACCGTGGTCATCGGCCAGCTCTGGGGGCTGACGATCGTGGTGGACGAGTGGATGGCCGGTGACACCGGCACCGCGTGGTGGGGCGCGGGCTTCCTCGTCCTGTCGTTCCTCGTGGTGCTCGGCCTCTGGGCGATCGACCCGAAGGACCGCTGAGGCCGGGGGCGGCCGGGCGTACCCTTGAGGTATGAGCACCGCCCCCGCCCACGGACCGCGAGACGCGAAGCGGCCCGGCGTACATCCCAGCCCCGAGAACAGTCCGAAGCCGGCACTCGTCTTCGACGATCCGTTGGACCGGCAGTCCGCGGACGACACGGACCGTGGTTGGGGCGAGCGGCCTCCGGCCGGCGGCAGCGCCGCCGACCTCGCGCGCTTCCTCGACGAGAAGCCGCCGCACCACCTCTGACGCCGGCACGGCGTGCCGGTCAGGAGGTGGGGTGCGTCCCCGACCCGGAGCCTGATCCGAAGCCCGACCCGGAGCCCGACCCGCCGCCTGCGCCCGGTCCCGTACCCGCTCCGGTACCCGATCCCGGGCCCGAGACCGGTCCGCGCTGGGCGACGAGGTGGTCGCGGATCTCCTTGAGCACCTCCAGCTCGCTGATCTCCATCGTCTCGGCGACGCCCTCCTTCGCCTTGTCGTGCGCGGCGCGCTTCGCGAGGATCTTCGCCATCGGCAGGACCATCAGGAAGTAGACGACGGCCGCGGTGATCAGGAAGCTCAGGACCGCGCTGAGGACCAGGCCCCACTGGATCTGGATGCCCTGCATCTCCCCGTCGACCACCCGGCAGGGGTCCTTGAGGCAGGACGCGTAGCTCTCCAGGTTCTTCGTGCCGAAGGCCCCGACGACGGGGTTGATGATGCCCTTGACCACCGAGTTCACGATGTTGGTGAACGCGGCACCGATCACGACGGCCACGGCCAGGTCGATCACGTTGCCGCGCATCAGGAAGGCCTTGAAGCCTCCGAGCAAACTTTCCTTCTTCTCGGCCACCAAGGTGCCTTTCTTCGATTGTCGTGCTGTGTGCGCAGCCATTAGGCCGCGAACGGCGCAGAGCAGTCCAATCCGTACACACGGGCCGGTGACTTGACAGGAAGTCAGTGCGAATCAGCACACCGTCACCGCCAGTTGGGACGTGACACCGGCGCCGGCCAGCGCCGTGGCCGTCGACCGCGGCACGGACAGGACGACGAGTGCCCCTCCGTCGACATGAGTCTCACCCGGCCGCGGAACTTCGGCCACTCGGGCGCCCGTCGCGACGACCCGGGCCTCACCCGCCGCGCCCGGGCCGGAGTTGGGCGCGGCGATGACGTCCACCCGGTCGCCGGGGCGCAGCAGCCGCACGGTGGCGGCGTCGGCGATCCGTACCGGCGCGGACACCAGCCGGACGGCGACCGACGGCCGCGCACGGCCGCCCGCGGCGGAGTGCGGGGCACCCGAAGCCCCCACCGCCCCCGGAGTTCCCGGCGAAGGCCCGCCGCCCGCGACGGCGAGGGCCGCCGCGACGAGGGCCAGGAGCACCGCGGGCGCCCACCGCCCCCGCCGCAGCGCCCTGCGCAGCCGGAGCCGCGGGCCCCGTACCCGGAGCGGATCGAAGTCCGGCACCACGCACCCCGCCGGGACGGAGGAAACGGTGGTGGACGGAGGAAGGGGAACGGGCGAGAGGTGAGGAAAGTGAGGAGAAGTCGGGAGAGGAGAAGGAGTGGTCATCGCGGGTCGCCGCCGTCCTGCTGGTCGGAGTGGTTACGCCCCCACCCTCCCGTCCGCGCCCTCTCCCCGCTCCGGCCTGGGGATCATCCGCCGCCTGTGGACAACTCCCTCACCCTCCCGGGGGGTTCAGGGCAGTTCGATCCCCAGGTTCCAGCCGTCGTGGGCGTGCGTGCACAGGCAGTCCCGGTCCACCGTCGCCGGCAGCGCGCCCACCGCGTCGAAGAGCACCTCCCGCAGCCGCTCCACGTTCTCGCCGAACACCCGCAGCACCTCGGTGTGCGAGACGCCCTCGCCGGTCTCGGCGCCCGCGTCCAGGTCGGTGACGAGGGCGAGCGAGGTGTAGCAGAGCCCCAGTTCACGGGCGAGGACGGCCTCGGGGTGCCCGGTCATGCCGACGACCGACCAGCCGGCCGCCCGGTGCCACCGGGACTCGGCCCGGGTGGAGAAGCGGGGCCCCTCGATGACGACCATCGTGCCGCCGTCGACCGGTTCCCAGCCGCGCCCCCGGGCGGCCTTGACCGCGACCCGCCGCCCGTCCGGGCAGTACGGGTCGGCGAAGGTCACGTGGACCACGCGGGGCACCACCCCGTCGGCCCGCCGCTCCCCGTCGAAGTAGGTCTGGGCGCGGGACTTCGTACGGTCGACGAGCTGGTCCGGCACGACGAGCGTGCCCGGCCCGTACTCCTCGTCGAGGCCGCCGACGGCGCAGGGCCCGAGGATCTGCCGTACGCCGAGGGAGCGCAGGGCCCAGAGGTTGGCGCGGTAGTTGATGCGGTGCGGCGGGAGGCTGTGGCCGCGGCCGTGCCGGGGGAGGAACGCGACCCGCCGGCCGGCGATCTCGCCGACGAAGAGGGAGTCGCTGGGACTGCCGTAGGGGGTCTCGACGGTCACCTCCGTGACGTCGTCGAGGAAGGAGTAGAAGCCGGAGCCGCCGATCACACCGATGTCCGCGTACGTGTCATGGGTCGCCATGCGGATCACCCTATGCGCGGCGCCGGGAAACACCGAGGGCCCCGTCGTGAACGACGGGGCCCTCGGTGAGGAACGTACGCGCGGGTCAGGCGGCCGAGCTTCCGGTGCTCGACGAGGACGTCGAGGAGGCGGAAGCGGAGGTCGTCGCGGCGGCCGGCTTCGCGTCCGACGTCGTGGACGTCGTGGCGGAAGAGGTCGACGTGGTCGACGACTTCGATGCCGGCGAGCTGCTGGACGACGAGCCGCGGCTGTCGTTCCGGTAGAAGCCGGATCCCTTGAAGACGATGCCGACGGCCGAGAACACCTTCTTCAGGCGGCCCTTGCACTGGGGGCACTCGGTCAGCGCGTCATCGGTGAACTTCTGCACCGCCTCGAGGCCTTCGCCGCACTCGGTGCACTGGTACTGGTAGGTCGGCACTTGTCTTCCTCCTGGCACTCACACTCATCGAGTGCTAACGACAATCCATACTGACGTATTCCGCGGGTTCAGTCCACCGCCACCGGCACGCGGTGACCGATACCACGCGCCGCGACCCGGCTCGTCTCGCGCGGCTTGAGGCGCGAGCGCAGGGCGAGGAGCGTCGCCAGGGCGAGCGCCGTGCCCACCATCGGCACCAGGAATCCGGTGCTCGCGCCGTGGGCGTCGGCCAGTCGGCCGGCGACCGTGACGGCCGCGGCCTGGCCGAGCGCGACGGCGCCGGTGAGCCAGGTGAAAGCCTCGGTACGGGCGGACGCCGGGATCAGCGTCTCGACGATGGTGTAGCCAGTGATCAGGGCGGGCGCGATGCACAGGCCCACGACCAGGCCGAGGGCGCCGAGCAGCAGCACCGAGTGGGTGGTCCACAGCAGCGAGGCGGCGGCGGTGAGGCCGGCGTAGCCGAGGATCAGGCGGCGGCGGGGGCCGACCTTCCAGGCGACGGCGCCCATGGCGATGCCGGCGAGCATGTTGCCGGCGGCGAAGACGCCGTACAGCAGGCCGTTGGCGCCGGGGTTGCCGATCTCCTCGGTGAAGGCGGTGAGGGAGACCTGCATGCCGCCGAAGACGGAGCCGATGCCGAGGAAGGCGACGACGAGGACGCGGACGCCGGGGATGGAGAGCGCGGAGCGGTGGGGCTCGGCGGTGGTGGCCGCGGAGAGGCCGAAGGCGGGCTGGGTGGCGCGCTGGGCGGCGAAGAACAGTCCGCCGACGAGGGTGAGGGCGGCCTCGGCGATCAGGCCGGCGGCCGGGTGGACGCCGGTGCACAGGGCGGTGGCGAGGACGGGGCCGACGACGAAGGTGAACTCGTCGGTCACCGACTCGAAGGCCGCGGCGGTCGGCATCAGCGGGGTGCCGTCCAGCTTGGCGGCCCAGCGGGCCCGGACCATCGGTCCGACCTGGGGCACGGAGGCGCCGGCGGGGACGGCGGCGAGGAAGAGCGCCCAGAGCGGGGCGCCGCCGAGGGCGAGCGCCACGAGCAGGGAGACGGACGCCGTGTGGACGAGGACGCCGGGGATGAGCACGGCGCGCTGGCCGAACCGGTCGGCGAGCTTGCCGCTCTGCGGTGCGAACAGCGCCATCGAGACGCCGGTGACGGCGGCGACCGCGCCGGCGCTGCCGAAGGAGCCGGTGGTGTGCTGGACGAGCAGGACGATGCCGATGGTCAGCATCGCGAAGGGCTGCCGGGCGGCGAAGCCGGGGAGCAGGAAGGACAGCGCACCGGGTGTGCGCAGCAGCCGGCCGTAGCCGGGCCGCTTGTCCGAGATGACCGTGGACGCCACGGTCCTGGCCTTTCTGCCGCCTGGTAGCGCGTCCCGGCACGGTGGTGCGGGTGTTCGCCGAGAGCTGTCCTCATGCGCGTCACTGCGGTAGATACCGGGCCGGCCCCACTGCGGAGGGGCGCCACGGCCGCCATACGGTCGCGCCAGCTCTGCGTCAGGCAGAGTTGGTTCGATCAGGTGTGCCTTCATGGTACAGGGAGGAGCGTCTTCCTGCCTGGGAAAACGCTCCTGCCCCTGAATTAATGCCTCGGATTAACGGGATGTTCACGTCACCCGGAGGAGCGCCGGTGGTGCTCACCTGAGCGGTGGAAGCGCAGGGCCGTGCCCGTGGGGGGCGAGGCGGCCGTCGCGCCGCCGGTGCCCAGCCAGCCGGCGAGCTTGCCGCCCTGGCCGACCGCGCGCAGCCGCCGCTCGGTGGCGTCCCGCACCGGGTCGGTGGCGACGACGAGGAGTTCGTCGCCGCGCCGCAGGACGGTCGCGGGACCGGGTACGAAGCTGGTGTCCTCGCGTACGACGAGGGTGACGGCCGCGCCGGGCGGGAGCCGCAGCTCGGCGACCTCGACGCCGTGCATCCGGGAGTGCTCGGGGATGGCGACGGAGAGGAGGTGGCCGCGGAGCCGCTCCAGGGGCGCGGACTCGACGCCCAGGTCGGCGGCCTCGCCGGAGGCGCCGAGCTTCAGGGCCTTCGCCAGCCAGGGCAGGGTCGGGCCCTGGACGAGGGTGTAGACGACGACGAGCACGAAGACGATGTTGAAGATCCGCTCGCTGCCCTCGATGTCGGACACCATCGGGATGGTGGCCAGGATGATGGGGACGGCTCCGCGCAGGCCGGCCCAGGACATCAGGGCCTGCTCCTGCCAGGGGATGCGGAAGGGCAGCAGGCTGACGAGGACTTCCATGGGCCGGGCGACCACGGTCAGGACCAGGCCGATGACGACGGCGGGCCAGAAGTCGTGGATCAGCTCGTGCGGGGTGACGAGCAGGCCGAGCAGGACGAACATGCCGATCTGGGCGATCCAGCCGAGTCCCTCGGCGAAGCCGCGGTTGGCCGGCGCGTGCGGCAGCTTGGCGTTGCCGAGGACCATCGAGGCCAGGTAGACGGCGAGGAAGCCGGAGCCGTGGGCCATGGCGCCGGCGGCGTACGCGACGACGGCGATGGCCATGACGGCGATCGGGTAGAGGCCGGAGGCGGGCAGGGCGACGTGCCGCAGCCCGTAGGCGCCGAGGAAGCCGACGGCGAGGCCGACGGCGACGCCGATGGCGAGCTCCAGGGCGATCGTGCCGACGAGGACGTACCAGTCGTCGACCGGTCCCGCGGTGGAGAAGGCGACGACGAGGATCACGACGGGGGCGTCGTTGAAGCCGGACTCGGCCTCCAGGACACCGGTGACCCGGGACGGGAGGGGGACCTTGCGCAGGACGGAGAAGACGGCCGCGGCGTCGGTGGAGGAGACGACGGCGCCGATGATCAGGGCCTGCCGCCAGTCGAGGCCGACGAGGTAGTGGGCGGCGGCGGCCGTGATGCCGACGCTGACCGCGACGCCTGCGGTGGAGAGGACGACCGCGGCGGGCAGGGCCGGCTTGATCTCCTTCCACTTCGTGCCGAGACCACCCTCGGCGAGGATCACGACGAGGGCGGCGTAGCCGATGACCTGGGTGAGTTCCGCGTTGTCGAAGGCGACGTTGCCGATGCCGTCCTGGCCGATGGCGATGCCGATGCCGAGGTAGAGCAGCAGGCTGGGGAGCCCGCTCCGGGAGGAGATCCGGACGGCCGCGACCGCGATCAGCAGCACGAGGGAGCTGATGAGCAGGAGTTCGTTGAGCTGGTGGACAGTCAGTGGCCGTTCCTTCCCCTCACACGCGGCTGGATCGTCTTCCAGCGGCCGTCATGGCCGGCTGGATCGTTCCTCCAGCGGCCGACACTTCGTTACCTTACCTAATCTTTAACGTTTTCTTGACGCCCTCTTTGCGGCTCCTCGCTCATCAGTACGGTTCTGTTCCTGACACCGCGTCCAGGCCGCCCAGGCGCTGCGCCTAAGGTTGCACCCGTACTCCAGGACCACCCTGCCCCTCGAAGGACAGCGATGCCCTCCAACACGACCGCGCCTCCCGCCAAGAAGAAAGGGCGGCGCGCCCGCCTGATCCTCCTCGTCCTGGTCCTCGCCCTGGTCGCGGGCGTCGGATACGGCGGGTACTGGGGTGTGAGCACCGTCCGGGCCTCGTTCCCGCAGACCACGGGCGAGATCCGGCTCGACAGGCTCTCCGGCGAGGTCGAGGTCAAGCGGGACGCGAACGGCGTCCCGCAGATCTACGCGGACAACGAGACGGACCTCTTCCGCGCCCAGGGCTACGTCCAGGCGCAGGACCGCTTCTACGAGATGGACGTCCGGCGGCACGTCACCGCGGGCCGGCTCTCCGAGATGTTCGGCGACGGCCAGGTCGAGACGGACGCCTTCCTGCGCACCCTCGGCTGGCGCCGGGTCGCGCAGCAGGAGTACGACAAGGTCCTGTCCGCCGAGACGAAGAAGTACCTCCAGGCGTACGCGGAGGGCGTCAACGCCTACCTGAAGGACCGGGACCCGGCCGACGTCTCCGTGGAGTACGCGGCCCTGGCCTTCAGCAACGACTACACGATCGAGCCGTGGACGCCGGTCGACTCGGTGGCCTGGCTCAAGGCCATGGCCTGGGACCTGCGCGGCAACATGCAGGACGAGATCGACCGCTCGCTGATGACGAGCCGGCTGAGCGCGGCCCAGATCAAGCAGCTGTACCCGGAGTACCCGTACGCCCTCCACCAGCCGATCGTCGGGCAGGGCGCGGTCGACGAGTCCACCGGGAAGTTCGACCCCAAGGCGAAGGCCACCGAGGGCGACGGCGCGACCACCGGCGACACCCCGGGCAACGGCCCCGGCGGCTCGTCGCAGGGGATGAACTCCCAGCTGGGCGCGCTCTCCGAGGTGCTCGACGGCATCCCCGCCCTGCTCGGCCCGAACGGCAACGGCATCGGCTCGAACTCCTGGGTCGTCTCCGGCCGGTAC
Organism: Streptomyces venezuelae ATCC 10712; assembly: GCF_008639165.1. Classification (NCBI taxonomy): domain Bacteria; kingdom Bacillati; phylum Actinomycetota; class Actinomycetes; order Kitasatosporales; family Streptomycetaceae; genus Streptomyces; species Streptomyces venezuelae. The sequence continues at coordinate 3,317,115 of NZ_CP029197.1, read as the reverse complement.
ACGACCTCCGGCAAGCCGCTGCTGGCCAACGACCCGCACCTCGCGCCCCAGCTGCCGTCCCTCTGGTACCAGATGGGCCTGCACTGCCGCTCGGTCTCGGCGACCTGCCGCTACGACGTCGCCGGCTACACCTTCTCCGGCATGCCCGGCGTGATCATCGGCCACAACGACAAGATCGCCTGGGGCCTCACCAACCTCGGCGCCGACGTCACCGACCTCTACCTGGAGAAGATCGGCCCCGACGGCTACCTCGTCGACGGCAGGACCAAGCCCTTCATCGTCCGCGACGAGATCATCAAGGTCGCCGGCGGCGAAGACCGGACGATCACCATCCGCTCCACCGACCGGGGCCCGCTCGTCTCCGACCGCTCCTCCGAGCTGGAGAAGGTCGGCCAGCAGGCACCCGTCGGCAACGCCGCCCCCGACCGGGGCACCGGCTACGGCGTCTCCCTCCAGTGGACCGCGCTCCAGCCGGGCAAGTCGATGGACGCGATCTTCGCCCTCGACCGCGCCAAGGACTTCAAGCAGTTCCGCGCCGCCGCCAAGAACTTCGAGGTCCCCTCGCAGAACCTGGTCTACGCCGACACCGAGGGCCACATCGGCTACCAGTCCCCGGGCAAGATCCCGCAGCGCACCAAGGGCGACGGCACCCTGCCCGCGCCCGGCTGGGACTCCTCGTACCGGTGGAAGGGCTACATCCCCTTCGAGCAGCTGCCGTACGAGTACGACCCGGAGCGCGGCTACGTCGTCACCGCCAACCAGGCCGTGATCGACGCCAAGGGCTACCCCGACCTGCTCACCAAGGACTGGGGCTACGGCTCGCGCAGCCAGCGGATCAACGACCTCATCGAGTCGAAGATCAAGGACGGCGGCAAGATCTCGCCGGACGACATGCGGACCATGCAGACGGACAACCGCAGCGAGATCGCGACCCTCCTGAACCCGCTCCTGCTGAAGATCGACATCTCGGACCCGTACGTCCGCGAGGCGCAGAAGCTCCTCGAAGGCTGGGACTACACGCAGGAGCCCGACTCGGCCGCCGCCGCCTACTTCAACGCGGTCTGGCGCAACGTCCTCAAGCTCTCCTTCGGCAACAAGCTGCCCAAGGAGCTGCGCGCCGAGGGCGACTGCATCAACGTGCGCCCGGCCGACGCCACCGGCCCGGTCGACGAGCAGAACAAGCTCGTACGGGAATGCGGCCAGCGCGACCCCGACTCGGCGCAGCCGGACGGCGGCGACCGCTGGTACGAGGTGGTCCGCCCGCTCCTCAAGCAGGAGAAGAGCGAGTGGTGGGTCACCCCGGGCAACCGCACCGACCAGGCCACCGAGACCCGTGACCAGCTGCTCGCCCGCGCCATGAAGGACGCGCGCTGGGAGCTGACCGCCAAGCTCGGCAAGGACGTCTCCACCTGGAGCTGGGGCCGGCTGCACCAGCTGACCCTGAAGAACCAGACCCTGGGCACCGCGGGACCCGGCGTCGTGCAGCAGCTCCTCAACCGCGGCCCGTGGAACCTGGGCGGCGGCGAGGCGGCCGTCGACGCCACCGGCTGGAACGCGGCCGGCGGCTACGAGGTCATCTGGGTGCCGTCGATGCGGATGGTCGTCAACGTCGGCGACTGGGACAAGTCCCGGTGGATCAACCTGACCGGGGCCTCCGGCCACGCCTTCAACTCCCACTACACCGACCAGACGGACGCGTGGGCGCGGGGCGACCTGTACGACTGGGCCTACGGCAGGGCGGCGGTGGACGCGTCCACCAAGGACACGCTGAAGCTGAAGCCCTGACCAGGGCGCCCAGGGTCCTGATCAGGACCCGAACCGGGTGACTCCGGCCGGGGTCACCACCGCGTGCACGGGGTGGTCGTGCGGTTCCTCCGGGACCCGGGCGACCACCTCGTCCGCGTACAGGAGCACCACGAGCGCCGGATCGGTCCCCGCGCGCGTGAGCCGGGCGAGCACCCGGTCGTACGAGCCGCCGCCGCGGCCGAGCCGCATCCCGCGGGCGTCGACCGCGAGTCCGGGCAGCAGGACGGCGTCGGCGGCGCACACGGCCTCGGGGCCGAGCCGGGGGCCGGTCGGTTCGAGCAGTCCCCGGCCGGCCTTCGCGAGCCGCTCGGGGCCCTCGTACGCCGCCCAGTCCAGGTCGTTGTCGGGGAGCAGGACGGGGAGCAGGACGCGGACCCCGCGCGCGTGGAGCGCGTCGAGCAGCGCGCGCGTGCCCGGCTCGCGGCCGACGGACACATAGGCGGCGACGGTGGACGCCTCGGCGAGTTCGGCCAGTTCCAGTCCATGGCGGGCGAGCGATTCAGCCGCCTGCCCGAGGAACTTGGTGCTCAGTGCGGCGCGGGCGGCCAGAAGTCGGCTGCGCAGCACGGTCTTTTCGGACATCTCAGGTGTCATGACGGCCTCATATACGTCCAAGGAAGTCTCGTAACTGTCTTTATGCGGAGGAAGTTAATCAAAGGCACATCTCCCTCTCATTTCGAAAGGCTAAGGTGCACCGCATGAATCAGTCGTTCCCCAGGCTCGGCCGGATCAGCAAGGCTGTCATCCCGGCCGCCGGTCTCGGCACCCGCTTCCTCCCGGCGACGAAGGCGACGCCGAAGGAGATGCTGCCGGTCGTCGACAAGCCGGCCATCCAGTACGTCGTCGAGGAGGCCGTCGCGGCCGGTCTCTCCGACGTGCTGATGATCACCGGCCGGAACAAGCGTCCTCTGGAGGACCACTTCGACCGGAACTACGAGCTGGAGGAGGCGCTGAGCCGGAAGGGCGACGACGAACGCCTCTCCAAGGTCCAGGAGTCCAGTGACCTCGCCACCATGCACTACGTGCGCCAGGGCGCCCCGCGCGGCCTCGGCCACGCCGTGCTCTGCGCCGCCCCGCACGTCGGCGACCAGCCCTTCGCGGTCCTCCTCGGCGACGACCTGATCGACCCGCGCGACCCGCTGCTCTCGCGGATGGTGGAGGTCCAGGAGCGGGAGGGCGGCAGTGTGATCGCCCTCATGGAGGTCGAGCCCTCCCAGATCCACCTGTACGGCTGCGCGGCGGTCGAGGCGACCGTCGACTCGGACGTCGTGAAGGTGACGGACCTGGTCGAGAAGCCGGACGCGGGCGAGGCGCCCAGCAACTACGCGATCATCGGCCGCTACGTGCTGGACCCGGCCGTCTTCGGCATGCTCCGGGAGACCGAGCCGGGCCGCGGCGGGGAGATCCAGCTGACCGACGCCCTGCAGAAGCTCGCCTCCGACGAGAAGATCGGCGGGCCGGTGCACGGGGTCGTGTTCAAGGGCCGCCGCTATGACACCGGTGACCGCGGGGACTATCTGCGTGCCATTGTCAGACTCGCGTGCGAACGTGAAGATCTGGGACCGGACTTCCGGGCCTGGCTCCGGAGATACGTCAGCGAGGAGATGTAGCACCTTGAGCAGCAGCGCGGCACCGTCGCCGTCCCACGACGGCCACGAGCACGACCACGGCGACGAGCACGGCGACAGCCACGGCGACGGGCAGGGCGCCGCGGACCCCTGCGCGGGACCCGCGCGCGGTCTGTGGTCGGTGGACGAGCACCTGGCCGACATCCTCGCGACGGTCGGCCCGCTCGAACCCATCGAGCTGCAACTCCTCGACGCGCAGGGCTGCGTCCTCGTCGAAGACGTGACGGTGCCGGTCGCGCTGCCCCCCTTCGACAACAGCTCCATGGACGGGTACGCGGTCCGGGTCGCCGATGTCGCCGGTGCCACCGAGGAGTTCCCCGCCGTCCTCACCGTCGTCGGTGACGTCGCGGCGGGCGCCGGCGGCCTGCCCGAGGTCGGCCCCGGCCAGGCCGCCCGGATCATGACCGGCGCCCCGCTGCCTCCCGGCGCCGAGGCCGTCGTCCCCGTCGAATGGACCGACGGCGGTACGGGCGGGGGCGCGGCCACCGGCATGACCGCCGCGAGCACCGCCCCCGAGGGCGCCGCGGGCGAGGTCCGGGTGCACCGCGCCGCCGAGACCGGCGCCCATGTCCGCAGGGCGGGCAGCGACGTACGGGCCGGGGAGCTGGCCCTCGCGGCCGGCACGGTCCTCGGACCGCCGCAGATCGGGCTGCTCGCCGCGATCGGCCGCGGCACCGTCCGGGTGCGGCCCCGCCCCCGGGTGGTCGTCATGTCCACCGGCAGCGAGCTCGTCCAGCCCGGCGAGCCGCTGGGCGAGGGCCAGATCCACGACTCCAACAGCTTCGCGCTGGCCGCCGCCGCCCGGGACGCGGGCGCCCTCGCCTACCGGGTCGGGGCCGTCGCCGACGACGCCGAGTCGCTGCGCGCCACCATCGAGGACCAGCTCATCCGGGCCGATCTGATCGTGACCACGGGCGGGGTGAGCGTCGGCGCGTACGACGTGGTGAAGGAGGCGCTGACCGCCGACGGGCAGGTCGACTTCCGCAAGCTCGCCATGCAGCCGGGCAAGCCGCAGGGCTTCGGCGCGGTCGGCGCCGAGCAGATCCCGCTGCTCGCCCTGCCGGGCAACCCGGTCTCCTCGTACGTCTCCTTCGAGCTGTTCGTGCGGCCGGCGATCCGGGCCCTGATGGGCGTCGAGGACCTGCACCGGCCCCGGGTGCGGGCCGAGCTCGTCGCCGACCGGCCGCTGTCCTCGCCCGCCGGACGCCGCCAGTTCCTCCGGGGGACGTACGACCCGGCGGCGGGCACCGTCACCCCGGTGGGCGGTGCGGGCTCGCATCTGATCGCGGCCCTCGCGCAGGCGGACTGCCTGCTCGTGGTCCCGGAGGAGACGGACAGCGTGGAGCCGGGCGCCGAGCTGGAAGTGGTCCTCCTCGGCTGAGGGGGCGAGGGTGGGGGTACGGTGTCGTCCCACACAGCGACCGGGAGTGTCACGGCCATGAGCACGCAGCAAGGTCTCACCCACATCGACGAGGCGGGCGCGGCCCGCATGGTCGACGTATCGGCGAAGGACGTCACGTCCCGCACGGCACGCGCCAGCGGGCGGGTGCTCGTCTCGCCGCGCGTGATCGAGCTGCTGCGCGGCGAGGGCGTCCCGAAGGGCGACGCGCTGGCCACCGCCCGGATCGCCGGGATCATGGGCGCCAAGAGGACCCCGGACCTCATCCCGCTCTGCCACCCGCTCGCGGTGTCGGGCGTGACCCTGGACCTGGCGGTCACGGACGACGCGGTCGAGATCCTGGCGACGGTGAAGACCACCGACCGCACGGGCGTCGAGATGGAGGCCCTGACGGCGGTCTCGGTGGCGGCCCTGACGGTCGTCGACATGGTGAAGGCGGTCGACAAGGGCGCGGTCATCTCCGACGTACGGGTGGAGGAGAAGACGGGCGGGAAGTCGGGCCACTGGACGCGGAGCGGGTCGTGACGCGCGGCGGCCGGGAGCCGGGCGCCCACGAGCACGCGGAGCCGGGGGCCGGGGCGCCGCCGACCGGGGAGCCCGGCCCGTACACGGCGCTCGTCGTCACCGCCTCCAACCGGGCGTCGGCAGGCGTCTACGAGGACAAGGGCGGCCCGCTGATCGCCGAGGCGCTGACCCGGATGGGCTTCGCCGTGGACGGCCCGCAGGTCGTCCCGGACGGGGCGCCGGTCGAGGCGGCGCTGCGGGCCGGGATCGCCGCGGGGTACGACGCGATCGTGACCACCGGCGGTACGGGCATCTCGCCCACCGACGAGACCCCCGAGGTGACCCGCCGGGTCCTGGAGCGGGAGATCCCGGGCATCCCGGAGGCGATCCGGGCGTTCGGCCGGGAGAAGGTGCCGACGGCGGCGCTCTCGCGGGGCCTCGCGGGGGTCGCGGGCGGCACGCTGATCGTGAACCTGCCGGGATCGAGCGGCGGGGTGCGGGACGGGCTGACCGTCCTGGAGCCGATCCTGCGGCACGCCGTCGACCAGATCCGCGGCGGCGACCACCCGAGACCGTCGTGATCCCGTCCTGGCCGGCGGTCCTCGTCGACGGGGACGTCCTGCTCCGTCCGATAAGGATGCGGGACCACGCGGCCTGGCGGGAGGTGAACCGGCGCAACCGGGAGTGGCTGCGGCCCTGGGAGGCGACGGTGCCGCCGGCGCCGCCGGGCGCACCGGTGGCGCAGCGGCCGACCTACCGTCAGATGGTCCGCCATCTGCGGTCGGAGGCGAACGCGGGGCGGATGCTGCCGTTCGTGATCGAGTACCGGGGGCGGCTCGTCGGCCAGTTGACGGTCGCGGGGATCACCTGGGGCTCGATGTGCTCGGGCCATGTGGGCTACTGGGTGGACAGCGAGGTGGCCGGGCGCGGGGTGATGCCGACGGCGGTCGCGCTCGCCGTCGACCACTGCTTCCGCGCGGTGGGCCTGCACCGGATGGAGGTGTGCATCCGTCCGGAGAACGGGCCGTCGCGCCGGGTCGTCGAGAAGCTGGGCTTCCGCGAGGAGGGGCTGCGGCCCCGCTACCTGCACATCGACGGCGCGTGGCGGGACCACCTGGTCTTCGCGCTGACGGTGGAGGAGGTGCCGGAGGGGCTGCTGCGCCGCTGGCACCAGGCAAGAATAAAATAAGTGTTCGAATTTAGTCGGTAGTTGACCGGCAATCGATCTGAACAATCACAAAAAAGTTCAGTGATATCAGCCAGATCGTGCGACACACCGGGCCAATTGGCCGATGCCGTCCCGCGAACCCCTCTACCGTGTGAGGCGTGAGCAGCAGCGGCCTCATCTACGCAGTCATCGTCGGGGCATGGGCCGCCTACTTGGTACCGATGTGGCTCCGCAGGCAGGACGAGCTGAACGAAGCCCGTCCGACGGAACGCTTCAGCACCGCCATCCGGCTCCTTTCCGGACGAGCGGGCATGGAGCGCCGATACGCCAAGGAGCTCAAGGAGCGGGACCGTACGGCGGAGGGTCCGACGCCCGACGTGGACCCGGACGCGGTGACCGAGCACCTGAGCTCGGTCGACGTCCGGGCCTTTTCCGCGCCCGCGGCCAGGACGGAAGCCCGCCTGGAACTCCCCGCGACCGCGCCCGAACCCGAACGGGAACCGGCGCCGAAGCCCGCACAGCCCCGCCCCTCGGCCGGAGCCGCCGCGGAGCGGGCCCGCCGCGGCAAGGTCCTCGCCCGGCGCCGGCGCGTCACGACGCTCCTCTTCGCGGCCTTCACCCTCGGCGCGGTCGTCGCGGCCGTCGGCGGAGTCCCCTTCCTGTGGGCACCGGCCGTCCCCGCACTGCTCCTCAGCGCGTACATCGTGCACCTGCGGGTCCAGGAGCGACGCCGCTTCGTGTACGTCATGGACCGGCGGCGCGCCGAGGCCGCCGCCGCCCGGCTGCGCGAGAGCCGCCGCCCGGCCCCCACTCCGGAGCCGTCACCCGAGACGCCCCCCTCCCCGCAGGAGGCGGACCGGCGCGCCCTGGTCGAGCAGACCGACCACGCCGAGTGGGTCGACCAGCAGCGCGAGCGGGGCCCCGCCCGCGGTGACAGCTGGGACCCGGTCCCGGTGCCGCTCCCCACCTACGTCACCGCCCCGGTCGCCCCGCGCGCCACCAGCGGCATCGACATCACGGACCCGGAGACCTGGAGCGCGGCCCGCTCCTCCACGGCGGCCGACCCGGCCCCCGCCCCGGCCCCGGCTCCGCGCCAGCGCACCGGCCAGCCGCGCCGGAACCGCGACCACGGCCGCACCCCGCTCTTCGACCAGTACGCGGACGACGACCGCCCCCGGGCGGCCAACGAATGACCCCGCCGGGGGCGCCGCGACGGCCCCCGGCTGACCTGCGAGGGAACGGATTTTTGCCTGAGCCGGTCGGGATGCTAATGTTTCACACGTCGCAAGGGCCTGTGGCGCAGTCTGGTAGCGCACCTCGTTCGCATCGAGGGGGTCTGGGGTTCAAATCCCCACAGGTCCACAGACACCGGGAATCCCGTCCGATCGAAAGATCGGGCGGGATTTTCGTCATTCCGGGAGACTTTCCGGGAGGCTTTCGGGAGCCCGGCCCTCGGGCAAGATCGCCGGACCTCAAGTTCAGCTCAACTCAGTGGCGTGCGCGCGGGTGGGCCGACATTCTGTCGACGTTCTTCGAACATCGACCCTGTGAGGTGTACGTGCCCGTCGGCAGAGTGCCTGGTGGAAGACCAGTAGGCACATCACGAAGAAATAGACTGATATCCGTCGCATTGACGGGTGTTCTCGCGAGTTCCGCTCTCGTCGCCCTTCCCGGACTCGCTCCCCAGGCCTCGGCGGTCTATCTGACCCCGGTGCAGACGGGTGAGCAGAGCGAGGAGGACTACGCGATCGAACAGGCCCGGGCCACGGGCCGGCCCTTCGAGCTGGAGTCGGCCCGGACCGAGACGACCGACACCTGGGCCCAGCCCGACGGGACCTGGACGGTGAACCGGCACGGCACGGCCGTCCGGGTGTTCCGCGACGACGAGTGGATACCGACCGACCCGACGCTCGTCCGCGGTGAGGACGGGGCCGTGCGCCCCACGGCGTCGCTGGTGGACGTGACCTTCTCCGGCGGCGGCACCGCTCCGCTGCTCTCCGGCGTGAAGGACGGCCGCGAGCTCAAGCTCAACTGGCCCACGGCCCTGCCCGTACCCACGCTCGCCGGGAACGTGGCCACGTACGCCGAGGTCCTGCCCGGCGTCGACCTGCAGCTGAAGGCCGAGATCGAGGGCTTCTCGCAGCTCCTCGTGGTCAAGACCGCCGAAGCCGCGCAGAACCCGGCGCTCGACAGCCTGAAGTTCAAGTTCAGCACCGTCGGCCTCGACGTCTCCGTCGACGGCGACACCGGCAGCCTCACCGCGGTGGACCCCTCGGGGCACGCCGTGTTCTCCAGCCCGTCGCCGCTGATGTGGGACTCCACGACGGCCACGAGCGGGACCCCGCAGGCCGCGGGCGCCCGGGCCTTCTCCGCCAACGCCGTGGGAGGGACGGCGGATGACGGAACGACGGCACCCGGGGACACCTTCGACCCGCCGCCGGGCGCCACCGACGCGCCGATGGAGACGGCGGTCACCGGGGACACCCTGGAGATCAAGCCGGACCAGGCGCTGCTGGCCGCTCCCGAGACGCAGTACCCGGTCTACATCGACCCGCAGTGGGCGTGGGGCGAGCGGCAGAACTGGACGCGCGTCTACGAGCGCTACCCGAACTACTCCTTCTGGAACTCCACCGACCCCATCCGGGTCGGCTACGAGGCCCAGACGGGCGGCCTGGACCGCGTCTCGCGCTCGTTCGTCCAGATGGACACGAGCGACGTCATGGGCGCCGACGTCAAGAAGGCCACGTTCCGGGTCAAGAACATCTGGTCCTGGTCCTGCCAGAGCCGGCCCGTGGAGCTGTGGCACACGACGGGCATCAGCTCGAAGACGACCTGGAACAGGCAGCCCACCCAGCTCACCAAGCTGTCCACGGTGAACGACTCCAAGGGCTGGAACCCGGAGATCGAGGACTGTGGGGCGGGGAACCTGGAGTTCGACCTCACCGCCAAGGTGAAGGCCCGGGCCAAGGAGGGCCCGAAGGGCCAGGGGATGGCCAACATCACCCTGGGCCTGTACGCCTCCGACGAGAAGGACACCTTCGCCTGGAAGAAGTTCGACCCGAAGACGGCCACCCTCGAGATCCAGTACAACACCGCGCCGAAGCGGCCCGGGGGCCTGGGCACGTACCCCAAGACGGACTGCAAGACCGGTGGCGTCATCGGCAACACCCGCGTCAGCCTGTACGCCACGCACTCCGACAAGGAGGCCGGCAACCTGACGGCGCAGTTCAACCTGTTCAAGGCGGGTGCCGTCACCCCGTTCAAGACGATGGCCATGCCCGCCCTGAAGGAGAAGGTCACGACCTGGGCGGTCCCGGACATCGACCTGCCGACGGGTGACTACACCTGGAACGTCGCCACCAAGGACCAGGACCAGGCCTGGGGCCCGACCTCGGTGACCTGCAAGTTCACCGTCGACCGGACGCGTCCCAGCAACCCGCCGATCATCAGCTCGACGACGTTCCCCAACGGCGAGAAGGGCTGGCCCACGTCGACCGGCCAGGCGCGGAAGCCCGGCGCCTTCACCTTCGCCCCGAACAACGTCTCGGACGTGGTCGCGTACCACTACTGGACGGACACCGACCCGGACGTCACGCCCGTGGGCGTCAACGTCCCGGTGACCATCACCCCGCCCAGCTATGGGCCGCATTTCGTGTACGCGTACAGCGTGGACAAGGCGGGCAACCGCTCCGACACGGCCACGTACATCTACTACGCGACCCGCTCGGTCCTGCGTGACCAGGCCTTCGACCTCAACGGCGACGGCAACCGCGACATCTGGGCCGTGGACGGCAACGGCACGCTCCTGACCTACGCGGGCCAGGGCTCCGGCGAGTTCAGCAACGCCACCAACGGCGGCGCGTCCTTCGCCGACAAGCAGGTCAGCGCGTTCGGCGACTGGGGTCAGGACGGCTACAACGACCTCGTCACCCTGGAGTACGACGACGTCGAGAAGCGCAAGAGGATCTTCGTCTACGACAACGACGGCCAGGGCCGGATCGACCCCGACAAGCGGACCGAGCTCAGTGTCACCTGCCCGGTGCCCAACGAGCTCGACTGCTTCGGCGAGGACACCTGGACCGGCGACGACCACTGGTTCAACGCCGACCAGGTCGCGGCCCCCGGTGACCTCAACCGCGACGGCCAGCCCGACCTCCTGGTCAAGCAGGGCAAGCTGCTCTGGGCCTACTACGGCAACCGCGCCACCAACGACCTCGACCTCGGCTTCACGAGGTCGCCCAGCCTGGTCGGCGGCACGGACTGGGACAAGTACACCATCATCACGCCCGGCGACGTCTCCGCCGACGGTCTTCCGGACCTCTGGCTGCGCAACGACGCGACCGGTGACATCGAGGTCGCCTGGTCCCAGAAGGCGCGCGACGGCGGCGTGAACACCGCCACCCTGGGCCTTCCGGCCATGAAGCTCAAGATCGGCTCGGGCGTCACCAAGGCCGCGTACCCGGTCGTGGGCTCCTCCGGCGACCTCACGAACGACCCGGCGTCGGAGCGCCGCGCGGAGCTCTGGGCCCGCAAGGCCTCGGACAACACCCTGGTCGGCTGGCGGGGCATCGTGCCCAGCGCCACCAGCACGCTCGAGTTCGGCGCGCGCTTCACCATCGACGGTGTGACGGGCGGGGCCTACATCCCCTCCGGCACCACCATCCCCTCCGGCACCACGTACACCTCCAACGCCGCCAAGCTCACGATGCGGACCGACGGCAACCTCGTCGTCACCTCCAACGCGGGCACGGTGCTGTGGAGCACCAACACCGCGGGCAACGCCGGAGCCAAGGCCGTCATGCAGTCCGACGGCAAGCTGGTGGTCACCAGCGCGGCCGGTGCCCAGCTGTGGACCTCCGGCGTCGCCGCCACCAACGGCTACGCACTGCTCCAGGACCGCGGCAGCCTCGTCGTCTACGACGCGGCGGGCCGGTCGAAGTGGTCGACCAACACCGTCGTCCGGCACGACTACGACGGGGACGGCCGCAGCGACATGGCGGCCTGGTACGCGATCCCCGCCGGGACCTCCGCGCTGCACACCTTCGTGTCCAACTCGGACAGCACCTTCCGCGCGCCGCTCAAGTCCTACGAGTCCGCCGCGGGCAGCTGGAACATCGACCGGATGCAGTTCGTCACCGGCGACTTCAACGGTGACGGCCGGGGCGACAAGGCCTCGCTGTACGACTACGGCAACGGCGTCGTGAAGCTCTTCACCGCGACCGGCAAGGCGGACGGCGGGTTCAACGCGCCCGTCCCGTCCTGGAGCTCGGGGAAGGGCGGCTTCTACTCCACCTCGATGACGCTGATGGCGGGCGACTTCAACGGTGACGGCCGGGACGACATCGCCGCCTGGTACGCGTACGCCGCGGGCAACGACACCATCTTCACGTTCACCGCGAACGTGCAGGGCGGGTTCAACGCGCCGTTCCCCTCCGCGCAGATGCCGGCGGGCTGGTGGTACGTCGACAACAGCAAGTTCGTCACCGGCGACTTCAACGGTGACGGCCGGGATGACATCGCCGCCCTGTACGGGTACTCCGACGGCGCCCTGAAGATGCACACCTTCCCGGCCGGGCCCGGGGGCGTCTTCCCCCAGATCAGCACCCAGTCCTGGTCCGGGAACGCCACCACCTGGGGCAGCTTCGGCCGCACCTACCTGCACGCGGGCGACTTCAACGGTGACGGCCTCGACGACATCGGCTACTGGTACGACTACGCCGACGGTCACGACGCCCTCTTCAAGCTGCCGGCCTCCGCGGCGCGGGACGGCAAGTTCGGCGGCGCCGTCAAGGGCCTCGAGATCGCGACGGGCAACTGGTACTACCAGGGCGCCCAGTACGTGACCGGTGACTACAACGGTGACGGCAAGGACGACATCGGCAGCCTGTACGGATTCAGCACCGGCGCCGTGAAGACGTTCACCCACGTCTCGACGGCCACCGGCTTCGAGTACCACAAGGCGGGCTGGGGCACCGAGACCGGCTGGACCTGGTCGCGCGCCACCGTGCTGCGCCCGTACAACAACTGATGACCGACAACTGACGACACGACCCCACACGTCCGACGTGGGGAAGCATGAAGGCGATGCCCGGGAATCCTTCCCGGGCATCGCCCTTTTTCCGGCCCGAATTCGAGCGGAACCGCGTGTCCGGATATCGGAATCGATATTGCTCAGATCTATCTCAAGTCGAGGGCATTCCGACGTGCGTTCGGCATAGCGTGCGGTGACATTTCCGTCCCCATGAGAGGTGGGGTGTGAGAATTCATCGCATAAGTGGTTCCGTTACCGTTCTCGCGGTCGCGGCCACGATAGGCGTCCTTCCGGCGGCGGGTGTTTCGTCCGCCGTTCCGGAGCGAAGAAATCCGCTTCCGGTGCTTGAGCAGCCCCAGCCGGTACCCGTGGAAAAGGCCGCCGTCGGCGGCGCCAGAAAGCCCGACGCCGCGGCGGCGCACGCGTGGCGGGGGAGGCCACACGTGCGCTGGCCCGCCGCGGGCTCGGCCGAGGTGACACTGACCCCGCCGCCCGCCGGCGCGCGGGCCGTCGGACCCGGCAGCGGCGCGCGAGCGGTCAAGGCGGGGACGCTCCCCGTCTCCGTCGCGCAGACCGACGGCGGGACCGGCGCCACCGCGCCCCGCGTCACGGTCCGGGTCGCCGACCGCGCCGCCGCCCGGCGCGCGGGCGTCGACGGCCTGCTGCTCTCCCTGGACCGCACGGACGGCACCGCGGCGAACGCGGGAAGGGCCGGGCAGGCTGCGAAGGCGGCGAAGACCGGCACCCGCGTCCAGGTGGACTACGCCGCCTTCCGGGACGCCTACGGCGGCGACTGGGCCTCCCGGCTCCGCCTCGTACGGCTCCCGGACTGTGCCCTGACCACCCCCGACGAGGAAGCCTGCCGGGTCGGTACGCCCCTGGAGACCACGAACGACACCCGGGCGGGCACCCTGTCCGCGCCGGTCGCCCTCTCCGGAGCGACCGTACTGGCCGCGACGGCGGGGGCCGAGGGCTCCTCCGGCGACTACAAGGCGACGAGCCTGTCCGCCTCCGGGACCTGGAGCGCCGGCGAGTCGAACGGCGCCTTCACCTGGGCGTACCCGGTCGAGGTGCCGGCGGTGCCCGGCGGGATGCGGCCGACGATCTCCCTCGACTACAACTCGCAGTCCGTGGACGGCCGGACCGCGGCCTCCAACAACCAGCCTTCGTGGATCGGCGACGGCTGGAACTGGGAGCCGGGCTTCATCGAACGCCGCTACAAGGCGTGCAACGACGACAAGACCGACGCGACGAACACCACCCGCGTGGGCGACCTGTGCTGGTTCAACGACAACGCGACGCTGAGCCTGGGCGGCAAGAGCACCGAGCTGGTCTACGAGGACGGCAAGGGCTGGCAGGGCGCCGACGGCTCCGGAGCCTCCGTCGAGAAGCTGACCGGCGCCGTCAACGGCGACGGCGGCACGGACGGCGTCGACGGCAAGGGCGAGCACTGGAAGGTCACCACGACCGACGGCACCCAGTACTTCTTCGGCCTGAACCGGCTGCCCGGCTGGAAGGACAACGGCACCGCCGCCGACGACCCGGTCACCAACTCGGCGTGGACGACACCCGTCTTCGGCAACCAGTCCGGCGAGCCCTGCTACGACTCCTCGTTCGCCGACGGCTGGTGCCAGCAGGCCTGGCGCTGGCAGCTCGACTACGTGGTCGACCCGCACGGCAACGCCATGGCGTACTACTGGAACACCGAGAAGAACAACTACGGCCGCAACGTCTCCGACACCACGGGCAAGTCCACCGCGACCTCCTACGTCCGCGGCGGCTGGCTCGACCACATCGACTACGGCCTGCGCGACGACGCCGTGTACACCGGCAAGGCCATGGGCAAGGTCGACTTCACCGTCGCCGAGCGCTGCCTGACCGACTGCGGCACCTTCGACGAGACCAACGCCGGCAACTGGCCCGACGTCCCGTACGACGCGTACTGCAAGGACGGCGCCGAGTGCGAGGACAACTACTCGCCGACGTTCTGGTCGCGCAAGCGCCTCACCGGGATCACCACCCAGGTGCTGACCGGCGGCGCGTACAAGGACGTCGACGCGTGGACCCTGACCCAGGGCTTCCCCGCCGCCGGTGACGGCATCTCACGCCCGCTGTGGCTGAGCGCCGTCCAGCGCACGGGCAAGGCCGGCACCACGGTCACGCTGCCGCCCGTCACCTTCGCGGGCGAGCAGCGCGCCAACCGGGTCGACAAGACCGGCGACGGCCTCGCCCCGTTCGTCCGGCTGAGGCTCTACCAGATCAACACCGAGACCGGCGGCACCATCGGCGTCACCTACACGCAGCCCGACTGCACGGCGACCGACCTGCCCGCGCCGGACGCCGGCAACAACCGGCGCTGCTACCCGGTGAAGTGGGCGTTCGAGGGGTACGAGTCCAAGCTCGACTGGTTCAACAGCTATGTCGCGACCCAGGTCATCGAGGGCGACAACCTCGTCGAGTCCCCCGACAAGGTGACCAGCTACAGCTACCTCGACGGCGCCGCCTGGACGAAGAGCACCGACGAGTTCACCAAGGCCGACGACCGGACGTACTCCGTCTCCCGCGGCTACGAGCGGGTCCAGACCCGCGGCGGCGCCGCGTCCGACCCGAGGACCCTCACCGAACGACGCTTCTTCCGCGGCCGCGACGGCGTGTCCGTCAAGGACTCGGCCGGGGACGGGGTCACCGACCGCGAGCAGTTCGCCGGCATGCTCCGCGAGAGCGTCACGTACAACGGTGACGACACCTCGAAGCCGGTGACGGCCACCTCGTACACCCCGTGGCGCTCCGCGGCCCTCGCCACCCGCACCCGCCCCGGGCTGCCCGCCCTGACGGCGTACCGCACGGGCACCCAGAAGGAGGAGACCCGGGCCACCGTCACCGGCGGCACCCGCACCACCGAACTCACCCGCGCCTTCGACGAGTACGGCATGGTCGCGAGCGTCTCCGAGACCGGTGACACCGCACGCACCGGCGACGAGCGGTGCACGACCACCAGCTACGCCCGCAACACCACCGCAGGCATCCTCGACACGGTCAGCAGGAAGCTGACCGTCGCCGTCCCCTGCGGCAGCCCGACGTCCTGGCCGGCCGACGTCATCGACGACGTCCGCACCTCCTACGACGGCGGCGCGTTCGGCGCGGCCCCGACCAGGGGGAACGTCACCAGGAGCGAGCGGATCAACGGCGCCGGCACCGGCTACGACGCGGTGTCCAGCGCCGCCGCGACCGACTTCGACATCTACGGCCGCGGGCTCGCGGCCGCCGACGCCCACGGCAAGGTCACCACGACCCGCTACACCCCGGCCACCGGCGAGGCCCCGGGCACCGTGCTCGTCACCAACCCGCTCGGGCACGCGGCGACGACCACGATGGACCCGCGGCGCGGACTGCCCACCCAGGTCAGCGACGCCAACGGCAAGGTGACCACCACCGCGTACGACGGGATCGGACGGACGACGAAGGTGTGGCTGCCGACCCGCTCGGCCGTCACCTACCCCGACTCTCCCACCCACGTCTTCGAGTACCAGGTCCGCAACGACGGCCCGAGCGTCGTCACCACCAAGTCCCTGAGCCACGACTCCGCCTACCGGACGTCGTACTCCTTCTACGACGGCCTGCTGCGCCCGCGGCAGACCCAGGAGACCTCCCCCGACCTGTCCGGACGGCTCGTCACGGAGAGCTTCTACGACACCCGCGGGCAGGCCTGGCGCTCCTCCGGCGTCTACTACGCCTCCGGCGCGGCGGAGCCCGTCCTGGTCACCGGCCAGGAGCTGAAGTACCCGTCGTCCACGGACACCCTGTTCGACGGCGCCGGACGCACCACGGCCGTGATCTCGCGCCGCTTCGGCGACGAGACCAAGCGCACCAGCACCAGCTACACCGGTGACACCGCCACCGTGGTCCCGCCGAAGGGCGGCACCGCCAGCACCAAGGTCATGGACGCCCTCGGCCGGACCGTCGAGCTGCGCCAGTACGTGGACGACGCCCGCACCCAGTACACGTCGACGCTCTACCGCTTCGACCGCAAGGGGCGGGTGGACCGGCTGACCAACCCCTCGGGCGCCGCCTGGAACTACGGTTACGACGCCCGCGGCCGCCAGGTGCGGATCGAGGACCCCGACAAGGGGACGGTCAACACCACGTACGACGCGGCCGACCGGCCCGTCGACGTCACGGACGCCCGGCTGAGGACCCTGCACACCGACTACGACGCGCTCGGCCGCAAGACCGCCGTCAAGAAGGGCACGACGACCCTCGCGTCCTGGGAGTACGACACCGTCGCCAAGGGGCAGCTCAGCAAGGCGACCTCCTGGGTCGACGGCCAGGCGTACGAGTCCGCCGTGACCTCGTACAACCCCCTCTACAAGCCCGTCGGCACCCAGCTGACCATCCCCGCGCGCGAGGGAGCGGCCGCCGGCGTCTACAAGTGGACGACCTCCTACAACCCCCACACCAGCCAGGTGATGTGGACCCTGCAGCCCGCCCTGGGCGGCCTGCCGGCGGAGAAGGTCGCCAACAGCTACAGCCCGGTCACCGGACTGCTGAACACCGTCGGCGCGGGCAGCGACGCCCTGATGTCGGCGGGCACCTACGACCACTACGGCCGGCTGATCCGTCAGGACCTCGGATCCTTCGGGCAGAAGGTCGTCCTCTCGAACATCTACGACGAGCACACCGGCGCACTGACCCAGACCTTCACCGACCGTGACCTGGCACCGCAGCGGGTCGAGGACACGAAGTACGGGTACGACCCGGCCGGCAACATCACCTCCGTCGCCACCGGCTACGGCCAGGACGCGGCCCGGACCACGGACACCCAGTGCTTCGCGCTGGACCCGCTGGCCCGGATCACCGAGGCCTGGACCAACACCGGGACCACCTGCGCCACCGCCCCGTCGACGGCGGTCGTCGGCGGCCAGGACGCGTACTGGACGTCGTACACCTACGACGCCGTCGGCAACCGCAGGACCGAGACGCAGCACAAGACCGCCTCGGGCCCGGCCGCCGACACGCTCCGGACCTACGCGGCCCCGGCCGCCGGCACCCACAAGCTGCCGAAGGTCACGCAGACCGGCACGAACGCGCACGACGAGACCTTCACCTACGACGCCGCGGGCAACACCGAGACCCGCAAGATCGGCGCCGCGGCCCAGCAGACCCTCAAGTGGGACGACCGGGGGCACCTCGCCTCGGTCACCGAGGGCACCACGGAGAAGGCGAGCTACCTGTACGACACCGAGGGGCAGCGGCTCGCGGTGAAGGACGCCGACGGCACGACCCTCTACCTCCCCGGAGGCAACGAGCTGCACCTGAGCAAGACCGGCGTCCTCACCGGCACCCGCTACTACGGCGCCGGTGCCCGGATCATCGCGGTGCGCACCGGCGGCAAGCTGAGCTTCACGCTCACCGACCACCACGGCACGGGCACCACCCAGATCACGGCCGACGCGGCCCAGACCGTCACCCGCCGCAAGACCGCGATCTTCGGCGGCGCCCGGGGCACCCAGCCGACCGCCTGGGTGGGGGAGAAGGGCTTCGTCGGCGGCACGAACGACACCGCGACGGGCCTGATCCACCTCGGCGCCCGCGAGTACGACGCGGCCCTCGGCCGCTTCGTCTCGGTCGACCCGCTCTTCGTCACGGACGACCCGCGCCAGCACAACGCGTACGGCTACAGCAACAACAACCCGGTCACCCTGTCGGACCCGGCGGGCACGGAGATCGGCTCGATGCCGAACTCCTGCCTGTACGACCTGAAGAACTGCTCGAAGGACGAGAAGTCGGGGAAGAAGCCGGCGTGCTGCGTCAACCTCGGTGGGGGCGGCGGTGGCGGTGGCGGCGGTGGCGGCGGGACCGGCGGGTCCGGCGGTGGTGGCGGCGGTGGCGGCGGCGGCGGTGGTGGCACCTACGCGGCGCCCCACTACTGCGACGGCTGCCGTCCGCTTCTGCCACAGCTGCCGCCGGGAGTGGTCGTGCCCGACGGAGGCGCGGACGTCACCTGGTCGCAGACGGCGACGGTCTCCCGGGACAACTACACCGACATGGACACCAGCGCGTGGTACGAGGGTGACGCGCAGGATGAGCACACCATCGCCTACGCCTACAGCGTCAACGCGCAGGTGACGACAACGGAGCAGTACTCCAAGACCTACGGCGCCAACATCACGTTGAGCGGTGCTGTGAAGGGCAAGATCCCCTTCCTGGCGGAGGGCAAGCTCGAAGTCGCCGTCGGGGCCAACGGCTCATGGGCCTGGACCGACATCGACACCAAGATGAGGTCCGACACCCAGACGATCACAACCACGTGGAACGTCAAGAAGGGACAGAGCACCGGTCTCTCGCCCAGTGGCGTGCTGACGAGCTATCAGACCACCTACCATCACGCTGATGGTCGTACGAGCACGAAGACCTGGGGGACGTTCGACGTGACGGTCTGGAAGCCCGTGTACTACTCGGCGGTTCCGAGGAACATGATCGGGCTCGACGCGAAGCCCGTCACCGGGATCAATCAGTGAGACGCCGACTCGTTCCAGCGGTCTCGGCGCTCATGGCGCTCGGGCTGCTCCTCGGCTGCGGAGCGGAGGGGAGCGGGGCGCGGGCCCCGTCCTCGGCGAGTCCGCCGGTTGTGTCCGGGCCTCCCGTCGACAAGGCGGCCCAGCTCAAGGCGAGCATGCTCGCCAAGGCCGAGGCCGTGGGCGAGGCGCCCGCCGGAGCGCCCGCCTCCGAGGTGACGCAGGGAAGGGGCACGGCGACCCTGATGTGGGAGACGGCCAAGGGGCACCTGTGCCTTGCTCAGGCGTCGGTCACGGGTGGATCGGACGTCCGGCGGTGCGCCGATCTCGAACGGATCGCGCCCACGGCCGGTGCCCACGTGGCGAGGGCGTTCGGGACCCTGTCCACTCCTGACGGCGGCTGGGCGGTCGTGCTCCTGGCGGAGCGCGGGGTCCGGATGACCTCCGGCCGGTTCTCCGGAAAGGCGGTCGAGTGGACGCACGTCAGGACACTGGCGCCCGAGCACTCGGGACGGACCGTCTACTACCTCACGCTCTCCGGCCGTCCGGCGGGAGAGCTGGTGGTGGCGCTCGATGTCGGTGGGCGTGAGCAGGAGGAACGGCTCACCCTGCACTAGCGGAGCGTGAGCACAGGACGGCGGGGGTGTCTTCGGGCGCCCCCGCCGTTCGTCGTTCCCGTGCGCCGCGGCGGCGTCAGGCCAGCGGCTTCGCGAAGCAGCGGCTGTTCTCGTAGTCGCGGTAGTGGCCGAACTTGGCGCAGGGGGCGTAGCCGCTTGAGGTGTAGAGGGCGATCGCCTCCGGCTGGGCCGTGCCCGTTTCCAGGACCATGCGGGTGCGGCCGGCCGCGCGGGCGTCGGATTCCAGGGCGGAGAGGATGCGGCGGGCCAGGCCGAGGCCGCGGGCCTCGGGTATCACGTACATGCGCTTGAGCTCGGCGTCGCCGTCCTCGTAGCCCTGGTCGTTCTTGTCCTGGGTGCGCCAGCCGCCGGTGGCGAGCGGGGTGCCCTCGGGGTCGTAGGCCAGGAGGTAGAGGCCCCGGGGCGGGACGAACATCCCGGCGTCCAGCGGTGTGACGTCGCCCTCGTCGCCGTAGCGGACGGCGTACTCCGCCTGGACGGCGTCGTTGAGTGTGACCGCGTCGGGGTGGTCGTAGGGCGTGGGCTGGATGTTCATGCGGAATATCGTACATGTATGCGGGTGGTGGGTGTCGGTATTCTCCCGGGATGCTCACTGTCACCAGCAACAGCTTGTCCAAAGCATCCCACTTCTGACCAGCGGAAACGCGGCGGCCCCGGCTCTCTCCTCGGAGGGCTGGGGCCGTCGGCGTGAAGGTGTAGCCCCTCGCCCGGACTCGAACCGGGGTCTCCTCCGCTGCACGTGGACGAAACGGTTACGGCGGGGTGGGCATCGCATTCGTGAGCTCCGAACAGCGGCCGGCCTGTCGCAGGACCAGCTGGCGGACCGAATCCACATGGAGCGGCGCAGTGTCCAACGGTACGAGCGCGGGGAGCGCGATCCACGGTTCACTGACCTGGTCCTCATCGCCGACGCGCTCGGCGTCACGGTGGCGGAGCTGGTGCGGTAGCCCCGGCCGGGGACGGTCCGGCCGGGGCGGTCTGCGAGCGGCTAGGGCGTGATGACGAACCCGCGCTCGGGGCGCCTGTGCTCGGCAGCAGCCGCCGCGGCGAGCGTGGCGTCGGTGACGTCCTGGCCAGCGGAGTCGACTACTCGCCAGGGGCCAGTCGGATTCGTCGGGTCCTCCGGCTTGAGGTCCCCGGGGATCCCGTACTTCCGCATCGAGTTGTGCAGTGCCGAGACTTCGCTCGCCTCCATGGCGCTCTCCTTACGTCGGCGGGGCGTCGAGCCTAGTCGTCGTCGCCCCCGCCGTGGGTGGCGCAGTTGCCGGGGTTGATCGGGCCGCAGCCCCCGGGCATCGGGGTGTGCCTCACCACTCCGGCCATGGCTCCGACGCGGCCGGTCCAGAGCTTGGCGTCGGGGGTGTGGCCGGCCTGCTCGATCAGGGCCATGGTGCGGGTGATGACGTCGGGGTCGCGGCGGGCCGCTCCCGGGCGCTCGGGGTAGTGGTGGACCGTGCGGCCGAGGCGGCTGCACAGCGTGGCGTACAGGTGGGTGTGGAGGATGAGGGCGTGCCAGCCCTCGTCGACCTCGGTGGTGGGGGAGATCCGGGCCTGGGGGAAGAGGCTGGCGGCGTGCACGAACTTGAGAGCCTCGACGACGACGCGGCTGGCCTTGTCGGTGTCCCAGCCGGGGTTGTTGTCCAGGACGGTGTGCATCACGCCGTTGAACGCTGCGTCGCTCAGCAGGGCTCGGGCACCGGCCGGGTTGCCGGGCGGCTCGGGACTGGCCGAGCAGGGCGTCGGGTTGCTGGTCGTGCAGGCCATGGGGTCCTCCTGGTGGTGGATGCCGATGGTGCGTGGACCCGCCCCATGTGGGGGCGGGAGTCAGTGGGTGATGCCGAGGGCGAGGGCAGCAAGCATGCCGAGGACGATCAGGCAGTAGAGCGTCTGCCGTTGCCACTCGCTCACGGGGCGCTGGGGGCGAGCGGGGGCAGGCCCGGACGGCCGACGTACGGCGCGCGGGTCTCCGTCGACGCCCGGTGGCTGCGGAGCGCCTTCACCATGGAGCGGGCGACCAGGGCGAGCTGTCTCGCGTACGACCACGTGCCGAGGGGGCCGTCGCCGGGCCCGTCCTTCTGGAGCGTGGCCCAGTCCCTCAGGGCGCCCTGCCCGCGCGCCGGGCGCTCCTTCACGGGGATGGTCTCGATGCCGACGGCGAGGCTCGCGCAGTGCGTCAGGAGCTTGTCCGTCAGCCGGGCCAGCTCCAGGGCGTCGGGGTTCTGCTCCATCGTGAGGGCCCGGCGCACCGCGCGAAGGGCCAGGTCCTCGGCGTGCTCCTCGATGGGCGTGACGATCTTGAGGAGCGCGCGCAGGTCCACCTCCACGGTCGGACCGCTCTCCGCGGTTCTGGTGTGCTCGGCCTGCTCGCGCATCACTGCTCCGTCCATCGGTGGGCATTTCCGCAGTTCGCGGTACGCCCCGTTGTCGTGAGGACGATGATGTGTGAGCACCGCACCGGACAGATAGGCCATTGAGTGGCCACGCATGGCCATGTCGCGGCCACGGCCCTCAGGGACCGCGATGACACCTCACACTGGCGGCATGAGCCGCAACGACGCCCTCCGCGCGGCAAGACTCCGTGTCGGCTGGCGCTCCGCCGAGGCCGCCGCCGACGGGCTCCAGGCCCACGGGCAGCGCCTCCTCGATGATGCGCACTTCACCGTGTCTGCGAGAACGTGGCGCCGTTGGGAGGGCCCGCGTCCCGGGTGGCCGTCTGAGGAGACCGCGGTCGTTCTCCACGACGCGCTCGGCCGGTGGCCGGAAGATCTCGGCTTCACCACCCCGCCGGGCTGGATCCGGCCTGAGCACCACGAAGAGACCACCGTGCAGACCAGCTTCCTCGCCGTCACCGCTGCGGCCCTTGTCCCCGGGCCGCTCGCCCCCCAGCAGGTCGACCCCGCCCTCGTCGACTACTTCCAGGCGCAGCTGGAGGGCCACTACCGGGCCGACATGCTCCTCGGCCCTCACGACCTGATCGGCACGCTCGGCCCCCAGTATCAGCTGATCGACAAGTTGACCCGGTCCGCGACCGGCGAGACGCGCCGCGGTCTGCTCCGGGTGGGCGCCGCGTATGCCGCGCTCGTCGGCTGGCTGTACCAGGACGCCGGCGACCTCGCCGCCGCAGCGTTCTGGCGGGGGATCACGCAGGAGATAGCGCTTCGGGCCCGCGACCCGCACCTCATCGGCTATGCCATGGTCAACAGCGCGCAGGTGAGGACCGACCTCGGCGACGGGGCGGGCGTTGTCGACCTGTGCGAGGCCGCTCTCGACGAGCCGTCCGCCGTCGTCCCGAAGGTGCGCATCATGGCCATGCAGCAACAGGCCCATGGCGCCAGCCTCCTGCGCGACCGGGCCGCAGTCGACCGGCTGATCGACGAGGCCGACCGGCTCCTGCCCCGCGTCGACGACGACCTGCCGTGGGGCAACGCCTGCCGGCGGACGCCCGGCTACCTGGAGGTCCAGCGTGCGACATGCTACGGCCGGCTCGGGCTCGGCGCCGAGGCGAGCGACCTGTGGTCGCAGGTGCTCGGCGTCGTCCCGGCTACCGCGCGACGAGACCGCGGTGTCTACATGGCGCGGCACGCGACGGCGGCCGCCACCGCGCGGCAGCCGGAGCAGGCGGTGGAGATCGTCCGGGAGGTAGCGACGATCGCGGTCGACACTGGGTCCGCGCGGATGCGCCGCGAGCTGGCCACCCTGGAGCGGGCGATGCGGCCGTGGCAGGATGCCCCGGTCGGGCGGGACCTCGCCGAGGCCCTCGCGCCCGTGACCGAGGGGAGCTGACATGGGTGTGCCGGAGCCGCTGAGCGAGGCGGAGATCGAGGCGGCGTTGGCCGGTCTGCCAGGGTGGGACCGCGAGGGAGAGACGATCAGCCGCACGTACCCGATCCGGTACCACGCGGCCGTGGCCGCCATCGTGACGATCGCGGACCGGTCGCGGCGGGTGCAGCATCATGCCGACCTGGATCTGAGGATTGACCACCTGCGTGCGTCGATCACCACGCACGACGCCGGGTACCGGCTGACGGCGGCGGACTTCGACCTCGCTCGCCGCATCGATGCGATCGTGGCCGCGCACCAGGCGCTTCCGCTCGACTGACCTCGGTCACGACGAAACCGCCCCCTCCGGCGCCTGCATGGGCACGGAGGGGGCGTTGGTGGTTCAGCGGGCGATGTACGTCCAGACGGACAGGGCGAGACCGCCAGCGCCCGCGAGGGCCGCGACCGACGGGAGCGGCCACCGGGCCCGTTCGAGGGCGTCGAGCCGGGTCGCGTCCCGCCTTGAGTCCGAGGCGGACAAGCACGCCAGGGCCCTCGCGAACCTGCGGGCCGACCGCGCCGCCAACCCGGACGAGTACGGGCCCGAACAGTCTCCTGCGGCAGCTCCCACGCCGCGTTGTCCTCACGAGAAAGACCGGTGGGGGAGCCACGGTCACGGTCCATCCGGTGTGGGAACCTGACCCCTGGGCGTGACCCTCCGAGGAAGAAGGCATGTTTTGTACACAGTGACCAGCGTCAATGTCAACGGGCTCCGCGCCGCCGCCAAGAAGGGCTTCGTCGAGTGGCTCGCCGGTACCTCCGCCGACGCCGTCTGCCTCCAGGAGGTGCGCGCCGAGGAGGCGCAGCTGCCGGCCGAGGTGCGGGCGCCCGAGGGCTGGTTCACCGTGCACGCCCCCGCCGCCGCCAAGGGCCGCGCCGGGGTCTCCCTCTACACCCGCCGCGAGCCCGACCGGGTGCGCGTCGGCTTCGGGTCGAGCGAGTTCGACGGCAGCGGCCGGTACGTCGAGGCCGACCTGCCCGGTGTGACCGTCGCCAGCCTCTACCTCCCCTCCGGTGAGGCCGGCACCGAGCGCCAGGACGAGAAGTACCGGTTCATGGGCGAGTTCCTGCCGTACCTCAAGGAGCTCAGGACCCGCGCGGCCGCCGACGGGCGCGAGGTCGTCGTCTGCGGCGACTGGAACATCGCCCACCGGGAGGCCGACCTCAAGAACTGGAGGGCCAACAAGAAGAACGCCGGCTTCCTCCCCGAGGAGCGGGAGTGGCTCGGGCGGGTGCTCGACGAGGCGGACGGGGCCTACGTGGACGTCGTGCGCGCGCTCCACCCCGAGCAGGAGGGGCCCTACTCCTGGTGGTCCTACCGCGGCCGCGCCTTCGACAACGACACCGGCTGGCGGATCGACTACCAGATCGCGACCCCCGGTCTCGCGGCCAAGGCCGTGAAGGGCTATGTCGAGCGGGCCGCGACGCACGCCGAGCGGTGGAGCGACCACGCGCCCGTCACCGTCGTGTACGAGCTGTAGGGCGGGCTACTCCGGGGCGGTGCCCGGGCCGAGGCGGCGGTCGAGCGCCATCGAGAGTTCGGCCTCGACCACGCTCTTCGCCAGCGGGCGCAGCCGCCGCAGGTCTTCCTCGGCCGCGTGGGTGCGCAGCAGGTCGGTGAAGAGCTCCGCGAGCGCGTCGGCGTGCTCGCGGACGCGGGCGCCCGCCTTGAGGACCTCGGCGAGCGGGATGCCTTCGCGGACCAGGGCGGCGGAGACGTCGAGCAGCCGGCGGCTGATGTGGATGATCTCCTCGCCGTCGGTGACGAGGTAGCCGAGGTCGAGCGCGGCCGCGAGGTTCTCGGCGGTGACCTCGCCGGCGAAGTGGTCGGCGAGCTCGCCGGGGGTGAGGCGGACCGGCTCCTCCTCGGTGGGGGAGCCGAGGGCGAGGACCTCGCGGACGTTGCGGCCGCTCTCGAAGGCGGTGGTGAGGTCGGCGATGCCGTTGAGGGTGTGACCGCGCTCCAGGAGGGCGGCGATGGTGCGCAGCCGTGCCAGGTGGTGCTCGTCGTACCAGGCGATCCGGCCCTCCCTGCGGGGTGGCGGGATCAGGCCGCGCTCGCGGTAGAAGCGCAGGGTGCGCACGGTGATGCCGGCGGCGGTCGCCAGTTCCTCCATGCGGTACTCGCGTACGCCCTCGTGGGTACGGACGCCGTCGGGCGTGCCCGTGGGCGTACGGGTGCCCTCGGGCGCGCCGGTGTCCGCGCCCGTGCCGGGTCCCGTTGCCTCGCCTGATCCTTCTGCCACGTCCGCCAGCCTATGTTGTACCGCCGGTAACTTTCCCTCGCCGTACCCCTACCGCTTGGTATGGAGCTGCTCTACAGTCCCGACTGTGCCAGTGATTGCTGGCGTGATCGGGCGGGTGCACGGGAGGCGGCATGGCGAAGCACGAGCACGTACGGGTGGCGGTGATCGGATCGGGATTCGGCGGCCTCGGCGCCGCCGTCCGACTGCGCCGCGAAGGAATCACCGACTTCGTCGTCCTGGAACGGGCTGACTCCGTGGGCGGCACATGGCGGGACAACAGCTACCCCGGCTGCGCCTGCGACGTCCCCTCCCACCTCTACTCCTTCTCCTTCGCGCCCAACCCCGACTGGCCGCGGACCTTCTCCGGACAGCGCCACATCCGCGCGTACCTGGAGCATGTCACGGACACCTTCGGCATCCGCCCCCACCTCCGCCTCGGCCACGAGGTACGGAAGATGACCTGGGACTCCGAAGCACTCCGCTGGGAGATCGAGACCGGCCAGGGCTCCTTCAGCGCCGACGTCGTCGTCTCCGCGACCGGCCCGCTCTCCGACCCCAAGATCCCGGACATCGAAGGCCTCGCCGAATTCCCCGGCAAGGTCTTCCACTCCGCCCGCTGGGACCACGACTACGACCTCACCGGCAAGCGCGTCGCCATGATCGGCACCGGCGCCTCCGCCATCCAGATCGTGCCCGCCATCCAGCCCCGGGTCGGCAAGCTCACCCTCTTCCAGCGCACGCCCCCCTGGGTCATGCGCCGGATGGACCGGGCCATCAGCGGCCCCGAGCGCTGGCTGCACCGCGCCCTGCCCGTCACCGGCACCCTGCGCCGCGGCCTCCTCTGGGGCATCCGCGAACTCCAGGTCGGCGCCTTCACCAAGCACCCCAACGAACTCGGGCTCGTCGAGAAGCTCGCCAAGGCCAACATCGCCAAGTCCATCAAGGACCCGGTCCTGCGGGCCAAGCTGACACCCTCGTACCGCATCGGCTGCAAGCGCATCCTGCTCTCCAGCACCTACTACCCGGCGGTCGCACAGCCCAACGTCGACGTCGTCGCCGCCGGCCTGCGCGAGGTGCGCGGCTCCACCCTGGTCGCCGCCGACGGCACCGAGACCGAGGTCGACGCCATCATCTTCGGCACCGGCTTCCACGTCACCGACATGCCGATCGCCGAACGGGTCGTCGGCGCCGAGGGCAAGACCCTCGCCGAGACCTGGAAGGGCGGCATGGAGGCCCTGCGCGGCGCCACCGCCGCCGGCTTCCCCAACTTCATGACGGTCATCGGCCCCAACACCGGCCTCGGCAACTCCTCGATGATCCTGATGATCGAGTCCCAGCTGAACTACATGGCCGACTACCTGCGCCAGCTAGACGTCCTGGGCGGCCGCGCCGCCCTCGCCGTCCGGCCCTCCGCCGTCGGCGCCTGGAACCGCAAGGTGCAGGCCCGGATGGAGCGGACCGTGTGGAAGGCGGGCGGCTGCGAGAGCTGGTACCTCGACTCCAACGGCCGCAACACCACGCTCTGGCCGGGCACAACGGGCGAGTTCCGGCGCGAGACCCGGCAGGTCGACCTCTCCGAGTACGAGGTCGTCCGCGCCCCCAAGCCGGTCAAGCCCGCCGCCGCGAAGACCCGCGCCGCCACCCGCAAGCAGGAGGCCGCCCAGTGAGCCGCCACCTGACCTCGCTGCCCCCGTCCCGCGAACTCACCGCCGTCTCCGCCGACGGCGCCCGGATCCACGTCGAGACGTACGGCCCCGAGGGCGCGCCCGCCGTCGTCCTCGCCCACGGCTGGACCTGCTCGATCGCCTTCTGGGCCGAGCAGATACGGGCCCTCGCCGCCGACCACCGGGTCATCGCCTACGACCAGCGCGGCCACGGCCGCTCCCCGGTCCCCGCCGGACCCGCCGGGTACGCCACCCGGGCGCTCGCCGACGACCTCGAAGCGGTCCTCGCGAGCACCCTCGCCGCCGGCGAGAAGGCCGTCCTCGCCGGACACTCCATGGGCGGCATGACCCTCATGGCCGCCGCCGGCCGGCCCGCCTTCCAGGAGCACGCCGCCGCCGCGCTGCTCTGCTCCACCGGGCCGTCCCGGCTGACCGCCGAGGCCACCGTCGTACCCGGGCGGCCGAGCGAACGGCGCACCCGGCTCACCCGGGGCGTCCTCGGCGCCAAGGCACCGCTCGGACCCGTCACCGCCGTCTCGAAGAAGATCCTCAAGTACGCGACGATGGGACCGGGCTCCGCGCCCGAGCGGGTCGACGCCTGCGCCCGGATCGTGCACGCCTGCCCGCGCGGGGCCCGCGTCGGCTGGTCCAGGGTCCTCTCCGAGCTGGACCTCGAAGCGGGCCTGCGGGCGCTCGACCTGCCCGTCGCGGTCGTCGTCGGCACCGCCGACCGGCTCACCCCGCCCGTCCACTCCCGGGCCATGGCCGAGGCGCTCCCGCAGTGCGTCGGGCTGCTCGAACTCGCGGGTATGGGCCACATGACGCCGGTGGAGGCCCCGGAGGCCGTCACCGCGCGGATCCGTGAACTTTCCGAGACCTATCTGGACGTGAAGGAGAAGGCATGAGCCGGGTGAGCCTGGAAGGACAGGTCGCGGTCGTCACCGGCGGCGCCCGCGGCGTCGGGGAGCTCCTCGCCCGCAAGCTGTCCGCGCGCGGAGCGCGGATCGCGCTCGTCGGCCTGGAGCCGGAGCAGCTGAAGGAGGTCGCCGGCCGGCTGCACACCGAGGCCGACTGGTGGCACGCCGACGTCACCGACCACGAGGCGATGGCCCGGGTGGCGGCCGAGGTGAAGGAACGGTTCGGGAAGGTCGACATCGTCGTCGCCAACGCCGGTGTCGCGGCGGGCGGTCCGTTCGTCGACTCCGACCCGGCGGCCTGGCGGCGGGTCATCGAGGTCAACCTGATCGGCGGCGCGGTCACCGGCCGGGCGTTCCTGCCGGTCCTCATGGAGTCCCGGGGGTACTTCCTCCAGATCGCCTCGCTCGCCGCGCTGACCCCGGCCCCGATGATGACGGCGTACTGCGCGTCCAAGTCGGGCGTCGAGGCCTTCGCGCACAGCCTGCGCGCCGAGGTCGCCTACAAGGGGGTGAAGGTCGGCGTCGGCTACCTCTCCTGGACCGACACGGACATGGTGCGGGGCGCCGACGAGGACGACGTCATGCGGGAGCTGCGGCAGCGGCTGCCGTGGCCGGCGAACCGCACCTATCCGCTGGGCCCGGCCGTCGACCGGATCGTGGCGGGCATCGAGCGGCGCTCGGCCCATGTGTACGCGCAGTGGTGGCTGCGCGGGATGCAGTCCGTCCGGGGCTATCTGCCCGGCATGATCGCGACCGTCGGGCAGCGCGAGATGAAGCGCTTCGGGCCGAGGCTCGGCTCGGTGTCCAAGGGCCTGGTGGGCGCGGGCGGCGCGGCCGACGAGGAGGCGCGGGCGAGCGGTCCGGCGGCCCGCTGAGGGGGGTTCCGCCGCACGGTCGCACTCCGTAACTGATCGAAATGCGTGGAATGTTCGCTCGTGCAAGGCTGGTCGAGGCCCAGGAGGCAGCTCGCCTCCGTCCCCCTCACACCCTTCTAGGAGTGAACCTTCATGGGCATGGCAGACCAGTTCAAGGACAAGTCGGAGCAGATGAAGCAGCAGGCCAAGCAGGCCATGGGCAAGGCGAAGGACGAGGCGTCCGAGCGCGCGTCCAAGGGCCGCGGCCGCTCCGACGACGAGACGCGCAGGGCCCAGCAGGAGGCCCAGGACCGTCTCGACCAGGACTACGACGCCTGACGCGTCCGTCCTTCGCGTGCTGTGCCGAGGAGGCGCACCCGGCCACGCCGGGTGCGCCTCCTCCGCGTGGACCGGGGCGCCTCACGCGAGGACGACGCGCATCCCGTCCTGCTCCAGGGCGTCGACGACGGCCGCGAACAGGTCGTACGGCTCGCCCTCCGGGGCCAGGGCCCGGGACAGGTGCGCGCGGGCCACGTCGGCGTTCCGCCAGGTCAGGGTGGCCGGTGCGGTGAAGCCGAAGTCGCCGCCCAGGCAGTCGTGGAGGGCGTGGAAGTCCCCGCCGAAGTAGCCGCCGGGTCCGTTCACCGCCTCGCCGAGCGCCAGCCAGAGGCCCGGCTCGTCGGTGACGTGCCGCCCGTCCAGCTCGTACGCCGTCCCCGCCGGCCGGTCCCCGAGGACGCGCCGGGCCGCCCGCTCCCGCACCAGGTCGTGCCAGGCCCCCCGGCGCCGGGTGTCGAGCCCGGCCCAGGCCCCGATCTCCTCCGGCGGCCCGGCGAGCCACCGCTCCCACACGCCCCGGGCCCAGAGCGGCTCGGGGCGACGGAACCCCCCGTCCAGCGTGAGGTCGATCAGCCCGTCCCCGAGCGGGGAGGCCTCCCATCCGCGGACGACGGCCCAGAACAACCGGTGGGTGAGGACCTCGCCCCGGCCGTCCCGCAGCTCCAGCTCGGCCTTCTCCAGAACAGCCTCCCGCCCGCCCGACTCCGTCAGCACCCGCCGCAGCTCCTCGCCCGGCGCGAGGCCGCGCAGGACGAGCGGGGGCGCGGGCCACTGCGGGGGCTCGACGGCGGCGAACTCCCGGCAGGAGCCCAGCCAGCGGCGCCCGTCGTGCAACCGGACCGGCCCCCGGTACTCCTCGGGCGGCCCCAGGTAGTCGTCCCCACCCGTCACCACGACCCCGCCCGGCACCGGTGCGGCCTCCACGTCCGACAGAAGCCAGGCGTCGGCGCCGGGGTCCTCGGGAACCAGCCAGACACGACTGCCGAGCCACCCGTCGGCCGAGGCCCCGGCCGGCTCCGGGACCCAGCCCCGCAGCTCGTAGCTCTCGCACTCGGGCTCGCCGAAGAAGCCCTCCGCCTCGGCGCAGGTGCCCCAGACATGGCGGTCCTCCTCCCTGATCAGGGCGAGGGAGGCGAACAGGGGGCGTCGTCGCATGTCGTTCCGTTCCTCTGGTGCCACATGGGCTCAGACGCCCCCGGGACCGAAAAGTTGTACGCAGAGCCCGGCGGATCTTCGTACCGTGGCGCTCATGGCCGTACTTGAGCGACTGCGATCCGATCACGCCCCCGCCCTGCTCGCCTTCGAGCGGGAGAACCGGGAGTACTTCGCCGCGCGGGTGCCCGACCGGGGGGACGCGTACTTCGAGGAGTTCGACGAGCGGCACCGGGAGTTGATCGAGGCGCAGGAGGCGGGGGAGATCCACTTCCATGTGCTGGTCGCCGAGGGCGGGGAGATCGTCGGGCGGGTCAACCTGGTGGACGTGGACGCCGGTGCGGGCAGTGCCGAACTCGGGTACCGGCTCGCCGAGAAGGCGACCGGGCGGGGGTTCGCGACCCGGGGCGTGCGGGAGGTGTGCCGGCTGGCCGTCGAGGAGTACGGGCTGCTGCGGCTGACCGCCTTCGTGACACTGGGGAACACCGCGTCGAGCGCCGTGCTCGCCCGGGCCGGGTTCGGGGCCGTGGGCGGCGTGACGCTCGACGGGGAGCCGGGCACCGCGTACGAGCTGGAGCTCGGCCCGGCGGCCTAGGGGACGCCGCGAGCCCGGCCCCGTCGGCCCGGCCCGGTCCGCAGGCGGGTGCTAGTTCTCGGTGCCTCCCCGTGGGGGGAGTTTCGGGCGGGAGCGGTCCGGGAGGGACTCGTAGCCCGGGGGGCTCGCCGCGGGGTTCTCGGCGAGGAGGGCGAGGGCGACGTGGACCGCGTCGTCGAGCTGGGCGTGCCGTCCCTCGGCCCAGTCGAGGGGGGTGCGCAGGATCGCGAGGTCCGGTTCGACGCCGTGGTTCTCCAGGGACCAGCCGTACTCGGGGAACCAGGCGGCGTTCATCGGGACGGTGATCTGGGTGCCGTCGCCGAGCCGGTGGCGGCCGGTCATGCCGACCACCCCGCCCCAGGTCCGCTGGCCGACGACGGGGCCCAGGCCGAGGAGCTTGAACGCGGCGGTGATCATGTCGCCATCGGAGGAGGTCGCCTCGTCGGCCAGGGCGACCACCGGGCCGCGGGGGGCGTTGGAGGCGTACGCGACGGGCTGGGCGTTGCGGGTGAGGTCCCAGCCGAGGATCTTGCGGGTGAGCTTCTCGATGACGAGTTCGCTGATGTTGCCGCCGGCGTTGCCGCGCACGTCGACGATGAGCGCGGGCCGGGAGACCTCCATGCGCAGGTCGCGGTTGAACTGGGCCCAGCCCGAGCCGCCCATGTCGGGGATGTGCAGATAGCCGCAGCGGCCGCCGCTGACCTCCCGTACCACCGCCCGGCGTTTGGCGACCCAGTCCTGGTAGCGCAGCGGCCGCTCGTCGATCAGCGGGACGACGGCGACGCGGCGGGCCCGGCCCTCGCCCTCGGCGGGGGTGAAGGTGAGCTCGACGGTGGTGCCGCCGGTGCCGGAGAGCAGCGGGTACGGCCCGGTGACCGGGTCCACGGGCCGGCCGTCGACATGGGTGAGGACGGCGCCTTCGCGGATGCCCGTACCGGCGAGCGGCGAGCGGGCCTTGGAGTCGGAGGACTCGCCGGGCAGGATGCGCTTCACCGTCCACCCGGCCTCGCGGGGCACGAGGTTGGCGCCGAGGAGGCCCATCGGCCGCTGGTAGTGCGGCGGGCCCTCGTTGCGGCGGGCGGGGGTGACGTACGCGTGGGAGGTGCCGAGTTCGCCCATGACCTCGCGGAGCAGGTCGGCGAACTCGTCGGGGGAGGCGACCCGTTCGACGAGCGGCCGGTACTGGTCGAGGACCGCCGTCCAGTCGACGCCGCCCATGTCGGGTTCCCAGAAGTAGGCGCGGACGATCCGGCCCGCCTCCTCGAAGGCCTGCCGCCATTCGGCGCCGGGTTCGACCTCGTGGAGGATGCGCCGCAGGTCGAGGTAGACGGTGGAGTCGCCGTCGCCGGACTCGGTGGCGGGCACGGCCCGCAGGTCGCCCTCGTCGGCGACGACGAGCCGGGTGCCGTCGCCGCTGACCGCGAACCAGTCGAGGTCCTTGGCGAGTTCGCTCTTGCGGGCCTTGGTGATGGAGAAGTGCTCCAGGGTGGGCTTGCCGGAGGTGTCGGCCGGGTTGGCGAAGGTCTCGCCGAGCGCGCCCGAGATGGGCCAGCGCAGCCAGACCAGGCCGCCGCCGCTGACCGGGTGCAGGGCCGAGTACTTGGAGGCGGCGACAGGGAAGGGCGTGACCCGGTCGGGGAGGCCTTCGATCTCGACGGTGACGGTGCCGTCGCCGGTCTCCGTGTCGTCGTCGGCCGGGTCGAGGCCGCCGGCCGCCGGGCGCCCGTCGGGGAGCAGCGCGAAGGGGGACGGGGTCGCGGACGAGAGCGGGACGAGGTAGGGGCGGCAGCCGAGCGGGAAGGACAGGTCGCCGGTGTGGACGTCGTACACCGGGTCGAAGCCGCGCCAGGAGAGGAAGGCGAGGTAGCGGCCGTCGCGGGTGAAGACCGGGTTCTCGTCCTCGAAGCGTCCGTTGGTGACGTCGAGGACGGTCCGGGCGCCGGGGCCGGAGATCCGGGCCATCTTGATGGAGCGCAGGGAGCGGCCGATGCCGGGGTGCGACCAGGTGAGCCAGGCGCCGTCGGGGGAGAAGGCGAGGTCGCGGACGGGCCCGTTGACGGACCGGATGAGTTCGGTGACCTCGCCGTTGGATTCCTCGGTGGCGTCGAGGAGGAGCAGCCGGCCGTCGTGGGAGGCGATGGCGAGCCGCTCGCCTTCGGGGTCGGCGACGAGTTCCTCGACGCGGCCGAGTTCGCCGGAGGCGAGCCGGCGGGGCGGCCGGTCGCCGCTGGCGCGCGGCAGGTAGGCGACTTCGACGGCGTCCTCGCCCTCGGCGTCGGTGACGTAGGCGACCTGGCCGCCGCTGCCGAGCATCTCGGGGAGCCTGACGCGGACGCCCGGGGTGTCGACGATGGTGCGGGCGGGGCCGTCGCGGTGGGTCAGCCAGTAGAGGCTGCCGCGCACGGAGACGGCGCTGGCCCGGCCGGTCTCGTCGACGGACACCGCGTCGATGTGGTGGGCGGCGGGCACCTGGTAGGGGCGCCGGCCGACCCGCTGGCCGCCGAGCCGTACCTCCAGTTTCCGGGGGCGGGAGTCGGGGGTGAGGGCGTCGACGATCCACAGTTCGCCGGCGCACTGGTAGACGACGCGGCGGCCGTCGCTGGAGGCGTGCCGGGCGTAGAACTCGTCGTGGTCGGTGTGCCGGAGCAGGTCGGTGCCGTCGGGCAGGCAGGAGTAGAGGTTGCCGATGCCCTCGTGGTCGGAGAGGAAGGCGATGCGGCCGCCGACGGCCATGGGGCAGTCGAGGTGGCCGCCGATGTCGGGCAGCAGCCGCTCGCCGTGCAGCCAGAGCCGCCCGGTGGCGCCGCCGAGGTAGCGCTTCCAGGCGGCGGGCTCGTGGGGCGGCTTTCCGGTGAGGAGGAGGGTGCGGCGCTCGCCCTCGCCCGCGCCGCAGTCCTCGGTGACGGCGATGTCGGAGACGGGGCCCCAGGGCAGTCTGCCGCCGGGGGAGCCGTCGGTGGGGACGTTGTAGGCCCAGGAGAAGTACGAGAAGGGCTGCCCGTGCGAGGAGACGGCGAGGATGTCGGAGCGGCCGTCCTTGTCGGGGGGTGTCCAGCCGCAGACCCGGGTGTCGGTGGAGCCCCAGTAGGTGAGCCGCCGGGCGGATCCGCCTTCTATGGGGACGAGGTGGATCTCTGGGTCGAGGCTGCGCCAGTTCGTGTACGCGATGTGCCGGCCGTCCGGCGAGAAGCGCGGGTGTCCGACCCGCGTCCGGTCGACGGTGAGCCGCCAGGCCCGGCCGGGGCGGTGGCCCTCGGGGACGAGGGGGGAGATCCACAGGTCGTCCTCGGCGGCGAAGCACAGCAGGTCGTCGTGGAGGTGCGGGAATCGGAGATACGCGACGTCGTCACTCACCCATTCATGCTTTCCGCGCGGAGGGGGTGCGGCAACTCGTACGTGTGGGCGAGTCGTGGGCGGGTGGGGCGGGGTGTCACGGTGGGGTGTGGCCGTGGGGTGTCGGAGTGGGGTGTGGCCGGGGGGTGTGGCCCAGGACACGTACGAAACGGTTTCGTTTCGCTGACGGCGGGGGTATCTTCGTACTGTACGAAGTCGTTTCGCTCAGGCGATCGGATCGGAGACACGTCATGGCACGCAGCAGGCTCACTCCCGAGCGGGAGACCGAGCTGTACGCGGCCGTGCTCGACCTCCTCCGCGAGGTCGGCTACGACGCCCTCACCATGGACGCCGTCGCCGCCCGCACCCACTCCAGCAAGGCCACCCTCTACCGCCAGTGGGGGAGCAAGCCGGAGCTGGTCGCCCGGGCGCTGCGCCACAACAAGCCGGCCGACCTCTCGCAGATCGACACCGGCTCCCTGCGCGGCGACTTCCGGGAACTCCTGGACCGGACCGACGACTGTCAGATGGAGAAGGACTCCGCGCTGATGCGGGGTCTGGCCCATGCCGTCCACACCAACCCCGAACTGCACCGGGCGCTGCGCGAGCTGCTCATCGAACCCGAGATGAACGGCCTCGACGAAGTGCTGCGCCGAGCGGTCCGCAGGGGCGAGGTCGACGCCGGCAACCCGGCGCTGAAGCTCGTCCCGCACATGCTGATCGGTGCGTTCGTCGCCCGCCCGCTGATCGAGGATCAGCCGGTCGACCACGCGTTCCTCGTCGCCTACGTCGACGCCGTCGTGCTCCCCTCACTCGGCGTCTAGAGCCACCCCGCACCTCCGCAGTACCGCACCCCCTGACGTCGCACCGCTCACGCCGTCGGGTCGGCTCCCCATGCCCTGTCCCACCACGAAATGGGAGTACGCCCCCGTGGCCACGTTCCTCTACAAGCTGGGTCGTTCCGCCTTCCGGCGCCGACGGCTCGTCGCCCTTCTCTGGGTGGCCCTCCTGGCGGTCGCCGGGATCGGCGCCGCCACCGCGCCCGCCGCGACCTCCAGCTCCTTCTCCATCCCCGGCACCGAGGCACAGCGCGCCTTCGACCTGCTCGAAGAGCGGTTCCCCGGCGCCGGCGCCGACGGAGCCACCGCCCGTGTCGTCTTCAAGGCCCCCGAGGGCCAGAAGATGACCGACCCGGCGCACAAGGCCGTCGTCGAGGAGACCGTCGCCGCGCTGCGGTCCGGCTCGGACCAGATCGTCTCGGTCAGCGACCCGTACACCGCGCAGGCCGTCTCGCAGAACGGCTCCACCGCCTACGTCTCCGTCGCCTACAAGGTCAACGCGATGGAGCTGACCGACGCGACCCGCGAGGCGCTGACCGACGCCGGGCACGACGCGCAGGGCAAGGGGCTGACCGTCGAGGTCGGCGGTGACGCCCTCCAGACCATGCCGGAGACCGGCTCGGGCGAGATCGTCGGCGTCGTCATCGCCGGCATCGTCCTGGTCCTGACCTTCGGCTCGCTCGTCGCCGCCGGACTTCCGCTGCTCACGGCGATCATCGGCGTCGGCATCGGCGTCTCCTCGATCACCGCCCTCGCGAACGTCCTCGACCTGGGCTCCACCACCTCCACCCTGGCGATGATGATCGGCCTCGCGGTCGGCATCGACTACGCCCTCTTCATCGTCTCCCGCTACCGCGCGGAGCTGGCCGAGGGCCGCGAGAAGGAGGACGCCGCCGGCCGCGCGGTGGGCACGGCGGGCTCCGCCGTCGTCTTCGCCGGGCTCACCGTCGTCATCGCCCTGGTCGGCCTGGCCGTCGTCAACATCCCGATGCTGACGAAGATGGGCTTCGCCGCCGCCGGCACGGTCGTGATCGCCGTACTGATCGCGCTCACCCTGATCCCCGCGATGCTCGGCTTCGCCGGTGACAAGGTCATCGGCCGCAAGCAGCGCAAGGGCACCGCGAAGAAGAGCGACAAGCCCAACGGCGGCACCCGCTGGGCCCGCTTCGTCATCCGCCGCCCCGTGATGGTGCTGCTCATCGGCGTCCTCGGCCTCGGCGCGATCGCGCTGCCCGCCGCCTCCCTGGAGATGGGCCTGCCGGACGACGGCGTGAAGCCGACCTCCACCACCGAGCGCCGGGCGTACGACGCGCTGTCCGACGGCTTCGGCCCCGGCTTCAACGGCCCGCTGCTCGTCGTCGTGGACGGCGACAAGGCGACCGCCGACCGGACGGTCTCCACGATCAAGGGCCTCGAAGGCTGGGCCGCCGTCACCCCGGCGACCCCGAACAAGGCCGGCGACGCCGCGATGATCACGGTGGTCCCGAAGGACCGGCCGTCCTCCGGTGCCACCGAGACCCTCGTCCACGACATCCGCGGCGCCACCGGCGACGACGTGCTCGTCACCGGCGCCACCGCGATGAACATCGACTTCTCGCAGAAGATGAACGACGCCCTGGTGCCGTACCTGGCCCTCGTCGTCGGCCTGGCCTTCCTGCTCCTGACCGTGGTCTTCCGCTCGATCCTCGTCCCGCTGAAGGCGGCCCTCGGCTTCCTGCTCTCGGTGGTCGCGGCCCTCGGCGCCGTCGTCGCGGTCTTCCAGTGGGGCTGGCTCGGCAGTCTCTTCGGGGTGGAGCAGACCGGCCCGATCATGTCGATGATGCCGATCTTCATGGTGGGTGTCGTCTTCGGTCTCGCGATGGACTACGAGGTGTTCCTCGTCACCCGCATGCGGGAGGCGTACGTCCACGGGGAGCGGCCCGGCGAGGCGATCGTGACCGGCTTCCGGCACAGCGCCCGGGTGGTCACCGCCGCCGCGGTGATCATGATCGCGGTCTTCTCCGGCTTCATCGGCATGACGGACCAGATGATCAAGATGATCGGCTTCGGTCTGGCCGTCGCGGTCCTCTTCGACGCCTTCGTGGTCCGGATGGCGATCGTCCCGGCCGTCCTCGCGCTCCTCGGCCACAAGGCCTGGTGGCTGCCGAAGTGGCTGGACCGGCTCCTGCCGAACGTGGACGTGGAGGGCGAGGGTCTCGCCGAGACCGCGCCCGGGCAGGCGAAGCCGGACCTCGTGAAGGTCTGACGCCCGCCGGGTGACCCGGGGCCGGGCCCCGGGTCACCCGGTACGTACGCCGTCAGCTCGTCGTCATCGACGCGCCGGCGGCGTACGTGTGCTTCAGGAAGCGGGTCAGCGCGGTCGTGTCGAACTGGACGACCGTGACGTCCCCGTCGTTCTTGTGGAGTTCGACGACGGTCTGGACCCGGCCGCAGGGCCAGACGCCGATGTCGCCGCGGCGGGTGGGGGCGCGCAGGCCGGTCTCCAGGAGGACGCGGGGGAAGGACCACTCGATGTCGCCGGGGAAGACGAAGCGGACGGTCGCCGGGGAGAACCCGGGGTCGTAACGGAGGTCGACGGGGACGGGCCGGGACAGCGGGGCATCGCTGATGATCCTTCCCCTGGCGTGGTCCTCGACTTCCGGGTCTTCTGCGGCGGCCATCGGGGGGCTCCTCACAGGTTTGTCCTCTTATCGACTAATGTCCCACTCCTTCCCGGCGTACGCACGAACCATGCGCCGCTGTTCTGTGACCTGTGCGCTCTTGCAAGTACTTTGCAGAAGCGCTCATCATTCAGGGCGTGCATGTACCTGACGGATTCATCAACGCCCCCGTATCGGCCGTCGCCGGCGTCGCCGCCGCCGGCGCCGTCGCCCTCAGCCTGCGCGGGGCACGGCGGGAACTCGGCGGCGAAGGCCACGGAGGAGAGCGCACCGCGCCGCTCGCCGGGCTGGTCGCCGCCTTCATCTTCGCCGTGCAGATGCTGAACTTCCCGGTCGCCGCCGGGACCAGCGGACACCTCCTCGGCGGGGCGCTCGCGGCGATCCTCGTCGGGCCGTGGACCGGGGTGCTGTGCATCGCCGTCGTCCTGCTCATGCAGGGCATCCTCTTCGCCGACGGCGGCCTCACCGCGCTCGGCGTGAACATCACCGTCATGGGCGTCGTCACCGTC
Source organism: Streptomyces venezuelae ATCC 10712 (assembly GCF_008639165.1). Lineage (NCBI taxonomy): Bacteria > Bacillati > Actinomycetota > Actinomycetes > Kitasatosporales > Streptomycetaceae > Streptomyces > Streptomyces venezuelae. Next base: position 3,278,499 of record NZ_CP029197.1, on the reverse strand, counting down.
GTCGTCGCCTACGCGCTCTTCCGCGGCCTCGTCCTCCTGCTGCCGCGCACCCGCGCCTCCGTGACCGCGGCCTCCTTCGTCGCCGCCCTCGTCTCCGTACCGGCCGCGGCCGCCGCCTTCACCCTCATCTACGCGATCGGCGGCACCACCGACGTCCCCGTCCCCAAGGTCCTCACGGCCATGGTCGGCGTGCACGTCCTCATCGGCATCGGCGAGGCCGTCATCACCATGCTGACCGTCGGCGCGGTCCTCGCCGTCCGCCCCGACCTCGTGTACGGCGCCCGCGGCCTGACCGCCCCGCTCAAGCTCCGCGTCGGCGGCGAGCTGGTCGACGCCGCCCCGGCCGCGGCGCCCGCCGCCACGCCCGCCCGGTCCCCGCGGAAGCTCTGGATCGGCGGCGTCGTCACCGCGCTCGTCCTCGCCGGCTTCGTCTCCTTCTACGCCTCCGCCAGCCCCGACGGCCTGGAGAAGGTCGCCGCCGACAAGGGCATCGACAGCAAGGTCGAGGACCACGCCGCCGCCGGCTCCCCGCTCGCCGACTACGGCGTGAAGGGCATCGAGGCCCCCCGCCTCTCCGGCGGCCTCGCCGGCGTCATCGGCGTCGGCGCGACCCTCGCCGTCGGCACGGGAGCCTTCTGGGTCGTCCGCCGTCGCAGGTCCGCCGCCGCGGAGGCCTGACGTGGGAGCGGGGCACGCGCACAAGCTCTACCGGCACGCCCACTCGCCGGTCCACGAGCTGCCCCCCCACACCAAGCTCGCCGCGGTCCTCTGCTTCGTGGTGGTCGTCGTCTCGACGCCCCGCGAGGCCGTCTGGGCCTTCGCCCTCTACGCCGCACTCCTCGCGGCCGTCGCGGCGAAGGCCCGCGTCCCGGCCGGCTTCCTGCTGAAGCGGCTGCTCATCGAGGTGCCGTTCGTGGCGTTCGCGCTGCTCATGCCGTTCGTGGTGCCGGGCGAGCGGACCGGCTTCCTCGGCGTCGAGCTCTCCGTCCCGGGACTCTGGGGCGCCTGGAACGTCCTCGCCAAGGGCACCCTCGGCGTCGCCGCCTCCGTGCTCCTCGCCGCCACCACCGAACTGCGCGAGCTGATCCTCGGACTCCAGCGGCTGAAACTGCCCCCGCTGCTCGTCCAGATCGCGTCCTTCATGATCCGGTACGGCGACGTCATCACCGACGAGATGCGCCGGATGTCCGTCGCCCGCCGCTCGCGCGGCTTCGAGGCGCGCGGCGTCCGCCACTGGGGCGTCCTCGCCAAGTCGGCGGGCGCGCTCTTCATCCGCTCGTACGAGCGCGGGGAGCGGGTCCACCTCGCCATGGTCAGCCGTGGCTACACGGGCACGATCCCGGTCGTCGACGACGTCACCGCGACCCGCGCCCAGTGGGCGTACGCCGCCGCGCTCCCGCTCACCGCACTCCTGATCTGCCTCCTGGGATGGACCCTATGACCGCCCCCTCGCTCGACGTGCGCGGTCTCGCGTACGCGTACCCCGACGGCCACCAGGCCCTGTTCGGCGTGGACCTGACCGTGGAGCGCGGCGAGCGGGTCGCCCTCCTCGGCCCCAACGGCGCCGGGAAGACCACCCTGGTGCTGCACCTCAACGGCATCCTCACTGGCGGCGCGGGCGGCGTCACGGTCGCCGGGCTGCCCGTCGGCAAGAAGCACCTGGCCGAGATCAGGCGCAAGGTCGGCATCGTCTTCCAGGACCCCGACGACCAGCTGTTCATGCCGACCGTCCGCGAGGACGTGGCGTTCGGACCGGCCGCGGCGGGAGTGCGCGGCGCCGAACTCGAAGCCGTCGTGCGCAGGGCCCTCGAGCGGGTCGGGATGGAGCGGTACGCGGACCGGCCGCCGCACCACCTGTCCTTCGGGCAGCGCCGCCGGGTCGCCGTGGCGACCGTCCTCGCGATGGAGCCGGAGATCCTCGTCCTCGACGAGCCGTCCTCCAACCTGGACCCGGCCTCCCGCCGCGAACTCGCCGACATCCTCCGCTCGCTCGACGTCACCGTCCTCATGGTCACCCACGACCTGCCGTACGCCCTGGAGCTCTGCCCGCGGGCGGTGATCCTCAGCGAGGGCGTCATCGCCGCCGACGGGCGGACCGGCGAGATCCTCGCCGACGGGGAACTGATGGCCCGGCACCGTCTCGAGCTGCCCTTCGGCTTCGTGCCGAGCTCCGTGGCCTGAGACCCGCCCCCGCCCGTCCGGCGCCCCGGAATCGGACCCGCGACCTCCGCGTTGCACCATGGAGGGTCGGATCGGCGAGTGAGGAGTGGGGACGTGGACGTCCAGGGCACGGTGGCGGCGGGCTGGGAGCCGGTCAGGGACGCGTTCCTGCGCAACTTCGAGGAGCGCGGCGAGCGCGGGGCGGCCGTCGCCGTCCACCACGACGGCGTGCCCGTCGTGGACCTCTGGGCGGGAACAAGGGACGCCACCGGGGAAGGGGCCGGGGAGGCCCCCTGGGCCGAGGACACCGCGCAGGTCGTCCGGTCCGCCACCAAGGGCGTCGCCGCCGTCGTCCCCCTGCTCCTGCACCAGCGCGGGCTGCTCGACCTGGACGCCCCGGTGGCCGCGTACTGGCCCGAGTTCAAGGCGGCCGGCAAGGACCGCGTGACCGTACGGCAGCTCCTCGCGCACCGGGCCGGCGTGCCCGTCCTCGACCGGCCGCTCACCCTCGCCGAGGCGGTCGACCTGGAGACCGCGACCCGCGCGATAGCCGCCCAGGCGCCCGTCTGGGAGCCCGGCACCGCGCACGGCTACCACGCCCACACCTTCAGCTGGCTGCTCTCCGGCCTCGTCCACCGGGTCACCGGCCGCACCATCGGCCACTGGGCCGCGGAGGAGATCACCGGCCCCCTCGGCATCGACCTGTGGATCGGCCTCCCCGCGGCGCAGGCCCACCGGGTCGGCCGGCTCGGGCCCGTCGAGGAGATCGAACCGCCCGGCAGCGGAGCGCTCAAGCTCCGCCCCAAGCGCTCCGTCACCGAGGCCTACCAGGACCCGGACTCCCTGACCCGGCGCGCCTTCGGGGTCATCGACCCCAAGCCCGACGAGAACGACCCGGTCTACCGGTCCGCCGAACTCCCCGGCTCGGCCGGCGTCGCCACCGCCCGCGCCCTCGCCCGGTTCTACGCGGCCGTCCTCGGCCCGGTGGACGGCGCCGCGCGGCTCCTCACCCCGGAGAGCCTCGCGCTCGCCCGGACCGAGGAGTCGGCGGGCGCGGACAAGGTGCTGCTGGTCGGCACCCGGTTCGGCCTCGGTCACATGCTGCACGGCCCGGCCTCCCCGCTGCTCGGCCCGTCCTCCTTCGGCCACCCGGGCCGCGGCGGCTCGCTCGGCTTCGCCGACCCCGACGCCGGGATCGGCTTCGGGTACGTCACCAACGGCATGCGCAAGACGGTCACGGCGGACCCGCGCGCCCAGTCGCTGGTACGGGCGGTGCGCGCGTCCCTCGACGGGGCCTGAGGGCCCCGGGCCGGACCTGACATTCTGCGCGTCCGACGCGCGGATCGTCGATCACCCGGCCGGTACCGTGTGGCCGCTCCACCGCTCGGTGGACCAGGCGCACGGGGGCGCATGTGATCGAGATTCCGTTACCGACGTCCGACCACGGAACGATTCGGATCGCCGACAGCAGGCTCTGGGAGACGCTCGGCAGCATCGGGCTGCTGTCCGCGCACCGCGGGCTCACGCCCTGGCCGTACACCGACTGGGGCCGGGCGGCCCGCCGTTCGCTGACGAGGGCCGGCCTCACCGTGCCGGGCTGGCTGGTCCGTCTCCAGCGGGCCGCCGGCGGGGGCCTGCCGACCTTCCTCCTGCCCGTCCCGCCACCGGCCGGACGGACCGGCCTGGCCGAGGAGATCGCCCAGCTGCGGACCGTCTCCCCGGACCGGGTGCGCGAGGAGCTGGAGCGGTGGTTCCCGCAGGGCGTGCCCGTCGACGTACGCCCGCTGTACGCGGATCCCGGGGCGCGGCTCGCCGAACTCGGCTCCTTCCTGCCGCGCTACTGGCGGGCCGCCCTGGCCCCGGTCGAGGAGTCCCTGCGGGCCGTCACGGAGGACGACATCGTGCTCCGCGCCCGCGTCCTCGCGACCCAGGGCCCCGCGAAGCTCCTCGGCGGCCTGCGGGGGCCGGTCTCCCGGCGCGGCGGCGTCCTGCGGCTGCACGACGGCGCCCCCGGCGGGCCCGTGGCGGCGTCCGGTGCCTCCCGGCTCGTCCTCGTCCCGCTGGTGTTCGGCCGGGGCGTGTCCCTCGTCGGCGCCGCCCCGGACGGTGTGACGGCCGTGTCGTACCAGGCCGAGGGGGCCGCCGTACTCGCCCGCGAGGTCCGGCCGGGCCCCCGGCCGGCCGGGCGGGCCGCCGGGCCGGCGGTCGGCGACCGTCTGGAGATCCTGCTCGGCCGCAGCCGGGCCGGGGTGGTCCGCGCTCTCGTCGCGCCGACGACGACCTCGGACCTGGCGGCGACCCTCGGGCTCGCCCCGAGCACCGTCTCCGAACACCTCACCTCCCTGGTCGCCGCGGGCGTGGTGCGGCGCAACCGGGCGGGGGTGCGGGTGCTGTACGAACTGGACGGCGCGGGCGTCGTGTTGCTCCGGCAGCTCGACAACGGGCGTAGGGTCGACGCGCCTTCGTACGAATCCATCTGAAACACGTAGCAACCTGGAGGAAGCCCATGACTGACACCGGACATGAGACGTACGAGAAGCTGCTCGCGCTGCTCGACGAGCGCGGCGCCGCCCACCGGGTGATCGAGCACGCCCCCGAGGGCGGCACCGAGGCGGTCAGCGCGCTGCGCGGTCACACGCTCGCGGAGGCGGCGAAGTGCATCATCGCGATGGTGAAGATCGGCAAGAAGGAGAAGCGCTTCGCGCTGGTCGTCGTCCCCGGTGACCGCCGGATCGACCTGAACGCGGTGAAGGCGCTGTACGGCGGCACGTACGTGTCCTTCGCCTCCCCGGCGATCGCGGAGGAGCTCGCCGGTTCGCCGAGCGGCACGATCCTGCCCTTCGCCTTCGACGAGCGGCTCGAACTCCTCGTGGACCCGGCCCTGTTGGAGAACGCGGAGTTCTACTTCAACGCGGCCCGGCTCGACCGCTCGATCGCCCTCAGGACCGAGGACTACCGGGCGATCGCCGAGCCGCGCGTGGAGCGGGTCTCGGCGGACTGACCGCCGCCGGCGGATCAGGCCGCGGAGGGCGTCAGCGCGAGCACCATCCCGAGGCCGACGAGGATCGTCCCGATGACCTTGTTGAGCACCGTCTGCCGCTGCAGCAGGCGGCCCCGCAGGCTCTGGTTGGAGAAGAGGAGCGCGGCGAGCGCGAACCAGACCAGGTGGGCGAAGGACATGAACAGGCCGTAGCCGACCTGCTGGACGACGGGGGTGTCGGCGCTGACGACCTGCGTGTACGTGCTCAGCACGAACAGCATGGTCTTCGGGTTGAGCGCGTTCGTCAGGAAGCCGGTGCGCAGCGCGCCGGCCTTCGACAGGCCGCCGTCCTCCGAGAGGTCGATGTCGACCTGGGCCTTGGTGACGAACGTCTTGTATCCGATGTACACGAGATAGGCGGCGCCGACGAGTTTCATCGCGGTGAAGAGCATCGGGGTCCGGGACACCAGAAGTCCGACGCCCAGCATGGTGTACGTGACGTGGACGAGAACGCCCAGCGCGATGCCGACGGCCGCGAGAACTCCGGCGGTCCGCCCGTACAGATAGCTGTTGCGGACGGTCATCGCGAAATCCGCGCCGGGGCTGATGACCGCCAGGATGGTGATGACCGCCACGGCGATGAGCTGACCCATGTACCCGTCTTCCCGTCTACTTGCTCAAGGGGGCGAGCGGGTGGGAGGGGACGCGCCGTCGCGGACGTCGCCCCCTCGCACCCACTCCTGACATCAGGGCTTGTGACGGTAGGTGATGACCAGCACGTCGCGCGAGGCCGGGGCGGTGGGATCGATCTGCTCGATGGGCGAGACGCCGTGGTAGACGCGCTCGTCGTTGACGAGGGCCAGGTCGAGCGGGTCGGTCAGGGAGAACTTCTCGACCGGCTGCTTGTCCAGGTTGAAGACGGTGCTCTCGCCGCCGGTGGCGTTGGAGCGGCCGATCATCGCCATCAGGACGAAGGTGACGCCGTCCCGGTGCACGCCCTCGGGCGTGGGCAGGCCGACCTCCTCGCCGTCGACCTCGATGCGGAACTGGTGGGCCTCGATGTGCCAGCCCGAGTAGGGGGCGAGGCGGCCGAAGATGTCGCAGCCGAGGGTGAGCAGGCTGTCCATGGTCCGGCCGCGCAGGTTCTGCTCCTCGAACGGCTCGTAGTGCCGGGCCACGCCGCCGTTGAGGTTGTTGTAGTCGAGGCCCTGGTAGTGCGGCTGGTGGGCCTCGACGCGGTAGTCGACGCTGGAGCGGGGCGCGCTGAGCGTGGCGTGCCGGCGGCGGCGGTAGCGGCCGCCGTCCGCCATGTAGCTGTCGAGCGGCATCCGGGACCAGCTCTCGCGGAAGGGCTCCAGGTCGTCGAGCGCGGAAGCGGAGCGCTGCAGCAGGAGCTGCTTCACCTTCTCGCCGGAGACGAGGTCGTAGCTCCGGGAGGAGAGCGCCTCGGCGATTTCCTCGACACCGGACTGGTAGGCGGGATGCGAAGAGGTCAACGAACTCATGATTCCCCCTGGTTGACATGCTGAAGGCCGTGGTCGGCGGCGATACCGATCGTGGTATTCGCGCCAGGGGCATGTCAAAGTCTTTCGGTCCTGGCCGAATTGCACGAGAGGAGGCCTCTCCTCCCTTTCCGCCGGGCGGAATTGACGGACCGGCCGGGACGCGAGGTGACGCGATGCTGGCGCCGGGCCGGGCCGGATGCTGTGATCGGTCCCATGGACCTCAGGGAACGCCTCGGCGGATACGCGGTACTGGTCACGGGCGCGGCGCGCGGCATCGGCGCGGCCACGGCACGGCGCCTCGCGGCGGAGGGCGCGCGCGTCCTGGTCACCGACGTGGACGAGGAGGCGGCGCGGAGCACGGCCGCGGAGATCCCGGGGGCGCGGTCCCGGCGCTGCGACGTCGGCGAGCAGTCCTCGGTGGACGCGGCGGTGGCGTACGCGGTGGAGGCCTTCGGCCGTCTGGACGTCCTGGTCAACAACGCCTTCGGCCCGGTGACGCCCGACCGGGAGCGCTTCGAGGACGAGCCGGACGAGGCCTTCGGCGGCCAGTACGCCCTCACGTTCATGGGCGCGGTCCGCTGCTCCCGGGCCGCGCTGCCGCACCTGGCGGCGGCCGGCGGGCGCGGGGCGATCGTGACGATCGGCTCGGTCAACGCGGAGGCGGACTTCGGCAACCACGCCTACAGCGCGGCGAAGGCGGGCCTGGCGTCGCTGACCCGCACCCTGGCGGGCGACGCGGCCCGGCGCGGGGTCCGGGTGAACCAGATCGACCCCGGCACGATCGCGACGAGGGCCTGGGCGGGCAGGGAACGCGAGCTGAGGCTGCTGTCCGAGCGCGTCTATCCCCTGGCCCGGGTCGGCACTCCCGAGGACATCGCGGCCGCCGTCGCCTTCCTGGCGTCACCGGACGCCGCGTGGATCACGGGCACCACGCTTCGGGTGGACGGCGGCCTGCTCGCGGTGAACACCCATTTCGCGGAGGTCCTGGGGGACTGAGGGCCGGCGCCCGCTTCGGCGGCGCCTGACATGTGCCAGCGGTGTACTTGCGGGCACGGGGGCGGCACGCCTAGCTTGACCGCGTGTGACACACCGCACATCACCCTGCGCGTGGTGTGATCATGGCGAGTTGAGGACCCCCGCGACCGCGCGAACGGTCCGGGGCGCGGCCAACGCTTCGAAGGAGCGTCAACGTGGGGAACCCTACCGTCCGCCCGCTCGGGCGACCGTTACGGCAGTCGGTGCCGCTGGACGGGGGCCGGCGCCCCGCCCCTACCGCCGAGGTGACGGGCTGATGCCGCCCGCGGGGACGTACCACGGGACCGCGAGACGGCCCCGGCTCTGGGCGCTGCGCCCGGACCGCAGCGGCAGCGGCACCGTCACCGAGGCCGAGTGCACCACCTGCCTCGACGGGTCGGGCGCGGCGGACGACGGCAGGGGCCCGGCCGTCTGGTGCCTTGCGCACACACAGGAGACCGGCCACACCGGCTTCCGCCGCATCCGTACGGACTTCTTCCGCGCCTCGTGCGACTGACCGGCCGAACCGCCGCGCGGGGGCTCAACCCCCGTACAGCATCAGGCCGATGCCCGCCGCCATCAGGCCCGCCGCCGCGATCCTCGGACCGCCGAAGCGTTCCTTGAACAGGACGGCCCCGATGGCCGCGCCCACGATGATCGAGGACTCCCGGAGCGCGGCGACCGGGGCCAGCGGGGCCTTCGTCTGGGCCCAGAGGACCAGGCTGTACGCCGACAGCGACAGGGCCGCCCCCAGCAGTCCCCGCCCCGCGTACGGGCGGAGCTGGCGCGGCAGCGCGCCGCGGCGGGTCCACAGGGCGTACCCGGGGATCGCCAGGCCCTGGAGGATCATCAGCCACGCGATGTACCCCAGCGGGCTGCCCGAGGCCCGGACGCCCACGCCGTCCACCACCGTGTACAGCGCGATCGACAGACCCGTCGCGCCCGCCGCGAGCAGCGCCGGCCAGTGCGGCCGGGCCCCCTTGCCCCGGATGCCCCAGACCGCGAGGCCCGTCAGACCCGCGCAGGCCACCGCGACGCCGAGCAACTGCCCCCCGTCCGGCACCTCGTCGAGGAACACCGCCGCCAGCGCGGTCACCACGAGCGGGGCCGTCCCCCGGGCGATCGGATACATCTGTCCGAAGTCGCCCAGCGTGAACGAGCGCATCAGCAGCGCCATGTAGGCGACGTGCAGCAGCGCCGAGGCCACCAGGTACGGCCAGGCGCCCGCCGCGGGCAGCGGCACGAAGAGGGCGGCGACGAGGGCGATCAGGACGCTGCCGCCGCAGATCAGGGTGAACGACAGCAGCTGGTCCTTGATGTGGTGGGCCAGCGCGTTCCAGCTCGCGTGGGTGACGGCGGCCGTCAGGACGGCCAGGGTGACGAGCGGCGTCACGCCGAGGGCTCTCGGACGTCCACCAGGGTGCCTCCGGCGTGCGCCACCAGCGACTTCGGGTCCAGTGCGAAGACCGAGTGCGGGGTGCCCGCCGCCGCCCACACCAGCGCGTGGTCGAGCAGGCCCCGGTCGGCGAGGACCCGCGTCCGGGTGCGGTGCCCGAACGGCGGGACGCCGCCGATCGCGTACCCGGTGGTCTCCCTGACCGCCTTCGCGTCCGCCCGGGTCACCTCCGCGGCGCCCAGCTCGTGCCGTACCCGCTCGACGTCCACCCGCGAGGAGCCGTCCATCAGGACGAGCACGGGTACCCCGTCGGCGGCGAAGACCAGCGACTTCACGATCTCCGACACCGCGCAGCCGATGGCCTCGGCGGCCTGCTGCGCGGTGCGGGTCTCGTCCGGGAAGCGCCGGATCTCGACGTCGAGCCCCAGCTCGGCGAGCGCGGCGGCGAACCGGGGGTGGGCGAGAGCGGCGGTGTTCTCAGCTGTCATGGGCGCACGCTAGCGGTCCATGTATGAGCCACGCGACCGACTTCCGCACCTCGGGACGGGGGCCCCGGGCCGTCACTTGGGCCCGGAACCCCGGGCCGTCACCCGGCCCCGGAACCCCGGCCCGTCACCCGGCCCCCGTCACCCGGCCTTGAGGACCTTGGCGACCACCGGGCCGGCCGCGTCGCCGCCGTGGCCGCCGGCCTGGACCACCGCCGCCGCCGCGAGGTCGCCCGAGTAGCCGGTGAACCAGCTGTTGGAGGTGGCCTGGTCGCCGACCTCGGCGGAGCCGGTCTTCGCGCCCTTGGGGGACGGCACCCCCGCCATCGCCTCGGCCGCGGTGCCGTTCGTCGCCGCCGCGTTCATCATCCGTTGCAGCCCCGAGGTGACCTCGGGGGAGAGCGGGTCGGCGGTGGCGAACGTCCGGTCGTCGAGCTCCCGCGCCACCAGGTACGGCTGGCGGAAGCCGCCGTTCTTCACGGTCGCGGAGAGCGAGGCGACGTTCAGGGCGCTCATCGTGATCTTGCCCTGGCCGATGTACGAGGCGGCGGTCTCGCCGCCCTCCGACGGGGGCACGCTGCCGTCCCTCGCGGGGACGCCGACCTGCCAGTTGAGGCCGATGCCGAAGGAGCGGCGGGCGGTCTCGCCGAGCTCGGTGTCCTCGATGTTCTGCTTGCTGAGCGGGCCGATCGCCTTGATGAAGGCGGTGTTGCAGGACCGGCGGAAGGAGTCGGTCAGCGTGCCGTTGTCGATCTTGAACTTCTCCAGGTTCTGGAAGGTGACGCCCTTCCAGGAGACGGTGGGCGGGCACTCGACGCGGCTGCCGGGGGTCGCCAGACCGTGCTGCATCATCATCGTCGCCGTGACGATCTTCATGGTCGAGCCGGGGGCCTGGGCCCCGCTCAGGGCCGTGTTGAACTCGGTCGCCGGGTTGTTGGCGATCGCCCGTATCGCTCCCGTCGACGGCTCGACCGCCGCCACCGACGCGTTCCCGAACGCCTTGACCGCCTTCTCGGCCGCCGCCTGCACGTCCGCGTCGATGGTCGTCTTCAGAGTGCCGGGCCTGCCCTTCGACAGGACCAGGAGCGTGGTGTCGGGGACGGCCTCGCTGCCCGAGTCGATCCAGGTCTCGACCCCGTTGGAGCCGCCGACCTTGGAGCCGTACCGCTTGCGCAGCTCGGCCAGGACCGCCCCGAGCGAGGGGTACTTCTCCGCCGTCAGCTCGACACCGTCGCGGTCGACCGCCTTGATCGCGGCGCTCTTCGAGGCGCCCGTGCGCAGGGTGGCGCTCGCGGTGAGCTTGGGGTGGAGCACCGAGGGCTGCCACTTCACTAGCGCCCGGCCGGTGCTCTGCCCGCGCACCACGGTCAGCTCCGAGGCGTACGACAGGTCCTTGGTGACGCCCTCGTACGAGATCGTCGCCTTCACGGTGAACGGCACCGTCGTCCCGACCGCCGCCCCCGGCGTGATGACCGCCCCGGTGACCTTCGCGCCCTCCCGGTAGGCGAGGACCGCGGGTCCCGCCGACACCGGGTCGTTCGTCAACTGCGCCGCCCTGTCGGTCTCCCCGGCGGCCCAGGCGGCCAGGAAGTCCCGCGCGGTGGTGGTGACCTCCTCGCCCGTGACGGGCCCGGTTCTGGGCGCGTCGGCGGACTTGGCACCCGTCGACGTGTCGCCGCCGGTGACTCCGCTGTACAGGTTGTACCCCCCGTACGCGACGCCCCCGGCCACGACGACGAACACGCTCCCGACGATCGCGACCTTGACTCCACTGCGCATGGCTGCGCTCCCCTCCCCGTGTGGACCCAAGAGTCAAGCAGCCGTCACATGCGTGTGTCGAGCACCGTTCGACCATTCCGTCACACGGCCCCCAGAGGTCCCCGGGGTCAGACCCAGGTGTCGAGCCACATCCGGTTGCGCCATTGGTCGAGCGGAATGGGCGTGCCCGTGTAGATCGGCCAGAAGTAGATGAAGTTGTAGCTTCCGCCTCAAGTAGGTCGCTGACCAGGGATTTTGCTCCTGTGGCGCTAGCGCTTACTCCACCTGGGCCGTCTGTGGGCCGTAGTCGGCGTTACGAGGGTGTGCCCAGCACGTCCCGTGTGACGCGGGTAAAGGCATGCCAAACGGCCTTTGTATCTCTGAATTTTGCGTCCACCTGGATCTTGTGTGCGTCGATGGCTTCCTGGTCGCCGCTGTCGAGGGTCCCCCTAAACGTGCTCAGGCTGCGGGAGAACGGCTGTGTGGTCGCAACGATGTCTTGAGCTGCGCGAATCAGCTCATTTGGGCCCCAGAGGGGTGGCTTGGCGCATGTGGCCGCTAGCCCTACGAACGCCTGGTGGAGTTCTGAGAGTTGTTCGTTCGAAGGGCTGTTGCCCAGTGAGACTCGGGCTAGGCAGTTGGCGGAGGTGGTCATGAACGGCACCCAAGCGGTTGCTATGTCATCACACGCTTGCCTTCGCTGCTCGCGAACCCAGTGCTCATGCTCAACGGAGGCTTGCTGTGAAACCTGTACTTGGACGGCTTCAATCGTCTTCTGCGCCCCTATGCGCGCGCCGTAGGCGGTAGCAAGACCGCCTAGGCCAGCTCCCACAAGCCCAGCAATACCCGCGAATGCTGCAGCGACTCCTTGATCCATACGGCAATCTTGCTTGCTGGAGCAGCGATTGTCAGTCGGATGTGTGATCGGTGTTCGAGCGGTACAGCGCCTCGACGGCATTCCTGGTCCGGCCCTCGCTGCTCGGCATGAGGTGCGTGTACGTGCGCAGTGTGAACCCCGGGTCGGCGTGGCCGAGGTACTGGCTCAGGGCCCGGATGTTCTCTCCGGCGTCCAGGAGCACGGAGGCGTAGAAGTGCCTCAGCGCGTGCATCCCGTGCTCCGGCGCCGACGCGTACCGCTCGCCTTCCTCCGGCTCCGGGATGATGCCCACCGCGGCGAGGGCTGGCTTCCACATGAAGTCGTTGAAGTGGCTCACCCGGATGTGGCCGCCGGCCGACCCGGTGAAGATGAGCGACTTCGTCACGAGCGGCCCGTCAGGGGTCCGCCAGGGGAGCGTGATCCTGACGGGCGGGTACTTCTCCGAGTGCGCCTTGAGCGCGGCCGCCACGGACGGGGGGAGGGGAACGTCGCGCACCTTGCCGCCCTTCGGCAGGGCGAAGACGAACTTGCCCCGGATGCGCTTGAGCTGATGCTCCACGGAGAGCCAGCCGCCGTCGTGGTCCACCTCATCCTCGGAGAGGCCGAAGACTTCACCCTGCCGCAGTCCGCATCCGCCGGCGGCGTCCACGGTGGCCCTCAGGTGCTCCGGCAGGGCAGCCCGCACGCCGAACACCTGCTTCGCCGTCCAGGGGACGACGCGGGTGTGACTGGGCTTCGGGATCTGGATGGACTTCGCCTTGCACGGGTTCTTGGAGATGAGCCCGTCGTCCAGGGCCGCGCTGAACGCGGCGGAGACGGTGCCGAAGACGATCCGGCGGTGCGAGGCGGCGGGCACGCTCGACTCCAACTCGCCGAGCCACGTGCGGATGTGGCCGGGCTGGAAGGACGCGAGCGGCCTGGTCCCGATGTACGGGAACGCGTGTAGGCGGAGCCGCCGCTCGGCCGCCTCGCGGCTGTTCACCTCCGTGGTGTGCGTCGCGACCCACTTCTCCGCGAACTGCCGGAAGGTGACGCGGCCCGCCCGGGGGTCGACGTACTGCCCCCGCGCCATGTCGGCGGCCGTCTCGATCAGCCACAGCTCGGCGAGGCGCTTCTGCTTGTCGGGGAAGCTCTTGGACTTCTCGGTGCCGTCGGGACCGACGTACCGGGCCCGGTAGCGCATCCCCGTGCCGTAGCGGTCGCTCTTTACTCGGCGGGGCGTGCCGTCGGCGCCGGTCTCGGTCTTGTACCAGCGGTCCTGGATGTGGCCGGCCATGTGGGCTTATTCCTCTCGGTTGGTGGTGTTGCCTGGCCCCAGGGAGGGAGGCATGAAGGTGCCGTGGAAGCGGCTGTGGAGGGGTCTCGGGGCGGCGGGGAGGGTGCCTCCCTGCCTCCCTGGGTGAGGGTTTGGGCAGGTCACCGGCAGGGAGGTGAGCCAGGGAGGCAGCCAGGGAGTTCTCCCTGCTTCCCTGGCGCCTCCCTGCCCGTGACGCGGGCGTGACGGCGTCACGGGTAGCGGGGAGGGGGCTCTACCTCCCGCTCGGCCGGCGGGTCAGGCGGCGTCGGTGGCTTCCTGGTGCTGGACCCAGGTGCGGACGGCGGCGGGGTCGTAGCGGACGTGGCGGCCGACGCGGAAGCCAGGCGGGCCGGTGCGCTGCTTGCGCCAGTGATAGACGGTCTCGATGGGGACGGAGAACATCGCGGCGATGTCCTCGGGGGTGAGGTAGCGGTCCGGGAGTCCGGCGCGCAGGGTCTCGATGGGCTTGCTGGCCATGGGGTGGGGTGACTCCTCGTGTCCGTCGCGGGGCGGGGTGGGAGTGGTGCCGGTGGCCGTCCTAGAGATTGGGTGTATCGCAGCGTCCGCAGCGCCCCAGCGTCCGCACGGCTGCATCTGTGCAGGTCAGGGGCGGTGAGAGGTGTGGACCCTAGGGTGGACGCTGGACGGCTGTAGCGTCCACAGCTTCCTGCCGTGTCCGGGCCGCTGGTGGGCGGCCCGGTCCGGCATCGTCAGTCCAGGTCAGGGACCGTGTGGCCTTGTCCGATGGGGGCCACGTTGGGCCAGAAAGGGTCCGTCGGCGGGGCGGACGCTGCGGACGCTGACTCGTCGGGGGGGTCGGTCCGGGTCAGTACGAGGAGCTTGTGGCGGTGCCGGTCCCGGCTACGTTGCGTGTCGTCCACGGTGATCCCGACGGTGCGCAGGAGCGGGGCGAGCCGCCGGACCTTCCCACCGGCGCGGGTGGCGTCCTTGGGCCAGGTGGGCGGCCGGATGCCGCCCGGGGGCTGGACGTGCTCCAGGAGCTGCGCGGCGGTGCCGGTCCAGGTGCCGCACTGCTCGACCAGGGCGACGACGGCGGAGCCGAACGGGTCGCCCTCCAGGGCGTCTCCGGCGACGTTCGCGGACGTGGCCAGGTAGTCGTCCAGGGTCGTCCAGCCCATGACCTGGTCGACGGCCGCGAGTACCCGGGCGAAGTCCGCCATGCGCGGCATCGTCTCCAGCTTCACGTTCGGCAGTACCGCCAGCACCGTGGCCAGCAGATCGAACAGCGACCCGAGGACGGCCGGGCGGACCGCTTCGAAGGCGGTGTCCAGCTCTTCCTCGGTGCGGCGCCGGTCGGGGTCGATCAACTGGAGTTCGAGCATCAACAGCCGCTCGGCGAGGTCTCCGGCGAACGCTCCCGCATCGATCGTGGTCATCGAGAGCACCCGGCGGAAGGAGAGCACCACGACGTCGTCGTCGGTGTAAAGGGCCCGGTCCACGATCCCGTCGCCCGTCACGGCCTTGCACAGCGTGTCCGACAGCCACGGGGGGATGGAGGAGACGTTGTCCAGGCACAGGGCCCAGGAGTTGAACGCCTGTGTCGACCACGCCTTGACGTCCCGCGGCTGCGAACGCTTCGCGGCCGGGGAGGGGTCGACCAGGTTGACCACCATCTGCGCGGTCTTCGACTTCCCCGTGCCCTGCTCGCCCTTGAACGTGATCACCGGGTGAGGGATGTTCGGCATCCACGCCGCGACCAGCCACGCCACGAGCTGCCGGAACGCGGACTCGTCCATGTTGAACAGGCTGTGCAGCATGCTCAGCCCGTCGCCCAGAAGGGCCGGTGCGGGCATGGGCGCCATGGCGCCGGAGCGGCGGAAGAGGACCGGGGAGCGGTCCACGACGCGCCAGCCGCCGGCCGACACGGTCACCGCGCGGCCGTCGGCGGCGCCGAGGTCGACCACGATCGTTCCGGTCTCATCCTGACCGACCCGCAGGTGCACCGGCACCGGGTCGTCGTCCTCCGCAATGCCCTCCAGCACGGTCATGGCGTCCGCCAGCGCGGACTGCGAGGCCACGTCCCCGTCGAAGGTCTCGGCGTACAGGCGGGCCAGGCGCTGGCGTACGCCGGACCGGCCGCGCAGGGGGAGGGCGATGTTCGGGCCGTCGATCGCGACCGCGTAGGGGCGGCCGTCGGTCGACATGACGAACCGGTACCGCTCCCGCGCCAGCTGCACGAGCCGCACGGCGGCCGACGGCTTCTTGCCCCCGTCGTCGACCGGCGGGCGCTTGTTCACGGATCCCCTTCCGGTGTTCATGGCGGACTGTCCGGTGTTCAGGGGCGCCGGGTCGGTCGACCCGTCGGGGTCGATAGGTCGGGCGGTTCCGTTCACCGGCTTGGTGGTGCTGTTCACGCGCTCACCCCTCGATCGGTCGACTGCTCACAGGTGTTCATCCGGGCCGTACGCCGCCGGTGGTCGAGCCGACCGACCCGCACGCGACGCTCGGCCGGTTCACGGCGTTTCGCCTGGTCAGGGGTCGACCGTGCGGCCGATGAACGGGCGTGAACGATCCGCGCGAGCATCAGCCAGTCGACCCTGTCCGGGCCCAACTCGACCGGCTCCGAGCCGGCCGACTGGTCGGGCATGGAGGACGTGGGGTCGGTCGGGTCGCCGGTCGGCTGAACACCGGTGAACGCGGGGTCGGTCGACCAGACCAGCAGCAGGGCGAGCGACAGGAACAGTCGGTCGGCCTTGATGTGGTTGCAGGGCTGGCAGGCGAGCACGAGGGCGTTCGCGGACCACGTCCGGTAGAGCGAGATCGGTACGACGTGGTCCATCGTCGCCTCCCGCAGGTCGCGGAAGCGGTGCCGGCAGTAGGCGCACCGCCGGCCGTCGCGGGCCGCGAGCTGCGCCTTGCGGCTGCGACGGCGGGCGGCGTTGAGCCGTGGAGTGGCGTGCAGGCTCACCCGGTCACCCCGGAGACGTCGACCAGGTCGAGCACGGTCCGCAGCGCGGCAGACAGGGAGCCCAGGTGCATGGCCATGGCGGTCGGGCTCGCCGTGCCGAGGTCGAGGTTCTCGACCCGGTTCAGCGCGTCCCTGGCGGCCGCCAGCAGCACGGGCGGGACGGGCACCACGGCGGGCGCCTGCGGGGCGAGCTCCTTGGGGCGCAGGGCGGGCCACAGGTCCCACACGGTCGTCCCGAGGACGCGGGCGACGGCGTGGGCGTGACGGGCGTAGGGGCGCCGTCCGGGCTCGTTCACCCAGCGCTCCACGGTCTTGGGGTCGACTTGGAGCTGTTCGGCGAGCTCGGCGTACGTCAGATCGGCCTCGACGATGGCCGCCGCCAGCCGCAGGTTCCCCTCGGCCGGCATCGAGGCGGGGAGGTTCATGGGGGACTCGGGCGCGATCGTCACAGCGCCACCCCCTCGGCCACGCCGAGGTGCCCGGTCAGTCGCGTCACCATGGACTCCAGCTCCGCGATCCGCTCGCGCAGGCTCTTCGCGGTCGCGGACTCCCGGGACTCGCGGGGCGAGGAAAAGCCCAGCTCCTCCGGCGTCACGCGGTAGATCGCGCACAGCAGGGACTGGTACGTCTTGCCGGGCCGTGTCAGGCCGTGCTCCCAGCGGGACAGGTACACCTTCAGGGACGGCTCGGCGGCGATCTGCCAGTTCCAGGACTCGGCCAGCAGGGTCAGGGCCCGTACGGCCTTCTCCTGCGACCAGCCCCGGGCCACCCGGGCCCGCCCCAGCGGCGTATCGGCCGACCGTAAGGTGCTCGGCTGCTCAGGTGCCATAACCTCCGGCACCACGGTGTTCTCGGGCATCATGGGAGTACCCCTTCGTGGGTCGGGGAGCGGCTATCTGCTTGGCGGTAGGGAGCCGCTCCCTGCTTCGTCCTAGGTCACTGACCAGGACGTTTCCATGCCTCAGCCCCCATGCAGGGAGCCGTACCCGCTTCGATCGATCCGACCGGCGGGCACATCCCTAAGGTTCCCTAGGGCACCCTAGGGTGTCAAGCGGTACGCTATGGAACGCATCCAATGAGCAAGGGAGTTGACGTGGTGTCGGATCAGGTCGGCCATCGGGCGCCGTACGCACGGATCGCCGCGCACTACGAGGAACTGATCACGTCCGGCCAGCTGCAACCGGGCGAGCTGCTGCCCAGCATCAAGACCCTCTCCCAGGAGTGGAACGTCAGCACCGCGACCGCCGAGAAGGCGCTCCGGAAGCTCCGCACCGACGGGCTCGTCCGGGGAATCCACGGCATCGGAACCGAGGTGATCGACCGCCCCGCGCCCATGTCCTCCGGCGCGCAGCGCCAGGACCGGGGCCGCCGGAGCGGGTCGAGTTGGGGAGCGGGCGAACGATCCGACTCCCACGAAGCGGCAGTGGTACCGGCGCCGACCGGCGTGGCGCAGGTGCTCGACATCGCGCCGGGCGCAGATGTGATCCGGCGGCGCCGCGTCTACCGCGACCGGCACGGCATCGTCGCGCACTCCACGTCGTGGATCCCGGTGCAGTACGGGAAGCTTGTCCCCCAGCTGGCAGAGAGCGAGCGACTGTCCGGTGGAACGTCCCTCCAGCTCATCGCCCAGGCCACGGGGCTGCCGATCACCCGCCGAATCGACACGGCATCGGCCCGACTCCTGACGCCGGCGGACGCGGAGCTCCTGGAGCTGGACCCCGCAAACCCGCCCGCGGAACCGGTGGTCGTGATGACCGCGAAGTTCGTCGACAGCGGGGACCACGTCGTGGAGTACGGCGTGGACCTCGGCGGCCCCGGCCGGACGTGGCTCACGGAATCGGAGCTCGCGCAGTGACGGCGGACCAGGCCACGGGGCCCTTCTGCGTGCTCATGGCGGGGCTTCCGGGGTCGGGCAAGACGACGCTCTCCCGCGCGCTCACGGCTCGCGGGTTCGTCCGGCTGTGTCCCGACGAGGAGATGTTCCGCCGGCACGGCGTGTACGGCGTCGACTTCCCGCGGGGCACGTTCCCGACCCTGGAGCGCCCAGTGCTCGACGAGATCGCCGTGGAGCTCGGCGAGCAACTCCGGGTCGGCCGCAACGTGGTGGTCGACCACGGATTCTGGACCCCTGAGGACCGCGCCCGGTGGATGGCGATCGCCACGAACGCCGGCGCCCTGCCGCTGCTCGTCTACCTGGAAGCGAGTCACGAGGAACTCTGGTCGCGGGTGAGCCAGAGAAACGCCCAGCACGAAGCCGATCCGAACTCGATCTATTTCTCGGAGAACGACCTTGCCCGCTACCGGGCCCGGTTCGTCCCTCCCGAGGCTGGGGAGCCTCACATCCTCTACAGCGGTGACCCCGATTCAGTGCTGAAAGCGCTTGAAGGCGCTGGACTGAAAACTGAGTGCTAGACGCTAGACCCCAGGTCAGGATCCCATTCGACTGCTAGCGCCCCTGCTAGACCTAGCGGCAACGGCTGCTAGATCTAGCAGGGGCGCTGTGGTGTCAGGAGGCGTCAAGCGCAGGTGCCAGGGCAGTGTCGCGCGGGGGTGTCAGAGTGCGTGACACCCGCGTTCGCCTAAGGGTTTGGGTGTTACGGGCCTTGACGGTGTCACGGTGTCAGGGCGGTGTCGTCGCGAAGCGGGAGGGATAGAAGGGGCGCCCACGGGCGCGGGTCCTTTGGCAGCTCGTTCCGCTCGCGCTGCGGAACCCTCCCTCGGGGCGCGGGCGGCCGGCGCGGTGCGGCTTGTCGCTTGTCTTGTCGTCCAGGTCTGAAGATGGCGCCCGAACGGGGCAACCGGGCCGTTGACCAGGGATGCGACAAGCGACAAGACAAGCGACAAGACAAGCGACAAGACAAGCGACAAGACAAGCGGTGAGGGTCATGCTTGGCGGTGCCGCCGCCGGAACAACAAGAGGAGCACGCCCCGCCCGGGTGCTCCTCTTGCTGGTGCGAGGACGCGGCGGTCAGGACGGGCGCGGTCATGACGAACGCGTGACGCGAGCGGGTCAGCGTCCGCAGCGTCCGGCGGCCGCCCACCGCTAAGAGCGCTTTGACCTGGGGCGATGCTCTTAGAGGGGGAGAGATCTTGCGGACGCTGCGGACGCTGGCGGACGCTATACATTTTGTTTAGCGTCCGCACGGAAACCGCAGGTCAGGAGCGGGACGGAAAGGACTGTGGACGCTGCGGACGCTGTTTTCTCTCAACTCTCCAGGACGAGAGGGAGAGGCTTTTCAGGAGCGCGGCGGCCGAAGGTGCGCACCGCCGCCCCGCCCCTCTGAAAAGCTCTCCCGAAGCTCCATGCAGCCGCAGACGCCCGGAGGGCTCAGGCCGTCTGCGGGAGCCGCCGCAGCGGGCACGGAAGAGACCACGCCGCGCGGCTGGCCGGTGGCCTCTTCTGCCCGGAGGCGACGCGCGGCAGGCGCGTTCAAGCGGGCCCCAGGACGGCGGTGGGCGCCCGAGGGCCGTCCGCCCGAAGGGCGGTCCTTCTAGCTCTTCCCCGACGACCGGCGATAGCGGCCCACCGACCGGCCCGCCCCCGGCGAATGCCCGTTTCTGCCTGACGGAGAGGGCGGCTGCTAACAGCTAACGCGCT
This sequence comes from Streptomyces venezuelae ATCC 10712, assembly GCF_008639165.1. Lineage (NCBI taxonomy): Bacteria > Bacillati > Actinomycetota > Actinomycetes > Kitasatosporales > Streptomycetaceae > Streptomyces > Streptomyces venezuelae. The sequence goes on along the minus strand of NZ_CP029197.1, from coordinate 3,258,500 downwards.
GCTCGTAGCCGGTTCGAGCCGCTAGCAGGGTCGCTAACGTTAGCGGGCGCCGCCGCTATGACTTGGGGCCAACGCGGGGCCGTCTGTGGGCCGTCTGAGGGCCGCCATTGGCCGCCAACAGCCACCGACAACGACCAAGAGGGCGCGACCGGCGGTCGCGCCCTCTTCGTGCAATTCCCCTGCTAGACCCAGGTGTCGAGCCACATCCGGTTGCGCCATTGGTCGAGGGGAATGGGCGTGCCCGTGTAGATCGGCCAGAAGTAGATGAAATTCCAGACGATGAGCAGAACGACGCAGCCCGCCGCCACGGCGCCGAATGTACGGCGCCTTTCCGAGGAACCCGCCGGGCCGACGATCGCGCCCAGCATCATCGCCACCGCCAGACACAGGAACGGGACGAACACCACCGCGTAGAAAAGGAAGATCGTGCGTTCCTGGTAGAGGAACCACGGGACCCAGCCGGCCGCGATGCCGCAGGCGATCGCGCCCGCCCGCCAGTCCCGGCGGAACGCCCACCGCCACAGGACGTAGAGGATCGCGAGGCAGGCCGCCCACCAGAGCAGCGGGGTGCCGAGCGCCAGGACCTCCGCGGCGCACTTCTCCCGGGTGCCGGCCGGGCAGCCGCCGGTGCCGGGCGCGGGGGACTCGTAGAAGTAGGAGACCGGGCGGCCGAGGACGATCCACGACCAGGGGTTCGACTCGTAGGTGTGGGGCGAGGTCAGGCCGACGTGGAAGGTGTACACCTCGGACTCGTAGTGCCAGAGGCTGCGCAGCCACTGCGGCAGCCAGCCCCAGGTCCCGCCGCCGCCCACCTTGTCCTGGTCGGCCGCCCAGTTCCGGAAGTAGCCCTTGTCGCTGACGATCCAGCCGGTCCAGGTCACCAGATAGGTCGCGATCGCCACCGGCACCACCGACACGAACGCCGGGACCAGGTCCTTCCTGATGACCGCGAGGTACGGCCGGACCGCGCCCGCCGTCCGGCGCCCGCCGACGTCCCACAGCACCGTCATCAGGCCGAAGCCCACCATGACGTACAGCCCGTTCCACTTGGTCGCCGCCGCCAGGCCCAGCATCACGCCGGCCGCGATCCGCCACGGCCGCCAGCCGAGCCGCAGGGACTCCGCGACCTCCGCGTCGGGCCGCAGCACGCCCTCCTCGTCCTCCGGGAGCGCGGCCGCGATCCGCTTCCGGGTCCGGTCGCGGTCCAGGACCAGACAGCCGAAGGACGCCAGGACGAAGAACATCAGCACCTGGTCGAGGAGCGCGGTGCGGCTCATCACGAAGTGCAGCCCGTCGACGGCCAGCAGCAGACCCGCCAGGCAGCCCAGGAACGTCGAGCGGAACAGCCGCCGGCCGATCCGGCACAGCATCAGCACCGACAGAGTGCCGAGCAGCGCCACCATGAAGCGCCAGCCGAACGGCTCGAAGCCGAACATCTTCTCGCCGAGGCCGATCATCCACTTGCCCATCGGCGGGTGGACGACGTACCCGGGATCGGTGGGGACCAGCACCGCGCCCGGGTCGGACAGGATCGTCTTGTCGATGTCCTTCGGCCACGCCCCCTCGTACCCCTGGTTGATCAGGGCCCAGGAGTCCTTGGCGTAGTACGTCTCGTCGAATATCACCGCGCGCGGCTTGCCCAGGTTCCAGAACCTGAGCAGCCCCGCGACCGCCGTGACCAGGAGCGGACCGCCCCAGGCCATGAGCCGCCACAGCCGCTCGGCCCGCTCGGGGCCGATGCCGAGGAGCGACATCACCCGCGCGGACGGGCGGACGTACGGGGGCACGAGCCGCTCCCGCAGCCCGATGGGTGCGGCGCTCGCGGCGGGCGGCGCATAGCCGAAACGCCGCAGCCGCTTCTGCCACGAAGAGGGCTCTGCCACGGTCTCTGCCATGGGGCGCTGGCCCTCCAGGGCCTCGGGTGCGGTACTGGTCACCGCGCCATCGTAGGGAACGCGCCTGTGCGCGTCGCCTGTCCGGGCTGGGAGGATGGTCCGTGTGACAGGAACGCTGGTACTCGCAGGGACCCCCATCGGTGACATCGCGGACGCTCCGCCCCGACTCGCCACCGAACTGGAGAACGCGGACATCGTGGCCGCCGAGGACACCCGGAGGCTGCGCGGTCTGACCCGCGCCCTGGGCATCCACACGAGCGGCCGGGTCGTCTCCTACTTCGAGGGGAACGAGTCCGCCCGTACGCCGGAACTCGTCGAAGCCCTCGTCGGCGGCGCCCGGGTGCTGCTCGTGACCGACGCGGGCATGCCGTCCGTGTCCGACCCCGGCTACCGGCTGGTCGCCGCCGCCGTCGAGCAGGACATCAAGGTCACGGCCGTCCCGGGGCCGTCCGCCGTGCTCACCGCCCTCGCCCTCTCCGGCCTGCCCGTGGACCGCTTCTGCTTCGAGGGCTTCCTGCCCCGGAAGGCGGGCGAGCGCCTGGGCCGGCTCCGTGAGGTCGCCGACGAGCGCCGCACCCTCGTCTACTTCGAGGCCCCGCACCGGCTCGACGACACCCTGGCCGCGATGGCCGAGGTCTTCGGCGCCGAGCGGCGCGCCGCCGTCTGCCGCGAACTGACCAAGACGTACGAGGAGGTCAAGCGCGGCCCGCTGGCCGAGCTCGCGGCCTGGGCGGCCGAGGGCGTGCGCGGCGAGATCACCGTCGTCGTCGAGGGCGCCCCGGAGACCGGCCCCGCCGAACTCGACGCCGAGGAGCTGGTGCGCAGGGTGCGGGTGCGCGAGGAGGCGGGCGAGCGGCGCAAGGAGGCGATCGCCGCCGTCGCGGCCGACGCGGGGCTTCCCAAGCGCGAGGTGTTCGATGCCGTGGTGGCGGCAAAGAATGCGGCCGTTTCGAGCCACGGAAACGGTAAAGGACTAATCTGAAAGGCAAAGCCGAACCCGGCGCCGGGACTCTTCACAGGGCCTTTGGCAAGGGAAGAGCCAAAAGCCTTCCATGGTTCGTCCCGTGCTGATGCGCTCCGGCCGGAAAAGGCGTCCACTGATCAGTGGAGAGGAGCTGGCATGACCGAGATCACCGGCACCGGCATATCCGTCGCCCATGAGGCGTACGCCTTCGCCTGCATGCGCTGTGGATACGGCTGGGAGCAGGCGTACGACATCGAGCACCACGTCGACGCCGCCGGCCACGCGTTCGTCGTCTACAAGGCCGAGGGGGAGCGGGTTCCGTCCCCGCTGTCCAGCCCCACCTGCATGAACTGCGGCGCCCACGTGGTCCGCATCATGCGCGCGGGGCAGGTGTCGTCGGTGCTCGACCTGATCGCCGCGACGGAGAAGCACCGCAGCGGCGCGAGGCCGACCAAGCCCGTCTCGCCCGCCGGCCCCATCGGACAGGAGCTGACCGAGGACGGCCCCGAGAGCCCGCCCGTGCCCCACCACTGGCACCTGTCCGACCTCCTGCACCCCTTCCGCCGCCGCCAGTGACCCCCGAGCGCCGGCCCTCATGACCCTCGTACGATCGGGGGCATGAGTGCCAAGGACGCCCCGCCGCCGCTGCCCGAACCCCTCCTCGTGGAGGTCGCGGACTCGCACACCCACCTGGACCTCCAGTCCGGGACCGTCGAGGAGGCGCTGGTCAAGGCGGCCGCGGTCGGAGTGACCACGGTCGTGCAGGTCGGCTGTGACGTGAAGGGCTCCCAGTGGGCCGCGGAGACCGCCGCCGCCCACGAGCACGTCCACGCCGCCGTCGCCCTGCACCCCAACGAAGCGCCCAGGATCGTGCTGGGGGATCCGGACGGCTGGTCCCGTCAGGGCGCCCGCGAGGGCGGCGGTGACGCCGCCCTCGACGACGCGCTCACCGAGATCGACCGCCTCGCCGCCCTCCCGTACGTCCGGGGCGTCGGCGAGACCGGCCTCGACTTCTTCCGCACGGGACCCGAGGGCATCGCCGCGCAGGAGCGTTCCTTCCGCGCCCACATCGAGATCGCCAAGCGGCACGGCAAGGCCCTCGTCATCCACGACCGGGAGGCCCACGCCGACGTGCTGCGCGTCCTCGACGAGGAGGGCGCCCCCGAGCGGACCGTCTTCCACTGCTACTCCGGCGACGCCGCCATGGCCGAGATCTGCGCCGCCAAGGGCTACTACATGTCCTTCGCGGGCAACGTCACCTTCAAGAACGCCCAGCACCTGCGGGACGCCCTCGCCGTCGCCCCGCTGGAACTCGTCCTCGTCGAGACCGACGCGCCCTTCCTCACCCCGGCGCCCTACCGGGGCCGCCCCAACGCCCCGTACCTGATCCCCGTCACCCTCCGCGCGATGGCGGAGGTGCGCGGGATCGGGGAGAACGAGATGGCCGAGGCGATCGCGGTGAACACGGCCCGCGCCTTCGATTACTGATCCATAACGGTTACGTGTCGTAGCCGGATCGGCGCACCGCGTGAGGACGGCCCCGGTAGGGTCCCGGCCTCGTGAGCACTTCCCAGGGCAGTCACCGCGCCGGACGACGGGCCGCGGCCCTGCCCGTGCACGACCAGCCGACCCAGGAGGCGCCCCTCGTGGCGCCCGGGCTCGTCCCCGAACAGGGCACCCGCGCCGGGTCCCGCGCCGGGGCCCGGCGGGCCGCCCGCCGCCGCAAGGCCTCCGGGCCCGCCGGGGAAGGCCTGCGCAGGCTCGTCCCGCAGGCCCTCGTCGTCGCCTTCCTCGCCGGCGGCACCAGCGCCTTCGTCGCCGACGACAAGGCCGTCCGGCTCTCCGTCGACGGCGTCCCGCGGACCCTGCACACCTTCGCCGACGACGTCGACGAGCTGCTCGCCGACGAGGGCCTGGCCGTCGGCTCGCACGACATCGTCGCCCCCGCCCCCGCCGAGGCCCTGGCCAGCGGGGACGAGATCGTCGTCCGGTACGGGCGGCCCGTCGCCCTCACCCTCGACGGGCAGCGCCGCCAGGTCTGGACGACCGCCCGCACCGTCGAAGGGGCGCTGCGCCAGCTCGGGGTCCGCGCGGAGGGCGCGTACCTCTCGGTCTCCCGGGGCGCCGCCATCTCCCGGCAGGGCCTCGCGCTCGACGTGCGGACCGAGCGGACGGTCACCTTCCTCGCCGACGGCCGGGAGCGGACCGTCCGGACCAACGCCGCCACCGTCCGCGAGGCCCTCACCGAGGCCGGGATCACCCTCTCCGGGCAGGACGCCACCTCCGTCGCCCCCGACTCCTTCCCGCGCGACGGGCAGACCGTGAACGTGCTGCGGATCACCGGCTCCCGGCAGGTGCGGGAGGAAGCCATCCCGTACACCGTGGAGAAGGTCCGCGACCCGGAGCTGTTCGCCGGCTCCGAGGTCGTCGAACGGCAGGGCGTCACCGGTGTCCGCCGCGTCACGTACAGCCTGCGCACGGTCAACGGCGTCCGGCAGAAGCCCCGCAGGACCGCCGAGGAGATCGTCCGCGAGCCCGTCAGCCGCCGGGTCAGGGTCGGCACCCGGCCGCTGCCCACCTCCGTCGCCGGCGCCGACGGCCTCGACTGGGGCGCGCTCGCCGCCTGCGAGTCCGGCGGCCGTCCGAACGCCGTCGACCCCTCGGGGACGTACGGCGGGCTCTACCAGTTCGACCCCGGCACCTGGCGCTCCCTCGGCGGCAGCGGCACCGCGCAGAACGCCCCCGCCGCCGAGCAGACCTTCCGCGCGAAGAAGCTGTACGTGCAGCGGGGCGCGAGCCCCTGGCCCCACTGCGGGCGCCGGCTGTTCCGCTGAGCACGACGGGCACGGGGCCGGGCCGGTGCCGGCCGGGCCGTACCGGTGAGACCGTGAGTCGTTGGGGGCGCCCCACCGGCGGCCCGTAGGCTGTACCGGTGAGCACCACCACCGGCCCCGAAAGCCCCGACGCCCTCCTCGGCCCCGCCGACATCCGTGAGCTGGCCGCCGCCCTCGGCGTGCGCCCCACGAAGCAGAAGGGCCAGAACTTCGTCATCGACGCCAACACCGTCCGGCGGATCGTCCGCACGGCCGAGGTACGGCCCGACGACGTCGTCGTGGAGGTGGGACCCGGTCTCGGCTCCCTCACCCTGGCCCTCCTGGAGGCCGCGGACCGCGTGACGGCCGTCGAGATCGACGACGTGCTCGCGGCCGCGCTGCCCTCGACGATCGCCGCCCGGATGCCCGCCCGCGCCGACCGCTTCGCGCTCGTGCACTCCGACGCGATGCACGTCGAGGAGCTGCCCGGTCCGCCGCCGACCGCGCTCGTCGCCAACCTGCCGTACAACGTCGCCGTGCCCGTCCTGCTGCACATGCTGGAGCGCTTCCCCAGCATCGAGCGGACCCTCGTCATGGTCCAGGCCGAGGTCGCCGACCGGCTCGCCGCCAAGCCCGGGAACAAGGTGTACGGCGTCCCCTCCGTCAAGGCCAACTGGTACGCGGAGGTCAAGCGCGCCGGGGCCATCGGCCGCAACGTCTTCTGGCCCGCGCCGAACGTCGACTCCGGTCTCGTCTCGCTGGTCCGCCGCGCCGAGCCGCTCGCGACCACCGCCACCCGGCAGGAGGTCTTCGCGGTCGTCGACGCGGCCTTCGCACAGCGCCGCAAGACCCTGCGCGCGGCCCTCGCGACCTGGGCGGGCTCGCCCGCCGCGGCCGAGGAGGCCCTGGTGAAGGCCGGGATCTCGCCGCAGGCGCGCGGCGAGGGACTGACCGTGGAGGAGTTCGCGCGGATCGCGGAGGCGAAGCAGAAGTGAGTGCTCCCGGCAGCGTCACCGTACGGGTCCCCGCCAAGGTCAACGTCCAGCTGGCGGTCGGCGCGGCCCGACCCGACGGCTTCCACGACCTGGCCAACGTCTTCCTCGCCGTCTCCCTGTACGACGAGGTGACCGCCACCCCCGCCGCCGGACTGACGATCACCTGCGAGGGCCCGGACGCCGACAAGGTGCCGCTCGACCGCACCAACCTCGCCGCGCGGGCCGCCGAGCTGCTCGCCGCCCGGCACGGCGTCTCCCCGGACGTGCACCTGCACATCAGGAAGGACATCCCCGTCGCCGGCGGCATGGCCGGCGGCAGCGCGGACGGCGCGGGCGCCCTGCTCGCGTGCGACGCGCTGTGGGGCCTGGACACGCCCCGCGAGGTGCTCCTGGAGATCTGCGCGGAACTCGGCTCCGACGTGCCGTTCAGCCTGGTCGGCGGGGCGGCGCTCGGCACCGGACGCGGCGAGAGGCTGACGGAGCTCCCGGTCGGCGGCGGCTTCCACTGGGTGTTCGCCGCCGCCGACGGCGGCCTGTCGACGCCCGCCGTGTACGGCGAGTTCGACCGTCTCACCGAGGGCGTCGAGGTGCCCGAGCCGGCCGCCTCCCCGCTCCTCCTGGACGCCCTGCGCACCGGCGACACGACCGCGCTCGCGGCCGCCCTGGCCAACGACCTCCAGGCCGCGGCGCTCTCCCTGCGCCCGTCGCTCGCCGCGACCCTCGCGGCGGGCACGGACGCCGGCGCGCTCGCGGCCCTGGTCTCCGGCTCGGGCCCGACGACGGCGTTCCTGGTGAAGGACGCGGAGACGGCGGCGGCCGTCGCCGCCGCCCTGACCGCCTCGGGCACCTGCCGCACGGCCCGCACGGCGACCTCCCCGGCACCGGGCGCGACGGTTCTCTAGCGCTTGTTCTTGGTGATGCGGGCCAGGAGGAGGTTCGGGTCCGGGTCCTGCGCGTTGAAGAAGGCCGCGCTGTTCACGTAGACGGTCTTGGCGCGGACCGCGACGGACGTCGGGTTGTCGAGGCCGTCCGCGCCGGTGAGCACGGTCTTGTGCGTGCCGTCGGGCCGTACGAGCTCCAGCTTGTCGACCTGGTTCAGCGCGGCGAGGACCGTGTCGCCGTGCCCGGTGAAGGCGAAGTCGTCGATCCCGGTGAGCCCGGTCGACCGGGTCTCGACCGGGCCGGCCGCGCGGTCGGGGCCAGGCCCGACCGGGATGCGCAGCAGCGTCGCACGGGCGCTGTTGGACACCCAGACGGCACCCTCGTGGACCTTGATGCCGTTGGCGCCGAACGGGATCTCCGCGGTGGGTTCCAGCGCGGCCCCGGAGGCCCAGACGGTGGGGTCGCCCCCGTCCAGCGGCACGCTCCACACGACTCCCCGCGCCGAGTCGGCGGAGTACAGGGTGGCGCACTTCTCGTCGAGGGCGAGGCCGTTGGGGAAGCTGTCGGCGGGCAGTTGCGCGATCTGCTCGGGCGCGCCGCCGCCGGGACCGATGCGCCAGATGCCGGTCTCGGCGGTGCCGGTGGCGTAGGCGACGTACAGCGTGCCGTCGTGGGCGCGGGCGATGCCGAGGACGACGGCCCCGCCGACGGGCGTCTGCGCGTCCGGCACCTCGGGCAGCGTGGCGAGGATCGTCGTGACGCCCTCCTTGGTGACGCGGGCCACCTGACGGGCGAAGACGAAGGTGATGTCGGCGGAGCCGTCGGGTTCGAGGGCGATGTTCTCCGCGTTCTGCCCGGCGGCGAAGTCGAAGTGGGCGACGACACGGGGGTCGGACACGGTCGGATCGCCGGCCGTCGCGGGTCCGGCGGCGACGACGGCGAGGGCGGCGGTCGCGGCGGCGACGGCCTCCAGGCGTGGGTGTCTCGGCACGGGGTTCTCCTTCGAAGGGCGGGGTGGCGGGGGTGATGACCTGAGGAGAACATGACGGGTCGTCAGCGACGAGGTCCGGCAGCCGGGGCCGGAGGGTCGCCCGCGTGGCCGACCGCATGGGGCCGGTTGGCAGTGGGCGCGGGCGGGCGTCGGGGGCATGGCGGACGGGGCGGGCGCGGTGGGTACTCACCGGGCGGTTGAGTATCCGCACCCTGTCGTACGTCCGGCCCGGCGCGGGACCGTACGGCCATGGGAATCAGCGCTCGCGAACTCGCCGCCGCCACGCCCGCGACGCGGGACCGGTACGTCGACCTGCTCCGGGTCGCCTCGCTCGCCGTCGTGCTGCTCGGGCACTGGCTGATGGCGGCCGTCACCGCCGACGGGCAGGTCGGCAACCTGCTCGCCGTCGTCCCCGGACTCCAGGTGGTGACCTGGGCGTTCCAGGTGATGCCGGTGTTCTTCTTCGTCGGCGGCTTCTCGCACGCCCTCGCCCATCGGTCCCGCCCCCGGTACGCGGCCTTCCTGCGGGCCCGGCTCCAGCGGCTGCTGCGGCCGACGATGGTGTTCGTGGGGGTCTGGGGCGCCGCCGCGCTGGTGCTCCAGCTGTCCGGCGCGGACGGGGGGCTCACCGGCGTCGCGCTGCGGCTCGTCACCCAGCCGCTCTGGTTCATCGGGATCTACCTGGCGATGGTCGCCTTCACCCCGCCGCTGCTGCGGCTGCACGAACGATGGGGGTGGGGCGCGTTCGCCGCGCTCGCCGGCGGCGCGGTCGCGGTGGACATGCTGCGGTTCGCGGCGGACGTGCCGTTCGTCGAGTTCCTGAACTTCGCGTTCGTCTGGCTCGCGGTCCACCAGCTGGGCTTCCTGCGCGCCGACGGCATGATCCGCCGCCCGGCCCTCCTCGCCGGCGCGGGCCTGCTCGGCGCGACGGCGCTCGTCGCCCTCGGGCCGTACCCGCTGTCCATGGTGGGCATGCCCGGCGAGAAGGTCTCCAACATGGCGCCGCCGACCCTGGCCCTGCTCTGCCACGGCCTGTGGCTGGTCGGCGCCGTCGAGCTGCTCAGGGGCCCCGGGGCCCGGTTCGTCGCCCGCGCCGGGGTGTGGCGGGCGGTGGTCGCCGCCAACGGGGTCGCGATGACCGCCTTCCTCTGGCACCTGACGGCGATGCTCGGGGTGTACGGGGTGATGCTCGGCCTCGGTGCGGAGCTGCCGGCCCCGGCGACGGCCGCCTGGTGGGCCCAGGTCCCCGTCCGCTTCCTCGCCGCGGGGCTCCTCACGGCGCTCCTCGTGGCCGTCTTCCGCCGCTTCGAGGCCCCCGTCCCGCCCGCCCCGGCCTCCGACGCGGGCGGCCCCGTCGCGGCCGCCGGCATCACCCTCGCCCTGCTCGGCGTCCTCGGTCTCTCCCTCACCGGTTTCGGCGGCCTGCTGACCGGCCACGCGGCCACCCTGATCGCCGTCCCGGTCACGGCCCCGGCGGCCGTCGCCATGGCCCTCGTGGGCTGGCTGCTCGTCGAACGGGCGGGCCGCACGGCCGGGCGCGACTGACCAGCAGTCAGGACCATTGACCTGTCAGGCCTTTGACGCCCCGGCGCGGGGTCCGCGCCGGGCGCCTCCCGGCGTACGCCTACGCTGGGGGCCGCCGCGAGGCGACCGCGAAGGACGACGAATCGGAGCGTGACAGGTGACGGGGGCGAACGGCACGGAGCTGGTCGGCACGACTCTGGGCGGCCGCTACCGGGTCACCGCGACCATCGGTCGCGGCGGCATGGGTGTGGTCGCCAGAGCCGTGGACCAGGTCCTGAACCGTGAGGTCGCCGTGAAGGTCCTGCGCGCCTACAGCGACGCCTCCGCCGAGGAACTGGCCGCCTTGCGGGTCCGGATGCGGCGGGAGGCGCAGGCCGCCGCCCGGATCCGGCACGGCGGCGTCGTCACCGTGCACGACGTCGTCGAGGAACGCGGGCTGCCCGTCATCGTCATGGAGCTGGTCGACGGACCCTCCCTCGACCAGGTCCTCACGGAACGCGGCCCGCTTGACCCGCGCGAGGTGGCCGCGATCGGCGCCGAACTGATGGACGCCCTGGACGCGGCGCACCGGGCCGGGGTCCTGCACCGGGACGTCAAGCCGGGGAACGTGCTCCTGGAGCGCGGCGGGCGCGGCGGGACGGGCTGGGGGAGGGTCGTCCTCACCGACTTCGGCATCGCCAGCATGGACGCCGCCGGCGACGAGGCCGTGGCCAAGCTGACCCAGAGCGGTCAGATCGTCGGCTCCCTCGACTACCTGCCGCCGGAGCGCGCGCAGGGACAGCAGCCGGGGGCCGCCTCGGACATCTGGGCGCTCGGCATGACGCTGTACGCGGCCGTGGAGGGCGCGTCGGCGTTCCGCCGCACCTCGGTCTGGTCCACGCTCGCCGCCATCGTCGGCGAACCGCTCCCCGAGCCCCGCCGGGCGGGCCCCCTCGCGCCGGTCCTGCGCGCCCTGATGGCCAAGGACCCGAACCAGCGCCCCGACGCCTCCCAGGCCCGAGCCCTGCTGGCCGCGATAGCCACCAGCACCACGCCCCCCGCCACCCCACACCAGCCCGCACCCTCGGTCCAGGCCCAGGCCCCACACCATGCCGCACCCTCGGCCCAAGCCCAGGCCCCACACCAGGCCGCACCCTCGGCCCAAGCCCCGGCCCCACACCAGGTCGCGCCCTCGGCCCAAGCCCCGGCCCCACACCAGGTCGCGCCCTCGGGCCAGGTCCCGGCCTCGGGCCAGGTCCCGGCCTCGGGCCAGGTCCCGGCCTCGGGCCAGGTCGCGCCCTCGGGCCAGGTCCCGGCCTCGGGCCAGGTCCCGGCCTCGGGGCAGGTCCCGGCCCCGGGCCAGGTCCCAGCCCCCGGCCCGGGCCCCTTCCCCGGCTCCAGCTACGCCGCCCCCGCCGCCTTCAGCCAGGCGCAGCCGCCGACGCCCGCGTACGGTCAGGCCCCCGCCCCGGCCCCCGGCCAGCCGCACGTGGCCGGTGCCAACCATGGGTATCCGCAAGCGCAGGCGCAGGCGCAGCCGCAGCCGCAGCCGTTCGGTGTGGCCGGTGGGGCTCGGACCGAGAGCGTGCCCGTGCGGCGGCGCCGGACCCGTACCGTCCTCGCCGCCGCGGCCGCCGTCGTGATCGCCGGGGGCGGCGTCGGCTACGCCGTGATGGCGTCGGGCGGCGACGAGGGCGGCGGCGGCACCGCGCTGCCCGCCGCGAGCGCGTCGGCCGGCGGCGACCGTTCCGACAAGGGCGGCGGCCCGACCGCCCCGGGGGACCTGACGTCCATGGACCCCCAGGAGACCCCGACCGCCCCGCCGTCGAAGGCGACGGACGGCCCCGGCAAGCGGCCCACGGCGACGCCGGGAGCCACCGGCGCCGCTCCGGGAGCGAAGCCGTCCACGGTGAAGCCCGGCGCACCGGCCGTGACCCCGTCCGCCTCCGCGAAGCCGACGCCCGGCTCCACGGCGAAGGAACCGACCCCCGTCCCGACGGCGTGCACCGGCTGGGCCCACTCGAACCGCAGCGACGGCTACGGGCGGATGACGCAGAACTCCCACCTCTACGCCGGGCCGTACGCGGAGTGCTCCGCCTCGACCGCGATCAAGTCCGGGGTGAAGGTCTACTACCACTGCTACGTCACCAACGCCTACGGCAACAAGTGGATCTACGGCCGCATCGAGGGCACGAAGACCGAGGGCTGGCTGTTCAGCGAGAAGTCCAGCCTGGACAGCGGTTCGCTCGTCCGCTGCTAGCGGCGGTCACCGCAGGCCGTCGCACCGCCCCGGGCGTCTACCCTGGGAGTCGATCCATCCCCCCGTACAGGAGTCAAAGTGGCCGTCAACCTGGTCAATGTCGAGGCCGTCAGCAAGGTGTACGGCACACGTGCACTGCTCGACGGCGTCTCGCTCGGCGTCTCCGAAGGGGACCGGATCGGGGTCGTGGGCCGCAACGGCGACGGCAAGACCACCCTCATCCGGATGCTCGCCAAGCTGGAGGAGGCCGACACCGGCCGCGTCACCCACAGCGGCGGGCTGCGGCTCGGCGTGCTCACCCAGCACGACTCGCTCGACCCGAAGGCCACCATCCGGCACGAGGTCATCGGTGTGATGGCCGACCACGAGTGGGCGGGCAGCGCCAAGATCCGCGACGTGCTGACCGGCCTGTTCGGCGGGCTCGACCTGCCCGGCTTCGAGAACGGCCTGGACACCGTCATCGGCCCGCTCTCCGGTGGTGAGCGCCGCCGCATCGCGCTCGCCAAGCTGCTCATCGAGGACCAGGACCTGATCGTCCTGGACGAGCCGACCAACCACCTCGACGTCGAGGGCATCGCCTGGCTCGCCAAGCACCTCCAGGACCGCCGCTCCGCCCTCGTCTGCGTCACCCACGACCGCTGGTTCCTCGACCAGGTCTGCACCCGCATGTGGGACGTGCAGCGCGGTGCCGTGCACGAGTACGAGGGCGGCTACTCCGACTACGTCTTCGCCCGGGCCGAGCGCGAGCGCATCGCAGCCACCGAGGAGACCAAGCGGCAGAACCTGATGCGCAAGGAGCTGGCCTGGCTGCGGCGCGGCGCCCCGGCCCGTACCTCCAAGCCCCGCTACCGCATCGAGGCGGCCAACGAGCTGATCGCCGACGTGCCGCCGCCGCGCGACACGTCCGAGCTGATGAAGTTCGCCAACGCCCGGCTCGGCAAGACCGTGTTCGACCTGGAGGACGTGACCGTCACCGCCGGTCCCAAGACCCTCCTCCAGCACCTCACCTGGCAGCTGGGCCCCGGCGACCGCATCGGTCTCGTCGGTGTCAACGGCGCGGGCAAGACCTCACTCCTGCGTGCGCTCGCGGACGCGGCCGTCACCCAGGGCGAGACGCAGCCCGCCGCCGGCAGCGTCACCGTCGGCAAGACCGTCCGGCTCGCCTACCTGTCCCAGGACGTCACCGAGCTCCCCGGCACCCTGCGGGTCCTGGAGGCCGTCCAGCAGGTCCGCGACCGGGTCGACCTCGGCAAGGGCCGCGAGATGACCGCCGGACAGCTCTGCGAGCAGTTCGGCTTCTCCAAGGAGAAGCAGTGGACGCCCGTCGGCGACCTCTCCGGTGGTGAGCGCCGCCGGCTGCAGCTGCTGCGCCTGCTGATGGACGAGCCGAACGTCCTCTTCCTCGACGAGCCCACCAACGACCTCGACATCGAGACCCTGACGCAGCTGGAGGACCTCCTCGACGGCTGGCCGGGCTCCATGGTCGTCATCTCCCACGACCGGTTCTTCATCGAGCGCACCACCGACAAGACGCTCGCCCTGCTCGGCGACCGGACCCTGCGGATGCTGCCGCGCGGCATCGACGAGTACCTGGAGCGGCGCCGCGCGATGATCGAGGCGGCCGTCCCGGCGCCGGCCGCCGCGCCCGCGCAGGCCAAGGCCGGTGTCTCCGCCGCCGACGCCCGCGCCGCGAAGAAGGAGCTGCAGAAGGTCGAGCGGCAGCTCGACAAGCTCTCCGACAAGGAGGGCAAGCTGCACGCGCGGATCGCCGAGAACGCCACCGATTTCGAGCTGGTGGCGAAGCTCGACGCGGAGCTCAGGGAACTCGCGGGTGAACGCGAGGAATTGGAGATGCGCTGGCTCGAACTGGCCGAGGACGCATAACGAGGGCATCACAGGCCGGTCCTCCCTTGGGTACAAGGGGCGGACCGGTCGCTTTTGCGCCGTGCCGTGAGTGGTAGAAAGAAAACCCGCTCACGTCAAGGGGGAACCGCTGATGACCCAGCCGCCCAGCAACCAGCCGCCGGGGGGCTTCGGAGCTCCCCAGGATCCGAACCAGGGCCCGCCCCAGGGTGTGCCGCCCGTGCCGCCCGTCCCGCCGCAGGCACCGCAGACCCCGCCGCCGCCGGCGGGCCCGCCCGGCACCCCGCCGGGTGCGCCGCCCACCGCGCCGCCGGCCGCGCCCGGCCCGTACGGGCAGCAGCCGCAGCCGGGTTACGGCTACCCGCAGCAGGGCCAGCCCGGTCAGCCGGGGCAGCCCGGCCCGTACGGACAGCAGCCGCCGTACGGCTACCCGCAGCAGGGACAGCCGGGCTACGCCCAGCAGGGCCAGTCCGGTTACGGGCAGCAGCAGGCGGGCCCGTACGGCCAGCAGCAGAACCCTTACGGCGGATACCCCAGCCAGCCCGGCTACCCCGGCGCGCCCACCCCGCCGCCCTCCGGCGGCGGCCCCTTCAAGGGCCGTACCGGTCTCGTCGCCGCCGTGGCCGCCGCGGCCGTCCTGGTGGCCGCCGTCACCACCTGGGCCGTCGTCGGCGGTGACGACGAGAAGGACCCGATCGCCAAGCCGACCGCCACCGCCCCTTCCTCCTCCGGCGCCCCCAAGCCCACCGAGTCGGTGGACAAGGGCGACGGCAGCGGGGACGGCCGCAACGGCGAGGAAGACCTCAACGCCGGCCGCAAGGACGGCGAGGCCAAGGTCAACTGGCTGCTCAAGAACGACGTCGACCTGCCCCGCAACGGCTCCGACGTGCTCGGCCCGTGGATCGTCGGCGACACCGTCGTCAAGGCCATGTACAAGGGCATCGACGGCTACAGCCTGGCGGACGGGTCCGTGAAGTGGCACCTCGACGTGCCGTTCCCGCTCTGCGCCGCGCCCGCGAGCCCCTCGGCGAACGGCGTCATGGTCTTCGCGTACGCCGAGAGCGCCAAGGACGGCGCCAAGTGCACCTCGCTCCAGCAGGTCGACCTGAAGACCGGCAAGGCCGGCTGGAAGAAGGCCGTCCCCAAGCCCAAGGGCCTGTTCGCCTTCTCGGACAACACCCTGTCCATCAGCGGCAACACCCTGACCGTCTCCGGCAGCAGCAGCGCCTACGGCTTCTCGCTGGCCGACGGCAAGCAGCTCTTCACCGGCGCCACCACCGGCTGCAAGCCGTTCGCGTACGCGGGTGGCAGCAAGCTGATCGCGGCCGTGGACTGCTCCACGGGCGGCGCCAAGAAGGTCCAGGGCGTCAGCCAGGTCGACCCGAACACCGGCAAGGCCGCGTGGACCTTCAAGCTGGAGGCCGACTGGGAGGTCGACCGGGTCTACTCGATCGACCCGCTCGTCGTCTCCGCGACCCAGCGCGAGCAGAAGAAGTGGACCATCTTCGCGCTCAACCCGAACGGTTCGCTGCGCTCGCAGATCCAGGGCGGCAAGGACAAGTTCGCCCCGTCCTGCGGCGGCGGGTTCGTCATCTTCGGCAAGAACCTCCAGGGCTGCACGGGTGTCGCCGCCGACGCGAACACCTTCTACATGGCCACCGAGACCGGGTACGGCACGCCCAACGAGGTCGTCGCCTTCGACCTGACGACCGGCAAGGCCAAGTGGCGCTCCAAGGCGCCCGGCAAGCAGTCCATGATGCCGCTGCGCATGGAGGGCGGCGAGGTCCTGGTCTACGTGGACCCGGCGTACGACACGGGCGGCGCCGTCGCGACGATCGCCGCGGCCGGCGGTGCGCCGAAGGTCGTCCTCCAGCACCCGGCGTCGACGGCCGAGATCGAGAACAGCTTCTACAGCCCGGGGTACGCCTACAGCGGCGGCACCTTCGTCGTGGCCAGCGGGCGCGTCTCCGCGTCGAACGACACGGAAGAGAAGCAGGTCAAGACGATGATGGCGTTCAGCAAGTGAGGTGCACCGACCGATGACGCAGCCACCCCCTCCCCCGCCGAACCAGCCCCCGGACCCCCCGCAGGGCGGCTTCGGCGCCCCCACGCCGCCGCCCCCGCAGCAGCCGGAGCCCGGTTACGGCTACCCGCAGCCGCCGCAGTCGGCCCCCGGGTACGGCTACCCGCAGCAGCCGGAGCCGGGTTACGGCTATCCGCAGCAGCCGCAGCCCGACCCCGGGCAGGGCTATCCGCAGCAGCCGCCCACGCAGCCCCAGCAGCCCTACGGCGGCGGCTACCAGCAGCCCGCGCAGCCCCCGTACGGCTACCCGGCGCCGCAGCAGCCGCCCTACGGCGGCTACCAGCAGCCCGCTCCCACCACCGTGCAGGCCCCGGTGGCCGGCGGCGGGCGGGGGAAGCTGTCGGCGCAGCTGCAGATCGTCATCGCGGCGGTCGTCGCGGTCGTCCTGATCGTCGGCGCCGGCATCTGGTACGCCAACTCCGGCGGCGGCGAGGGCAAGGACGACGAGGCCAAGGGCACCGGCGGCACCTCGCAGGGCACGGGCGGCGGTGACGGCGGGAAGACCGGCGGCGCCAACAGCGGCCTCGGCGGCGACGGCAAGGAGAAGGCGTCCGCCAACACCTCGGCGAAGCTGGCCTTCTCGGTCCCCGCACCGACCGTCCCGGACGTCACCGACTTCTCCGGTTCCTGGCTCACCGACAAGGCGTACGTGAAGACGGGCCTCAACTCGGTCGTCGGCTACGACCGGGACAAGGGCACGGTCCTGTGGACGCTTCCGCTGACCGGTCAGGTCTGCGGCGCCTCCCGGCACAAGACCGCCGACAACAAGGTGCCGATCCTCTTCGAGGCGAAGAAGCGGGTCGCGCCCCGCTACTTCCAGCAGTGCACCGAGGTCGGCATGGTCGACCTCGTCACCGGCAAGCTGCTGTGGTCCACCTCGGTCACCGGCGGCACCGCCGGCGACCAGAAGGTCCGCTTCTCCGAGGTCTCGCTCAGCGGTAAGACGGTCGCGGCCGGCGGCACCGACGGCGGCGCCGCCTTCGACGTCGCCAACGGCAACCCGCGCTGGAAGCCCCAGGCCAACGACCAGGGCTGCTACGACCTGGGGTACGGCGGCGGCGAGGGTCTCGTCGCGGTCCGCAAGTGCGGTTCCTCGTACGACTCCCAGTACGTGATGGTGCAGAACCTCGACCCGGTGTCGGGCGCGCCGATCTCCCAGTACAAGATGCCGACCGGCGTGAAGTACGCCTCGGTGGTCTCCACGAAGCCGCTGGTCGTCGCG
The DNA here is from genome assembly GCF_008639165.1 of Streptomyces venezuelae ATCC 10712. Lineage (NCBI taxonomy): Bacteria > Bacillati > Actinomycetota > Actinomycetes > Kitasatosporales > Streptomycetaceae > Streptomyces > Streptomyces venezuelae. The sequence continues at coordinate 3,241,029 of NZ_CP029197.1, read as the reverse complement.
GCCGACGTCGGCGAGACCGCCGGGGACGGCAGCGGCATCTCGGACTTCTTCTCGATCGACGAGAAGACCGGGAAGCTGAAGGCGAAGATCACGGCGGACGCCGACCAGTACGCGGGCCGCTGCCGCTCGACCAAGGTCGAGTCCTGCCAGTACGTGCTCGTCGGCAACGGGCGGCTGTACGTGCCGACCGAGGAGCACGAGGGCTCCACCGGCGAGTACGGCGACGAGACGAACGAGATCATCGCGTTCGACCTGACCACCGGCAGGACGGTGCCGGAGAAGGCGGACGCGGGCGACAAGTACAACCTCGTCCCGCTGCGCATGGACGGCGGCGACCTCATCGCGTACAAGGAGCCGCCGTACGACAAGGGCGGCCGGATCGTGTCGATCAACGGCGGCACGATGAAGGAGACGCTGCTCCTGGAGAACCCGGGGGAGCGCTCGATCCGCGAGATGGAGACGAGCTTCAGCCTCAACGGCGCGGAGCTGCTCTACGGCGAGGGCCGGCTGTTCATCGCGGGCACCCTGGTGAGCAAGGCCAGGTCGGGCTCGACGGACAAGCGGTACCTGGTGGTCTCCTACGGCGTCGGGCACTGACGGCGCGCACGACCCCCGCGGGGCCCCTCCGGTGATCCGGAGGGGCCCCGCGCGTTTTCGGTGACGGGGCCGGTCCGTCACCGGGGAGGGGGAATCCGTCGCCCGCGCGGGTCCCGTGGCCGCGGTTGGGGCGATGGCGGGCGGGGGAGCGTGTAGCTTGCCGGGTCAGGGCCGCCGGGGAGCGGCGGGCCCGGAGGATGTGGGGGATGACCGGGATGGGCGTACGGCTCGTGGTGGTGGACGACCACCGGCTGCTCGCGGAGGCGCTGGCCTCGGCGCTGAAGCTGCGCGGGCACCGGGTGCTCGCGGCGGCCGCGCCGGTGGCGGGCGCGGCGGAGCTCGTGGTGAGCCGGGCGCCGGAGGTCTGTCTGCTCGGCACGGCGGCCCCCGCCGAGCCGGGGGCCTTCGACCCGGTCGTCCGCATCAAGCGGGAGCGGCCGCAGGTGGCGGTCGTGGTGCTCGGCCCGGTTCCGTCGCCGCGCGGTATCGCGGCGGCCTTCGCGGCCGGGGCCTCGGGGTACGTCCGGCACGACGAGCGCATCGAGGGCGTCGAGCGGGCCCTGGTGAAGGCGCGGGCGGGGGAGTCGGCGGTGGCGCCGCAGCTGCTGCAGTCGGCCTTCGCGGAGCTGCTGCACCCCTCGGCGCAGCCGGACGACGAGGGGCAGCGGCTGCTGCGGCTGCTGACGCAGCGGGAGGTGGAGGTCCTCGTCCGGGTGGCGGAGGGGGAGGACACCCGGCTGATCGCGGCGGGGATGGGGATCGCGCCGAGCACGGCGCGGACGCATGTGCAGCGGGTGCTGATGAAGCTGGGGGTGGGCTCGCGCCTGGAGGCGGCGGCCCTCGCGGCGCGTACGGGGCTGCTCGACCGGGCGTTGCCGGGGCCGCGCGGGTCTTTCTGAGGTCGGGTCCGGCCGGCTCCGTCATGGGCGGGGCCGGGCTTCACCGTTGACGGCGATGTTGGAATGTGATTCCTTGTGAGTGGTTCTGTTCGATACCGGCGTTTCTTTTGAGGGCATCCGTGAAGAAGACCGTCACCACGCTCGCCGACGGGCGCGAGTTGATCTACTACGACACGCGCGGGGACACCGTCCGCACCGCCGTCGACCCCCGCCCCCTGACCCCCGTGGACTCCCGCTCCGAGATCCGCCTCGACGCCCTCACCGGCGACCACGTCGCCATCGCCTCGCACCGGCAGGCCCGCACCTACCACCCGCCGGCCGACGCCTGCCCGCTCTGCCCCGCCCGGGACGGCCGCGAGAGCGAGATCCCCGAGCAGAGCTACGAGGTCGCGGTCTTCGAGAACCGCTTCCCCTCCCTCTCCGGCGGCGTCGGCCGCTGCGAGGTCGTCTGCTTCACCGACGACCACACCCAGTCCTTCGCCGACCTCACCGAGGAACGGGTCTCCCTCGTCCTCGACGCCTGGACGGACCGCACCGGCGCGCTCTCCGCGCTCCCCGGCGTCGAGCAGGTCTACTGCTTCGAGAACCGGGGCGCCGAGATCGGCGTCACGCTGCCCCACGCGCACGGCCAGATCTACGCCTTCCCCTACGTCACCCCCCGGACGGCCGCCATGCGCCGCCGGATCGACGAGCACCGGGCCGAGACCGGACGGAACCTCTTCGACGACGTCGTCGACCGCGAGCGCGCCGACGGCGACCGGGTCGTCCTGGAGACCGAGCACTGGATCGCCTTCGTGCCGTACGCCGCGCACTGGCCGTACGAGGTGCACCTCCACCCCAAGCGGCGGGTGCCCGACCTCCTCGCCCTCGACGGCGCCGCCCGCACAGAGTGCGCACAGGTCTACCTGGAACTCTTGAGGCGCTTCGACCGGATCTTCGGCCCGGACGAGCCGCCGACGCCCTACATCGCCGCCTGGCACCAGGCGCCGTTCACGGACGCCCGGCGCGAGGACTTCGGGCTCCACCTGGAGCTCTTCACCGTCCGACGGGCCTCCGGCAAGCTGAAGTTCCTCGCCGGCACCGAGTCCGGCATGGACGCCTTCATGAACGACGTACGGCCGGAGGACGCGGCCCGGCGCATCCGAGAGGTGGCAAGCGCATGACACAGAGGTACCTGGTGACCGGCGGGGCCGGATACGTGGGCAGCGTCGTCGCCGCCCACCTCCTGGAGCGGGGCCACCGGGTCACCGTCCTCGACGACCTCTCCACCGGCTTCGCCGAAGCCGTCCCGGCCGGCGCCGAGTTCGTCCGGGGCCGCGTCCAGGACGCGGCCCGGTGGCTGGACGGCTCCTACGACGCCGTCCTGCACTTCGCCGCCTACTCCCAGGTCGGCGAGTCCGTCACCCGGCCCGAGAAGTACTGGGAGAACAACGTCGGCGGCACCATGGCCCTGCTCGCCGCGATGCGCGCCGCCGGAGTCCGCCGGCTGGTCTTCTCCTCCACCGCCGCGACCTACGGCGAACCGGCGTCCGTACCGATCACCGAGACCGCGGCCACCGCCCCCACCAGCCCCTACGGGGCGAGCAAGCTCGCCGTCGACCACATGATCGGCGGCGAGTGCGCCGCCCACGGCCTCTCCGCCGTCTCGCTGCGCTACTTCAACGTCGCCGGGGCGTACGGCTCCCTCGGCGAACGCCACGCGCCCGAGTCGCACCTCGTCCCGCTCGTCCTCCAGGTCGCCCTCGGCGACCGCGAGGCGATCTCCGTGTACGGCGAGGACTACCCCACCCCCGACGGCACCTGCGTCCGCGACTACATCCACGTCGCCGACCTGGCCGAGGCCCACCTCCTGGCGCTGGACGCGATGACGGCCGGCGGCGTCCCCGCCGGGGAGCACCTGATCTGCAACCTCGGCAACGGCAACGGCTTCTCCGTCCGCGAGGTCGTCGAGACCGTCCGCAAGGTCACCGGGCACCCGATCCCCGAGATCACCGCCCCGCGCCGGGCCGGCGACCCCGCCGTCCTCGTCGCCTCCGCCGAGGCGGCCCGCGAGCGGCTCGGCTGGACGCCGTCCCGCCCCGACCTGGCCGATGTCGTCGCCGACGCCTGGGCGTTCGCCCGGGCACGGCAGGAGAGGGACCACGCATGACCGTCGCCGCCGACTTCGAGGCGCTCTACGGCACCGCCCCCGACGGCGTCTGGGCCGCCCCGGGCCGGGTCAACCTCATCGGTGAGTACACCGACTTCAACGACGGCTTCGTGCTGCCGCTCGCGCTGCCGCACACCACCGTCGCCGCCGTCTCCCGCCGCGACGACGGGGTGCTGCGCCTGCACTCCGCCGACGTCGACGGCGGCATCGTCCAGCTGACCGTCGACGCCCTCGAACCGCTCTCCGGCGGCGGCTGGGCGGCCTACCCGGCCGGTGTCGTCTGGGCGCTGCGGGAGGCCGGGCACCCGGTCGCCGGCGCCGACGTCCACCTCACCTCGACCGTGCCGACCGGCGCCGGGCTCTCCTCCTCGGCGGCCCTCGAAGTCGTCACCGCGCTCGCCCTGAACGACCTGTTCGGCCTCGGCCTCTCCCGGCCCGCACTCGCCCGGCTCGCCCAGCGCGCCGAGAACGCCTTCGTCGGCGTCCCCTGCGGCGTCATGGACCAGATGGCCTCGGCCTGCGCGGAGGAGGGCCACGCCCTCCACCTGGACACCCGGGACCTCTCCTGCCGCCAGGTCCCCTTCGACCTGGCCCGGGAGGGGCTGCGGCTGCTCGTCGTCGACACCCGGGTGAAACACGCGCTCGGGGACGGCGCGTACGCCGAGCGGCGCGCCGGTTGCGAAGCCGGCGCGCGGGCGCTCGGCGCCCGGTCCCTGCGTGACGTGAGCGCCGCGCATCTGCCCGAAGCCCTCGCACGTCTGGGCGACGAGACGATCCGGCGCTATGTGCGGCACGTCGTCACCGACAACGCCCGCGTCGAGCGGACGATCGCGCTGCTCGACGCCGGGGACGTCCGGGCGGTCGGCCCCGTCCTGACCGAGGGCCACGCCTCCCTCCGGGACGACCTGCGGGTCTCGTGCCCGGAGTTGGACCTGGTCGTCGAGGCGGCCGATGCCGCCGGGGCGCTGGGCGCCCGGATGACCGGCGGCGGCTTCGGCGGCTCCGCCCTCGTCCTCGTCGACACCGACCGCGCCGACGAGGTGGCCACCGCCGTGACGAAGGCCTTCACCGAGGCCGGACACGCGGCCCCCGGCGTCTTCCCGGCCGTCCCCTCGGCGGGTGCGCGCCGGCTCTGACACCCCGTTCGCCCCGGTACGGCACCCCGCGTACGCCCGTACGACTTCGGACAGTTCCGCGAATCGGCCCCCACCGCGACGCCCCGCCCCTACTCTGAGGGGCAGCGCCGGTGGGGGCCGGTGCTGTTCAGGGGGCGACACCCGGTCGGGTACGGCGCCGGTAGCGGGGTAACAGTCAACGCACGGCGGCGGCCGCGCGTATGACGGACCCGCCTCCGGCGCCGTGCCCGCGTCGGTTCCGTTCCTCGACACTTGGGGGTGTCCGTGGCACGTATCCGTGTCCTCGTGGTGGACGACCACCGCGTCTTCGCCGAATCGCTGGCCGCCGCGCTCGCCGCGGAGCCCGATGTCGACGTCGCCGCCGCGGGAAGCGGCCCGGCCGCCCTGCGCTGCCTGGAGCGCGGCGCCGCGGAGGGCCGCAGGTTCGACGTGCTGCTCGTCGACGCCGAGCTCGGCGCCGGTCCCGTCGGGGCCGTGGCCCGCGCGGTGCCGGACGACCCCGAGGGCGCCGTCGACGGGATCTCCCTGGTCGCGGGGGTGCGCGGGGTCCAGCCCTCGGTCCGTACCGTCGTCCTGGCGGAGAAGGACGACCCGCACCGCGCCGCGCTCGCCCTCCAGGCCGGGGCCTCCGGCTGGGTGGCGAAGGACTGCTCGCTCCAGCGGCTCCTCGCGGTGGTCCGGGGGGTGCTGCGCGACGAGACGCACCTGCCGCCCGCGCTGCTCACCGGCGTCCTGCGGGAGCTGACGGCGGCCCGCAAGCACCGGACGGACAGCGAGCGCCTGGTGGAGTCGCTGACCCCGCGGGAGCGGGAGGTGCTGCGCTGCATGGTCGCGGGCCTGGGCCGCAAGGCGGTCGCCGAGCGTCTCTTCCTGTCCCCGCACACGGTCCGCACCCACATGCAGAACGTGCTGGGGAAGCTGGGCGTGCACTCGACCCTGGCGGCGGTGGCGCTGGCCCGCCGGGCGGGGGTGGGCCCGGCGCAGCTGGGCGAGGCGCCGCTGGCCGCGATCCCGGGGCCCGGGCTAGCCGGGGACGTTGTCGAACGGGGCGGTCAGCTGGCGTAGCAACGCGGCGAGTTCACCGCGCTGGCCGCGGGAGAGCTGGGCCAGGATGGCGCGCTCCTGGGCGAGGAGTCCGGCGAGCGCCTCGTCGGCGCGGTCGCGGCCCTCGGCGGTGAGCCGGACCAGGACGCCCCGCCGGTCGCTGGGGTCGGGGAGCCGTTCGACGAGGCCCTTCTTGGTGAGCCGGTCGATGCGGTTGGTCATGGTGCCCGAGGTGACCAGGGTCTGGGTCAGGAGCTGGCCGGGGGAGAGCTGGTAGGGCGCGCCGGCCCGGCGGAGCGAGGTGAGGACGTCGAACTCCCAGGGCTCCAGCTGGTGCTCGGAGAAGGCGAGCCGACGGGCGCGGTCGAGGTGCCGGGCGAGCCGTGAGACGCGGCTGAGCACCTCGAGCGGTTCCACGTCGAGGTCGGGGCGCTCGCGGCGCCATGCTGCGACCAGTCGGTCGACCTCGTCCTCCATGACGATCAGTGTAGAGGGTCTGTTGACATAAAGTCTCTTGGGTTCGAGTTTCTCGATGTCGAGTATCTTGATATGGAGATATATTTCCCTGGACTATGGGGAAGGGACCCGGCCGGAACTCCGTTCCGCTTCGGTAACTCGTTCCAGCAAGGGGGCTTCGAACATGCATTCCGTGGAAACCGCCGCACCGTCCGCACCGACGTGGGATCCGCAGCAGTACCTCCGGCACTCCGGCCACCGGACCCGGCCGTTCCTCGACCTGCTCGCCCGAATACCGCACCTGCCCGCCCAGGACCGCCCCGCCCGCATCGCCGACCTGGGCTGCGGCCCGGGAAACGTGACGGTCCTCCTCGCCGACCGCTGGGCCGACGCCCACATCACCGGATTCGACCTCTCGCCCGACATGCTGGAGCGGGCGGGGAAGGACTGGTCCGGCACCACCCGCGGCGGGGGCTGGATCGACTTCCGTCCCGCCGACGCCGCCCACTGGACCCCCACCGAGCCCTACGACCTGATCGTCTCCAACGCGGCCCTCCAATGGGTGCCCAACCACCCCGAGTCCTTCGCCGCCTGGATCGACGGACTCCGCCCCGGCGGCACCCTCGCCTTCCAGGTCCCCGGCAACTTCACCTCACCCAGCCACGCCCTGCTCGGCCAGCTCTGCGAGACCCCGGAATGGCGCGCCCGCCTCGGCGACCAGGGCCGCCGCTTCGTCCACATCCTCGACGCCTCCGACTACCTCACCCGCCTCACCGACCTCGGCTGCGAGACGGATGTCTGGGAGACCACGTACTGCCAGCTGCTCCAGGGCGAGGACCCCGTCCTCGACTGGGTCAAGGGCACGGCGCTGCGGCCCGTCCTCACCGCCCTGGGCGACGACCAGGAGGCGGTCGACGCCTTCCTCGGCCAGTACCGCGACCTGCTGCGCGAGGCCTACCCGCCCGGCCCGTACGGCACGGTCTTCCCCTTCCGGCGCATCTTCGCGGTGGCCCGCAAGAGCTCCTGAGACGCGCGGACGCCCCGCACCGGAACCTCGGTGCGGGGCGTCCGCGTGCGCCGCCGGGACGGCTACGACAGGGAGTTGTAGATCCCGAAGCCGGTGCCGATCCTGGCCCGCGCGGAGAACTTGCCCGGGCTCGTGCCCAGGTAGCGGTACACGTCGCCGTTGGACGCGGTGCCCAGCAGGTCGCCCTTGCCGTCGGCGTTCAGGTCGCCCGGCGCGATCAGCTTGGAGTACGTGTTCCAGCCGGAGCCGATCTTCACCCGGGACTTGAACGGGGAGGCCGCGACGCCCGTGCCCGCGTACAGGTACAGGTCGCCGCCCGAGGTGCGGGCCACGAGGTCCGTGCGGCCGTCACCGGTGTAGTCGCCCGCGCCGAGGATCGCGTTGTACGCGCCCCAGCCGCTGCCGACCCTGATCCGCCCTGCGAAGCCCGAACCCTTGCCGTCGCCCTTGTAGAGGTACAGCACGCCGGAACGGTCCCGGGCGAGCAGGTCGCCCTTGCCGTCACCGCTCAGGTCACCGGGACCGACGAGCGCGTTGTAGATCCCCCAGCCGCCGCCGATCTCCGCGGCCTCGATCCACAGGGTGCCGTCGGGGTCGCCGTCGACCCGCACGGCGAGGTCCGAGAAACCGTCCGCGTTCAGCGAGGACAGGTTCGCGAAGGACAGCCCGCGGACGTCGCCCGCGTTCTCGACGTGGTAGCGGGACTCCAGCTTCCCGGTGGTCGAGTTGCCGTAGTAGTACAGCGCCCCGCCCGGGGTCGTCGCGGCGACGCCGCCCTTGCCGGTGTACGGGATGTTGCCGGCGCCCGCGAACTGCGTGATGCCCGCCGTGTCGCCCGTCGCGGAGAACGGCTGGCGCGCGGCCAGGGTCCCGTTGCCGTTGGCGCGGTAGTAGAACAGCGTGCCCACGGCGTCCCGGGCGATCACGTCGCCGCCCCCGCCGGGCAGGATCTGGTTGTAGAGGTTCCAGCCGCCGCCGACGGACTTGCGGGTGCCGAACGGCTTCGTCTTGTCACCGGTGCCCGGGTAGAACCACAGAGTGCCGGTGCCGACGGTGTCGCGGGCGTACAGGTCGGCGTTGCCGTCGCCGTTGGCGTCGCCGAGGCCCACCAGCTGGTCGTACATGTTCCAGCCGCCGCCGATCGGCGTACGGGGAGAGAGCGGCTGCGAGGAGCTGCCGGTGCCCAGGTACAGGTACAGCGCGCCGTCCAGGGTGCGGGCGACCACGTCGGCGCGGCCGTCACCGTTCACGTCGCCGGGCGACACGACCTTGTTGTAGACCTGCCAGCCGCCGCCGACCACCGAGGAGTACGGGGTGCCGGCCGGGTCGGCGTCGCTGTAGAGGGTGAGGGTGCCGTTCTCCGAGAGGACGAGCACCTCCGGCTCGGCCGTGTTCCCGCCCTGGTTGCCGATCGGGATGATGTCCTTCGGGACGTCCTCGAAGCGGAACAGGTCGAAGGTGCTGTTGGCGGCCGTGGACGGGCTGGAGTACAGCTCGCCGTCCACCGCGCGGAAGATCAGGTCGTCGATGCCGTCCTGGTCCAGGTCGGACAGCGTCAGCGGGACGCCCCCCGCGGCGGCGGCACCCGCACGGGCGCCGTCCTTCTTCGGGAGGTGCAGCGTCGGCGGCGTGAAGGCGGACGCCTTCTTCTCGGCCGAAGGCACCGGGGCCGGCGTGCCGGCCGACGCCGGGCCCGCCAGCAGCATGCCGGCGGAGAGGGCCAGCGCGGTGCAGGCGGCGACGCGGCGGCCACGCGTGGAGTTCAGGAAACGCAAGAGATCCCCCCCAGGGATCAGAAATGTCCGTTGACCGGAACGAGGGGTCTGACGCCGGGCACGGCGGAACGCACGTGCGAAAGGCGGACCCCCCACCGGATGTACGCGGAGCATATCCCCCGGGTACGACAGGGAATCAACGAGATATCCCCACCGGGCCGCACCGGCCTAGCTCTTGCGGTGCCCTATCAGCCGCGGCTTCGGCTCCAGACCGTCCAGGCCGTGCCACGCCAGGTTCACCAGATGCGCCGCGACCTCCGCCTTCTTCGGCTTGCGGACGTCCAGCCACCACTGACCGGTCAGCGCCACACTGCCCACCAGCGCCTGCGCGTACAGCGGCGCCAGCTTCGGGTCGAAGCCCCGGGCCTTGAACTCCAGGCCCAGGATGTCCTCCACCTGCGTGGCGATGTCACTGATCAGCGACGCGAACGTGCCCGTCGACTGCGCCACCGGAGAGTCCCGTACGAGAATCCGGAAACCGTCCGTGTAGTTCTCGATGTAGTCGAGCAGCGCGAACGCCGCCTGCTCCAGGAGCTCCCGCGGATGCCCCGCCGTCAGCGCGCCCGTCACCCCGTCGAGCAGCTGGCGCATCTCCCGGTCGACGACGACCGCGTACAGGCCCTCCTTGCCCCCGAAGTGCTCGTACACCACCGGCTTGGAGACCCCGGCCTTCGCCGCGATCTCCTCCACGGACGTGCCCTCGAAGCCCTTCTCGGCGAAGAGCGTCCGGCCGATGTCCAGCAGCTGCTCCCGGCGCTCCGCGCCCGTCATCCGTACCCGGCGCCCCCGCCGGGGCTTCTGCTCGCCACTGCCGGTGCTGCCGGTCCTGCCGTCGATCGCCACGTCTTCCATCATGCCGCGTCTGCGGGCGCGCTCTGGCGGCGGGCTTCGATGCGCTCCTTCGCAGGCCAGCGCACGTCGTACGCCCAGCCCGCCTGCTCGAACCAGCGGATCAGCCGCGCACTGGAGTCGACCTGGCCGCGCAGCACCCCGTGCCGGGCCGACGTCGGGTCCGCGTGGTGCAGGTTGTGCCAGGACTCCCCGCAGGACAGCACGGCCAGCCACCACACGTTGCCCGAGCGGTCCCGCGACTTGAACGGGCGCTTGCCGACCGCGTGACAGATCGAGTTGATCGACCAGGTCACGTGGTGCAGCAGCGCGACCCGGACCAGCGAACCCCAGAAGAACGCGGTGAACGCGCCCCACCACGACATCGTCACCAGACCGCCCACCAGCGGCGGGATCGCGAGCGACAGCATCGTCCAGAAGATGAAGTCACGCGAGATCCGCCGGATCGCCGGGTCCTTGATCAGATCGGGCGCGTACTTCGCCTGCGGCGTCCGCTCCTCGTCGAACATCCAGCCGATGTGCGCCCACCACAGCCCCTTCATCAGGGCCGGCACCGTCTCGCCGAACCGCCACGGCGAGTGCGGGTCGCCCTCCGCGTCGGAGAACTTGTGGTGCTTGCGGTGGTCCGCCACCCAGCGCACCAGCGGACCCTCCACCGCGAGCGAGCCCATGATCGCCAAGGCGATCCGCAGCGGCCGCTTGGCCTTGAACGAACCGTGCGTGAAGTAACGGTGGAAACCGATCGTGATGCCGTGGCAGCCGATGTAGTACATGGCCACCAGCAGCCCCAGATCGAGCCACGACACGCCGCCCCAGCTCCAGGCCAGCGGCACCGCCGCGATCAGCGCGATGAACGGCACCGTGATGAACAGCAACAGCGTGATCTGCTCGATCGACCGCTTCTTTTCCCCGCCGAGCGTGGCGGACGGCAGATCCTGTCGGGTCGCGGGCAACTCGGTACTCGTGGTCATGGGCGTCCCCTGGGGATGAATGTGAGGGTGAGGGAGAAGAGAAGACAAGGAGCGGAACGGCACGGAGGGAGCGCGAGGCTACGGTTCCGTAACCTACGGCGTCGTAAGTATGGCAGCGCCGTGGCGCGCGGCAAGGGGGCACAAGGGGACCCTGACCGCCGACCACACTGTGGACACCTATCCTGGGTGCGTCGGACAGCGCGGTCCGCAAGCCTCCAGTACCCCTCCAGACGTGCTCAAACACTGCAAGGAGCCGCACCTGTGAGCAGTGCCGACCAGACCCCCACCGCCAGCGCCGAGCTGCGCGCCGACATCCGCCGACTGGGCGACCTCCTCGGCGAGACACTCGTCCGCCAGGAGGGCCACGAACTCCTCGACCTCGTCGAGCGGGTCCGCAGCCTCACCCGCGAGGACGGCGAGGCAGCCGCCGAGCTGCTCCGCGGCGTCGAACTGGAGACCGCCGCCAAGCTGGTGCGCGCCTTCTCCACCTACTTCCACCTCGCGAACGTCACCGAGCAGGTCCACCGCGGCCGCGAGATGCGCGAGAAGCGCGCCGCCGAGGGCGGCCTGCTCGCCCGCACCGCCGACATGCTCAAGGACGGCGACCCCGAGCACGTCCGCGAGACGGTCAAGAACCTCAACGTCCGGCCCGTCTTCACCGCGCACCCCACCGAAGCCGCCCGCCGCTCCGTCCTCAACAAGCTGCGCCGCATCGGCGCCCTCCTGGAGACCCCGGTCATCGAGGCCGACCGGCGCCGCCACGACCTGCGGCTCGCCGAGAACATCGACCTCATCTGGCAGACCGACGAACTCCGGGTGGTCCGCCCCGAGCCCGCCGACGAGGCCCGCAACGCCATCTACTACCTCGACGAGCTGCACGCCGGCGCCGTCGGCGACGTCCTGGAGGACCTCGCCGCCGAACTGGAGCGCGTCGGCTTCGAACTGCCCTCCGGCACCCGCCCGCTCACCTTCGGCACCTGGATCGGCGGCGACCGCGACGGCAACCCCAACGTCACCCCGCAGGTGACCTGGGACGTCCTGATCCTCCAGCACGAGCACGGCATCACCGACGCCCTCGAACTCGTCGACTTCCTGCGCGGCCTGCTCTCCAACTCCATCCGCTACGCCGGAGCCACCCAGGAACTCCTGGACTCCCTCCAGCGCGACCTGGAGCTCCTCCCGGAGATCAGCCCCCGCTACAAGCGCCTCAACGCCGAGGAGCCGTACCGCCTCAAGGCCACCTGCATCCGGCAGAAGCTCGTCAACACCCGCGAGCGCCTCGCCTCCGGCACCCCCCACCAGGACGGCCGCGACTACCTCGGCACCGCCGAGCTCGTCCACGACCTGACCCTCATCCAGACCTCGCTGCGCGAGCACCGCGGCGGCCTGTTCGCCGACGGCCGGATGGACCGCACCATCCGCACCCTCTCGGCCTTCGGCCTCCAGCTCGCCACCATGGACGTCCGCGAGCACGCCGACGCCCACCACCACACCCTCGGGCAGCTCTTCGACCGCCTCGGCGAGGAGTCCTGGCGGTACGCCGACATGCCGCGCGACTACCGGCAGAAGCTGCTCGCCAAGGAGCTCCGCTCGCGCCGTCCGCTCGCCCCCACCCCGGCCCCGCTCGACGCCGCCGGCGAGAAGACCCTCGGCGTCTTCCACACCATCAAGCAGGCCTTCGAGCGCTTCGGCCCCGAGGTCATCGAGTCGTACATCATCTCGATGTGCCAGGGCGCCGACGACGTCTTCGCCGCCGCCGTCCTCGCCCGCGAGGCCGGCCTGATCGACCTCCACGCCGGCTGGGCCAAGATCGGCATCGTGCCGCTCCTGGAGACCACCGACGAGCTGAAGGCCGCCGACGTCATCCTCGACGGCATGCTCGCCGACCCCTCCTACCGGCGCCTCGTCTCGCTCCGCGGCGACGTCCAGGAGGTCATGCTGGGCTACTCGGACTCCTCCAAGTTCGGCGGCATCACCACCTCCCAGTGGGAGATCCACCGTGCCCAGCGCAGGCTCCGCGACGTCGCCCACCGCTACGGCGTACGGCTCCGCCTCTTCCACGGCCGCGGCGGCACCGTCGGCCGCGGCGGCGGCCCCTCGCACGACGCGATCCTCGCGCAGCCCTGGGGCACCCTGGAGGCCGAGATCAAGGTGACCGAGCAGGGCGAGGTCATCTCCGACAAGTACCTCATCCCGTCCCTCGCGCGGGAGAACCTCGAACTGACCGTCGCCGCCACCCTGCAGGCCTCCGCCCTGCACACCGCGCCGCGCCAGTCCGACGAGGCCCTCGCCCGCTGGGACGCGGCCATGGACGTCGTCTCCGACGCCGCCCACGCCGCCTACCGCCGCCTCGTCGAGGACCCCGACCTGCCGACGTACTTCCTCGCGTCGACGCCGGTGGACCAGCTCGCCGACCTGCACCTGGGCTCCCGGCCCTCCCGCCGCCCCGGCTCCGGCGTCTCCCTCGACGGACTGCGGGCCATCCCGTGGGTGTTCGGCTGGACCCAGTCCCGGCAGATCGTCCCCGGCTGGTTCGGCGTCGGCTCCGGCCTCAAGGCCCTGCGCGAGGCCGGCCTCGACGCGGTCCTGGGCGAGATGCACGAGCGGTGGCACTTCTTCCGCAACTTCCTCTCCAACGTCGAGATGACGCTCGCGAAGACGGACCTGCGGATCGCCCGCCACTACGTCGACACCCTCGTCCCCGACGAGCTCAAGCACGTCTTCGACACCATCGAGGCCGAGCACGCGCTGACCGTCGCCGAGGTCCTCAAGGTCACCGGCGGCGAGAAGCTCCTGGACTCCAACCCGGTCCTCCAGCAGACCTTCGCCATCCGCGACGCCTACCTGGACCCGATCTCCTACCTCCAGGTCGCCCTGCTCGCCCGCCAGCGCGGCGCCGCCGAGCGCGGCGAGGAGCCCGACCCGCTGCTCGCCCGGGCGCTGCTGCTCACGGTGAACGGCGTGGCCGCGGGCCTGCGCAACACCGGCTGACGCCCGGCCCGTACGCATGACAGAGCCCCCGCCGGGGATCCGGCGGGGGCTCCGTCATGACGGGGTGCGTCAGCCCTGCTGGGCCTTGCGGCGGCGGGTCACCAGGAACGCGCCGACGCCCGCGAGGGCCACGGCGGCGGCGGCGAGCACGCCGACGGGGGCGCCGGCGCCGGTCTCGGCGAGGTTGCCGTCCTTGCCGTCGGTGCTGCCACCGGTCTCACCCGCGGGGGCGGACGGGGACGGCGACTCGGTGCCACCGGGGGTCTCGGAGGCGCCGGGGGTCTCCGACGGAGCGGGCGTCTCGGTACCGGGGGTCTCGGTGCCGGGGGTCTCCGTGCCGGGGGTCTCGGTGCCCGGGGTCTCGGTACCGGGGGTCTCGGTACCGGGGGTCTCCGTACCGGGGGTCTCCGTGCCGGGGGTGCCGGGCTCGTCCTCGCAGTCGATCCAGAAGGTCTTCTGCTTGGCCTTGCCGTTCTCGCCGTTGAACGTCCACTCCAGCTTGTAGTGGCCGTCGGGGAGCTTCATGTCCTCGGTGCGGCCGTTGCCGGAGGCGTCCAGCGTCAGCTTGCCCGAGAGGCCCTTGAGGTCGGCGGTCGGCGGGTGACCGTCGATGACCCAGGAGATCTCCTGGGCGCTGTCGAACTTGAAGCCGTCGAGGTAGAACTCGCAGACGTGCGGCTGATTGGCCTTGATCTCCTGGCCGGTCTTCGACTCGTGGATCTTGACCGTGCCGTTGTCGCCCTTGCTGCCGTGGGCGGAGGCCACGGGAGCGAGAGCCAGGGAGCCTGCCATGGCCGCGACAAGTGCGGCGGCAGGGATGAGGGAGCGTCGCATGTGCAGTCGTCCATCTATGGGATGAGGGATGCCGTGGGGGGTGGCAGAGGGGCAGCCTATCCGTCGCTTTAAGTCATCCTTAAGGCAGAGGTCCATAACGATTGCGCCGGGAAATTGGCGGAATCAAGCCACAACCTTCAGCCGCTCTCAGCCACTCTCACAGCGCGAAGAACGCCGCCACGAGCAGCACCCCGCCCGCGCCCGCCATCGACCAGGCCGTCCTCGGCAGCCGCAGCCCCCCGCCGACCAGCGGCGCCGCGAGCAGCAGCGCCCCGCCCAGCGGCAGCCACGCGTGCAGACCGCCGCCCCAGCCGGTCCGTACGCCCTCGTCCGTCCCCGGCTTCACCACCACCGGGATCACCGCACCCTGCTCCGCCGCGACCGACCGCGCGATCGTCAGCGCCCGGCTCGGGAAGCCGGCGTCCTCCGGCACGTACCGGCCGCTGCACGTCTTCTCCGAGCAGCCGGTCACCGTCAGCGTGCCGTGCTCCCGCCCCTTGGCGAGCAGGACGTGCTGGGCCGAATCCCAGGACGCCCAGGCCCCCGCGACGAGCAGCAGGAGGGCGACGAGGGCCATGGCGGCGTTACGGACGTGCGTCATGACCCGCGATCGTACAGTCGTACGTTCCCGGCGCCAGGGCCCTACGAGTTGTACGCCGACTGGGCGCGCTCCAGACCCTCCGCCACCAGGCACTCCACCGAGTCCGCCGCCCGGTCCACGAACCAGTCCAGGTCCTTGCGCTCCGTCGACGAGAAGTCCTTCAGAACGAAGTCCGCGACCTGCATCCGGCCCGGCGGACGCCCGATCCCGCACCGCACCCGGTGGTACTCCGCGCCCATCGCCTTCGTCATCGACTTCAGACCGTTGTGCCCGTTGTCACCGCCGCCGATCTTCAGCCGCAGCACCCCGTAGTCGATGTCCAGCTCGTCGTGGACCGCCACGACGTTCGCCGTCGGCACCTTGTAGAAGTCGCGCAGCGCCGTCACCGGACCGCCCGACAGGTTCATGTACGACATCGGCTTCGCCAGGATCACCCGGCGGCTCGCCGGACCCGGCGGGCCCATCCGGCCCTCGACGACCTGCGCCTGAGCCTTCCCGGCCCGCTTGAACGAACCGCGCATCCGCTCCGCGAGCAGATCGACCACCATGAAGCCGATGTTGTGACGGTTGGCCGCGTACTCCGGCCCGGGATTGCCGAGGCCGACGATCAGCCAGGGCGCGTTCGCGTCGTCGGTCATCCGATCCACGTCTCCTCGTCCAGATACGAAAAACGGGGTGACGGGCCGTGCGGCCCGTCACCCCGTCACGTCAAGCAGAGCCTACGGCTCAGGCCTCGGCGCCCTCGGCGGCCTCGGTCTCGCCCTCGGCGGCCGGCTCCTCGGCCTGCGCGGCCAGAACCTGCAGGACGACGGCGTCGGCGTCGGTCACCAGGGTCGCACCCTTCGGCAGGGTGATGTCCTTGGCGAGGACGGAGGCACCGGCCTCCAGGCCCTCGACGGAGACCGAGACGGCCTCGGGGAGGTGGGTGGCCTCGGCCTCGACGGAAAGGGTGCTGAGCACGTGCTCGAGCAGGTTGCCACCGGCGGCGAGCTCGCCCTCGGCCTGCACGGGGATCTCGACGGTGACCTTCTCGCCACGCTTGACGAGGAGCAGGTCGACGTGGACCAGGAAGCCCTTGATGGCGTCACGCTGGACGGCCTTCGGGATCGCCAGCTCGTTCTTGCCGTCGATGTCGAGGGACAGCAGGACGTTCGGCGTACGCAGGGCGAGCGCCAGGTCGTGGGCCGGGAGGGTCACGTGCGCCGGCTCGGAACCGTGGCCGTAGACGACCGCGGGAACCTGGGCGTTGCGGCGGATCGCACGGGCGGCGCCCTTGCCGAACTCGGTACGGACGGCAGCGGCGAGCTTGACCTCGGACATGGTGCACTCCTCGTAGAAAGGTGACGAAAGATCTGGGTCACCCGGCCACGACTGGCGATGGCCTGCTACGAAGAGCGCGTCGATAACGGACCGCCGGTACCACGATGGGTACGGCCTCCCTCGCCGAGCAACTACGGCAGTCTACCGGCCACCCGCCCCACCACCCAATCGATCACCCGAACACGGCGGAGGGCCGCTCCCCCGGACGGGGAAACGGCCCTCACACCACTGCTCCGGCTACGGCTCAGTGCTCCTCGAAGAGGCTCGTCACCGAACCGTCCTCGAACACCTCGCGCACCGCGCGCGCGATCGTCGGCGCGATCGACAGCACCGTGATCTTGTCCAGCTCCAGCGCGCCCGGCACCGGCAGCGTGTCCGTGAACACGAACTCGCTCACCTTGGAGTTCTTCAGACGGTCCGCCGCAGGACCCGACAGGATGCCGTGCGTGGCCGTCACGATGACGTCCTCGGCGCCGTGCGCGAACAGCGCGTCGGCCGCGGCGCAGATCGTGCCACCGGTGTCGACCATGTCGTCCACCAGGACACAGACGCGGCCCTTCACGTCACCGACGACCTCGTGCACGGTGACCTGGTTGGCGACGTCCTTGTCACGGCGCTTGTGCACGATCGCCAGCGGCGCGTCGAGACGGTCGCACCAGCGGTCGGCGACCCGCACGCGGCCCGCGTCCGGGGAGACGATCGTCAGCTTGGAACGGTCGACCTTCGCACCGACGTAGTCCGCGAGCACCGGCAGCGCCGACAGGTGGTCCACCGGGCCGTCGAAGAAGCCCTGGATCTGGTCCGTGTGCAGGTCCACGGTCAGGATGCGGTCCGCGCCGGCCGTCTTCAGCAGGTCCGCCACCAGACGCGCCGAGATCGGCTCGCGGCCGCGGTGCTTCTTGTCCTGACGGGCGTAGCCGTACGACGGGATGATCACGGTGATGCTCCGGGCCGAGGCCCGCTTGAGAGCATCGATCATGATCAGCTGCTCCATGATCCACTTGTTGATCGGAGCCGTGTGGCTCTGGATCAGGAAGCAGTCCGCGCCACGGGCCGACTCCTGGAAGCGGACGTAGATCTCACCGTTGGCGAAGTCGAACGCCTTGGTCGGAACGAGGCCGACACCCAGCTGGTGCGCGACCTCCTCGGCCAGCTCGGGGTGGGCGCGGCCGGAGAAGAGCATCAGCTTCTTCTCGCCGGTCGTCTTGATCCCGGTCACAGCACTGTCTCCTCAGACGTGTTGTCTGGCCGCCATCCACGAGCTGTCGTGCGCGTGTGCGAGCCAGCCGAATTTGTGTGCACGTATCACGGTACGCCGAGTTCGACGTACCCGTTTCCGGTCAGCTTTCGCCGGCGGAGTTCTCCGAAGCGGCCTGAGCGGCCTGCGCGGCAGCGCTGCCGGGCCGCTTCCTGGCCACCCAACCCTCGATATTCCGCTGCTGGCCCCGGGCGACGGCGAGCGAACCGGCCGGCACGTCCTTCGTGATCACGGACCCCGCGGCGGTGTACGCGCCGTCCCCGATCGTGATGGGAGCCACAAACATGTTGTCCGAACCGGTCCGGCAGTGCGAGCCGATCGTGGTGTGGTGCTTCGCCTCGCCGTCGTAGTTCACGAAGACGCTCGCCGCGCCGATGTTCGTGTACTCGCCGATCGTCGCGTCACCCACGTACGACAGATGGGGGACCTTGGTGCCCTCGCCGACCGTCGCGTTCTTCATCTCGACGTACGAGCCGGCCTTCGACTTCCTGCCGAGGTCCGTGCCCGGACGCAGATACGCGAACGGGCCCACGGAGGCGCTCTCGCCGATCACGGCGGAGACGGCGACGGTGTTGTCGACCCGGGCGCCCTTGCCGACGCGGGTGTCCTGGAGGCGCGTGTTCGGGCCCACGACGGCGTCCTCGGCGATGTGGGTGGCCCCGATGAGCTGGGTGCCGGGCAGGATCACGGCGTCCGGCTCGAAGGTCACGGTGACGTCGACGAACACCGACGCCGGGTCGACCACGGTCACACCGGCGAGCATGGCCCGCTCGATCAGCCGCTGGTTCAGCAGGGCGCGGGCCTCGGCGAGCTGCACGCGGTTGTTGATCCCGAGGATCTCGCGGTGGTCGCCGGCCACGGAGGCGCCGACCCGGTGCCCCGCCTCGCGCAGGATGGACAGCACGTCGGTGAGGTACTCCTCGCCCTGGCTGTTGTCCGTCCGGACCTTGCCGAGGGCGTCGGCGAGCAGCTGCCCGTCGAACGCGAAGACACCGGAGTTGATCTCCCGGATCGCCCGCTGCTCGTCGGTGGCGTCCTTGTGCTCGACGATCTCGGTGACGGCGCCGGAGGCGTCCCGCACGATCCGGCCGTACCCGGTCGAGTCCGGGACCTCGGCGCTCAGCACGGTGACGGCGTTGCCGTCGGCGGCGTGGGTGTCGGCGAGGGCGCGCAGGGTCTCCCCGGACAGCAGCGGGGTGTCGCCGCACACGACCACGACGGTCCCCTCGGGAGCCCGCCCGAGCTCCTCCAGGGCCATCCGCACCGCGTGCCCCGTGCCGTTCTGCTCCTCCTGGACGGCGGTGCGGGTCCCGGCGTAGTGCTCCTCCAGGTGCCCCTTCACCAGCTCGCGGGCGTGCCCGACGACCACGACGAGGTGCTCGGGCTCCAGCTCGCGGGAGGCGGACACGACATGCCCGACGAGCGACCGTCCGGCGATCTCGTGCAGGACCTTGGGGGTCTTGGACTTCATGCGGGTGCCCTCACCCGCTGCGAGGACGACGACGGCTGCCGGGCGAGTGGCGCTCACGGAATGGCCCTTCGGCTCTGGGTGGTGGACGCACGAAGGATACCGGGGGGCCGGGCGGCGGACATGAGTGCGGGTCCTGACCGTGGTGGTCAGGACCCGCTGCAGAGGCTCCCGGAGAAGGATTCGAACCCTCATTCAATGGACCAAAACCATTTGTCCTGCCCTTAGACGATCCGGGATGGTTCGCCATCTATGCCCGAATTCCCCGGTGGGGAGTGCGGACCGCCCCTACTATGCCGCACCAGGCACCCTCGATGCGACGGTACAGATCGGCGCTCCCGAGGATTTGGATCACGAGGCAGCCGCGATAGCCGTCGCTCACGTTCTTGCGGTTGGTGCGGGGGTTGTGGCGCTTGAGGGTCGTCTTGTTGAACGTCGAGGGTTCGACGCCGAGGAGGCCGCTCCAGTACCGCTCGGCGGCCGCCGCGTCGGCGGTCTCGTGGATCATCACGTAGTACTTCCGCCGTGCGGGGGTGATGCCGAGGAGGTCCAGCCAGGCGGCGAAGACCTGAATCATCCCGGGGTCGCTGTTCGTGAACGTCACGCGCTCCCGGCGGGCGTGCGGCTTGTCCTTGGTGCCTTCCGCCCAGTAGAGCCCCACCCCGAGGAGGAAGAGCTCGCGCTCGGACATCGCACCGATCTCCGCGGCTGCCGTGCTCTTGGTCGCTCGTCGCTCCTCCTCGCGCCGGCGCATGGTCGGCTCCCACCCGCGGCGGGCGATCTCGGACGCCTCCTCACGAGATCGTTTCCGTCCGGGTTTCGGCAGGTCCCGGACCCACAGCGAGATCGAGCTCTTCGAGCAGCCCAGTTCCACTTGGATCTGGTCGTAGGTCATGCCCTGCAGGCGCAGCTCCCTCGCCCTGTCGCGCAGGTCGTCCTTGGCGTTGGGACGCTTCGTCCAGTCCGGTGGCGCCTCGCCTTCGAGGAGGCGGTTGAGGATGTCGTTGTTGTCGATGTGGAGGCGGTCCCGGATCCGGCGGCGGCTGAGTCCCTCGCGGCGGAGTGTGACCGCCTGCTCGCGCAGGCCCTCGAAGTCCGCGTACTTGCTGGTGTCGGCTGTCATGTGAACACCGTCGTCCGGAATGCGGACGTCCGGATCGAAAACCTGGACGATTCAACAGTTCGAGGGACTGGCGTCCACGGCGTTGACGTCGGGGCGCGCCCGTAGGGTGGTGGGTATGACCACAACGGGGGCAGAACGGGACGCCGACCGCGTCGGGAATTGGTGGTGGTGGGGGAGACGGCGGGGTGCCGTCCTCGACGGGGGGCTCGCCCTCGTCTCCGCCGTCGAGTGCGCGCTCGAAGGGGTCGGGTCCGCCGAGCAGGCCTCGCTGCCCGTCCCGCTGGGCGTCCTGTTCGGGCTGGCCGTCGGGTCCGTGCTGCTGGTGCGCCGGCGGTGGCCCATCGTCGTGGTGCTCGTCTCCATCGCCGTGACCCCCGCCGAGATGGGCTTCCTCATGGGGATCGTCGGGCTGTACTCGCTCGCCGCCTCCGAGGTGCCCCGGCGGATCACCGCCCTGCTCGCCGGCATGTCGACGCTCGCCGTGTTCGTCGTGACCGTCGTCCGGATGCGGCAGGACATCGCCCACGCCGACGTCGGCGAGCCCGACATCGACCCCAGCGGCTGGTACGTGCCGGTCGTCGCCGTCTTCATGACCCTCGGGCTCAACGCGCCGCCGCTGCTCTTCGGCCTCTACATAGGGGCGCGCCGCCGGCTCATGGAGAGCCTGCGGGAGCGGGCGGACAGTCTGGAGCAGGAGCTGTCGCTGCTCGCCGACCGGGCCGAGCAGCGGGCGCAGTGGGCCCGGCAGGAGGAGCGGACCCGGATCGCCCGGGAGATGCACGACGTGGTGGCGCACCGGGTGTCGCTGATGGTGGTGCACGCGGCGGCGCTCCAGGCGGTGGCGCTGAAGGACCCGCAGAAGGCGGTGAAGAACGCGGCGCTGGTGGGTGACATGGGGCGGCAGGCGCTGACCGAGCTGCGGGAGATGCTGGGGGTGCTGCGGGAGGACGCCGTCCCGGCGGCTCCCGCGCCGGTGCCGCTGGCCGCCGTGGGCCGGGCGGCCGCCGCCGCCGCCGAGGCCGCCGCCGACGACGGGCCGTGTCTGGACGCGCTGGAGGACCTGTGCGAGCAGTCCCGGCTCGCGGGGGCCGTCGTGGAGCTCGTCGTCCTGGGCGATGCGCGGGCTCATCCGCCCGAGGTGGAGCGGACGGCCTACCGGGTCGTGCAGGAGGCCCTGACGAACGTCCACAAGCACGCGGCCGGGGCCGAGGTCGTGGTGCGGCTCGCGCACCGGGACGGCGAGGTGGCCATGCAGGTGGAGAACGGCCCGTGCCCTTCGGACGCCGGCGCCGCGGACGTACGGCTGCCGAGCGGCGGCAACGGTCTTGTCGGCATGCGGGAGCGGGTGCTGCGGCTCGGTGGGGTGTTCGTGGCGGGGGCGACGGACGCGGGCGGGTTCAGGGTGTCGGCGGTGCTGCCGACGGTCACCCCGCTGTCAGGCGGGGTGGCTGCGCTCCGGTGATCAGCGTCGAGAGCGCCGCGTCGATGTCCTTGCCGAGGTACCAGTCGCCCGCGTGGTCGAGGCTGTAGACCCGGCCTTCGACGTCCATCGCGAGGATCGCCTGGTGGTCGCCCTCTTCGCCGAGCGGCGCGAGTTCGGTGTCCAGGGCCCGTCCCAGGTCCGCGAGGGTACGGGAGAGGTGGAGCCCGGCGAGCGGGTCGAAGCGGACGGCGGCGGGAGCTATCTGCCGTCCGTGGCCGGGCGCGGTGACGCGCAGCCCGCCGAACTCCGCCCACGCCTCGACGACCGCGGGGAACACGCTGTGCCGGTGGCCCGCGGGGGAGACGTGGGCGCGCAGGGTGTCGGCCCATTCTTCGGCGAGCTTGATGTCCCAGCGGCCGGGCTGCCAGCCGGCCTCGCGGAGGGCGGCGTCGACGTTGACCGGGAAGCGGGTGGTGCTGAGGTGGTCGGACATGGGGGGTGCGGTCAGCCGTTCTCGACAGGCGTGGTGGGGTCGACGGTGCGGACACCGAAGTGGGCGAGCATCGCGGTGCAGGACCGGCAGGGTGCGGCGTAGCTGCCGTGCAGCGGGTCGCCGTCCTCGCGGATGCGGCGGGCGGTGAGTTTGGCGTGCTTCAGGGAGCGGCGGGCCTCGCCGTGGGTGAGCGGCTTGCGCTGGGCGCGCTTGGAGCGGGCGTTCTCGGTGGCGGTGAGGTGCCGGGAGAGCAGGATCGCCTCGGGACAGCGTCCGGTGAAGCGTTCGCGCTGACCGCTGGTGAGGGTGTCAAGGAAGTCCTGGACGAGGGCGTGCAGGGCGGGCGGCCGGTCGCCGCGGCCGGCGGTGCACGTGAGGGTCGTCTCGCCGCGCACGGACAGGGCGGCCCCGACGGTGGGGAGGATGCCGTCGCGGCGCTGCCGCAGTAAGGGCGCGCGCGTGGTGTCGGCGCTGCTGCTCCAGTTGAGGCGTGGGTCACCCTGTGTGGGTGTCGGTGCTGCGTGCATGGTGCGGTACTTCCCCTCCTGCAATCCCCCGAGTTGCGTGGACAGCCTGCCAAATAGGGAGCCATATGGGGAAGCTGGGGCGGCGAAACACGGCTTCGGTGTGTCGGAATCATGGTGTACCTGTCATGGCGTCGTGACAGTTGGTCACCGTCGGATCGGGCCGGTTCGGGCTCTTGTGGCAGCGCATAGGCTGTGCGGCATCAGTCAGGAGCAGCCAGCGGCTGCGGGTAGTAGCAGTCAGCGACGCCAGTGCAGGGGGCAACCGCCATGACGACAGGTCGGCTCGGGCAGGACACCGCGCCACCGAACGCGGCCTATGCCGGGCAGGTCGTGCACTTCCCGGATCCGGTCCGGGCGTCCCGTCACCCGAGAGGGGTGCGGGTGGACGAGTTCGGTCACCCGGACTTCTCGCCGTACGCCCGCGCGGCGGCGGAGATCGCCGACCCGCCGGAGGGTTTCGGCGTCGACGAGCTGCGGCTCACGGACTACGTCTCGGCGAACGCGGCGATGGCGGCGACCGGCCATGAGCTCTGGGACACGATCCCGTCGGTGGCGACGCCGCACGGCTGGACCTGGCATCACGTGGCGCGCAGCCGCCGGATGGAGCTGGTGCCGGTCGAGGTGAAGGCCCTGCTGCGGCATCACGGCGGGGTGGCGACGGCGGCGGTGGACCACACCAAGCGGGGCACCCGGCCGTTGCAGGAGACCCGGCCGGCGCACTTCGGGCTGCCGAAGGGCCTGGTGTCGGTGTCGGAGCAGCAGCTGCAGGGGGTCGAGGAGGACCTCGGCTACCGGCTTCCGGGGGCGTACCGCTCGTTCCTGAGGGCGGCGGGCGGGTGCGCCCCGGTGGGTGCGGCGCTCGACGCGGAGCTGGGGCTCCTGGTCGACCAGCCGTTCTTCACGGTGCGCGAAGAGGCCGGGGTCAACGACCTGGTGTACGTGAACAAGTGCCTCCGGGACCATCTGACGAAGGACTACCTGGGCGTGGCGTTCGTCCAGGGCGGTCTGATCGCGCTGAAGGTGCGCGGCGAGGCGGTCGGTTCGGTGTGGTTCTGCGCGTACGACGACGCGCGGGACTCCGGCGAGGTGGCGGCGGGCTGGACGGTGGCCGAGCGGGTGGAGCGGCTGCTGCTGCCCTGTGGTGCGGACTTCGACGAGTTTCTGCGGCGTCTTGCGGGCAATCCGCCGGAGCTGGAGACGGTGGCGAACCTGATGGTGGACGGCGGCTTCGCGCGTGCGGTGCCGGTCGTCCCGGTGGGGGAGTGAGTGGGCTGTGGTGACGTTCGCGCAGGCGCAGGAGCGCGCCGAGGAATGGATCAACGGCGACCTGCCGGCGTATCAGCACCGCGAGGTGCGGGTGCGGGAGTTCGAGCTGGGCTTCGTGGTGTGGGCTGAGGACCGCGAGGGCGGTCCGACGTCGGACGGCGGGCGTCAGCGGCTGGTGATCGCCCGGGACAGCGGCGAGGCGACGCTGTGGCCGGGGCTGCCGGTGGGTGAGGTGATCCGCCGGTACGAGGAGGAGTACGGGACGTCGGAGGAGGTTCCCGCGCAGGCGGCCGTTCCGGCGGCCCGGATCGATCTGAACCAGACGTCGTTCCTGCTGAGTCCGCCGGAGTGGCTGCAGGAGGCGGCGGACAAGATCGGTCTGCCGCGGCAGCCCAACGCCTCGCAGGAGAGCGTGGGTTCGTCGTCCTCGACGGACGACGCGTCGGAGCCGGTGGCGGCGGCGGAGGTACGGCCGTCGGTGTCGGTGGCCTCGTCGTCGTCGGCGTCGGAGGGCGCGGGGGTGCCGGTGGGCGCGGGCGCCGTGGCGTACGAGCCGACGGCGATGGACGGGGTTCCGGCGGAGACGGCGGGGAGCGGCGGGGCGCCGGCCTCGGCCTCGACGGGGTCTGCGGGTTCGGCGGGGGGTGGGGTCGGGGGTTCGGGTTCGGCTTCGGCTTCGGCTCAGGCTCAGGCCTCGGCTCCGGTCCCGGGTTCGGCTTCGGTCCCGGGTTCGGTCCCGGGTTCGGCTTCGGCTCCGGGTGCGGCCCCTGCCTCGGCTTCGACCTCGGCTCCGGCCCCGGCTTCGGCTCAGGCTCAGGCCTCGGCTCCGGGCGGGGCTTCGGCCTCGACCCCGGCCCCGGCCTCGACCCCGGCTTCGGCTCCGGTGGTTCCGCCGGCTCCGCCTGGGCCGGCGCCCGTGTCGACGCCGGCCCCCGCGTCCGTACCGACGCCGGCCCCGATGCCCGTACCGACGCCGGCCCCGACGCCCGTACCGCCACCGGCCCCGGCGCCCATGCCCCCGGCCGGGGCCACGCCCGCGCCGGCGCCCAGCCCCTGGGCCGACGCCAACGCGAGTTCCGGTGGTGTGGACGGGGCGGTGCCGCTGCCCGCGACCGTGTTCGCGCCGGCGCTGTCGGGGACGGACGACGAGGACACCCCGCCGCCGCAGATCGGTGCCGACGCGCCGACCGCCCTGATGAAGGGCGGCAGCGCGCTGCCGCCGACCGCCGTGGCGCCCCGGCTCGACCCCGCGGCGCCGCCGCCGGCGGGAGTGTCCGCTCCGGCCGGTGCCGGTGCGCCGCTGCCTCCGCCGCCGCCCGCGCCGTCGGCGCCGGGCAGTGCCGGGGACATCGCGGACGCCGCGACCAGCAAGGCCGCGCTGCCGCCGAAGAGCGGCCGCGGTCCGGCGACGCCTCCGCCGCCGCCGGGCGCTCCGGGTGTTCCGGGCGGTGCGCCGGGTGTCGGTGCGGGTGCCGGTGCTTCGGGTGCGGGGGCGTACATCCCCACGCAGCTGGTGTCGCAGCTGGGGCCCGACGGGCCCCCGCCGCCCGCGCCGCCCGCGCAGCCGGGTCCGCCCGGCCCGCCGCCCGCTCCGGCGACGCCGCAGCAGCCCGTGCACCACGCGGCGACGATGCTGGCGCACCCGAACCAGGGCGGTCCCGGCGCGCCTCCGCCGCCCCCGCCGCCGCCGGGCATGCCCGGTACGCCCGCGGGCGGGATCGAGCACGCCGCGACGATGCTGGCGCACCCCGGTCCGGCCGGTCCTACGGCGCCCAGGCCGCCGGGCCCGCCCGGCCCGCCGGCTCCGCCGCCGCCGGTGTCCGGGGGTCACGTGCCGCCGCCCGCGCCGGGTCCCGTACCCGGCCCGGTCGGGGGTCCCGGCCCGGTGCCCGGGGCCGTACCCCCCGCGTACGGGTATCCGCAGCCGGCGGGTCAGCCGACGGTCGGACCCGGCTACCAGGCGGTGCTGCGCTACCGCGCGCCCGACGGCTCCGAGGCGCAGATCATCCGGCGTTCGGCGCCGGGCACCCCGCACCCGGAGTGGCAGATCCTGCACGAGCTGCGGGCGATGAACGTGCCGCCGCAGCAGGTGCTCGAACTGCACACAGAGCTGGAGTCCTGTGAGCTGCCGGGTGGTTACTGCGCCCGGATGATCCGGGAGACCTGGCCGCAGGCGCGGATCACCAGCATCGCCCCGTACGGTCGTGATCACGCGGGCCGCCAGCAGGGCATGCGGCAACTCCTCACCCACCAGGGCGAGTTGCACCAGGTCGCCGACGGGCCGGCGCGGCCGGCCCCGGTGCGGGCGCCGCTGCCGCAGGTGCAGCCCGCGCCGCCGGTCCCGCCGGAGGCGATCGCGCAGGAGCTGGCCGGGGCCTTCGGTCCGGGCGTCCTCCGCTTCGACCAGCGCGCGGTGTCCCGTCAGGGCGTCCCGGAGCTGGTGGCGCGCACGCTGGTGTGGGCGGGCCTGCCGGCGGACTTCGGTCCGTTCTTCTGGGCGCAGCCGGCCATGCCGGTGGTGCCGACGCTGGCCGAACTCGCGGCGCAGCGGCAGGTCCAGGCGGCGCCGGACGCGAGTTCGTACCTGGTGCTCGGCTCGGACTTCGGCAAGGCGCTGTGCGTCCAGTACGGCACCGCGCACATCGTGGCGGTGCCGGTGGAGGCCGGTCCGGGCGGGCAGTCGGTGCCGCCGCAGTTCGTGAACACGGGGCTGCCGGAGTTCACGCGTGCGATGGCGCTGCTCGGCCGGATGTGGCGGCTGCGGTTCGGGCTCAACCCCGAGCAGGCGGGCCGCTGGACGGTCGACTTCCAGGCGCAGCTGGCGATGCTGGACCCGGCGGCGCTGTCGTCGCCGGAGAACTGGTGGTCGGTGCTCCTGGAGCAGATGTGGGACGGGCTCCTCTAGGGCTCCTGGAGGAGGGACGGCCGGGTTTCCCAGCGGCGCCGCTGGACAGACTGTGCTGGACAGAATGTGATGAAAGGCGCTCGACGTGTGTGCACGTTGGGCGCCTTTTGTCCGTTCTGATGAAGCATCCTGGACGTTCAGGTCAGAGGGAAGGGGCGCCAGGGGATGAGTTTCGCTGTCGGACGGGGGCGTGGATACCGCCCCGAACAGGTCGACCGCCATCTCGCCGCGCTCTCCGAGGACCGCGACGGAGCCTGGGAGCGGGCCGCCCGGCTCACCGTCCTCGCGAAGGAGATGGAGAGCGAGGCGGCCCGGCTGCGGGCGGCCGTCGAGGCGCTCGCGCCGCAGCGGTACGAGTCGCTCGGCGACCGGGCGCGGAAGATCCTGGAGCTGGCCGAGCAGGAGGACGAGGCCCTCGTCCGGGCCGCCGAGGCCGAGGCGCAGGCCCTCGCGGAGGCCGCCGACGCGGCCGGCCGGGAGACGGCGGAGGCGGCGCGGGCGTATGCGGAGGGTGTCCGGGCGGCCGCCGAGGCGGCGGCCCGCGCGGCCCTGGAGACGGCGCGGGCCCGGGCCGGGGAACTGACGGCGGAGGCGGCCCGCGAGGCGGACGAGCAGCGCTCCCGGGCGCGGGAGGCCTTCGAGGAGACCGAGCGGCGCGCGGCGGAACTCCTCGCGGAACAGCACGCGGAGCAGACGGCCGTACGGGAGGAGGCCGAGCGCACCGCGGAGGGCACGGCGGCGGAGCTCGCCGCCCGCCACGAGGAGCTCTTCGCGTACGCGGAGGAGCGCCTCGCGGAGGCCCGGCGCGCCCTCGCCCGCACCGAGGAGGAGACCCGGCACGGCCAGGAGGACGCGGAGGCCCGCGCGGGCGAACTCCTCGCGGCGGCCAGGCTGAAGGCGGAGCGCGTCGAGCGCGAGACGGAACGGCTGCTGCGGGAACACGAGGAGGCGCGGGACGAGATCCACGCGCACATGGACCACATCCGCAACTCACTGGCGGCCCTGACGGGACGGGTGGGAACGACGGACCCGACGGACCAGTCGGACCCTTCGGACCCGTCGGACCCGGCTCCGGAGGAGTAGCCGCGCCGGGCCGGCGGACGGGGCTGCTTTCCGGACACGGCCTAGGCTCCCCGTCATGCTGATGAGACTGACGGCGGTCAACCTCGACTGCGCCGACCCCCTGGCCCTCGCCGACTTCTACCACCGGGCGACGGGACTGCCGCTCCACGAGCGCTCGGACGGGGAGTTCGCGGGGCTCGGCGGGGGTGAGCACGGGCTGCTGATGGGCTTCCAGCGGGTCGACGACCACCGCCCCCCGACCTGGCCGGGCCGGGACGTGCCGCAGCAACTGCACCTGGACTTCACCGTCGACGACCTGGACGAGGCGGTGGCCCGGCTCGTGGAATGGGGCGCGACCGTGCCCGAGCCCCAGCCCCGCCCGGACCTGTGGAGGGTCGTCCTGGACCCGGCGGGCCACCCGTTCTGCCTCTCGCCCCGAAAGCCAGCCCCTGCTGGAGGAGACACCGACGCGAACGGAACGCGCTCCGACCGCTAGCCTCCCCCGTCGGTGGGGCCGGGCAGGCTCCCGGCCGGCGGGTGCGGGTCGGGCTTCGTGCGGTGGGGCCCGGTGGTGGCTGGAGGTTACCCGTCGGTTAGCCTCCCCTTTCCACGGGAGGAACCCATTCATGCACGTCACACGCACGCGCGGCCGCCGGCTCTCGGCCGCCGCCGTCACCCTCGCACTCGCCGCCACGGGCGGCACCCTCACCGCGCTTCCGGCCACGGCGGCGGTCGCCGCGCCGGGCGCCACGCAGGAGGCCGGCCAGACCACCGTGCCGTTCCCGCGTGACGCGGACGTCGTCGGCGCGGGCCCCAGCGGCTTCCTGACGAAGACCCGGGGGGCAAGCCCCGAGTTCCGCTGGACCTGGTACGCGGACGGCTCGTCCATCGTCCTGCCCGGGGCCTCCGCCGTCGGCGGAGGCAGCGACCTCGTCGTCACCGGCGACCGGGAGCAGCTGGGCACCAGCGTGAACCTTCAGGTCCACGACCTGTCGACGCCCGCCACCGCCGCCACGCCGACGGCGGCGTTCAACGTCCGCGAGCTCGGCCCCTACCGGTTCGCGGGCCTCGCGGGCGCCACCCTGCTGCTCGAACGGCAGGAGGACGGCGTCTGGAAGCAGTACGCCGCGACCATCGAGAACGGCGCGCCGAAGCTCCGCTGGCTGATCGGCAGCGCCCAGTTCACCTGCTTCTCGGGCGAGGAGGCCTGGACCTCCACCGACGCCGCGCTCTACGACTGCTGGGTCGGCGAGCGCGGGGAGATGCCCGCCAAGGTCGTCGTCGACCTGGCGGGCGGATCGCAGCCCATGTACCTGCAGGAGCCGTTCGAGTTCGCCGGGCAGGGCGCGATCTCCGCCACGCACGTGGCCTGGCGCGAGTCCCGGATGTCGGGCAAGGGGATCATCGCCCACCAGCGCGGCGCGAACGTCGAGCGCTGGTTCCCGGCGGACGACCTGGACGACCCGCTGTACCTGGTCGGCGGCTGGCTGGCGTACGGCCAGAAGGCCCACATCGACGCGGCCGGCGGCGCCTCGGCGAGCCCGACCGTGCGGCCGTTCACCCTCCAGTCGATCAAGGACGGCGAGAAGTCCGTCGCCCTCACCGCGTTCTCCTCCGCCGTCGCCGGTCCCGGCGGCAGCCTCCTGGTGCGCGGTGGCACCCCCGAGCAGGGCGAGGGCCTGTACCGGATCTCGCCGCGCGCCGACGGCGGCCGCCCGGACGTCGAACTGGTCGCCTCCACGGGACAGACGACCGTCGTCCGCCTCACCGGCTCCGACACCCCGAAGACGCTCTCCGCCGAACAGCTCGCGGGCGGCGCCGACTTCGGCTGGGACCTGTCCCGGGGCGACGCGGCCGTACGGGTCACCCTGAAACACCTCCGCAGCGGGAAGACCCTCACCCGCGAATGGCCCGCCGACACCGCCGACGGTGCGCCGCGCCGCGTCACCTGGCACTGGGACGGCAAGGACGTGGAGCGGCCGGACGGGCTGCTGAGCCCGGCCCGTGCGGGCGAGTACGAGTGGGAGATCAGCGCCCGGCCGGAGGAGGGCATCGGCCCGGACCTGGTCACCACCGGCCGGTTCACCGTGAACCGGCCCCAGGCGCCCCACGACGTCGACGGCGACGGCACGGCCGACCTGTTCGCCCGGGACTCCGGCGGAGCCCTGTGGTCCCTCCGTACCCAGCCCGCCGCGCTGGGCGGTTCGGTCACGTCCACGGGACGGACGCGGGTCGGCGGCGGCTGGCAGACGTACGACCGGATCGAGTCCGCCGGGAACATCGCGGGCAGCCCCGCCCCCGACGTCCTCGCCCGGGACACCACCGGCGTCCTCTGGCTGTACCAGGGCACCGGCGACCGGGCCGTGCCCCTCTCCGGCCGCACCCGGATCGGCGGCGGCTGGCAGACGTTCGACCGGATCGCGGCCGGCAGCGACGTCACCGGCGACGGCCGCCCGGACCTCCTGGCCACGGACAAGGCAGGCGTCTTGTGGCTCTACCCGGGCACCGGGAACGCCACCAACCCCTTCTCCGCCCGCAAGGCGATGGGCGGCGGCTGGGGGACCTACAACGAGCTGACCGCCCTGGGCGACTTCGCCGGCGGCCCGGCCGGCGACCTCCTGGCCCGCGACAAGGCCGGGGTCCTCTGGCAGTACCTCGGCAAGGGCGACGGCACCTTCGCCGCCCGCACCCGGATCGGCGGCGGCTGGGGCGGTTTCGCCAGCCTCGTCGGCGTCGGCGACGCCAACGGCGACGGCCACGCGGACCTGATGGCCACGTCGGGCACCGGCACCACCTTCTACGCCGGCACGGGCGACTGGAAGGCCCCGCTCAAGCCGGGCGCGAAGACGGACGTGACGAACGGGCTGCGGTCCGAGGTCACCTTCTAGCCGCACCCGGCTGCGGCGGGGCCGCATCGTGGGGGTCGGGCGGGATCCACGGATCCGGCTTGACCCTCACGTTGCGTGAGGCACGAGGGTGACGTGCATGAGCGACTACTACGACGCGTTCGAGATGAGCCCCGTCCCCTCACCCGGCCCGGACGCCGTACCGCCGGAGCCGTTCCGCGGCATCTACGGCATGCCCGCGTTCGTCACGATCCCCACGAG
Organism: Streptomyces venezuelae ATCC 10712; assembly: GCF_008639165.1. NCBI lineage: Bacteria > Bacillati > Actinomycetota > Actinomycetes > Kitasatosporales > Streptomycetaceae > Streptomyces > Streptomyces venezuelae. The sequence continues at coordinate 3,209,748 of NZ_CP029197.1, read as the reverse complement.
CGACCTGGCCGCTTCGGTGGACTTCTGGGTACGGGGACTGGGGTTCTTCGAGCTGTTCGGCATTCCCGGCACGCTGGTGCATCTGCGCCGGTGGGCGTTTCAGGACGTACTCCTCGTCCACACGGAGAACGTTCCGGAGCGGGCGCCGGCCATGAGCTTCAGTTTCGCGGGCGTGCTCAGCCAGGTCGATCCCCTCGTCGAGGCCTGTCGTGCGCTGCGCCCGGACGCGGTCGACGGCCCCCGGGACACGCCCTGGAACACCCGCGACGTCACGGTGATCACCCCCGAGAACGCGCGGGTCGTCTTCACCGCGGCGAAGCCCTTCGACCCGGCAGGGCCGGAGGCGCGGAACCTCGCGGCCATCGGTATCACCCCGCCGGGTGCCGGTCGCGGAGACAATGAGGCGCATGTCTGATGCCACTGACGCCGATGGCCTGACCGTCGGTCAGGTCTCGGCGCGGCTGGGCGTGACGGTCCGCGCGCTGCACCACTGGGACGAGATCGGCCTGGCGTGCCCGTCGCTGCGCACGGCCGCCGGATACCGGCTCTACACCGCCAGTGATCTCGAACGTCTGCACCGCGTCGTCGTCTACCGGGAGATCGGGCTCGGCCTGGACAGGATCCGGGTCGTCCTGGACCACCCGGCCACGGACGTGCCCGGCGCGCTGCGCGCCCAGCGCGCCCAGGTTGCCGAACGGATCGACCGGCTCCAGCGGCTCGGTGCCGGCCTGGACCGGATGATCGAAGCCCACGAGCGGGGGTTGCTGCTGACCGTCGAGCAGCAGGCAGATGTCTTCGGCCCCGACTGGGATCCGGACGGCCCCGCGCAGGCCCGTGGGAAATACGGCGACACGACGCAATGGCGGCAGTATGCCGAACGCGCGGCCTCCCGCGGCCCGGAGGAATGGCGGGCCGTCGCCGACGCCACGGCCGCCGTCGACCGTGCGCTCGGGGACGCGATGGACGCGGGCGTCGCCCCCGGCAGCCCGGAGGCGAACCGACTCGTCGAACGGCACCGCGAGGTCTTCGGCGCGTATTTTCCCCTCACCCGGCAGATGCAGGTCTGCCTCGGCCGCATGTACGAGACCGATCCGGGCTTCGCCGCCCACTACGACGGCATACGCCCCGGCCTCGCCCAGTGGTTCCGCCGCGCCGTCGACGCCTCGGCACGCACCCACGGCATCGACCCGGACACCGCGACCTGGCAGTAGGACGGGGGCAGGTCAGGACAGGGCGCACTCCGCCCCCACCGTGCGCCCGGCTCGGGCCCCAGCCCTACCGGTCGGCGAGCGCTTCGACGAGCAGCAGCCCCCGGCCCCGTCCCCCGGGGCCCGGGCTCACCGTCTCGTCCGCCGCGTGGGCCGGATTCGTCGGGCCGGCCTCGGCGGAGTAGTACCGGCATCTGATCGGCGTGCCCGCCGCGCGCCGTCGGTCACGACCGCTCCGGTCCACGGGACAGGCGGCGTGCTGTGAGGTATCCGCCTGCCGCGGCGGCACTGATGGCCAGGGTGAGGCCCAACGCCAGGCTGAGATCGGACGGACCGGATGCTCCACCGATCCCCGCCCGCGTACCGCGACTGGGCGTGAGGGGAGCAGGGACGACGGGGGCAGGGGCGACGGGGAGCGCCGAGGGGGCGACGGGGGCCGGCGTCGGGACGGTGGTGGGACTCGGGTTCACCGGCACCGGGTTCACGTCGCTGCGCCGCGGGAGCCTCTCGCAGGCGATCTGGTCGTCGGGACCCTGGTCCTCGTCGAGCCGGTGCGGGTCACGCGTGTCCCGGTTGAACTCGGCCTGGGCGTCTTCCTGGTAGCGGAAGTCCACGCAGTCGAGATCCTGGGCGTGGGCGACGCCGGACAGCGGGGCGACGGAGACGATGGCCAGGGCTATGCCGGCCACCATGCTGCGACTGCTCATCGGACGACCTCCTCGGAGCCCTGCATGGGTCACCTCACGCTAAGAGCGGCCCACGGCGGCGGCTCGTGGCGCTAGCCCGAACGGGCATCACCCTGGGTCACGGTGTGCGCTCCGTCCTCCCCCGTCGCCTCCCGTAGGACCGGGAAGCGGCGGGGGGCCAGGGTGAGGAGGACCAGGAGGGCGAGGGCCGCCGCGGCTGCCGCGCCGGTGAAGACGTAGTCGACGGCCGCGTCGACCGCGCGGCGCAGGCCGTCCGTCGTCTCGGCCGTCAGGGAGCCGGGGGCGTCGAGGGCGCGGGCCAGGGTGTCCAGGTCGCCGCCGCCGAGGCGGGCGGCGAGGACGCCGTTCGCCACGGCGCCGAAGACCGCCGCGCCGACGCTCTGGCCGACCTGGCGGCAGAACAGGACCGAGGCCGTCGTCGTGCCCCTCTCCTCGTACGGGACGGTCGACTGCACGCCGACGATCAGCGGCAGTTGGAAGAGGCCGAGCGCGCCGCCGAGCAGCAGCATGATGAGGGCCGGCTGCCAGGGTTCGCCGGGGAACGGGAGGAACGGGAAGACGAGCAGCAGGGCCAGCGCGAGCGAGATGCCGAGGACGGCCGTCAGGCGGAAGCCGATCCTGCCGTACACCCGGTTCGAGAACGCCGCGCTGATGGGCCAGCTCAGGGTCATCACCGACAGTACGAAGCCGGCGGCTATCGGGCCGAGGCCCAGGACGGACTGGGCGTACGTCGGGAGGAAGACCGTCGGCGCGACCATGAGCAGTCCCAGCGCGCCGAGGGCGAGGTTGACGGCGGATATCGTGCGGCGGCGCCAGACCCAGCCGGGGATGATCGGTTCGGCCGCGCGCCGTTCGACGGCCACGGTCACCGCGCCGAGGGCGGCCGCTGCGGACAGCAGGCCGAGCGACGGGGCCGACAGCCAGGGCCAGGCGACGCCGCCCTGGACGAGGGCGGTGAGGAGGAGCGCTCCGGTGGCGAAGACCGACAGGGCGCCGGCCCAGTCGATCCGGACGCGTTCGCGCGGTGGGGTGCGGGCGGGTTCCTTCAGGTGGCGGACGATCAGCCAGAGCGCCACCAGGCCCACCGGCAGGTTGATCAGGAAGATCCAGCGCCAGTCGGCGTATCCCGCGAGGAGGCCGCCGGCCGCCGGGCCCGCGACCGAGGAGGCGGCCCACACGGAGGAGAGCTTCGCCTGGATCTTGGGGCGTTCCTTCAGCGGGTACAAGTCGGCGGCGATCGTCTGGATGGTGCCTTGGAGCGCGCCGCCGCCGAGGCCCTGGACGACGCGGAAGGCGATGAGCGAGGCCATGTTCCAGGCGGCCGCGCACAGCAGGGAGCCGATGAGGAACAGGACGACGCCGGCGATCAGGACGGGCTTGCGGCCGAAGGTGTCACTGAGCTTCCCGTACACCGGCAGGGTGACGGTGACGGCGAGCAGATAGCCGGAGAACAGCCAGGAGAAGACGGCGAGTCCGCCGAGGTCGCCGACGATCTGGGGGACGGCGGTGGACACGATCGTGCCGTCGATGGCGGCGAGCCCCATGCCGAGCATGAGGGCGGCCACGACGGGGCCGCGGCGGGCGGGCGTCGGTGCGCCGGGTGCGGCGGCGGTGGCTCCGGCCTTTCCGGCGGGGGTGCCCGCCGGCGTCGTGGAGGACTCGGTCACCGCGAGAATCCTTTCTTCGTACACCTAAATGCTCGCTCGACAGGGTCTCACCCGCACCCGAGGCGGAGGAACCCCCAGGACCCGTATGTCCGGGGCGGGAACCGCGTGGCAGGGGCGAGGCGAACACGGATACGTTTCCTCCTCGCGGCGCTTCGAGAACGCGCGCCGCGTTTCGGGAGGGAATTCATGCGCATATCTCTGTTCCGCCGACTGGCCTCCACGGCCGTCGCGTTGGGACTCGGTTCGCTCGGTCTGCTCGGCGCGGGCGCCGCGCCCGCCCAGGCCGCGGTGAGCGACTGCCCCCAGGGCTACTTCTGCGCCTGGGGGGACACGGGCTCCACGGGCCCGATGTTCAAGACGCAGTCGAGCAGGGCGACCCTGGGCACGTGGGACAACAAGTTCCGCTTGATCATCAACCGCACGCCGGGGTTCGCCTGCACCTTCGACGCGCCGAACTACGTGGACGGCGCCGGGCGGTACGCCAACGAGGGCTTCCCCACCAGCATCGCCAGCCGTTCCGTCAGCTCGGTGAAGATCGTCCGCACGCTCCGGGAGTGCGACCAGGAGGCGTACCCCTACTGGCTCTCGGAGACCTCGCCCAAGGCCGCCGGGTTCGGGGACATGAACGGCGACCGGCGGGCCGACGTCCTCGTCCGCGACCTGGTCGGACGGCTGTGGTTCCTGCCGGGTGACGGCGGCGGCAAGCTCGTCGGCTCCGGCGGCTGGAACGTCTTCGACGCCATGGTCCGGCACGGCGACTTCAGCCGTGACGCCCGCGAGGACGTGATCGTCCGCGAGAAGGCCACCGGCAGGCTGTGGCTCTACCCCGGCACCGGGACCGGCGGCCTCGGCGCGCGCAAGCTGCTCGGCAACGGCGGCTGGAACGCCATGAGCAGGATCGCCGCCTTCGGCGACCTGACCGGCGACGCCAGGTCCGACCTGCTGGCGGTGGAGCGGTCCACCGGCAAGCTGTGGCTGTACCCGGGCACCTCCACCGGCACCCTGGGCGCGCGCAAGCTGCTCGGCAACGGCGGCTGGAACGGGATGAACGCCCTGGTGGGCGTCGGTGACATGAACGGCGACGGCCGGGCCGACCTCTACGCCCGCGAGGCGTCGACGGGCAAGCTCTGGCTGTACCCGGGGAAGGCCGGCGCGCTCGGTGCGCGCGTCCTCGTCGGCACCGGCGGCTGGAACGGCATGACGATGCTCATCGGCAACGGCGACTGGTCGGGCGACGGCCGTCTCGACCTCATCGCGACGCAGGTCGAGTCCCGCATGCTCTACCGGTACCCGGGCACGGGCACGGGCCGCCTCGGAGCGGGCGACTGGCTGGGCGGCGGCGACTGGTGGGACCTGAACGGCGCCTTCTGAGCCACGGCTGAGGGCCTCCACCTTCGGGTGGAGGCCCTCACGCGTGTCCGGTCCTGGTCCGAAGGGGCTGGCCGAGGGGCTGGCCTGGTCCGAAAGCCTGGTCCGAAGGCCCGGTCCGAAGGGCGGTGCTGGTCCGAAGGGCCGGGGCCCCGGGTGGACGTCCCTTAGGGGGATCTCCCCCATACGGGCCAGGGGTTGTTCGTTCCGGCGGAGGAGGAGAACCGCCGTCGCGGCTTCTTAACTTGAACTTACAAACCCGGCTCGAACCATCCACTGCTCCGAGGAGAAAACCGTGACTACGGCTGTGACCATCCCCAGGCACGGGGGTACTGGAGGGCGTACGGCCGTCGCTGCTCGGGCGCGACAGGTCGTCAAGGCCTACGGCTCCGGGGAGGCCCGGGTCGTCGCTCTCGACTCCGTCGACGTCGACATCGCCCGAGGTCAGTTCACCGCGATCATGGGGCCCTCGGGCTCCGGCAAGTCGACCCTGATGCACTGCCTCGCCGGCCTCGACACCGTCACCAGCGGCGAGATCTACCTCGACGAGACCGAGATCACCCGGCTCAAGGACAAGAAGCTCACGCAGCTGCGCCGGGACCGGATCGGCTTCATCTTCCAGGCGTTCAACCTGCTGCCGACCCTGAGCGCCCTGGAGAACATCACGCTGCCGATGGACATCGCCGGCCGCAAGGCGGACGCCGAGTGGCTGCGCCGGGTCGTCGACACCGTCGGTCTCTCCGAGCGCCTGCGGCACCGCCCGAACCAGCTCTCCGGCGGCCAGCAGCAGCGCGTCGCCGTGGCCCGCGCGCTCGCCGCCCGGCCCGAGATCATCTTCGGGGACGAGCCGACCGGAAACCTCGACTCCCGCGCCGGCGCCGAGGTCCTCGGCTTCCTGCGCACCTCGGTCGACGAGCTGGGACAGACGATCGTCATGGTCACCCACGACCCGGTCGCCGCCTCGTACGCGGACCGGGTCCTCTACCTCGCCGACGGGCGGATCGTGGACGAGATGGAGCGGCCCACCGCCGACGCCGTCCTCGACCGGATGAAGGACTTCGACGCGCGCGGGCGGACCTCATGAGCGTCCTGAAGACCTCGCTGCGCAACTTCTTCGCGCACAAGGGACGCATGGCGCTCTCCGCCATCGCCGTCCTGCTCTCCGTCGCGTTCGTCAGCGGCACCCTGGTGTTCACGGACACCATGAACACGACGTTCGACAAGCTCTTCGCGTCGACCGCCTCCGACGTCACCGTCAGCCCGAAGGGCGCGGCGACCGACGACGAGACGCCGCAGTCCGGCCGCCCCGAGGCCTTCCCCGCCTCGCTCGTGGAGCAGGTGCGGAAGACCGAGGGCGTCCAGGCCGCGCAGGGCGCGGTCGTGTCGACGAGCGTCACCGTCGTCGACGCGAGGAACAAGAACGTCGGGCCCACCAGCGGCGCCCCGACGATCGCCGTCAACTGGAGCCCGAACGAACTGCGTTCGGTGGAGATCGCCTCCGGCCACGAGCCGCGCGGCCCCACCGAGGTCGTCGTCGACGGCGCCACCGCCGAGAAGCACGGCCTGAAGCTCGGCGACGAGCTGCGCACGATCTCCGTCACCGGTGACTTCACCGCGAAGATCTCCGGCATCGTCGACTTCAAGGTCACCAACCCGGGCGCCACCGTCGTCTACTTCGAGACCGCCACCGCGCAGCGCGAACTCCTCGGCAAGGAAGGCCTGTTCACTCAGATCACGGCCGACGCCAAGCCCGGTGTCAGCGACGACGCGCTCAAGCGGAACATCGCCGCCTCGATCGGCGGCGGCTACAAGCTGCAGACCGCCGCCGAGGCCGCCGACGCGGGCCGCGAGGACGTGGCCGGCTTCCTCGACGTCATGAAGTACGCGATGCTCGGCTTCGCCGGAATCGCCTTCCTCGTCGGCATCTTCCTCATCGTCAACACCTTCTCCATGCTGGTCGCCCAGCGCACCCGCGAGATCGGTCTCATGCGGGCCATCGGTTCCAGCCGCAAGCAGGTGAACCGTTCCGTCCTCATCGAGGCGCTGCTCCTCGGCTTCTTCGGCTCCGTCGCCGGTGTCGGCGCGGGCGTCGGCCTCGCCGTCGGACTGATGAAGCTCATGTCCTCGATCGGCATGGAACTCTCCACCGGCGACCTCACCGTCAAGTGGACGACCCCGGCCGTCGGCCTGCTCCTCGGCATCGTCGTCACCGTCCTCGCCGCCTACATTCCGGCCCGCCGCGCCGGGAAGGTCTCCCCGATGGCCGCCCTCCGCGACGCTGGCACCCCCGCCGACGGCAAGGCCGGCCGGGTCCGCGGCGGCATCGGCCTCGCCCTCACGGCCGCCGGAGCGGCCGCGCTCGTGGCGGCGGCCCGCGCGGCGGAGGCCGGCCCCGGCTCCCTCTGGCTCGGTCTCGGCGTCGTCCTCTCGCTCCTCGGCTTCGTCGTCGTCGGCCCGCTCCTCGCGGGCGGTGTCGTCCGCGCCCTGGGCGTCGTCGTGCTGCGGATCTTCGGCCCGGTCGGCCGGATGGCCGAGCGGAACGCGCTGCGCAACCCGCGCCGCACCGGCGCCACCGGCGCGGCCCTGATGATCGGCCTCGCGCTGGTCGCCTGCCTTTCGGTGGTCGGCTCCTCGATGGTCGCCTCGGCCACCGACGAGCTGGACCGGTCCGTCGGCGCCGACTTCATCGTGCAGTCCGGTACGGGGCAGCCGATCGTGCCGCAGGCCGCGGCCGCCCTGGAGAAGGCCCCGGGCCTGGACCACGCGACCGAGTACAAGTGGGTCGACGCCACCGTCACCGACCCGCGCGGCAGGACCACGACGGCCGACCTGGCCGCCACCGAGCCGTCCTACGTGCAGGACCTGCGCCGGGAGACCACCGCGGGCACCCTCACCGACGCGTACGGCAAGGGCGCGATGTCGGTCGGCAGCGACTACGCCACCGAGCACGGGGTGAAGGTCGGCGACGTCCTGACCGTCGCCTTCAAGGGCGGCGAGAAGGCGAAGCTGAAGGTCGCGGCCATCACGGCGGACACCGGGCAGGTCGACAAGGGCGCGATGTACGTCAACATCACCACCCTCGCCGAGTACGTCCCCGCCGAGCGGATGCCGCAGAGCCTGCTGATCCTCGCCAGCGCGAAGGACGGCCAGGAGGCCCAGGCCTACCAGGCCCTCAAGGACGCGCTCGCGCCGTACCCGCAGTACAAGGTCAGCAACCAGGCCGACTACAAGGAAGAACTGCAGGACCAGGTCGGGCAGCTGCTCAACATCGTGTACGGGCTCCTCGCCCTGGCGATCGTCGTCGCGGTCCTGGGCGTGGTGAACACCCTGGCCCTGTCCGTCGTCGAGCGGACCCGCGAGATCGGCCTCATGCGCGCCATCGGCCTCTCCCGCCGCCAGCTGCGCCGCATGATCCGTCTGGAGTCGGTGGTCATCGCCCTCTTCGGTGCCCTGCTCGGTCTCGGTCTGGGCATGGGCTGGGGCACGGCCGCCCAGAAGCTGCTGGCCCTGGAGGGCCTCGGTGTCCTGGAGATCCCCTGGTCGACGATCCTGACGGTCTTCGTCGGCTCGGCCTTCGTGGGTCTCTTCGCGGCCCTGGTGCCGGCGTTCCGGGCGGGCCGGATGAACGTCCTGAACGCGATCGCGAGCGAGTAGCGCGGACGCGGGAAGGAACGGGGGAACGGGGGAGCGCGGCCCCGGCGGACCACGGTCCGCCGGGGCCGCACCGCTGCTCAGACGGTCAGGACCGGCACGTCGTACAGCGGGATGTGCTTGTCGCGGGTGACGAGGGTGAGCCCCTCGGTCTGCGCCTGGGCGACCAGTATCCGGTCGAAGGGGTCACGGTGGTGCGGGGGGAGCGCGCCGGCGCGGATGCCGTGCAGGCCGGTGATCGGGAGCGGCGTGAGCTGGCATGTGCGGGCCAGTTCGGGCAGCTCGGGCGGGCCGTCAAGCTTGCCCAGGGCCTGCTTGACGGACAGCTCCCAGGGCGTGACGGCGCTGATGTGGGCGGCTTCCTCGGTGTCGAGCAGGTCCTTGATCTCGTCCGAGAGCTGCGGGGAATCGAGCAGCCACCAGATGACGACGTGCGTGTCGACGAGCAGTTTCACTCGGCCGTGCCCTCCTCGCGGAGGCCGAAGGCCTCGGCGAAGCCGGAATCGTCGGAGATGTCGTCGAAGTCGTCGTGGAACACGACGGGCTCCTTGAGGGAGCCGCGGGAGGTGCGCCGGACCTTCCCCCTGAGCGGGATCACCTTCGCGACCGGCTCCCCGGACTTGCTGATGATCACCTCCTCGCCGGTGGCGACCGCCTCCAGGATCTTGGAGAAGTGGGTCTTCGCCTCGTGGACGTTGTACTGCCGGGCTGCTTCCATCGCGGCCTCTCACAGCTAGGTGGACTAAGTGGTGGACTTAGCTTAGTCCGATGAGCTGAGCGGAGGCCAGCCGCGTCACTCCCCCGAGGGACAAGGTTCCTTCGGGCGAGTGACAGTGGCACGTCGTAGGCTGGGGGACGACCGGGCCGTACGCGCCCGGGACCACCCCGGCCCGTGCGACGTGTCGGGCTGTTCGCGTTGCCCGCCCCCGTCACCCACCGGGATGGAAAGCTTCATGAGCCTGCACGGTCTGCTCGATGTCGTCGTCAAGGACGCCGCCCTCGCCGAGGCGGTGAAGGCGGCCGCCGACGGCAACCGCCCGCACGTGGACCTGGTCGGCCCCGCGGCCGCCCGGCCCTTCGCCGTCGCCGCGCTCGCCCGGGACTCGGGGCGGCCGGTCCTCGCGGTGACCGCGACCGGCCGGGAGGCCGAGGACCTCGCCGCCGCGCTGCGCTCGCTGCTCGACCCGGACACGGTCGTCGAGTACCCCTCGTGGGAGACCCTGCCGCACGAGCGGCTCTCCCCCCGCTCCGACACCGTCGGCCGCCGTCTCGCCGTACTGCGGCGGCTCGCCCACCCGCGCGACGACGACCCGGCGGCCGGCCCCGTCTCCGTCGTCGTCGCCCCCATCCGCTCGGTGCTCCAACCGCAGGTCAAGGGCCTCGGGGACCTGGAGCCGGTGGCCCTCAGGAGCGGCCAGACCGCCGATCTGAACGAGATCGTGGAGGGCCTGGCGGCCGCCGCGTACGCCCGGGTCGAGCTGGTCGAGAAGCGCGGCGAGTTCGCCGTGCGCGGCGGCATCCTGGACGTCTTCCCGCCGACCGAGGAGCACCCGCTCCGGATCGAGTTCTGGGGCGACGACGTCGAGGAGATCCGCTACTTCAAGGTCGCCGACCAGCGGTCGCTCGAGGTCGCCGAGCACGGCCTGTGGGCGCCGCCCTGCCGTGAGCTGCTGCTGACCGAGGACGTGCGGCAACGGGCCGCGGCGCTCGCCGAGCAGCACCCGGAGCTGGGCGAACTGCTCAACAAGATCGCGGAGGGGATCGCGGTCGAGGGCATGGAGTCCCTCGCGCCGGTCCTCGTCGACGACATGGAGCTGCTCCTCGACGTCCTGCCGAAGGGCTCCATGGCGGTGGTCTGCGACCCCGAGCGGGTGCGGACCCGGGCCTCGGACCTGGTGGCGACCTCGCAGGAGTTCCTCCAGGCGTCCTGGGCGGCCACGGCCGGCGGCGGCGAGGCCCCGATCGACGTGGGCGCGGCCTCCCTGTGGGGGATCGCGGACGTCCGGGACCGGGCGCGCGAGCTGGGCATGCCCTGGTGGTCGGTGTCGCCGTTCGCGGCGGACGCGACGGCGGACGGCGCCGACGGGGACACCCTGACGCTCGGCATGCACGCCCCCGAGTCGTACCGCGGCGACACCGCGCGGGCGCTCGCCGACACCAAGGGCTGGCTGGCCGACGGCTGGCGCACGGTGTACGTCACGGAGGCCCACGGCCCCGCCTCCCGTACGGTCGAGGTGCTCGGCGGCGAGGGCATCGCGGCCCGCCTCGACGCGGACCTGACGGAGATCTCCCCGTCGGTCGTGCACGTGGCCTGCGGCTCCATCGACTACGGCTTCGTCGACGCCGCCCTCAAGCTCGCCGTCCTCACCGAGACCGACCTGTCCGGCCAGAAGGCGGCCGGCAAGGACGGCCAGCGGATGCCGGCCAAGCGGCGCAAGACGATCGACCCGCTGACCCTGGAGGTCGGCGACTACATCGTGCACGAGCAGCACGGCGTCGGCCGGTACGTGGAGATGGTCCAGCGGACCGTGCAGGGCGCGACCCGCGAGTACCTCCTCGTGGAGTACGCCCCCGCCAAGCGCGGCCAGCCCGGCGACCGGCTGTACATCCCGACGGACCAGCTGGAGCAGGTCACCAAGTACGTGGGCGGCGAGGCGCCGACCCTGCACCGGCTCGGCGGCGCCGACTGGACGAAGACGAAGGCGCGCGCGAAGAAGGCCGTCAAGGAGATCGCGGCCGACCTCATCAAGCTGTACTCGGCGCGGATGGCGGCCCCCGGGCACGCCTTCGCCCCCGACACCCCGTGGCAGCGCGAGCTGGAGGACGCCTTCCCGTACGCGGAGACGCCCGACCAGCTGTCCACGATCGCCGAGGTCAAGGAGGACATGGAGAAGACCGTCCCCATGGACCGCCTGATCTGCGGCGACGTCGGCTACGGCAAGACGGAGATCGCGGTGCGGGCGGCCTTCAAGGCCGTCCAGGACGGCAAGCAGGTCGCGGTCCTCGTCCCGACGACGCTCCTCGTGCAGCAGCACTTCGGGACCTTCTCCGAGCGCTACTCGCAGTTCCCCGTGAAGGTGCGGGCGTTGTCCCGCTTCCAGACGGACACCGAGGCGAAGGCGACCCTGGAGGGCATGCGGGAGGGCTCGGTCGACGTCGTCATCGGCACCCACCGCCTCTTCGCCTCCGAGACCAAGTTCAAGGACCTGGGCCTGGTCATCGTCGACGAGGAGCAGCGCTTCGGCGTCGAGCACAAGGAGCAGCTGAAGAAGCTCCGGGCCAACGTCGACGTGCTGACCATGTCGGCGACCCCGATCCCGCGCACCCTGGAGATGGCGGTGACGGGCATCCGCGAGATGTCGACGATCACCACCCCGCCGGAGGAGCGGCACCCGGTCCTCACCTTCGTCGGCCCGTACGAGGAGAAGCAGATCGGCGCCGCCATCCGGCGTGAACTCCTGCGCGAGGGCCAGGTCTTCTACATCCACAACCGGGTGGACTCGATCGACCGGGCGGCGGCGCGGCTGAGGGAGATCGTCCCCGAGGCGCGGATCGCGACGGCCCACGGCCAGATGTCGGAATCGGCCCTCGAGCAGGTCGTCGTGGACTTCTGGGAGAAGAAGTTCGACGTCCTCGTCTCGACGACCATCGTCGAGTCGGGCATCGACATCTCCAACGCCAACACCCTGATCGTCGAGCGCGGCGACAACTTCGGTCTGTCGCAGCTCCACCAGCTGCGCGGCCGGGTCGGCCGTGGCCGGGAGCGCGGCTACGCGTACTTCCTGTACCCGCCGGAGAAGCCGCTGACCGAGACGGCGCACGAGCGGCTCGCGACCATCGCCCAGCACACCGAGATGGGCGCGGGCATGTACGTGGCCATGAAGGACCTGGAGATCCGCGGCGCGGGCAACCTCCTCGGCGGCGAGCAGTCCGGCCACATCGCGGGCGTCGGCTTCGACCTGTACGTCCGGATGGTCGGCGAGGCGGTCGCGGACTACCGGGCGCAGATGGACGGCGGGGCGGAGGAGGAGGCCCCGCTCGAGGTCAAGATCGAGCTTCCGGTCGACGCCCACATGCCGCACGACTACGCGCCGGGCGAGCGGCTCCGCCTCCAGGCCTACCGCTCGATCGCCTCGGCGAACTCGGAGGAGGACATCAGGGCCGTACGCGAGGAGCTCACCGACCGCTACGGCAAACTGCCCGAGCCCGTCGAGAACCTCCTCCTGGTGGCGGGCCTGCGCATGCTGGCGCGCGCGTGCGGCGTCGGCGAGATCGTCCTCCAGGGGCCCAACATCCGCTTCGCCCCGGTGGAGTTGCGCGAGTCGCAGGAGCTGCGCCTGAAGCGGCTCTACCCGCGCACGGTCATCAAGCCGGCCGTCCACCAGATCCTGGTGCCGCGTCCGACCTCGGGCAAGATCGGCGGGAAGCCGGTGGTCGGGCGTGAACTCCTCGCGTGGACGGGCGAGTTCCTGACGACGATCCTGGGGTCGTAGGGGTCGTAGGGGTCGTAGGGGTCGTAGGGACCCACGGGACCCGTCCGGGGTGCGCGGGGCGTTCTCCGCGCACCCCGGCCGGCGACTACAGCGCGTCGAGGTCCAGGGCCGCCGCCATCGCGCGGTAGCCCGCGTCGCTCGGGTGGAGGTGGTCGCCCGAGTCGTAGGCCGGGAGGATGCGGTCCGGGTCCGAGGGGTCCGCGACCGTGCGGTCGAAGTCGACGACCGCGTCGTACGCGCCGGAGGTGCGCACCCAGGCGTTGAAGGCGTCCCGCTTCGCCTCGTTGGCCGGGGTGTCGTAGAAGGAGCCCTTGACCGGCGTCAGTGTCGCGCCGACCACCTTCAGGCCCTTGGCGTGGGCCTGGCGGATGAGGGTCTTGTGGCCCTTGATCAGTGCGGCGACGGAGACGTCGGGGGTGGGCGCGGCGGGGAAGCTGACGGTGCTGCCGCCGATGTCGTTGATGCCCTCCAGGAGGATGACTGTCCGGACACCGCGCTCGTTGAGGACGTCCTCGCGGAAGCGGGTCAGGGCCTTCTCGCCGGCCCAGGTCGTGTCGTTGACGACCTGGTTGCCGGCGATGCCGTGGTTGAGGACCGCGCGGGGGCTGCCGGTGGCGGCGAGGCGCTCGGCGAGCTCGTCGGGGTAGCGGTTGTCGGCGTCCGTCGCGGAGCCCACGCCGTCGGTGATCGAGTCGCCGAAGGTGACGATGCCGTCGCGGCGGAAGGTGTCGCGGCCGCCGCTGACCTCGACGCCGGTCAGGTAGTACGTGGACGCGCTCGTCTCCGTGAACGCGGCGCCGGAGACGTCCGCGCGGTGGTCGCCGCCCGCCCGGTACGTGGTGGCCCCGGCGAACTGGTGGTAGGTGGCGGGGCCGGTCTCGTCCGCCAGGTAGAGGGTGACGGTGAGCGTCTCGAAGGCCTCGACCTGGAACGGGGCGCCGTCGCTGAGGAGGGTGCCGCCGACCGGGACCGTGGCCGACGTGCGGCCGTCGAAGCGCAGGGTGCGGGCCGAACCGGCCTGTATCGCGCCGCCCCCGGCCGTACGGGCGACGGTCGCGCCGGTGACGCGCAGCGGCGTCGTGCCGTAACGGTTGCTCAGCTCGATCCGGGCCCGGGTGCCGGAGGCGCTGACGCGGACGGTCTGCCGCACGGTGTGGTTGGCGAAGCCCTGCTGCGACCAGTTGGGTCCGAGGGGCGCGCTGGGCTCCTGCGGGGAGGTGGCCCAGGCGCCGCGCCACACGGCCCCCGCGGCCGTGTGGTGGGCGGTGGCGAGGGCGGTCGGGGCCAGGGCGAGGCTCGCGGTGGCGAGAGTGGCGGTGGCCAGCAGGGCGGTCGCGGTGCGGCGGAGGGGCTGTGTGCTGCGCGGAGTCTGTGTGCTTCGCAGGATCTGTGTGCTTCGCATGGTCGTCATCAAGCGCTGACCGACGCGGGCTATTCCCGCTTCTGCGGTTTCCCCGACGGGAGTTGGCCGGTGAACAGCAGGCCGGTGAGGGCGCGGAAGTACTCCTCGGGGTCCCGATCGCCCACCGCCCCCGTCACGTTCCGGGTGAGGAGCAGCGTCGCGAAGCCGTGGGCGAGGGACCAGGCCGCGATGCCCGCCGCGCGGGCGTCGGGGACGTCCGTCAGGGTGCCGACGCCCGCGCGGAGTTCGGCGGAGGAGCGTTCCTTGGCGGCGAGCAGGGCGGGGTCGTCGGCGCGCAGCAGCTCTGGCTGGAACATGACCTGGAAGTGGGCCGGATGTTCCACCGCGAACCGTACGTACCGCACTCCGCGTTCGCGGAGGTCGGGTGTGGCGGCGAGGGCCTCGGCGAGCAGCTCGTACCCCTCGGCGGCGACGGCGGTGAGGAGCCCGGTGCGGTCCTTGAAGTGATGGGCCGGTGCGGCGTGCGAGACGCCGGCGCGGCGCGCGAGGTCGCGCAGGCTCAGCGCGCCGGGGCCGTCGGCGGCGATGACGTCGAGGGCGGCCGCGAGGACGGCCTGCCGCAGGCCTCCGTGGTGGTAGCTGCTCCGGGGCGTGTCCTTGCCTGTCGCGTCCCCGCCCGTCGTGGCCTCGCTCGTCGAGTCCCCGCCCGCCGTGTCCTTGCTCGTCATGGCAGCAGCCTAGCCCTCATCTAGTCATTGACAAGTTGGCGGCCTCCCCGCAGTATCTAGGCACTGACTAGATGAGGGTCGACGACGAAGGAGCACGCCGTGGAAGCCGGACGCGTACGCCAGATGTGGCACCTGCTCGAACCCCTGCACGCCCTGCTCTACTACGCCCCCGAGGCCTTCGACGAGGCCGCCGCCCTCGGCTACGACACCACCGAGCGCTGGCCCTCCTACTTCGCCTGGCGCGCCGCGCCGCTGGGCCCCGCGGGCCCGGACCGGGTCGCCGACACCTTCTACAGCTTCAGCCCCGCGATGATCGCCCGGTACGTCCCCGCCGCCTGGGACACGGCCGCCCCGGCCGACGTCCTCGCCGCCCGGGTCCGGGCCGTCGACCGCACCTACCGGGCCGTCCTGGGCGAGGAGCTCCTCGCGAGCCCCGAACTCGCCGAGGCCGCCGAACTCGCCCGTACCGCCGCCGACGCGGCGACGGCGCCCGCCGACCCCGTGGCCCGCCCCCTCGCCGTCGCCAACGCCGCGCTGCCCCGGCCCGAGGCCCCGCACCTGGTCCTCTGGCAGTCCGCGACGGTCCTGCGCGAACACCGGGGCGACGGGCACCTCGACGCCGTCGTCGACGCCGGGCTCGACCCCGTCGAGTCGCTCGTCTCCTTCGCCGCGGTCGGCGCCGCGCCCGAGCCCCTCTTCGCGAGCCGGGGCTGGAGCGCCGACGAGTGGGCGGCCGCGCGCGACCGCCTCGCCGCCCGCGGCCTCGTGACCGCCGACGGGGCCGCCACCGAGGCGGGCCGCGCCCTGCGCGCCGAGGTCGAGCGGCGTACGGACGAGCTGGCCGCGGCCCCCTGGGCCGCCCTCGGCCCGGCCGGCGCCGCCCGCCTCGCCGAGCTGCTCGGCGGCCCCTGGCTGGCCGCGATCGGCTCCGGCCTGCTGCCCGCAGAGAACACCCTGGGCATCGGCAAGGTGTGAAACCGGGCGGGGCCCCTGGGGCCTTCGGCCCGTCCGATTCGGGACCAACGGTACGAAGGCGCCCGTACCGCCCGGCCTAGGATTCCAGGGTGTTCACCTACCGAAGGACCCTGGCCTCCTCGGCACTTGCCGTCGTCGTGCTCGTAACCTCCGCCTGCTCGCCCGGGGCTGACGCCCCGGAGTCCGGCGGCGGCGCCGGGAAGCCCGCCGCCCGCGGCACCGCCCTCGCCGCCGTGGACACCCTCGCCGTCAAGGGCCGCGCCCCGAAGACCGGGTACGAGCGGGAGAAGTTCGGCCGCGCCTGGGCGGACGTCGACGGCAACGGCTGCGGCACCCGGGACGACATACTCAAGCGCGACCTGACCGGTGTCCGGTTCACCGACGGCCACTGCAAGGTCGCCTCCGGCACGCTCACCGTCGACCCGTACACCGGGACCACCGTCCCCTACGCCCGGGGCCGCAGCAAGGTCGACATCGACCACGTCGTCGCGCTCTCCGACGCCTGGCAGAAGGGCGCGCAGAAGTGGGACGCGGAGACCCGGCGCCGTTTCGCCAACGACCCGCTCAACCTCCTCGCCGTCGACGCGTCGACCAACCGCCGCAAGTCCGACGGCGACGCGGCGACCTGGCTCCCGCCGAACAAGGCCTATCGCTGCACCTATGTGGCCCGGCAGGTCGCGGTCAAGAAGAAGTACGGGGTGTGGGTGACCGGCGGCGAGCGGGACGCGATGAAGCGGGTCCTGGGCGGTTGCCCGCAGCAGAAACTCCCGTGACGGGGGCGGCGGGGCGGAAAACCGCTTGGTGCGGCCGGAAATGATCTTTAGCCTGCCCGCATGGACCTGAACATATCGACCCTCGCCGAGCGCCCCGAACTGGAAGGGCCGATGTGGGGCATGCGCGACCTCTGGCCCGAGTTCATGATGTACGACCCGGTGGGCTGGGCGAACATCGGCCGGATCGTGCGCGAGCTGCCGGAGTACGTGCTCGTGGCCACCGACGCCGACGGCAAGGTCGTCGCCCGCGGCTTCAGCGTGCCCTTCCGTCTCGACGTGGACGGGCGCCGCGAACTGCCCGCACGCGGCTGGGACGAGGTGCTGCTCTGGGCCTTCTCCGACCTGAAGCACGGCCGTGCGGCCGACACTGTCAGCGCCATCGAGATCACGGTCGACACGGACTTCCTCGGCCGGGGGATCTCGCACCGGATGCTGGCCGCCATGCGGGACAACGCCGGGCGTCACGGCTTCTCCGAGCTGGTCGCCCCGGTCCGCCCCAACGGCAAGCACCTGGAGGCCGGCACCTCCATCCACGAGTACGCCTTCCGCACCCGCGAGGCCGACGGTCTGCCGCACGACCCGTGGCTCCGCGTCCACGTCCGCGCCGGCGGTGTCGTCGAGGCGGTGGCCCCGGCCTCGATGACGGTCTCGGGCTCCGTCGAGCAGTGGCGCGCGTGGACCGGCCTGCCCTTCGACGCGGACGGCCCGGTCGAGGTGCCGGGCGCGCTCGTGCCCGTCCACTGCGAGGTGTCGCGCGGCTACGCGGTCTACGTCGAGCCCAACGTCTGGGTCCGGCACTCCCTCGCCTGACGGGCCGACCGGGACCTCGTCTGACGGACCGACCGGGACCCCGGGGGTGATCACCGCGGCGGGGGATGTACCGTACGGCGTCCCCTGTCGTACACCCGTGCGCCCCGCTCCCGGCGCGCGCCTCCCCGAGAGGTCCCGCGAATCGTGAACCAGGCCGTCCGCTTGGAGAAGGGCGCGGTGCCCGCGCGCCCCAAGGTGTTGCCCGGCCGTCCGGTCCGGATCGGGCTCGCGCTCGTTCCGCTGCTGAGCCTCGGCGTCCTCGGGTTCGTCCCCTCGCTCACCCTCGCCCTGTGGCGCGGGACGCGGGCCGACCGGCTGGCCGCCGTGCTGTTCGCGGTGGTCTCGGTCGGCTGGTGCCTCCAGATCGCGCTGACCCCGGAGGAGACCCACGGGTTCTCCTACCTCCTCGACGTGGTCCTGCTCGCGGCCTCCACCCTGGGTGCAGCGGCGCACTGCCTCACCGTCAAGGAGTCCGGGCGGTGAAGACCCGTCGCGCCTGGCGCGCCACCGAACGGCAGGCGGCCAAGAAGGAGGCGGCGGAGTCCGGCGCGGCCCGGGTTCCCGAGATGCTGGCCACGGGAGCCGCGGCCCTGCGCGGCCGGACCGGCTGGGTCCTGGGGTCCGTCCTCGTCCTCGCCCTCGGCCTCGTCGGCGTCCGGCTGTTCGCCGGGTCGGACGACGCGGGCACCCCGCCGGACACCCGGGCCCGGGCCTACCAGGACTACGACGCCTGTCTGCTCACCGACGAGCGGGGCATCGTGACCGGAGCGCCGGCCGCGCCCGTCTGGGAGGGCATGCAGGCGGCGTCCCTGAACACCCGGATCCGGGTGACGTACGTGCCGGTGACGGGGGAGAAGTCGGCGGCGAATGCCCGCCCGTTCCTCAACGGCCTGGTCCAGCGGGACTGCGAGATCGTCGTCGCCTCGGGCGCGCCGCAGGTCGAGGCCGTCGAGGCCGCGGTGGAAAAGAACCCGAAGGTCCGGTTCGTGACGGTCGATGGGGCGGGCGGCGCCTCCCGCGACAACCTGGTCCGGGTGGCGTCCGGCGCGTCCCTGAAGGACGACGTCGCGGCGACGGTGAAGCGCCTGGCCCAGGAGGGCTGACGGGGCGGGAGACCCGTCCACGGCCGGTCCTGAGGTCGAGTTGTCCGGAAGGGTTCCATCCGCTTAGTAAAGCCAGGGTAAATTCCGGCCCCCTGGTGCGAACTGGTGATCTGTCATCGGGCAGGCTCGCGACGCTTCATAAGTATCGCGTTAGTAAAGGCTGGCCCATGCGTATACGCCGGGTCCGTAGCCCTCACCTGTTCCCACCGGGTCGCACCGGCAGACGCAGGTTGAGGGCTACGGCTCTTTCCGTACTGATCTCCCTGTTCCTCATGCTCACCACCGAATCGGCGGTCGCCGCGGGCGTCACGCTGGAACCGGTGAAGATGCCCAAGCTCTCCCTGGCGGGACTCTGGAAGTGGGTGAGCGAGAACCCCCTCGACACCCCCGACCAGCAGGGCGGCACGGCCCGGGGCAAGAGCCACCACGCCTCCGCCGACGCCACCAGCCTGGAGGGCGCCGCCGGCCGCAAGCCCGGCAAGGGCAAGGGCGAGCTCCCGCTGTACGAGCGGAAGACCGACGACCCCGCCGAGGTCCGCACCGGCAAGGCGCCGGGCACCGCCCACAGCTTCGACGCGCGCACCAGCAGGCGTGACGCGAAGAAGTCCACGGCGACCTCGGACTTCTACGTCAACGCCGACGGCTCCACCACCGTCCGCCACTACCCCGGCCGCACCAACTTCAAGGGCGCGGACGGCACGTGGAAGGCCATCGACACGAGCCTGACCGAGGACAAGGACGGCCGCCTCCAGCAGACGGCCAACTCCCTCGACGTCGAGTTCGCGCCGACCGCCGCCGACAAGGCCCTCGCCTCCGTCGACTTCGGCAAGGGCCGCACCTTCGCCTACGCCCTGCGGGACGCGGCGAAGACCGAGCCCACCGTCGACGCCCACGGCACCGTCACCTACGCCGGGGTGCTCCCCGAGACCGACGTGCAGCTCGTGCCGCTCGCCGAGGGCTTCAAGGAGAACATCGTCCTGCGCTCCCCGCGGGCCGAGAACTCCTGGGTCTTCGCACTCGACCTCAAGGGCCTCACCGCCCGCGTCGCCGCCGACGGCGACGTGGAGTTCACCGACGCGGACGGCAAGGTCACCGCGACCATCCCGCACGCGTACATGGAGGACTCCAAGGTCGACCCGCGCTCCGGCGACCGCGCCCAGTCCCGGGCCGTCACCTACGAGCTGACGACCGTCGACGGCAAGGCCGACGGGCAGCCCGCCCTGCGGATGACCGCCGACCGCGCCTGGCTCGACGACCCCGCGCGCGTCTACCCGGTGACCGTCGACCCGACGGTGACCGCGTCGAACTCGACGTACACGCAGAACACCATCGGCGGCGACCACTCCACCGAGACCCAGATCAAGGTCGGCTCGTACGACTCGGGCACCAACAAGACGAACTCGTTCCTCCAGTTCAGCTCCCTCGGCACCGCGCTCGCGGGGCAGCGGGTCACCGCCGCCACCCTGAACGTGTACGCCCTGTGGTCCTCGACCTGCGCGGCCCAGTCGTTCTCGGTGCACCCGATCACCCAGTCGTGGACCCCGTCCGCCGTCACGGCGTACCCCGGCCCGTCCTTCGGCGCCGCGATCGGCACCGCCACCCCGGCGCCCGGAGCCTCCTGCTCCAACACCGGCAACTCGGCGAGCGTCGGCGTGCGCATGCCGGTCTCGCTCAACACGACGTGGTTCAACAACGTCGCCGGCGGGGCCGCGAACTACGGTCTCGCGCTCACCGCGCCGACCAACGACATGCTCCACTGGAAGAAGTTCCACTCGGACAACTCGGCGACCGCCGGCTTCCGCCCGGCCCTGGACCTGACCTACACGCCGAACTCGGCGCCGCAGATCAACGCCCAGTACCCGCCCGCCAACTTCCAGGCGAACACCCTCCAGCCCGAGCTGCTCGTCTACGCGAGCGACGCGGACAAGGGCCCCAGCCCCCTCTCGTACACCTTCGAGGTCTACGACGGCGACGCCACCGGCACCCCCACGCTGGTCGCCTCGTCCGGCACGGTCACCAAGGGCAGCTGGAAGGTTCCCGCGGGCAAGCTGAAGTGGTCGAAGAACTACGACTGGTACGTGGAGGCCAGCGACGGCACCTCGGCCGTCGTGGAAGGCAGCAGCTTCACCACGGCCGTGCCGCAGCCGCCGGTCACCTCCGGCCTGTCGATGAACACCGACGGGCACGAGTTCGACCCCTCGGACGGCAACTACACGACCGAGGACACCGACGCCGACGTGCCGGTCATCGGCCCGTCGCTGGAGATCGAGCGCTCCTACAACAGCCTCGACCCCCGCGTCGACTCCGCCTTCGGCGCCGGCTGGTCGACGATCGTCGACATGAAGGCCGTCGAGGTCAAGGACGGCGCAGGCGCCCTCACCAGCGTGATCATCACCTACCCCGGTGGTGAGCAGGTCGCCTTCGGCCGGAACTCGGACGGCACCTTCGTGCCCCCGCTGGGCCGCTACGCGCGCCTCGCGGCCGTCACCGGCGGCTACACGCTCACCGACAAGGACTTCACGGAGTACGCCTTCACCCAGGCGACCGCGAAGACCGGCACGTACGCGCTGAAGACCATCAAGGACTACGCGGGCCGCACCGAGACCTTCACGTACGACGCCAACAAGCGCCTCACGAAGATCACCAACGAGGTCTCCAAGCGGAACCTGGGCCTGACCTGGTACCAGCCGGCCTCGGCCACCGCCTGGCACGTCCAGACCGTCTACACCGACCAGGCCACGGCCGGCGACGCGAACTCGGTCCAGACCTGGCAGTACACCTACACCGGTGACCAGCTCACCAAGGTGTGCCCGCCGGCCGACTGGTCCAAGTGCACGACGTACACCTACGCCACCGGCAACCACTACCGCACCACGGTCCTCGACGCCGACCCGTTCGCCTACTGGCGGCTCGGCGAGACCTCCGGCACGGTCGCGAAGGACGCCCTCGACGCGAACCAGGGCCAGTACAACGGCACGTACCAGAACGTGACGCTGGGCGGGACGGGCCCCCTCGCGGGCTCCACCCAGAAGGCGGCCACCTTCAACGGCACCACCTCGTAC
This sequence comes from Streptomyces venezuelae ATCC 10712, assembly GCF_008639165.1. NCBI lineage: Bacteria > Bacillati > Actinomycetota > Actinomycetes > Kitasatosporales > Streptomycetaceae > Streptomyces > Streptomyces venezuelae. Next base: position 3,187,840 of record NZ_CP029197.1, on the reverse strand, counting down.
GTCGAGATGCCGGCCGCGCCGGGCGCCACGCCCTCGTACACCTCCGTCTCGCTGTGGTTCAAGACCACCACCGCCGGGGGCGTGCTCTTCTACTACGGCGACAAGCCCCTCAGCGACCCCGACCCGGTGGCCAACACCACGAAGAACACCCCCGCGGTGTACGTGGGCACCGACGGCAAGCTGCGCGGCTGCCTCGCCATGTCGCCCGGCTGCATGACGACGATCACGTCCACCCCGCTCGTCACCGACGGCAAGTGGCACAACGCCGTCCTCACCGGCATCGCCAACAGCCAGACCCTGTACCTCGACGGTGCGGCGGTCGGCTCGCTCGGCGGCACCATCAACGACTGGGTGCAGCCGTACATCTCCCTCGGCGCCGGTGTGAACACCAGTGGCTGGCCGGCGATGAACGCCAACGACAAGCTCGGACACTTCAACGGCCAGCTGGCCGAGGTCGCGATCTTCTCCGAGCCGCTCGCGGCCGACGTCATCAAGTCCCAGTACGACTCCGCCACCCGGCCCGCCGGGCTGCTCCAGAAGATCACCACCCCCGGCGGCAAGACCCAGGCGTCGGTCGTCTACGACACCACCGACGACCGCGTCCTCCAGGCCACCGACGGCAACGGCGGCACCTGGAAGCTCAACCCGCCGACCATCACCGGCTCGTCCCAGGTCTACCGCTCCGCCGTCATGGGCTCCGCCCCGGCCGGCTACTGGCGCCTGGACGACACCCAGGGAGCGGCGCAGGCCGCGAACCAGGTGAACACCGGCTTCGGCACGTACAACAACGTCATCCAGGGCGCCGAGGGCCCCTTCGGTCCGGGTGACGCGAGCGCGGCGACCTTCGACGGGTCGACCTCCTTCCTGGAGATCCCGTACGGCCCGCTGCACGCCAAGGCCGACCGCTCGGTCGAACTGTGGTTCAAGACGGCCGAACCCGGCGTGCTCATGAGCGACCAGAGCGTCGCCCCGAACAACGCGGCCGGGGCCGCCGGCAGCTGGAGCAACCTGCTCTACGTCGGCGCCGACAACAAGCTGCACGGACACTGGTGGAGCTCCACCTGCAACGGCGCGGCGACCCTCGGCTCCACGGCGGCGGTCACGGACGACAAGTGGCACCACGCGGTCCTGTCGGCAGCCGGCACCACGCAGACGCTCTACCTGGACGGTGCGAAGCAGGGCACCTGCACGGGCGCCCCGAGCGACCAGACCACCTCGCGGACCTTCGTCGGCGCCGGCTTCGGCAAGAACTGGTTCAGCTCCCCGGCCGACGTCAGCTACTTCACCGGCTCCATCGCCGAGGTCGCGGCCCACGCCAAGGGCCTGACCGACGCGGACGTGGCGGCCCACTGGTCGGCCTACAAGGCGTCCTCCGGCATCGCCCCCGTCAAGACGGTCAAGCTGACCGACCCCACGGACAAGACCCTCACCTACGTGTACGACGCCGAGATGGGCAACCGCCTGCTCGCCGCGATCGACACCGAGGGCGACCGCACCACCTACGGGTACGACACCGGCGGCTTCCTGCACACCATCACGGACGCCAACGGCAACCGCTCGATCACCGGTCACGACGTGCGCGGCAACACGGTCTCCCAGACCACCTGCCAGAACACGGCCGCGAACAAGTGCTCGACGGAGTACTACACCTTCTACCCGGACGCGACCACGGCCTTCCCGCCGATGGACCTGCGCAACGACCTGCTCCTGACGGAACGGGACGGGCGCTCGTCCGGCCCGACGGACAACGCCTACCTCACGAGCTACTCCTACGACGCGGGCGGCAACCTGCTGTCGGTGACCACGCCCCCCGTGGCCGGTCACCCGAACGGCCGGACCGCCTCGACCACGTACACCACCGCCACCACCCCGGCGGCGGAGGGCGGTACGGCGGTCACGCCGGCGGGCCTCGTGGCGCAGGTCGTGACCCCGGGCGGCCGGAAGACCACGTACACCTACTTCGCCAACGGCGACCTGGCGAAGATCACCGACGCCAACGGCGCCACCGTGGAGTACACCTACGACAAGCTGGGCCGCGAGATCTCCAAGAAGGAGGTCTCGGACGCCAACCCGGGCGGTCTCGTCACGTCGCAGACGTACGACAAGAACGACCAGGTCGTCACCGAGACGACCCCGGCCGTCACCAACCGGGTCACCGGCGCCAAGCACCAGGCGAAGACGACCACGGGCTACGACCCGGACGGCAACATCCTGTCGCAGACCGTCCAGGACCTCACCGGCGGTGACACGGCCCGTGTCACGTCGATGACGTACGACGCCCACAACCAGCTGGCGACCAGGACGGACCCGGGCGGCGACACCACGTCGTTCGAGTACGACGCCTACGGCAACAAGGTGAAGGAGACGGACCCCGCGGGGACCGTCAACACCTACACCTTCGACGGCGAGCAGCGTCCGCTCACCACGAACCTGCTCAACTACACCGGCGACCCGTACAACCCGACGCCTCCGACGACGCTCGTCCAGGAGTCCCGGGCGTACGACCCGGCCGGCCGCCTCGCGTCGATCACCGACTCGCTCGGCTGGCAGACGGCGTACACCTACACCGACGACGGCCTGTCGGCCTCCGTGGTCCGCAAGGACCCGCAGACCGGCAAGTCCTTCACGGAGCAGGCGAACACCTACGACGCCGCCGGCAACCTGATCGAGCAGGTCACCAACGACGGGCAGACCCGGACCACCTTCACGGTGGACGCGGCCGACCGTACGGTCTCCGAGATCCTCGACCCCAACGGGCTCGCCAGGACCACGCAGACCAGCTACGACCCGGACGACAACGTGGTGTCGGAGACGGACCGCGACCCGGCGACGGGTGACGTGTCCACCACGGACACCCGCTACGACCGCCTGGGCAACGTCACCGGAACCACCAGCCACGACGGCACCACGGCCCCGGTGGCCCGCTACAAGCTGGACGAGACGACGGGCTTCGGCCTTGCCGACTCCTCCGGCGCGAACAACACCGGTACCCACGGCACCGGCATGCACTGGAACACCGACCGGGGCGGCAGCGCCGTCCTCGACGGTGACGCCAACTCCTGGGCCCAGAGCAACGGCCCGGTGGTGAACACCAACGGCAGCTTCACGGTCTCGGCCTGGGTGAAGCTGACCAACACCACGGCCAACCGGACCTTCGTCGCGCAGGACGGCAAGGAGGCCTCCGGCTTCCAGCTCTACTACTCGACGGCCTACGGCTGGACCTTCAACCGGCACGCCACCGACACCTACGACCCGGCCATCGTGCGGGTCTCGTCGGGCACCGCCGCCGTCACGGCCAACACCTGGACCCATCTGGTCGGCGTCTACGACCAGGCGAGCGCCCAGCTGCGGCTCTACGTGAACGGTGTCGCCAGCGGCACCCCGGCCACCTTCGGCACGCCGTGGGAGGCCACCGGACCGCTCCAGATCGGACGCCGCTGGTACAAGGGCGCCTACGGGGAGAACCACCTCGGCGGCCTCGACGACGTCCAGGTCTACAGCGAGGCGCTCACCGCGACGCAGGTCACGGCGCTCAAGGGCGGCACCCTGCCGGCCGCGGGCTCCTCGGTCCGCACCACCTCGTGGAAGCTCGACCAGCGCGGTCTGCCGGTGTCCCAGACGGACACCGCGGGCAACGTCACCGACTACGGCTACGACGAGCTCGGCGAGCAGACCTCGGTCACCGAGCCGGCCGTCATGGCGGAGCAGAACGGCGGGACCCCGGTCTCGGTCCGGCCCGTCACGATGACCGGATACAACACCTTCGGCGAGGCGACCGAGTACGCCGACCCGCTCGGCAACGTGGCGACGACGGCGTACGACGCCGAGGGCCAGGAGTCCTCGGTCACCACGCCGGAGTACCTGGCGCCGGGTGCCACGGCACCGATCCGGGCCACGAGCTACAACGAGTACAACAAGCTCGGGCAGGTCACGGCCGAGGTCGACGCGCTCGGCAACCGCACCACGTACACGTACACGCAGCTGGGCGACCTGGCCTCGGTCACCGAGCCGGGCGGCGGTACGACGAAGTACACCTACTCCACCAACGGCGACCAGCTGTCGGCCACCCGGCCGAACGGCGCCCGCCAGGAGATGACGTACGACTACCTGGGCCGCGAGCTGACCAGCACGGACATCGTGCGCCAGCCCACGCAGCGGGCCTACACGGCGATCAACGAGTACAACGCGCCGGGCGGCGAGCTCTCCCGCGTCGTCTCGCCGAACGGTGTGAGCGAGTCGTACAAGTACAACGCGGTGGGCGAGATGACGGAGGTCACCGACTCCGCCGGAAACGTCTCCCGCTTCACGTACGACATGGACGGGCAGCCGCTGCTGTCCACGGACCCCGACGGCACCAGCACCCGCAACACGTACGACGGCTTCGGCCAGCTGGTGAAGACCGAGGACCTGGACGAGATGGGCGCCGTGCTGCGGACCGCCCGGACCTCGTACGACCGGATGGGCAACGCGGTCTCGGTGACGGACTACCGTCAGCACACCAAGACCCTCACCTACGACGCCGCGGGCCAGATCACCAAGGCGGTCGAGCCGGTCTCCGCGACCGAGTCGATCACCTCGACCTTCGGCTACGACGCCGCGGGCAACCGGACCCGGTTCACCGACGGACGGGGCAACCCGTTCATCACCACGTACAACACGTGGGGCATGCCGGAGTCGGTGGTCGAGCCCTCCACGCCGACCCACCCGAACGTCGCGGACCGGACCTTCACGGCCGTCTACGACACCATCGGGCGGGTGAAGGAGGCCCGGTCCCCGGGCGGGGTGACGACCTCCTTCGAGTACGACGCGAAGAGCCGCCTCGTCAAGCAGACCGGTACGGGTGCGGAGGCCGCCACGGCCGACCACACGTACAGCTATGACGAGGACGACCGCCTGACGGCCGTCGCCGGTCTCGGTACGGAGAAGAACACCTTCACCTACGACGACCGCGGCCTCCTCCTGACGGCCAACGGCCCCTCGGGCGCCTCGTCCTTCGCCTGGAACGGCGACGGCGAGATGACCACCCGGACGGACGCCTCCGGCACGTCGACGTACGGCTACGACACCGCCGGTCGTCTGAAGACGACCAACGACGGTGCCACCGGCACGACGCTGACGTACGCCTACGACGTCAACAGCAACGTCAAGTCGATCGAGTACGGCACGGGCAAGGCGAAGCGCAGCTTCGGCTACGACAAGCTCCAGCGGCTGACCAACGACACGCTGACGTCCCCGACGGGCAAGACGCTCTCGTCCCTCACCTACGGGTGGGACGAGAACGACAACATGACGTCGAAGACGACGGCCGGCGTCGCGGGCGCCTCCGCCAACACGTACACCTACGACTGGGCCGACCGCCTGACGTCCTGGAACAACGGGACGACGACCGAGGTCTACGGCTACGACGCGTCCGGCAACCGCACCCGGGTCGGTGGCGACACCTACACGTACGACGCCCGGAACCGGCTGACCTCGGACGGCCACAGCACGTACACCTACACCGCGCGAGGCTCGCTGAGTTCGGTGACGGACGACGCCAGCCGCGTCACGACCATGAAGACGGACGCCTTCAACCGGGTGATCCAGGAAGGTGACCGCACCTACACCTATGACGGCTTCGACCGGGTCCTGACCGCCAACGAGGACGGTGCGGCGATCCACACCTTCCAGTACAGCGGCACGGACAACGACGTGGCCTCGGACGGTGTGTCCAGCTACAGCAGGGACGCGGACGGTTCCGTCGTCGGCGTGAAGACCGCGGTCACCGCGGTGCTGGCCCTCACGGACCTGCACACCGACGTGATCGCCCAGTTCACCGCCACCGGTGAGGCGCTGACCGGTTCGACGACCTACTCGCCCTTCGGCAAGGTCGTCCAGTCCTCGACGATGCTCGGCGCGCTGGGCTACCAGTCGGGGTGGACCGACCCGCAGACGGCCAAGGTCAACATGGCCGCGCGCTGGTACTCGCCGGAGACCGGACAGTTCAACAACCGGGACACGGCGAGCAACTCGCCGCTGCCCGACTCGGTGAACGCGAACCGGTACGCGTACGCGAACGGCAACCCGATGACGGGCACCGACCCGACGGGCCACTGGTTCGACTCCATCAAGAAGGCCTTCAAGAAGGTCACCAAGAAGGTCAAGCACGTCGCCAAGTCGGCCTACAAGAAGGCGAAGAAGGCGGTCAAGCACGTCGCCAAGGTCGTCAAGAAGGCCGCCAAGAAGGTCAAGCGGGCCGTCAAGAAGGTGGTGAAGCGGGCCAAGCGGGCGGTGCGGAAGGCCGTCCGGTACGTGGCCGACAGCGTCAGAAAGGTCAAGAGATACGTCAAACGTGTCTACCGGACCGTGAAACGCGTCGCCCACAAGGTCGTCAAGCATGTGAAGAGGGCGGTCCGCAAGGTCGCCAAGGCCGTCAAACACGTCGCCAAGAAGGTGGTCAAGGCCGCCAAGAAGGTCGGCAGAGCCGTCAAGAAGGCGGCGAAGGCGACAGCCCACTTCGTCAAGCAGCACGCCTCGACCATCGCCTCGGTGGCCACCGGCATCGCCGTCTTCGCGGGCTGCACCGCGATCACGGCCGGTGTGGGTGCCGTCGGTTGCGCCGCCCTCGCGGGCGCCGCGGCCAACGGCGTCGGCTACATGATGAGCGACGGCCCGAAGTCGGTCGGCGGATTCCTCGGCGCGGTCGCCATCGGCGCCGTGACCGGTGCCGCCGGTGGCGTCGGCGGCCGTCTCGCGGCCAGCGCCGCGGGCAAGCTGCTCTCCGGCACGGCCGGCAAGATCGCGACGAACGTCGCGGAGAGCGCCGGCGAGGAGGCCCTGACGGGCGCGGTCGAGTACGGCACCTCCTGTGTGAACAGCGAGGAGGGCTGCTCGGTCGCCGGAGCCGCGAAGGCGGCGACGATCGGTGCCGTCATGGGCGGCGCGTTCGGAGCGAAGGGCAAGGGCAACGGCCCGAAGTCGAAGGACTCCGCGGGCGGCAGCTCCGGACCCGGCTGCCCGGTTCGCCGCTCCGGCACGCCGCACAGCTTCACGGCCAAGACGCCGGTCCTGATGGCGGACGGCAAGACCAAGAAGATCTCCGAGGTCAAGGCGGGCGACAAGGTCCTCACGGCCGAGCCCGGCAAGACGACCAAGGAGGTCCACGAGGTCAAGCGGGTCATCGTCACCAAGACCGACCGTGACTACGTCGACGTCACCATCGCCGCGAAGGCCGGCCGGAAGACGATCGAGACCACCAAGCACCACCAGTTCTACGAGTCCACCCGCAACTCCTGGACGCAGGCGGGCGACCTCCGGGTCGGCCAGAAGCTCCAGAACGGCGAGGGTGCCCCGGCGGCGATCGTCGAGGTCACGTCGTACCAGGCCGACAGGACCACGTACGACCTGAGCATCGAGGGCCTGCACACGTACTTCGTGTTCGCGGGCGACCAGATCCAGGCGGTCGACAAGAGCGCCGCGGTCCTGGTCCACAACTGTGGTGGCAGCAACCCCGCCCACTCGCCGACCTGCACCTGCGCGGCCGGAAACCAGCCGCGCATGGCGAACGGCAACATGGGTTCCAACCCGAACCCGAATCCGAGCCGTCTCAACCGCGACAACCAGTACCCGTCGGGATACTGGGCGGACACCCACCGGGAAATGGAAAGGAATTGGAAGGACAGCGACGGCAATTGGTTGGACAACGACGGTAATATCGTTCCGGACGACGAGCTGACGTACGAGCACACGTACGCGGTCGTCGATCACTGGAATGCCGAGGGGTACAACCAGAGCAAGAGCGAACGCGCGAAGTTCTTCAATGACGCCAGCAAAATGCACCCGATGCGCCGGAAGGCGAATTCGAGTGGCGGTGGTAAAATGAAGGCGCGTTATCGGCAGGACACCGGTCCCAACTACTCGAATTAAAGGAGAATGAGGGTGGCATTTGATGTGGAGCGGGCCGTACGGGAAATTCCGAACGTCGAGGAATTCCCTGGGCTAGCGCGCGCGTGGCGCTGGTCGCCCATGTTCCGGTTCGTGTTCTCGCTGGCGATGAACGCGGAGGGGACGCGCATCCACCAGGTGAACGCCCGAGACTCCTTCGACGAGGACCTGGCCCGGGCGGTGCTCACGTTCGCGCGTGAGCACCGCGCCGGACTCGGGGACGATCCCCGCCCGTTCGAGGTCGTTCCCGGGTTCTCGCACCCGGGCTACGACTTCGACGCGGTGGTGGCCATCCAGCCCGAGATCCACGGCTACTACGTGGGCCGGAACGAAGAGCTCAACGAGGTCGTGGTCGGGGTCTTCCCGGCGTACGTCCGGGAGTTCTCCGGGAACGAGACGCCGGAGGAGGCGTTCTTCCGCTTCAAGCGGATGCTGAACGCGGCGGACATGACCCGCGAGGCCGCTCCGTTCCTCCGGATGAAGTTCGACAACACGAGGACCGGCGGAGGAAGCGAAGGCGACCTCCGCGGCTTCACCACCCCCGACGTGCTGCTCCGGGAACTGGCGCTCCTGGAGGGCGCCCCCGGCAGCTTCTTGGAGTACGAGAACCGGCACGGGCGGGTGTGGCGGATCGAGTGGAACGGCTCGTGGACCGTCGACGGCGAGGCCCGGGAGCACGCGCCGGCCGCCGCCGAGGTCCTGGAGACCCTGAACTGACCCCGGTCGCGCCCCGCCGAGACGAGGGCCGTCCACCCGGAGTACCGGGCGGGCGGCCCTCGTGCCGTTCCCGGGTGCGGGAGCGTAGGCGCGGGCCCGTGCGGGGTTTCTGACGGGGCGCCAGGGTCACGACTCGACAACTGATCGGGAAGTGGATCTTCATGATCCTTTTTGCCTGTTTTGCTGCATGTAACGTTCGCGTCTGATCATGTCCGCGTCCCCAAGGAATCACTCATGACGACGCCCTCCGCGCCCCAGACCCCCGAGCAGCCCTTCGCGGCCGAGCAGCCCGCCGCCCCGGCGAAGAAGGGCAGCCGCATCCTCAAGAAGGTCGGCGGTGTCGTGGTCGCGATCGCCGTCGCCATCGCCGTCAAGTTCGGCCTCCCGCACCTCACCGGCGACGCCCCGGTCCACGCCAAGGCCGGCGAGTGCGTCACCGTGACGGGTCCCGACAACGACCCCAAGGTCGACACCACGGACTGCTCCTCCGGCAAGGCCGACCTGTTCAAGGTCGTCAAGGTCATCGACGACACCTTCGACGTGAACAAGTGCGGCGCGGAGCTCTCGGCGCTCGCGCAGCAGCTGGAGTCGGACAAGTTCGTGCTGTGCCTCGAAGAGGTCCCCGCGAAGTAGTCCGCGCGACCCGCCCTCCTCGCATGTCCCCTACGGCCGGGCGGCGGGGACGGGCGGCCGCTGCGGCAGCCCCGGCAGCTCCTCGGGCCGTGCCCCGGGGACCCCTTCCGGCGTGCTCGGCCGGGGCCGTGCGACGGACGGACCGACCGGGCCCGGCGTCGGGCCCGGAACCTCCGGCGAGGGTACGCCGACCCCCGGCGGCCGGGCGGGCTGCACCGGCAGCGGAGTCGCCGCACCGCCGCCGGGCCCCAGGAACAGGGCGTACGCGGCCGCCGCCGCGGCGACCGAACCGAGCCCCGCGAGAACGAACCCGCGCACCCGCCGCGTACCCCGGCTCCGCCCCCGCGGGGGTTCCTCGCGCCGCAGGTCCCGGTACGTGACGAGGGCGGCCCGGGCGGCGAACGCGGCACGCAGCCGCTCCTCGGTGACGGTGTGCCGGCCGGGAGCGTCCCCGGCCCCGGCCCGTGGTCCGGACGGTGTCATCGGCCTCCCTCCAGCTTCTTCTCCAGGGCGTCGAGCGCGCGGCTCGCGGTGGACTTCACCGTGCCGCGCGAGAGCCCGAGCGTCTGCGCGATCTGCGCCTCGGTCAGCTCCGACCAGTACCGCAGCACGAGCACCTCGCGCTGGCGCCGGGTCAGCCCCGCGAGCGCGTCGAGCACGTGCCGGTGCTCCTCGGCGAGCAGCAGGTCCTCGTCGACGGGAGGCCCGGCGACCGGATGGGGCGGGGTGTACGCGCGGGCGGTGCGGCGCCTGCGCAGCACGGAACGGGCCGCGTTGACGACGGCGGTGTGCAGGTACGCGCCGGGGTCCTGGAGCCCGTGGAGCGAGGTCCCGTACCGCCGGCACATCGCGGCGAACGCGTCCTGGACGACGTCCTCGGCGGTGTGCCGGTCGTCGACGAGGAAGACCGCGAGCCGCACCATGTCGAGCCGCCGGGCCAGGTACAGCTCGGTCAGGTCGGGCGGCGGTCCGGGGTCGCCGGAGGCACCGACCGCGTACAGGTGGCGCCCCCGCACGGCCGCGGGCGCGTCCTCGGCCCGGGACACGCGGGCGAGCAGCCGGGCCCACCAGGGGGGCCGGGCCGCGGCTGCCGGTGGGGGTACGGGCACGGGTACGGCGTACGACAACTGCACGGTCCTCGATCCGTCGGGGAAGGGAGGGGCGGCCGGCCCGGGCCGGCCGCCCGCTCGAAGGGCACGACCGCCTGCTGCTACTTCCCGAAGCCGGTACCGGGCCGCACGACCCGGGGCACACCGCCGACGGGAGCCGGAGCGGGAGCCGGGACGGGCTTGACGGCGGGGGCGGGAGCCGGGGCCGGGACGGGCTTGACGGCGGGGGCCGGGGCCGGAGCCGGGACGGGCTTGACGGCCGGGGCGGGGGCCGGAGCCGGGACCGGCTTGACGGCCGGGACGGGCTTCGGGGCCGGGGCCGACTCCGGTGCGGGCGCGGCCACCTTCGGGGCGGGGCGCGGGCCCGAGTCGGCGAAGGCCTGTACGGCGAAGCCGCCGCCCAGGAGGAGCGCGGCACCGGTGACGACACCCAGGACCCGGGGGCGGGGGCGGAAGTTCCGCTTGGCGTGGCTGGACATGGGGTTCTCCCGAGGAAGAGACGGACACGGTGGGGTGAAGGGCGCCTTCAACCCACCAGACGTGTGTCACCCCACGAGGTTGCGACCGCCCCCGAGATTCTTCTCACCGGGCTCGGCCCCACCGGCCGGGCCCGGGTCGGTGAGGAGGCGCCAGGACGTCAGGGCAAGCCGGGCTCTGGTCAGGCCCGTCGGGGTCGTGAGGTCGACCGACAGGGCCTTGCCCAGCAGGTCGACCCGGCGGGACACGCTGCTGTGGTGGAGGTGCAGCGCCTCCGCCGCCCGGCGCAGCGAGCCCGCCGCGCAGTACGCGTCCAGGGTGTCCAGCAGCTCCCGGACCTCCTGCGGCGCCTCCTGGCCGGCCAGCCGGACCAGCGCCGCGACGTCCGGGTTCGCGCGGAGCGCCTCCGTCGGCACCTCCGCGAGCAGCGCCAGCGCACCCAACTCGGCGTGCAGGACCACGGGTTCGCGCTCGGTCGTGAGGCGCAGGGCGGTGCGGGCCTCCCGCCACGCCAGGTCGGGGCCGTCCGCCGCGCCGACACCCGCCCGGACGCCCGCGGGGAAGCGCGCCGGGTCCACGGCGGCGGCCAGGACCACGCCGACCCCGCCGATCCGCGCCGCCTTCACCGGGCGCCCGGGGCAGACGGCCGCGCCCACCCGGTCGAGCGGCAGCCGCGGCGACCGTACGGCGGCCACCCGGACCGGCGACCCGGCGGCGAAGCCGAGCAGCCGCAACGCCCGCGCCCGGGCCGCCTCGTCGGTCCCGGTGCTGACCACCAGCTCGACGAGCGCGGGGTCCGCCATGGTCGTACGGGCGGGTCCGTACCGTTCGACGGCTCCCGCGACGGCCAGCGCGAGCCGGTCGAGCAGCACCTCGTCGAGCGGGCCGGCCGGACCCGCCCGCTCCAGCCACACCGTGCCGATCTCCTCCTCGTCGAGGACGACCGGGGCCGTCCCCGACGCGGGCGCCGCCGGGCCGGCCGCCTCGCGGCCGTCGGGCGCGAGGCGGATCGTGCGGCCCGTGCCGTGGAGTCCGATCCCGGTGACGCACTCGGCCAGACCGGCCGAGGCGCGGGCGAGCGCGGGCAGGTCCACCCGCCGGCGCATCAGCGTGTCGTAGAACGCGACGATGCGGAGCGCTCCGTCGACGTACGGATCGAGTCCGGAAAGCCGTACGGCCAGAGCCTCCATGGCAGCAGGATAGGAGAGCGGCCCCTCCGGCGGCGGCCGCCGATCGGCGCGCGATCGGCCCCCGATGCCCGACGGACGGCGGGCGACCCGGACCGGGCGGCGCCCCGAGGATGTTCGCCATGGACCCCGAACTCGAAGCATTCGTACCGTTCTTCCCCCGCACCGACCTCACGGACCCGGTGACCGCGCGGAAGAACTTCGCCCGACTGGCCGCCGCCGTACCGGCCCCCGATACCACGGGCATGGACATCGAGGACCGTACGGTGCCCGCCGACCCGCCCGTGCGGGTCCGGGTCTACCGCCCGCACGGGGCCCGGGGCGCCGTCGTCTGGCTGCACGGCGGCGGATTCCTCATGGGCGACCTGGACACCGAACACCCGTGGGCCGCCCGCATCGCGGCCTCCTCCGGCGCCGTCGTGATCTCGGTGGACTACCGGCTCGCCCCCGAACACCCCTTCCCCGCCGCCCTGGACGACGCCTACGCCGTCCTCACCTGGGCCGTCGGGCACGCGGCCGAGCTCGGCGTCGAGCCGGACCGCGTCGCGATCGGCGGTCACAGCGCGGGCGCCAACCTCGCGGCGGCGGTGACCCTGCTGGCCCGCGACCGGCAGGGGCCGCCGATCCGCTTCCAGCTGCTCAACCAGCCGGGGCTCGACGACCGGCAGGACTCGTGGTCGGCGGTGAACTTCACCGAGACGCCCTGGTTCTTCCGCGCCAAGAGCCTCGCCTCCTGGCGGCACTACCTGGGGGGCGGCCCCGCGACGGCGTACGCCGCGCCCGCCCGCGCCGAAGACCTGGCCGGGCTGCCCCCGGCCTACCTCGCCACCGCCGAGTTCGACCCGAACCGCGACGAGGGCCTGGCGTACGCGCTGCGCCTGCTCCAGGCGGGGGTGTCGGTCGAGATCCACCAGTGGCCCGGCGCCTTCCACGGGTCGCAGGCGATCCTCTCGGCCGAGATCTCGCAGCGCCAGAACGAGGAACTGGGCGCCGCGCTGGCCCGCGCCCTGGCCGGCTGAGACCCGCCTCCTGCCGCGCCCCTTCCCCACCGAACCGAGGACGTACACCATGAAGCTCCGATCGAAGATCCGTCTCGCCCTGGTCACCGGGGTGGCCGCGCTCACCGCCTGCGCCGGTACGGTCGAGGCCGCCCCGGCCCCGCACCCGCAGGCCGGCCCCGCCCGCCAGGACCCGGCCCGTCTCGACCCCGCCCGCCTGCGGGACGCCATGGACGACGTCCACCGGGCGGGCGTCCCCGGGGTGTTCGGGGAGGTGCGCGACCACGGCCGGACCTGGCGCGGGGCCTCCGGGGTGGCCGACCTCGCCACCGGGCGGCCCGTGAGCCCCGGCATGCGCCAGCGGGTCGGCAGCATCACCAAGACCTTCACCGCCGCCGCGGTCATGCGGCAGGCCGAGCGGGGCCGGATCCGGCTCGACGCGCCGGTCGGTGACTACCTGCCGGACCTCGTACCGGGGGAGCGGGGGCGGAAGATCACCGTGCGGATGCTCCTCAACAACACGAGCGGCATCCCCGACTACATCCCGTACGCCTTCCCCTCCCTCCAGCGGAACTCGCCCACCAGCCTGGACGACAACCGCTTCCGCGAGTTCAGCCCCGACGAGCTGATCGCGCTGGGCCTCGCGGCGCCGCCCACCGGTGAACCCGGCGGTCCCGTCGGCGTCTACTCCAACACCAACTGGCTGCTTCTCGGCCGGCTCCTGGAACGGGTCACCGGCACCACCGCCGAGCGCGTCATCACCCGCGACGTCATCGAGCGGGCCGGGCTGCGGCACACCGGCTTCCCGGACGGGCCGACGATCGACGGGCCGCACGCGCGCATGTACGAGTCCCTGTGGGGCCTGCTCGACCCGCCGCGCGACTACAGCGTCTACAACATGTCCTGGACGGGCACGGGAGCCGCCCTCGTCTCCACCATGGACGACCTCAACCGCTTCTACGCGCGGCTGCTCGACGGCGGCATCGTCAGCAGGGCGTCCCTGGCCCAGATGCAGCGCACGGTCCCGGTCCGCGCCCTGGACGGGACGATGATCGAGTACGGCCTGGGGCTGCACAAGGTCGTCGTCCCCGGCTGCGGCACCTTCTGGGGGCACGACGGCACGGTCTGGGGGGCCGGGACGCTCTCCCTGACCCGGGCGGACGGCCGCCGCCAGATGTCGATCGCGGTCAACCTCCAGCGCTGGAGCCCCCGGGACGCGCGGGGACCGCTCCCGCCCCACCCCATCGACACGGCCCTGAAGACGCTCTCCGACCGCTCCTTGTGCGGCGCGTAGCCCCGCCCGGCCATCTAGGTCAGGAACCGACCTGGATGGTGCCTACCGTCGGAGACACGTTGAGGCACGCGCCGCGTACGAGGAGGCAGTCATGTCCGTCAAGCCCGTTCCCGAGGGGTACCACACGGTCACGCCGTGGATCATCTCGCCCGACACGCGCCGGCTCATCGGCTTCCTGGAGGCCGCGTTCGGTGCGGAGGAGCTGTCGTGTCTGGTCGGCGAGGACGGCTCCGTCGGGCACGCGGAGGTCCGGATCGGCGACTCGGTGGTGATGATGTTCGACGCGCGACCGGAGTGGCCGGCCACCCCCGGCTTCCTCCGGCTGTACGTGGAGGACGCCGACGCGACGCACCGGCAGGCGGTCGCGGCGGGCGGGACCTCGGTCACGGAGGTCACCCACCTGTTCTTCGGCGACCGGGTCGGCCGGGTGCGCGACCCGCTGGGCAATCTGTACTGGATCCAGACGCGGGTGGAGGACGTGACCGAGGAGGAGATGGAACGCCGCCTGGGCGACCCGGAGTTCACGAAGGCCATGGAGTACGTGCAGGGCGCGGACTTCTTCCCCGGCCGGTCGGTGGGATAGCCGCCGCAGGGAGCGTTCCGCCACGCCGGACGCGTACACCCTGAGGTGAACGCGTCCGTGCCGCTGCATCCTGGCCGCCGTCGTTTCATCGGATCGGGGGAGTCGAGAGATGTGGTCGGTGGTGTCGTCGGGGGATCTGCCCGACGGGGAGCGGTTCGAGTGGTTCGCGGACATGATCTCGCGGGAGGTGATGCCCACCCGGCTCACCAGTGAGCGGCCCGCCGAGTTCACGGCCGACGCGGCCCTGCTCGACCTGGGGGAGCTCCAGGTGTCCGAGGTCGCGTACGCGCCGCTGCGTTCGCAGCGCACGCCCGCGCTGATCCGGCGGGGCGACCCCGAGCAGTACCAGCTGGGCCTGGTGACCAAGGGGGCGATGACCCTGGTGCAGCACGGGAACAGCTGCGAGGCGGAGGTCGGTGACCTCGTCTTCTGGGACACCTCGCGGCCCTCCGACGCCCGGTACGTCTCCGACGGCGACCCCGGGCAGCTGGTCATCCTGCAACTGCCCCGTGACGTCCTGCCGTTGCCGGCGAAGCGGCTGGACTCGCTGCTGGCCCGGCGGATGCCGGGCGGCAGCGGGGTGGGGGCGGTCCTCGTCGCGTTTCTGCGCTCGCTCGTGGCGCACGGCGGCGAGTGCGCGCCGGACGAGCTGCGGCGGATCGGATCCACCGCGGTCGACCTCGCGGCGGCGTGCCTGGCGCAGCACACGGACGCCGAGGAGCAGCTGCCGGCCGAGGTGCGGGCGCGGGCGCTGATCCGCCGGATCCACGCCTTCATCGAGTACAACCTGGGCGATCCCGAACTGTCCCCGGTCGCGGTGGCGGCGCACCACAACATGTCGGTGCGCGCGCTCCACCAGCTGTTCCGGGGCGAGGGGGAGACCGTCCAGGCCCGGGTGCGCCGGCGCCGCCTCGAACGGTGCCGGGCCGATCTGCTGCGGCCCGAGCTGCTCACGTATCCGGTGCAGGCGATCGCGGCGCGGTGGGGGTTCAGCGGGCCGGCGGTGTTCAGCCGGTCCTTCCGCGAGGCGTACGGGGTGAGCCCGACGGAGCTCAGGGCGCGGGCGTTCACCGGGGAGGATTCGCGGTTGCGCTGAGCGTCAAGGAATCGCGCGCCGGGCGCACAGCGCGCCGATCATGATCTTTCTAGGCTCGGCTCGAAGCTGTTCGTCCGAGTACCACGACGGGGGATCGTCATGAGGAGCACGAGGAAGCGGAACGACCAGGGGGTCTGGGACCTGGACCCGAGCCGGGGCGGCGGTGGGCGTGCGAGCATGCCACGGTGCGTGAACTGAGTGAGTTGACCGAGGTCGAGGACCCGGCGTGGCCGGTCCTCGGCGAGGAGCTGCGGGCCGCGTCCGTCCCCGTCGAGGTGCTGGACCCCGACGGCGAACGGGGCGCGGCCGCGCTGCTCCGGACGCAGGTGACCGTGCGGTCGTTCCTGGGGGCGTTCCTGCTGCACAGCGGCGGGGCGTTCGTCGACGACGGCTGGCTGCGGGTGTACGGCAGTCCCGCCGACGACAACGACCGGCGGCTGCCGTCGCTGGCGCGGGTCAACGACTACCCAGCCGACGCCGCGGCCGACCCGGGGTGGCGGCCTGGGGCCGGGCTCGTCGTGGCGCACGACGTGCTCGGCGGGGTGTTCGTCCTCCAGGGCGGGCCGGCGGAGGAGGTCGGACTGCCGGGGCGGCCCGGCGAGATGGTGTACTTCGCGCCGGACTCGCTGCGCTGGGACGCGCTGGGCGCCGGGTACGGGGCCTGGCTGTCGTGGATGCTGGCCGGCGGCACGGAGGAGTTCTACGAGGGGCTGCGCTGGCCCGGCTGGCGCGAGGAGGTCCGCAGGCTGGACGGCGACCGGGGGCTCACCCTCTACCCGCCGCTGTGGTCGGAGGAGGCGCACCGGGATCTGGCGGCGACCAGCCGCCGTGTCGTGACGATGGCGGAGGTCCTGGGGTTCGAGCGGGAGACGGCCGTGGGGCTCGACGAGCCGGACCCCGGGTTCCTGGGGAACGTGTGAGCGCCGCCGACGACGACGGGGTGACGGTACGGACCGACCGCCTCGACCTGGTGCCGCTCGCCGTCGCGCACGCCGACGAGATGGCCGTGGTCCTCGCCGACCCGGCCCTGCACGTGTTCATCGGCGGCGCCCCGCTGACCCCGCCCGAACTGCGGGCCCGGTACGGGCGGCTGGCGGCGGGCTCGCCGGACCCCGGGGTCCGCTGGCGGAACTGGGTGGTGCGGCTGCGGGCCGAGGAGAGGCTGACGGGGACGGTCCAGGCGACCGTCACGGACGGCGGCCGGGTCGCGGAGGTCGCCTGGGTGATCGGCACGGAGTGGCAGGGCCGCGGCATCGCGACGGAGGCGGCCCGGGCGCTGACGGCCCTGCTCGTCTCCGAGGGCGCCCGGCTCCTGGTGGCCCACGTGCATCCCGCCCACACGGCGTCGGCGGCGGTGGCCCGAGCGGCCGGCCTCACTCCGACCGACCGCCTGGAGGACGGCGAGGTCCGCTGGGAGCGCCGGGTGGTGTGAGGTGCCGGGCCCTCACTCCGCCCGCTGCCGCCGTGCCCGCCGCCCCAGCCCCACCCGTCCCGCGAGGAGCACGAGACCCGCTGCCCCGGCCGCCAGGCCCGGCGTCAGGCCCGGGGGCCGGAAGGTGCAGCTCACGGTGGTCGTGCCCGGTGCGACGGGGACGGCCAGCAGGCCGCCGTACGGGGTGGGACTCGCGCCGCCGCACCGCCAGCCGGCGATGGCCGGGGCCGCCACCACCGCCGTGCCCGTCGTGCCGGGCGGCAGAGTGGCCGTCAGGCCGTCGGCGTGGACGGCGGTGCGCGTCGCCGCGCGGGCGCGGAGCGCCGTCACCGCCGTGCGCAGCCGGTCGTGGTCCAGGCAGGCGATCTCGGCGGTGCCGCCGGGCGGGACCCGCGCGGTGAGGCCCGGCCGCCGCTGGACGCCCAGGGACGTCAGCGCCGCCCGGCGCTTCGGCCCGCCCCCGAGGAGGCGGGTCTCGTACCCGCCCAGGCGGGCCGTGCCCGTCGCGTCCGGCGCCCACAGGAAGACCTCCGTGCCGACCGGGCAGGCGCCGCCGGGCCCGGGGGCCTCGTACACCTGGGCTCCCAGCAGGAGTTCCTGGTTGTGGAAGGGCGACCTGCCGTACACCGGGGGCGGGCCCGGCGGGCGTACGGTCACCAGCGGGAGGGGCTCGGAGCGGACCACCTGCCCGTCCCGCCAGCGCGCCCCCACCCCGAACAGCGCGTCCGTCACCGGGTTGTCGAGGCTCAGCAGGTTCCGGCCGCGGGAGGTCCAGCCGCCGCCGAGCGCGGCCAGCGTCCCCGTCAGGACCGCCGGGGTGTGGCTGCTGTAGTACGCGGCGCCCTGGCCGCCGAGGAGCAGCGGGTCGTTGCCCGCGACCCGGGGGAGACCCGGGTCCGTGCGGTACGCGGGCCAGCCGTCCGCCGCGGCGAGCGCGGCGGCCCGCCGCTCGTGCTCCGCGCCCCACGGCGGGTAGTCGTCGAGCCGGACGAGCCGCTCCCGGTCGGCGTACGCGGTCGTCGCCGCGGCCTGCCCGACGAGGGTGCCGGCGACCAGGAGCGCGGCGAGCAGCCCGTACCGGCCCCGTTTCGGGAGCAGCAGCGCGCCCGCCACCGCCGCGAGGCCCCCGGCGGTGAGGAGGAGGGCCCAGGAGGTGAGGAAGGGGCTGGGCAGCGAGCCCAGGGTCAGGACCGCGACCACCGCCGTGCCGCCGAGCAGCGCCCGGCGGTCCGGGAGGCCGTGGGCGAGGCCCGTCCACGCGGCCAGGACGAGGACGCCGGAGAGGACGAACGTCTGCCGGTACGGGCTGCCGTTCGGCGTGGCGAAGGCGTGCCACAGCAGGTGCGTCGGGCCCCACTGCAAGGAGGCGAGGACCGCCGCGCACAGGCCCGGCCACAGCCACCGCTCGCGGCCGGGGACGTCCCGGCGGAACAGCAGCACCGCCACGAGCAGCGGCACCGCCGTGCAGACGAAGGCCGCCGGGGTGGAGAAGCTGTACGTCGCCGGGAGCAGCCGGGCGAGCACGTCGGTGGCGGGCGCCGGGACGAAGTCCCTGACCACGCCCGGGTGGGCGTGCCGCGAACCGAGGAAGACGGGGACGAGGACGGGCGCCGAAAGCGCGATCCCGATGCCGGTGGTCAGGGCGGCTCGCAGCACCGTGCGGACGCGGCCCCGGTCCTCCTGGTCCGTCACGGCGAGGCGGACCAGGAGGACGAGGGCCGCGCCGAGGGTCGCCATGTACGCGGTGTAGAAGTTCGCCACCCAGCAGACCGCCACGACCAGGGGGCCGAGGAGCGGGCGGCGGCCCTCCCGTGCCCACTCGCCCACCAGGCAGAGCAGCGGGAAGGCGATCAGCCCGTCCAGCCACATCGGGTTGTACGTGCCCTCCGCGAGCGACCAGCCGCACAGCGCGTACGAGGCGCCGAGCACCGCCGCCCACCACCAGGTGCCGGGGCCGAGGCGGCGCAGCAGGAAGGTCATGGCGGCCGCGGCGACCGCCGTCTTCAGGACGGTGACGCCGTACACCGCGTACTCGATGTCCCCGCGCGGGAAGAGCGCGACGAGCGGCGCGAAGGGGCTCGACACGTAGGTGCCGTAGTCGGGGAGGAAGCTGGTGCCCCAGCCCGCCTGCCAGTCGAGCAGGAGCCCGCCGTCGGCCCGGCCGCGCAGCAGGTCCCACAGGTGCGCGTGGAAGGGCACGAACTGGTTGGCGAGGTCGTTGACCGCCCGGTGCCGCGGCCCGAAGGGGAAGACCCGGGCGACGGCGTCGCCGCCGCAGACGGCGAGCACGGTGAGGAGTCCGGCGAGGAGCACCGCGCGCGGGCCCTCGGCGGCGAGCCGGGTCGCGGGGCGGGCGGCGGAGAGCGGGACGGGGCGCGGCGCGGCGCCCCGGATGCGGGTGGCGTTCGGCATGACGCGTCGAATATGCCAGCGTCCGAGCAGGGAGAGCCGGGCCCTGCGAGCCAGTTCACGCAATGGTCGCCTGACGGTCATCCACGGGGCCCGGCCGGCCCGGCCCGGGCCGACACCCGGCGTACGGCTGAGTCGTTGGGGGAAACAGTCGCACCGAAGTAGTGGCTCCGGCCCGGGCGACTCCCTAACATCGATCACCGCAAGGTCGTTCCACTGTCGCACGACCAGCCCGGGAGGCTCCTTTGCACCGCCGCACTGCGCTCACCGTCTCCGCCGCCCTGCTCGCCGCGGGCCCGCTGCTCACCGCCTGCGGCGGTGACGCCCACCCAGGAGCGGCGGCCGTCGTCGGCGGCGAACGGATCGACGTCTCCAGCCTGCAGGCCCAGGTCGAGGACGTCCGCGCCGCCCAGGAGCGCTCCCCGCAGGCCGCCCAGCTCGTCCAGGCCACCGGTGACCTGCCCCGCCGCAAGCTCAACGGCATGATCTTCGACCGGGTCGTCGACAAGGTCGCCGCGGACCACGGCGTCACCGCCACCCGTGCCGAGCTCCAGCAGACCAGGACGGCGTTCGTCCGCGAGAGCGGCGGCGAGGAGCGGCTGGCCTCGGTCCTCCTCCAGGAGCAGGGCGTGGCCCCCGGCCAGATCGAGGACGTCGTCCGCCGCAACGTCCTGATGAACAAGATCGCCGCCAAGCTGGGCGTCACCGACAGCCCCGAGGGCCAGAAGAAGCTCACGGACGTCTTCTCCGCCGCGTCCAAGTCCCTCGCCATCGACGTGAACCCGCGGTACGGCGCCTGGGACGACGCCCAGGTCCGGCTCGCCGACAGCACCGAGCCCTGGCTGCGGCAGCTCAGCCAGGACCCGGCCGCCGTCCCGGCCGGTGCGTGAGGCGGAGTAAGTTCAAGGGGTGACATCTGAGAGCCCCGGCCGCATCGTCCTGCTGACCGCCAGCCACCGCGTGGCCCCCGGACTGCTGTCCTGGCCCGCCTGGCAGGCGCTGCACGGAGCGGACCGGGTCCTCTGCCCCGACGAGCACCACCCCCAGCTGCCGTACCTGCGGGAGGCCGGGGTCGCCGTCGAGCACGCGCGGCCCACCGCCGAGGAGCTCGTCGAGGCCTGCGCCGGCGGCCGTACGGTCCTGCTGCTGCCCTCCGGCGAGGGCGACCGGCGGCTGACCGACGGCCTCGCCCGGCTGGCCGGCTCGGGCCGCTTCTCGATGCCCGACCTGGAGCTGCTGCCCGGCTCGTACGACCTGCCCGGCGCGCGGCTGCTGGACCTCGTGCAGATCATGGACCGGGTGCGGCGCGAGTGCCCCTGGACCTCGCAGCAGACCCACCGGGGGCTCGCCAAGTACGCCATCGAGGAGGCGTACGAACTCGTCGAGGCGATCGAGGACGGCGACCGGGACGAGCTGCGCGAGGAGCTCGGGGACGTCCTCCTCCAGGTCGTGTTCCACGCCCGGATCGCCGAGGAGGACCCGGAGGAGCCGTTCTCCGTGGACGACGTCGCCGGGACGCTGGCGGAGAAGCTGATCCTGCGGCACCCGCACGTCTTCGGGGACGCGGAGGCTCGGACGCCGGAGGACGTACGGGCCCACTGGCTGCGCACCAAGGAGATCGAGAAGCGGCGGGAGTCCGTGACGGACGGCGTGCCGCTCGGGCAGCCGGCTCTTGCGCTCGCCGCGAAGCTCGGCGGCCGGGCGCGGACGGCGGGCCTGGACGTGACCGTCCCGGCCGGGCAGGGCGTCGGGTACGAGCTGCTCGCCCTCGCGGTGCGGGCGGAGGCGGCCGGCGTGGACCCGGAGGCGGCGCTGCGGGCGGCGGCCCGCGCGTACCGGGACGCGATCCGCGCGGCGGAGGGCGTGCACGCGTAGCCGCTCGGGCCCCGCGTGCGGGGGCGGGCCGGCGCGCGGTGCGGGCCCGGGGCGGGCCGGCGCGGGGTGCGCGGTCCCGGGGGTCAGGGTTCGCGGGGTGCGCGGGCGCTCGGGTTGTGCCAGAGCGGCGGGGGCGGGCCCAGGAGGCGTTCGGCGGCGGTGTTCGGGCGGACGGTGAAGCGGCCGACCGGCGGCAGGGTGTCGTGGTGGATGCGGTCCGGTGCGGTGCCGAGCTCCTCCAGGACCTCCGCGACCTCCGTGAGGAAGCCGGGCGGGCCCGCCAGGTACACGTCGTGCGCCGCCCAGTGGACGCAGGCCCGCAGCGACTGGAGCAGCCGCTCGGTCGCCTGGTCCTTGCGGTGCCCGGGCGCGGAGGTGATGTAGGTGACGCTGAGCCCGTCGAGCCGTTCCCTGAACCGCTCGACGTCGTGCCGCCCGTACAGGTACTCCTTCGCCCTGGCCACCACGAACAGCCGGCCCTTCAGCTCCGGTTCGGTCTCCGCCGCCTCCGCGAGGAGCGCCCGCACCGGGGCCCAGCCCGTACCCGCGCATATATAGGTGCGCAGACCGCCGGGCTCGGTGCGCGCGGTGAGGCCGCCGCCGGGGACGCTGAGCCGCAGGGTCTCGCCCGGGCCCGTCTCGTCGACGAGGGCCGTGCTCATCACGCCGCCGGGGATGCGGCTCACATGGAGTTCGAGGGTGCCGTCGGGGCGGGGCGCGTCCGCCAGGGAGTAGGTGCGCCAGACGCGGGGGACGCGCAGGGAGCTGACGCTGACGTACTGACCGGGGAGGAAGGGGAACGGCTGCCGCGGCCGCAGGGTGAGGACGGCCAGGTCCTCGCCGTACCGCAGGTGCCGGACGACGTCCGCGTCCCACCAGGCCGGCTCCCCGGCCCGCGCCGCCTCCCGGGCCCCCGCCAGCATCAGGTCGGCGACGTGTCCGTACGCCTCGCTCCAGGCCTTCTCGGCCTCCAGGCTCCAGGCGGCCCCGGCGGCGTGCGCGAAGGCGGCGTTCAGGCTCGACCCGACGGCGGCGTACAGCGCGGGGGAGGCGAGGAACTTGCGGTGGTCGCGGCCGAGCTGCCCGAGGTACTCGGCGAGCCCGGGGGACTCCAGGTGGGTCACGACGTGGGTGAGCGCGGCGAACAGCCGGTCCCGCTGGGGCTGCATGTCCTCGGGGAACAGTTCGCGCATGGCGGGGTTGTTCCAGAAAAGATGCGAGTAGAAGAAGGTGACGGCGTGTTCGGCCCGTCTCTCGACGACCGCGAACGTGCTTCTGAGCATCTGAGGATCCACCGACAAGAATCTAGGGCACCACCCCCTTCTTGATCACGGGATCCGCCGGACGTCACCTCCCGGACGGTCCCGCACGGCCCTGTACGGTCGGGGAGTGAGCACCACCCCCGAACCCGCCTCCTGCCCCGTGTCGTCCCCCGCTCCCGAGCTCTTCACCTGGGAGTTCGCGAGCGATCCGTATCCCGCGTACGCCTGGCTGCGGGAGCACGCGCCCGTGCACCGGACGACGCTGCCCAGCGGGGTCGAGGCGTGGCTGGTGACGCGGTACGGGGACGCCCGGCAGGCGCTGGCCGACCAGCGGCTCTCCAAGAACCCGGCGCACCACGACGAGTCCCCGCACGCCAAGGGCAAGACGGGCATTCCGGGCGAGCGCAAGGCCGAGCTGATGACGCATCTGCTCAACATCGACCCGCCGGACCACACCCGGCTGCGGCGGCTCGTCTCGAAGGCCTTCACCCCGCGCCGGGTCGCCGAGTTCACGCCGCGGGTGCAGGAGCTGACCGACCGGCTGATCGACGCCTTCGTGACGAAGGGGAGCGCGGACCTCATCCACGACTTCGCCTTCCCGCTGCCCATCTACGCGATCTGCGACCTGCTCGGCGTGCCCGAGGAGGACCAGGACGACTTCCGGGACTGGGCCGGGATGATGATCCGGCACGGCGGCGGGCCGCGCGGCGGGGTCGCGCGGTCGGTGAAGAAGATGCGCGGCTATCTCGCCGAGCTGATCCACCGCAAGCGCGAAGCGCCCGGGGACGACCTCATCTCGGGGCTCATCAAGGCCTCCGACCACGGGGAGCACCTCACCGAGAACGAGGCGGCCGCCATGGCCTTCATCCTGCTCTTCGCCGGCTTCGAGACCACCGTCAACCTCATCGGCAACGGCGTGTACCAGCTGCTGCGCCACCCCGGGCAGCGCGAGCGGCTGCAGACCTCGCTCGCGGCCGGCGAGACCGGGCTCCTGGAGACCGGGATCGAGGAGCTGCTGCGGTACGACGGGCCGGTGGAGATGGCCACCTGGCGGTACGCGACCGAGCCGCTGACCCTCGGCGGGCAGGACATCCCGGCGGGCGACCCGGTGCTCGTGGTCCTCGCGGCCGCCGACCGGGACCCGGAGCGGTTCGACCGGCCGGACGTGCTCGACCTCGCCCGGCGCGACAACCAGCACCTGGGGTACGGGCACGGCATCCACTACTGCCTGGGCGCGCCGCTCGCGCGGCTCGAAGGGCAGACCGCGCTCGCGACCCTGCTGACTCGGCTTCCGGACCTGCGACTTGCCGCCGATCCGGCCGAACTGCGGTGGCGCGGCGGGCTCATCATGCGGGGTTTGCGCACGCTTCCGGTGGAGTTCTCCCCTTCCGTACGGGTCCACTGAACTGACGGCACATCAGAACTGTGATCTTCACGTGATCGCGGGTGCATCGACTTGTGATGAGCGTTCGAATACGGCTACGTTCCCCGTCAGCTCAGTTCGTCAACGTGATTCCATAACTCGGCTCGCCTCACAGGCATCACAGCCGTCACGCGAAAGGCGCTCCTATGCGTTCCGGTAACGGACGACACCGTCGCCCCCGTCAGGCCCCCGCCCTCGTCGTCGCCGCGGGCGTGACCGGGTCCGCCATGGCACTGCCGCTGCTCGCCACGGGATCCGCCTCCGCCGCCGACGCCGCCACCTGGGACCGGGTCGCCGAGTGCGAGTCCGGCGGCCAGTGGAGCGCCAACTTCGGCAACGGCATGTACGGCGGGCTCCAGTTCACCCAGGACAGCTGGGAGCGGCACGGCGGCCTCGCCTACGCGCCCAGCCCCGACCTGGCCAGCCGCGCCCAGCAGATCGCGGTGGCCGAGAAGGCCCTTGCCAAGGGCTCCAACGACTGGGCCACCTGTGCGCCGATCGCCGGCCTGACGAACGACGGAACCGCGCCTGGCGTGGACCCCGGCCCCGCCAACCTCCCGAAGGCCCCCACCGGGCCCGTGCCCGAGTCGAACTGGACCACGGGGCTGCCCGGCGCCTCCGGGACGGCCGCGGACGCCACGAAGCAGGCCGGGGAAGCCACGACCGCCCCGGGCGCCGGGAAGACGCAGGGCGCGCAGCGGACCGCCCCGCCCGGCTCGCCGACCGCGCCCACCGGAACCGTCTCGCCGACCGCGCCGGTCACGCCGACCACCCCGGTGAGCCCCGTCTCGCCGACGGCCCCCGCCACGCCCGAGGGCTCCGGCACGCCGGGCACGCCCGTGACGCCCGGCACCCCCACCACCCCCGGCGCGCCCTCGGGTGACGTGTCGTCGGCCACTCCGGGCGCCGGAACGGGCAAGCACCGCGGCGAGGCCGCGCCGGAGGAAAGCGGCAAGCCGGACAGTTCATCCGAATCGGGTAGACATGCTTCGTCTGCGAACAACCTCACCGAAAAGCCGCTGAACACCCCGTCAGCTGACGCCGCGAAGAAGTCGGGCGCAACGGACAGTCAGGGCAACTCGGACGCGTACACCGTGCAGCCGGGCGACAGCCTGTCCGACATTGCACAGGAGAACGAACTCCCCGGAGGCTGGACCGCCCTCTACGACGCCAACCGGCAGATCGTGGGCGTCGATCCGGACCTCATCCTCCCTGGTCAGAGCCTCGACCTGACGAACGGTTCGCTGACGAAGGCGGAGTAGTTCGGGGGCGTATGTCCGGTTCTGGGCAAGTGAGACATGGGTCTCTTCGTCCCAACTGGCGTGTCCCACCCGCAAACTTTGCTCCCGTCACCTCTCACCTGCGTAAACGGCCTCCACCGGAAGGCAAGTAGGGGCGTTATTTCCGCAATCCGCCTCTTTGAACTTCCGGTGGGTCTGTGTCTACGGTCGTCACCGCTCGCCACCGCGGGCCCCGTCGACCGAAACGCCGAATCCTGCCGTCGGCCGATGGGAACAGTCGTCGCGCAAGCGCCGAAGGCAGGAGTGGGGGACCCAAGGTAAGTGCCGGTCCCGGCCGTTGAGACAGACGGCCGGCGAGCGGCTTGGGGTGAAGCCGCGTGCTAGGACACGCGGCCGGGCAACTTTCCGGCCCGAACCCGACAGCTCACCTCACAGGCGTCGGTGAGGAGAATCTCCATGCTGTTTTCCGGTAAGGGCAAACACCGCCGTCCCTCCAAGGCCACCCAGGTCGTCACGCTCGTCGGCGTCACCGGTGTCGCCGTGGCCGCCCCGCTGATGACCGCGGGCACCGCCTCGGCCGCCACGGCCTCCGAGTGGGACCGCGTCGCCCAGTGCGAGTCCGGTGGCAACTGGTCCATCAACACGGGCAACGGTTACTACGGCGGCCTGCAGTTCTCCGCTTCCACCTGGGCCGCGTACGGCGGCACCGCCTACGCCTCGACCGCCAACCAGGCGTCGAAGTCCCAGCAGATCGCCATCGCCGAGAAGGTCCTCGCGGGCCAGGGCAAGGGTGCCTGGCCGAGCTGTGGCGTGGGTCTCTCCGGCGCCTCCTACGACGGCGGCGCCGCCGAGAGCGCCCCGCGACAGAGCGCCCCCCAGCAGCAGGAGCGGAAGGCCGAGCAGCCGACCACCCGCAGCGAGCAGCGCAAGGCTCCGAAGAAGGCCGTGCAGCAGCAGGTCGCGCCGAAGGCCGCCACGAAGAAGACCGTCACCACCCCGACCGGCAAGACGGTCAAGAAGGGTGACGGCGAGTACAAGGTCGTGGCCGGCGACACCCTCAGCAAGATCGCCCAGGCGCACGGCGTCAAGGGCGGCTGGGCGAAGCTCTTCGAGCTGAACAAGGACGTCGTCGAGAACGCCGACCTGATCTACCCGGGCCAGCAGCTCCACCTGAAGTGAGCCCGGCGGCCCGCGTGAGTCCGGCGGCTCACGGGGCCCCTCCGACCCTCCCGCGGTGACCACCCCGGTCCGGCGCGCCTCCCCCCGTGCGCGCCGGACCGGGGTTCCCCCGTTCCGGAGGGACTCCGGCGGTCCCCATTTCGGGAGGACTCCGACGGTCCCCGTTCCGGAAGGACTCCGGCGGTCCTCCGTTCCGGGACGAGACCGCGGTTACCGGCCGGTAGATCTGGGGCCCTTCGTCCCCAGATGCATGCCCTTGGGTCCTTTTTCGTCCCAGCGGGCGGGCGCCCGGCTGGCCGGAGCCCCCGAGCCGGTTAGGCTCTTGTCGCAAGGCCAAGCGACCCTGCACCGACCTTGCGTCACATCCAGCGTCACATCCCAAAAAGGAGATGCTCGTGCCGTCCATCGACGTCGTCGTAGCCCGGGAAATCCTGGACTCCCGAGGCAACCCCACGGTCGAGGTCGAGGTCGGCCTCGACGACGGCAGCACCGGCCGTGCTGCCGTTCCGTCCGGCGCCTCCACCGGTGCGTTCGAGGCCATCGAGCTCCGCGACGGTGACCCGAACCGCTACCTGGGCAAGGGTGTCGAGAAGGCCGTCCTCGCCGTCATCGAGCAGATCGGCCCGGAGCTCGTCGGCTACGACGCCACCGAGCAGCGCCTGATCGACCAGGCGATGTTCGACCTGGACGCCACCGAGAACAAGGGCTCGCTCGGCGCCAACGCCATCCTCGGCGTCTCCCTCGCCGTCGCGCACGCCGCCTCCGAGGCCTCGGACCTCCCGCTCTTCCGCTACCTCGGCGGCCCGAACGCGCACCTGCTGCCCGTTCCGATGATGAACATCCTCAACGGTGGGTCGCACGCCGACTCCAACGTGGACATCCAGGAGTTCATGATCGCCCCGATCGGCGCGGAGTCCTTCTCCGAGGCCCTCCGCTGGGGCGCCGAGATCTACCACACCCTCAAGGCCGTCCTGAAGCGCAAGGGCCTCTCCACCGGCCTCGGCGACGAGGGCGGCTTCGCGCCGAACCTCGAGTCGAACCGCGCCGCGCTCGACCTCATCGTCGAGGCCATCAAGGAGGCCGGCTACACCCCCGGCTCCGACGTCGCGCTCGCGCTCGACGTGGCCGCGTCCGAGTTCTACAAGGACGGCAAGTACGAGTTCGAGGGCAAGTCCCGCTCGGCCGCCGAGATGACCGAGTACTACGAGGAGCTCGTCTCCGCGTACCCGATGGTCTCCATCGAGGACCCGCTGTACGAGGACGACTGGGCCGGCTGGAAGGTCCTCACCGACAAGCTGGGCACCAAGGTCCAGATCGTCGGCGACGACCTCTTCGTCACCAACCCCGAGCGCCTGGCCCGCGGCATCGAGGAGGGCACCGCGAACGCCCTCCTGGTCAAGGTCAACCAGATCGGTTCGCTGACCGAGACCCTCGACGCCGTCGAGCTCGCCCAGCGCAACGGCTTCAAGTGCATGATGTCCCACCGCTCCGGCGAGACCGAGGACGTCACCATCGCCGACCTCGCGGTCGCCGTGAACTGCGGCCAGATCAAGACCGGCGCCCCGGCCCGCTCGGACCGCGTCGCCAAGTACAACCAGCTGCTGCGCATCGAGGAGATCCTCGACGACGCCGCCGTCTACGCCGGCCGCAGCGCCTTCCCGCGCTTCAAGGGCTGATCGGCCCACCGGCTGATCGACGGCTGAACCCCTCGCAGGGCAGCTTCCGTACGTCCCCGTACTCGGTCCCGTACCGTGTGCGGGGACGTCCGCGTGAACAGGGGAGGCGACACGACATGGCCGCGAAGGACCGGGACCGGTTCTCCACCGCGACCCGGATCAGACTGCTCGGCGAGCAGACCGCCGCCCGTGTCTACCGCTCCCAGACCCGCCGCCAGGCCCGCCGCTCCCGGCTCACCGGCCGCGCCGCCTTCCTGGCCCTGGTCGTCTGCTCCCTCGTCGTGGCGCTCGCCTACCCGATGCGGAGCTACGTCTCCCAACAGGGCGAGATCGCCGAGCAGGAGCGCAGGGCCGCCGAGGCCGCCCGGCGGGTCGAGGAGCTCAGGGACGAGAAGGCCCGCCTCCAGGACCCGGCCTACGTGCGCCGGCTCGCCCGCGAGCACCTCCACTACGTGCTGCCCGGCGAGACCGGCTTCACCGTGAACGACCCCGACGCGGAGCAACGGCCCCGCGGCGACCAGGGCGCGGCGGACCGCCCCTGGTACGACAACCTCTGGGACGGCGTCGACCACGCCGACCGCCCCTGACCCCTCCTCCGCACCAGACGAGCAAGGCAACCGAGAGAAACATGGAAACGCCCCCTCCGCAGACCGAACGCACCGAGCCCACCGCGCAGGACATCGCCGCCTTCGAGCTCCAGCTCGGCCGGCCGCCCCGCGGCCTGCGCGCCATCGCGCACCGCTGCCCCTGCGGCAACCCGGACGTCGTCGAGACCGCGCCCCGGCTCCCCGACGGCACGCCGTTCCCGACCACGTACTACCTGACCTGCCCCCGGGCGGCCTCGGCCATCGGCACCCTGGAGGCCAACGGGGTCATGAAGGAGATGCAGGCCCGGCTCGCCACCGACCCGGAACTCGCCGCCGCCTACCGGGCCGCGCACGAGGACTACATCGCCCGCCGTGACGCCATCGAGGTCCTGGAGGGCTTCCCGAGCGCCGGCGGAATGCCGGACCGGGTGAAGTGCCTGCACGTCCTCGTCGGCCACTCGCTGGCCGCCGGGCCGGGCGTGAACCCGTTCGGCGACGAGGCCCTCGCGATGCTCCCGGAGTGGTGGGCCAAGGGCCCCTGCGTGAACCCGTGCACCGACGAAGGGAAGGCCTCGGAATGACCCGGGTCGCCGGAATCGACTGCGGTACGAACTCCATCCGCCTCCTCGTCGCCGACGTCCACCCCGACACGGGTGACCTGATCGAGCTGGACCGGCGGATGACGATCGTCCGGCTCGGGCAGGGCGTCGACAAGACGGGCCGGCTCGCCCCCGAGGCGCTGGAGCGCACCTTCGCGGCCTGCCGCGCGTACGCCGAGGTCATCAAGGAGCTGGGCGCCGAGAAGCTCCGCTTCGTCGCCACCTCGGCCTCCCGGGACGCCGAGAACCGCGCGGACTTCGTGAACGGGGTCGTGGAGATCCTTGGCGTCGAGCCCGAGGTGATCACCGGCGACCAGGAGGCCGAGTTCTCCTTCACCGGCGCCACCGGCGAACTGCACGGCGACGACCGGCGCCTCGTCGTGGACATCGGCGGCGGCTCCACCGAGTTCGTGGTCGGCAACCGGCACGTCGAGGCCGCCCGCTCGGTCGACATCGGCTGCGTCCGGCTCACCGAGCGGCACATCCGGCACGACCCGCCGACCGCCGAGGAGGCCGACGCGATCCGCGCCGACGTCCGGGCCGCCCTCGACCTCGCGGCCGAGGCCGTGCCGATCGACTCGGCCGAGACGCTCGTCGGTCTCGCCGGCTCCGTCACCACCGTCGCCGCGATCGCCCTCGGGCTCCCCGCGTACGACTCCGAGAAGATCCACCACGCCCGGATCTCCGCCGCCCAGGTCGCCGAGGTCACCGACCGCCTGCTCGCCTCCACCCACGCCGAACGGGCCGCGATCCCCGTCATCCACCCCGGCCGGGTCGACGTGATCATCGCCGGCGCGCTGGTCCTGAGGGAGATCGTCGAACGGGTCGGAGCCCACGAGGTCGTCGTCAGCGAGCACGACATCCTCGATGGGATCGCCCTATCCGTTGCATAGCGGGCACCTATCGAGCCTCCCGGCGACATCCCGTCGGGAAAGTTCGTGAAGTTCTTCACAAGGAAAAGGGCCCTGATGGCGTCCGAGGGGGGTCTTTGGGCCCTTCGGGGGGCGGCTCAGGGCCCTTTCGTAGGTGCGGGGGGTGATTCGCTCGTTGTTTCCATCGCGTGAACGGCCCCTGCGGTTCAGCGTTAACGGGGGCTCTCCAGGCCAGTTCACAAGGGGTGAACAACGTTCGCCCCCGCACCCGGGTTCCTTTGCAGCACCATGACATGGATCACGTGGGCGGCGGAGTGTAGCAGAGGTGTCCGGAGACCTTGTGAAGGGGCGCACGAGCACCCCCCTCAGGAGGGGTGGATACTCGATCTCATGAGCACCACGGAGCGTCCCAGGATCCTCGTAGTAGGCGGCGGGTACGTAGGCCTGTACGCAGCTCGGCGCATCCTCAAGAAGATGCGCTACGCGGAGGCGACCGTCACGGTCGTCGACCCGCGGTCGTACATGACCTACCAGCCCTTCCTCCCCGAAGCCGCCGCCGGCAGCATCTCGCCGCGCCACGTCGTCGTCCCGCTGCGACGCGTCGTGCGCGGAGCCGAGGTGCTCACCGGCCGGGTCACCACCATCGACCAGGACCGCAAGGTCGCCACGATCGCGCCGCTCGTCGGCGAGGCGTACGAGCTGCCTTTCGACTACCTCGTCATCGCGATGGGCGCCGTCTCCCGTACCTTCCCGATCCCCGGCCTCGCCGAGCAGGGCATCGGCATGAAGGGCATCGAGGAGGCCATCGGCCTGCGCAACCACGTCCTCGAGCAGCTCGACAAGGCTGACTCGACCACCGACGAGGAGGTCCGCCGCAAGGCGCTGACCTTCGTCTTCGTGGGCGGCGGCTTCGCCGGCGCGGAGACCATCGGCGAGGTCGAGGACCTGGCCCGCGACGCCGCGAAGTACTACCAGAACGTGTCGCGCGAGGACATGCGCTTCGTTCTGGTCGACGCGGCCGACAAGATCCTTCCCGAGGTCGGCCCCAAGCTCGGCCAGTACGGCAAGGAGCACCTGGAGAGCCGCGGGATCGAGATCTACCTCGAGACCTCCATGGACTCCTGCGTCGACGGCCACGTCGTGCTGAAGAACGGCCTCGAGGTCGACTCCAACACGATCGTGTGGACCGCCGGCGTGAAGCCGAACCCGGCGCTCTCCCGCTTCGGTCTGCCGCTCGGCCCCCGCGGCCACGTGGACTGCAACGAGAAGCTCCAGATCAACGGCCTCGACTACGCCTGGGCCGCGGGCGACAACGCCCAGGTCCCGGACATGGTCGGCCGCAAGGCCGGCAACCCGAACGCCTGGTGCCCGCCGAACGCCCAGCACGCGCTGCGCCAGGCCAAGGTCCTCGGCGACAACGTGGTGGCCGGCATGCGGGGCTTCCCGCAGAAGGAGTACAGCCACGCCAACAAGGGCGCGGTCGCGGGCCTCGGCCTGCACAAGGGCGTCGCGATGATCGTCATGGGCAAGGTGAAGATCAAGCTCAAGGGCCGTCTCGCCTGGTACATGCACCGTGGCTACCACGGCATGGCGATGCCGACCTGGAACCGCAAGATCCGCGTCTTCGCCGACTGGACCCTCGCGATGTTCCTCAAGCGTGAGGTCGTCTCCCTGGGCGCCATCGAGACGCCGCGCGAGGAGTTCTACGAGGCGGCCAAGCCCGCCCCGGCGCCGGCCGCCCCGGCGCAGGAGAAGGCCAAGGCCTCCTAAGCAGTACCCGCAGTACCGGCAACACCAGCAGTACCCGCAGGACCAGCAGTACACGCAAGGCCGTAAAAGGGCCGTCCGCCATCCGTGGTGCGGACGGCCCTTCGCGTGTTTTGCCGACTGATTGCGCTGCGGCGGGACTGGAAACGCCTACGGACGGTGTTCCCTTGGTGACGAGCATTTCTGGGGCACGAGATCACGGAGGTGTGCACCATGGCCGACGCCGCGTCGCGGCTGACGACTCTCGCCGAGGAGCTCCTCGGAGGGCCGCTCCCGGTCCGACTGCGAGCCTGGGACGGCAGTGAGGCCGGGCCCACCGGTGGCCCGGTCCTGGTCGTCCGCGACCGCCGCGCCCTGCGGAGGCTGATCTGGAAGCCCGGCGAACTGGGCCTGGCCCGCGCCTGGGTGGCCGGGGAGATCGACGTCGAGGGAGACCTGTACGAGCTCCTGGACCAGCTCTCGGGCGTGCTGTGGGAGCGGGAGGAGGACTCCAGGGGCCTGCTCGCGTCCGCGCGCGACCCCAGGCTCCGGGCGGCGGCCCGGGCCCTGCTGCGGCTCGCCGGGCCGTTCCCGCCGCCGAAGCCGCCGGCCGAGGAGATGCGCGGCCGCAGCGGCGGCCGGCACACCCGGCGCCGCGACAAGCAGGCGATCAGTCACCACTACGACGTGGGCAACGACTTCTACGAGCTGGTCCTCGGCCCGTCGATGGTCTACTCCTGCGCGTACTGGCCCTCCGACGGCCCCGAGGCGACCCTGGAGGAGGCCCAGCACGACAAGCTGGACCTGATCGCCCGCAAGCTGAACCTCAAGGAGGGCGACCGGCTCCTCGACGTGGGCTGCGGCTGGGGCTCCATGGCCCTCCACGCGGCCCGGGCGTACGGGGCGCGGGTCGTCGGCATCACGCTCTCCCGCGAGCAGGCCGCGTACGCCCGCAAGCGGATCGCCGAGGAGGGCCTGACGGACCGGATCGAGATCCGCGTCCAGGACTACCGGGACGTCACGGACGGCCCGTACGACGCGATCTCCTCGATCGGCATGGCCGAGCACGTGGGCGCCGTCCGGTACCGGGAGTACGCCGACATCCTGTACGGGCTCCTCAGGCCCGGCGGGCGGCTGCTCAACCACCAGATCTCGCGGCGCCCGGAGCCCGACGAGGAGGCGTACGAGGTGGACCCCTTCATCGACGCGTACGTCTTCCCCGACGGCGAACTCGCCCCGATGGGCCGCACCCTGAGCACCCTGGAGGACGCCGGTTTCGAGGTGCGGGACGTCGAGGCGATCCGCGAGCACTACGCGCTGACCCTGCGCCGCTGGGTGGCCAACCTGGAGCGGGACTGGCCCCGGGCGGTCCGGCTCACCTCGCCGGGCCGGGCCAGGATCTGGCGGCTCTACATGGCGGCGTCGGCCGTCTCGTTCGAGCGCAACCGGATCGGCGTGAACCAGTTCCTCGCCGTGAAGACCCCGGTGTCGGGGAAGAGCGGCACGGCGCTGCGGCCGCGCGTCTGGCAGGAGTGAACGAAAGAGGGCCGGCCCCCGCGGGCGGGGGCCGGCCCTCTTCTCCGTACGGGTCGGGCTACTCGGCCTTGATGGCGGAGAGCATGTTCAGCTTGGCCGCGCTGCGGGCCGGCCACAGGGAGGCGAGGACGCCGACCAGGCCCGCCAGGACCAGGAAGATCCCGATCCGGTCCCAGGGCAGGACCAGCGAGTAGCCCGGCAGGCTGCTCTTGAACGTCTCGCCGATCGCCCAGCCGAGGAACGAGCCGAGGCCGATGCCGACGACCGCGCCGAACACCGAGATGACCACGGCCTCCAGACGGACCATCCGCTTCACCCGGCGCCGGTCGAGACCGATCGCCCGCAGCATCCCGATCTCCTGCTGGCGCTCGAAGACGGACATCGCGAGGGTGTTGACGACGCCGAGGACGGCGATCACCAGGGCCATGGCGAGCAGGCCGTAGACGATGTTCAGGAGCATGTTGATCTGGCCGCCGAACAGGTCACGGATGTCCTTCTGGTCCATCACCGTGATCGCCGGGTTGTCCCCCATGGCCTTCGACAGGGCCTTCTCGTGGTCGGCGCTCGGGCCGCCCTCCGTCGAGACGAAGATCTCCCGGATGCCCGCCTGGTCGTCGTGCGCGCTGACCAGCTTGGTGTCGATCAGGACCGGCGAGACGAACTCGCTGCCCTTGTAGACCGCGCCGACGGTGAGCTTGCCCTTCTGCTTGTCGAGCCACTCGACCGGGACGGTGTCGCCGACCTTCAGGCCGCGCGTGGCGGCGGTCTTGTCGTCGACGGCGATCTGGCCCTTGCCGAGGGAGGCCATCGAGCCGTTCACGACGTCGAGCTTGAGGACCTTCTCGATGTCGCCCGGGGTGACGCCGGAGGCCGAGACGTAGGAGCCCTTGAGCTCGAAGGCGCCGTTCTGCTGCGGGGAGACCGCGGTGACGCCGGGGGCCTTCTCCAGGGCCGTCAGCGCCTCCGGGCTGAGGCTGCTGCCGCTGGCCATGGAGACCATGTAGTCGGCCTTGATCTGGTCGGTCGTCATCTTGTCCAGGGCCGCGCCGACCGTGGCGCCGAGCACCGAGAGGCCGGTGACCAGGGTCAGGCCGATGGCGAGCGCGGAGGCGGTGGCGCCGGTGCGGCGCGGGTTGCGGACCGCGTTCAGGCCGGCGAGCTTGCCGGAGACCCCGAAGACGCTCACGAAGAACGGGCGGATCACGGCGATCACGGGCCGGGACAGGAAGGGGATCAGCACGATCACGCCGATGAGGGTGAGGAACGCGCCGCCCGCGATCAGCATGCGGCCGTCGTCGCCGCCCTGGCCGGCGCCGAGGACGATGAGCACGGCACCGAGGGCGGTGAGCGCCGCGCCGATGGAGTTCCGGACGACGAGCGACTTGGTGCTGGCGGTGGCGTGGACGCTGCTCATGGCGGCGACCGGCGGGATCTTCGCGGCGCGGCGGCCGGGCAGCCAGGCGGCGAGCATGGTGATCAGGACGCCGACCGCGAAGGCGGAGACGGCCGGGGTGGCGCCGAGGACGAGGTCGCCGTCGGGGATCTTCAGGTCGAAGGCGTTCATGCCGGAGCGGAGCGCGACGGCGAGACCGATGCCGAGGACGTAGCCGACGGCCGAGGCGAGCAGACCGACCAGACCGGCCTCGGCGAGGACGGAGCGGGTGATCTGCTTGCGGGAGGCGCCGACGGCGCGCATCAGCGCGAGTTCCTTGGTGCGCTGCGCGACCAGCATGGTGAAGGTGTTGGAGATCAGGAAGATGCCGACGAAGAGGGCGATGCCGGCGAAGCCGAGCAGGACCTGGTTGAGGGCGCCGAGGCCGGCCTCGATGTCCTTGGCCTGCTGCTCGGCGAGGGCCTTGCCGGTCTGTCCGGTGGCGGCCTTCGGGACGACCTTGAGGACCTCGTCGAGGAGCTTGTCGGCGTCCGTGCCGGGGGTGGCGGTGACGGTGAGGTTCTGGAAGTAGCCGGGCTTCAGGTAGAGCTTCTGGGCGACGGGGGCGTCGAAGACGACGAGGCTGCCGCCGGCGTTGACGGCGCCGTCCTCGGTCGTGAAGACGCCGGAGAGCTCGTACTCCTTCACCGGGCCGTTGGTGGCGACGCGGACGGTGTCGCCGACCTTGTAGCCGCCCTTGTCGGCGGTGTCCTTGT
Source organism: Streptomyces venezuelae ATCC 10712 (assembly GCF_008639165.1). Classification (NCBI taxonomy): domain Bacteria; kingdom Bacillati; phylum Actinomycetota; class Actinomycetes; order Kitasatosporales; family Streptomycetaceae; genus Streptomyces; species Streptomyces venezuelae. The sequence continues at coordinate 3,151,838 of NZ_CP029197.1, read as the reverse complement.
CGAGGGCGATCTGGCCGGCCGAGGCCGGGCCGTTCCCGGAGGTGAAGGTGTACGCGCGGTCCTTGCCGTCCTTGCCGGGCGCGAAGTTGGTGCCCTTGTTGGACCAGCCGGCGCCGATCAGCTTGCCGTTCTTGTCGGGGACGCCGGCGAAGCCGTCGACCCGGGGGGTGACGGAGGCGACGCCGTCGAGCTTGGCGACCTTGTCGACGACCTGTCCGGAGAGGCCGGGGGTCTTCCGGGCCTCCTCCGGGTTGGGGTACATCTCGATGGAGACGGCGACGTCGTCGTAGCTCTTCGCGGACTGGTTGCGGAAGGCGCTGGAGAGGGTGTCGGTGAAGACGAGGGTGCCGGAGACGAAGGCCACGCCGAGCATCACGGCGAGGACGGTCATCAGCAGTCTCGCCTTGTGCGCGAGGACGTTGCGCAGGGCGGTACGGAACATGGGTGGGTCCTGGAGTCCTGGAGGAAGGGTTCGGGTACGGGGGTGACGCCGTTGCGTCAGCTCGTACGGCCCTTGGCGTCGAAGGCCTTCATGCGGTCGAGCACGCCGTCCGCCGTCGGGTGCAGCATCTCGTCGACGATGCGGCCGTCGGCGAGGAAGATCACGCGGTCCGCGTAGGAGGCGGCGACCGGGTCGTGGGTGACCATGACGACGGTCTGGCCGAGCTCGCGGACCGAGTTGCGCAGGAAGCCGAGGACCTCGGCGCCCGAGCGGGAGTCCAGGTTTCCGGTGGGCTCGTCACCGAAGATGATCTCGGGGCGGGAGGCCAGGGCGCGGGCCACGGCCACGCGCTGCTGCTGGCCGCCGGAGAGCTCGGTGGGGCGGTGGCTGAGCCGGGCGGAGAGGCCGAGCATGTCGATGACCTGCTGGACCCACTGCTTGTCGGGCTTGCGGCCCGCGATGTCCATCGGCAGCGTGATGTTCTCCAGGGCGGTCAGCGTCGGCAGCAGGTTGAAGGCCTGGAAGATGAAGCCGATCTTGTCCCGGCGCAGCTGGGTGAGCTGCTTGTCCTTGAGGGTGGAGAGCTCCGTCTCGCCGATCCGGACCGAGCCGGAGGAGAAGGAGTCGAGGCCGGCGACGCAGTGCATCAGCGTCGACTTGCCGGAGCCGGAGGGGCCCATGATCGCGGTGAACTCGCCCTGGCGGAAGTCCACGGTGACCTGGTCGAGGGCGACCACCTGGGTCTCGCCGTGTCCGTAGACCTTCGAGAGATCCGTGGCGCGGGCGGCCACCGCGGTGGCGCGGGACACGGTGGGGGTGGTGGTCACGAGGGACTCCTGTCACTGCGGGGCTTCTGTGGGAACCCCTCCATCGTGTCGAGCGTTCTCGCCCGGGTCGTCCGCCCACGTGCCCGTTCCCGGGGCAGTCTCGAGTCGGACCGGGGGGCCGTGCCCTCCTCCTGAGGTATGACGGCGCCCCTGAGAGACGTCTTCGCGCCGACGTGACAGAAGTGCGATGACTTTTCGTCATTCCAGGGGGTACGGCTTTGCGCCTGCGACCCCCGTCACAGTTCGGTGAAAAGGCCCTCACCTGCACTGACGCACCCTCAGACGTCAATAAAATAAGACAACATCGGGCTCATGTTCCGCTGAACGGGGGAAGCGCCCCGATAGGCTCATGTGCCAACGCGGAGCTTCGCGGCGACGCCCGGATGGTGGAATGCAGACACGGCGAGCTTAAACCTCGCTGGCCTTCGGGCCGTACCGGTTCGAGTCCGGTTCCGGGCACCAACGGCAATAAGCGCTCTACCTGCAAGGACGAGAGCCCCGCGCCCTAAAATCAACGCCCTGTGGGAACGTAGCGGGAACAGTGGTCTAGTGTCACGCCATGGCGAGCGTGCACCCGCGGAAGAACCGCGCTGGAGAGATCACCAGCTACCAGGTGAAATGGCGAGACGCGGCCCGTCGGCCCGGCGACCCCCAGTGGGCCACGGAGAAGTTCGACGGCGACGACGAGGGCAAGGCCTCGGCCGACATCTTTAAGCAGGCCGTTGACGAGGCCGGCCAGCGATGGCCTGCAGGATGGATCAAGGGGCGGGGGTACATCGTCCCCGAGGAGGCTGGCGACGACGGGGGCGACGCGCAGTACCGCTTCCGGGCCTACGCCACGAAGGTCATCGAGCTCAAGACCGGCATCGAGGAGCAATACCGCAAGGACTGCCTCCGCGAGCTTGAGATGTACATCTTCCCCACGTTCGGCGAGTGCGACGTTCGCAGCGTCGGGCACTTCTCCTCCGACACCATCCGCGGCTGGGTCCGAGTCCTGGAGCAAACGAAGGTGCGGAAGGGGCGCGGGCCGCTGAACCGCATGATGTCCCCGAAGACGATCAGGAACCTGCACGGGCTCCTGTCCAGCATCCTCAATGAGGCAGTCCGGGCCGAGCCGCCCCTGCGCGCCCGTAACCCCTGCGAGCGCACCAACCTGCCCCGCCGCGATGACGGCGGCACCGGGCCCGAGGACGAGGACATCGAGTTCCTCACCCCGCAAGAAGTGGCGGCCATCCGGGAGCGGCTCACCATCCGCCAGGACCAGCTGATGGTGGAGGTCAAGTACGGGACGGGACTGCGGTACAGCGAGCTCACGGCGCTCGCCCCGTACTGCCTCCTCGACTCCGACCCCGCTCGCGTACGGCTCCAGGTCCACCGGGCATGGAAGAAGGACGGCGAAGGTGGCTACTACGTGGGCATGCCCAAGTCCAAGCGGAGCCGGCGCACCATCCGGGTCAGCAAGTCCGTGATCGAGGCGCTGAACGAACTGCGCAGAACCGAGGAGCTGGACGACGACAGCCTGTTCTTCACGGGAGACCAGGGGCAGCGGCTGCACTACTCGACGTTCTACGACCGATGGCAGCGGGCGATCCGCAAGGCGAAGGAGGATGGGGTACTCCCGATCTACAAGCACCCGACCCCGCATGACCTGAGGCACTCGCACGCGGCAGCCCTCATCTCGGCCGGCCACTCGCCCACCTACGTGCAGCGGCGCCTCGGGCACGAGTCGATCAAGACAACGTCGGACCTGTACGGTCACCTGTTGCCCGAGACGGACGACGACGCCATGGAGACGATCGAGACGACGCTCCAGGGGGCGCGTCCTGCCCTCCGGGCCGTCGGCTAGGCGTAGAGGCTGCGGCGCACCGATGCCCCGGCGGTCGGGCCGTGAGGTACGGCCTCGGCTGACGGGGCATTGGGGGCGGGGGTCACCCCCACAAGAGCCAGGTGGCCGCCGTGGCGGTGACTGCTCCGATAGCGGCGCCAAGGATCACGCCGAGCTCGGGACGGCGCGTCCGGACTTGGTCCGCCTCGGTGGCCACGGCCGGCTCGCCGAGAAGGCGCTCAATGCGGAGGCACGCCACCTCGGCGCGCAGGTCGTCCACCTGCCCGCGCAGGGATCTAAATATGAGGGCAAGCGTGACGACACCGAGGGCCAGCACGCCGAGGACCGCTACGCGGACTACGTCCGTCATTTTTCCCACCTATCCCGGCACGGCCGGATCAGGTCTCCCCCCGTGCGCTCGCTGTGCACTCGGGCCGATAAGAAGGGCTCGCCCGTCATGTGGGGTTGACGGGCGAGCGACCAACGCGTGTTGCCGCTTATCCCCAGCCGGGGTCGTTCGTCGGCTCGCTGGGTGTCGGCGTCACGGTCGTAGTGACTTCCGGGGCGGAGCGGCCCCAACCCGGATCCGCCTGCGCGGTCGCGGTGACGCCCACGACGGCGGCGGCGGAAAACAGAACGGCCGTGACGATCTTGATCACTCTCTGTCCCATGCGCATCCCCTCCCTGTATCGATCACAAATCGAACGCACATACGCTCGCTTGACGTGAACCCTACGCTGACATGTGTGGATGGCGTATGCCAGCGCTTACATAGTGAAAAGTTGGACAGGTCCGAAAGAGGACAGAAAACAGGGGTGGGGTATGGAACTGGACGCCAGCCTTCGACTGACGCCGGAGGAGGAGGCGGCCTACCGGGATGTCGCCGAAGGGCACCCGGTTGAGGAGTCGGCGGCCCTTGAGCGGCTTCGCCAGCTCGGCCTCGTTCGAGACGTCGGGGGCAAGGTCGTCGCCCTGGATCCGAGGATGACGGCGCAGCACCTTCTCACCGGCTATCACGGGATGCTGGCTCGAACGCTCCAGATGATGAGTCAGGTCTCGCAGATCGAGGCTCTCTCTCGCCACTACGACCCTCAGCGCTACTTCGGAGGTCCGGCATCGGAGTTCGTCCGTAGCAGGCAGCTGATGAACGAGCGCATCGGGCACGCCCTCCTGGATGCCCAGGAGGGGCTGCTTACCGTTCAGCCCGGCGTGCCCAGCGAGCGAAACCCGGACGTTCTCCAGGAGGCCATCAGCCGTGCGCGCGCGCTCCTGGAGCGAGGTGTCATGGTTCGGTCCCTCTATCCGGCTGCCGCGCTGTCGCACGCGCCGACGATGGAATATGTCGACTGTGTCCTCGAAGGGGGCGGCGAGGTCCGCGTGGGCCGCGACCTCCCTCCCCGCATGGTTATCGCGGGCAGGGATCTTTTCGTCGAGAACCATGTAGTTCCGGCCGAGGTCGACTCCGGCTGGCACATCAAGGACGTGGCCGGCGCCGCGTTCGCGCGCTCGGTGTTCGAGGGCTACTGGGCCAGGGCCACCCCATGGCAGGAGGCCCGCGCGGCAGTCGCGGATGCCGTCACCACCCCGCGCCAGCGCATGATCCTCCGAGGCCTGGCCGAGGGGGAAACGCAGTCCGCCGTGGCTAAGGGGCTCGAAGTCAGCCACCGAGAGGTGGGGCGCGAGCTCGAGGCCCTGCGCGAGGGCCTGGGCCTGCGGTCCACGAATCAGCTGATGGTGTGGTGGGCGACGAGTCGAGACAAGGACGTGCCGTAGCAAGAGCCGCCTGCTGTCGGGCGGCTCGGGGGTGACGTGCGCCATCAAAGATCCAAAAATGCCTGGCTAGCCGTGCATACAAATGATCATGATGCGTTCAGTGTGGGCATGTGGTCCGCCCGAATTCAGCCCCTCCGCCCGACTGGGTCCTTGCCCGTCGAGCCGTGTTCGGTGCACGGGTACGGGACGCGCGGATGTACGCCAACCTGACGCAGCAGAGGGTTGGCGAGCTGTCCGGTCTCGCGCGCGCCACGATTCAGGAGATCGAGAGCGGCAGAGCCGCGCCGACCGTGGACACGGTCTTGCTCCTGGCGGACGCGATCGGTGTGCCCCCGGGAGTGCTGTTCGAGTAGCCCCGACCGGGTACGGTCCGGCCGGGGCGGGGGTGGAGCTACTACACGGCGGGCGAGCCGCTACCGGGGCACGTCTCGGTGCCGCTCCCGTTGCGCTGGTGCATCGTGGTCGGGGAGCCGGGCGGGGAGCCCACTCCCGCGCCGCAGACGGGGCAATTCCCCTCGCACATGCCGGGGTCGAATCGCCGCATGATCAGTCCTCCTCGTTAGGTGGTGCTGACGGTGGTGCGATGTGCACTCCCCGGACGGTGCCGGGGAGGGTCAGATGACGCCCTGGAGGTCGAATGCGCGGCCTCCGAGCGTCTGGCCCTGGCGGGCGGTGTGATGGAACAGGCAGAAGCCCCGCGCGCCGTCGTGGAAAACGACACCGAATCCCGGGTGCAGCGCGTCGCTGCCATACCCGGCCGCGGACGCGATTTGCTTGCTCCCCGAGTTCGTGAGCGCGGCGGCCAGGTAGTCCTGCAGGAGGGCCGGCGTCGTCGTCTTCTTCCCGTCCTCGAACAACTGCGGGTACGGGATCTCGGCCGGGGGCTCGCCCTCGACGGGGATCTCGGGTCCCTGCCACTGGTCGCCAGGGGCGGCGGCCGACGTGACGCCGATCCAGACCTGGGCACCGGTCGTGAGCGTGACGTGGATGCCCCGCAGGTGCTCCTTGCCGCGGTCCCACGGCACGGAGGACAGGACGTCGGGCGCGTCCGCCAGCGCGGAGACGGCGAACGCGTGGAATGTGTCGAGACGCATGATTCGTGATCTTTCGGTCGGTGGCAGCCGAGCCAGTCTAGGCAGGCGGGGCGGACCGTCAGGGAGCGATGCCCAGACAGAGGGCGGCGAGCATTCCGAGGACGATCAGGCAGTAGAGAGCCTGCCGCTGCCACTCGTTCACGGGGCGCTTGGGGCGAGCGGGGGCAGGCCCGGACGGCCGACGTACGGCGCGCGGGTCTCCGTCGAGGCCCGGTGGCTGCGGAGCGCCGTCACCATGGAGCGGGCGACCAGGGCGAGCTGTCTCGCGTACGACCACGTGCCGAGAGGGCCGTCGCCGGGCCCGTCGGCCTGGAGCGTGGCCCAGTCCCTCAGGGCGCCCTGCCCGCGCACCGGGCGCCGATGCATGGGCAGGGCCTCGATGGCCCTGGCGAAGTCGGCGCAGTGCGTCAGGAGCGTGTCGGTGAGCTGCGCGAGCGCCAGGGCGTCGAGGCCCTGCTCCGTGGTGAGCGCCCGACGGACGGCGATGAGGGCCTTGTCTTCGGCCTGCTCCTCGTCGGACGTGACGATCTGGAGGACGGGGGCGGTGAGACCACCCTCAATGGCGTGCTGTTGCTCGGGCATGCTGCTCCCTACCGTCGCTGTGTCCTGCGGGTGCAACGACGTTAGGGCGCAGGCGAGCTGACGAGAGGTAAGGCCCCTACCCCCTTGTCGGGGGGTAGGGTTCCTACCCCTTAAACGATCACACCGGGACGCCGAGTTCGAGGGCCAGGGTGTGGGCGTCCTCGCGCACCATGCGAGGCCCGGTCTTGGCCAGCTCGGGCAGGACCATGCGCGTGTGCATGTTGAAGCGGATGGTCTCGGGGGATTCGCGGTGCGCCTTCTGCAGGAGAGCGACCGCGGCGACTCCCTCGTCCCGCATGCCGTGAGCGCGGGCTGTCTCGATCAGGTGGTAGGAGCGGCGGGTGGCCGAGGGGATCCTGGAGACGTCGAGCGCCTCGGCGACCGCGAGGGCCTTGCCGGGCTGCATCAGGTCGTTATGCATGGTGAGCGCGTACGCGTCGACGACGCCCTGTCCGAAGATCAGCCACGGGTGGGCGTAGTCGGGGCCGAGGCGGCGGGCGGCCTCGTGTGCTCGGTCCCAGTAGCGCCAGGCCTGGCCCTCGCGGCCGATTTTGGCGTAGCTGAGGGCCACGGCCAGCTGTAGGAGTCCCCAGCGGGCCAGGTCCTCCTCGTCGTCCTGGCGGAGCAGGGCGGATGCCTGCTCGGCCAGTTCGACGCGGGCCTCCGCGGCCTCGTTGGCGTCGCGGTAGAAGTGGTTCATGTACCAGGCGGCGCCGGCCATCGCGCGCGGGCTGTCGGCGTCCTGCGCCGCGGTCATCGACCGGTCGCCGGTCAGCATGACGAGGTCGGGCGCCGGCTGGAAGGACAGGAACAGCTGGGCGAGGTGGTAGGCCTGCGCCTGAGCGACGAGGGCTCGGCGCCGGTCGGCGCCGTCGAGGACGCGGGCAGAGTGCTGCGTGTCGGCGAGCAGGTCGGGCAGGAGCGACGCCACGCGTGAGCGGTGGTCCCCCGTTCCGTGCCACAGCTTCCAGGCCTGCCGGATGCGAGCGGTCAGCGCGGCGGCTGGCTCGGGTTCCGCGTCCGTGGGCGTGAGGCGGTAGGTGGTCAAGGCCCTCTTGATTGCCGGAAGTTCGGCGTGCGCTGCCTTGGTGTAGGTGGCGGCGGCGATCCGGTCATCGCCTGTGAGGTCGGCGATGTCGCATTCGTAGATGGTGGCGAGGCGCATGAGCATGGGCAGGCGGGGCATTCCGATCGTGCCGGTCTCGATGCCCTTGACCCACTCGGCGGACCGGCCGGCCAGGCCACCGGCGACGGGGCGGGTGAGGCCCGCGCGGTCGCGGGCCATCCGGGCGCGGTGGGCGAATGTCTCAGGGGCGAGTGCGGGGCTGTGCTGCTCGGGCATACTGGGCTCCGTCCGTTCTGACCTAGACACTCAGAACGCTACTCCCCTGTGGTGAAGGGGGAATGACGAATGCGCCCCCTGTCCGGCTCATGGCCGGGCAGGGGGCGCATTCGCGGGTTACGGGGGCCTTGCCGGGCGCCCAGGCGCTCGATGCGGCCTGAGCCGACCGACGGATCGTCCCTCCGTCGGCGGGCGGAAAGGGCTGTAACGGAGGCAGGGGCCGGGCGTGCGTCCTGCGGGGAACTGGTGCAGCCTGAGGACATGAGCGATGCGCCGATAGTCGTGCACCGGCCGAGCCCAACCGGCGGCCGCCGGGTGACGATACGAGACCAGATCTACGGCCTCGCTCACAGTGACGACCATGTGGTTGAGTTCCTCCGCCGCGCGGGGCTCCCCGACGCGGAGGCCCTCCTCGACGACCCCCGGTGGGTCGAGTGGCGGGGCGGCCGGGCTCACCTCTACGAAGCCGCGTAACGCCGCGAGCGCCCCCTCCGCCCGCAGGCGGAGGGGGCGCGGTGTTAATTCTGGACGAGTTGGTAGATGAGGCCGGCGAGGGCGACGAGGACCGCGAGCGAGGGCAGTGGCCAGCGGGAGCGCTCCAGCGTGTCGAGTCGGCTGTCGTGGTCGTCGAGCCGCTTGTCGGTCTGGTCGCCGCGCTGGACCAGGAGCGCGAGGGAGCCGTCGGTCCGGGCGAATCCCGCCTCCATGGTGCCGCGCAGCTTTTCCAGCTCCAGGGCCACGTGCGCGGACTCCGACGGTGTCACCCGCGTGCCTCCGGCTCGTCGGTCCGGAGCCATCCGGGGAGCAGGCGCTGCACTCCGGGGAGCGCCATCACGCGGGCGAACCCGCCGGCGACCGCGAGGGCTCCGGCGACCCACGGGAGGGCCGCGGGGATGCCGGAGGCGTCGACGATCGCGGGGAGTACGACGGCGAGGCCGAGCGCGGACTGGAGGATGGTGCGCGCGGTGCGCTTGGTGGTGTCGTGCATGGTGGTGTCCTTTCAGGAGAAGAGGAGGTGCCAGGTGAGGGGCCCGGGGTACCCGTCGGCGTCGCCGCGGAGCTCGGTGCGGGAGCGCTGGAAGTCGGCGACGTTCAGCCGGTCGGCCTCGCCCCACTGCCGGGACGGGCCGACGCGGTAGTGCTTGCCGAAGCCGCGCTTCACCAACTGGCGGCCGAGCTGCTCGATCGCAGCATTGGACTGGCCCGGGCGGAACGCCTCGCGGCCGGGGAACGGCGGCCGCTTGGCGGGCGCGGGCGGGGTCGGCTTCTTCGGCGGTACGGGCTTGAGGTCGAGGCGGTCGGCGATCCGGTCGCGCATCGAGTCCATGGAGAAGCCCTTGGGGTCCGACTTTCCGGGCTGCCACTCGAGGTGGCCGATGACGGACCGCTCGCCCCAGCCGTACGCCCGGCAGATCGCGGCCGCGGCTTTCTCGATCGCCTCCAGCTGGACGGCGGGCCACGGGTCCGTGCCGTTGCCGAGGTTCTCGCACTCGAACCCGTAGAAGGAGCGGTTGCCGTCCGTGTCGGCCTCGTCGTCGGTGGGCACGGGCCGTTCGGCGATGACGGCCTGGAGGACGTCGCCGTCGCCGGATCCGGCATGGTTCGCGCGGCCGGCGGAGAGCAGGTGCACGACGCCGTCCTTGGCGATGACGCCGTGGCAGAGCGGGCCCGGCAGGCCTGCGTAGCCGTCGTGGCAGATCCGCACGGTGGTGGCGGTGCCCTTGGTCACGGTGTGGTGGATCATCACGCCGTGCACCGGGCCGAAGGGGCCCATGTGGTTGCGGTTGTGGGTGCGCCATCCGGGGTGCTCGACGACGGTGACGCCCTCGGCGCGCAGCGCGGCGAGGAGTCTGTCGGGGGTGAGTGGTGTGGCCATGGTGGGGACCTCCAGGTACGACGAAAGCCCCGGCCGGAGGCGCGGGGCGGGCGGTAGAGCGGAGTACGCGTCAGATGGGGGCGTCGATGAACAGGCCGTCCAGCAGCACGCCGTTGGTGGTGTTTCCGGCGCCTGTGGGTACGCCGACCTGGAGCAGGCCGCCGGTCGAGATGGCGGCGCGGACGCCGAAGAAGCCGGTGCTGCCGCCGGTCACCTGCCAGCCGTGCTCGAACGCGGGTCTGAATCCCACGTTGAATGTGAAGGCGGTGGTGTTCACGTTGGCCACGATCGTTCCGGAGGTCACGGCGAGCCGGCCTTCGTACTCCCAACGCTCCTGGCCGAGGATTCGCAGCTTGCGCATGCGCGGGGTGTACGACGCGGCGGAGAACCCGCTGGCGAACGAGCCGATGGCGGCGAAATCGGTCCACGGCATCGTCTCCTCGATCAAGAGGGAGTTGAACTTCGCCGCGGTGAGGGTCTCGCCCGCGAACGTGGGCGTGTAGACCATGGGCCGCCTCCTTACAGGCCGAGGACGAGTGGCTGGGCGAGCCGGATGTCGGCGCCGGCCGTGTGGCTCTTGCTGACGCCGTTGATGGACCGGATGACGGTGGCGCTCTGCGTGAGGGTGGTGCCGGTGATGGCGGTGACGCGGACGACCTCGCCGCCGACCCTCAGGTCGAAGGGGAATTCGGCGGGCTTCTCGGCGGTGGTGATCCAGCGGGGCCCGGTCGAGGTGACGAGGGAGAGCGTGGTGGCGGTCGCGTTGACGCCGGCGCCGAGCGTGCACCTGGCGGTGTCGAGGCGTCCGAGGCGGGCGTCGTCGAGGACGCCGATGGTCCACGGGGCGCCGGGGTCGCAGACGAACGTGATCCGCCAGACCTTGTCCCCGACTTCCTCGGTGTAGCCGCGGATGATGAGGTCGACGTCGTCGGGCCCGTACTCGGGGGGCAGATGGGTAAGCCGGAGGAGGTCGCCGACGTCGGCGGCGAGGATGTCGTGGGCGAGCGCGGCCACCCGCGGGTTGGCGAGGTCGATCACGACGCGCGGGTAGCGCAGGCCTTCGGTGGTGCCGAGGTGGACGCGCCACCATGCCTGCTGCAGGGCCTGCTCGTCGGTGTCGAGGGACAGGGTGACGGCGTCCTCGTACTGGCCTACGCCGTCCGGCGGGTCCTGCACGGACATCGGTCCGGTCTCCTGGACCGCGCGCCGCGCGGTGGATCCGCCCTGGCGGGTGACGGCGATGTCGTTGCGGGTGAGCCGGTCGTCGGGAACGGGCCGTAGCTCGCCGCTGATGAGTCCCTGGCTGTAGTCGAGCGTCACGGCCGGGGACTGGGTGTAGAGGGTGGCGCGGGTCCGGTAGAGCAGCGCTCGTGCGTCTCGGCGTTCCAGGAGGTAGCCGAGGTCGGCGTCAGAGGCGGTCTCCAGGGTGTCGAGGAACCGAGCCGGCAGTTGCACGCCGAGCGGCTCGGTGTCGGCGGCCTCGCCGTCGAGGGAGAGGGGCACCCCTTGCTCGGCGGCGAGCCGGACGACCCGGTCCGCAGCCGTTTCGCCGGGGTAGCCGGTGAACGCGCGGTAGTAGTCGGCGGCCGCGGGGCCGCTCGCGCCCCAGTAGGTGAGGTAGCCGACCGACACCGGCCCCGCACTCGGGGCGCCCAGCAGGGCGGTGAAGCGGACGGCCGAGAGGGCTGCGGTGGCGGCGGCGTAGACGTCGCCGGAGACCAGCTCGCCGTCGACGTACACCGACCAGAACGTGCTGCCTCCGGAGACGAACGTCGCGAACCGGATGTGGTGCGGCTCCTCGTCGAAAATGCCCGCGTTCGGGATGTTCATCAGCGTGGTGGACGAGCCGGTGCTGACGACCTCGACGATCACGCGCAGGGCGTTGCCTGCACGGTCGGCGACAACGGACCACTCCAGCTGGGAAGCGGGTACGCCGCGGTCCTTGAGCCGCAGGATCTCCAGGTCGCCGGTGCCGGAGCGAATCCAGTCGATCGCCCACCCGGTGGCCGCTGCGGCGGACGAGGCGACCGTGGCGGACATGTCGCTGTTGGCCGCGGTCTGGAGCTGGAGTACCGGCGGGAGCCATGGGCGCAGGTCGCCGCGTCCCCACGTGAGCCGGGAGCCACCGCCCGAGGAGCGCATCGGCGGGCTGCCCAGGAGCGCGGCTCCGGCGGTGGCTTCCTCGCCGTCGGTGAGCGGCCAGCATTCGATGGGCCCGCTGGCGGCGATGTACCGGTGGAGCGCGTCGTTGAGAGGGCGCCTGCCGGTGCCGAGACGCCGCATGATCCCGGCCGGGGCGATGGTCATCACGCTGTCGTTGCCGCTGGGGTGACGCTCGGGCGTCCAGGCGGGCACCTCGCCTTCCAGGCGCACCTGACGGTTCGACAGGGTGGTGCCGCCGGACAGCGTCCACACCCGGCCGGCGCCGTCGGTGAAGCTGCCCGCCCCTACGTCGGCCTGCGTCTCGGGGCGCATGTCGACGTTGAGCGTCGTGCCGTCGTAGACCTGGACGGCGTGGACGCGGCCGCGTACGGGCAGCAGGCCGGAGAGCCCGTCGGGCGTAAAGCTGAGGTCGCTGCTGCCGACATCCAGGGGCGCGGTGCCGTCGAAGATGGACGTGGTGCCGGACACAGTGACCGGATCGCCGATCGGCAGCCACAGCGGCGAGTCACGATGCCGGGCGTACCAGAACCTGGCGGTGACCCCGCCGGCCCCGTTGTTGATGTCGAGGGTGGCGCGCAGGACGATGCGCTGCCCGTCGTACGCGGGTACGGGCGCGGTCGCGGCCATCCAGCGTCGCGAGGCGGACGTGCCGTTGGGCGACCACAGCAGCTGAGGGATCCGGTTCTGGGCGATGCACAGCAGGTAGGAGATCTGTGACCCCGTCGTGCGGGCCCGGGAGATGAGGGCGGCCGGCGTCGCCCACGAGGTGGGGGCGACGTCGATGCGGACGTCCAGGTCCCCGGCGACGCCGAGGGACGCGTGATCGGGCGTGGAGACGACCGGGAACCCGGACGCGGGGTAGGCGAGGTGCGGTCCGCCGCCCTCGACGGAGAACCGGATGGGTGTGTTGCGGCCGAGCCCGTACAGCGCGGACTCGGGGTCGTGCACGGATACCGCGCCGCTGCGGTTGCCGAGCGTCATCGTTGCGGCGGCCGGCGCCGCGCGGGTCCCGGTCCCGGAGAGCCCGCGCGTGATGCTGACGGTGGTCGACTCCCGCACGCTCACCGGGTGCCAGGCCCCGTTGTAGTACACCTCGGTGGTGCGCGGCGGCGGCAGAGCCACCATCGTTACTCCTCTCCTGCGTAGCGGGCGATGGACCCGTTGCCGGTGGTGGCGACTTCGTACTGCAGGAAGTCGCGGAACCCGTTCCGGTCGGCGTGGGCGGTCACCACGACCTGGACCGCCTGGACCTTGCCCGTGGACGGGGCGGCCATCGTGGTGGGCGAGTTGATCAGCGCGTCGAGCTTGGACAGCGGGAGGACGGCCTCCTGCTCGCGGCCCTCGCCGATCATCGCCAGGGTGGGGCCGGTCGTGATGCCGCCCTCGGCCAGGAACGGGATGTAGGGGATGTAGGGGATGTTCACCCCGGGGACCCGATTCGCCCCGTAGATCAACGTGTTGATGCCCTCGATGGCCTGGTTGATCAGCCAGATCGCGGCGTTGAGCGCGGTCTTGAGGCCGTGCGTGATGCCGTCCCACATGCCGCCGAAGAACGAGCCGACCGTGGCGACGGCGGTGCGGACGTTGCTGATGAGGCTGGTCCACTGGCTACTGACGAACCTGGTGATCGCGCTCCACACGCGGATCGCGTCCGCCCGGGTCCTCTCCCACGCTCCGGCGAGAAACCCGGTGATCGCGTTCCAGATGCGGATCGCGTCGGCCTTGTTCTTGTTCCACGCCGCGGCGACGAACCCGGTGATCGCGTTCCAGACGCGGATCGCGTCCTCCCGGGTCTTGTTCCAGGCGTCGACGAAGAACTTGGTGATCGCGTTCCAGATGCGGATCGCGTCGGTCTTGAGCCCCTCCCAGTACGCCAGGAGCGCGGCCTTGACCTCGTCCCACTTCATGACGAGGACGACGACGATCGCGATCAGGGCGACGATTCCCGCGATGATCAGGCCGATCGGGTTGGCCATCATCGCGATGTTCACGATCCAGATGGCGGCCGCCATGAGGCCGAGCGCGGTGACCAGGATCAGGACGATCGGCACCAACTCCTTGATCGTGTCCTTGTGCTCCTTGATGAACTGGGACACCGACTTGACGATCGGGAGCAGGGCCTCGCCGAGGGTCATCTGCAGCGTCCGCATCGCCGCGTCCATCTGCCGCGCGGGGTCCGCCTCCATGGACTCGTTCAGCTTCTTCGAGGCGCCGGCCGCCGTGTCCATCCCGGAGGCGGCCTTGGCCGTCTGCGGGTTCATGGCGAGCAGGGCGTCGGCTGCCTCACCGGCCATGTCGCCGAAGAGCGCCACCCCGAGTTGCGCGCGCTTGGCCGGGTCCGGGACGTTGCGGAGCTTGTCCAGGGTGAGCTGCAGGGCGTCGGCCGCGGGCTTCCCGCCCTTGCCGATGTCGGCGAGCATCTTCTTGCTGTCGAGGCCGAGGGCCTTGTACGCCTCGCTCGCGCGGTCGGTTTCCTCCGACGTGATGCGGGCGAACTCGTGGAGGATGTCGCCTGCCTGGTCGATGTCCTTACCGCCGGCCTGCACGAACTGGCTCATCATCCCGAACGCCGTCGAGGCGTCCAGGCCGATGCGCTTGAAGTGGGTGCCGTACTCCTGCACCACCGCGGGCACGTCGGCCAGCATGCTCTTGGGCAGGACCTGCGCCGCCTGCGCGAGGACGTCGAACGCCTCGGTGCCGTCCTTGACGAGACCCTGTTTGATCAGCTGTCCGGCCGCCGTCGAGGCGTCGGCGACGTCGACTTCCATCTTCTGCGCCAGGCCCAGCGCGCTCTTGGTCATGTCCTGCAACTCGGCGTCGGTGAAGTCACCGAGCTTGCCCATGGCGGCGGTCACGGTGGACAGGCCCGTCGTGACTTCCTCGAGGGACTCCCCGAACCCGTCGCTGAACACGTCGCCGGCGATGCCGCCGGCCCGCTCGGCCTCCTGCTCGGTGAGGCCGAGCGACTCCTGCAGCTGGTGCTGTGCCTCGGCGATGTCCATCGCTCCGGCGATGCCCACCGCGAACACGGCGCCGGCCGCGACGCCAGCGGCGGCCGCCGGGGCGGCGAGGCCCTCAAGGCGGCTGGTGGTCTCCTGGGCGCCCTCCTCGACGCCTGAGGAGTCCATGCCGATGCGGACGAGCAGCTCGTCGAGGACGGTCATCTCGGCCCCCTTCCTGATCCGGTGAGGCCGGCGTGGATGCCCTTGACGGCGGCGAGGAGCTCGCGGCCGGTCTTGCGCGGGCGCGCGTTGCGGCTCCACTGCACGATGTGGTCAGAGAGCTTGGGGCGGGCGCCCTTCTTCATGTGCGGGGCCGCCACGTCCATGCCGAGACGGGCGGCCACGACGTCCAGGCGCTGCGGGCCGATGGGCCCGTACAGGTTCTGGTACGCGACGAGGCGGATCAGTTCCTCCTCGGTGAACCGCTCCAGGACCTCGCCCGGGGGGATGCGGTAGGCCACGCTGAGGCTGTAGAGGAGCCTCAGCTCTGGCCGTCGCCGAAACCCGCCTCCGCCTCCTGCACGCGGACGGTGAAGTCCTTGTTGTCGTCGGACAGATGGCGGCAGAGATCGAACAGTCCGCCCACGATCCCGGCCGACCTCTTGCTGAGGATGGCGATGCCCTCGCGCAGGTCGGGGAAGACCAGTTCGCCGGTCTCCTGGTCGCGCAGGGCCTTGGCGACGATCTCGGCCTTGCGGGACTTGACGCTCATCTCGATGCTGTCCGCGCTGTCCTTGCGGGTCATCTTGGTGAGGGAGTTCTGGTAGGCCTCCCAGTCCCCGGACGGCAGGCCGGTGACCCGGAAGCGGGCGCCGGGGACCCACTCGGGGATCTCCACGTCGTCCTGGTGGCGGATGTCCTGCGCCTTGCGGATGAGGTCCTTGAGCGATGCCATGGGGGTGAGGCTCCTGTCAGCCGGTCGGGGTGAGGGTGGGCATGCCGGAGATCTTGAACGTGGCGGTCCGCTCCATCTGGCCCTCGGTCGGGTATTCGTCGCCGAGGTCGGTGATGAGGGCGGAGAAGGCCCACGTGTGCTCGTCGGCCTCGCCCGGCAGGATGACGACCTGGTAGTCCCGCAGGTCGTCCTCCTCGAAATCGGCGTCGAGCGCCGTGTGCGTGGAGTTGCCGGGGTCGTAGTTGATGGTCAGTTCGACCTCGCCGCCGTCCTTCAGCCCCTTGATGAACTCGCGGTAGCGGTTCGGGGAGTCGTGGGCGGTGACCTCGATCGCCTCACGGCTGCGGGACGGGCCGCTGATGTCGGTCACGTTGGCGACCAGGACGAACGAGCCGGATCCGGTGGAGTCCCTCAGGAACTGGCTGCCGAATGCGTCCTTACCTGCCATGTCAGGCTCCCAGCTTGAGAACGGCGACGGTGGTCGAGGTGACGCCGTCGTAGGTGATCGCGGCTCGCCCGGTGGCGCCGCGGAAGAGGTTGGTGAGCGGGATCAGGCCCCGCTTGCCGGCGGCGACGACGAGGGTCGCGTCCGCGATCGCGTGGCCGTCGACGTTCCCCGGGGTCGCGAGGGTGACGGTGCGGGGCGAGCCGGAGCCGTTGCTGACGAACAGGAACAGGCCGGGGCCGACGGGGGCGGTGTCGCCGCCTCCGGCCGCTGCGACGGCGGCCGCGTCGAGGTCGGCCAGGCCCCCGACCGTGGTCACGGTGGTGGTGCTGAGCGCTGCCATGGCGCTCCTCTCTGGACATGGCGAAGTCCCGGACCAGGCGGGCCGGGGCGACGGTGGTGGGGCGGGTCAGACGGGCTGCGCGGTGACGACGCGGTAGCGCTGGACGAGGTGGCGGATGTCGCCCGGCGGCTCGGGGTCGGTGAGCGGCTGCGCGAACTCGAACCGGGTGACGACGTGGTCGTAGCCGGGGACCGCGAGCGGCTGGTGGTCCAGGAGCGCGGTGAGCCGGCCGCCGATCTGCAGCACCCGCTTGAACCCGCGGTACTGGTCCCACACGTGCAGGGTCGGGACGGTCTCCCACCCGTGCCGGTCGTGCGCGTTGGCCGGGACCTCGGTGGCCTCGCCGATCACGATGAACGGGTACGGCACGTTCTCCGGCAGGTAGTCGTAGACGGAGACGCCGAGCGTCTGCAGCTGGGCGTCGGCGACGAGCAGGGACCGGATGGCGCCCTGGATCGCGAGCATGGGGGAGACGGGCGGCGGGATCGTCACCTCAGGGCCCTCCGCACCTCGTCGGTCAGCCGGGCCTTGTAGCGGCCGCGCTCGGCCTCCAGAGCGGGACGGAGCGCGGGCCGGGCGGTGATGCGGCGGGTGCCGTACTCCAGGAACCGGGCGTAGTACTCGGTGTCGTTGTGCCAGCCGACGACGGCGGTGAGGTCGTCGTCCTTGTACTTGATGTCGACCTTGTCGTGCAGGTTGCGGGAGTCCTTGGCGACGTCGCGCTGGGTGTCGGCCTTGACCGCCTCGGCGGACTCCTTCACAGCCTTCTGCAGTGCCTTGACGATGTCCTCGCCGAGGTCCTCCAGCTGGGTCCGCAGCCGGTCCATCCCGAGGATTTCCACGGTCATCCCGGTACGGGCCATCTCACGCTCCCTCGCGCTCGATCAGCTTGCACTCGGCCTTGCGGTAGCGGGTGGAGGACGGCTCGACGACGGACGTGACCTTGAGGACCTGGCCGCCTCCGCGCAGCTCGTCGCCGCGCGCGACGTCGGCGGCCGGCAGGAGGAACACGTCGTGGGTGTGCTCGGCGCCGGCCTGCTGCGCGAGCAGCCGGTCAGAGGCGGACGGCTGGTCGACCTTGCCCCGGACGTCGTCCTCCTGGCGGACGAGGGTGGTCTCCTGGCCGCCGTAGCCGTCGTCGACGGTGACCGGCCGCCACACCTGCAGCGTCCGGTTCAGCCACCGGCCGACGCTCATGTCCGGGCCCGGTAGGCGCCGAGCGTGCGCCGGTCGGCCGCGGTGAGCTCCATCCCGAGCGCTTCGGCGGAGAACGAGCGGGAGTGGTCGCCGAGGGTCTCGGCGGAGAGGAATTCCGGGTTGGACCAGCCGGCCGCGGACAGGCGCAGGCAGATCCGTTTCGGGCCCGGGGGGACGGGGGCGTAGCCCGGGGTGTAGACGACCTCGATCGCCCGTTCGTGGGCGGGCCAGTCGGCGCCGCGGCGGTGCAGGACCCCCGAGGCCGACCAGGTGTAGTCCCGGTCCTTGCCGAACACGAGGTCCTCGTCCTCATCGACGAGCCGGACCGAGGCCACAGCGGTCACGGGCCAGCGCGGCAGGATGAGCTTCCGGGAGCCGCTCGCGGGGTGGTACCGGGGGTCCTCGTCGGTCGGGCCGTCGAGGATGACGGTGTCGGTGGACTGCTCCAGGGCCTGGCCGACCTCGTCCTCGATCACCCCTTGCGCGAGCTCGATCAGGAGCTCGGCGGTCGCGGTCTCCTCGTCGGTGAACGAGTCGATGCGCAGGAGGCGGCGCAGGTCGTCCGCGCTGGCGTACGCCATCAGTCCCCGGTCCCCTCGTCGTCGTCCTCGTCGCGGCGGCGCTCGAGCTCGGCAGCGACGGTGGCCCGGATCTCCTCCTTGAGGCGGGCGTCGCCGAGGTCGATGTCGTGCTCGGCGGCGTAGGCCTTGAGCTGGTCGACGGTCATCTCCTCGACGGCCACCGCGTCACCCGGCGGCGGCGGCGTGGTGGTGGTCTTGGCGGGACGGCCGCCGCGCTTCTTCTTCGGCTCCTCGAGGGGCCGGCAGTCTCCGGCGGCGACGCGCTGCTCGGCGTCGTCGTCGTCCATGTCGAGGATCGAGCCCTCGGGCTGGGTGCCGTACTTCGGGTTCACCATGAGACGGAGCATCTCGACTCGCATGGTGGTCCTCCTGTGGTCCTGGACGCGGCCGGGCCCCGCCATCGATGGCGGGGCCCGGGCGGCCGTGAGCGGGGGGGGGAAGGGGTCAGGGCTTGACGCGGCCCTTGCCGCGGACGACGGTGACGCCGAACGAGGCGTCGCCGGTGCCGGCGTCGGTGGCCACGGCGCGGATGTACCGCTTGACGCCGTGGTAGCCGATCACCGTCACAGTGGACGCGGTGAGGGTGGCGGGCTCGGTGCCGTCGAGGTCGGCGTTGGCCACCGCGGTGTACCCGGAGCCGAGGGTGTCGGACTCCTGGACCTCGATGGAGAACGCGCCGTTGGCCACCGCGCCGGTGGAGATGACGACGGCGGCCGCGTCGTAGTTCGCCAGGTCCACCCCGGTCCCGGTCGCGGTGTCGGTCCGCGCGGCCGGGGTGAGGGTGGCGGCGATGTCGATGCTGTTCTTGATGTCGCTGCGCATGGGTGCTGCTCCTGTCTGGTGTGGGCCTGCGCTGGACGGGGGGGCCGGGGTTACGGCACGACGTCGTTGGACTGCAGGCGCACGAACGCCTCGGCGAGGACGGGCATGCCGTCGGCCTCCTGGCGGCCGATGAACCCGACCTGGTTCGTCTCGGCGTACAGCTCGTTCAGGCGCTGCACCTCGAACTGCAGGGCCTCCGCGATCCAGTAGTAGGAGAAGTCGCCGAGGATGCCGACGTAGTCGCCGTCGCCGAACGTCGACGGGGCGAACTCGGACATGATGAACGGCAGGTCCAAGATCTTGTCCGGCTCGCCGTCGGCCAGGCCGGCCCGCCAGATGTAGTTCCCGTCGCCGTCCTTCAACTTGCGCACGGACGCGATCATCAGCCGGTGGAACAGCCACTGCGCCTTCTTGTGGTACGCGCCCTTGAGCGTGTACTTGGCGGTGATGAGGTCGTCCGCGGCGTTGCCCGCGGCGACGTTGACGAACCCGGTGCCGGAGGTGGAGATGTCGATGTCCCGGCCGGTGGGGATGCCGTCGGCGTGGGCGGTGAACAGGCCCAGCGGCTTCTGGTTGCCGTCCCCGACCATGTAGGCCTTCTCGGCGGTGACGCCGAACTTGTACTCCATGCGCTCACGGACGAGGGTCTCGGGGTTCGTCGCCGAGGACCGCATCAGCTTGCGGCTGATCTTGACACGCTTGGCCACCGGGTGCGGGCGGAGCTCGCGCTTGCCGAACCGCATGCCGTCGTCCTGGCTGCCGGTGGCGAGCTCGCTCGTCCACTCGGCGTCGCTCAGGTCGGTGTCGAGGGTGGGCACGCCGAGGGACTCGGCCGTCGTGAGCTGGTGCACGGTGGCCAGGCCGCGCAGCGCGACCATGTCGTCGATGCCCTTGAGGAGTTCCTTGACGAACTGCTGCGGGGCGACGAGGAACCCGCCCTCGGGGTCGTGGCCGGCGTTCAGCGCGCGGGCCTGGCGCTCGGTGAGGACGGACCGGCCGCCGAGGAAGTAGGCGCGCAGGGCGCCCATGGCCTCGTCGCCGCCGCGGGTGCCGCCGCGCTCCAGGTCCTCGCGTGCGCCGTCGGCGCGCTCGTCGTCCTCGAGCTTCTCGGCCCGCTCGATGGTGCGGTCGACGCCGTCACGCTCCTCCATGAGCTTGTCGAACCGCACCTCCTCCTCGGGCGTCATCGCACGGCCCTCGGTCTCGGCGGTCTGCATGATCGCTCGGGCGTCGGCGCCGAGCTTGGTGCGCTTGGTGCGCAGCTCCCGGATGTTGGCCATCAGGGTTTCCCTTCGGTGGGTGTAGGTGCCCCGCGCGGCTGCGCGGCGCGGGGGGATCAGAGTCCGGCGAGCCGGAGGAGGCGGGCGGTGTCGACGAGCGGGGCGGCCCGCTCGTCGTCCTCGTCGGTGCCGCCGGCCGCGTCGAGGAGCTCGGTGAGAGCGTCACGCGCGGCGGAGACGAGGCCCTTGTTCTTCTTGGACAGCACCGCGCCCGCGCGGGCGGTGTCGAGCTCGGCGAGCCGGGACAGGACGGCCTGCACGGTCTCGTCCGGGGCGGCGCGGACGTCGAGGCCGCGGGCGATGTCGAGGGCGCTGCGCCCGGATTCGACGATCGCGTTCGGGTCCATCGGGAGCGGGACCGCGCTCACTTCGAACAGCTCCCAGCCCTCGGGGACGCCGGCGTCGTCGATGTTCCAGACGTCGAACCCGATGGAGAACGCGTTCATGTAGCCGCCGCGGTACTTCCGTTCGACCGTGCGGGCGAACTCGTCGTCCTGGTCGAAGGAGATCGTCATCCGCAGCTTGTCGTCGTCGATCCACGTCTTGTCGGACCGGCCGATCGGCAGGCCGTCACGGCCCCAGTAGGAATGGCCGTAGCCGACGACCGGGTTGGCCTCGAACCGCCCGAGCTCGGCGCCCTTCATGGTCAGGTTGAGGCCGTCGCCCTTGCGGCCTTCGGTCGCGGCGATGATCGTCAGCGGCTTGCCCGCCTCGTCTCCGTCGGCGCGCTGGACGTAGCCGCGCACGTAGTGCCTCATCGGTGCCTCCTCGGTTCCTTGATCTGGCGGTCGCGCGGGGGGACGTCCTGCTGGCGCGGCTTGAACGTGGCAGTGCGCAGCGGCTCGCGGCTGGAGCACGGCTCCCTTGTGTGCCACCACGCGCCGGACGGGCCGCTCTCGGCCGGGCCGCCGCAGTTGCTGCAGGTGCCGGCCGTGATGCGCTGGCTACTCGACAACGGGGATCACCTCGCAGTTGCAGCCCGGGTGTACGGGCGGGTGGAAGGTGTCGCGCTTGGCGACGAGCTTCTCGCCGTCCTCGTCGCCCTCGACGTCATCGCCCTTGGCGACGAACGGCGTCTCGATCTCCCGGACGGCTCCGTCGAGGCGCTGGCAGTACGGGCAGTTCTTCGACCCGCGCGCCACCCACTGGACCGACTTCACGCCGGCCTCTTTCCACGTCTCGCGGGCCGCGGCGTTCGGCAGCTGCGCCGACTCCCAGCGCGCGGTCTGCGCGGGCCGCTCCTCCTGCCACTTCGCCAGCCGCTCGACGACCGCCTCGGCGATGTCCTCCGGGGTCCCCTCGGTCTTGTCGACCACGGCCCGCAGCTGGCCGTACGACGAGGACACCTGGTACTGGGCGTGGGACAGGGCGTAGGCCTGCGCCCACATGGACAGGTCGACGGGGTCCTCGAACGCGACTTCCTCGGCGGCCTGGACGGCGACGTCGTCGGCGAACTGGGTCATGAGCGGGACCCACAGTTCGGCCAGCCGCTCCATGATCGGGCCGTCCTCGGCGTACAGCAGCCGCAGAGCGGTGAGGAAGGCGGCGAGCGACCGGTGCCGGCCGCGCTCGGGGGTCAGGTGTTCGGCGACCAGGGCGCCGACCTTCTTGGCCTCGAGGTCGGCTACCTCCTGGTCGGACTCCTCGATCTTCGTCCCCCACCGTTCGGCGAGGGACTCCCGTACGGTCTGGCGTCCGGCGAGCATCCGCGCTGTGCGCGCGACGCGGGCGCCGTCCGCGGTCTCCAGAGCGAGGCGGCTGCGGCCGGCGGGCACCATGTTGAGTGGGACGAGGTAGTCGTCGCCGCCCGGGACCGGGTTCATGTTCTCCCGGTCGCGGACGTCGTTGGCGGACAGCCATCCCCAGTTCCGCCCCACCGCGTAGGCCTGGTAGCGGGTGAGGGTGTCGCCGCGGAGCAGTGAGTCGACGAGGTGCTCGGCGTAGTACCGCTGGCGCTCCTCGGGCAGCAGCAGCTGGGTGAGGATCGCCTGCTCCCACCGGACGAGCCACACGTTCAGCGCGGACTGCACGTAGTCCAGGCCCTGCTGCTCGATGTTGGAGAACGTGGCCCGGTCGAGATCGCCGATCTTGTGGGGCGGCAGCCGTAGCCACCGGGCCATCTCGGTCACCTGCAGCTTGCGCGTCTCGAGGAACTGGGCGGAGTCGTTGGGTACGCCGACCTGCTGCCAGGTGACGCCCTCCTCGAGGATCGCCACGCGGTGCGCGCGGTCGATGCCGCGGTGGATGTTCTCCCAGTCGTCCGCCATGCGGGTCCTGGCCTCGGGGGAGAGGTTGCCCGGGTGCGACAGGGCGCCGCCGGGCGCGGCGCCGTTCGAGAACACCTTGGCGCCGTGGTGTTCGGTCGCCAGGCCGAGGCCGATGGCGTTGGCGGCGAGGTCGACGACCGGGTAGCCGCGCACGCCGTCGAACCCGAGGCCGGAGATGTGCAGGACCTCGTGGGGCAGCAGGACGGTGTGGATGCCGTTGACGTCGTCGTCGTACCGGTAGCGGCGTTCGAACCGTCCGGCGCCGGTGCGCTTCACGCCGATCGTCAGCCGGTCGGGGCGCAGCGGCCAGATTTCCTCGATCACCCCGGTGCGGGGGTGCGAGACGACGTGGGCGACGCCGTCGCCCCACGTGATCGCGTGCCCCATGAGCGTCTCGCGCAGCCACGTCGAGCTCATCATGTCGTTGGGCTGGTCGTGCAGCAGCGCGTACAGCGGGTGGCTGGTGGCGCGCTGCTTACCGCGGGGCCTCAGCCGTTCGTAGAGGAACAGCGGCAGGGCGCCGACGTCCTCGGACAGGACGCGGACGCCGGCGAAGAACGGCGCGTAGGTCAGGGCCGTGTCCTGGTCCACCCGGATCCCGGCGGAGTTGACCGACCCGCCGCGCATCCAGTCCTCCACCCACTTCTCGGGGGTGGCCAGTCCGGACAGGGCGCTGCGCAGGAGCCCCATGGTCAGGCTCCCTTCTGCGGCTGGCCGGACGTGCGGGCGGCGCGGAGCTCGCCGAGGGCGCCGGCGATGCCGACGGCCAGGAGCACGAGGCCGGCCGCGGCGACGCCGAGCCAGGGGGCGAGCAGCCCGAGGCCGAGGCCCAGGAGCGTGATGCCGAGCAGGGCGAGGACGTCCCATCGGTCCATCCGGGCCTCCTTCGGGGTCAGAGGGCCATGCCCTGGGACTCGTAGATGGACGGGGCGGGCATGCCGCGCAGGCCGCCGTCGATGGCGAACAGCAGCGCGGGGATGCCGTCGATCCGCTTGCCGGTCTTGTCGCGGGCCGGCTTGACCGGGCGGATGCGGTCGGGGTCGTCACGAGGCGACTTGCACTCGAGGTTGTCGGCCATCCACCACGCGACCGGGTTCCCGAAGTGCGCGAGCTCGCGGCCCTTCAGCGCGCGCATGAGCTCGGCCATGGGCGGAGTCATGCGGGTGTACGTGGTGTCGGACTCCACCATCTTCAGCCGGGTCCGCTTGACGATCTCCTGCCGTACGGGCTCGCCGCACCACTTGTCGTACGTGACGTCGACGATCCGGTACAGCTGGTGATCGGTCTCGATGTCGTCGTAGATCGTGGCGTAGTCGATCGTGTCACCGTCGGTGAGCGTGACCCAGCCGTCGGCCGCCCACTCGGAGAACGCGCCGTCGGTGTGCTCGTCAAGGATGTCGGCCACGGACTCTGGTGCCCACATCCGCCACAGGACCTCGCCCGTCGGGAAGTACAGCGCCCACGAGGTCAAGTCGAGCTTGGACGAGAGGTCCAGGCCGCCCCAGCACCGCTGCCCCTCGAGGCGGCCCGCGATCCATCCGGGGCTCGGCGCGATCTCTCGGGCGTTCATGTCCCACAGGTCCATCGGGATCCAGCGGGAGACCTGGCTGACGCGCTGGTTCAGCCGGAACTGCCGGAACCCGTTCTCCGCCTTGTAGTTGGTGCGGGCCTCCTCGGCCTCCTCGCGCAGGGACTGGATCCCGAGGAACGTGCCGAGCGCCGGGTTGGGCCAGTACCAGTTGTCCTCGTCCCAGGGGTCGATGGACACCGGCAGGTCCGGACGCCCCGGGTACAGCCGGTGCAGCCGGTCCAGCTCGTCCTGCGTGCGCGGGGCCTTGCGGACGAACACGAAGTGGTGGGGCGCGCGCTGCGGCTGCTCCGCGACGCGGTCGGCCTCGTCGATGAAGTCGGCGCCGAAGCTGACGTGCTGGTTGGTCTCGGTCGTGATGGCCAGCATCAGGGCCTGAGTGCGGGCACCGGCCGCCGTACGCATGGCCTTCCACAGGCTGTCGTCCGGCTGGCTGAGGACCTCGTCCAGGATGAAGCAGTGCGGGCTGTGGCCGAGCTCGTTGTCGGCGTCGGCCGGGATCACTTCGTAGTGGGACCCGGTCCGCTCGTCGACGAGACGACGGACGTTCTTGATGTGCGTCAGCCGCTTCGCCAGGATCGGCGACTTGCGGACCATCTTCGTGCACGGCTCGAAGACCTTGCCCGCCTGCCGGGTCGTGGCCGCCGCGCCGTAGATCTCGGCCGACTCCTCGCCGTCGCCGCACAGCATGTACAGGGCGATGCCGGAGAGCAGGGCGCTCTTGCCGTTCTTCCTCGCCATGACGATCGTGGCGCGGGTGTACCGGCGGACGTACCGCCCCCACTGGTCGGACCAGTGGACCTCGCCGAACAGCGGCCGGATGATCTCGTGTTCCTGCCACGGCGCCAACACGAACTTCGTGTTGGCGAGGGCGCCGGCCGGGTGAACGAGCAGCTCGGCGAAGAACTTGACGACGCGGTCGGCACGCGGCTCGCAGTAGTGCGCGCCGCGCCGCTCGCACGTCTTGTCGTCGAGGGTGTACCCGCAGACGCCGCCCCTGCGCGAGGCCGGCCGCCACCGCTTGTGGTGGTTGAACGTCATCACCCGCCGGCGGCCGCGCGGGCGGGTGGCCGCCTTGCTCTTCGCCGGGCGGCGGGTCGTGGTCCCGGCGGTCATCGCGCCCTCCGTACGGTCAGGACAGCAGCCGCTCCGCTCCGGCCGGGTTGTCCTGGCCGCCGATCTTCAGCTGTGCTCGGTCACTCGGGGTCAGGCCGAAGCGGGCGCCGTACCGCTGCACCTGCGCGTCGGCCGAGTCCAGCGCGAGGAGCCACGCGTTCTTGCCGAGCCGGTGTCCGGTCAGGTCACCGTTCTTGTTGAAGACGGGGTGCTCGACGACGGCGCCCTCGGTGGCGACGTGCTCGGCGGCGTCGCGCCGGCGGGCGACGGCGTCGCACCAGTTGGCGTAGGCCTCGACGTCCCACGCGGTGAGCACGCCCTTGGCGGTGAGCTCGTCGGCCAGGGTGTGCCACACCTCGAGGGCCGCCTCGCCCAGCCAGGCCGGCGGCTGGACGTCGCCCTCGTCGGGCTGCGGTTCGTCGCGGTTGATCCGGTCGGCGCGGTCGCCGTGCAGAACGCGCAGGCCGGTCGGCTTGGGGGCGGGACCACGCTTACCCATGATCACCTCCGGTCACATTCGGTTACGGAGAGGGCTCGGGTACGGCGGATCCCGAAACCTGTCACGGCGTCTCTGGGCTCCCCCCCGCGTTCCGCGGGTCCCCGGGCCAGGGATCCGAGGCCCCCTCCCCCCGGCCGGGCCGTCACGATCAGTAGCGCGGCCCGCCGGCGTTCCACCCGCCAGGCTGGTGGCGGGCAGTCTCCTTCGAGTGACAGGAGGCACACAGGCCGCGGCCTCGGCGAGGGTCGTGCTCGTCCAGGCCGCGGGCCTGCAACTCCCTCTTGGACAGCGGCCAGTGGTCTGCCTGAGTGGCCGGAGCGGCCTTGCACAGCACGCACGTGGCGTCGCGCTCCAGGACGCCGGCGCGGAACCGCTGGACGTGCTCGGCGTTGTAGCCCTTGGCCGAGGCCGAGCGGCGGGGTCGGCGCTTGTCGTGCGGGGCGCACTTGGCGGAGGGGGGTGCCGCCATGGCGCCGCAGCCGGGGGTGGTGCAGCGCCGGGGGGCTCGGCTCGGCATCAGACGTTCCTGCGCGTCAGGAGCAGCCAGGCGCCGTAGAGGGCGCCGCGGATGCGCGGGACGTGCACGACCAGGGAGACGTGTAGGGGCCCGTCCGGGGCCCGCGCGCCGGTCGTGGCGTAGATGCCGGGGGAGTCCATGACGAACCAGGCGCCGACCCATCGCGGCAGCCCTGCGCCGTAGTGGCGGGCCTGAGGCGGGTTCACGGTCGTTCCTGTGGGGTCGATGCGAGGACCTCGCCGGGGACGATGCGGTACGGAGCGGGCTGGCCGGTGGGGTGCTGCAGGCGGAGCGTCCCGGAGTCGATGCTGTCGGCAGCGACCCACCCGGAGGCGTAGCCACAGGCGCACGCGTAGCTGACTTCCCCGGTGCTGCGGTACTGCATCCACCGGGATCCGTCGGGCTGGCGAGCGCCGGGGCCCGCGGGCTCAAGCTTCCTGGTCCCTGACAGTTGGTGCCTGAGGGTGCTCATGGGCGCCTCATCTCGTTGAAGGCGGTGCCGCTTCGGGGATGCCGACGAGGCGTAGGGCGCGGCTGCGGGTGGCGAGTTCGGCGCGGGCTACGTCGACGTGCGCGTACACGGGGTGGCCGCGGTCGTCGAGGCCGGCGGGGGCGAGGTGTCCGCGGCGGGCCCACTGGCGGACGGCGGCGGGGGTGACCTCGGCGGCGCCGGCGGAGAGGAGGCGGCGCCAGCGGGTGGCTTGGGCGGCGGCCTCGGCGGCGGTGTAGAGGGTGGCCACGGCTCACCTCCGGAACGGCGACGGCCCCCTCGTCGAGGGGGCCGTGGTGGTGTGTGGGCACACGTGTGCTGTTGGCAGCAGTGTGACGCTAAGTGGCGATCATGTCCAGCCGGGTTCAGCGGGTCGGCGGGTCGGGCGGGCTCGCGGTCTCATGCTCGGTGGGCTGGTAGGGAACAAACTGGTGGCGGCTGACCACCGGGTCGGTGGTGCGCGGGTACAGGCCGATACCCCAGGCGAGGCGGTAGCCCTTGGCTGCTTGCGCGACGGCTCGTCGGATGGCGTCCTCGGGAGCGGTCCCGTTGCGGGTGAGGGTGGCGAGGTCGGCCACGAGGGCCGCGTCGAGGGGCACGGCGAGATGGAGCGCGGCAGGTGTCGCGGTGTCGCGCGACGGTGTGGTGGGGTCCGGTGAGGACGCCGCGGCCGGTAGCGCGACGGTGAGGATGTCGGGCGCGACGGGGGCGCGACGGTCCTGGTTAGGGGGTGTCGCGGTGACGCGCGACAGTGCCTGGATGTCGCGGTAGACGACGTCCTTGGTGACGCCGAGGCGCTCCGCGATCTTGCGTTGCGACATGTTGTCGCGGAGCAGTTCGGCGACTGCCGCGCGACGTTGCGCGATGGTGAACGCGTCGGTGGGGGTGGTCATGACGCTTCCTGGGTGAGGTGGTGGTGGGCGGCCAGGAGGACGCCGATGCGGGCGAGTGGGGGCATGACGGCGGCGCGGTGGTCGTCGTACTCGTCGGGGGTGAGCAGCAGTCCGCACGACTCGCAGTCGATGTAGGACTCCCAGTCGACGCGGCCGAGCGTGAACGCGGCGCAGGACGGACAGGGGGCGTCGAGGGTGTGGCGGCGGGGCTCGGTGCTCGTGATGTCTCGTACGCGGCGGACGAGGTCGTTGAGCTCGGCGTGCAGAAGGGCCACCCAGGAGGACCTGACGACGTGGCCGAGGTGGCGGGCGAGGTAGGCGGCGTACGGGGCGCTGGGGTTGATGGGCGGGAGCATGTGGCCGAGGTCCTCGGCGAGTTGGTCGGCCCACGCGTGCAGGACGGCGTGGATGGGCTGTTGGTCGCTCTGGTCGCCGGCGGTGTCGCGTACGGGCCCGGGCGCGGCCGGGCCGAGGAGGTTGAGGACGTCACCGCGTACGGGGAGCGGGGAGTGCGCGCGGCCGGCGCCGCCGTACCCCTGCGCGGGGCGGGAACCGAGCTCCAGGGACGCGGTGAGCAGCACCATCTGGCGGGGGATCTCGCCGAGCCAGCCGCGGAGGCGGTGCTCGCAGCGGGCGCACGCCGTACGGGAAGGCCCGGCGTCGTGCGTGCAGATCAGGCAGAGGCTCACGGGCTCTCCTGCGGGTCGATGATGGCGCGGAGGGCGACTGCGTGCGGGTGCTCGGCCTGGGGGGCGCCGTGCTGGAGGCGGACCGAGGCGTCGAGGTCGTCGCACCAGGCGCGCACGCGGGTGACGGTGTCCTGCTCGGGCCACTCGACGCGGGCGTCCGGGTGACCGCGGACGAGGTCGTCGACGGACGCGGCGCCGGTGATCAGGCCGCCCTCGACGTCCTCGACGACGAGGCACCGGCCGGAGGGGAGCAGCGCGCCGTCCAGGGGCGCCCCGCGGCCGGGGTGGAGCCGGAACCCGATCGCGTACGAGCCTGCGGGCTCCGGAACGCGGAGAGCGGTGAGGGCGGCGTAAGCGTCCCCGGAGTAGCAGATGCGATCGTGGGGGTGCGCCGCGTCCCATGGGCGGTTCGGGTTGTTCCATTCGTAGATCGCTGCGGCCACCGAGGCCAGCCGGCGCTGCTCCTGCTCGGTGAGGTCCTCGGAGAGGCTGGCGATGTGCGCGCGGGTGGCCTCGACGTCGCTCGGGTGGGCGGCGGCACCCTGGTCGAGGGCGGCGGCGTACGCGGCGGTGGCCTGCTGCTCGGCAGCGCTGCCGGGGGCAAGAATCTCGCGCAGCTTGACGCTGGCCGCTGCGACGGCCTCGGCCTCCGAGGTGCCCGCCGAGCGCTGGTCCATGTCACTGGCCCAGGCGGCGCAGACAGCGGCGACCTGGACCAGCTCGGCGCGCAGCCGAGCCGGGTCAGACTCGGCAAGGGCCTCGTGGACCGCCTTCAGGAGGATCAGCGACCAGCGGGGACCGCCGTCCGCGATGACGGCGTCCATCTGGCAGGCCTCGCGGGCCGTATTGGCCTTCTCGGCGTACCCGGGGCGGCCGGTGCCGTCGGGGTGGCGCTGCTCCCCGAACCGGGCGATCTGCGCCTGACGTTCGGCGTCGACGTCGTAGGT
This sequence comes from Streptomyces venezuelae ATCC 10712, assembly GCF_008639165.1. NCBI lineage: Bacteria > Bacillati > Actinomycetota > Actinomycetes > Kitasatosporales > Streptomycetaceae > Streptomyces > Streptomyces venezuelae. Next base: position 3,122,343 of record NZ_CP029197.1, on the reverse strand, counting down.
GAAGCGGCGCAGGCCGGGGGTGTGGATGAGGGTCGGGAACATGTGGTTCTCCTGGTGGGGGTGTGCGCGGGCGGTCATCACGCCGTACGGGCGCGGCGGAGGTTGCGGCGCTCTCGCTCGTCCAGGCCGCCCCACACGCCGTGCTCCTCGCCCCGGTTGAGCGCCCACTGCAGGCAGGCTCCGCGGAACGAGCACTGGAGGCAGATCTCCTTGGCGTACCGGGTGGTGGCGGAGTTGACGCGCTCGGGAAAGAAGGTGTCCGGGTCGGTCTGGGCGCACAGACCGAGGCCGTGAAACCCGGGGGCCGGGGCGGAAGGGGTGCTCAAGGGCATGGGCATGGCGGTCTCCGGTGCGGTTGGCGGTCAGGCAGCTGCGGGCTGGCGGGCGGGTCGGGAAAGGTGGCCGTGCTGGTAGCCGAGGGCCACGGCGCGGCACCTTGAGGAGTGGTCCGGCTCTCCGGGGCGGGCCGCGTCCAGGGCGTTGCAGAGGCGGCGCACGTAGTTGACGGCGGTGGGGACACTGACGCCGAGCGCGAGGGCCAGTTCGGGGTTGGTTCGCCCGGCGGCGAGGTGCTCCAGCACTCGGGTCTCGAGGTCGGGCAGGTGGATCGGCGCGCGGGGTTCGGCCGGCAGGGAGTCCAGCCATCCGGCCCGGTAGGCGATGGCGACCAGTTCGGGCGAGTTACTCGCGCCGGTACGGGCGCGCAGGCGCCGGATGCGTTGGCGGACAGTGGCGGCCGGGGTGCTGGTGGCCTCGGCGATCTCGTTGCCGGTGCGTCCGCGGGCGAGGCCGGCCAGGATGGGGAGGTCGTGTTCCCACAGACCCGGGGCCGCCTGGACGAGGGTGCGGCCGACGTTGGCACGGATGACCCACCCGTCGGCGCGCAGGGCGTCGACGGCGGACCGGCCGAGGCTGCCAGCCTCCTCGGGGGTGATGCGGGTGCCGAGGCGGCTGAGGATCTGAGCGGCGATCACGGCGGCCACGGCCGCGGGCACCGCTCCAGCGTCGTGGGCGGTCACCGCTGCCACCCCTGCCAGCGGGCGGCGCGGACACCGGCCCGCCTCCGGGGCTGCGCCGTACGGCGGGGCGCGGGGCGGGTGCAGGTCGCGGCGTGGGGCATGGCGCGCCACTCGGCGCCCTCCAGGGTCGGCCGCTCGGTGGTGAGGACGCGGACGCGGAGGCGCCCGGTGCCGTCGGTGTAGGCGCCGAGGTTGCCCGCGGAATTGGCGAGCGCGTTGACGGCCTGGCGGCGGCCTGCGGCGGTGGTGGCCCATCGGATGGGCTGGCCGCACGACGGGCAAGGCGTCGAGCCGTGAGGCGTGGACATCGAGTCTCCAGGGTCGTGAGGGTCAGGTGAGGGTGGGTCAGCCGGTGCCGGTGGAGCGCTCGCGGTCGGCGGCGTCGCGGCAGTCGGGGCAGCCGCCGGCGGAGTCGGCCCGGTACGCCCGGCCGCACTCGCAAGTGCGCAGCGGCGCGAAGGGGTCCGCGTGGGGCCGAGAGCCCTGAGAGTCCCGTGGAGCGTTCCGGGGGGCCGTGGGCGCTCCCGAGGGCAGCGGGATCATGAACGCGCCCTGGATGGGCCCCGAGGACTCCCCACGGGCCTGTTGGGCGCGGCGCTCGCATCCGGTGCACACCATCCGGTCGGACCGGATGACGGGCTGGCCGCAGCCGCCCGCGCAGCGGCGGTGAGGCTTCTCGGGCTGCTGAGGGATCGTCTTGTCGCTCGCGGGCCCGCGCCCATGTGCGTCCTGTAGCTGAGGTACAACCTCAGCCACCTCATGGGGTAGTACCTGGGTACTTCCTGGGTGGTCGGGGCACTGTGCCCCCACCCCCTCGGGGGACTGTCCCCCTACCTGAGTAGGGGCACTGTCCCCCCACCCCTCTTCGGCCGACCTAGGGGCACTGTCCCCCGAGGTAGAGCCCTGAGAGGTAGGGGCACTGTCCCCCGAGGTATCGGTGCCGGGGGTAGGGGCACTGTCCCCCGACCCCTCAGCAGCCTGGGCGGCTTTGCGGGCAGCGGCGGCCGCGCGGCGCTCCTTCTTCTGCTGCTGCGCGATCCACACGAGGCCGGCGGCGCGCTCCCAGTCCGGTGTGGGGCACAGCAGCAGGGCGTACATCACGGCGCGGCCGCGGGTCTTGCCCTGGCCGTGGCCGTCCTCGACAACGGCCAGGACGCCGGCGGCCACGGCGGCCTGCAGGTAGAGGCGTACGTCCTTCTGGTCGCTGCGGCAGGCGGCGGCGATCTGCGCGAGGGTGATGGCGGCGCCGTCCCGCTCGTACCGCAGGCGGCCGTCCGCCGAGGCGAGCGTGCGCAGGGCGTACAGGGTGGTGAGAAACCCTCCGGTGAGGGGGCGGGGCATGGCCGGAGCCCACTGGCGTGCGAGCGCGTTGCCGTAGGCGTGCGCGACGCTGCTGCCGCTCGGCCTGCGCTGCTGCTCGTCGTCCACGGGGTGCCTCTCAGGTCGGTGCGGGTGGGGCTGGGCGGGCCGGGACCGCGAGGGGTCCCGGCCGGAGCCGTCAGGAGGTGGTGCAGGCCTTCTTGAGGCGGCGCATGATCGGGCCGGGGACGGCGAGCTGCACGGACGCGACGTTCCAGCGCATCCGGCGGTCGTCGCGGACGATCCACCCGCGCTGTTCCAGCACGTTCAGGGAGACGACGACCTGTCCGGGGTGCAGCCCGGTGAGGTCGATGAGACGGCCCATGCGCGGCTGGTCCTCGTCGGCGATGTGGCCGGTGGCCCAGTCGGCGTGGGTGGCCAGCGTCAGCGCGACCAGCTTGGTGTGGCGGTAGAGGTGGCTCCCGTTGATGCCGCGCTCCCACAGGGCGCGGAACGGCGCGTCGAGGGTGGGGTCGTGGGGGCCGGGGGCGATGAGCGGGTGCGCCTGGCGGCGGAAGACGTCGGCGGGGGTCGGGACGGTGCTCACGGGCTACTCCTGAAGGTGCGGAGGCGGGGCGGTGGTACGGGTGTCGAGGTAGTTGCCGGGCGGCCATCCGGGCCCGGGCGGGGCCTCGGGGCGGCCGGCGAGGGCGGCGGGGGTGTGGCGGTCGCAGCGCCAGCCGACGAGGTACAGGCGCGGCCGGCCGAGGCCGTGTGGGCCAGGGAGCTCACACGGCCGGAACGGGTGGCGGGTCATGGCCGGGGGCGGATGGTGCCGCAGTGGTTGCACTCCACCCGCCCGGGACCTGCCGGGTAGTGGGGGGTCTGCAGATGGCCGCAGCGCGGGGTGTCGCAGGCCACCCAGACGTACCGGCGGGGGGCCGGGACGACACGGACGAGCCGCACACGCGGGCGGGGGAAGAAGAACCGGCGCAAGGCCCGACCGCTGGCGACCGTGAGACACACGGTGCCGACGAGGACGGTGGCTGCGCCGAGGAGGAGCAGGCCGAGGACAGCCAGGGCCAGGGCGTCACGCACGGCGGTCCCCGATCGCGCGGATCTCGGCGAGGGCCAGCCCGTACGCCTGGCACGGGCCCGGGCAGTACCACCGTCCGGGCTCGCGGGAATAGGGCCAGACGACGTGGACCATGCGGGCCGTGGGCTGCGGGGCCGAAGCGAGCTCGCCGCACCCCGACACCGGACAGTCCCGGCCGGTGGGCACCGGCGCCGGCGCCGTCGGCTCCCCGACCCGCCCGCCGTTCCACCCCTGTCGGGCGGCCCGACGCTCACGGTTCCGGGCGTTCAGCGCGTCGCGGCACGGCTGGTACGCAGGAACCTTGCGCGTGCGGTGCTGGTTGTAGCCGCGGGGCGTGCCGTGCTCGATGGTGTCAACGGGCAGCGCCTCGACGGCCGGTCGCGCGGCCGTGCTGTCCACGCGGGCGGTGCGCGCCCGGGCCTTGTCCGTCTGCACGGTGGCCCAGGCAGCGCGGCGCGCCTGGTGGACGGTGTCACGGCGGTAGCGGGTACCGCCGTGACTGGTGCACAGCCGCCCGGGCCCCGAGTTGCAGTCCGGGCACTGCACGGAGAGCTGAGGAAGGGTGAGCGCCGGAGCCTCCATCACGCGTCGGCCTCCGGGTCGTAGGAGGCCTCGGCCACGACGGCCGTGACGGTGTAGCCGGTGGGCGTCTCCTCGTCACCGATCCGGACGGTCAGCTCGCACACGGACTCCGGCTCGTCCTCGTCGACGGAGGCCCACACGAAGAGCAACGCGACGTCCGCCGGGTGCTCGTCGCTGACGAGGTCCTCGCAGTGCGCCCGGGCGGCCTCCGCGTTCGCGTACAGGCCGACCGGGAACGGGCTGTGCTCGTACGCGACGCGGAAGACCGTGACGGCCCCGGAGGAGGCGGCGGGCGTCAGCTGGGCGGCGGCCAGGGCGAGCGTGGCGTGGCCCCGCGCCTCGGCGGCCAGCGCGGCACCCACAACGGGGTCGGCGCCGTCGCCGTACGTCCAGTGGTGGGCCATGCCCAGGAGGCGTTCGGCCTCGCGGTAGTGCTCGGGTCCGGTCATCCGTACAGCTCCATCTCGGTGTCGTTCTCCTCGCGCTCGTCGCACTCCGGGCACCCGCAGTAGGTCCAGGAGCCGTCGATGAACTCGGCGTGGCACTCGTCCCCGTCGGGTCCGTCGTCGGTGTCGAGCGGCTGTCCGTCCTCGCCGCGCTCCGGCCGGCGCGCGGCCGGGATGGTGATCAGGGACATGTCCTGGCCGCAGCCGGGGTGCGGGCAGCGGAACGAGTCGCTGTCGTACGGCCGCCACCACCGCCCGCCGCAGACCAGGCAGACCATGAGGGACTGGGTGGTCAGGTCGGACGGGCAGCCACACGCGTCGCGGGCGCCGCCGCACTGCTCGTTGGGGCAGAAGTCCGTGGGGTCGGTGGCCATCAGGCGTCCACGGTCGGGAAGGCGGGTCGCCGGACGGCGGAGGGGCGTTCCCGCCTCCACTGGATCGCCATGTACCGGGAGCCGTCCCGAGACGTCCGCGTGCTGACCTGCACGTTGATGTCGGTCGGCATGACCAGGCCCGGCACGTGCGCGAACTCCATGTGCTCGGTGCCGCGCAGGTGCTCGCCGCTCCAGGTGTCGGGCAGCCAACCGCCGAGCTGGCGGTAGACGTGCCCGTAGTAGTCCGGCTCCAGGTCCTCCACGACCGGGCCGATCAGCGGGACCAGCCCGTACGCGGTGAACCGGACCTCGGCACGGTGCGGCGCGGGGGTGGACTCGCCGCCCTGGGCGGTGTCCTTCCCCCGCGTGAGCTGGGCGAGGATCTCAGCCCGCTCGGCCAAGAGGTCGCGGACGTCCCGGTCGAGCTGCGCGACGGTGCGGTACGAGCGCTGGCCCGCCAGGATCTCGGCGACGCGGTCGGTGGTGAGCATCAGCGCTCACCACCCGTACGGCGCGACGAGGAGCGGGCGGAGTAGGTGAGGGCGGCCCGGACGGCGAGGACGCCGAGGACCCAGGCGAGGACGGCGCCAGCGGCGATCACGCGGCGGCCCCCTCGTCCACGGGGGCGAGCGGTCCGCCGGTGAGCTCGACGAGCAGGGCCTCGCGCTCACGCACCCACATCGGGCACGTGTCGACGTCGACACCGTCGAGGACGTAGAGCTGCTCGCCGGTCGCGGTGTGGCCGGCGGTGCGCCAGTGCGAGCCGTCGGCGGCCCGAACGAGACGCGAGGCCTCGGGCGGGAGTTGGGTACGGTGGATCATCACGGTTCCTCGATTCGAGGTTGAGGTGCCGAATACGGGGCGCCGAGGCCATGGCCCGGCCTCGGGCCCCGGTGGTTCAGGAAGCGCGCGCGCCCTTGGGGCGGATCTGCGCGAGAGACCGGGGCGCCTTGTCTGCGGCAGCAGCGCGAGGCCTGCGCCGGTGCATTTCCTTGATCTCGGTGAGGTCGTCGTCGTCGAACACGACGGCGACGCCGATCTTCTGGTGAGGCAGCCGAGCCAGGTTGTCCGTGAGGTATCGCTCTGCGCAGCCGAGGAGCTCGGCGGCCTCGCGGACCTTGTAGTTCCGGGAGAACGTCATCGGGAGCTCCCCTCTACGGAGAGGTCCTTGTCCGAAGCCTTGAGCTCCTTCTTGATGGCGGCGTACAGCCGAGCCGAGGGCTGGTTCCGCCCGCGCTCCACGTTGTAGATCGCCCACTTGCTGCAGCCCGCGGCTTCCGCGACGGCGACTACGGACTTGCCGCGTCCCTCGCGGAGGCGGCGGACCTTTCGGCCGTCAACCTTGAGGCTCAACATGACTCCAACATACTCCAACATTGGAGTTGGTCAAGCCGAAATGGGAGCGATGTTGTCCAACCTTGGAGAATCTGTGATCCAACGTGGCCCTACGTTGCGGAATTGGGCCATCGGGTCATGGCGGTGTCGTGAAATCCGGCCATGTGGCTGGGAGGGCATTGGAGCAAGTTGGAGTCTGGCTGTACTTTGGCCGCATGACGGAGGCTGGGTATGGAGCTGAAGAGCTCGCGAGACTCGGCGACACAGTGGAGAGCTTCATCGCCGCACAGGGCATGCAGCTCAACGAGGTCGCCGAGCGTGCAGACTTTTCCATCGAGACCCTGGCCAAGATCCGCAAGGGGGTGCGCGTTCGCCCCGCCACGTATCGGAAGCTTGAACGCGCGCTCGGCTGGGCGGCGGGCGGCGTGGCCGTCGCGGCGGCCGGCGGCGAGCCGACCGTGGAAGCTGCCCAGCCGATTCCAACCGTGGCGCCAGTCGAAGAGCTGATCGACCCTCAGGCGGCAGCGATTCTCACGATCCTGGACGGACTCCCCGTCCGAGTGCAGGCCGAGGTGCTCCGCAGGTTGGGCGACCGCATCCCACCCGAGGCCCGGCGTACGGCCTAGCCGATGCGATCCGGCCAACCCGTGCCCGCTAGCGCCTCACCTGCGGTGTTCTCGTCCGTGTTCCCGCGGGAACACAAGGGCGGGCGCCAACGGGGATTCCCGGGCCCGGTCGGGCCTGGACGGGAAGGAACGTAAAGGTCAGCGCGTCTGCGCAGGTCAGAGGCCGCTTCGGAACAGGTTCGAGTCCGGTTCCGGGCACCACACGGCGGCCCCCCGCGCGAGCCCCCCGGGGCCCCGCGCCCCCCGTGAAGATCGAACACTCCTCGGAAAAGATCCTCCCCGAGCACTAGAGAGTTTCTTTTGCCTACGCATTACTCTTGACGCGAGGCCGCGCGCATGCGGCCCGCCATGGAGGAGTGAGATGAGGAGCAGCAACCCGGTCTTCTCGCGACGGGGGTTCAGCCGCGACAACGGCGCCGCGGGCTTCAACGGCCAGCAGCCGCAGGCCGGGGGCCCCGCCGTCGGAACGAACCCGTACGCGACCGGCAACCCGTACGCCGAGGGCGCGACGAACCCGTACGCGACCAACCCGTACGCCCCGCAGCAGGACACGCAGCTCGGCGCCCCGCAGGCCCGCGGCAACGTGATGACGATCGACGACGTCGTGAGCCGTACGGCCATGACGCTCGGTACGGTCGTGCTCACCGCCGTCCTGTCCTGGCTGCTCCTGCCGGTCGACCCCGCCAACCTGGGCAAGTCCTACGGCATCGCCATCGGCGCCGCCCTGGTCGCCCTCGTGCTGTCGCTGGTGCAGTCCTTCAAGCGCAAGCCGTCGCCGGCGCTGATCCTGGGCTACGCCGCCTTCGAGGGCGTCTTCCTCGGAGTGATCTCGGCCGCCGTCTCGACGTACATCGCCGACGGCGTGGTCATCCAGGCGGTCCTGGGCACGATGGCGGTCTTCGCCGGCGTCCTGATCGCCTACAAGATGGGCTGGATCCGCGTCAACCGCCGCTTCTACGGCTTCGTGATGGCCGCCGCGATGGGCTTCATGCTCCTCATGGTGACCAACCTGCTGTTCGCCGTCTTCGCCGGCGGTGACGGCCTCGGCTTCCGCAGCGGTGGTCTCGGCATCCTGTTCGGCGTCATCGGCATCATCCTGGGCGCCTGCTTCCTCGCCCTCGACTTCAAGCAGGTCGAGGACGGCGTGACCTACGGCGCGCCGCGCGAGGAGGCCTGGCTGGCCGCCTTCGGTCTCACCATGACCCTGGTGTGGATCTACCTGGAGATGCTGCGTCTGCTGTCGATCCTGCAGGGCGACGACTGACCCGTCACGACTCGGGGGAGGGGCCCGTCCGGCATCGCGCCGGGCGGGCCCTTCCGCGTTCCCGGAGGGCTCAGAGCAGTCTGCGGGCCGCCCGGCGCAGGTCGTACTCGTGCAGGATCGCCTTCGCGTGGCCGTAGGCGAGCTCGTGCGCCCCGCGGAGCCAGCTCACCCGGTCCTCGAAGCGGAGGAGGGAGGGGCCCTCTTCGACGGTTCTCATCCAGTCGGCGATCTCACGACCGGTGCGGCGCGGGATGCGGGCCAGCATGTTGCGATGGGTCTCTTCGGAGAAAGTCTGGGACATCGGCGCCTCCGGACGCGTCGTACCGTGTGCTCCTCGTGCTCCTGGCACTTCTTCACGCCACCGTGCCCGGGCGTTCGCCCGTTGGCAAGAGGCCCGGGGCGGCGCGTAGGGTCACGGGGTGCGCGATACGAGTGAACTGACCGCCGCCGTCGAACGCTTCGCCGACCGGCTGCGGGCCGCCCCGCAGAGCCGCCTCCAGCGCGGTGCGGCGGCCGAAGGACTGGCCCTCGCCCGCGAGCTCGCGGTCCGCGCGCAGCGCGCCGAGGAGCCGGGGCGGGAGCCGAGGGCGATGCCGGACGCGGGGGTCTTCACCGTGGCCGACCAGTTGGTCGTCGCCGGGAACGATCTGGCCGAAATCCTGCGAACGGCCCCTGCCGGGTCCCCTGCGGGGGAGCTGGCGGAGGCCGTGGGTCTGGTCCGTGCGGCGGCGGAGCGCTCGGGGCTGTAGCTGGGCCCCGTCGGGCGGGGCCGTCGAGGGGGCCGGGGGGCCCGCGGAGGGGCGGGCCGGGGAAGGGCCCTGCGGGGCCCGTCAGGGGCTTACAGGGCTTACAGCGAGGCGATGACGCGGTCCGCCAGGATGTAGACGTTCTCCTCGTCGGACGCGCCGTACGAGAAGGTGAGGGCGAAGGCGCCGGAGACGCCCGAGCCGCCCAGCAGCACCGGCGTACGACCGGAGCGCAGGGCCTCCGCCAGGCGCTCCGCGGTCTCGCGGTGCCCCGGGGTCATACAGAGCGTCGTGCCGTCGGCGAAGACGTACACGTCGAGCGTGCCGAGCGGGCCCGGGCGCACGTCGGTCAGCGCGGTCGCGGTGTCGGCGAGCTCCTGGAGCCGGGCCACGGTCCGCTCGTGGTCGGTCACGACGGGGGTCTGCACCGGCACGAAGTCCGGGTGCGAGGGGTGCCGGCGGCGGGCCGCGGCCAGCTCGGCGGAGTCCTCGGGGTACTCCGGGTACTCGTCGAAGGAGTCGAAGGCGTCCAGCGGGTCGGCGCCGTCCAGCGCGGCCGCCTCCGCCTCCATGGCCTCCAGGGCCATCGCCTCGAGGCCGACGAAGTCCGCCTGGCGCGGGACGAAGAAGGTGCCGTCCTCCGCCGGGCCGCCCAGGCCGCCGAGCAGCGACGGGGCGTCGGCGGCGTCCCGGGCCTCCTGCGCGGCCCAGAAGGCCCGCGCCTCGGCGAGCTCGCGCTCACGCTCCTCGGCGAGCGCCTCCGCGACCGCGGCCCGTATCTCGGCGGCGGGCGTGGGGCGGGCCGCCGGGACCGTGACGCCGTGCGCGGCCGCCAGCTCGCTCCGCAGGGCGGTGACCTGCTTGCGGAGACCGTGGACGGCGTGCAGGGCGGCAGCGCCCACGGCCGTGGCAGCGGCCGTGGTCAGCAGCAGGGCAAGAGGCATGGCGCTCACTGACGTACTCCCGATTCCGAGTCGATCCCCCGACTTCCTACATCAGCTTGTCCTGGGGTGGGGCTCGCTGTCAGTGCATTACGTCACGAATTGGACAGGTATTTCTGCCAGGTGTTTAGTCCCGAAACCGCTCTGACCTGCGAAAACGAACTCCCCCGGGACGTAGGTCACATCCTGGGGGAGATTCGGTCACGGCTCGGACGCGGAGCGGTTGACGCCCCTGCCGTCAGGAGAGGCGCGCGATCAGAAGAGGCGCGCGATCAGGAGAGGCGCTCGATGACCATGGCCATGCCCTGGCCGCCGCCGACGCACATGGTCTCCAGGCCGAACTGCTTGTCGTGGAACTGGAGGCTGTTGATCAGCGTGCCGGTGATCCGGGCGCCGGTCATGCCGAAGGGGTGGCCGACGGCGATGGCGCCACCGTTGACGTTCACCTTGTCCAGGTCCAGGCCGAGCTCCTGGTAGGACGGGATGACCTGGGCGGCGAAGGCCTCGTTGATCTCGGCCAGGTCGATGTCGCCGATGGTCAGGCCGGCGCGCTGGAGGGCCTGCTTCGAGGCCTCGACCGGGCCGAGGCCCATGATCTCGGGGGAGAGGCCGGAGACGCCGGTGGAGACGATGCGGGCGAGCGGCGTGAGGCCGAGCTCGCGGGCCTTGGTGTCCGACATGATCACGAGCGCGGCGGCGCCGTCGTTCAGCGGGCAGCAGTTGCCGGCGGTGACCAGGCCGTCGGGGCGGAAGACCGGCTTGAGGCCGGAGACGCCCTCCAGGGTGACACCGGCGCGCGGGCCGTCGTCGGTCGAGACGACGGTGCCGTCCGGCAGCGTCACGGGGGTGATCTCCCGCTCCCAGAAGCCGTTCTTGATGGCCTGCTCGGCGAGGTTCTGCGACCGCACGCCGAACTCGTCCATCTCCTGGCGCGTGATGCCCTTCCAGCGGGCCAGGTTCTCGGCGGTCTGGCCCATGGCGATGTACGCGTCGGGGACGAGGCCGTCCTCGCGCGGGTCGTGCCAGCTGGAGCCCTCGGAGGCGGCGACGGCGGCCGTGCGGGCCTCGGCGTCGGCGAAGAGCGGGTTGTGCGTGTCGGGCAGGGAGTCCGAGTTGCCCTTCACGAAGCGGGACACCATCTCGACACCGGCCGAGATGAAGACGTCGCCCTCGCCCGCCTTGATCGCGTGCAGCGCCATCCGGGAGGTCTGCAGCGAGGAGGAGCAGTAGCGGGTGATCGTGCAGCCCGGCAGGTGGTCCATGCCCATCTGCACGGCCACGATGCGGCCCAGGTTGTTGCCCTGCTCGCCGCCCGGGAGGCCGCAGCCCAGCATCAGGTCGTCGATGTCGCGCGGGTCGAGCTCCGGCACCTTGGCCAGCGCGGCCTGGACGATGGTCGCGGTGAGGTCGTCCGGCCGCAGGTCCTTGAGGGAGCCCTTGAAGGCCCGGCCGATGGGCGAGCGGGCGGTCGAGACGATCACGGCTTCGGGCATCACGGCTCCATGAGGGTGCGGAGTGGGCGGACTGAAAGGGAAGTTACCCGTACGTACCGCAGGGGTCACCGCCCTGACGGTGTGACGGTCACCTCTTTTCTAAGCGGGCGCTCAGTTGGTGGGGGCGGGTGTCTCCGCGGCCCCTTCCCCCCGGGTGTCCGTCGATGCCTCCGCGGGCTCCGGCAGACGCCGCCTCCTGCGGTGCTTGAGCAGGGCCCAGGGCGCCCGGGCGCCCGTCACCTCGGTGCCCGCCTCCCTGACCGCCTCCGCCGCGGCCTTCGCGACCGGCAGCATGTTCTCCCGGCGGGCCGGCTCCAGGCGGTCGGTCTCCGGCCAGACGCCGAGCACCGCGCAGAGCGTCGGCAGGACGGCCATCGCCGCCGTCGCGTACCCCTCCGCCGAGGGATGGAAGTTGTCCACCCCGAACATCTCGCGCGGGTTCTCGGCGAACTCCGGGCCGAGCAGGTCACCGAGCGACACCGTCCGCCCGCCCTGCTCGACCACCACGATCGTCTGCGCCGCCGCGAGCTGCCGGGAGGCCCGCCGGGCCAGCCAGCGCAGCGGCTGGTAGACCGGCTCGATCGTCCCCAGGTCCGGGCAGGTCCCGACCACCACCTCCGCGCCGGCCGTCCGCAGCCGCCGCACCGCCGAGGCGAGCAGCCGCACGGATTCGGTCGCCGGCATGCGGTGCGTCACGTCGTTCGCCCCGATCATGATCACGCAGACGTCCGGCGGCCCGAGCGGCTGCGCGAGCAGCAGCGACACCTGGCGCTCCAGATCGTCCGAGCGCGCCCCGGAGAGGGCCACGTTCCGCAGCAGCACCGGCCGCTCCGCCACCGCGGCGAGCCCCGAGGCGAGCAGCGCGCCCGGTGTCTGACCCGTGCGGCGGACCCCTTGGCCCGCCGCCGTGGAATCACCCAGAAGGGCCAGTCGCAGCGGGTCGTCCGTGCCGAAGGCGCGGCCGTACAGCCCGTCCGCCGCGGGCGGCAGCGGCGCGGCGCCGCCGCCCACCGTCCGCTTCGCGATCTGCGCCTCGGCCAGCAGGACGCCCACCGCCGCCACACCCAGCAGCCCGATGCTCCCGCCGCCGTACGCCGCTCCCGCCGCGATCCGGCGCGCCACCCTCGCCCTCGACATGGGGGCCGTCACCTCCTCCGAGCCGTCGCCGCCCTCGGGGCCCGTGGGGCCCTTCAAGCCGTTCAGGGTCTAACTGCCCCGTAACCCGCTCCGACTACGCATACGCTGGCCACACCATTACGGAGACCCCGGAGATTACGGTGCAATTCCACGACTCGATGATCAGCCTCGTCGGCAACACCCCGCTGGTGAAGCTCAACAACGTCACAGCGGGCATTCAGGCGACCGTCCTGGCCAAGGTCGAGTACTTCAACCCCGGAGGCTCGGTCAAGGACCGGATCGCCGTGCGGATGATCGAGGCGGCCGAGCAGAGCGGCGAGCTCAAGCCCGGTGGGACCATCGTCGAGCCCACGTCCGGCAACACCGGCGTCGGCCTGGCGATCGTGGCCCAGCAGAAGGGCTACAAGTGCATCTTCGTCTGCCCCGACAAGGTGTCCCTCGACAAGATCAACGTGCTGCGGGCGTACGGCGCCGAGGTCGTCGTCTGCCCCACCGCGGTCGACCCGGAGCACCCGGACTCGTACTACAACGTCTCGGACCGGCTCGTCCGTGAGACGCCGGGCGCCTGGAAGCCCGACCAGTACTCCAACCCGAACAACCCGCGCTCCCACTACGAGACCACCGGTCCCGAGCTCTGGGAGCAGACGGACGGGAAGATCACCCACTTCGTGGCGGGCGTCGGCACCGGCGGCACCATCTCCGGCACCGGCAACTACCTCAAGGAGGCCAGCGGCGGCTCCGTGAAGATCATCGGCGCCGACCCGGAGGGCTCCGTCTACTCCGGCGGCTCCGGGCGCCCGTACCTCGTCGAGGGCGTCGGCGAGGACTTCTGGCCGACCGCCTACGACCGGAACGTCACGGACCGGATCGTCGCCGTGTCCGACAAGGACTCCTTCCAGATGACCCGCCGCCTCGCCAAGGAGGAGGGCCTCCTCGTCGGCGGCTCCTGCGGCATGGCCGTCGTGGCCGCCCTGGAGGTCGCCAGGGAGCTCGGCCCGGACGACGTCGTCGTCGTGCTGCTGCCGGACTCCGGCCGCGGCTACATGTCGAAGATCTTCAGCGACGAGTGGATGGCCGGCCACGGCTTCCTGGAGGACACCTCCTCGGCCACCGTCGCGGACGTCCTGCGCCACAAGGAGGGCGGCACCATGCCCTCCCTGGTCCACATGCACCCGGACGAGACCGTCGGCCAGGCCATCGAGGTGCTCCGCGAGTACGGCGTCTCGCAGATGCCGATCGTGAAGCCGGGCGCGGGCCACCCCGACGTGATGGCCGCCGAGGTCGTCGGATCGGTCGTCGAGCGTGAGCTGCTCGACGCCCTCTTCACCCAGCGCGCCTCCCTGGAGGACTCGCTGGAGAGCCACATGAGCGCGCCGCTGCCGCAGGTCGGCTCGGGCGAGCCGGTCGCCGCCCTGATGTCCGTCCTCGGCGAGGCCGCCGACGCGGCGATCGTGCTGGTCGAGGGCAAGCCGACCGGTGTGGTGAGCCGTCAGGACCTGCTGGCCTTCCTGGCCAACGGCGGCGCCAAGTAGCACCCGGCGGGCGCGGCGGCGGCGTTCGCGCAATCGGTACGAGCGCGACACGTACCCGCAGCACCCGCTTAACACGGGTCCGGCACAGTGGTGGTTGTCGGCGTCACGGACCTCCGGAGCGGCTCCCGGACCTCCAGACGACGCCGCCGGACGCGGAGACCGGCCCTGACCCGGGCCCGTGTCCTCGCGGGGACCGCCGTCGTCCCGCCCCCCGGTAACGGGGGTGCGGCGGTCCCCGCGCCGAACACCTCGTCACGACGACGGGCCCCTCGCCGAGGCGGGGGGCCCGTCGTCGTTTCCGGTCCAACGGCGAGGCCTCATGCGGGCGTTGGTGCCGGGCGCGGGCTGGCCCGTTCCCGGGGAGTCCCGGGCGGAGGTGGTGTAGGAAAGATCTCGTACGCCCCTTCGAACCGGGAGTCATCCATGTCTGACGCCGACGACGTCCGCTCGGCCTGGTCCAGGATCACCCACTGGCTGGAGAAGCACGCGCCCGACGACCACGCCGCCCTGCGTCCCGGCGCCCCGGAGGCCGACCTCGCCGCCCTGGAGGACGGCCTCGGCTTCCCGCTGGACCCCGCCCTGCGCGCGCTGCTCTCGGTCTGCGACGGCGTCGTGCCGCGCGTGGCGAGCGACGAGCCGGGGGCCTTCGTCATCGGCCACAGCCTCCTGGGCACCGGGCAGGTCCTGGAGGGGCAGCGCCACCTCGCCTCCCGGGCGGCCGAGTTCGCCGAGGAGGGGTACGAGGACGAGGTCGGCAGGACCGCGCACGCGCGCTGGGTTCCGTTCGCCCGGTCCGTCACCGGTGACCTGCTCTTCGTGGACCACCGGGAGGCCGGGTACGGGACCGTCGGGGAGCTCTCCTTCGGCGATCCGGACCACGAGCGCCCGTGGCCGGGCCTGGCGGTCATGCTCGACGACCTGGCCACCGCCATGGAGGCGCGGGTTCCGCTGTTCGTGGTGGGCCGCCGGCCCGTGGTCCACGAGGGCCGGATGCTGGAGTGGCCCACGGCCTGACCTGCTGTGCATATCCTTATACAGGAGATCCGCGTATGAATAGGTGAAGGGGCATGGCATGAGCGACAGCACCGCCGGCCGGCTGCAGGCGCTCTTCGAGGGCCACCGGCTGACGCCGACCCAGCGCCGGATCGCCCACTGCATGGTGCGGCGCTCCGGAGACGTGCCGTTCCTGTCCAGCGTCGAGCTCGCCGAGCTCGCCGGGGTCAGCCAGCCCTCCGTCACCCGCTTCGCCGTCGCCCTCGGCTTCGACGGCTACCCGGCCCTCCGCCGCCACCTGCGCGAGGTCGCGCCGCCCGAGCCGGACGACGCCGAAGCCCGCGGCGAGGTGCTCAACGAGTACCAGCAGGCCGTGCTCGCCGAGATCGAGAACCTCAGGCACCTCGCCGGACTGCTCGCCGACCCGGTGCCCGTCGAGCGGGCCGGGCGGCTGCTCGCCCGCTCCCGGCCGCTGCCCGTGCTCGGACTGCGCGCCGCGTCCTCACAGGCGCGCGGCTTCGCCTACTTCGCCGCCAAGGTGCACCCCGACGTCCGGCTCCTCGACGAGGCCGGCTCGATGCTCACGGACCGCGTCGACGCCGCCGTACGCGCCGGGGCCACCGCCCTGCTGTGCTTCGCGCTGCCCCGGCACCCGCGCGAGGTCGTCGAGGCCCTGGAGTACGCGCGGGCGGCCGGGCTCACGGTCGTCACCGTCGCCGAGTCGGCGTTCGCGCCCGTCGCCGCCCACAGCGACCTGCTGATCCCGGCCGCCGTCGGCACCGGGCTCGCCTTCGACACCGCCTGCGCGCCGATGATGCTCGGCCGGGTCCTCCTGGAGGCCATGGCGGACGAACTCCCGGACGCGCAGGCGCGCCTGGAGGAGTTCGACACGAAGGCGGCGGCGCGGGGCCTGTTCGTCGAGTAGGGGGCCGGGAGGCGTCAGACCTCCAGCTCCGCCTCGATCTTCTTCAGCTGGTGGCGGGCCATCGCCAGGTTGGCCCGGTCCTTGTCCAGGGCGAGGTAGAGGAACAGGCCGTTCTTGCCGGGGCCCTTGAGCAGCCGGATCAGGTGGTACTGCCGGCCGAGGGTGATCAGGATGTCCTCGATCTCGTCGCCGAGGCCGAGCATCTCCATCGCCCGGACCTTGGCCCGCACCACGTCGGTGTTGCCGGCCGCCGCCACGTTCAGATCGAGCTCCTTGCCACCGCCGATGGTGCCGAGGGCCATGCCGCTGGTGTAGTCGACGAGGGCCGCGCCGACGGCGCCGTCGATCGCGGTGGCTTCCTTGAGCGAGGTCTCGGTGTTCGCCATGGGTGTCGCACTTCCTTTTCGTGTACGGGTCTTCTTCGTTGTGCGCTACGTCAGTTCAGGTCTCTGCGCTCCAGCGCGCCGTCGACGAGTTCGCCTATCCGGACGCTGGACCTGCGGGCCTCCAGATGGAGCCGCCCCACGTTGATCCGGGGCTCGGCGAGCAGCGTCAGGACGGCCGCGCCGCCCGCCGCGTACGTCGCCACGTAGCCGTTCTCGCCGCGTACCAGCAGCTCCCGGAAGCGGCCCTGGCCGGTGGAGTCCGTCAGCCGCTGGCCGACGCCGAGCGCCGCCGCCGTCAGCGCGGCCACGCTCTCCGCCTCGCCGTCCACGGTGTCGTGGGCCAGGACGAGCCCGTCGGCACTGGCCGCGAGCGCCCCGGTGAGCTGGGGCAGCCGGGCCCGCAGCCTTCGGAGCTCGCCGAGTACCTCGGCTTCTGCCGTCATGAGCTGTTTCCTTTCGGCGCGCAGGCGCAGGGCACGCCTCATCACAGGTGTGCCTCCAGGGCGTCACGGAGCCGGCGCAGCAGGGCGATGTCGGGATCCGCCACCTGCGGGGCCGGCCAGGCCGGTAAGGGCGGCGGCGGCACGGGGGCGGGGTCGAGCGGGGTCTCGACCAGTCCGGCGGCGGCGAGCCGGCGGACGTCGAGGAGGGTGTGGAAGGCGGGCCGGCCGAGCAGCCTGGCCAGCTCCGCCGGGGTCCGCCGCCCGTCAGCCGCGGCGAGCAGCGCCCGCTGGCGCGCCCCCACGGTCTGGCCGGGGGCGGCGGGGCGGGGCACGACCGGGGCGGTGTCCACGGCGGCGTACGGCCAGACGGCGTCGAGGAGTTCCCGGCGGCGTACGGTCTCGCGCTCGACGGCCTCGGCGGAGACCGGCCGCACCGTGCCGAACCAGTGCCCCACCCCGTACCGGAAGCGGGTCGGTCCGCTGGTGGGGGAGAGGGCGAAGAAGGCCGCGTCGAAGACGGCGCCGAGGTGGCAGATCTCCAGCTCGCCGTCGTGGAGCCGGCCGCTGTCGACGAGGAAGCGGCCGACGGCGCGGTGCGCCCCGGCGCGGTCGACGGCCTCGTCCCAGCCCTCGCGGGGCAGCCGTCCGCCGGTGGTGAGGAGGACGTCGACGCCGGGGGCGGCGGGACTCTCGGCGTGCACGACCCGGCCGTCGACGAGGTAGAGCGTGCCGTGGTCGCGGAGCAGGGCGCCGGTGGCCTTCTCGGCGGCGAGCCGGACCAGCATGGGGGAGACGGGGGCGGCGACGGCGCTCATCCCAGGACCAGCCTTTCGGCGAGGTCGCGCAGCCGGATGCGGGCGAGGGCGAGGTTGCCGGTGTCGCGGTCGAGCCAGAGGTGGAGGAAGACGCTGCTGTCGAAGGAGGTCGCGACGAAGCGGAGGACGTGGTATCCGGCGCGGGTGGTGACGATGAGGTCCTCGACGGGCGGTTCGCCGACGGCGCCGGCGGAGGAGACGGCCGAGCCGGCGAATGTCTGACCGCCGGCCGCGAAGGAGTCGAACTCGGCGGCGGCGCGGGCCAGTTCGGCGGTCTCGGCGGCCGTCGTCTCGTGGTCGCCGACCGGGGAGTCACCCGCCGTCCCGAGGGCGAGCCCGCTGGTCCAGTCGACCAGGGAGGCTCCGCGAGCGCCCGGCAGGGCCATGGCCTCCAGAAGGCACTCGTCGATTCCGGGCACGCGGATTCCCCTCCCGATGCGGCGTGCGAACGTGCGGCAGTGACGGTGACGTTACTGAACGCAGCGCTCCAGGGGAGGCGTTCTGGCATTTTCCATCGGAACATGCCAGGGTCTGGCGGAAATTGCCCGCAGCTCGTCCGTCAGGTCCTGGACTCGACCGCGCGCGCGATCTCGGCCAGGTCCTTCGTGAGCGCCTTGGCGACCGCCTTCGCGCCGAAGCGGGCCAGCAGCCGGGAGAGGAACCCGGCCTTGCGGCCCCGGACGGGCCGGGCGGAGAAGGCCATCCGCAGGGTGGTGGCCCCCTCGCCGGCGGGCGTGAGGGTGATCTCGGAGACGTAGTGCATGCCGTGCGAGTCGGCGACCGTGACGTACCGGTCGGGCGGTTCGCACTCCGTCACCAGCATCTCCTCGGTGGCCTCCTTGCCCAGCATCCGCCGGGTCTCGCGCCAGCGGGTGCCCACGCCGAAGCCGCCCTCGGTGAGCACCTCGACCCGCTCGACGCCGGAGAGGACCCTGGGCATGTCCGGCAGGTCGGTGATCGACTCCCAGATCCTGCCGGGGGAGGCCTCGACCCGGCGCTCGACGGCGACGGAGGTGGTGTTCGTACCCGTTCCCGTTCCAGTCATGGCTTCATCGAAACCGGCGGACCGGGCGTCCGCTACCGGACCAGGGCGTCGGCGAGGCCGCCGCCCGAGTCCGCGACGATCTCCGCGAGCGTCTGGGGCTTCCGTACGGCCGCGAAGACGACCGCGCCGTCCTCGTCCACCGTGAAGCCGTGGACGGGCGGCCGGAGCAGGCTGTTGTACGCGTAGTGGTGGGAGAAGTAGTACGCCCCGGTGTCCGGCACGGCCACCACGTCCCCCGGGTGCAGCAGTGGGAGCGCGCGGCCCGTGGCGAGCAGGTCCCCGGCGAAGCAGGCCGGGCCCGCCACGTCCTGGACGGTGACGTCGCCGGTGCGGGGGCGGCCCTCGGAGTCGTACGCGAGGACGCGCAGCGGCCAGGACTCGGGGGCGTAGACCGTCCGGGTGGCGAGCTGCACGCCCGCGTGGGTGACGGCGATGGGGCGGCCGCCGGAGGTCTTGGTGTACTCCACCCGGGCGAGGACCGTGCCGTGCTTGGCGAGCAGCGAGCGGCCGAACTCGGTCACCAGGCGGTAGCGGCCGTCGAAGAGCCCGGGGACGGTGTCGGCGAGCAGCCGGGCGTACTCGGCGTACGTCGGCGTCTCCTCGTCGGAGGCGAAGTTGACCGGGAGTCCGCCGCCGATGTCGAGGGTGTCGATCTGCTGCCGGCCGGCCGCCCGGTTGATCTCCTCGGCGAGCGCGTACACCTCCCCGACCCCGGCGGCCATCAGGGCGAGCGGGACGCCCTGGGAGCCGGTGTGGGTGTGCAGCCGGGTGAGCCAGGGGCGCTCCAGGTAGGCCTGGACGACGGTCTTGCGGGCCCCCTCGTCGCGGAGTGCCACGCCGAACTTGGAGGTGGCCGTCGCGGTGGAGAGCGCGCCGATGGAACCGGCTCCGACCTGCGGGTTCACCCGGAGTCCAAGGGGTGAGGCGGTGGGCGCGGAGGCGACGAGCGCGTCGAGCCTGGCCAGTTCCTGGAGGTTGTCGGCGTTGACGGCGATGCCGAGGGCGAGGGCCTGGCGCAGCTCGGCGGGGGTCTTGGCGGGGGAGTCGAGCACGGTGTGGGTGGGCGGGACACCGGCGGCGCGCGCGAGGGCGAGTTCGCCGGGGCTCGCGACCTCGACGCCGAGCCCGGCCGCGTGCAGGAGGCGGAGCACGGGGACGAGCGGGGCGGCCTTGACGGCGAAGGCGTGCAGCACGTGCGCCTCGGTGACGGCGGCGAAAGCGCTGGTCAGCGCGGCGGCGGAGGCGCGGATGCCGGCCGTGTCGAGCAGTGCGACGACCGGTTCGGCGGGGGAGAGGAGTCCTTGATCGACGGAGGCTCGGACGGCGAGATCGCGACGGGAGGAGGCCATGTGCTCCATCCCATCACCCCGAATCGCCGGGGCGCGGGGCATCGCCCTGTTGACTACAACTATTCATGCCGCCAGGATGTGAATATCTGAACGACATTCGAGGAGGCACCGCCATGTCAGGACCCCGCCCCGTACGGGCCCCGCGCGGTACGGAACTGAGCGCCCTGGGATGGCAGCAGGAGGCCGCCCTCCGGATGCTCCAGAACAACCTCGACCCCGAGGTCGCCGAGCACCCCGACAAGCTCGTCGTCTACGGCGGCACCGGCAAGGCCGCCCGCGACTGGCGCTCCTTCGACGCCATGGTCCGCACCCTCCGGACGCTGAAGCAGGACGAGACGATGCTCGTCCAGTCCGGCCGCCCCGTCGGCGTCATGCAGACCCACGAGTGGGCCCCCCGCGTCCTCATCGCCAACTCCAACCTCGTCGGCGACTGGGCCAACTGGGAGGAGTTCCGCCGCCTGGAGGCCCTCGGCCTCACCATGTACGGCCAGATGACCGCCGGATCCTGGATCTACATCGGCACCCAGGGCATCCTCCAGGGCACCTACGAGACCTTCGCCGCCGTCGCCGCCAAGAAGTTCCACGGCACCCTGGCCGGCACCATCACCCTCACCGCCGGCCTCGGCGGCATGGGCGGCGCCCAGCCCCTCGCCGTCACCATGAACGACGGCGTCGCCCTCTGCATCGACGTCGACCCGCGCGCCATCGAGCGCCGCATCGAGCACCGCTACCTGGACGTCAAGGCAGACAACCTCGCCCACGCCCTCCAGCTCGCCGTCGAGGCCCGCGACGCCCGCCGGCCGCTCTCCATCGGCCTCCTCGGCAACGCCGCCGAACTGCTCCCGCAGATGCTCGCCGAGGGCGCCCCCATCGACATCGTCACCGACCAGACCTCCGCGCACGACCCGCTCTCCTACCTCCCCGTCGGCATCGCCTTCGAGGACATGGCCGACGCGGCCGCGAAGGACCCGGCCGGATTCACCACCCGCGCCCGCGAGTCGATGGCCCGGCACGTCGAGGCCATGGTCGGCTTCATGGACGCCGGCGCCGAGGTCTTCGACTACGGCAACTCGATCCGCGGCGAGGCCCAGCTCGCCGGCTACGACCGGGCGTTCGCCTTCCCCGGCTTCGTCCCCGCCTACATCCGCCCGCTGTTCTGCGAGGGCAAGGGCCCGTTCCGCTGGGCCGCGCTCTCCGGCGAGGCGAGCGACATCCACAAGACGGACAAGGCGATCCTCGACCTCTTCCCCGAGAACGAGTCCCTGCACCGCTGGATCAAGATGGCCGGCGAGCGCGTCCACTTCCAGGGCCTGCCCGCCCGCATCTGCTGGCTCGGCCAGGGCGAGCGCGACAAGGCCGGCGACATGTTCAACGACATGGTCGGCAACGGCACCCTCGCCGCGCCCCTCGCCATCGGCCGCGACCACCTCGACTGCGGCTCGGTCGCCTCCCCGTACCGCGAGACCGAGGCCATGCTCGACGGCTCCGACGCCATCGCCGACTGGCCGCTCCTGAACGCCATGGTGAACGTCGCCTCCGGCGCCTCCTGGGTCTCCCTGCACCACGGCGGCGGCGTCGGCATGGGCCGCTCCATCCACGCCGGCCAGGTCTCGGTCGCCGACGGCACCAAGCTCGCGGGCGAGAAGATCCGCCGCGTCCTCACCAACGACCCCGGCATGGGCGTCATCCGCCACGTCGACGCGGGCTACGACATCGCCGAGCGCGTCGCCGACGAGAAGGGCGTCCGCGTCCCGATGCGCGAGGGCGACCCGGCCGACGAGGGTGACTCCGCGTGAGCGACAGCTTCCACGCCATGTGGCGGTCGCTGCGGCCCCTCGGCCGCAGCGCCGCCTCCGGCGGATACCGCCGCTACGCCTGGACCGAGGCCGACGCCGACTGCCGCCTCTGGTTCCGGATGCAGGCCGAGGCCCGCCGCCTGGACGTCGAGACCGACCGCAACGGCAACCAGTGGGCCTGGCTCGGCGACCCGACCGCGGGAGACGCCGTCGTCACCGGCTCGCACCTGGACTCCGTCCCGGACGGCGGCGCCTTCGACGGCCCCCTCGGCGTGGTCTCCGCCTTCGCCGCGCTCGACGAACTCCGCGCGCGCGGAGCCTCGTTCAAGCGGCCCCTCGCCATCGTCAACTTCGGCGACGAGGAAGGCGCCCGCTTCGGCCTCGCCTGCGTCGGCTCCCGCCTCACCGCGGGCCGGCTGACGAAGGAGCAGGCGTACGAGCTCCGCGACGCCGACGGGACCACCCTCCCGCAGGCCATGGAAGCGGCCGGCCACGACCCCTCCCGGATCGGCCCCGACCCCGAACGGCTCGCCCGCATCGGCGCGTTCGTCGAACTCCACGTCGAGCAGGGCCGCGCCCTCGACCTGTCCGGGGACGCCGTCGGCATCGCCTCCGCCATCTGGCCGCACGGCCGCTGGCGGTACGACTTCGCGGGCGAGGCCAACCACGCCGGCACCACCCGGCTCGTCGACCGCCGCGACCCGATGCTCACCTACGCGGAGACGGTCCTCGCCGCCCGCCGCGAGGCGGAGCTGGCCGGCGCCGTCGCCACCTTCGGCAAGATCGCGGTGGAGCCCAACGGCGTCAACGCCATCCCCTCCCTGGTCCGCGGCTGGCTCGACGCCCGCGCCGCTGACCAGGACTCCCTCGACACGGTCGTCGCGGGCGTCGAGACGGCGGCCCGCGACTACGCCCGGCGGCACGGCATCGACCTCACCGTCGTCCAGGAGTCCTTCACCCCGGTCGTGGACTTCTCGCACGCCCTGCGCGACGAGCTCTCCCGCATCCTGGGCGAATCCGGAAAGGTCCCGGTCCTCGGCACCGGCGCGGGACACGACGCGGGAATCCTCTCCGCATCGATCCCGACCGCCATGCTGTTCGTACGGAACCCCACCGGCGTCTCGCACTCCCCGGCCGAGTCCGCGGCCGAGGACGACTGCGTGGCCGGGGTCCTCGCACTCGCCGACGTACTGGAGGAGCTGGCGTGCCGCTGACGACGTACTGGCTGGAACACGCCTGGCTCGACCCGAACGTCGAGCCGGGCGTGGCCCTGGAGGTGGCGGACGGCCGCGTCACCGCCGTCCGCACGGGGGTCGAGGTGCCGCCCCCGGGCGCCGTCGTCCTGCGCGGCCTGACCATCCCGGGCCTGGCCAACGCCCACTCGCACGCCTTCCACCGCGCCCTGCGCGGCACCGTCCAGGTCGGCTCCGGCACGTTCTGGACCTGGCGCGAGGTCATGTACAACGTCGCCCAACGGCTCACCCCCGAAAGCTACTTCGCGCTGGCCCGGGCCGTGTACGCGGAGATGGCGCTGGCCGGCATCACCGCCGTCGGCGAGTTCCACTACCTCCACCACGCGCCCGGCGGCACCCCGTACGCCGACCCCAACGCCATGGGCGAGGCGCTGATCGCGGCCGCCGGAGAAGCCGGCATCCGGATCACCCTCCTGGACACCGCGTACCTCTCCTCCGGCTTCGGCGCCGCGCCCGACCGCCACCAGCTCCGCTTCACCGACGGCACGGCGGACGCCTGGGCCGAGCGGGCGAGCGCGCTGAAGGAACGCGAGGGCGTACGGATCGGGGCGGCGATCCACTCGGTACGGGCCGTCCCGGCCGACCAGCTGTCGACGGTGGCGGACTGGGCCCGGGACCGGCAGGCCCCGCTCCACGTCCACCTCTCCGAGCAGACCGCCGAGAACGACGCCTGCCTCGCCGCACACGGCCGCACCCCGACGCAGCTGCTCGCCGACCACGGGGTGCTCGGCGCCCGGACCACGGGCGTCCACAACACCCACATGACCGACGCCGACATCGCGCTGATCGGCTCGACGTCCACCGGCACGTGCATGTGCCCCACGACGGAACGGGACCTGGCCGACGGCATCGGGCCGGCGGTCGCCCTGCAGCGGGCGGGCTCCCCGCTCTCCCTCGGCAGCGACAGCCACGCGGTCATCGACCTCCTGGAGGAGGCGCGGGCCATGGAACTGAACGAGCGGCTGCGCACCCGCACCCGCGGCCACTGGACGGCGGCGGCCCTCCTGCGCGCGGCCACGGCGGACGGTCACGCGGCCCTCGGCTGGGCCGACGCGGGCACCCTGGAGGCCGGCGCCCTCGCCGACTTCACGACGATCGCGCTCGACTCGGTCAGGACAGCGGGACCGGTACCGCGTCTGGCAGCCGAGACGGCGGTATTCGCAGCGTCGGCAGCGGACGTCCGGCACACGGTCGTGGGCGGACGTCACGTCGTACGGGACGGGGTCCACCGGACCGTGCCGGACGTGTCCCGTGCCCTCGCGGACTCGATCGCCGCACTGCGCGGCTGAAGCGCCTGAAGGAGACACCCCTCACCATGAACACGGGCCCCGCGGCGACGAACAACCCGATGGCGAGCTCCGCCCCCACGAGCGCGAACAGCGCCGTGGCGACGACCGCCACCGCCATCGTCAACATCGCCAGCCTCGTCACGAACGATCCCTCCCTCGGTGACAGCAGTGCCCTGGGTCTGATCCAGGACGCGGCCGTCGTCATCGACGGCGACCGCGTCGTCTGGGTCGGTGAATCCAGCAAAGCACCGGCCACTGACAACCGGGTCGACGCCGGTGGCCGGGCGGTGATCCCCGGCTTCGTGGACTCCCACTCGCACCTCGTCTTCGCGGGCGACCGCACCGCCGAGTTCAACGCCCGGATGTCGGGCCAGCCCTACAAAGCCGGCGGCATCCGCACCACCGTCGCGGCGACCCGCGCGGCCACCGACGCCGAACTCTCGGCGAACGTCGCCCGCTACCTCCGCGAGGCCCTCCGCCAGGGCACCACGACCTTCGAGACCAAGTCCGGCTACGGCCTGACGGTCGAGGACGAGGCCCGCGCCCTGCGCATCGCGGCCGAGCACACCGACGAGGTCACCTACCTCGGCGCGCACATCGTCTCCCCGGACTACGCCGACGACCCGGCCGCGTACGTGGACCTCGTGACCGGCGAGATGCTGGACGCCTGCGCCCCGTACGCCCGCTGGGTGGACGTCTTCTGCGAGAAGGGCGCGTTCGACGGGGACCAGGCGCGCGCGATCCTCACGGCGGGCAAGGCGAAGGGCCTCCACCCGAGGGTGCACGCGAACCAGCTCACCTACGGCCCCGGTGTCCAGCTGGCGGTGGAGCTGGACGCGGCGAGCGCGGACCACTGCACCCACCTCACGGACGCCGACGTGGACGCGCTGGCGTCCGGCGACACCGTCGCCACCCTCCTCCCGGGCGCGGAGTTCTCCACCCGGGCCCCGTGGCCGGACGCCCGCCGCCTCCTCGACGCGGGCGTGACGGTGGCCCTGTCCACGGACTGCAACCCGGGCTCGTCGTTCACGTCCTCGGTCCCGTTCTGCATCGCCCTCGCGGTACGGGACATGGGCATGACGCCCGACGAGGCCGTCTGGTCGGCGACGGCCGGCGGCGCGGCGGCCCTGCGCCGCCAGGACGTCGGCCGCCTGACCCCCGGCGCCCGCGCGGACCTCACGTTCCTGGACGCCCCCTCGCACGTCCACCTGGCGTACCGCCCGGGCGTCCCCCTGGTGACGGAGGTCTGGCGGGCCGGCACGCGGGTGGTCTGAGCCCGGGAAAGATCTTTCCCGGGCCCGGCCCTTCCGGTACCGTCGCCGCGGTGCCGCGCCGCCCCGGCCGTCCGTGGGTCCGGCCCGTTCCCCCCGGTGAGAGAAGGTTTCTGATGGCATGTCGGATCGGTGAGCTCGTGCTCGGCTGCCGCGACCCCGAACTGCTGGCGCGGTTCTGGTGCGAGGTCCTGGACTACGTCGTCGTCGGCCGCGAGGAGGGCTGCGTCGAGATCGGGACGCCGGAAGGCTTCGGCGGGCCGCAGCCCACCATCTTCTTCAGCGTCCGGGACGAGCCGGAGCCCGGGAAGTCCCGGCTGCACATCGACCTCAACCCCACCGACCGCGACCAGGACGCCGAACTCGAACGCCTCCTGGCGCTCGGCGCCCGCCGCGCCGACATCGGTCAGACCGGGGACGAGAACTGGCACGTCCTCGCCGACCCCGAGGGCAACGAGTTCTGCTTGCTCAAGGCTCGCATCAAGCCACTCTGACACCGGGGCGCCACGGTTCACCTCCGTGTCCACTCCTTCACGGATTGGTCACGGAAACGACGAGTATCCCTGTCTCGGCGGGTTCCGGACCGGTACCGTCCTGTCCTGGCAGGACTCATGGGGGAAGACCGGGGGGTCGGCAAGGTGAGCGACGCTGTCCGCATGCGGGTCGTGAGGCCGGGGGAGCTGAGCGCACGCGAGGTCGAGGCGTGGCGTGAACTGCGCGCCAAGTCCGGCGCGCCCGCGAACCCCTTCATGGAACCGGAGTTCACCCGGGCGGTCGCCGCCGTACGGCCCCGCGCCCGGGTCGCCGTCTGGTGGGAAGGGCACGAGCCCGTCGGCTTCTTCCCGTACGAGAAGGGCCCGTTGGGGCAGGGCCGGGCCATCGGCTTCGGCGTCTCCGACAGCCAGGGAGCCGTGCTGCGGCCCGGACTGCGGCCCGGCGCCCGCGCCCTGCTGCGCCACTGCGGGCTCGCCGGCTGGCAGTTCGACAACCTGGAGGCGGACCAGCCCGTCTTCGAAGGCGCCGCCACCGAGTCCTTCGCCTCGCCCGTGATCGACGTCGGCGAGGGCTACCCCGCGTACGAGGCGCTGCTGCGCGCCCAGTCGCCCAAGTTCCTCAGGACCACCCTCGCCAAGGAGCGCAAGCTCGGCCGCCTCGGCGAGGGCGAGGTGCGGTTCGTCTTCGACGAGCGCGACCCGGAGGCGCTGCGCACCCTCATGGCCTGGAAGTCCGCCCAGTACCGCAGGACCGGCCGCCGCGACCGGTTCGCGAAGGACTGGATCACCACCCTCGTCCGCCGCCTCCACGAGCTCCGTACGCCCGGCTGCTCCGGAGTCCTCTCCGTGCTCTACGTGGGCGAGCGGCCCGTCGCCGCCCACTTCGGGCTGCGGTCGGCGACCGTGCTGTCCTGCTGGTTCCCCGCGTACGACCCGGAGTTCGCGAAGTTCTCCCCGGGGCTCGTCCTCCATCTGCGGATGGCGGAGGCCGCGGCGGCGGCCGGGATCGGAATGCTCGACCTGGGCCGCGGGGACGCGGAGTACAAGGACGCCCTGAAGACGGGGGAACTGACCGTCCACGAGGGGGCCGTCGTGCGCCCAGGGGTGCGCGCCGCGCTCCATTGGCTGGGCCGCGAGCCCTCCCGCCGCGTGCACAGCTATGTGCGCCGCCGCCCGGAGCTGGCCGCCCGGGGCCGCGCCACCCTGAACCGCCTCGCCCGCCTGCGGGGCCCCCGTTGACGCCACGAGGGCCCAGGCGCCACCCGTCGGCGGCACCTGCCGCACATGCCACGCCTGCTGCACGTGCCGCACGTGCCACGCCCGCCACACATGCCGCACCTGCCCCGCCCGCCGCACCCGTCCGCCGGCAACCGCCGCCCGAGTCGATGTCCTCGTGAGCCCACCCCGCACCGCCCGCGTCGCCCCCGCCGCCGTCCCCGTCCTCCCGTGGAGCACCGCCCGATGAGCCTCCCCGCACCCCGGCCCCTCTCCGTCGCCGAGCTCGACCTCGACGCGCCCGACGGGCCCGTGCTGGACTTCCGGCCCGCGCCCGGCGGGCCGGACGTCGTGCCCGGCGACGTGTACGCGCTGGTACGGCTCCGGGGCCGGCCCGCGGCCACCGTCGTCGGCGCCTTCACCGAGGGCGAGGACCCCGCCGAGGTGCTCGCCGGCCTCGCCAGGCGGCGCCTGAGGGAGACCGAGGACAAGGCGGGGACCAAGGGGTCGTCGGCCGAACGCCTCGCGGCCGAACGCCTCGCCGCTGAGCGCTCCGAAGCCGCCACGCGTCCGCAGGCCGCCCCGAGCGCCCCGCCCCGCGCCTCCGTCGTCGTCGCCACCCGTGAGCGCCCCGAGTCCCTCGCCCGCGCCCTCGACTCGCTCCTCGCCCAGGACCACCCGGACCACGAGCTGATCGTCGTCGACAACGCGCCCCGCACCACCGCCACCCACACGCTCGTGACCCGCGGGTACGCCGGCCGCGTCCGGTACGTCCGGGAGGACACCCCCGGCCTCGCCGTCGCCCACAACACCGGGCTCGCCGCCGCCGAAGGGACCGTCGTCGCCTTCACCGACGACGACGTCATCGCCGACCCGCACTGGCTGACCGCCCTCACCGCGCCCTTCGCCGCCGACCCCGGGCTCGGCTGCGTCACCGGACTGATCCTGCCCGCCCGGCTGAGCACCCCCGCCCAGGTCCTCCTGGAGTCCCACGGCGGCTTCGCCAAGGGCTTCGCGCCCCGCCTGTACGACCCGGCGCGGCCGCCCGCCGACGAACCGCTCTTCCCGTTCACCGCCGGCAGCTTCGGCTCCGGTGCCAACATGGCCTTCCGGGCCCGGGCGTTGCGAGCGGCCGGCGGCTTCGACCCGGCGACCGGCACCGGGACCGCCGCGAAGGGAGGCGACGACCTGTACGCCTTCGTCGCCGTCCTCTCCGCCGGCTTCCGCCTCCGCTACACCGCGGAGGCCCTCGTCTGGCACCACCACCGCGACACCTGGCAGGACCTGCGGAACCAGGCGTACGGCTACGGCGCCGGCCTCACCGCGTACCTCACCGCCATCCTGGTCCGCAGCCCCCGGCTGCTGCCCGCCCTGCTCGCCCGGCTGCCGCGCGGCCTCGCGTACGCCCGGACCATGACCGCCCAGCGCGGCGAGGCCGACGGCGGGGTACCGGGCGAGCACGGCACCCACCACCACCCCTGGCCCCCCGCCCTCTCCCGGCTGGAGCGCCGAGGCATGCTCTACGGCCCCCTCGGCTACGCCAAGTCCCGCGCCCGCCTGGCGGCCCGAGGGACCCCAGGGGCCCCTACCCGGCCCGCAACCGACGCCCCCGCCCAGGCCGCCCCCGCGGCTCCCTCCCGCCGGCAGGGGAGGAACCCCCGATGACGCCGCCGCCGCTCCCCACCCGGATACCCGTCCTCCTCTACCACGCCGTCATGGCCGACCCGCCGGACTGGATCGCCGAGTTCACCGTCTCGCCGCGGGAGTTCGCCTCCCAGTTGGACGCGATCGTGGCCAGCGGGCGTACCGCGATCACCGTGGGCGCCCTCGCCGCGCACTTCGCCACCGGCGCCCCGCTGCCGCCCCGGCCCGTCGTCCTCACCTTCGACGACGGTTTCGCCGACCTCGCCGGGCCGACAGGCGAGGCGCTCGCCTCCCGTGGGCTGCCGTCCACCGCGTACCTGACCACGGGTGCCATCACCCCCGGGCGGCCGTGCCTGCTGCCGCCCGCGCCGATGATGACCCTCGCGCAGGCGCCGCGCCTTGAGCAGTACGGGATGGAGGTCGGCGCCCACACCGTCACCCACCCGCAGCTGGACACCCTCGCCCCGCGCGCCCTGCGCCGCGAGCTGCGCGAGTCGAAGGCGGTCCTGGAGGACGTCCTCGGGCACGAGGTGGTGCACCTCGCCTATCCGCACGGCTACAACAGCCCGGCCGTGCGGCGGGCCGCCGCGGCCGCCGGGTACACCTCGGCGGTCGCCGTCCGGCACGCGCTCAGTTCGCGGACCGACGAGATCTACCGCATCGCCCGGCTCATCCTGCGCAGGAGTCACACCGTCGCCGATGTGGAGCAGTGGATGGAGGGGCGGGGCGCGAAGGCGGCGCCGTACCCGGACTCGCTGCCCACGGTGGGCTGGCGGATGTACCGCAGGGCCCGCGCCCTGCTCAGGGGGCCGGAGTTCGCCGGCTGACCGGCGGTCCGTTCGCACACCGGCAACTCCGGAGATCCGTCCGGTGGTTGAAGCATCGATCAGAACCGAAGTACCTTCCGGTACTTCGTCGAAAGGGACAGTCCGTGGGGGGAGAGGCCGTGCAGCGTCAGGGGCCCGCACCGGTGACCGGGAGCGGTGTGCCGCCGCAGCCCTCCGCGGGGGACCGGGAGGTGGACGAGCGGCGGGCCGTCGCGGGGCAGGGGACGGGGGAGCCGCCCCGCCCGGTGGCCCGCCGGTTCGGCAGGGCCCTCCGGTCGCCCGACACGCTCAACCTCGTCCCGCTCCTGGCGGCCGCGGCGCTCTGGCTCTGGGCGCTGCCCCGGATCGATTTCAGGGACATCGCGGAGTTCGGTCTCCTGGACCGTTTCCCCCTCACGTTCTACGCCGCCCTTGCCGTCTTGACCTGCGGTTTCGTCCTCTCGCTGCGTCGTGCGGGGACCGCGCCGCTGTGGCCCGCGACCTACTGCGCGGCCATGCTCGTCGCCCTCAAGGCGCCGCCCGCGATCCTCTACGACACCGTCCGCTACGCCTGGGCGTCCAAGCACGACGCGATCATCAGCAGGCTACTCGACGAGGGCACCGTGCACCCGGGGCGGGAGCTGTCCGGCGGCATGTCGGCCTACGACCAGTGGCCGGGCTTCTTCTCCCTGGACGCCGCCCTGGTCCGGGCGTTCGGGGTGGACGCGGCCGCCTCGTTCATCAACTGGGCCCCGGTCGCGCTCGGTCTGCTCACCGTCCCCGTCCTGATCCTGGTCTACCGCACGTTCAGCGACGACTGGCGGCTCGTGTGGACCGGCGTGTGGATCTTCCAGCTGGCGAACTGGGTGGGGCAGGACTACCTCTCCCCGCAGGGCTTCTCGTACCTGCTCTACCTCACCGTCTTCGCCGTCGTGGTCCGGCACTTCGTGCTGCCCGGCTCGGCCGGTCCGCTGCGCGACCGGAGCACCCTGGACCCGGCCGCCGCCGCCGTCCCGCCGCCGACGACCACCCGGCAGCGGGCCGTCGCCGTGCTCATCCTGCTGCCGGTCGTCGCGACCATCAACGCCAGCCACCAGCTGACGCCGATCATGCTCTGCGCGACCCTCTTCGCGCTCTGCCTCACCCGCCGCTACCGCAACATCGGGCTCCTCGTCACCTCCGGCCTCGTCATGCTCGCGTGGAACCTCACGATGGGCCGGGAGCTGTTCCTCGACACCCTCGGCACCCTGCGCGAGAAGGCCGGTGACCTGCTCGGCAACTCGCGCCCCGGTTTCGCGGGCGACCCCACCGGGCCGGGCCCCGAGCTCGTCGGCAGCGCCAACATCCTGATGGTCCTCGCCCTCGGCGGCCTCGCCGTCGCCGCCGTGCTGCTGCGCCGCAAGCTGGTCCGCAGCGCCCTGCCGCTGGCGCTCGCCGCCGCCGCGCCGCTGCCGATGTTCGCCGTCAACGACTACGGCGGCGAGATGATCTTCCGGGTCTATCTCTTCGGCCTCCCCGGCTCCGCCTTCTTCGCCGCCGCCGCGCTCGTCCCCGCCGCCGGGGCCGTCAGCCGCGCCGCGGTGACCGCCCGCCGGATCGCCGCCGTCGCGCTGCCGGTCACCCTCGTCGCCATGCTCGCGGGCTTCCTGCCCTCGTACTACGGCAAGGAGGGCATGCACTACGCCCCGCCGGGCGAGACCGCGCTCACCCGCCGCGCCTTCGACCGGGCGCCCGAGGGCGCCCTGATCCTCGCCGCGACCGGCGCGTTCCCCGACGCGTACTACCGCTACGACCACTACGAGCGCTGGTTCTTCACCGAGCAGGAGGTCGACGAGAACCTCCGCATGCTGAAGGACCCGGCGAGTTACCTCGCCGGCGGCATCCCGGCGGGCCGCCCCGCGTACGTGATCCTCACCCGCACCCAGGGCGAGGCCGTCATCGGCGAGGGCTACCTCCCGGAGGGCGGCTTCGACAGCCTCCGGGGCGCGCTGAAGCGCTCCCCGCTCTTCCAGGTCGTCGAGGAGAACACGTACGGCGTCGTCCTCCGCTACCGGCCCACCACCGGCGGCTGACCCCGCCCCGCCCGCCCACCGCACGACCACCGCCACCACCGACGCCACCACCCCGTCGCAGCAGCCCAGGGAGCAGGACCTCATGGCCCATCCACGCCTGACCCCGCGCGTCCAGCGCAGAGCCGCCCTCGCGGCCTCCGGCTGGGTCGCCCTCGCGGCGACCGCCTTCCCCGGCGGCTCCCCGCTGCGCTGGATCCCCGTCCTCGCCTTCGTCGTCCTCGCTCCGGGCCTCGCCGTGCTGCTCCCGCAGCCGCTCGGGCTGCGCCCCGGCGCCCGCCTGGAGGCGCTGGCGCTCGCCGCGCCCGTCAGCCTCTCCGTGGCCACCCTGGTGGCGACCACCCTGTTCCTGTCGAAGGCCTTCTCGCTGACCGTCTTCCTGGTGGTCCTCGCCGTCTTCGTGAGCGTCGCCTCCCTCCTGCCCGGCGTGCCGCTGCCGGCCGCCACCCGCGGCGCGGTCGAACGGGAGGGCGCCGGGGCGGCACTGGTCCGCGCGCCCATGTTCCGTAAACGATCGGCCGGTGGGGGCGGGTGAGCGGGCGGTCCGCCGGGCGCGGCCCGTGGGCCCGGCTCGTGGTCGCGCTCGCCGCGGTCGGCGCGCTGGTCGCCGGGGCGGCGGTCTGGTCGACGCTCACCGGGGAGGACGACCGCTGCGCCGCCGACGAACTGCTCGTCGCGCCCTGCGGGGCCTGGTGGGGCGCGTACATCCCGTACGACGAGGACAGTTCGCTGACCCGGCCGGTGTACGCCTTCGAGAAGAAGATCGGCCGCAAGCTCGACCTGGTCTACACGTACCACGACATGTCGGGGAGCAAGGCCGACGGCGAGCTCCTCACCCCCGACGAGCGTGAACTCGGCCGGGAC
Source organism: Streptomyces venezuelae ATCC 10712 (assembly GCF_008639165.1). Lineage (NCBI taxonomy): Bacteria > Bacillati > Actinomycetota > Actinomycetes > Kitasatosporales > Streptomycetaceae > Streptomyces > Streptomyces venezuelae. The sequence goes on along the minus strand of NZ_CP029197.1, from coordinate 3,089,796 downwards.
CGGCTCCTCATGCTGGCCTGGGAATCCACCGTGTGGACGGAGAAGCACCACGCCGGCTGGACCGAGAGGCAGCTCGGCTGGAAGAACATCGCCTCGGGGCGGTACGACGCCTCCGTGATCGATCCCCAGGCCCTGCGGGTCAAGGAGTACGGCAAGCGGGTCTTCTTCGCCTTCGACCAGGAGGCCGACTTCCGCATCGAGGAGGGCGCCGGCACCCCGGAGGAGTACGTCGCCGCCTACCGGCACGTCCGCGAGCGCTTCGACGAGCTGGGCGTCACCAACGTGGTGTGGGTGTGGACGGTCTCCGGCTACCTCGGCAACGCCGGGCTGATGAAGGCGCTCTATCCGGGCGACGCGTACGTCGACTGGATCGGCATGGACCAGTACAACTACTACCTCTGCCACAAGTCGCCCGACTGGCTCGACTTCGACCGGAGCCAGCGCCCCGGCTACGACTGGCTCCGGAAGAACATCTCCGACGACAAGCCGATCATGCTGTCGGAGTTCTCCACCGCCCCCGACCCGAAGGACCCGCGGCGCCAGCGCGACTGGTACACCGCGATCCCCGGGGTGGCGCCCACGCTGCCGCGCGTACGGGCGTACGTGCACTGGAACCGCGCCGTCCCCGGTCCGGGCTGCGACCTGACCGTGGACGCGGGGCCGGGCCTGGACGGCTACCGGATCGCGGGCCGGGACCCGTACTTCCGGCAGGACGTACCCGGGCGGGGGTAGCCCGGACACCGGGAGTCGCTACGGTACGGGCAGCGCCGCCGCGACCGACCACGCTCGTCACACGGGGAGACGTCCACGCATGCCCACGCCCACCACATCGCCGTCATCGCCGCCGCCGTCGTCACCGTCGTCGTCATCGTCGCCCTTGCCGTCCGGAGCGGAACCGGCGGACGGAACGCCCGTCCGGATCGGCGCCCTCGTCCCGCTGACCCCGCCCGGCTGGGTCGGCGCCGGACGGCATCTCCTCGCCGGCCTCGAAGCGGCCGTCCGTGACGTCAACGCCGAAGGCGGGATCGGCGGACGGCCGTTGGAGCTGCTCGTCCGGGACACCGCCGCCGACCCCGAACGGGCCACGGCGGCCGTGGAGGAGCTGGCCGGCCTGGGCGTGGCCGCGCTCGCCGGGGAGTACCACAGCGTCGTCGCCCGGGCCGCCGCCGCCCGCGCCGACGCCCTCCGGCTGCCGTTCCTCTGCTCCTCGGCGGTCCTCGACGCGCTCACCGACGACGCCACGGACCAGGTCGCGCGGATCGCCCCCGCGCAGTCCCACGGCTGGCGGACCTACGGGGACTTCCTGCTCGCGACGGGCCACCGCCGGATCGCCGTGGCGGCCCAGCCGAGCGTCTACTGGGCCGCCGGGACCCGCGTCCTGCGCGAGCACCTCGCGCCGCACGGCGGGACCGTGACCGTCCTCGACACCGCCGGGCCGGACCCCGAGGGCCTCTGCGACGCGCTCGCGGAGAGCGGGGCGACCGCCCTGCTCCTGCTGGCCGGCCACCCGGAGCCGGTCGTGCCGCTCGTCCGGGCCGTGCGCCGCGACGAGCGGCTCGCCGAGGTCCTCATCGGCGCCCCGGCCGGGCAGCCGGAACTGGCCGACTGGGACGCGCTGCTGGGCCCCGACGGGGCGGCGGTCCCGTTCCTGCGGTACCTGCCCGACCGGCTCGGCCCGCTCGGCACCCGCGTCGAGGCGGAGCTGCGCCGACGGCTGGGCGAGACGCCCTCGTTCGTCGCCTTCGAGGGCTACGACACGGTCACCGTCCTCGCCGGCCTGCTGCGCTGCCGCGGTACGGACCGGGCGGCGGTCGCCGCGGCCTGGCCGAGCGTCGCGGTCGAAGGGACCCGCGGGGTGATCCGGTTCTCGCGCAGGCCCGGCATCGGGGTGTGGCAGTGGGCGTGGCCGCCCGTCCAGGTCGCCGACCGGGACCCGGCGGACCCCGGTCGCTTCCGGGTCCTGTACGACGACTCCTCGGGCCCGGTACGGGCCGGCTGAACCCGGTCCGGGGGCGTCAGCCGCGGTCCGACGTCAGGCCCCGGAAGGCGCACACCGCCATCGTGCCGCCGGCCAGGCCGAGGAAGAGCGGGAGCGGGGCGGTGGCGAAGGCCTGCTGCCCCGCCCAGCCCGCCCACACCAGCACCCACACCACCCCGGCGGTGACCCGCGCGCCCACCCCGACCACCCGCAGCAGCACCGCCACGAGCATCAGGCTCAGCGCCTGGAGCGCGATCGGGGCGACGGCCCGCTCCGTCCCGCCGCCCAGGAGCGCCGCCCCCGGCCCGGCGGCCTCGGCGGGCCACAGGCCCAGCAGCGGCGGCGCCGTGTGCAGGGCGAGGAAGGTGGCGAGCAGGACGGTTCCGGCGAACGCCGGCCGGAAGACGCGGAGTCCGACGGCCGCGCCCTGGAGGGCGACGAGCAGCAGCCCGGCGAGGAGCGTGACGGGCGGGAGGGCGGCGAGCAGCCCGGTCCCGGAGAGCCGCTCGACGGCCAGCTCGCCCGACCGGGCCAGCGGGAACCAGAAGAGCCCGGCCGCCAGACCGAGCAGCGGCCACAGCCAGGCCGCCGCCCGTCCGGGGCCGTCCGTCCTCTCCGCGCCCGGCACCGGCGGGTGCGCGGCGGCCGCCGTGAGCGCGGCCGGTCCGCCCGGCTCCCGGTCGCGCTGCCGGGGTACGTACACGGGGATGCCGAAGGCCGGGGTCACCGAGTCGTGCGCGCCGCGCAGATAGGCGCTCTCCCGCGCCCAGCTGGTGCCGTAGCCGTCCTCCGCGCGGGGCTTCGCCCGGGCCGTCTCGTGCGGCTGCCGCACGGGCGCGCGGCCCTTCAGTGCGGCCCGCAGGCCGGGCGCCGACACGGCGGCCATCAGCGTCATCGAGGCGAGGACGGCGTACCCGGCGCCCGCGATCCCGACGGGCCCGAGGAGCAGGGCCGCGCTGCCCAGGACCAGGACGCACATCGCGGCCTGGAGCAGGGCGAGCACGCCCGTACGGCCCTGGACGCGCAGGACGCCGATGTACAGCTCGACCGCGACGCGGGGCAGCGCGGCGGCGGCGAGCAGCCGGAGCACGGTCGTGCCGTGCTCGGCGTACTCCGGGCCGAACGGCGCGAGGATCACCGGGGCGAGGACGACCAGGACGAGCACGACGGGCACGAGCAGCAGCGCCATGCGGCGCAGGGCGCCGCGGACGCCCTCGGCGAGGGACTCGGGGCTGTGGGAGGCGTGCGCGGTGAGCGAGGAGGCCATGTTGATGGCCATGAACTCCATCGTGCCGCCGACGGTGTACGCCGTGTAGAAGAAGGCGTTGTGGGCGGCGTCGAAGCGGACGGCGACCATCACCGGCAGCAGGTTGATCATGGCGAGGCTGAACAGCGCGCCGACGGAGTCGCCGGCCATGAAGCGGCCGATCTCGCGCAGGCCGGGCGGCTCGCGGTCCCGGTCGGCGTGCGCCTGCCGGGGGATGAGCCGCCGGAACACCAGCCAGCCGAGCGGCAGCACGGACAGGGCGATCGCCGCCGACCAGGAGACGAAGACGCCGAGCAGGGGCAGGGCGGTGGCGAGCAGCACCAGCAGGACGAGTTTGCCGAGCGAGAACACCGCGTTGCCGACGGGGACCCAGATCGCCCGTCTGAGCCCGGTGAGGACGCCGTCCTGGAGGGTGAGCAGCGCCCAGCCGACGCAGGAGGCGGTGAAGAAGATCCCGGCGGACAGGGTGCCGAGCGGGGCGTACGAGGGGCCCCACCAGTCGATGGTCAGCAGGAAGACACCGCAGGCCACGGCGACGACCACGGTGCTGACCAGGTACATCCGCAGGACCAGCGGCCCGGTGGCCCGGCCGGCCCGGGGCACGTACCGGACGACCGCGCCGATCATGGTGGTGGCGGTGAGGGAGGCGAGGAGGCGTTGGGCGGCGATGGCGGCGGAGCCCTGGCCGACGGCCTCCTCCGAGTAGTAGCGGGCGGCGACCAGCCAGAAGCCGAGGCCGAGGGCGGCGGAGACGCCGGTGGAGAGCATGAGGGCGTAGGCGTTGCGGAACATGGAGTTCTCGCCGGAGTCCGGGCCCGAGCCCGCGCTCTCCGGTGCGCGTCCGTCGTGCCCGTCGTGCCCGTTCCGCCCGTCGAGCGGGCCCGTGCCGTCTGCGCCGCCTCCCGCCCGCGCGGCGGTGTGCCGTGCCGGGCCCGGGGCCGCTTCCGGCTCCTGTTCCTGGCCCCGCAGCCGTACGGTGTCGGTCACCGGGCGCCGCCGAGGAGCTGCGAGGGCTGGGCCGGGCGGATGCCGGCGCCGCGGAGCACGGCGAGGGCCTCGTCCGCGCGGCGCGGGTCGACCGGCAGGGCGTGGCGGGCGAACCAGGCGGCCGGCCGGGGCTCGGGGGAGGGGTCGGTGAAGGCCTCGCCCGCGTAGCTGTCGAGCGGCGGGTCGTAGAGGTAGCCGGTGGTGATCCGGTGCCGGGCGAGCGCGGCGGTGGCCGCGTCCCGGTCGCCGACGAGCAGCGGCACGCGGAACAGCGGCTGGACCTCGCGGTCGGCGCCGCCGTACGCGCCGCTCGCGTCGCCGTACTCGCTGGCGAGGAGACGCTCGGTGCCCGCCCGGTGGGCGTCGAGGACGCCGTCGAGGCGGGCGAACTTCCGGGTGGTGCGGCGGAGCCGCCCGGCGCCCGGGCGCAGCCGGTAGTCGTGCATGTCGACCCGGACCCAGGAGTGGAAGGGGTCGAGCGCGGGCGCCGCCGGGAGGGCCCGGGCCAGCTCGTCGGCGCGCAGCGGCATCCGTATCTCCTCCCGCTCGTCGAGGCCGAGGCGCCGGACGGCCGCGCGGGCGGCCCCGGCGAGGCGCAGGCCGCGCAGGGTGGCCTCGGCGTACGGCCGTGCCAGGTGGGCGAGTTCGGCGGTGGTACGGGTCGGGTGCAGCAACCTGTCGCGGGCGGCGGCGAGTTCGGTCCTGAGGGCCGGGTCGGCGAGGGCGAGGAAGCCGCCGGTCTTGGCACCGGTGTGCTTCGAGAGGCTGAAGACGGACGCCTCGCCGTACGTGCCGACCGGGCGTCCGCCGACGGTGGAGCCGATCGCGTGGGCGGCGTCCTCGATCAGCGGGATGCCGAGCCGGTCGCAGTGGCCGCGCAGGGCGGGTGCCGGGTCGGGGTTCCCGTACAGATTGGTGGTGAGGACGGCGGAGAGGCCGTGCCAGAGGGACTCGGGCACGGCGGCCGGGTCGACGGACCCGTCGCGGGGGTCGAGCGGCGCCTGTACGGGGCGCAGTCCCGCGGCGAGCACGACGAAGAGGATGACGTCGTCGTTGACGGGTGACATCAGCACCCGGCCGCCGGGTCTGCACCAGTGGCGCAGTGCGAGATAGAGCCCGAAGCGGCACGAGGGCACGTAGAGGCACTCCCTGCCCCCGAGCCGCTCGCGCATCCGCTCTTCCAGTTCCGCGTACGCAGAAACCATGTGAATCCCCCCTGAACCCCGGGCTCAATGTGGCCCAATCCGGACGACGCGTCAACAAGGCCAGGCGGCCGTGCGGTCCGGTCGTGCGGAAGGGCCCGCCACGGGTCCGAAGACCGTGAACGGGCCCTTTCCACAGCCATTTTGGCGGCTCGGGGGAGGTGCTGGAGGTCATTCCTCCAGAGTGAGCCCCCGGCGCAGCCGGGCGAGGGTGCGCGCGAGCAGCCGCGACACGTGCATCTGGGAGATGCCGAGCTCCGTGCCGATCTCCGACTGGGTCAGGCCGGAGACGAAGCGCAGGGAGAGGATCTGCCGTTCCCGGGCGGGCAGCGAGGCGATCATCGGCTTCAGGGAGGCGATGTACTCGATCCCGGTGAGGCCGTGGTCCTCGTAGCCGAGCCGGTCGGCGAGCGTGGCCTCGCCGCCTCCGCCCTCCTCCTCGTCGGGCTGGGCGTCGAGCGAGCTCGCGGTGTACGCGTTGCTCGCGGCCATGCCCTCGACGACCTCCTCGGGGGCGATGCCGAGTTCCTCGGCGAGCTCGGCGACGGTCGGGGCGCGGTCGAGGCGCTGGGCGAGCGTGTCACCGGCCCGCGCGAGGTCGAGCCGCAGCTCCTGGAGCCGGCGGGGCACGTGCACGGACCACGAGGTGTCACGGAAGAAGCGCTTGATCTCGCCGATGATCGTCGGCATCGCGAAGGTGGGGAACTCCACTCCGCGGGTGAGTTCGAAGCGGTCGATCGCCTTGATGAGGCCGATCGTGCCGACCTGGACGATGTCCTCCATCGGCTCGCTGCGCGTGCCGAAGCGGGCGGCGGCGAACCTGACCAGGGCGAGGTTCAGTTCGACGAGGGTGTTGCGGACGTACGCGTGGTCGTGGGTGCCCTCTTCGAGCTCGGCGAGCCGGGCGAAGAGCTGCTTCGACAGGGCCCGTGCGTCGACGGGTCCGATGGTGTCGAGCGGGCGGTCGCGGGGAAGGTCGTGGGCGAAGTCGAGCGGGTGGTCCTGGGGGACTGCTGCCGACGGCGCGTCGGGGGTACGCGGGGCGTCGAGCCGGGGTGACATGGGTCTCCTCCATCGTTCTTCTGCTGCGGTTTGCGGCGCCTCCGAAGCCGGTCGTGTCGGGTGTCCCTCCTAGCCCTACCTGTTCGGCACCGAAGGTCGCAAGTGTCAATAGTCTGCTTTGTCCGGTTATGTGGCAGAGCTTGGGTGCGCGAAAGGGCGTCCCGCTTGTAGGGTTCGGAGCACGTCAGTCGGCATCCGCGAGAGCGAGAAGAGGCACGGCCATGGACCGCGAACACATCGGCAGCGCACCGCCCGCGCGGTTGCGGGTCGAGGTCCGGACCGTGGACGCGAGCGAACTGCTCGCACCCGTGGGTGAGCTCGACCACTACACCGCCGAAATCCTCCGCGCCCCGCTGGACGGCGCCCTCGACGCGGGCCGCTCGCGGCTGGTCGTCGACTGCTCGGGGCTGGAGTTCTGCGACTCGACCGGGCTCAACGTGCTGCTCGGCGCCCGCCTGCGGGCGGACGCCGCCGGCGGCGGGGTCCATCTGGTGGGGATGCGGCCCGCCGTGGCCCGGGTGTTCCAGATCACGGGCGCGGACGCCGTCTTCACCGTGCACGAGACACTCGACACAGCCCTTCCCGGCTGAGCACCCCCGGCCGGGCCCGCTCGGGGAGCGGCCCGCCCGTACGACCTGCCCCTGTCCCGTCGATCGGTGAGGTGAAGCGCTGATGGACCAAGCTTCCGACGTCCGTACGCTCGCCCTCGGCGAGACCAGCGGCACCGTGCCGCTCGCCCGCGACTTCACGCGGTCCGCGCTCCACGAGTGGGGCTGGCTGCCGGCCGCCACCGCCGACCGCAGGGCCGCCGCGGAGGACGTCCTGCTCGTCGTCTCCGAGCTCGTCACCAACGCCTGCCTGCACGCCGAGGGCCCCGAGCGCCTCCGCGTCCTGCGGCTGCCCAAGGTGCTGCGCCTCGAAGTCACCGACCGCGGCGCCGGCCAGCCCGCGCCCCGCACCCCGCACCGCTCCGGCCGCCCCGGCGGCCACGGCATGTTCATCGTGCAGCGGCTCTGCCTCGACTGGGGCATCGAGCGCACCCCGGGCTCCCCCGGCAAGACGGTATGGGCCGAACTCTCGGCACCCGCCTAGGACTTTCACGTTCTCTCTTCTTTCCTTCTTCTTCCCTCCGCACGACCTCAGGCGTACCTTGACGGCCAATCTGAAAGACCGTCAGTTACGTTGCGGTGAGGGGTGCTCGGGGTGTCCAAGGAGCCGAACCGGAGGAGAACGACCGCCGCTTTCACGGCGGCGCTCGCGGTGGCGGGCGCGGCCGTGCTCGCCGGCGCACCGGCCGCCCAGGCGGCCGTCGTCGACGTCAACTACGGCTGCGAGACGAAGATCGGACCCAAGGGCGCCGTCTCGCCCGTCGACATCAAGGCCGTCAAGAACGGCAGCGCGTACACCATCACCATGTCGTTCGAGAAGGGCGTCTCCGACAGCCCCATCGAACTCCCCAAGGGGGTCATGACCCCGCGCGCCGAACTCGTCCTCGGCGGCGCCGACTCCGGCACCGTCAAGGTCAAGGGGACGCCGAACACCGCCGCCATCCCGCCCGACACACCCATCAAGATCGGCACGCTCACCGGCACCTACACCCCGAAGAAGAACGGCAAGGTCACCTTCACCGCCGGCACGCTCACCGTCCACGCCCTCGGCATGGACGCCGCCGTCTGCACCCCGAAGAACAACCCCCGCCCCGCCCTCGAACTGGAGGTGACCGGCGCCGCCGGCGGCTCCGACACCCCGCCGCCCGCCGAGGAGGAGAAGGAGGGCACCGGCACCGAACTGCCCAAGACCGGCCCCCTCGACTCCGCCCTGGCCCTCGGCACCCTGGGCGGCACCGTCCTCCTCACCGGCGCGGCCGGAGTCCTCTGGCTCACGCGGCGCACGGCACGCTGATGCGGACGGCGGCCCGCTCCGGGCTCGTGGCCGCCGCCACCGCGCTCCTCGGCGCGGTCGCGGCGGCTCCCCCCGGCGCCCCGGACTGGACGGCGGCGCCCGCCGCCGGCCGGCCGTACGCCTATCTGGAGGGCCCCGCAGGCAGCGTCCTCCAGGACACCCTGTCCGTGACCAACCGGGGCGCCCGGCCGCTCACCGTCCGGCTCGGCGGGCAGGGCGCCCCGGTGGCCTTCGCCGCGCGGAGCGTCACCGTGCCCGCCAGGACCCGGGCGGACGTGCCCTTCGCCGTGACCGTCACCGCCGACACCCCGCCGGGCGAACACCGCGGGACGGTACGGGCCACGGCCGCCGGCCGCGAGGTACGCGTCGACCTGCGGCTGCGGGTCAGCGGCCCGCAGCTCGCCGCGCTCACCGTCGAGGACGTCCACGTCGACACCACGACCGGCACCCTGCGCTACACCCTGGTCAACCGGGGCAGCACCGTCCTCGCCCCGCACCTCGCCGTGCGCGCCGAAGGAGTCCTCGGCACCGTCCTCGACCGGCCGGGCCGCCCCCTGCCGCTCACCCTCAGGCCCGGCCGGCGGGCCACCCGCACCGAACCCTGGCCCGATCCGCCCGCCCTCGACTCCGTCACCGTCCGGCTGACCGCCACCGCCCCCGGCGCCGCCCCGGCCACCGCCACCGCCGAGGCCGCCTTCGCCTCAGGCCCGGCGCTCACCGGCCTGGCCGGGCTGCTCCTCGCGGCGGCGGGCGGCGGGGCGTACGCGGTACGGCGGCGCGGCCGGGCCCGTACCCAGCGAGCGTCGGCGGGAGCGAACTCATGAGGTGGACACGTACGGCCGGGGCGCTCCTGGTGGCGCTCGCCCTCGCCCTCCTGCCCGCCGCCCCCGTGGCGGCCGCCCCCGGACCCGCCGTCGAGCTCTCCCAGGCGGAGGGCGGCAAGGGCGGCGAGATCACCGTCAGCGGCAGCGGCTGGAAGCCGGGCGCGCTGCTCATGCTGCTGATCTGCGGCCAGGGCGCCCCCGGCAAGGGCGTCATCGGCGGCACCAACTCCTGCGCCAACACCGACGGCCGGGCCGCCACCGTCGACGCCCGGGGCGCGTTCAGCGCCAAGCTCCCGGTCGCCGAACCGCCCAAGCCCTGCCCCTGCGTCGTGCACGTCGCCGGGGTCACCGGGCAACAGGACGCCGTGGACCGGGAGTTCACCGTGGCCGGTCATCCGGTCGCCCCGCTCCCCGAGGCCTCGGGCGACGGGCGGCTCGCGGTCCTCGCGACCGTACGGCTCGACGGCTCCAGCGGCCTCCTCGTCTGGTTCGGGGCACCGCCCCGCCGCGAGATCGTCTTCACCGTCGGCAACCTCGGCTCCGCCCCCGTCAAGGACCCGGTCTTCCAGGTCGGCACCAGCCACGGGGTGTTCGCCCCGCAGTACGAGGAACGCCAGTGGCGCGGCACCGTCGACCCCGGCAAGAAGGCCCTCGTCCGGCTCCCCGTCGAACTCACCGCGGGCGCCCACGGCGACTACCAGGTCTCCGTGCGCTACGCGGACAAGGTCCTCGTCGAGCAGCCCTGGGGGGTCGGCAGGCCCTGGGGCGTGACGCTCTTCTGGCTGCTGCTCGCCGTCGTCGTACCGGCGGCGCTGTTCCGGATCGGGATGGCCGTGGTGGACCGCGTCCGCCCGGCGACGAGCCCCGCCCGTACGGCCCCGGGCCACTCCAGGGCCCGCCCCCGGCCCCTGGCCCGGCTCCGCACCCGTGCCCCCGAACCCGCCCGGCGGGACCCGGGGGACGACGAACCCACCGCGGCCCTGCCGTGGTTCAGTCCTGACTCCGCACCGTCAGCCCCAGAGAGCAGCCCGACGACGAAGGGACATGCGTGAGTACGCAACGGAGGATGAGCGCGGCCGGAATCGCGCTGATGCTCGGCGGCGCGGGGATCCTGATTTCCGCCGGCCCCGCCCAGGCCGCCGAGGTCTCGTACACGACGGAGTGCATCCCGCCGTCCATCTCCGGGCTTCCGCCCGTGCAGGGCACCACGAAGGTGCTGGTCACGGCGCCGGCGGAGGCCAAGGTCGGCGACGAGGTCGAGATCGTCTGGAAGACGGTCCAGGCCGCGTCGAAGAACCCCGACGTGCTCGACCTCGGCGCGGACACGGTCAAACCGACCGGCGTCCTCACCGTGGGCGGCGCGGCGACCGGCACCGTCGCCATGGAGGGGCCCCGGCAGAACCCGCCGATCCCCAAGAACAGTCCGATGGTGCTGCCCGAGATGAGGGGGAAGCTGAAGCTGACCAAGGCGGGCGAGATCACCCTCACGCCCGGCAAGTACACGATCAACGTGTCCAAGCCGCTGTCGACGGACACCAAGTGCTCCCCGAAGGAGACGGTGGCCGCCGCCGCGAAGATCAAGGTCACGGACGGCACGGGCACGACGACGGGCGGCACGAGCAGCGGCTCCACGACCACCACGGGCGGGTCGACCACCACGGGCGGGTCGACGACGACCGGCGGAGGCTCGAACAACACCGGCGGCGCCGCCACCTCCTCCTCCGGCGGCACCGGCGGCACCGGCGGATCCTCCGGCTCCGGCTCGGGCTCCGGCTCCGGCGGATCGTCCAGCGGCGGCAGCGGCGGCCAGACGTCCTTCCCCGGCACGGAGGTCTCCGTCACCTTCGCCTGTACGGCCCCCGGCCCGGCCTCCATCCAGTCCAAGGTGACGATCGACGCCAAGAAGAACGGCGGTGGGTACGACCTCACGGTCAGGACGGCCAAGGGCGTCATGGACAGCCCCGCCGCCCTCCCCGCGGGGGCCCTCAAGGCCTCCATGGCGGTCAAGCTCGGCGGATCCGACACCGGCACGGTGACCGTCGCCGGACCCCCGAACCCCACCGCCCTGAAGCTGGGCGACCCGGTGAACCTGCCGGACATGAAGGGCACCTACAAGCCGGGCGCGACCGGCAAGTCCACCCTCAGTCCCGGCACGCTGACCATCAAGGTCTCCCTCGGCTCCATGAAGATGGACATCCCGTGCCAGGTGAAGGGCGCCGTCCAGGCCTCCCTCGAACTGGACACGAGCAAGCAGGCGGGCGGCGCGGCGGGCGGCTCCGGCGGCGACCCGGGCAGCGGCTCCGGCAGCGGTAGCGGCTCTGGCAGTGGCTCCGGCTCCGGCGGGAACCTCGCCGAGACCGGCGCCGAGGACGACGGCGCCCTGCGCGCCCTCGCCCTCGTCGCCGGCACGGTGATCCTGCTCGGCGGCGCGGTGTTCACCTTCACCCCGTGGGCGCGGCTCAGGCGCTGACGCGGGCCGGAAACGGCGGAGGGCCGCCGCACCGGATCGGTGCGGCGGCCCTCACGGCCGTACGGGGGAGGTCAGTGGACGCTGCCCATGAGCGCCTGGACCTTCTTGCGGTACATGTAGATCGCGAAGCCCGCGAGGACGGCGAGACTCGCCTCCATCGCGATGATCCCCGTGCCGTTGAGGTCCACACCGGCCAGCGAGAGCAGACCCGTGGTGCAGTCACCGGCGGTCACGGCGAGGAACCAGACACCCATCATCTGGGAGGCGTACTTCTGCGGCGCCATCTTCGTCGTGACGGAGAGGCCGACCGGGGAGAGGCACAGCTCACCGATGGTCTGGATCATGTAGATCGAGACCAGCCACATCGGGGAGACCTTGTCGCCGCCGCCGGCCATGTTCATCGGGACGATGAAGACGAAGAAGGACGCGCCGACGAGGACCAGACCCATCGCGAACTTCACGATGGTGTTCGGCTCCTGGTTCCGCCGGGCCAGCCACAGCCACAGCCAGGCGAAGACCGGGGCCAGCGCCATGACGAACAGCGGGTTGAGCGACTGGTACCAGGTGGCCGGGAAGCCCAGGCCGAAGACGGTGTCGGCGGTCTTGTCGTCCGCGAAGAGCGACAGCGTCGAGCCGCCCTGGTCGTAGATCATCCAGAAGACGGCGGCGGCGACGAAGAACCAGATGTAGCCGGTCATCTTCGACTGCTCGGTCTTGTCTAGGTCCTTGTCGCGCTTGATGCGGACCAGGACGGCGACCGGGATGATCAGACCGGCGAGGGTGATCGGGACCAGCGCCCAGTTCAGGGTGTACATGCCCAGGGCGACCACGACGCCGTAGAACGCGGCGGCGAGGACGACGACCAGGGAGACCTTGACCAGGATGCTCTTGCGCTCGGCCGGGGAGAGCGGGTTCGGGACGACGTTGCTCTTCGGGCTCAGGCTCTTCGTGCCGATGAGGAACTGGACCAGGCCCAGACCCATGCCGAGCGCGGCGAGCGCGAAGCCGAGGTGCCAGTTGACCTTCTCGCCGACGGTGCCGACCACGAACGGCGCCACGAAGGCACCGAGGTTGATGCCGACGTAGAAGAGCGTGAAGCCACCGTCACGGCGCGCGTCGTCCGGGCCGTCGTAGAGGTGACCGACCATCGTGGAGATGTTGGCCTTGAGCAGACCCGAGCCGGCGGCGACGAGCGCCAGACCGACGAAGAACATCGCCTGACCGGGGATCGCGAGCGAGGCGTGACCCGCCATGATCACGAAGGCGGCGATGGTGACCGTCTTGCGGGCGCCCCAGACGCGGTCGCCGAACCAGCCGCCCGGCATGGCCATCAGGTAGACCATCGAGACGTAGACGGAGTAGATCGCCGTCGCCGTCGCGGCCGTCATGGCGAGGCCGCCGCCTTGGCTGCCGGTCGCGGCGTCCGCGCCGCCGGAGACCAGGTACAGAACGAGAAGTGCCCGCATGCCGTAGTAGGAGAAGCGCTCCCACATCTCGGTCATGAAGAGGGTGGCCAGGCCGCGGGGGTGGCCGAAGAACGTCTTCTCGGAACCGGGGGTTCCGGCCGAAGCCGTCGTCAGGCTGGACGCCATGTCGATCCTTGCTCTGTCGGGACGCGCGCCTTGTGAGCGTGGTGCGCCCGGTGGGGGAGGCCGGCACCGGCGGAGTCGGAGTGGACTCCACCGGGATCCACGCCCCGGGATTCGCGTCGTCGCGTCCCGGAACCCGGCCCACAGGTCGTTCACCGTCCTCAAGGTTCGGCTGGGCCGACCTCACGCAGAAAGAGGACCTTGGCGCGCGAAGCTGGCCAAAGGTCCCCGATTACCGCTACAGACGTCGAGACACCATACGACACGACAGTGCCGGATATGGAAGGACTTGAGAGATGGATCACAGGTGACGGCGCAACCGCGCGACGTCATTCGAAGGTCATGAGCAAGATACCCACAAGATCCCCAGGGGTGACTCCGTCCCCAGGGATCATGCCCCGACCGCCCACCCGTGCGGACTACCATCACCCCATGACCCGTGTACTGCTCGCCGAGGACGACGCATCCATCTCGGAGCCGCTGGCCCGCGCCCTGCGGAGAGAGGGGTACGAGGTCGAGGTCCGCGAGGACGGGCCGACCGCCCTCGACGCCGGACTCCAGGGCGGAGTGGACCTGGTCGTACTCGACCTCGGCCTGCCCGGCATGGACGGACTCGAGGTCGCCCGGCGGCTGCGCGCCGAGGGCCACACCGTCCCGATCCTGGTGCTCACCGCACGGGCCGACGAGGTCGACACGGTCGTCGGGCTCGACGCCGGCGCCGACGACTACGTCACCAAGCCGTTCCGGCTCGCCGAACTCCTCGCCCGGGTCCGGGCCCTGCTGCGGCGCGGCTCCGCCGAGCCGGTGGCCGCGCCCGCCACCCACGGCGTCCGGATCGACGTCGAGTCGCACCGGGCCTGGATGGGCGACGAGGAGCTCCAGCTCACCGCCAAGGAGTTCGACCTCCTGCGCGTCCTGGTCCGCGACGCGGGCCGGGTCGTCACCCGCGACCAGCTGATGCGCGAGGTCTGGGACACCACGTGGTGGTCCTCCACGAAGACCCTGGACATGCACATCTCGTGGCTCCGCAAGAAACTGGGCGACGACGCGGCGAACCCCCGCTACATCGCCACCGTGCGAGGCGTCGGCTTCCGCTTCGAGAAGAGCTGACGGCCGCACCACGGCCGCCGGCCGCCGGCCGCCCCGTAGGCTCGGGCGGGTTCACCGTCCCCCGCCCGGAGGGCAACCGTGCGTCGCCGTCTCATCAACTCCACCCTCGCCGTCGTGCTCGTGGTCATCGCCGTCTTCGGCGTCTCCCTCGTCATCGTCGAGACCCGCACCATCTCCAGCAGCGCCCAGGAGGGCGTCGACCTGGAGGCCCTCCGCATCGTCTCGATCGTCGACAGCCGGCTGATCGGCGGCGAGCCGGTGAACCCGGACATCCTGTCGGAGCAGAGCGGCGCCAAGCGGTACGCCCAGATCCAGATCCCGGGCCGGGACACCATCGAGATCGGCACCCGCCCCGAGGGCGACGTGACCCGGGGCCTCGCGGAGGGCGAGCGCGGCGAGACGGTGATCGTCGAGGAGTCCCGCTCGGCGGTCACGGAGGAGATCGGCCGCACGCTGATGATCCTCGGCGCGGTGGCCCTGCTGGCCGTCATCGCCGCCGTCCTCCTCGCCGTACGGCAGGCGAACCGGCTCACGTCCCCGCTGACGGACCTCGCGGAGACCGCCGAACGCCTCGGTTCCGGCGACCCGCGCCCCCGGCACAAGCGGTACGGGGTGCCGGAGCTCGACCGGGTCGCGGACGTCCTGGACGCCTCGGCCGAGCGCATCGCCCGGATGCTGACGGCCGAGCGCCGACTGGCCGCCGACGCCTCGCACCAGCTCCGTACGCCGCTCACCGCCCTCTCCATGCGGCTGGAGGAGGTCGCGCTCGCCGATGACCTGGACACGGTCAAGGAGGAGGCGACGATCGCCCTGACCCAGGTCGAGCGGCTCACCGACGTCGTCGAGCGGCTGCTCACGAACTCCCGCGACCCCCGGACCGGCTCCGCCGTCGCCTTCGACCTGGACGAGGTCGTCAAGCAGCAGATCGAGGAGTGGCGCCCGGCCTACCGCAGCGCGGGACGGGCCATCGTCCACTCCGGCAAGCAGGGCATGCGGGCGGTCGGCACCCCGGGCGCGGTCGCCCAGGTGCTGGCGGCGCTGATCGAGAACTCGCTGATGCACGGCGGCGGCACGGTCGCCCTGCGGACCCGGGTGACGGGCAACCAGTCGGTGATCGAGGTCACGGACGAGGGTCCGGGCGTCCCGGCCGACCTGGGCGCGCGGATCTTCGAGCGGGCCGTCAGCGGGCGCAGCTCGACCGGCATCGGTCTTGCGGTGGCCCGGGACCTGGCGGAGGCGGACGGCGGCCGTCTGGAGCTGCTCCAGCAGCAGCCGCCGGTGTTCGCACTGTTCCTGAGCCGGGAGGTGCGGAGCGTCGCGGACGAGCCGCAGGAGCGCCCCGTACGGTGAGGAAGGGCCGGCCGGAAGCGGTCAGACCCGGTCGGGCTGGCGACGGGTCGCCTGCCGCGGCGCCTGCTCGAGGAAGGATTCGGCCGTCTGCACGGCTTCCTTCGCCGGCAGTGCGCGGAACACCCACGTGCGGTACGACCAGAACCGGAACAGGGTCCCGATCCCGATGCCGAAGAACTTGAAGAAGTTGCTCGCGAGCGGCCCGTCCCAGCCGAAGCCGTACGTCGCCGTGTACAGCACGCCGTTCTCGATGACCATGCCGACGACGCTGAACAGCAGGAACAGCGACATCTCCTTGGTGCGGCCGGACTTGTCGCGGTCACGGTACGTGAAGTAGCGGAACCCCACGTAGTTGAAGACGATCGCGACCACCGTGGCGATCAGGCTGGCCCGCACCATCGGGATCTCCGTGGTGCCGCGCACCAGGTTGAAGACGCCGAGGTTGACGAGGACGCCGAGACCGCCGACCACCCCGAACTTGGCGACCTCGCGGGCGAGCCGGTCGAGTCGCATGCGCAGCGCGCCGGGTTCACTCATGGTGATGGCTCTGTCCCGTCCGTCCGGATGACGCCCGGGTGACGTCAACCCAACCATGCTAACCAGCGCTCCTGTCACCCGCCCGGGTACCTCGTAAACCACCGGAGAACCGGCCTCCGGCCCCTCCGTTCTTGTGTCAAACCACAGCCGGACGCGTGTTCCCTGATGGTGCGGATACCCTAAGAGGGTGACGTTCCCGGTAGTCGGCATGGTCGGTGGCGGTCAGCTCGCCCGTATGACCCACGAGGCGGGCATCCCCCTCGGCATCAAGTTCAAGCTCCTCAGCGACACCCCGCAGGACTCTGCGGCGCAGGCGGTGAGCGAGGTCGTCATCGGCGACTATCGCGACCTGGCTACGCTGCGTGACTTCGCGCGCGGATGTGACGTGATCACCTTCGATCACGAGCACGTCCCCACGGAGCACCTGCGGGCCCTCGAGGCGGACGGCATCCCCGTCCGCCCGGGGCCCGACGCGCTGGTGCACGCCCAGGACAAGGGGGTGATGCGCGCGAAACTCGACGAGATCGGTGCCCCGAGCCCCCGGCACCGCATCGTCGCGGACCCGGCGGACGCGGCGGCCTTCGCCGCCGAGGTCGGGGGCTTCCCGATCATCCTCAAGACCGTGCGCGGCGGCTACGACGGCAAGGGCGTCTGGTTCGTCCGCGGGCCGGAGGACGCCCGCGACCCGTTCCTCGCGGGTGTCCCGGTCCTCGCCGAGGAGAAGGTCGAGTTCCGCCGCGAGCTCGCGGCGAACATCGTCCGCTCCCCGCACGGCCAGGCCGTCGCCTACCCGGTCGTCGAGTCCCGTCAGGTCGACGGCGTCTGCGACACGGTGATCGCCCCGGCTCCGGACCTCGACGGAGAGCTCGCGGGGCAGGCCCAGGAGCTCGCCCTGCGGATCGCCAAGGAGCTCGGAGTCGTCGGCCATCTGGCCGTGGAGCTGTTCGAGACCGCGGACGGCCGCATCCTCGTCAACGAACTGGCGATGCGCCCGCACAACTCCGGCCACTGGACCCAGGACGGGGCGATCACCTCGCAGTTCGCCAACCACGTCCGGGCGGTCCTCGACCTGCCCCTCGGCGATCCGCGCCCGCGCGCGACGTGGACCGTGATGTGCAATGTCCTGGGCGGCGACTACCCGGACATGTACTCCGCGTACCTGCACTGCATGGCCAGGGACCCGCAGCTCAAGATCCACATGTACGGCAAGGACGTGAAGCCCGGCCGCAAGGTGGGGCACGTCAACACCTACGGCGACGACCTGGACGACGTGCTGGAGCGCGCGCGCCACGCCGCCGGCTATCTGCGAGGAACGATCACCGAGTGAGCACAAGCCCCGCCACCACCGCCCCCGTGATCGGCATCGTCATGGGATCCGACTCCGACTGGCCCGTCATGGAGGCCGCGGCGCAGGCCCTGGACGAGTTCGAGATCCCGTACGAGGTCGACGTCGTCTCCGCGCACCGGATGCCGCGCGAGATGATCGCGTACGGCGAGCAGGCCGCCGGGCGCGGCCTCAAGGCGATCATCGCCGGCGCGGGCGGCGCCGCCCACCTCCCCGGCATGCTCGCCTCCGTCACCCCGCTGCCGGTCATCGGCGTGCCGGTGCCGCTGAAGTACCTCGACGGCATGGACTCGCTGCTCTCCATCGTGCAGATGCCGGCCGGTGTCCCGGTCGCCACCGTCTCCGTCGGCGGCGCGCGGAACGCCGGCCTCCTCGCGGCCCGGATCCTCGCCGCGCACGACCCCGAACTGCTCGCCCGGATGCGCGAGTTCCAGCAGGAACTGAACGACCAGGCGACCGAGAAGGGCAAGCGCCTGCGCGCCAGGGTCGAGGGCGCCGAGTCGTTCGGCTTCGCCCAGTGAGCGCCGGGTCGGGCGCCGGACCGGCCGCCGCGGCCAAGGTCTCCGGCAGCGCCGCCGACCGGCTCGCCGAGGCCCGCGAACTGCTCGCCGCCCACCCCGTCGCCGACGGCCACAACGACCTGCCGTGGGCACTGCGCCAGCAGGTCCGCTACGACCTGGACCGGATGGACATCGGCGCGGACCAGACCGGCGCGCTCCACACCGACCTGGCCCGGCTGCGGGCCGGCGGCGTCGGCGCCCAGTTCTGGTCGGTGTACGTGCCCGCCGAGCTGACCGGCGACGACGCCGTCAGCGCCACCCTGGAGCAGATCGACGTCGTCGACCAGCTCCTGGAGCGGTACGCGGGCGACCTCGCCCCCGCGCTGACGGCGGACGACATGGAGGCGGCCCGCAAGGAGGGCCGCATCGCCTCCCTGAAGGGCGCCGAGGGCGGCCACTCGATCAACAACTCCCTCGCCACCCTGCGCGCCCTGCACACCCTGGGCGTGCGCTACATGACGCTCACCCACAACTCCAACAACGACTGGGCGGACTCGGCGACCGACGAGCCCGGGGTCGGCGGCCTCTCCGCCTTCGGCCGGCTGGTCGTCCGCGAGATGAACCGCTCCGGCATGCTCGTCGACCTCTCGCACGTCGCCGCCACGACCATGCGGGACGCGCTGGACGCCACGGCGGCGCCGGTGATCTTCTCGCACTCCTCGGCCCGCGCGGTCTGCGCCCACCCGAGGAACATCCCGGACGACGTGCTGGAGCGGCTGCCCGCCAACGGCGGCGTCGCGATGGCGACGTTCGTGCCGAAGTTCATCCTGCCCGCCGCCGTCGAGTGGACGGACCGCGCCGACGAGAACATGCGGGCGCACGGTCTCCACCACCTCGACACCACGCCCCGCGCGATGGAGATCCACCGGGCCTTCGAGGCGGCGAACCCGCGCCCGATCGCCACCGCCGCCACGGTCGCCGACCACCTCGACCACATGCGCGAGGCCGCCGGCATCGACCACATCGGCATCGGCGGCGACTACGACGGAACGGCCTTCACCCCGGCCGGTCTCGACGACGTCGCCGGCTACCCGAACCTGATCGCGGAGCTGCTGCACCGCGGCTGGTCGCGGCCGGACCTGGCCAAGCTGACCTGGTCGAACGCGGTCCGCGTGCTCCGCGACGCGGAGGCCGTCGCCCGCGATCTGACGAGCCGTACGGCCCCGTCGAACGCCACGCCCGACTCCGTGGCCGCCCCCGGGGCCTGACCGCCCGTGGGGCGTTCGGCGCCTCACCCGGACGGCCCAGCCCGCCGCGCCCCCGCCCGGGGCCGGTGGCACGGTGGACGGTACTGCCCCGCCGAACTCGGCGGGGCGGTACTGCATCGCCGAGTTGGAGTAAGACCATGGCGGATCTGCTAGAAGATCATCAGACCCTCTCCACCGTCCCTGCCGCCGCCGCGGGGGAGGTCGACCCACCCGAGCCACCGCCACCGCCGCTCGACGAGACGTCCCGCGCCCGCGCCATCCTGGCCGCCCAGCCCGTCGTCGAGGGCCACACCGAACTGCCCGCGTCGCTCGACCCGGAAGACCTCCCGCCCGTCCGCGCGGGGGAGACCGGGGCCCAGTTCTGGTCGCTGCACGTCGAACCCGACGAAGGCGCGGGCGGTGTCATCGGCACCCTGCGCCGCATCGACGCCGTCCGCGCGCTGGTGGCCGCCTGCCCGGAGGACCTGCGCCTCGCGCACACGACCTCGGAGATGGCCCACGCCCGCAACTGCGGCCGGGTGGCGGCCCTGCTGGGCCCGGTCAGCTGGACGGCGCTCGGCGGTTCCGCCGCGACCCTGCGGGCGTACCACGCCCTGGGTGTACGGGCCGTCAACCTCACCCGCTTCGACCGCTTCGCCCGTGAGGCGGTACGGGAGATGAACCGCATCGGCCTGGCCGTGGACCTCTCCGGCGCCGACCCGGACACCGTACGGCGCACCCTCGCGGTCACCCGCGCCCCGGTGCTGCTGACCCGGGCGGCGCCGGAAGGCCTGCCCGACGAGGTCCTCGACCTGCTCGGCGGGAACGGCGGCGTGTGCATGGTCACCGTGACCGACGAGCCGGCCGCCGCCGCCGACGTCCTGGACCGGGTGCGCGAGCGGGCGGGCGCGCGCTGCGCGGGCATCTCCCACACCACCGCCCCGGCCGTCGGCTACGTCCCGCTCTTCGCGGAGCTGCTCCGCCGGGGCTGGACCGCCCAGGAGCTGGTCGGTCTCGCGCACGCCCATGTGACCCGGGCGCTGCGGGAGACGGAGTTCCTGTCCCGGACGAACCGCATCAGGCCGGTCGCGGCCTGACGGGACACGCGGGAGAGGGGGCGCCGTCCGGCGCCCCCTCTCCCGTACGCCGAAGGGCTCAGGCGCGGGGCCGACCCATGGCCCGGTACGTCCAGCCGGCCGCCCGCCAGCGCTCGGCGTCCAGCGCGTTGCGGCCGTCCAGGATCACCCGGGAGGCGGCGACCTCGGCGAGCGCCGCCGGGTCCAGCTCGCGGAACTCGCGCCACTCCGTCAGGTGCAGCACCACGTCGGCGCCGCGGACCGCTTCGAGCGCGGAGTCGGCGTATCCGAGGGTGGGGAAGAGGCGGCGGGCGTTGTCCATGCCCTTGGGGTCGTAGACGGTGACCTGGCCGCCCTGGAGGTGTATCTGACCGGCCACGTTCAGCGCGGGGGAGTCGCGGACGTCGTCCGAGTCCGGCTTGAAGGTGGCGCCGAGGACGGCGACCCGGCGGCCCAGGAAGGTGGACCCGCCGAGGGCCTCGCGGGCCATCTCGACCATCTGGCCGCGCCGCCGCATGTTGATCGAGTCGATCTCGCGGAGGAAGGTGAGCGCCTGGTCGGCGCCCAGTTCGCCGGCGCGGGCCATGAAGGCCCGGATGTCCTTGGGGAGGCAGCCGCCGCCGAAGCCGATGCCGGCGCGCAGGAACTTGGCGCCGATCCGGTCGTCGTGGCCGATGGCCTCGGCCAGCTTGGCGACGTCGCCGCCGGCGGCCTCGCAGACCTCGGCCATCGCGTTGATGAAGGAGATCTTGGTGGCGAGGAAGGAGTTCGCCGAGGTCTTCACCAGTTCGGCGGTCGGGAAGTCGGTCACCACGAACGGCGAACCCTCGCCGACGGGCCCGGCGTACACCTCGCGGAGCGTCTTCTCGGCCCGCTCGCCGCGGACGCCGACGACGATCCGGTCCGGGTGCAGGGTGTCGTTCACGGCGAAGCCCTCGCGGAGGAACTCCGGGTTCCAGGCGAGCTCGACGCCCTCCGGGAGGACGTCCGCGAGCCGCTCGGCCGAGCCGACCGGCACGGTCGACTTGCCGACGACCAGGGCCCCTTCGCGTACGACCTTCGCGAGGGAGGCGAAGGCGGCGTCCACGTACGACATGTCGCAGGCGTACTCGCCGTGCTTCTGCGGGGTGTTCACACAGACGAAGTGCACGTCGCCGAAGGCGCCGACCTCTTCCCAGGAGGTGGTGAAGCGCAGCCGGCCGCTCGAACCCTCGATGCCGGCGACGTGCCGGGCGAGGAGTTCCTCGAGGCCGGGCTCGTACATCGGGACGCGGCCGGAGGAGAGCAGCTCGATCTTCTCGGGCACGACGTCCAGGCCGAGCACCTCGAAGCCCAGTTCCGCCATGGCCGCGGCGTGGGTGGCGCCGAGGTAGCCGGTACCGATCACGGTGATCTTGAGGGCCATACGGGTCTCCAGTGACGTCGGGCGGAATGCCTGCCCGAGCATAGTCGTGCCCTGGTCGGGGGCCCGGCCACGCCCTACCATTTGGGTTACTTAACGGTAGTTAGCAAACGTGGGAGTGAGTTCGCGTGTCAGGTTCCGCTGATTTCGACCTGTATCGGCCCTCCGAGGAGCACGACATGCTCCGGGAGTCGGTGCGTGCTCTGGCGGAGGCGAAGATCGTGCCGTTCGCCGCGGCGGTGGACGAGGAGGGGCGTTTCCCGCAGGAGGCGCTGGACGCGCTGGTCGCCAACGACCTGCACGCCGTGCACGTCCCGGAGACCTACGGCGGCGCGGGCGCGGACGCGCTGGCCACGGTGATCGTGATCGAGGAGGTCGCCCGTGCCTGCGGCAGTTCCTCGCTGATCCCGGCGGTCAACAAGCTGGGCTCGCTGCCGGTGATCCTCTCCGGCTCCGAGGAGCTCAAGCACAAGTACCTCGGCCCGCTCGCCAAGGGCGACGCGATGTTCTCCTACGCCCTGTCCGAGCCCGACGCGGGCTCCGACGCGGCCGGCATGAAGACCCGCGCGGTACGCGACGGCGACTTCTGGGTCCTCAACGGCGTCAAGCGGTGGATCACCAACGCCGGCGTCTCCGAGTACTACACCGTGATGGCCGTCACCGACCCCGACAAGCGGTCCAAGGGCATCAGCGCCTTCGTGGTGGAGAAGTCCGACGAGGGCGTCTCCTTCGGCGCCCCGGAGAAGAAGCTCGGCATCAAGGGCTCCCCCACCCGCGAGGTCTACCTCGACAACGTCCGCATCCCCGCCGACCGCATGATCGGTGCCGAGGGCACCGGCTTCGCCACCGCCATGAAGACCCTCGACCACACCCGCATCACCATCGCCGCCCAGGCCATCGGCATCGCCCAGGGCGCCCTCGACTACGCCAAGGGCTACGTCAAGGAGCGCAAGCAGTTCGGCAAGCCCATCGCCGACTTCCAGGGCGTCCAGTTCATGCTCGCCGACATGGCCATGAAGCTCGAAGCCGCCCGCCAGCTCACCTACGCGGCCGCCGCCAAGAGTGAGCGCGTCGACGGCGATCTGACCTTCTTCGGCGCCGCCGCCAAGTGCTTCGCCTCCGACGTCGCCATGGAGGTCACCACCGACGCCGTCCAGCTCCTCGGCGGCTACGGCTACACCCGCGACTACCCCGTCGAGCGCATGATGCGCGACGCCAAGATCACCCAGATCTACGAAGGCACCAACCAGGTCCAGCGCATCGTCATGGCCCGCAACCTCCCGTAACGAGGGGTACGGAAAGGGCGCCCCTCCGACCGGCAGGGGCGCCCTTTCGCGTACGTACGGCCGAGGGGTCAGCGGTTCGACTCGACGGTGACCTTCTCGTCGTTCTGGATCTGCTGCACCAGCTGCTTCACCTTCGGCATGTCCCACTTGAGGGAGCCCTGCGGCGCGCTGCCCGCGAGCGGCATGTTCATCGACTTGCCGTCACCGCTGTTGACGCCCTTCATGGCGAAGAACATCTTGCCGAGGTCGTACAGCGACATGTCCTTGTCCACGATCAGCGTGTCCAGACCGGCGCCCAGCGTCGGGTACAGCGCGAACGGGTTGAGGATCGTGCCCGGTGTCGCCGCCTGGTTGGCCAGCGCGGAGAGGAACTTCTGCTGGTTCTTCGTCCGCTGCAGGTCCGACTCGGCGAAGGCGTACCGGGTCCGGACGAAGGCCAGGGCCTGCTCGCCGTTGAGGGTCTGCGTACCGGCCTGGAAGTTCGCGCCGGACTTCTTGTCCTTGAAGCCCTTCTCGATGTTCAGCTCGACGCCGCCGAGCGCGTCGACGATGTTCGCGAAGCCGGCGAAGCCGATCTCGGCGTAGTGGTCGATGCGCAGCCCGGTGTTGAACTCGACGGTGCGCACGAGCAGCTCGGGGCCGTCCATCGCGTACGCGGCGTTCAGCTTGGAGCCGCCGCGCGCCGGGAACGACTTGCCGGACTCGGAGCCCACGAAGCTGGGGATCGTCACCCAGGAGTCACGGGGGAGCGAGACCATCGTGTTCCCGCTGGAGCAGGCCGCGAGGATCATCATCGAGTCGGTCCGCTTGCCCTCGGCGGAACCGGTGTGCAGCTTCTTCTTCTCCTCGGCCGACATGCCCTCACGGCTGTCGGAACCGACGATCAGGTACGTCGTGCAGTCGCCCTCCGCCGGGCGCTCGATGACCTTGGAGAGGTCGACCTCGTTGCGCATCTGCGAGCTGGCCCAGGCGTAGGTGCCGATGCCCCAGGCGGCGACGGCGACCACGAGGACGATCGAGCCGATCTTGATGCGCTTGCGCCAGTCCGGGGCGGGGCGCCCGGGACCGCCGGCGCCGGGGCCCGGGGCGTACTGCGGAGGCACGGTGCCGCGGCCGCCGCCCTGCGGGCCGCCGTAGACCTGGCCCGAGCTGTAACCGGAGTCGTAACCCGCGTTCTGGGCCTGGGTGAAGTTCGGGTTGTAGCCCTGGCTGCCCTGGTTGAAGCCCTGGTCGTGCCGAGGCGGCTGCTGCGGAACCTGCGGACGCTGCACATGGCTCATCCGGCGAGGTCCCTCGGGCTGGGAGTTCGCGCTGCCACGGCCGTAGCCGCCGTCTTCGGGCCAGTCATTCATGCCGACCAGTGTGCCGGGCGGCGCTTCCCGGGCGACAGGGCGGGTGGAAGATAGGACCGGTGCTGTTGCCAAGCTGATGCAAAGCGGACCGAACGGCGACGGCGACGGGACCCGGCATATGGTGGAGGGCATGACAGATCAGGGCGATATCGCGGGCAAGCCCACCTCCGCCTCCCGCACCACCCTCAGCCACATCATGACCAGCCACGACACCAACCTCCTCGGCACCGTGCACGGCGGCGTGATCATGAAGCTGGTGGACGACGCGGCCGGCGCCGTCGCGGGCCGGCACTCGGGCGGACCCGCGGTCACCGCCTCGATGGACGAGATGGCCTTCCTGGAGCCGGTCAGGGTCGGGGACCTGCTGCACGTGAAGGCCCAGGTCAACTGGACCGGCCGGTCGTCCATGGAGGTCGGCGTACGGGTCATGGCCGAGCGCTGGAACGAGTCCACGCCCGCCACCCAGGTCGGCTCCGCGTACCTGGTCTTCGCCGCGGTCGACGCGGACGGCAAGCCCCGCTCCGTCCCCCAGGTCATCCCGGAGACGGAGCAGGACAAGCGCCGCAACCAGGAGGCCCAGATCCGCCGCACCCACCGCCTGGCCCGCCGCCAGGCCATCAAGGAGCTCCGCGAGCGCCGGGCGGCCGAGGGCTACGAGGACTGAGGACCGCCACAGGCCGCGGCGACGGTCACGGTCACGAGCACACCGCCCGGCCCCCGGCGACGGTCACGGGCACACCACCCCGCCCCCGGTGACGGTCACGGGCACACCACCCGGTCCCCGGTGACCGCCTCGAACGGCCCACCGCGCCCCGCGTCCTCCGCCCGCACGCCCCGCACCCCCTTGTAGTCCGACCCCACCGTCACCCGCAGCGTCCCGCCCCGCCCCGCCACCGGCTTCAGCTCCGCCCCCGGCAGCGCCGCGGCCAGCGTCTTCGCCGAGCGGTCCCAGCGCGGGTCGTACTCCACCACGGTCCGCGCCCGCTCCTGCCCGGCCGAGGTCATCGGCGTGCGAGTGGTGTCGAAGCCCGTGCCGCGCAGCGCGTCGTCCACCTTGCGGCCGAGCCCGTCCGTGCGGGTCCCGTTGTAGACCTGGACCCGCACGGTCCGCGGCGGCACGTCCACCACCACGTCCTTCGGCGCCTTCGCGGACGACGCCGCGGGTGCGGCCGGCGCCAGCGGCCGGTCCTCCCGCAGTGCCTGGAACAGCTTCTGCGCCTTCGCCGCGTCCCACTTCACCGTCGACCCGATCCCCTTCACCGGGAAGCTCATGTCCCCGACGGGCACCGACACGAACTCCGACGAGGCGGGCGTGAAGCCGCGCATCGCCTTGGCCAGCGCCAGCAGCTGATCCGTACCGAAGTCCTGGTCGGCCCGTACGGAGCTGAGCATCGTCGTGGCGACCTCACGGAACCGCACCGGGTTGAACAGCACCCCGCCGCTGGTCATGCGGTCGATCAGGGCCGCCAGGAACCGCTGCTGCCGCTGCATCCGCCCGATGTCCGCGGCCCCGTCGATGTGCCGCGAGCGCACGTACTGCAGGGCCTGACCGCCGTCCAGCTCATGGGTGCCGGCCGCGAGGTCGAGTCCCGTGTACGCGTCCTTGACCGGCCGGGTCGTACAGATCTGCACCCCGCCGACCGCGTCCACCGTCCGCATGAAGCTGGTGAAGTCGACCTCCAAATAGTGGTCGATCTTGACCCCGGTCATCGACTCGACGGTCCGCACGGTCAGCGAAGGCCCGCCCTCGGCGTAGGCGGCGTTCAGCTTCACCGGGTGCGCGTGGTGCTTCCGGCCGCTGTTGAGGTCCGTGTGCTCGGGCATCTCGGCGTACGAGTCACGGGGCAGGCTCACCACGCTGGCCCGGTCCCGGTCCTCCGAGATGTGGACCAGCATCACGGTGTCGGTGCAGTGGCAGGGCGCCCCGCCCAGCCGGTACTTCGCCTTCTCCTCGGGGGTGATCCGGTCCCGGCCGTCGGTGCCCACCACCAGGACGTTCATCCCGTGCCCGGCCTGCGGCCGGTTCTTCATGTCCTTGAACGGGTCGACCCGGGTGATCCCGGTGTCGAGACCCGTCACCAGGGCATGCCCGACACCCCCCGCCGCCAGGACCGTCACGGAGAGCGCCGTCGCCATCCGCATCCCCCACCGTGGGCGTCCGCGCCGTCTGCGGACCGGCACGGGACGGGCGGCGGGCCGGGGACGGGACGGGCGGGGCGGTGTGGGCACGGACGGACACCTCCGCGGGTGTGACAAAGGGAACCGTGAGCACGGTAGGCCCATACGATCAGCGCAAGGCAGCACCACCCGGGCGGCGCGCCCGCTGTCCCCCGTTCGCGGTAACGTGGCGGGCAATGAACGCCACGCCCCCCGTCTCCGTGATCATGCCGGTCCTCAACGAGGAGCGGTATCTGCGCACCTCCGTTCGTCACATCCTGGAGCAGGAGTACGACGGCGAGATGGAGGTGGTGATCGCGCTCGGGCCGTCCACGGACCGCACCGACGAGATCGCCGCCGAACTCGTCCGCGAGACCGCGTCCGATCCCCGTGCCCGCGTCAAGACCGTGCCGAACCCCACGGGCCGCACGCCCGCCGCGCTCAACGCGGCGATCAAGGCCTCGCGTCACCCGATCGTGGTGCGCGTGGACGGCCACGGCATGCTCTCCCCGAACTACATCGCCACCGCCGTCCGGCTCCTGGAGGAGACCGGCGCGCAGAACGTCGGCGGTGTCATGCACGCCGAGGGCGAGAACGCCTGGGAGGACGCCGTCGCCGCCGCGATGACCTCGAAGATCGGCGTCGGCAACGCCGCCTTCCACACGGGCGGCGAGGCGGGCCCGGCGGAGACCGTGTACCTGGGTGTCTTCCGGCGCGAGGCGCTGGAGCAGCAGGACGGGTACAACGTGGAGTTCATCCGCGCCCAGGACTGGGAGCTGAACTTCCGCATCCGCGAGGCCGGCGGCCTGATCTGGTTCTCGCCCGAGTTGCGCGTCCAGTACCGCCCGCGGCCCTCCGTGAAGGCGCTCGCCAAGCAGTACAAGGACTACGGCCGCTGGCGCCATGTGGTGGCCCGCTACCACCAGGGCTCCATCAACCTCCGCTACCTGGCCCCGCCGACCGCCGTGTGCGCCATCGCCGCGGGTCTGCTCGTGGGCGCCTTCCTCACCCCGCTCGGCTTCGTGATCCCGGCCGGCTACCTCGCCGCGATCACGGCCGGCTCGCTCCCGGCGGGCAAGGGCCTCTCGCTCAAGGCCCGGCTGCAGATCCCGGTGGCGCTCGCGACGATGCACATGTCGTGGGGGTACGGCTTCCTGACGAGCCCCCGTTCGCTGGCGAAGCGGGTCATCGCCAGCCGCCGCCCGGCGGTGCGGACCGGCGAGTCCGAGACGGTCTGACACCTCCCCCGACGAACTGATGGCCGGGTCCCCGCGGCGGGGACCCGGCCATCAGGCGTCTGCGGGAACGGTTCAGCTCTTCCCGTCCCACTTGTAGACGGAGTAGACGTCCATGCAGGTCGCCTTGTCGTCGGCGCCCTCCGGCAGGTCGCCCGCCTTCGTCGTCGGCGCCTTGAAGACCTTGCCCTCGCGCCAGTCCGCGCCGACGACGAGCGTGATGCCCTCCGTCTTCGCGTCGGCCCTGACCTTGGACTCCGGCAGTCCGAGGGCCTTCGCCACGGACGCGGCGTTCGCCTTGCCCTGGTCGCCGTCGGCCTTCGGGTAGAGGACGACCGTGTCCTCGCGGGGCTGCGCCTGCTGGGAGGAGCCGGCCTGGGTGAAGCCCTTGCCCGTGAGGACCGTGGCGATCTCCTTGGCGCGGCCCTCGACGGGCGCCTTGTCGGTGCCCGCGGTGCCGTTGGAGACGGTGACCGGGAAGGAGCCCGGTGCGGCGGCCGCCGTCCTGGGCTTCGCGGACGCCGAGGGCTTCGGCTTGGTGCCCGCCTTGTCGCCGTTCTTGTCGAGGGCGACGTCGTCGCGGAGCATCGACCACATCTTGGCGGCCGAGGACGGGACGAGCTGGAGCCACGCGTCGGGGTTCGGCGGGTACTCGGTGGTCGGGACCGTGGCCGTGGTGAGGCGGTCGAGCTTGACGTTCTTCAGCTGCATCGACAGGTCGAAGAGCTTCGCCACCGACTTCAGCTCGTCGGAGACCACGAGGGCGTTCGTGGCCGTCTCGGCCAGGCCCATCAGCCGTCCGGTGTCGGTCCAGGCGTTCTGGCCCTGGAGCTTCTTCATCATCCCGTTCATGTACATGTGCTGGGCCTTGGCGCGGTTCTGGTCGCTGCCGAACGCGTGCCGGGTGCGCAGCCACTGGAGGGCCTGCTCACCCTTGACCTCGGTGGTGCCCTTCGGCAGCTTGAGGCCGGAGCCGCCCTTCACGCGCCCGTTCGACTTGTCCCACACGCCGGTCTTCACACAGACCGGAACACCGCCGACCTCGTCCGCCATGGACACCACACCGGCGAAGTCGACCATCAGCCAGTGGTCGATGTAGACCCCGGTGAGGCTCTCCCAGGTGGTGAGGGTGCAGCCGGGGCCGCCGCGCTGGAGGCTCTCGTTGATCGGCCGGTTGTTCGTGGCCGGGTAGGACGTGCCTTCCTTGTCCCGGCACTCGGGGATCGGGACGACGGTGTCGCGCGGGATGGAGATGATCGAGGCGTTCTCGCGGTCCGCCGAGACGTGCAGCAGCATCTGCACGTCGGCGAGCGGCTTGCGGTCCTTGTCGTTCCGACCGCCGCCGAGCGCGATGTTCTTCTCGTCCTGGCGGCTGTCGGAGCCGATCAGCAGGATGTTCAGCGGGGTGTCGCCCAGCGCGTTGGGAGCCGCCTTCTTCACGCCGCTCTCGCCGCCCGCGCGGCCGCCGCTGCGGATGTTGCCGTTCAGGTGCTCGTAGTACAGGTATCCGGCGCCGGCCGTGCCGAGTATCAGCACCGCCAGGGTGATCGCCACCCAGCGCAGCGCCTTGCGCTTGCCGGACTTGGGCCGCCGGCGGGCGCCGCGACGGTGCCCCGCCCGGCCCTCCGTACCGCCCCCGCCGGCCGCGGCGCCACCGCTTGCGGCACCACCGCCTCCGGCGCCTCGGCGGCGCTCGGCACGGGTCGTCGCGCCGGAGGTCTCCGCCTCCTCGGGAGCGTCGGCCTGCCCGGCACCGGTGGCTTCACCGGCGCCGTACAGCTCGTCGTCCCAGCCCAGTTCACGGGCGCGCGGAACGCTTCCCCGCGTTCCCTCCCCACGCACGCTGTTCTGTCCCACCCCAGGTCCCCTCGTCAGTCAGGAGCGAGCCAAGTCCCCGTTTTCACGGGCTACTTGGCGCACACCTGCTTGTCAGCTTGTACCTTCTCGACGTCCGGCGCCTTCGCCGGACCGTTGATGGGCACCCCCGCGCCCTTGAAGTCGGCACCAAGAACGAGCGTCATGGGCTCGCGTACCCCGGCGTCCTGCGTGCCCGGCTTGAGCGCCGTCGCCGGCAGCCCCATCATGTCCGCGAGCTTGCGGGCCTGATCCGCCTGGTTCGGTGCATAGGTGAGCATCGTCTTCGCCGCCTTCTCGGGGGCGTTGCTCTTGTTGGTCGAGCGGGTCACGCCCTGCTCGTTCTGCAGCCAGTTGATGGTCGACTGGGCCGCGCCCTGGATCCCGCTGCCGTTGAAGACGTCGACGCGCACCTCGGCGGCGGTGGCCCGGGTGCCCTTGAGGAGCGCGGCCTGCGCCTGCGCCTGCGCGTTCTTGGCTTCCTGGCTCTTCTTCTTCACCTCGGTCAGCGAGGTGTCGGCCTTCATCGCGGCGAACAGCTCCGGCGCCTGCGTCGGGTGCGGCACCACGGTGATCGGCTTGGGCTCGGCCGGGTTGTCGATGACCGGGAGCGTCGCGAACGCGATGTTCTTCGTGTCGATCCCGGACAGCTCCTTGGCCAGGTCCTGGAGCTTGGAGAGCGACCCTATGCCCTTGTCGACGGTGAGCGCGTCCGTCGCCGCCTGGGCGAGGTCGTACAGCTTCGTCGGGCTGGTGAGCGTCTCGTTCGACTTCATCTGCCGGATCATCGAGCCGAGGAACTGCTGCTGGACCTTGATCCGGTCGAGGTCGCTCTTGTTGCCGAAGCTGGAGCGGGTACGGACGAACGCCAGCGCCTTCTCGCCCTCGATGACCGACTCGCCGGCCGGCAGCTTGAGGTGCGACTTGGGGTCGTCCACCGCCTTCTCGACGCAGACCTTCACGCCGCCGACGGCCGTGGTCAGCTCCTTGACGGCGTTGAAGTCGACCATCATGAAGTGGTCGACGGTCAGGCCGGTCAGCTCCTTGACCGTACGCATGGTGCAGCCGGGGTCACGGCCGTCCTGGCCGAGGCTCACGTTGAAGCGGGCCTGCCGCTGGCCGGGGATCGTGAGGATCTTGCCGTCGGGCTGCCGCGACTGGCACTCGGGGATCGTCGTCATCAGGTCGCGCGGGATGGAGAGCGCGGTGGCGTTCGTCCGGTCCTTGGAGACGTGGAAGAGGATCGTGGTGTCGGCGTGGCCGGGGCTGTTGGCGTCGCCGTAGCCCGCGTTGCCCGCGCCGGTGCGCTTGTCGGTGCCGATGATCAGCACGTTGAAGGCCTCGCCCTTGCGGAAGCCCTTGCTCTCGGCGCCCACCGGGTCGACGACGTGGATGTTGTTGTCGAGCTCGTTGTAGATCAGGTACGCGCCGGTCGCGCCGCCGACCAGGACGAGGGCCATCGTGCCGCCGGTCCACAGCAGGACCTTCTTCTTGCGGGACGCGCCCTGCTTGCGCTTGCGGCGGCTCGTGGGCGGCTGCTGGCCGCCCCCGCCCGTCTCGGAGACCCGCCGGCGGCGCTGGCCGGGGACGGGTGCCTCGACGGGCGCCCCGACGGAGGTGTCGGCGGGCGCGGGTGCGGGAACGGTGGATCTGCGAGGCCTCGACGGTGCGGACGGGGCCTGCGGCTGCCCAGCGGAGTGGTCCAGTCGCAGTTCGTAGTTGCCCGTCTGCGGGTTGAGCACCCACTGGTCGGCGGGGTCGATCTCGTCCGCCCGTCCACGGCTGTGCGCGTCCACGGTTCCTCGAGTCCTCCGTCGGTGCCACGCGAGGCGCCTCCCCCAGTGGGCGCCGCTCTCTCGGCTGTTCGATCCTTGATGAGTGCGACCACGCGGTCGGGGTGCACCGGATCGCGTCACACTATCCGCCCAGTTCAGCGTGGGGCGACGTGCGTGACAAATTCCACGCCCCTTACAACCGGGCAATTTGCTCAAACCTCATCGCTCGCAACCCTCCCCTTGGTGTGCCCTTTACCCGCCACCCCCCAGTCCCCCTAGGAGCACACTCCTTCCGCCGCGTTCCGCCCCGTGAAGGTCGGCGTCACGGACGGCGTCGGGGTGTCCGCGTCGTCGGGCTTCCCGTCCGCCCCGCCCCCGCCGGAGTCCTTCTCCACGTCGGGCGTGACGGCGACCGGCCGGTCCTCCCGCAGCTGCTTGAAGAGCTGACTCGCCGCCGGCTGCACCAGTTCGTCCCGGTTCGCGTTGTACGCGTAGGGGCGCCGGGGGACCGTGAGGAACTGCACCTTCTCCGTCGGGATGGCCCGCATCGACCGCGCGAGGTCGTACAGGTCCCGCAGCGAGTCGAGCCCCGGGTCCGTCGTGATCGCCTTCGTCGCCGCGTCGAGGACCGGGTAGAGCTTGGTCGGGTTGAGCAGCACCCCGTCGCTCTGCACCTTGTTGACCAGCGCACCGAGGAACTGCTGCTGCCGGTCCATCCGCTCCGTGTCGCTGCCGTTGCCGAGCGACTTCCTGGCCCGTACGAAACCGAGGGCCTGCTCCCCGTGCAGGGTCTGGCGCCCCGCGGGCAGCTTCAGCTTCGCGGCGGGATCGTCCACCGGCTCCTTCAGACAGACCTCCACGCCGTCGACGGCGTCCACCATCTTCTTGAAGCCCCGGAAGTCGATCACCATGTGGTGGTCCACCCTGATCCCGGTCAGCTTCTCGACGGTACGGATCGTGCACGCCGTACCACCGAACTCGAACGCCCAGTTGAACTGCGCGAACTGCTCCCGCGTACGGGTCCCGTCCGCCTTGCGGCAGCTCGGCAACGTCACCATCAGGTCGCGGGGGAGGGAGACCGCGGTCGCGCTCTTCTTCCCCGCCGCCAGGTGCAGCAGGATCGTCGTGTCGGAACGCTGGGTGCCCACGTCCTTGCCGTACTTGCGGTTCTCCTCACCGGCCCGGGTGTCCGAGCCGATGAGCAGGATGTTCCGGGCCGCCGAGACGTTGGCCGGCGGCCGCTCCTTCTCGTACCTGCGGAGCTCGTCGGCGGCGGTCGTGTCCGTGGTGATGTTGCCGTCCAGCTTCCGGTAGAACCACCAGCCGGCCCCGGCCGCGGCCAGCACCACGACCGAGACGCCGAGCGCGGTCCAGCGCAGCCAGTGCCGCCGGCGCGGCTGCTCCGGAGTCCCCCCGGGAGCCGTGCCCTCCGCTGCCGGGGGATCCGGTTCGGCGGGCGTGCCCGCGCGGTCCGTCACGTCTGAGTCCGTCCTTCATGGCGTCGGCGTCGCGCCGGGGCGGCCGCCGGTCGTAGAAGGAGACGGCCGAACCCCACGCTCGGTTGTGCGGAAGGAGCGAACTCCCCCCGCGCCGATCATGTACCGACGGGACCGCGAGCACCTGTGAACCCGGCGCGGCGCTAGGCCGAACGGGGACTGGCGCGGGGTCGGGGTGCAGACGGTGGCGGTCGGGGCTCAGGCGGTGGCGGTCGGGGGTCAGGCGGTGGCGGTCGGGGCTCAGGCGGTGGCGAGGGTGGTCGTCACCCGCTCGCTCTCCACCCGCTTCTCCAGGCCCCCGGGGGCGAGCCGGTCCAGATGACGGCAGAGGACCACGGAGCCGCCCGCGGCCAGCGGGGCGTACAGGCCGGTCGACAGGCCCTGCCAGTCCTCGTAGCCCAGCCCGGAGAGCAGCCGGGCGCCGGGGGCGAGGCCGAGGGCCTCCGCGTCCGCCCGGGCCTGCTCGACGAGCTGCGCGCCGCTGCGTTC
The DNA here is from genome assembly GCF_008639165.1 of Streptomyces venezuelae ATCC 10712. Taxonomy (NCBI): domain Bacteria; kingdom Bacillati; phylum Actinomycetota; class Actinomycetes; order Kitasatosporales; family Streptomycetaceae; genus Streptomyces; species Streptomyces venezuelae. The sequence goes on along the minus strand of NZ_CP029197.1, from coordinate 3,056,304 downwards.
CGTACCGCCGACCACGAGCGCGGGCGCGTCCGGATCGACCGGAACGAACGGGGCGAACCGGTCCCCCTGGCTCGGCACCTCGACGGCGTAGTCCGCGTAACCGGCGGGCACGGCCGGGAAGCGGCGGCCCAGCGGGGCAAGCGAGAGCGCGATCCGCTCCCCGGAGCAGGCGCGACCCGCCTCCAGCGTGTCCGGCCCCGCCACCACGAGGTCCGCGCCGGCCGGATCGCCGCCGACCTCCACGGTCACCCCGACGGACGAGCAGGCGAGCAGCCAGACGGCGGTCTGCCAGTGCGCGGGCAGCAGCAGGGCGAGCCGGTCGCCGGGCGACGCGGACAGTTCGCCCTGGAGCAGGTTGGCCGTCTTGGCCACCCAATTGGCGAAGGTGGCGACGGACAATTCCACCCGCTCACCGGTGGCGTCGTCGTAGAAGGTGACCAAGGGGCGGGCGGGGTCCGCGGCGAGCGCGGATCGCAGCAGGTCGGCGGGGGTGCGGTCGCTTGCGTTCACGCCGGACAGCGTACGCGGGCAGCCGGGCGCGGGTCCGCCGTACCGGTGACACCGTCCACCGGTCGGCCCGACGGCCCGTCAGTTTCCGGGCGGCTTCCCGGCGCGCGGAACGGCCCCGGGGTACGCACGATCGGCCCATGCGTGCCTCACTCGCCTCCTCGATCGCCGTGACCTGCGCGACGGTCCTCGCCCTGCCGGTCTCCCTCGCCGCACCCGCGGCGGCCGTGGTGCCCTCGGCGCTCGGGCTGCCACCGGCGGCAACCGCACTGCCACCCGCGCCCGAACTGCCCGGCGCCACCCAGTCCCTGCCGCTCGAGCCGCTGGGCGGCACCGACCGGTCCATGGGCGGCGGGGCGGACGACGCGGACGCCCGGGGCCTCACCCGACGTGACGTCAGGCCCTTCTCGCTGGTCGGCGTCGTCTGGGAAGACCCGACGGCCGTCCTGCACGGCACCGTGCAGGTCCGCACCCGGGCCACCGGCGGCGGCGCCTGGTCGGAGTGGCAGGACGTGGAGACCCACAACGAGGAGCACGGTGCCGACCCGGACACCGCGGAGGGCGCGGGCCGGGCGCTCAAGGGCTCCACGGCCCCGCTGTGGGTGGGCGACTCGGACGGCGTCGAGATCCGCGTCCAGGGGGAGGAAGCGCTCCCCGAGGGCCTGCGGCTCGAACTCGTGGACCCGGGCGGGGACCAGGCGACGGAAGCGGCGACGGACGCGGCGCCGACGGCAGCCGGGGCGGCGGGGGCGCCCGGGGCGCCCGGCGTGGCGGCAGCGGCGATGGCGTGGACGCGTACGACGGCGGCCTCGGCGGCCCTGGTGGGCCTGAGCGCGGCGGAGGCGGCGGTCAGCGGCGTGAACGCCCAGCTGGCCCCCTACGGCGCGGCCTGGATCCCGGCACTGTCGAAGGAAGCGACGGAGCTCACGTTCCCGCACCTGCCGGTGGAGCAGGAGGGGATGGCGGCGCCGGAGGTGAAGGTCCCGGCGGCCGAGGCCCAGGACTCCGCGTACGTGCCGGCGGCGGCCGCCGCGAAGCCGTACATCGGCCCCCGCCCCAAGATCATCACCCGCAAGGGCTGGGGTGCGGACGAGCGGCTACGCGAGAAGGGCTTCGTCTACACCAAGAGCATCAAGACCGCCTTCGTGCACCACAGCGCGACCGGCAACAACTACACCTGCCGCCAGGCGCCCTCCGTCCTGCGCAGTATCTACCGCTACCACGTCAAGAGCAGCGGATGGCGGGACTTCGGCTACAACTTCGCCGTCGACAAGTGCGGAAACATCTACGAAGGCCGGGCCGGGGGCGTGGCCAAGCCGGTGCTCGGCGCGCACACGCTCGGTTTCAACACCAACAGCATGGGCATCGCCGTCCTCGGCACGTTCAGCAAGAGCACCCCGCCGGCCGCCGCGGTGACCGCCGTCGCCCGGCTGACGGCCTGGAAGCTCGGACTGCACGGGGTGAACCCGAAGGGGACCTCGTACCTCGTCTCAGGGGGCGGAAACCTGTACAAGAAGGGGAAAAAGGTCCGGTTCAACGCCATCGCCGGACACCGTGACGGATTCGCCACCGAGTGCCCCGGAGCACGGCTGTACGGCAAGCTCGGAACGGCCCGTGTGAGCTCCGCGAAGTACCAGGGAAGGCGCTGATGGGGTCATCGGGGCCACCATCTGCCTAAACTGACCGGTCATATCGCACGGACGACCGAGACGGGCGAGCCGGCCGGCCCCGAACAGGAAGCAGAGACGACAAGGTGACAGAAGCGATCCTCCTGGTCGGTGGCAAGGGAACGAGGCTGCGACCCCTCACGGTCAACACGCCGAAGCCCATGGTTCCGGCAGCGGGCGTCCCCTTCCTGACGCACCAGCTGGCCCGCGCCCGCGCCGCCGGCGTCGAGCACATCGTGCTCGCCACCTCCTACCTGGCCGAGGTCTTCGAGCCGCACTTCGGCGACGGGTCCTCGCTCGGCCTGAGCCTGGAGTACGTCACCGAGGAGGAGCCGCTGGGCACCGGCGGCGCGATACGCAACGTGGCCTCGCGGCTGCACTCCGGCCCCGACGACCCGGTCCTGATCTTCAACGGGGACATCCTCACCGGCCTCGACATCCAGGCCCTCGTCGCCACCCACTCCTCCTCGGGGGCGGACGTCTCGCTGCACCTCACCCGGGTCGAGGACCCGCGCGCCTTCGGCCTCGTCCCCACCGACGCCACCGGCCGCGTCACGGCCTTCCTGGAGAAGCCGCAGACGCCCGAGGAGATCGTCACCGACCAGATCAACGCGGGCGCGTACGTGTTCCGGCGCTCGGTCATCGACACGATCCCCGCCGGCCGCCCCGTCTCGGTCGAACGCGAGACCTTCCCCGACCTCCTGGCCTCCGGCGCCCACCTCCAGGGCATGGTCGACTCCACGTACTGGCTGGACCTCGGCACCCCGCAGGCCTTCGTCCGCGGCTCCGCCGACCTGGTCCTCGGCCGCGCGCCCTCCCCGGCCGTGCCCGGCCGCTGCGGCGACCGCCTGGTCCTGCCCTCGGCCCGCGTCGCCCCGGACGCCAAGCTCACCGGCGGCACGGTCGTCGGCGCCGACGCGGTGGTCGGCGACGGCGCCCGCATCACGGGCTCCACGCTCCTGGCCGGCGCGGTCGTCGAACCGGGCGCGGTGATCACGGACTCCCTGATAGGCGCGGGCGCCCGCATCGGCGCCCGATCGGTCCTGACGGGGGCGGTCATCGGGGACGGCGCCCAGGTGGGCCCGGACAACGAACTCCGCGACGGCGTCCGCGTCTGGTGCGACGCCACCCTCCCCGCGGGCGCGGTCCGCTTCTCCTCGGACCAGTAGCAGGCTGCCGAGCCCGGACCCCCGCCCCCGGCGACGGTGCGCGGGGGTACGGGGTACGGGCCAAGGCGCGGAAGCCGAGGCCCGGCACGGCGCACCGTCCCGCGGACCCCGTGTGGCGGGGGCCACACGGGCCAGGGCCCCGCGGGGCCCGGCCGCTACGCTCGTACCCATGGCCGGCCGCTTCCCACCCAGACCCACCCGCACCACCGTGCGCGGCGGCCACCTCCCCGTCCCCCGCTCCCTCGACACCGCGCGGGACCTGGACCTGGGGCTCACCCTCGGCCCGCTCCGCCGCGGCCCCGCCGACCCGACGTTCCGGGCGACCCCGGACGGCTCGGTGTGGCGGGCGAGCCGCACGCCGGACGGCCCCGGCACCCTCAGGGTCCGGGTCGTCGGGGGCCGGGCGGAGGCCGAGGCCTGGGGCCCGGGCGCGGCCTGGCTCCTGGACGGCCTCCCGGCGCTCCTCGGCGCCGAGGACGACCCGACCGCCTTCGTCCCCCGCCACAAGCTGATCCTGGCCACCCACCGCCGCCGTCCGGGCCTGCGCCTGACCCGCACCGGCCTGGTCCTGGAGTCGCTGATCCCGTCGGTCCTGGAGCAGAAGGTCACGACGCACGAGGCGTACGGCTCCTGGCGCGTCCTGGTGCGGAAGTACGGCGAACCGGCCCCGGGCCCGGCCCCCGAGGGCATGTACGTGATGCCGGACGCCCGCACCTGGACCCAGATCCCGTCCTGGGAGTGGCACCGGGCGAACGTGGACGGCAAGCGCTCGGCGACGATCGTCCGCGCGGCGCGGGTCGCGGCCCGCCTGGAGGAGGCGGCCCTGATGGACGGCCCGGCGGCACGCGCGCGCGTGGAGCTGGTCCCGGGCATCGGCCCGTGGACGAGCGCGGAGACGATCCAGCGCAGCAACGGCGCCCCTGACGAGGTCACGACGGGCGACCTGCACCTCCCGGGAATCGTCGGCTGGGCACTGGCGGGCGACCGCACGACCGACGACGAGGCGATGCTGACCCTCCTGTCCCCCTACACGGGCCAACGCCACCGAGCGGCCCGCCTGATCCTCCTGAGCGGCCGCGTACCGCCCCGCAGGGCGCCCCGGATGACGCCGGGCGACATCACGTCCATCTGACCGCCCCCGAAGGAGGCCGCACCGCCCCCGAAGGCCACCGCACGGCCTCGCCGCACCACGGCGGACGAGGTCAGCGCACCTCGACGAACTCCGCAGCCCCCCGCGCCGCCCGCTCCCTCGGCGGCGCCGCCGGGTGTCCGATCGCGACCGCGCCCAGCGGGTCCCAGTCCTGGGGCAGGTCGAGGACCTCGCGGACGACCTCGCGGCAGAACATCGTCGAGGACACCCACGCCGAGCCCAGCCGCTCGCCCGCCAGTGCCACCAGGAAGTTCTGGACGCCCGCGCCGGCCGCCACCACGAACATCTCGCGTTCGGCCGCGTCGCGGCGCGGGTCGCCGTAGTGGTGGGAGCCGTCCATGACGAGGCAGGGCACGGCGAGGTACGGCGCGTTGCGCAGGACGTCCCCGCGCCGGACCCGCTTCGCGATGGACTCCTCGGACTTGCCGTCGCGGCGCAGGTCGGTGATCCACGCGTCCCGCATCGCGTCGAGCAGCCGCGTCCGGGACCGCTCGGACTCCAGCAGCACGAACCGCCACGGCGTCGTGTGGTGCGGGGCGGGCGCCGTCACGGCCGCGGCGACCGCACGCCGTACCGCACCCGGGTCGACCGCTTCGCCGGTGAACTCCCGTACGGTCCGCCGCAGCGTCACCGCCTCCCGTACGGCCTCCGACGTCCCGAGCCGGAACATGTCGTCGGCGGCGCCGCGCACCAGCGCCCGCGCCCCCGGTTCCGCGTCCCCGGCCACGACGTGCGGCAGACCGCGGACGACGGCGACCGGAAGGCCGGAGGCCTTGCCCTTCACCAGGTCGCCAGCGGCGGCGAGTTCGTCTGCGGTGGCGACCACCGTCGCGCTCAGCGGGTTGCCGTGCGCGTCGGTCCCGCCGCGCAGGTCGTCGAGGACCCGCACCCCGGCCGCCCCGATCGCCACGTCGGTGAGTCCGCTGCGCCAGGGCCGCCCGAAGGTGTCCGTGACGACGACGCCGACGTCCACGCCGAGCGCCTCGCGCAGTCCCGAACGGATGCGCCGTGCCGAGGCGTCGGGGTCCTCGGGCAGCAACAGCACGGTCCCGGGGGGGGTGTTGGAGGCGTCGACCCCGGCGGCGGCCATGACGAGCCCCTGCCGGTTCTCGACGATCCGCAGGGTGCCGCGCCGCGCCACCACCCGTACCGTCTCGGCGTCGATGGCCTCCTCGCGGTCGTCGGCGGCGATCACCCGGCCCTCGGCCTTGCTCACGATCTTGGAGGTGACGAGCAGGACGTCGCCGTCGACGAGCTCCGGCGAGACGGAGGCGATCAGCTTGGCCAGGTCGTCCCCGGCCGTCACCTCGGGCAGTCCGGGCAGGGCCCAGACCCGGTAGGAGGGAGCGGAGGCAATCCCGTCCGCCGGGTTCACCGCGGCCCCTCGGCCGACTCCGGCCCGTCCGCTGCCGCAGGCCCCGCCGCCGCCAGCTCCTCCGCCAGCCCCAGCGCCTCCCGCGCCATCGCGGCCGTCGCCTCGACGTCGGTCATCATCAGCGGCACCGCCCGGCAGCGGATGCCCGCCGCCTCGACGTCCGCGACCGCGCCGGCGTCGACGGTGTCGACGAGCCAGCCGTCGAGGAGCTCGGAGCCGTAGTTCCGGGCGACGGCCGCCGCCGTGGACTCCACGCCCACGGCCGCCAGCACCTTGTCGGCCATCCCGCGCACGGGCGCGTCGCCGACGATGGGGGAGAGGCCCACGACGGGCACCCCGGCCGCCACGAGCGCCTCGCGGATGCCGGGCACGGCCAGGATCGTCCCGACGCTCACCACGGGGTTGGACGGCGGGAAGAGGATGACGTCGGCCTCGGCGATCGCCTCGAGGACGCCCGGCGCGGGCTTCGCGGTCTCCGCGCCGACGGGCACGATCGCCTTCGCGTCGACGGAGGCGCGCAGCTTCACCCAGTACTCCTGGAAGTGCACCGCGCGCTGCTCGCCGTCGACCTCGATCGCCACGTGCGTCTCGACGCGGTCGTCGGACATGGGGAGGAGGCGTACGCCGGGCTGCCAGCGGTCGCAGAGCGCCTCGGTGACGGCGCTCAGCGGGTAGCCCGCGCCGAGCATCTGGGTACGGACGATGTGGGTGGCGAAGTCCCGGTCGCCGAGCCCGAACCACTCGGGTCCGACGCCGTACGCCGCGAGCTCCTCCTTGACGGTGAAGGACTCGTCCGTACGTCCCCAGCCCTGTTCCTCGTTGATGCCACCGCCGAGGGTGTACATCACCGTGTCCAGGTCGGGGCAGACCTTCAGCCCGAAGAGATGGATGTCGTCACCGGTGTTGCCGATGACCGTGATCTCCGCGTCAGGCGCGGCCTGCTTGAGGCCGCGAAGGAAACGGGCACCACCGATGCCGCCGGCCAGAACCACAATGCGCATGCCCAGCAGTCTCTCAGGCGGTCAGACGACGGCCGCACCGGAGGGTTCGGGGGAGCACTGGGCCTGGAGCGACTCGTGCATGGGCATCTCGGTGAGGCCGGGGAAGTAGACGTGCAGGCTGACGGCCGGTTCGAGGGAGTCGTTGAGGACCTCGTGCACGTACCCCGGCGCGAACACCCGCTGCGAGCCCGGCGTGAGCGCCCGCGCGCCCTGCTCCGTACGCTCCGTCAGTTCGCCTTCCAGGACGGTCAGTACGCCGGAGGAGACGCCGTGGTCGTGCAGTCCGCTGCCCTGGCCGGGCACCCAGGAGAGCAGCCACACCTCGTAGCCGGGGCCGGTGCGCAGCCGGTGGTACCAGCGGGTCGTGGCGTCGTACTCGACGTACGGGGCCCACTGGGCGCGGTCGTCGGCGATCGAGCGGGCGAGCCCGGCGAAGTCGGCCACCGTCTCGGGGTGGGCGCGCTCGGGCTGGAGGAGGTGCGGGACCTCGAGGATGTCGCCGGCGATCTGAAGGTCGCTGTCCATGTTCATGGGTGGGGTGGTTCCTCAGCAGAAACAGAAGCGGTGGGGGTCACGAGAAGAGAGGTGACGCGAGTGACGCAGGGTGACGCTGGGGGAAAGGCCGGGGCTCCGTGGGAAGGAGCGGCTGGAGCTCTACGGCATCAACAGCTGGGACAGCAACAGCAACAGCGCGCCTGGACAGCGCTGCGGAACCCACGGCTGTGGGTCGCGGAGAGCGCTGCGGTCGCTGGCATGCCACCAAAGGTGGCCGGAACGGTACCCGACTGTCAACTCAATGCCCGATTTGGGGGTAATGTTTCACCTCATCCGGTTACCGTGCGTGGAGAAAGGTTTGCTCAGGCGTGGACCAGGACAGATGGCGCTTCAACCGTGCCCGTAAACATGGCGGCACCCGCGCGATCGAACACGCTCGGTCACCACGCGGGGTCCTGATCGGTCCGTGACCGGACTGTGATCCGGATCGCTTCCATGGCTGGATCGCAACAAGATCCAAGTCTCGGACGTCCTCTTTCGCGAGAGGTCGCACGGTGCACCCAGGCCGGTGGCATGTGTCACGTTTTTTGGTGATTTGAACACTTTCCGCATACGCTTGGTTCCGCAGAGTGAATACGAGGCCCAATAGCAGATCTCGGCTTGACTCGCGCAGAGCACGAACTTGTAATTTCACTCGTGTCGTTAGGCCGGGTTCGCAACGGCAACACCACGGGGACGCACAGAACAGACGAGGGGCGCACATGACCGAGTTGTTCCAGGAACTGCTGGTCGAGGACGCGGACGAAGAACTCGGCTGGCAGGAGCGCGCGCTGTGCGCCCAGACCGATCCCGAGTCCTTCTTTCCCGAGAAGGGCGGCTCGACCCGCGAGGCGAAAAAGGTCTGCCTCGCCTGCGAGGTCCGCTCCGAATGCCTCGAATACGCCCTGCAGAACGACGAGCGGTTCGGAATCTGGGGAGGCCTCTCCGAGCGTGAGCGGCGCCGCCTGAAGAAGGCCGCCGTCTGAACGGCGCGAAGCCTGCCGGGCCCCGCGCGCCAGGCCGCGCGCACGAGGACACGACGAACGGTCCGCCCCCTGTGGTTCACCCACAGGCGGCGGACCGTTCGTCGTCTCCGCCGGAATCCCTTCCTCCCGCTCTGCCCCCGACGTCCCCCCGCCCTGTACAGAGCGTTCCCCCCTCCTCCGCCCCCGGCGTTCCTCCCGCTCTGTCCACAGGGCGGCGGACCGCTCCGCGTGCAGCCGTTAGTGTGGGCCTCCGTCCGAGACGCTCCCCACGCCCCCCGCGGGCGACCCCGGCCGGAGGGCCCGTAGCTCGATGTCCTCAACTCCTGAGTTTCCGCGACACGTCGTCACCGCCGTGCTCGTCACCCACGACGGCGCCCGCTGGCTGCCGGACGCCCTCGCCGGGCTGCTCGCCCAGGAACGCCCCGTGCAGAACGTGGTCGCCGCCGACACCGGCAGCGCCGACGACTCGGCGCAGCTCCTCGCCGACGCCGTCGGCGCCGACCGGGTCCTGCACCTCGCGCGCCGCACCGGCTTCGGCGCCGCCGTCGAGGAGGCCGCCCGCACCGCGCCCGTGCTCGGACCCGAGGACCTCCCCTATCTGAAGCGCCCCAGCGGCTGGGACCCGGTCAGCCGCAGCTGGAACGACGAGGCCTACGACCTCCCCGAACTCCCGTACGGCGAACCGGTCCAGTGGCTCTGGCTGCTCCACGACGACTGCGCCCCCGAGCCCGGCGCCCTCGCCGAACTCCTGCGCGTCGCCGAATCCGACGCGGACGCCGCCGTCATCGGCCCCAAACTGCGCGGCTGGTACGACAGGAAGCAGCTCCTGGAGACCGGCGTCTCCATCGCCCGCAGCGGCCGCCGCTGGACCGGACTCGACCGCCGCGAGCAGGACCAGGGCCAGCACGACCAGGTCCGCTCCGTCCTCTCCGTCTCCACCGCCGGCATGCTCGTCCGGCGCGACGTCTTCGAGGAGCTCGGCGGCTTCGACCGGCGCCTGCCCCTCATGCGCGACGACGTCGACCTGTGCTGGCGGGCCCACTCCGCCGGCCACCGCGTCCTCGTCGCCCCCGACGCCGTCCTGCGGCACGCCGAGGCCTCCGCCCGCGAGCGCCGCACCGTCGACTGCGCCGGGCGCACCGCCGCCAACCCGCACCGCGTCGACAAGGCCGGCGCCGTCTACACCCTCCTCGTCAACACCCGTGGCGCCGCCCTCCCGTACGTCCTCGCCCGGCTCGTCGTCAGCACCCTGCTCCGCACCCTCGCCTACCTCGTCGGCAAGGTCCCCGGGCAGGCCGTCGACGAGGTCATGGGCCTGCTCGCCACCCTGCTGCGCCCCGAGAAGATCCTGGCCGGCCGCAAGCGGCGCAAGAACGCCGCCGTTCCCGCGAGCGAGCTCCGCCCGCTGTTCCCGCCGCCCGGCGCCACGATCCGCGCCGCCGTCGAACAGTTCACCGCCAACTTCGGCGGCTCCGACGCCGACGCCGGCTCCCGCCACGGCGTCGTCGAGTCAGGACCCGGCGGCGACGACGCCGACTACCTGGAGATCGAGCAGTTCGCCCGGCTCAAGAAGATCGCCCGCAAGCCGGGCCCGGTCCTCTTCGCCCTGCTCCTCCTCATCTCCCTGGTCGCCTGCCGCAACCTCTTCGCCGGCGGCTCGCTGGCCGGCGGCGCCCTGCTGCCCGCCCCCGACACCGTCTCCGAACTCTGGTCGCGGTACGCCGACGGCTGGCACCCGCTCGGCACCGGCGGCACCCAGACCGCCCCGCCCTACCTCGCCGTACTGGCCGCGCTCTCCGCGCTGTTCCTCGGCTCCACCTCCACCGCGCTGACCCTGCTGCTCGTCTGCTCGGTCCCGCTCGCCGGATTCACCGCGTACTTCGCCGCCCGCGGCATCGTCGAGTCCCGGCTGCTGCGCGCCTGGGGCGCCATCGCGTACGCCTTCCTGCCCGCCGCCACCGGGGCCCTCGCCACCGGCCGGCTCGGCACCGCGGTCCTCGCGATCCTGCTCCCGCTGACGGCCCGCGCCGCCGTCGCCGCCCACGGCTTCAACCGGCCGGAGCGGGGCAGCTGGCGCGCCACCTGGGCGTACACCTTCCTGCTCACCTTCACGACCGCCTTCACCCCGGTCGTGTGGCCGCTCGCCGTCCTCCTCGGCATCGGCGTCCTCGTCGTACGCCGCTCCGACATCACCGCGTACGGGCTGCGCTTCCTGGCCGCCGTCGGCACCCCGCTGCTCGTCCTCGCCCCCTGGTCGCTGACCCTGCTCACCGACCCGGCCGCGTTCCTGCGCGAGGCGGGCCTCGACATCCGCACGGGCACGGCCGGCGCCCTCGACCTGCTCGGCACCAGCCCCGGCGGCCCCGGCACCACCGGCGGCCTCCTCCTCCTGGGCCTCGTCCTCGCCGGCCTCTCCGGGCTGCTCCGCGAGGAGCGGCAGCTCGCGGTCCGCGCCGCCTGGGCCGCCGCCCTCGCCGGCCTCCTCTTCGCCGTCCTGACCAACGGCGCGGGCGGCACCGGCTGGGCCGGACCCGCCACCCTCGTCTACGGCGCCGCCCTCATCGCCGCCGGCATGATCGGCGCCGAGGGTGGCCGCACCCGCGTCGCCGCCCACGGCTTCGGCTGGCGCCAGCCGGTCGCCGCCCTCGTCGCCCTCGCCTGCGCCCTCGGCCCGGCCGTCGCCGCCGTCGGCTGGATGATCGGCGGCGCCGACGGCCCGCTGACCCGCCGTGACCCGGTCCAGGTCCCGGCGTTCGTCGCCGAGGAGTCCGGCACCCGCGACCAGCCCCGCACCCTCGTCCTCGGCGGCACCTCGCCCGCCGAGGTCGCCTACACCCTGGTCCGCGGCTCCGGTGCCCGTCTCGGCGACGCCGAACTCACCGCGGGCGCCGAGGGCGACGCCCGTCTCGACGCCGTCGTCGCCCACCTGGTCGCCGGCTCCGGCGCCGACCAGACCGAGCAGCTCAGCGGCTACGCGATCCGCTACGTCCTGGTACGGGACGGGGCGCCGCGCCAGATGAGCCGCGTCCTCGACTCCACCCCCGGGCTCAGCCGCCTCAGCCAGCTCGACGGCGGCGCGCTGTGGCGGGTGGACCGCGAGATCGCCCGCGTCATGATCGTCCCGCCCGCCCCGCAGACGGCCGGGAAGCCGGCGACGGGCACGGCCGGCAAGCCCACCGGCCCGGTCGCCGTCGCCGCCGGCCCCGTCGAGGCGCACACCGACGTCCCGGCCGGCCCCACGGGCCGCGTCCTGCGCCTCGCCGACCGCGCCGACGAGGGCTGGACCGCCACCCTCGACGGCAAGGAACTGACCCGGACCACCGTCGACGGCTGGGCCCAGGGCTTCGAGCTCCCCGCCCAGGGCGGCCGTCTCGACCTCACGTACGACCAGCCGTTCACCCACACCCTGTGGATCTGGGCCCAGGTCGGCCTCGCCGTGGTCCTCCTGGTGCTCGCCCTTCCCGGCCGCCGACGCGAGATCGACGACGACCTCCCCGAGGAGGAGCTCGCGATCCCCGCCCAGGCGACCGAGGGCGACGGCCGCCGGGCCCGCCGGCTGCGCGCCGCCGCCGAGGCGGAGGCCGCGGCCGCCGAGGCCGCCGGGACCGGGTCCGACCAGGCACCGGAAGCCGCCGCGATCCCCGAGCAGCAGACCCAGCAGACCCACGACGCCCACGGTGCCCAGGACCCCCAGGGATGGGGAGACGGCGGGTACGACCCGGCCTACGCCCAGGCCCAGGAGCAGCCGCAGGCCCAGGGGTACCAGGAGCAGGGCTACTACCAGGAGTTCGGCTCCGACCCGTACCAGCAGCAGCCCTACGCGTACCCCCAGCAGGGCTACGAACAGCAGCCGCAGCAGTACGACCAGCAGCAGCCCTACGGCGAACAGGGTTACGACCAGCAGCAGTACGACCAGGGCCAGGCCCAGGACCAGGACCAGTTCCAGGGCCGGCCGTACGACCCGCAGCAGCAGCCGTACGACCCGCAGCAGTACGACCCGTACACCTACGGCTACGGATACCCCCAGGGCCACGAGACCGAGCAGCGTCCCGACGGGAGCAACCAGTGAAGCGCACGACCCTCTCCCTGATCGCGGTCGCGACGACGCTCGCCGCCGTCACCGGCTTCGCCTCGCTCACCGCCCCCGACGGGGCCCCCGCCCCCGAGGCCAAGGCCGCCTCGCGGCTGCCCGTCGAGCGGACGGGCCTGGCCTGCCCGGCGCCCAGCACCTCCGAGGTGGCCGAGACCCGCTACACCTCGTACACCCCGCCGGGCACGGGCACGGGCACGGCGACCGGTCAGGGCAGCCCCGGCAAGGCCGGGCAGCCCACCGCCCAGCTGACCGCCGCCGCGAGCACCACCGCGTCCGGCGGCACCGCCCAGGGCGGCAAGGCCAAGACCCCCAAGATCCCGGCCCCCGTCACCGCCCCCGGCAAGCCCGTCACCTCCGAAGCGGACGGCCCCGGCGCCCCCGCCCTCACCGGCGCCGCCACCGGCACCCTCGCCCCCGGCTGGACCGTCCAGCAGACCACCGTCGTCCCCGCGGGCGGCGCGCGCGGCCTCCTCGGCCTCAGCTGCGGCGCCGCCGACACCGACTTCTGGTTCCCGGCGGCCTCCACCGCCAAGGAGCGCCAGGACTACGTCCACCTCACCAACCCGGACGACACCGCCGCCGTCGCCGACATCGAGCTGTACGGCCCCGAGGGCGTCCTCAAGTCCCAGTTCACCGACGGCATCCCGGTCCCCGCCCACGCCACGGTCCCGGTCCTGCTCTCCACCCTCACGGCCGCGGCCCCCCAGCAGTCCGTCACCGTCCACGTCACCACCCGCAGCGGCCGGGTCGGCGCCGCCGTCGGCTCCGCCGACGAGAAGCTCGGCAGCGACTGGCTCGCCGCCGCCGCGGACCCGGCGACCACCGCCGTACTCCCCGGCATCCCGGCCGACGCCACCTCCGTACGCCTGGTGGCCTTCGTCCCCGGCGACGACGACGCCGACCTGAAGGTCCAGCTGGCCACCCAGACGGGCACGATCGTCCCGGCGGGCGCCGGGACCCTGCACGTGAAGTCCGGGATGACGGCCGCCCTCGACCTGCCCGACCTGACCCGCGGGCAGGCGGCCTCCCTGCTGCTCACCCCGAGCGACCCGAAGAAGCCCACCCCGTTCGTGGCGGCCCTCCGGGTCGTCCGCGGCAAGGGTGAGAACACCGAGGTCGCGTTCGTGCCGGCGACGGCGGCGATCTCCGCCCGGGCGACGGTCGCCGACAACCGGGCCAAGGCCTCGACGCTCTCGCTGACCGCGCCGGGCGCCGCCGCCCAGGTCAAGGTCACCGCGTCGGCGGGTTCCGAGGGCGGTACGCCGGTGACCAGGACGGTCTCCCTCAAGGCGGGCACCACGACGAGCCTGACCGACCTGGTCCCCGGAGGCGTCAAGGGTTCCTACGCGCTGACCGTCGAAAAGGTCTCCGGCGGCCCGGTGCACGCGGCCCGCACGCTCGCGCTGCCGCAGGACGGCACCCCGATGTTCACCGTCCAGACCTTCGTGGACGACCACGGCACGGTGGAGGTCCCGTCGGCCCACCAGGACCTCGGGGTCCTGGACTAGGCCCTGCCCGGCTCTGGTCCGCCTGGCGCCTAGTCCTGCCCGTACCGGGGATCGACCGACTCGGGGGAGAGGCCGAGGAGCTCGGCGACCTGCTCGACGACCACCTCGTGGACGAGCAGCGCCCGCTCGTCGCGGTTCTTGGACCGGATCTCGACCGGCCGCCGGTAGACGACCACGCGCGCGGGCTCGTTCTTCTCGGCGGGCACCGACCCGCCCAGCGGCACGGTCTCGCCCGACACCGCGGGCGGCACCTCCATCACGAGGAACTCGACATCGGCGAGCTGCGGCCAGCGCCGCTCGAGCCGCTCCACCGAGTCGAGGACGAGGTCGCGGAAGGTGTCGGCCCGGCTCGTGGAGAGCGGCACCTGCGGCGGAGCGACCGGTCCCCGCATCCCGCGGCCGTGCCGGTCGCGGCGGCGGACCCGAGGCTCCGCCGGAGGCTCCGTGGAGCGGTGCGGGGGGCTCGGCGGCACAGGACTGTCCATCACTGACGCAGCGTAACCCTCATCGGTCTCCGCGCACCGTGGCGCATCCTCGCCACGTTCCCCGCCGCCCCGGGACCACCACCCGACCCCATGTCGAAAACTGAACATTCCGGCCAACCGTCCGCCCGATTCGACAGCCCGTCACGATCGGCCATCTGGCCGCGGTTGACCGGATCTCTACCCCCGACTGTCCGGATCGACTCCTGCCCCCACCCCCGTGCGCCCCCTCCCGCGCAGGTCAGGGCAGCCACCACGAAACGGGTGGTGGCGGAGGTCACAGCGCGACACGGTGGAGTGACCTGAGGGAGAGTCGTCGCGGCCCGCTCAAGAGTGCGGTACCGTCCAACGTCGTGAGCCCTGTACGTCGCTGTTCGCGCACTGCGTGCGGCCGCCCTGCCGTCGCGACACTGACGTACGTCTATGCCGACTCGACTGCGGTCCTCGGCCCGCTCGCCACCTACGCCGAGCCCCACTGCTACGACCTGTGCGCCGAGCACAGCGAGCGCCTCACCGCCCCGCGCGGCTGGGAGGTGGTGCGGCTCACCGACGCCTCCGCCCCGACCCGCCCCAGCGGCGACGACCTCGAAGCCCTGGCCAACGCGGTACGGGAGGCGGCCCGCCCCCAGGAACGCGCCGCCGAAGCCGGCGGCAAGGGCGGCGGCGGCCGTGGCGGCGACCCGATGGAGGTCGGCCGCCGGGGCCACCTGAGGGTCCTCCGTTCGCCCGACAACTGACCGCAACCGGCCACCGTCCGCGTACCCCCTCACCGCTCCGGGTAGTTTTGGCGTTCCGTACACGCGCCGCACTCGCGTGCCGAGAACTCAGGAGGGTGGATCCGTGACTGCCGATCTGTCGCAGATCGTGAAGGCGTACGACGTCCGCGGAGTGGTACCCGACCAGTGGGACGAGACGCTCGCCGAGCTCTTCGGTGCCGCCTTCGTACGGGTGACGGACGCCGACGCGATCGTCATCGGCCACGACATGCGCCCCTCGTCGCCCGGTCTGGCCGACGCGTTCGCGCGCGGCGCGGCCCGCCTCGGAGCCGACGTCACCCTGATCGGGCTCTGCTCCACCGATCAGCTGTACTTCGCGTCCGGCAGCCTCGGGCTGCCCGGCGCCATGTTCACCGCCTCGCACAACCCGGCCCAGTACAACGGCATCAAGATGTGCCGCGCCGGCGCCGCCCCGGTCGGCCAGGACACCGGCCTGTCGGAGATCCGCGAGCTCGCGGAGCGCTGGTCGGAGGAGGGCGCCCCCGAGGCCGCGGCGACCCCGGGCACGGTCACCCACCGGGACACCCTCACCGACTACGCCGGCCACCTGAAGGCCCTCGTGGACCTCACCGCGATCCGCCCGCTGAAGGTCGTCGTCGACGCGGGCAACGGCATGGGCGGCCACACGGTCCCCACGGTCTTCGAGGGCCTGCCGCTCGACCTCGTTCCCATGTACTTCGAGCTGGACGGCACCTTCCCCAACCACGAGGCGAACCCGCTCGACCCCAAGAACATCGTCGACCTCCAGGCCCGCGTCCGCGCCGAGGGCGCCGACCTCGGCCTCGCCTTCGACGGCGACGCCGACCGCTGCTTCGTCGTCGACGAGCGCGGCGAGCCCGTCTCCCCGTCCGCGATCACCGCCCTGGTCGCCGCGCGCGAACTCGCCAAGCACCCCGGCGGAACGATCATCCACAACCTGATCACCTCCTGGTCGGTGCCGGAGGTCGTCCGCGAGCAGGGCGGAGAGCCGGTCCGCACCCGGGTGGGCCACTCCTTCATCAAGGAGGAGATGGCGAAGACCGGCGCGATCTTCGGCGGCGAGCACTCGGCGCACTACTACTTCAAGGACTTCTGGAACGCCGATACGGGCATGCTGGCCGCCCTGCACGTCCTCGCCGCCCTCGGCGGCCAGGACGGGGCCCTGTCCGGCCTGGTCGCGGCGTACGACCGCTACGCCTCCTCCGGCGAGATCAACTCCACCGTCGCGGACCAGACGGCCAGCGCGGCCAAGGTGCGCGCGGCGTACGAGGGCGCGGACGTCACCCTCGACGAGCTCGACGGCCTGACGGTGTCGGCCGAGGACTGGTGGTTCAACCTCCGCGCCTCCAACACGGAGCCGCTGCTCCGCCTCAACGTCGAGGCCCGCGACGCGGCGACCATGGCCAAGGTCCGCGACGAGGTCCTCGCCCTGGTCCGCTCGACGGACTGACCGTCCCCGGCCCGCCGCCGGGGAGCGGGGCACCCCCCGCCCCCCGGCGGTAGGCTGACCTGGCCCGAAACCGCATGTTCGAAGGGACACCCCATGCCGCTCGAAGCCGGCCTCCTGGAGATCCTGGCCTGCCCCGCGTGCCACGCTCCGCTGAACGACCGCACGACGGCCGAGACCCCCGAACTCATCTGCACCAGCCCCGACTGCGGCCTCGCCTACCCGGTCCGCGACGACATCCCGGTCCTCCTGACCGACGAGGCCCGCCGCCCGTAACCCCCGGGCCCCAGACGGTGACCCGTCCCCCGACCGCTGACTGGGCGCGCCAGCCGCTGCCCGGCGACGATCTCGGCCTGTCAACCGGTGCCCGGCTCAGGCGACGGGGCCGGCCTGTCAGACGGACTGGCTCGGCCCGTCGGGCGGTGCTTGGCGCAGGCGACGGGCTCCGATGTCAGGCGGTACCCGCCCCGACCCAGGCGACCGGCTCCGCCAGTCAGAAGGTGCCGGGCCCAGGCGACGGGCTCGGCCCGTCAGGCGGTATCTGGCCATCGGCTCGGCCTTTCAGACGGTGCCCGACCCAGGCCACCGGCCCCGCCCGTCCGACGCGGTACGGGCCCAGGCCGCTGGCCCGCCCGTCAGGCGGGACATGCCAGGCCCCAGGCCACCGGCCCGCCCGCCAGGCGGTGTCCGGCCGAGGACACCGGGCCCGTCTGCCAGGCGATATCCGGCCCAGGCCACCGACTCCGCCCGTCAGGCGCGGTACCTGGCCCAGGTTCACCGGCTCGCCCGCCAGGCGGTATCCGGCCCAGGGGCACCGGCCCGCCCGCCAGGCGGTACCCGCCACGGTCACCGGCCTGTCGGTCAGGCGGTACCAGACCAGGCCACCGGCTCCGCCCGCCAGGCGGTACGTGCCACGGCCCAGGTCGGCGGCCTCGCCCGTCAGACGGTGTCCGCCCCACAGGGTCACGGCTCCGCCCGCCAGGCGGTACGTGGCTCAGGTCACGGGCCTCGCTTGTCAGCCGGTGCCCGGCCCAGGGTCAATGGCCCGCCCGCCAGGCGGTGCCACGGTCCAGACCACTGGCCTCGCCTGTCAGACGGTGTCCGCCCCAGGGTCACGGGCCCGCCCGCCAGGCGGTACGCGGCTCAGGTCACGGGCCTCGCTTGTCAGCCGGTGCCCGGCCCAGGGCCACCGGCCCGCCCGCCAGGCGGTATCCGGCGCAGGCCGGCCTGTCCCTCGGACGGTGGCCGCCACGGCGCCGGCAGCCCGGCGGTTCGGGGTCAGCCGCCGACGGCGAGCACCCCGTACGGGAAGACCGGCACCTCTGCCCTCCCAGTTGTACGGGTGGTGCGGGTGGGAACCGACAAGCCCGGCCGAAGGCCGGGCGCACCCAGCAGGCCCCGCACCCAGCAGGCCCCGCACCCAGCAGGCCCCGCACCGACCAGGCCCCGCACCCGCCAGGGAAACGCGAGGCAACACCACCAGGCCCGCGCCAAGCGCCCCGCAGGGGCCGGCGTGACGACGACGCGACCGGAGGCACCGCACATGCTCGACGAGACCCTCCTCGACGCCCCGGACGACCTCGCCCTGGCCGACCGCCGCGGCCTCCTGCGCGGCGCCGCCGCGGCAGGCGCCCGGGTACGGACCGCGGCCCGGCACGCCGCCGAGGCCGGCATCGCGGACCTCCGCCCCGAGGGCCGCCCCCGCGCCGTCCTCGTCGCGGGCCCCGGCACGGCCGCCGCGGCCGTCGCCGACCTGATCGGCGCCCTGGCAGGCGCCTCCGCTCCGGTCGTACGGCTCCAGCCCACCGGCGTAGCCCCCGCGGCGGGCGCGCTGCGCTGGGCCCTCCCCGGCTGGGCGGGCTCCGTGGACCTGCTGCTGTTGCCGACCACGGACGGTTCCGAGCCGGGCCTCGCGCTCCTGGCCGAGCAGGCCTACCGCCGGGGCATCACCGTCGTCGCGGTCGCCCCGAAGGCGTCGCCGCTCGCCGAGGCGGTGAGCGGCTCTCGCGGGCTGTTCGTGCCGATGGCCACCGCCCCGAACGAGGCCCCCGACGAGTACGCCGAGAACATCGCGGCGAGTCCGGGCAGCCTCTGGGCCCTGTTCACCCCGCTGCTGATGCTCCTGGACCGGGTCGGTCTGCTGGAGGCGCCGCCGGAGGTGCTGGAGAGGGTGGCCGACCGCCTGGACCGTACGGCCGAACGCTGCGGCCCGGCCATCGCCACGTACAGCAACCCGGCGAAGACGCTGGCCGCGGAGCTCGCGGACACCTTGCCGCTGATCTGGACGGAGGGCGCAGCGGCCGGCCCGGCGGGCCGCCGTTTCGCCGCGGTCCTCGCCGAACTCGCCGGGCTGCCGGCACTGGCGGCGGAGCTCCCGGAGGCCATGCCCGCCCACGGTGTCCTGCTGGCCGGCGACTACGCGGCGGGCGCCGATCCCGAGGACTTCTTCCGCGACCGGGTGGAGGAGCCGCAGGCGCTGCGCGCCCGGGTGGTGTTGCTGAGGGATCGTCCGTCCGACGGCCTCACCGCCGCGCATGCGGCCCGGGAGCTGGCCCTCAGCCATGAGACGGCTGTCAGCGAGCTGGAACCGGAGGAAGGTGGTGACCTGGAGACCTTGGCGGAACTTCTCGCCGTGACCGACTTCGCCGCCGTCTACCTGGCTCTGGCCACCCCGGGCCGCACGGCCCTCTAACGGGGGCCAGGGCCCAGGCCAGGCCAGGCCAGGCCCAGGCCCAGGCCCAGGCCAAGGCCAAGGCCAAGGCCCACCCGGGCCGCCCGCAGGCCCCCCAACCCCCCGCCCCATCCACCCCCCAGCCCACCCCCCGTAACACTCCAGTCACCCACCCCCTGTCACCTGTCACCTGTCACCCGACACCCCTCACCTCACCATCCGTCATCACCACCGAGGAGCTGGCAGGCACCATGGACCGCCTCGTCAACACCGTCCGCCCCTACGCCTGGGGATCCACGACGGCCATCCCGGAACTGCTCGGAATCGCCCCGACCGGCGAACCCCAGGCCGAGATGTGGATGGGCGCCCACCCCGGCGCGCCCTCCCGCACCGAGCGCGGCCCGCTGAACGAACTGATCGCCGCCGATCCCGTACGCGAACTGGGGCAGCGTTCCGTCGACGCGTTCGGACCGCGTCTGCCGTTCCTGCTGAAGATCCTCGCCGCCGGTGCCCCCCTCTCCCTCCAGGTCCACCCGGACCTCGCCCAGGCGCGGGCGGGCCACGCCGCGGAGGAGGCCGCCGGCATCCCGGTCGACGCCCCGCACCGCACGTACAAGGACGCCAACCACAAGCCCGAGCTGATCTGCGCGCTCACTCCGTTCGAGGGCCTGTGCGGGTTCCGTACCCCCGCCGACGCCGCCGACCTCCTCGCCGAGCTGGGCGTCGACTCGCTCAAGCCGTACGTGGACCTGCTCCACGCCCACCCCGAGGAGGCCGCCCTCCGCGAGGTCCTGACGGCCCTGCTCACCGCCGACCCGGACGAGATGGCGCACACCGTCACGGAGGCGGCCGCCGCGGCCGACCGCCTCGGCGGCGCCCACGCCCCGTACGCGAGCCTCGCCCACCACTACCCGGGCGACCCCGGCGTCATCGCCGCCATGCTCCTCAACCGGGTCCTGCTCCAGCCCGGCGAGGCCCTCTACCTCGGCGCCGGCGTCCCGCACGCCTACCTGAGCGGCCTCGGCGTCGAGATCATGGCCAACTCCGACAACGTGCTGCGCTGCGGACTCACCCCCAAGCACATCGACGTCCCCGAACTGCTGCGTGTCGTCCGCTTCGAGCCGAACGACGCCACCGTCCTGCGCCCCGAGGCCTCCCCGACCGGCGAGGAGGTCTACGACACCCCGATCGACGAGTTCCGGCTCTCCCGTCTCGTACGGCCGGAGGGCGCGGCCCCCACCGACCTGACCGCACCGACCCCGCAGATCCTGCTGGCCGTCGCCGGCCGGCCGAAGGCGGGCGACATCACTCTCGCCCCCGGCGAATCCGTCTTCGTCCCGGCCGGCGAACCCGCCGAACTCACGGGTACGGGGACGGTCTTCCGCGCGACCGTCGTGGCCTGATGCGACAATGACCGGCCGAACCGCGGCGACAGAGCCGGTGCATCGACGAAGGGACCACGTACACCCATGAGCGCGTCAGGCGGAACCAAGGCGATCGTGGCGGCTCTCGCCGCCAACCTGGCGATCGCCGTAGCCAAGTTCGTGGCGTTCCTCTTCAGCGGTTCGTCGTCGATGCTCGCGGAGAGCGTCCACTCGCTCGCCGACTCCGGCAACCAGGGTCTCCTGCTGCTCGGCGGCAAGAAGGCCCAGCGCGAGGCCACCCCGCAGCACCCCTTCGGCTACGGGCGCGAGCGGTACATCTACGCCTTCCTCGTCTCCATCGTGCTCTTCTCCGTCGGTGGCATGTTCGCCATCTACGAGGGCTACGAGAAGATCAAGCACCCCCACGAGATCGAGGCCTGGTACTGGCCGGTCGGCGTCCTCGTCTTCGCGATCATCGCCGAGTCCTTCTCCTTCCGCACCGCCATCAAGGAGTCCAACCCGCTCCGCGGCAACCTCTCCTGGAAGGAGTTCGTCCGCCGGGCGAAGGCCCCCGAGCTGCCCGTCGTCCTCCTGGAGGACCTCGGCGCCCTCGTCGGCCTCATCCTCGCGCTCGGCGGCGTCGGCCTGGCCCTGCTGACCGGCGACGGGATCTGGGACGGCATCGGCACCCTCTGCATCGGCGTCCTGCTCATCGTCATCGCGATCGTGCTGGCCGCCGAGACCAAGTCGCTGCTCCTCGGCGAGGCCGCCGGCACCGACGACGTCAAGAAGATCGAGGCCGCGGTCGTGGACGGCGAGACCGTCACCCGCCTCATCCACATGCGGACCCTCCACCTCGGCCCGGAGGAACTCCTCGTCGCCGCCAAGATCGCCGTCCAGCACGACGACTCGGCCGCCGAGGTCGCGAACGCCATCAACGCCGCCGAGGCCCGCATCCGCGCCGCCGTCCCGATCGCCCGGGTGATCTACCTGGAGCCCGACGTCTACAGCGAGAAGGCCGCCTCGGCCGGCACGAACCCGGCCAAGTCGCCGGGCGGCGCAGGTCACTGACCTCACCATCCCCACGCGGCCCCCGAGACCCTCCTGGTCTCGGGGGCCGCACTGGTCCGTACGGGCATTCGAGCCCGTCCCACCCCTCGATGCGGACTGTGGCACACCGCACTGTCCGGTGTAGATTCGTGACAGCCAGACGTCGCTGCTGATGGCGGTCGGGCGGTCCGCACGGACCGGCCGAGGGAGAGAGGGCCTCCGACGACGGCACCGTGGAGAACCCGGGCATTCGTATGCCCTGGGCGTTCCGTGGCGCCCGGCGCCAACCGACCCTCGCACTCGACCACACGAGGAGCAGCTCCAGTCATGACGACTGCCACCCACCAGGACTTCAAGGTCGCCGACCTCTCCCTCGCCGCCTTCGGCCGCAAGGAGATCACCCTCGCCGAGCACGAGATGCCCGGCCTGATGTCGATCCGCCGCGAGTACGCCGAGCAGCAGCCGCTCGCCGGCGCCCGCGTCACCGGCTCCCTGCACATGACCGTGCAGACCGCCGTCCTCATCGAGACGCTCGTCGCCCTCGGCGCCGAGGTCCGCTGGGCCTCCTGCAACATCTTCTCCACCCAGGACCACGCCGCCGCGGCCATCGCCGTCGGCCCGAACGGCACCCCGGAGAACCCGCAGGGCGTCCCGGTCTTCGCCTGGAAGGGCGAGACCCTCGAGGAGTACTGGTGGTGCACCGAGCAGGCCCTCACCTGGCCGAACTCGCCCACCGGCGGCCCGAACATGATCCTGGACGACGGTGGTGACGCCACCCTCCTCGTCCACAAGGGCGTCGAGTTCGAGAAGGCCGGCTCCGCCCCGGACCCGGCCACCGCGGACAGCGAGGAGTACGGCCACATCCTCCGTCTCCTCAACCGCACCCTCGGCGAGAACCCGCAGAAGTGGACCCAGCTCGCGTCCGAGATCCGCGGCGTGACCGAGGAGACCACCACCGGCGTCCACCGCCTGTACGAGATGCACCAGGCCGGCTCCCTCCTCTTCCCGGCGATCAACGTGAACGACGCCGTGACGAAGTCGAAGTTCGACAACAAGTACGGCTGCCGCCACTCCCTCATCGACGGCATCAACCGCGCCACCGACGTCCTCATCGGCGGCAAGACGGCGGTGGTCTGCGGTTACGGCGACGTCGGCAAGGGCTGCGCCGAGTCCCTCCGTGGCCAGGGCGCCCGCGTCATCGTCACCGAGATCGACCCGATCTGCGCGCTCCAGGCGGCGATGGACGGCTACCAGGTCACGACCCTCGACGAGGTCGTCGAGACGGCGGACATCTTCATCACCACGACCGGCAACAAGGACATCATCATGGCCGCCGACATGGCCAAGATGAAGCACCAGGCCATCGTCGGGAACATCGGTCACTTCGACAACGAGATCGACATGGCCGGTCTCGCCAAGATCCCCGGCATCGTCAAGGACGAGGTCAAGCCGCAGGTCCACACCTGGACGTTCGAGGACGGCAAGGTCCTCATCGTCCTGTCGGAAGGCCGCCTGCTCAACCTGGGCAACGCGACCGGCCACCCGTCCTTCGTGATGTCGAACTCCTTCGCCGACCAGACCCTGGCCCAGATCGAGCTCTTCACGAAGCCGGAGGAGTACCCGACCGACGTCTACGTCCTCCCGAAGCACCTGGACGAGAAGGTCGCCCGCCTCCACCTCGCGTCGCTCGGCGTGAAGCTCACGACCCTCCGCCCGGAGCAGGCCGCCTACATCGGCGTCGAGGTCGAGGGCCCGTACAAGCCGGACCACTACCGCTACTGATGCCCCCGGCCGGCGGCGCCCGCGCACCGACGCGACGCCGTCCCGGACACCCGTAGAGGACTCAGGCAGACCCCCCGCACCCCCGTGCCGGGGGGTCTGCCCCGTCCCGCCCCCGCTACCGCTCCTGGAAGCGCCCCCTCCCGAGGACCGACCCATGCCCCGCGGCCGATATTCGCTCCATGACCCGCACGACCACACCCCCCTCGGTGAAGAACACTTCCACTGCGCGCCCGGCCCCTCCGGCTGGCGCTACGTCTCACAGATCACCACCCCCTCCGGCGACCACCGGGGCTCCGTCGACCTGGCCGTCGACGAACTCGGCCGCCCCATCCGGCTCGAACTCCACGCCGCCGGCTGGCAGGTCCGCGGCGCGGCCCTCGACGGCGTCACCTGGGTCCGTACGGACCCCACCGGAACCCACGCCACCGAAGGCAATGTGCGCGCCCACGCCTTCACCGGCACGTCCCCGGCATTCCTCGTCGCCCTCACGCGACTCCTGCGTCTCACCCCCGATTCCCCCGAGACCCGTGTCAGGCTCGTCGCCCTCACGGACCCGGTGCTCGCCCCCCTCACGGTCGACCAGTCCTGGGCCCTGGTGAAGAGTGAAGCGCACGCCACTGACAACGGCCCCCTGATGGTGGACGAGTACCAGGTCAGCGCCCTGGACACGGGCGAACGGCACACCGTCCACATCGCCGGCGACGTGGTCCTCGCGGCCCCCGGCATCGAACTCGAAGCCCTGGAGACACCACCGTCGGTCTTCCCCTGACGAGACCGGGGACGATCAGGCGGGCGGAGCGAACCCCGTGGAGGGAGCGGCGGGCGCCGCAGGCGACTGAGGCCGGTCGCCCGTCGCCACCGGGGGCGGCACCGGGGAGGCGGCCGGCGTGGCCGCGGGTGGGACGAAAGAGGCAGAGGCGGGGCCGGCGCCAGGGACGGTCATCCCCGGGGCCGGGGCGGTCATGCCCGAGACAGGGGGTGTCATGCCAGCGACGGGGGCGGTCATCCCCGAGGCCGGGGCGAGAGCCCGCCGGGAGTCCCGGGCCTGTCGCTCGGCGACCACACCCGCGAGATAGGCGTCGGCCGGCACTCCCGGCGGCGGGGGCGTCCCGGTCCGCGCGACCAGCTCGTCGGCCAGCCGCTCGGCCAGCCGCCGTCCCACCGCGGGGTCGAGCTCCCGGGCCCGGGTGAGGTACTGCCGTATCTCCAGCCACAGGGCCTCGGGCACCGCGGAGAGATCGAGCCCGGCGAAGCGCCCCACCAGCCACGGCGGCGGGGGAGGCACGGCCAGGACCCGGGCCGCGGGTATCCGCTCCCGCACCACCAGCGTCCCCGCGAACACATCCCCGAGCCGCCGCCCCCGCTCCGAAACCAGGGACGCGACACAGGCGACGACCCCGAAGGTCATCAGGATCTCCACGACCCCCATCGCCCCGCGCACGAGCGCGTGCCGGAACCGGATCGGCCCGCCGTCGTCCCGCACCACCCGCAGCCCACAGGCCAGCTTCCCCAGCGAGCGACCGTGCGACAGCGTCTCCACCGCGATCGGCACGCCGACGAGCAGCAGCAGGAACGACGCGATGAACACCGCCGTCTCCGCCGCCTCGTCGAGCGACGCCGTGGCGACCGCGAGCCCGAGCGTGATCAGCAGGTACGCGGCCCACACCACCACCAGGTCGATGAGCACCGCCAACGCCCGGCTCGGCAGCCGCGCGGGCTGCAGCCCCAGCACGACGGCGTCCCCCGTCACCAACCCACTCACGGCACCCACCCTTCTCCGCCCTTCCCGACCCCTCCGAACGCCAGTCTGCCAAGCTGACCCGCAGCGCGCCGCAGTAGATCAGTAGTGCGGACCCGTCCGCAGCCGATGCCTGGAGCAGCAGCCGATCATGGACCTCGACGTCTACGTCACCGCCCACCGCGCCGAGTGGGAGCGCCTCGACCAGCTCCTGCGCCGGGGAGCGAAGCTCACCGGCGCCGAGGCCGACGAACTCGTCGCGCTGTACCAGCGGACGGCCACCCACCTGTCGATCGTCCAGTCCAGCGCCCCGGACCCGATGCTCACGGCCCGGCTCACCCAGCTCGTGGCCCGCGCCCGCGCCGTTGTCACCGGCACCCGCCGCTCCTCGTGGCGCGACGCGGCCCGCTTCCTGACGGCCGGGTTCCCGGCGGCCGTCTACCGCTCCCGCCACTGGTGGGTCCCCACAGCGGTCCTCTCCACCCTGCTGGCCGTGCTCATCGGCTGGTGGATCGGTACGCACCCCGAGGTCCAGGCCGCGATCGGCGCCCCCGGCGACCTCCGCGAGATGACCCGGCCCGGCGGGCAGTACGAGACGTATTACTCCAGCCACCCGGCGGCGTCCTTCGCCGCCCAGGTCTGGACGAACAACGCCCGGGCCGCCGCCATGTGCCTGGTCCTGGGTGCCTTCCTGGGCATCCCGGTGCTCTGGATCCTCTTCCTGAACATGCTGAACCTCGGCGTCGGCATCGGCCTGATGTCCTCCGCCGGCCGTCTCGACGTCTTCCTGGGCCTGATCCTTCCGCACGGCCTGCTCGAACTGACCGCGGTCTTCGTGGCCGCCGGCACGGGTCTGCGCCTCGGCTGGACGGTCATCGATCCCGGTCCCAGGACCCGTCGCGCCGCGCTCGCGGAGCGCGGCCGGGCCGCCGTCGGCATGGCGATCGGCCTGGCCCTGGTCCTCTTCGTCTCCGGCCTGATCGAAGGCTTCGTCACCCCCTCCGGCCTGCCCACCTGGGCCCGCATCACCCTCGGCATCGCCGCCGAGCTGGCGTTCCTCACCTACGTGTACGTCCTGGGCGGCCGCGCCTCCCGAGCCGGCTACCAGGGAGACCTCGAAGAGGCCGACCGCAGCGCCGAGCTCCCCACCGCCGCCTGATGTGCGTACGGCCCCGCTGACCTGCTAGTGTCCTCCGGTGCCCACAAAAGCCGTTGACATGGCGGACGTGGGGAGGTAGATTCAAACGGTTGCCTGGAACTGGACGGTTCGGCAGCAGCCAAGTAGAGTCACACTCACTCCGGTCGGGAATTCGATTCCACGGAGTCATCCCGATTCTCATTCGAATCAAGAAAGCCACCGATTAGGTCGGCCGAAATGATTCTGATAAAGTCGGAACCGCCGAAAGGCCCCCGGAGTGAAAACAAAAGGGACCGGAAAGTACCGAGGAAATCGGATCGGAAAGATCTGATAGAGTCGGAAACGCAAGACCGAAGGGAAGCCCGGAGGAAAGCCCGAGAGGGTGAGTACAAAGGAAGCGTCCGTTCCTTGAGAACTCAACAGCGTGCCAAAAATCAACGCCAGATTAGTTGATACCCCGTCCATCTTCGGATGGCGAGGTTCCTTTGAAAGTCCTGCCGGCCCTTGTGGCGGGTAGGCAACATACACAGCGAGGACGCTGTGGACAGTCGGCCTTATTCCGGCCTGACTGTCCCGCTCAACGCGAGTGTCACCCGATTACGGGTAAACATTCACGGAGAGTTTGATCCTGGCTCAGGACGAACGCTGGCGGCGTGCTTAACACATGCAAGTCGAACGATGAAGCCCTTCGGGGTGGATTAGTGGCGAACGGGTGAGTAACACGTGGGCAATCTGCCCTTCACTCTGGGACAAGCCCTGGAAACGGGGTCTAATACCGGATAACACCGGCTTCCGCATGGGAGCTGGTTGAAAGCTCCGGCGGTGAAGGATGAGCCCGCGGCCTATCAGCTTGTTGGTGGGGTAATGGCCTACCAAGGCGACGACGGGTAGCCGGCCTGAGAGGGCGACCGGCCACACTGGGACTGAGACACGGCCCAGACTCCTACGGGAGGCAGCAGTGGGGAATATTGCACAATGGGCGAAAGCCTGATGCAGCGACGCCGCGTGAGGGATGACGGCCTTCGGGTTGTAAACCTCTTTCAGCAGGGAAGAAGCGAAAGTGACGGTACCTGCAGAAGAAGCGCCGGCTAACTACGTGCCAGCAGCCGCGGTAATACGTAGGGCGCAAGCGTTGTCCGGAATTATTGGGCGTAAAGAGCTCGTAGGCGGCTTGTCACGTCGGGTGTGAAAGCCCGGGGCTTAACCCCGGGTCTGCATCCGATACGGGCAGGCTAGAGTGTGGTAGGGGAGATCGGAATTCCTGGTGTAGCGGTGAAATGCGCAGATATCAGGAGGAACACCGGTGGCGAAGGCGGATCTCTGGGCCATTACTGACGCTGAGGAGCGAAAGCGTGGGGAGCGAACAGGATTAGATACCCTGGTAGTCCACGCCGTAAACGTTGGGAACTAGGTGTTGGCGACATTCCACGTCGTCGGTGCCGCAGCTAACGCATTAAGTTCCCCGCCTGGGGAGTACGGCCGCAAGGCTAAAACTCAAAGGAATTGACGGGGGCCCGCACAAGCAGCGGAGCATGTGGCTTAATTCGACGCAACGCGAAGAACCTTACCAAGGCTTGACATATACCGGAAAGCATTAGAGATAGTGCCCCCCTTGTGGTCGGTATACAGGTGGTGCATGGCTGTCGTCAGCTCGTGTCGTGAGATGTTGGGTTAAGTCCCGCAACGAGCGCAACCCTTGTCCTGTGTTGCCAGCATGCCCTTCGGGGTGATGGGGACTCACAGGAGACCGCCGGGGTCAACTCGGAGGAAGGTGGGGACGACGTCAAGTCATCATGCCCCTTATGTCTTGGGCTGCACACGTGCTACAATGGCCGGTACAAAGAGCTGCGATGCCGTGAGGCGGAGCGAATCTCAAAAAGCCGGTCTCAGTTCGGATTGGGGTCTGCAACTCGACCCCATGAAGTCGGAGTTGCTAGTAATCGCAGATCAGCATTGCTGCGGTGAATACGTTCCCGGGCCTTGTACACACCGCCCGTCACGTCACGAAAGTCGGTAACACCCGAAGCCGGTGGCCCAACCCCTTGTGGGAGGGAGCTGTCGAAGGTGGGACTGGCGATTGGGACGAAGTCGTAACAAGGTAGCCGTACCGGAAGGTGCGGCTGGATCACCTCCTTTCTAAGGAGCACAGTACCGATTGCAGGCAAACGTTCTGCACGGTCAGCTCATGGGTGGAACGTTGATTAGTTGGCACAGTCTCTCTCCGAGAAACCGTTAGTACTGCTTCGGCGTGGAAAATGGTTTTCGAGGAACGGACTGTGCTTGGCACGTTGTTGGGTGTCTGAGGGTACGGCCGTAAGGTTTGTATCTTCGCGATGCCGGCCCCGGTAAAACGTCACTTCGGTGATGTGTGACGGGTGGCTGGTCGTTGCTTGAGAACTACACAGTGGACGCGAGCATCTGTGGCCAAGTTTTTAAGGGCGCACGGTGGATGCCTTGGCACCAGGAACCGATGAAGGACGTGGGAGGCCACGATAGTCCCCGGGGAGCCGTCAACCAGGCTTTGATCCGGGGGTTTCCGAATGGGGAAACCCGGCAGTCGTCATGGGCTGTCACCCATGCCTGAACACATAGGGCATGTGGAGGGAACGAGGGGAAGTGAAACATCTCAGTACCCTCAGGAAGAGAAAACAACCGTGATTCCGGGAGTAGTGGCGAGCGAAACCGGATGAGGCCAAACCGTATGCGTGTGATACCCGGCAGGGGTTGCGCATGCGGGGTTGTGGGATCTCTCTTTCACAGTCTGCCGGCTGTGAGACGAGTCAGAAACCGTTGATGTAGGCGAAGGACATGCGAAAGGTCCGGCGTAGAGGGTAAGACCCCCGTAGCTGAAACATTGACGGCTCGTTTGAGAGACACCCAAGTAGCACGGGGCCCGAGAAATCCCGTGTGAATCTGGCGGGACCACCCGCTAAGCCTAAATATTCCCTGGTGACCGATAGCGGATAGTACCGTGAGGGAATGGTGAAAAGTACCGCGGGAGCGGAGTGAAATAGTACCTGAAACCGTGTGCCTACAAGCCGTGGGAGCGTCGCTCATTGGGTTTACCCAATGGGTCGTGACTGCGTGCCTTTTGAAGAATGAGCCTGCGAGTTTGCGGTGCGTTGCGAGGTTAACCCGTGTGGGGAAGCCGTAGCGAAAGCGAGTCCGAATAGGGCGATTCAGTAGCGCGCTCAAGACCCGAAGCGGAGTGATCTAGCCATGGGCAGGTTGAAGCGGAGGTAAGACTTCGTGGAGGACCGAACCCACCAGGGTTGAAAACCTGGGGGATGACCTGTGGTTAGGGGTGAAAGGCCAATCAAACTCCGTGATAGCTGGTTCTCCCCGAAATGCATTTAGGTGCAGCGTCGTGTGTTTCTTGCCGGAGGTAGAGCACTGGATAGGCGATGGGCCCTACCGGGTTACTGACCTTAGCCAAACTCCGAATGCCGGTAAGTGAGAGCACGGCAGTGAGACTGTGGGGGATAAGCTCCATGGTCGAGAGGGAAACAGCCCAGAGCATCGACTAAGGCCCCTAAGCGTACGCTAAGTGGGAAAGGATGTGGAGTCGCAGAGACAACCAGGAGGTTGGCTTAGAAGCAGCCACCCTTGAAAGAGTGCGTAATAGCTCACTGGTCAAGTGATTCCGCGCCGACAATGTAGCGGGGCTCAAGCGTACCGCCGAAGTCGTGTCATTGCAGCAATAAGCCCCAACGGGTGCTGTGATGGGTAGGGGAGCGTCGTGTGCCGGGTGAAGCAGCCGCGGAAGCGAGTTGTGGACGGTTCACGAGTGAGAATGCAGGCATGAGTAGCGATACACACGTGAGAAACGTGTGCGCCGATTGACTAAGGGTTCCTGGGTCAAGCTGATCTGCCCAGGGTAAGTCGGGACCTAAGGCGAGGCCGACAGGCGTAGTCGATGGACAACCGGTTGATATTCCGGTACCCGCTTTGAAACGCCCAATATCGAATCAGGCGATGCTAAGTCCGTGAAGCCGTTCCGGACCCTTCGGGGAAAGGAAAGTGGTGGAGCCGACGAACCAGACTTGTAGTAGGTAAGCGATGGGGTGACGCAGGAAGGTAGTCCAGCCCGGGCGGTGGTTGTCCCGGGGTAAGGGTGTAGGCCGTGTGATAGGCAAATCCGTCACACGTTAAGGCTGAGACCTGATGCCGAGCCGATTGTGGTGAAGTGGATGATCCTATGCTGTCGAGAAAAGCCTCTAGCGAGTTTCATGGCGGCCCGTACCCTAAACCGACTCAGGTGGTCAGGTAGAGAATACCGAGGCGTTCGGGTGAACTATGGTTAAGGAACTCGGCAAAATGCCCCCGTAACTTCGGGAGAAGGGGGGCCACGCCTGGTGATGGAGTTTTCCTCCTGAGCTGGGGGTGGCCGCAGAGACCAGCGAGAAGCGACTGTTTACTAAAAACACAGGTCCGTGCGAAGCCGTAAGGCGATGTATACGGACTGACGCCTGCCCGGTGCTGGAACGTTAAGGGGACCGGTTAGCTCTGTTTCGACAGGGCGAAGCTGAGAACTTAAGCGCCAGTAAACGGCGGTGGTAACTATAACCATCCTAAGGTAGCGAAATTCCTTGTCGGGTAAGTTCCGACCTGCACGAATGGCGTAACGACTTCTCGACTGTCTCAACCATAGGCCCGGTGAAATTGCACTACGAGTAAAGATGCTCGTTTCGCGCAGCAGGACGGAAAGACCCCGGGACCTTTACTACAGTTTGATATTGGTGTTCGGTTCGGCTTGTGTAGGATAGGTGGGAGACTTTGAAGCCGTGACGCCAGTCATGGTGGAGTCGCCGTTGAAATACCACTCTGGTCGTGCTGGATGTCTAACCTCGGTCCGTGATCCGGATCAGGGACAGTGTCTGATGGGTAGTTTAACTGGGGCGGTTGCCTCCCAAAGGGTAACGGAGGCGCCCAAAGGTTCCCTCAGCCTGGTTGGCAATCAGGTGTTGAGTGTAAGTGCACAAGGGAGCTTGACTGTGAGACCGACGGGTCGAGCAGGGACGAAAGTCGGGACTAGTGATCCGGCGGTGGCTTGTGGAAGCGCCGTCGCTCAACGGATAAAAGGTACCCCGGGGATAACAGGCTGATCTTCCCCAAGAGTCCATATCGACGGGATGGTTTGGCACCTCGATGTCGGCTCGTCGCATCCTGGGGCTGGAGTCGGTCCCAAGGGTTGGGCTGTTCGCCCATTAAAGCGGTACGCGAGCTGGGTTTAGAACGTCGTGAGACAGTTCGGTCCCTATCCGCTGTGCGCGTAGGAATATTGAGAAGGGCTGTCCCTAGTACGAGAGGACCGGGACGGACGAACCTCTGGTGTGCCAGTTGTCCTGCCAAGGGCATGGCTGGTTGGCTACGTTCGGGAGGGATAACCGCTGAAAGCATCTAAGCGGGAAGCCTGCTTCGAGATGAGTATTCCCACCTCCTTGAGAGGGTAAGGCTCCCAGTAGACGACTGGGTTGATAGGCCGGATGTGGAAGCCCAGTAATGGGTGGAGCTGACCGGTACTAATAGGCCGAGGGCTTGTCCTCAGTTGCTCGCGTCCACTGTGTTAGTTCTGAAGTAACGAACTCCCTTTTCCGGTTGAGTTCAACTTCATAGAGTTTCGGTGGTCATAGCGTTAGGGAAACGCCCGGTTACATTCCGAACCCGGAAGCTAAGCCTTTCAGCGCCGATGGTACTGCAGGGGGGACCCTGTGGGAGAGTAGGACGCCGCCGAACAATTTTTAGCCTCAACCCCTGGACCTGGTCCGGGGGTTGAGGCATTTCTGCGTTGGTCTACTTTCAGCCAAGGATTGACGCGAGCATGACATTTGAAGCTCCTTGTGCCACGCTCCGTGGCGCACTCCGAACCCGGCGGCTCCGTCGAGCGGCCCGGGTTCTCCCCCACCCACGAGCTGTGGCAAGGAGAGCGTCATGAAGAGCACCCCCACCCTGACCGGAATGGCCGCGCTGGTGATCGCGGTCGGCATCGCCGTACCCACCTCGGCGTATGCGAGCGGCACCGTTGCCGGCGCGGAGGTCGACGGCGTGATGGTCGTCTCCGGAAACACCTGTAGCTGGACCGGCGCCGACGCCAGTGCGACTCCGCCGAGCGCGCTGACCGTCGACCGGGCCACGATCAACAAGCCGGGCGGCAATCTGACCTGCGGCGGGGGCATTACCGCCGCGCTCAACAACAACCCGGGCTTCACCTTCGACGACGCCGCCGGCACGGCGACGACCGACGTCATCGACCTCACCGGGAAGCAGTCGTTCGTCTCCTGCCGCTACAAGGTGACGAACATCGTCTGGAATCGGGAGGGGACCAGCAGGAAGTACGTGAACACCCCCTTCACCGCCACCAAGGTCTCGGGCTCGTTCCTGTGTCCGGGGTCCTTCAGTGCCGCGGCGGGGGAGGCCTCGGTCGTGTTCCGCTGAGTCGGGGCGCCACGCGTGATCGATGGCCGGCACGGGCTGTTCGCCGTGCTGGCCATCGATGTTGTCCGGCGCTCTACAGGTGGCCGGCCGCCTTGAGGGCGAGGTAGGCGTCCGCCAGGGCGGGGGCCAGGGCGTCGGGGGCTGCGTCCACGACCGTGACGCCGTGGCGGCGGAGCTGGTCCGCGGTGCGGGAGCGCTGGGACTGCGTCTGGGTGGCCGCCGCCGCTTCGTAGATGCCCTCGACCGTGCCGCGGGTCCTCGCCATCTCGGCGACGTGGGGGTCGGCGACCGAGGCGACCAGCACCGTGTGGCGCTGAGCGAGCTGCGGCAGGACCGGGAGGAGGCCCTCTTCGATCGGGGCGGCGTCGAGGCTCGTGAGGAGGACGATCAGAGAGCGGCGGGGAGCCCGGGCGAGGGCCGTGGCGGCCAGGCCGCGGGCGTCGGTCTCGACCAGCTCGGGTTCGAGCGGGGCGAGGGCGTTGACCACGGCGGGCAGGACGTCGCCGGCGGAGCGGCCCTGGACCTGGGCGCGGAGCCGGCGGTCGTAGGCGAGGAGGTCCACGCGGTCGCCGGCGCGGGAGGCGAGCGCGGTGAGAAGGAGGGCCGCGTCCATGGAGGCGTCCAGGCGGGGGATGTCGCCGACGCGGCCGGCCGAGGTGCGGCCGGTGTCGAGGACGACGAGGATGTGCCGGTCGCGTTCGGGGCGCCAGGTGCGGACGGCGACGGCGGACTGGCGGGCGGTGGCCCGCCAGTCGATCGAGCGGGTGTCGTCGCCCGGCACGTACTCGCGGAGGCTGTCGAACTCCGTTCCCTCGCCGCGTGTCAGGACGCTGGTGCGGCCGTCGAGTTCGCGGAGCCGGGCCAGTCGGGACGGCAGGTGCTTGCGGCTGGTGAACGGGGGGAGGACGCGGACGGTCCAGGGGACCTGGTGGTGGCCCTGGCGGGCCGCGAGGCCGAGGGGGCCGTACGAACGGACCGTGATCCGTTCGGCGTGGCGGTCGCCGCGGCGGGTGGGGCGGAGGCGGGTGGTGAGGCGGCGGCGTTCGCCGGGCGGGACCGTCAGGTGCTGGCGGGAGGAGGCCTGTTCGGTGCCGGGGAGCCAGCTGCTGGGCGGCCAGGCGTCGCGGAGCCGGGCGCGGAGGGGGCGCCGGGAGGGGTTGGTGACCGTGAGCTGGACGTTGGCCGCGTCACCGAGTCGAACGGATGTATCACCACTTCGGGTGAATTGGAGCGTTCGTACTGGCGCCGCCAGGGCGTAGTCGCACAGAATTGCGAGGGAGAGGGGCGCGTTCACCGCGAGCATCCCCGCCCAGCTGGGGGCGAGGAGGCCGACGGGGAGCGATCCGAGGGCGGCGAGCAGCGCCGTTCGTCCGGTGAGGGCCATGGGGCGCCGTTCTCAGCGGGGGACGGGGACGTGGGCGAGGATCGAGTTGATGACGGAGTCGGGGGTGACTCCTTCCATCTCGGCCTCGGGCCGCAGGTGGATGCGATGACGCAGGGTGGGGAGAGCGAGGGCCTTCACATCGTCCGGGGTGACGTAGTCCCGGCCGGTGAGCCAGGCCCAGGCGCGGGCGGTGGAGAGCAGGGCGGTGGCGCCTCGGGGGGAGACTCCGAGCGTGAGTGAGGGGGATTCGCGCGTGGCACGACAGATATCGACGACATAGCCGGCGATCTCGGCGGAGACCGAGACCTTGGCGACGGCGGCCCGGGCGGCTTCGAGCTCGGCGGGGCCCGCGACGGGGCGGACATCGGCGGCCTTCAGGTCGCGGGGGTCGAAGCCCTCGGCGTGACGGGTGAGGACCTGGATCTCGTCCGCGCGGGAGGGCAGAGGGATCGTCAGTTTCAGCAGGAACCGGTCGAGTTGGGCTTCGGGGAGGGGGTAGGTGCCCTCGTACTCGACGGGGTTCTGGGTCGCCGCGACCAGGAAGGGTTCCGGCAGGAGGCGGGGGGTGCCGTCGACCGTGACCTGACGTTCCTCCATGGCCTCAAGGAGGGAGGACTGGGTCTTCGGGGGCGTGCGGTTGATCTCGTCCGCGAGCAGCAGGTTGGTGAAGACCGGGCCGGGCTGGAAGGAGAACTCCGCGCTCCGGGTGTCGTAGACCAGGGAGCCGGTGACATCGCTCGGCATCAGGTCGGGGGTGAACTGGACGCGCTTGGTGTCGAGTTCGAGGGTGGCGGCGAGCGCGCGGACCAGCAGGGTCTTGGCGACGCCGGGGACGCCTTCGAGGAGCACGTGTCCTCGGCAGAGCAGGGCGACGACGAGACCGGTGACGGCGGGGTCCTGGCCGACCACGGCCTTCGCGATCTCGGTGCGCAGGGCCTCCAGGGAGGCGCGGGCGCTGTCCGAGGTCGTAGCGGTCTCGGGGGTCGGGGCGCTCATGAGGTGCGTACCTCTCTTTCGAGGGCGTCGAGTTGGTCCGCGAGGCGGATGAGGGCGGTGTCGTCGGCGGGAGCCGGGCCGAAGAGGAGGGTTCTGGGGTCCGCGGTGGTCTCGGGGAGACGGGCGGAGAGTGCGGGGAGGAGGTGGTCGGAGGAGTGCGCGGCCTGGGCGGGGACGCCGAGGAGAGGGGCGAGCCGGGTGCGGGTCGCGCCGCGCAGGACGGAGGCGGCGCGGTCGCGGGCGTTGGCCTTGCGGTAGAGGCGGGCGCGGCCCTCGGTGGCTTCGGAGGCGCGGAGGGCCACGGGGAGTCGCTCGGTCACCAGGGGGCCGAGGCGGCGGGCGCGCCAGATGGCGGCGAGGAGGGCCGCGATCGCGAGCTGGAGTGTGCCCCACAGCCAGCCGGAGGGGATGAGGGCGAGGAAGTTGCCCGTGGTGTCGTCGTCGGGTGTGTCGGCGGTGGCGGAGGCATCGGTCAGGGAGGGGAGGTACCAGACGAGATGGGGCCGGGAGCCGAGGAGTTGCAGGGCGAGCGA
Source organism: Streptomyces venezuelae ATCC 10712 (assembly GCF_008639165.1). Classification (NCBI taxonomy): domain Bacteria; kingdom Bacillati; phylum Actinomycetota; class Actinomycetes; order Kitasatosporales; family Streptomycetaceae; genus Streptomyces; species Streptomyces venezuelae. The sequence goes on along the minus strand of NZ_CP029197.1, from coordinate 3,020,539 downwards.
GGCGTTGCCCTGTTGGTCGAGACGGTCGTTGTGGAGGATGTCGGGCGAGCCGATGAGGACGGTGTCGGTCGTGCCGGGGCCGGGGAGGCGGACCAGGGTCGGCAGGCCGTCGGCCGGGTAGCAGGTGTCGGCGGGGCCGGCGGGGTCGGTGACGTAGCGCTCGCCGCCGAGTTCGGCGCTGCCGGCGCGGGTGGCGGCCGCCAGGGTGCAGTCGGGAGTTCGGTTCTCCACGGGGATGCTGGTGGCGCTGGTGACGGCCGGGGCCAGGATCGGGAGGGAGGAGCGACCGGCGCCGACGAGGACGGTGCGGCCGCCGGAGTTCCTGATCGCCCCGAGGAGAGCGGACTGCTGGGTGTGCGTCAGCAGGTCGGGGGTGGCGACCAGGAGGGTGGAGTCGGAGCCGGTGGCGGACGTGGCCTCGTCGAGGGTGGTGGCGAGGGTGACGGTGACGCCGTGGGACCTGAGGAGTTCGGCTACCGCCCGGCTGCCCTTGGGGTCGGCGGAGCGGGGGTCGAGGGCGCCGTGGGAGTCGGTGGACCGCACGGTCGCGAGGGCGATGCCGCCGATCAGGACGAGGGCGATGACGAGGGCCGCGCCTCGGGCGCGGGTCCAGAGCTGGGCGGGGGTCGCCGCGGTCGAGGTGGCGGACGTGGCCGGGCGGCTCATGTGGGGGTCCCCGGGGTGGCGGGGTCGAGGGTGGGGCGGGTCCGCTCCAGGGCGGTGTCCAGTTCCTCGACGCGGCGGTACGCGGGCTCGTCGGCGGTGCGGCCGCCGTATGTGACGTCGTCGAAGGCGCGGACCGCGAGCCGCAGGTCGTCCGCGTGGGACGGCAGGGCGCGGCTCGCCTCGGCGGCGGCCTCGTCGGCGGTGCGGCCGGGGCGGGGGTCGAGCAGGGTGCGCTCCTCGAGGGAGCGGACGATGGCCCGCATCCGTTCCTGGACCGCCTGGTTCCAGCGGCCGGCGGCGGCGTGCCGCTCCGCGGCCGACCGGTGGTCGCGAGCGGTGCGGGGGCCGTCTGCGAAGAGCGAGTCGCCACCGGTGCGGGGTGCGCGGTGGGGGGTGCCGAGGCGCCACCAGAGGGCGGCGGCGACGGCTGCCACGAGCAGGACCACCACGACGAGGCCGAGGACGCCGCCCGGGGTGGCCCCGGACGCGGCGCCGAAGAGTTCGTCGAGCCACTCCCAGAAGCGGTCGAGGCCGCGCTGGAGGAGGTTCGGGTCGTTCTCGTGGTACATCGGCTTGGACAGCTCCCGCTCCGCCGCCTCGCGGGCGGGGATGCGGGAGATGTCCACGGGTGCGTCGCCGTCGGCACGCAGCCGTGTCAGTGCCGTGGTCGTTCCCCCCGTGACCGTCACGGCATCAGCCTCCGACGGTCTGTTCGCCCGGTGTGGGGCCGTAGCCGGGGAGGCCGGCGGCCCGGGCCAGTTCGAGGTCCAGGGCTTCGCGGCGGATGCGCTGGTCCACGTAGAGGAGGACGGTGACACCGGCCGAGATCGGGTAGGTGATCGCGCTGGTGATCACGCCGCCGATGCCCGTGACGATCAGGAACGGCCAGCCGAAGGTGGTGGTCGTGCCGGAGAGCATGCCGGAGAAGCCGTCGCCGTCGATCGCGATGCCGATGACGGTGAACGGGATGGCGACGATCATCGCGAAGACGAAGATCAGCAGCTGGGTGAGGAGGGTGATGCCGAAGATCCGCCACCACGCGCCCTGCACCAGCTTGGCCGAGCGCTTCAGCGACTGCGTCACGCTGCCGCGCTCCAGCATCAGGGCGGGGGAGGCGAGGCTGAAGCGGATCATCAGCCAGACGACGGCCGTCAGCGCCCCCAGGCCGCCGAGGAGCGCCAGGGCTACGCCCGCGGCGCCGCCGATCAGGAGTCCCGGGAGCAGGCCGACCAGGACGAGACCGGTGCTGATCAGGGCGAGGAGCAGGGTCAGTCCGAGGAGCTGGAGGAGGCGCGGGCGGGCCTCCTGCCAGGCGGCGCTCAGGGAGACCGGGCGGCCGAGGATGGCCCGGCTGATGACGACGGTCAGCAGGGCGGCGCTGACCAGGGACGCCATCAGCGTCACGAGGAGCGCGGGGCCGAGGCCGATGAGAGAGGACTGGGCCGCGTCGAGGGACTGCTCCAGGGCCTCGGCGGGGCTGGCGTCCGGGCTCGTCGCCGGGGCCTCGGGGACGAGGTACCGCTGGGCGAGTATGTCGGCGATCTGGGAGATCACCGCGACCGTGACCGTGATCGCCAGGACCGTGCGCCAGTAGACGCGGAGGGTCTTCGCCGCCCCGTCGAGGATCTCGCCCATGCCGAGGGGGCGCAGCGGGATCACACCGGGCTTCGCGGCCGGCGGCCGGCCCCAGTGGGCGTTCGGGGGAGGTGCTCCCCAGCCCGGGCCCTGGCGGGGAGGGGTCGGGGTCTGGCCGGTCGGCGGGGACCACTGGCCGGCGGGCGGCTGGTCCTTGGACCACTGGGGTGCGGAGCCGTTCGCGTCGGACGGGGCGGCGGGCCGGGGCACTCCGGAGCCGTCGTGGCCGTCGGAGGGGGCGGATCCGGGCGAGGTCCAGCCCGGAGTGTCGTTCACGGTCGTCCACCTCGGAGGAATGGTCGCGGTGCCGGATCGGCGAGCCGGCTCGGTCACGGCGGCCGACACCTGACACGGCGGCGGGCCGGGTGCCATCGTGCCACGCGGGGCCCGCCCGTGGGCCGGTCCCGCCTCGTCGTTCGTACCTTTGTCCGGGCCTTCCTCGTGCGAGCGGCGGGCGCGGTGTCTCCCGGGGCCGCCCGGTGATCGTCGGTGCCGTGCCGATGGTCCGGTGGTGAGGGGGCAGGGTACGGTGCAGGCCGACCACGGGGGCCCACGGGGGTGACATCCATGTCTGGCATCAACACCCACGGACACCGGCAGTCGACGGTGGGCGATCACCGACGTCACCGCAGGTCAGTGAGGTATCTCACCAGCCGCCTTGAGACTGATACGGAAATGGGATGATGTCGATATGAAGGGACGCGTTCTTGTCGTCGACGACGACACCGCACTGGCCGAGATGCTCGGCATCGTGCTGCGGGGTGAAGGGTTCGAACCGTCGTTCGTCGCGGACGGCGACAAGGCGCTTGCCGCATTCCGGGAGGCCAAGCCAGACCTGGTGCTGCTCGACCTGATGCTGCCCGGAAGGGACGGCATCGAGGTGTGCCGGCTCATCAGGGCCGAGTCGGGTGTGCCGATCGTCATGCTCACGGCCAAGAGCGACACGGTCGACGTGGTCGTGGGCCTGGAGTCCGGGGCCGACGACTACATCGTGAAGCCGTTCAAGCCGAAGGAGCTCGTCGCCCGTATCCGGGCGCGGCTGCGGCGGTCCGAGGAGCCGGCTCCGGAGCAGCTCACCATCGGTGACCTGGTCATCGACGTCGCCGGGCACTCCGTGAAGCGGGACGGGCAGTCCATCGCCCTGACGCCGCTGGAGTTCGACCTGCTCGTGGCGCTGGCGCGCAAGCCGTGGCAGGTGTTCACCCGCGAGGTGCTCCTGGAGCAGGTCTGGGGCTACCGGCACGCGGCGGACACCCGGCTGGTGAACGTGCACGTCCAGCGGCTGCGCTCGAAGGTCGAGAAGGACCCGGAGCGCCCGGAGATCGTGGTGACCGTCCGTGGTGTCGGGTACAAGGCGGGACCGAGCTGACATGAGTACAGGCAGTGCTGCTCCGAAGCCCGGGGACCCGGGAGTCCGTACGGGGCGGACTGCCGGACCGGGGCGGGGGGGCTCGCGTTCCGGCCGTCTGCCGCGCGGCGGACGGCTGTTCCGCGACGGTGCGCCGGGTGGACCGGTCCTCCGGCTCTTCGCGCGCTGGGTGCGCCGTCCGCTGCTGCCCGCCGTGCGGCTGTGGCGACGGAACATCCAGCTGAGGATCGTCGCCGGCACCCTGCTGATGTCCCTCGGAGTGGTGCTGCTGCTCGGCCTGGTCGTCATCGGACAGGTCCGCAACGGGCTGCTCGACGCCAAGGAGAGGGCCGCCCAGAGCCAGGCCGCGGGCGGGTTCTCCGCCGCCCAGGACAAGGCGGCGACGACGCCCTCCGCGCCCGGTGAGCAGGACGGCGGACGGGCCGGCGCCTCCGTGAACTGGCGCTCCACGCTGGTCGAGCAGCTCGCCAGTGGTGGCCAGAGCGCCTTCAACGTGGTCGCGCTCTCCCTCGACACCGGTGACACCGCGAGCCGGGGCGTCCGCGCTTCCGGCGAGGTCGACCCGATCACGAGCATCCCGGCCGAGCTGCGGCACACGGTGGCCCAGGGCACCGGGACCTTCCAGAAGTTCACCAGCATCCACTACACCAGCGGCAAGGCCCCCGAGGCCGGCCTGGTGATCGGCAAGCGGCTCAACGACGCCGAGGGCACCCAGTACGAGCTCTACTACCTTTTCCCGCTGACCCAGGAGGAGGACTCCCTCACCCTGGTCAAGGGCACCCTGGCGACCGCCGGGCTCTTCGTGGTGGTGCTGCTCGGCGCCATCGCCTGGCTCATGGTGCGCCAGGTCGTCACGCCCGTACGGATGGCGGCCGGGATCGCCGAGCGGCTCTCGGCCGGCCGCCTCCAGGAACGGATGAAGGTCACCGGCGAGGACGACATCGCCCGGCTCGGCGAGGCCTTCAACAAGATGGCCCAGAACCTCCAGCTCAAGATCCAGCAGCTGGAGGAGCTGTCGCGGATGCAGCGGCGGTTCGTCTCGGACGTCTCGCACGAGCTGCGCACCCCGCTCACCACGGTCCGGATGGCCGCGGACGTCATCCACGAGGCCCGGGTCGACTTCGACCCGGTGACGGCCCGCTCCGCCGAGCTCCTCGGCGACCAGCTCGACCGATTCGAGTCGCTGCTCTCCGACCTCCTGGAGATCAGCCGCTTCGACGCGGGCGCGGCCGCCCTCGAGGCGGAGCCGATCGACCTGCGGCAGGTCGTGCGCCGGGTCATCGGCGGTGCGGAACCCCTCGCCGAGCGCAAGGGCACCCGGATCGTGGTCGTCGGCGACAAGCAGCCGGTGGTGGCCGAGGCGGACGCCCGCCGGGTCGAGCGGGTGCTGCGCAACCTCGTGGTCAACGCCGTCGAGCACGGCGAGGGCAAGGACGTCGTGGTGAAGCTGGCCGCCGCCGGCGGAGCCGTCGCCGTGGCCGTGCGCGACTACGGCGTCGGGCTCAAGCCCGGCGAGGCGACCCGGGTGTTCAACCGGTTCTGGCGCGCCGACCCGGCGCGGGCCCGCACCACGGGCGGTACCGGACTCGGTCTGTCGATCGCGGTCGAGGACGCCCGGCTGCACGGTGGCTGGCTCCAGGCCTGGGGCGAGCCCGGTGGCGGTTCGCAGTTCCGGCTCACCCTGCCGCGCACGGCCGACGAGCCGCTGCGGGGCTCCCCGATCCCCCTGGAGCCCGAGGACTCCCGGCGCAACCGCGAGCAGGCGGCCGCCGGGCGCGCCCAGGAGAACGCGCGGCTGGCGTCGGTGCCGGTGCAGCCCGCCGGCGACCGGCCGCAGCTGCCGGTACCGCCGAGGCTGCCCGCGCCGCCCCGGGCGACCGTCGACCCGACGGCGCTGCCCGGCAGCGGCTCCCGGGTCGTCGCCCGGACGCCGGCGGACGGCGACGGGAGCGGGGGCGGGGGCGGGGCGAACCGGCCGGTGACGGCCGGGGACAACGGGAACGCGGAGCGGGAGGACAGGACACGTGGGCGCTGACGCCCGAGCGGGACGGTGGGTGCGGGAGCGCGGCGTCGGCGTCGTGGTGCTCGTCGCGTGCGGGGGGCTGCTCGCCACCGGGTGCGCGACCATGCCCGACAGCGGGGCCGTCCAGCCCGTGAAGGGGGCGGGCCAGGGCGACTCGCAGGTGCGGGTCTATGCCGTCGCCCCCCGGGAGAACGCGGACCCGGACGAGATCGTCGACGGCTTCCTCGAAGCCATGACGAGTGACGACCCCGGTTTCGCCACCGCCCGCAAGTACCTGACGAAGCAGGCGGCGCGGACCTGGAAGCCGGAGCAGAGCATCACCGTGCTCGCCACGGGCCCCAACCGCGACCAGGCCGACCGCAACGCCGACCCCGACAACCAGGGCCGCGCCTACCCGCTCTCCGGCCGCAAGATCGCGACCGTGGACGCCCGGCACGCGTACCAGCCGGTCAGCCCCGCCGCGTACCTCCAGTCCATCCATGTCGTGCAGCAGCCCACCGCCAACGGCAAGGGCAAGGAGTGGCGCATCGACAGCCTGCCGCCGGGTCTGGTGCTCGGCGAGGCCGATTTCCTGCGCAACTACCGTTCGGTCAACAAGTACTACTTCGCCTCGGGGGAGGACTGGGTCGTGGCCGACCCGGTCTACATCCGGCAGCGCCAGGACCCCGTCACCCGGATGGACCCGGTGACGCAGACGGTCAAGGCGCTCCTCGAAGGGCCCACGAACTGGCTGAAGCCGGCCGTCGACTCCAGTTTCCCCTCGGGTACGGAGCTGAGGAAGGGCGTCACGACGCTGACGCCCGACGACCAGTCCACGCTCAAGGTGCCGCTCAACGCCAGGGCGGACCTGGTGGGCGGGCAGCCGTGCCGGCGGATGGCGGCGCAGCTGCTGTTCACCCTGCGGGACCTGACCTCCGTGAACGCCGAGCAGGTGGAGCTCCAGGGGTCGAGGGGCCAGTCGCTGTGCCGTCTCGGCAAGGGGCAGGCGGCGGAGTTCGCCGCCGTCCGCGGCGCGGACCCGGACGAGAACCCGTACTTCGTCGAGCACGGCAAGCTGATGATGCTGGCCGTCGGCGGCAAGGAGGCGAACCCGCCCATCGAGGTGGCGGGCCCGCTCGGCACCGGCGAGACCCCGCTCGGGTCGGTCGCCGTCGACCGGGGCGAGACCCGCGCCGCCGGGGTCGCGGCGATGGGCCGCGACCTGTACGTCTCCTCGATCACCACGGAGCAGGACCTGTCGCAGCCGGTCCTGAGCAGCAAGGCGGCCAAGCCCGCCGACCGGCTCTCGGCGCCCAGCTGGGACGGCCGGGGCGATCTGTGGGTGGCCGACCGCAACCCGGCCGCGCCCCAGCTGTGGATGGTGCCCGACGGCACCGGGACGCCCGTGAAGGTGCGGACCCCGTGGCTGGCCGACGACGCCCGGATCGAGTCGCTGCGGGTCTCCGCCGACGGGGTCAGGATCGCCCTCGTGGTCACCCGCGGCGAGCGCACGACCCTGCAGATCGGCCGCGTCCAGCGGCAGACGACGGGTGAGGAGTCCGTCGTCTCCGTGCTCGACCTCCAGCCCGCCGCGCCCCGGATGGAGTCGGTGACGGCCGTCTCCTGGGCCGGTCCGAGCCGACTCGTCGTGGTCGGCCGGGAAGCGGGCGGCGTCCAGCAGATCCGCTACCTCCAGACGGACGGCTCGACGTCGGCGACCTCGGTGCTCCCGGGGCTGAACGGGGTGACGTCGGTGGCCGCTCCGCACGGCGACTCGGAACCGCTGGTCGCCGACTCCGGCAACGACGGCATCGTCCGGCTGGCGCCCGGCGCTAACTGGCAGCCGGTGGTGAAGTCCGGGGCCTCGCCCGTCTACCCGGGCTAGCGGCCCCGGCGCGCGGCGCGGCATGCCGGCGTCGTGCGGCCGCGGGGCGGCACCTGACGTACTTCCGGGGCGTTCCCGGAGGTTTTCCACAGGGGTTGGCCGGGGGGCCTGGAAGACGCACAGTGGAGCCATGCGGGGGTGGTGGCGGGAGATCGCCGGGCTGGTGCTGCCGGTCGCCTGCGGGGGCTGCGGCAGGCCGCGCACCGAGCTGTGCCCGTCGTGCGCGGCCGCGTTGACCGGGGCCGGGGAGGGGCCGCGCCGGGTCCGTCCCTCGCCCGAGCCCGCCGGGCTGCCGGTGGTCCACGCCGTCGCACCGTACGCCGATGCCGTACGGGCGCTGCTCCTCGCCCACAAGGAGCGCGGGGCGCTCGCCCTCGCCCGGCCGCTGGGCCGCGCGCTCGCCGCGGCCGTGGAGGCCGCTGCCGGGGGCACCGAGGGCCCCGCGGCGGCGCCGCTTCTCCTGGTACCGGTGCCGTCCTCGCGGCGCTCCGTGCGGGCGCGTGGCCACGATCCGACGCGGCGCATCGCCCTGGCGGCGGCGGCCCGGCTGCGGGGCGCGGGGCGGCCGGCCCGGGTCGTGCCCGTGCTGCGGCAGCGGCGGTACGTGGCGGACCAGGCGGGTCTGGGGGCGCGGGGGCGGCTCGCGAACCTCGCGGGGGCGCTGGAGGTCGTGCCCGGCGGGGGGCGGCTGCTCGGGCCCGGAAAGGTGGTCCTCGTGGACGACCTGATGACCACGGGCGCGTCGCTCGCGGAGGCGGCGCGCGCTCTCGGGGCCGTACACCGTCCGGTCATTCCTGGAATACCGCACGGCTTGCCGGACCGTCCCGCGCAGCATGGATTCGAACAGCGGCAGGCGGCTGTGATCGCATCCTCTCCCGCCTCGTTCGAAATAAACCGGAACTCGTCAGGAACTTGGATCGTTGCAGGTGGTGAGAGGTGAAAGCACCCGGATGGAGGTATGTCGCGGTAGCGGGTGCCGACACCCGTCCGAAGGGGCTATGTTCGGTTGTGAGGAATGGGAAAACCATCGCCTCGCCGAATACAGGTTGCGCCTACAGGACAGGAGTTCAGGGCGAATTAACCTCTTGTCGATGGGGTGGGGATCTTGTCGACTGGGGAGGAGGAGGTGAAGTCGCCAAGTCCGAGCTCCGGTAATCCACCGGAGTCTGGTGCAAAGGGAGATGCCCGGCGGCCAAGGAGCCGACCAGGGCGATCCGGGAACGGAGTTCTGCGTGGACATCGTCGTCAAGGGCCGCAAGACCGAGGTGCCCGAGCGGTTCCGCAAGCACGTGGCCGAGAAGCTGAAGCTGGAGAAGATCCAGAAGCTCGACGGCAAGGTGATCAGCCTCGACGTCGAGGTGTCCAAGGAACACAACCCGCGGCAGGCCGACAGGTCGGACCGTGTGGAGATCACCCTCCACTCCCGAGGCCCGGTGATCCGGGCCGAAGCCGCGGCGGCCGACCCGTACGCAGCGCTCGACCTCGCCAGCGACAAGCTGGAGGCCCGACTGCGCAAGCAGCACGACAAGCGGTACACCCGCCGTGGGAACGGCAGGCTTTCGGCGGCGGAGGTCGGGGACGTCGTGCCCGGCGCCGCCCAGCTCAACGGAGACGGCCAGCTCGTCGCCGACGAGTCCGACAAGGTGCCCACCACGATGATGGGCTCGATCGAAGTCCAGGGCGAAGGCCCGCTGGTGGTCCGCGAGAAGACCCACCGGGCCGCACCGATGACGCTCGACCAGGCGCTCTACGAGATGGAGCTGGTCGGGCACGACTTCTACCTCTTCGTCGACTCCGACACGAAGCAGCCCAGCGTCGTCTACCGGCGTCACGCCTACGACTACGGCGTCATCCATCTGGAGAGCGACCCGCTGGCCGAGGGCGGCGGCGCCGGAGGTGCGCTCGGCGGCTGACGGCCGCTTCAGCGCCCACCCTCCCCTCGCCCCTCACGGTGCCCCTGGAGCGCCTCTGGCGCCCCCCAGGGGCACCCTCGTGCGCCTGCGGATCGCGCCGTTGCCGCCTGGGCATGAAATCATGACGTGCACGCCAACCGGTGCTCCCTGAGTAGCGGTTGGAGGACCGGAAACGAATTCAGGCCACGGCCTTCAGGGGGAGGAACGATGGCGGACAGCTTCGGGCCGGTGCTCAGCGGGCGCGAGCACGGTAGCGCGGTCCCGGAGGGATCGGATTCGGACAGCGACGCATGCCGCAAGGAGCCGATCCGGGTGCTCGTCGTGGACGACCACGCCCTCTTCCGCCGGGGACTCGAGATCGTCCTCGCGCAGGAGGAGGACATCCAGGTCGTCGGCGAGGCGGGTGACGGGGCCGAGGCCGTCGACAAGGCCGCCGACCTGCTCCCGGACATCGTCCTGATGGACGTACGGATGCCCCGGCGCGGCGGCATCGAGGCCTGCACCTCCATCAAGGAGGTGGCCCCCAGCGCGAAGATCATCATGCTGACCATCAGCGACGAGGAGGCCGACCTCTACGACGCCATCAAGGCGGGCGCCACCGGCTACCTCCTCAAGGAGATCTCCACCGACGAGGTCGCCACCGCCATCCGCGCGGTCGCCGACGGGCAGTCGCAGATCAGCCCCTCGATGGCGTCGAAGCTCCTCACCGAGTTCAAGTCGATGATCCAGCGCACGGACGAGCGCCGGCTGGTGCCCGCGCCCCGGCTGACCGACCGCGAGCTGGAGGTCCTCAAGCTCGTGGCGACCGGGATGAACAACCGGGACATCGCCAAGGAGCTGTTCATCTCCGAGAACACGGTGAAGAACCACGTCCGGAACATCCTGGAGAAGCTCCAGCTGCACTCCCGGATGGAGGCCGTGGTCTACGCGATGCGGGAGAAGATCCTGGAGATCCGCTAGCGGCCGGAGCCGGGCGGCGGAGTCAGCCGAGGGCCGTCACCAGGGGCTTCGTCAGCTCCGGGGCGTCCACCCGCTCCACCCGCACCGCGTCGCAGCCGACCCACTCGGCCGCCTCGCGCAGCGCCCGCGCCACCGCGGGCACGGCCTTCGGGCCGTCCAGCGTCACCTGGCGGGCGACGAGCGTCCCGCCCTCCCGCGCCGGGTCCACCCGGCCCACCAGACGGCCCCCGGCCAGCACCGGCATCGCGAAGTAGCCGTGGATCCGCTTCTGCTTCGGCACGTACGCCTCCAGGCGGTGCGTGAAGCCGAAGATCCGCTCCGTGCGTGCCCGCTCCCAGATCAGCGAGTCGAACGGCGACAGCAGTGTCGTACGGTGCCGGCCCCTCGGCTCCGAGGCCAGCGCCGCCGGGTCGGCCCAGGCCGGCTTCCCCCAGCCCGCCACCGTCACCGGTACGAGCCCCGCCGCCTCGACCACCGCGTCGAACTGCTCGCCCTTGAGCCGGTGGTAGTCGGCGATGTCCGCGCGCGTGCCCACGCCCAGCGCCTCGCCCGCCTGCCGGACGAGCCGGCGCACGCACTCGGCGTCGTCCAGGTCGTCGTGGAGCAGGTCCTGCGGGATCGCCCGCTCCGCCAGGTCGTACACCCGCTTCCAGCCGCGCCGCTCGACGACGACCACCTCGCCGTACATCAGGGCACGCTCGACGGCGATCTTGGAGTCCGACCAGTCCCACCACTCGCCCTTGTTCTTCGCGCCGCCCAGTTCGGTCGCCGTCCGCGGCCCCTCGGCCCGCAGCTGGTCGATCACCTTGTCGTACGCCCCCGCGGACAGCTCGTGGCCCCAGTGCGGACGGTTGCGGTAGGCGCGCCTGCGGAAGGCGAAGTGCGGCCACTCCTCGACGGGCAGCACGCAGGCCGCGTGCGACCAGTACTCGAAGGCGTGGGAGCCGGTCCAGTAGGCCTCCTCGACCGTCGTACGGCCGACGGCGCCCAGCCGTGCGTACGGAATGAGCTCGTGCGAGCGGGCGAGCACGGAGATCGTGTCCAGCTGGACCTGGCCGAGCCCGCGCAGCACCCCGCGCACCCCGGCGCGGCGGTCGGGCGCACCCAGGAAGCCCTGGGCGCGCAGGGCGATCCGGCGGGCTTCGTCGGCGGACAGTTCGGCGGCGGGGCGCGGCGCAGTCGTCATGGACCGCACCCTAGGCCCCGGCACTGACACTCAGGCCTCCCGGACGGGGAGGTACGGCAGGGGGCTGGGAAGGCCGAAGTCGGAGGGGAGCAGCGCGCCGGTCCAGGCGTCCCGGAGCGTGCCCTTGTTGGTGAGGCCGGCGCGCTGGGCGCCCTCCAGGACGAAGCCGACGCGCTCGGCCACGGCGCGCGAGCCGGCGTTGCCGATCTCGGCGCGCCACAGCAGGCGGGTGCAGCCGAGGCCGGTGAAGGCCCAGTGGGCGACGGCCCGGACGGTCTCCGTCATGTAGCCGCTGCCGCGGTGCTCGCCGGCCAGCCAGTAGCCGACCTCCCAGACGCCCATGCCGCGGCTGCTCAGGCTGACGGCGGCGAGCAGCGGGCCGCCGGCCAGCGGTTCGACGGCGAAGGCGTACTCGGTGTCGTCGCGCCAGCCGTCGGGCACGAGCCGGTTCAGGAAGAACTCGGCGTCCTGGCGGGTATAGGGGTCGGGGACGACGGACCAGCGCCGGATGGCCGGGTCCTGACAGATGGCGTACACCACGTCGGCGTCCTCGGGGACGAAGGTCCGCAGCCGCAGTCGGTCGGTGGTGAGGGTGATCGGCTCCATGCGTGGATTGTGGTGAGCGGCCGGAGCGGAAGCGAACACTTTTCGGGTGGGGCGGCACCTTCCGCCCACCTCGTGCGTTCTCTTTCCGGGCGGGCGTACGGCTCCGGCACTGTGGGCCTCCCTTCGCGAGGGCGGTCTCGCTTACGATGGCCGTTGCGGTGGGGACCACCTGCCGTGCCCGCGCTCGCGTCCATGACAAGACCCAGTGCCAGGCCCGACCGGCAAGGAGACCAGCCTCAGTGTCCGTCTTCAACAAGCTCATGCGTGCAGGCGAAGGAAAGATCCTGCGCAAACTGCACCGCATCGCGGACCAGGTCAACTCCATCGAAGAGGACTTCGTCAACCTCTCCGACGCCGAGTTGCGGGCGCTCACCGATGAGTACAAGCAGCGGTACGCCGACGGCGAGAGCCTCGACGACCTGATGCCGGAGGCCTTCGCGACGGTGCGCGAGGCCGCCAAGCGTGTCCTCGGTCAGCGCCACTACGACGTCCAGATCATGGGTGGTGCCGCGCTCCACCTCGGCTACGTCGCCGAGATGAAGACCGGTGAGGGCAAGACCCTCGTCGGCACCCTCCCGGCGTACCTCAACGCGCTCTCCGGCAAGGGCGTGCACCTGATCACGGTCAACGACTACCTGGCCGAGCGCGACTCCGAGCTCATGGGCCGGGTGCACCGCTTCCTGGGCCTGTCGATCGGCTGCATCCTCGCCAACATGACGCCGGCCCAGCGCCGCGAGCAGTACAACTGCGACATCACCTACGGCACGAACAACGAGTTCGGCTTCGACTACCTGCGCGACAACATGGCGTGGTCCAAGGACGAGCTCGTCCAGCGCGGCCACAACTTCGCCTGTGTCGACGAGGTCGACTCCATCCTCGTCGACGAGGCCCGTACGCCGCTGATCATCTCCGGCCCGGCCGACCAGGCGACGAAGTGGTACGGCGACTTCGCCAAGCTCGTCACCCGCCTCACCAAGGGCGAGCCCGGCAACCAGCTCAAGGGCATCGAGGAGACCGGCGACTACGAGGTCGACGAGAAGAAGCGCACCGTCGCCATCCACGAGGCCGGTGTCGCCAAGGTCGAGGACTGGCTCGGCATCGACAACCTCTACGAGTCGGTCAACACCCCTCTCGTCGGCTACCTGAACAACGCCATCAAGGCGAAGGAGCTGTTCAAGAAGGACAAGGACTACGTCGTCATGGACGGCGAAGTCATGATCGTCGACGAGCACACCGGCCGTATCCTCGCCGGCCGCCGCTACAACGAGGGCATGCACCAGGCGATCGAGGCGAAGGAAGGGGTGGCGATCAAGGACGAGAACCAGACCCTCGCCACCATCACCCTGCAGAACTTCTTCCGCCTGTACTCGAAGCTCTCCGGCATGACCGGTACGGCCATGACCGAGGCGGCCGAGTTCCACCAGATCTACAAGCTCGGCGTCGTCCCGATCCCGACGAACAGGCCGATGATCCGCAAGGACCAGTCCGACCTGATCTACCGGACCGAGGTCGCCAAGTTCGCCGCCGTCGTCGACGACATCGCGGAGAAGCACGAGAAGGGTCAGCCGATCCTGGTCGGCACGACCTCCGTCGAGAAGTCCGAGTACCTCTCGCAGCAGCTCTCCAAGCGCGGCGTCCAGCACGAGGTGCTCAACGCCAAGCACCACGAGCGCGAGGCCAGCATCGTCGCCCAGGCCGGCCGCCGCGGCGCCGTCACCGTCGCCACGAACATGGCCGGCCGAGGCACCGACATCAAGCTCGGCGGCAACCCGGACGACCTCGCCGAGGCCGAGCTGCGCCAGGCGGGCCTGGACCCGGTCGAGCACGTCGAGGAGTGGGCCGCCGCCCTCCCCGCCGCCCTGGAGCGCGCCGAGAAGGCCGTGAAGGCGGAGTTCGAGGAGGTCAAGGAGCTCGGCGGGCTGTACGTGCTCGGTACCGAGCGCCACGAGTCGCGCCGTATCGACAACCAGCTCCGCGGTCGTTCCGGCCGTCAGGGCGACCCCGGCGAGTCCCGTTTCTACCTGTCGCTCGGCGACGACCTGATGCGTCTGTTCAAGGCGCAGATGGTCGAGCGCGTGATGGCCATGGCCAACGTGCCGGACGACGTGCCGATCGAGAACAAGATGGTGACCCGCGCCATCGCCTCCGCCCAGTCCCAGGTCGAGACCCAGAACTTCGAGACGCGCAAGAACGTCCTGAAGTACGACGAGGTCCTCAACCGGCAGCGCGAGGTCATCTACGGCGAGCGCCGCCGCGTCCTGGAGGGCGAGGACCTGCACGAGCAGATCCGGCACTTCATGGACGACACGATCGACGACTACATCCGCCAGGAGACCGCCGAGGGCTTCGCGGAGGAGTGGGACCTCGACCGTCTGTGGAACGCCTTCAAGCAGCTCTACCCGGTGAAGGTCACCGTGGAGGAGCTGGAGGACGCGGCCGGGGACCGGGCGGGCATCACCGCCGAGTTCATCGCCGAGTCCATCAAGGACGACATCCACGAGCAGTACGACGCGCGGGAGAAGCAGCTCGGCTCCGACATCATGCGTGAGCTGGAGCGCCGCGTGGTCCTGTCCGTCCTGGACCGCAAGTGGCGCGAGCACCTCTACGAGATGGACTACCTCCAGGAGGGCATCGGCCTGCGCGCGATGGCGCAGAAGGACCCGCTGGTCGAGTACCAGCGCGAGGGCTTCGACATGTTCACCGCCATGATGGAGGGCATCAAGGAGGAGTCCGTCGGCTACCTGTTCAACCTGGAGGTCCAGGTCGAGCAGCAGGTCGAGGAGGTCCCGGTGCAGGCGAGCGGTCCTTCGCTCGACAAGCAGGACGCCGTTCCGGCCGCCGCCGGGCGTCCGGAGATCCGCGCCAAGGGGCTCGACGCCCCGCAGCGCCCGGACCGGCTGCACTTCTCGGCGCCGACCGTGGACGGCGACGGCGGTGTCGTCGAGGGCGACTTCGCCTCCGAGGACGGGGACGCCGGTGACGGCATGACGCGGGCGGAGCGCCGCAAGGCGCAGAAGAACGCGGGTGGCGGGCGCCGCCGCAAGAAGTGACGCCGGCCGTGTGAGCCGAGCGGAGGGGTCGGTCGCCCGAGGGGCGGCCGGCCCCTCCGTCATGCCGGGCGGGCCGCCGTACCGAGGCCGTCGAGTTCCACCGCGGCGCAGCGCCAGCGCTGGTCCCCGCCGCGCTCCAGGCGGAACGCCATCGCCCGTACCCGGGGGCCGGTCGCGATCGTCGCGAAGGCCTCCAGGGCCGACCGGTCCTCGTGCAGCTGGACCGAGCAGCGGCGCAGCACCGGGCGGGGGCCGTGCGAGCGCAGCGGCGTCGCCGGGGCGATCCGGACGAGCTGCTCGTACGCCTCGCCGACCGTGTGGCCGAGCATCCAGTGCACCGGGCGCTCCCCGCTCAGCACGGCGAGGAGGCGCTCGGCGAACACGGTGTGCGGCGGGAGGGCGCGGGGGCGGGTGCGGGGGCCGGGGGTCCTCGGCTCGGGTGCCCGGGGCGCGGGGGTGCGCGGGCGGTGGCCGGCGGGGCCTCGGGGGCCGGTGCCGGTCGGGCCGCCGGGGCGGGTGCCCGCCGGGCCGCCGGGGGCTCGGCGGGGGCGGGGGGTGCCGGCGGTGGTGGTGAGGGTGGTGGTCGGCATGGCGGGCCCCTGTCGTCGCGTGACCGAGTGATACCAGTCGGTAACTTTCCGTTGGGGATCTTGTACGGGTGGGCTCGAAGGGGCCGCAAGGAGTCCACCGCCGCCGCACGGGCCGAAAACGGAATCACCTATCCGGGTGATGCCCGGGAAAATCGGCTCTCGGCGGCCCTGGAACGGGCCTCCCGGGGTGGACGGACGCCGACTCCGGCCGCCCCGCCCCGAAGGGGGACTCCGCACGTATCCTGAGGGCCTCTCCGTCTACGAAAGCGGCCAGCCATGCGCGTGTACGTCCCCCTGACCCTCCCCGGTCTCGCACAGGCGCACAAGGCGGGCGAGCTGGGTCCCGGCCCGCTGACCGCCTACGCCGTCACCCCCGCCCTGCGCGAGTGGTACGTCTCCGACGACATCGAGGAACTGGAGTACGCGGCGCTCAACCGGGCCGCCTCCGCCTCGCTGCGGCTCCTCGCCGGCGACCCCGAGGCGCCCCGGCGCCGGATCGTCGTCGCGGTCGACGTCGCCGACAAGGACGCCACCACGGACCCCGACGGGCCGCTCACCGTGAGCTCCATCGGCGAGGTCCGCGTCGCCGGGCCCGTCCGGCTCGCCAAGGCGGCGGCCGTGCACGCGGACGCGGACGACGCGGAGGCGGACGTGACGGCCGCGGCGGACGCGCTGGGCGCGGCGGACCAGGGCGACGACGACGCGCAGTTCGTCGTGGACGGCGCCGAGGACCACGAGCTGCTGTGGTTCGGCGTGCAGGAGATCCCCGGCCTGCTGGGCTGACGCGGCCGGCCCCGCCCGCGGGTCTTGGCTGTCGGTGGCGCCGGGTACCGTCTTGCCATGGGGAAGCACGACGGCTTGCGCGGCAAGCATCTGGTCTGGGACTGGAACGGCACACTGCTCGACGACATCAGCGCGGTCATCGGGGCGACCAACGCCGCGTTCGCCGAGCTCGGGCTCGAGGCGATCACTCTTGAGCGGTACCGCGAGCTGTACACCGTTCCGGTGCCCAAGTTCTACGAGCGGCTCATGGGGCGGCTGCCGACGGACGCCGAGTGGCTGGTCATGGACGGCGCCTTCCACCGGCACTACTGGGAGCGGGCCGAGGGCTGCGGGCTGACCGCGGGGGCGGCGGAGCTGCTCGCCGCGCGGCAGCGGTCCGGGTTCACGCAGTCGCTGCTGTCCCTCGCGCCGCACGCGGATCTGGTACCGCTGGTGCGGCGGCACGGGATCGCCGAGCGGTTCGTCCGGATGGACGGGCGGGTCGACGCGTCCACGGACGGGAAGTCGGGGCACATGGTGCGGCACCTCGCCGCGCTGGGTGTCGCGGCGGAGCGCGTCGTCGTCATCGGTGACGCGGCGGATGACGCGATCGCGGCCCAGCACGTGGGGGCTCGGGCGGTGCTGTACACCGGGGGGTCGCACAGTCGGGCTTCGCTGGAGCGGGTGGGGGTGCCGGTGGTGGACTCCCTGGAGGAGGCGGTGTCCGTGGCGGAGGAGCTGGTCTAGGGGGCCGCGGGGCCGGGGTCTCGGCGCCGGGTGCGGCCCGGTGGGGGGTTGTGCCCACCCGTTCCGCCCTGCGGAACGATTGCCCACAACCACCCGCCCGGTGGGTGGTCGTGCCCACCCGTTCCGTCCTGCGGAACGTATGCCCACAACCACCCCCCCCGGTCAGCTCTTGGTGCGGAGGAGTTTCAGGAATTCGCGCATCCAGGTGGGGTGGTCCGGCCAGGCCCGGGAGGAGACCAGGAGGCCGTCCACCACCGCCGCGCTGTCCTGGAAGGTCGCGCCGGCCGCCTGCATGTCGAGTTCCAGGGCCGGGTACGCCGTGACCCGGCGGCCCTCCAGGCCGCCGATCGCCGCCGTCAGGAGGGGGCCGTGGCAGATCTGGGCCACCGGCTTGTCGGCGTCGAAGAAGGACTTGAGGATCTTGCGGAGCTCCGGGTCGTTGCGCAGGTACTCCGGCGCCCGGCCGCCCGGGATCACCACCGCCACGTACGCACCCGGGTCGACCTCCGAGAAGGCCAGGTCGGCGGGCCAGGTGTAGCCCGGCTTCTCCGTGTACGTGTCGAAGCCCGGCTCGAAGTCGTGGACGACGAAGCGGAGCTGTTTGCGGGCGGGGGCGGCGATGTCGACCTCGTAACCCTCTTCGAGCAGCCGCTGGTAGGGGTACATCACCTCCAGCGACTCCGCCGCGTCACCGGTCACGATCAGGATCTTCGCCATGGCTCTCCCAGATCACAGATGGTCGGTCTGCCGTGCTGCGCCCATGCTCGCGTACACGCTGCCCGCGGCGGGGCGCTTTGCCAAGAGGACATGTGTCGCTGTCCATAACGTCAAACTTCCACCCCCTCTTTTGTACACATACGGCTCATGACGGTTCGGGGGTCCGGGGCGATAGGCTTTTCCCGTGATCAGCGCGATACGCCGAGGGGGCAGTGAAGCCCCCGGCTGCCGCCCGGTCCGCGACAGCGGCCGGGTCGAAAGTGCGTTCGCCGATCCTCTCCGCCCGGGCTCGCCGCCCTCCGTGGCCGAATCCGACCCGGGCATCTCTCATTCGGGCATAACGTCGTCTTCGACCGGAATCACCGCGTCGAGGCGTTGTGTCCTTTCTTCCACCGACGTCACGCAACGGCGCGCGACAGGAGTCAGAGGACATGCAGACCAAGCTGGACGAAGCAAAGGCCGAGCTGCTCGAAAGGGCCGCTCGCGTAGCTGAGCACAGCCCGGTCGGGGGGCGACTTCCGACGGGCCCGGAGGGTGCCGGGGAGCGCCCGGACCGGGACACCGTGCTCGAGTACCTCCAGCGCTACTACCTGCACACCGCGCCGGAGGACCTCGGCGACCGGGACCCGGTCGACGTGTTCGGCGCCGCGCTCTCTCACTACCGGCTCGCGGAGAACCGTCCGCAGGGCACCGCGAACGTGCGCGTGCACACTCCGACGGTCGAGGAGAACGGCTGGACAAGCAGCCACTCCGTCGTCGAGGTCGTCACCGACGACATGCCGTTCCTGGTGGACTCGGTCACCAACGAGCTCTCACGCCAGGGCCGCGGCATCCACGTCGTGATCCACCCGCAGGTCCTCGTCCGCCGTGACCTCACGGGCAAGCTCATCGAGGTCCTGTCCGCGCAGATCCACGGCGAGCTGCCGCACGACGCGCTCACCGAGTCCTGGATCCACGTCGAGATCGACCGGGAGACCGACCGCGCCGACCTCAAGCAGATCACCGCCGATCTGCTGCGCGTCCTGTCCGACGTCCGCGAGACGGTCGAGGACTGGGAGAAGATGCGCGACGCCGCCCTGCGGATCGCCGAAGGCCTCCCGGACGAGCCCACCGCCTCCGACCTGCGTCCGACCGAGGTGGAGGAGGCCCGCGAGCTGCTGCGCTGGCTCGCCGACGACCACTTCACCTTCCTGGGCTACCGCGAGTACGAGCTGGTCAACGGTGACGCCCTGTCCGCCGTGCCCGGCACGGGACTCGGCATCCTGCGCTCCGACCCGCAGCACTCGGGCGACGACCAGGGCCACCACGCCCACCCAGTCTCGCCCTCGTTCAGCCGGCTGCCCGAGGACGTCCGCGCCAAGGCGCGCGAGCACAAGCTGCTCATCCTCACCAAGGCCAACAGCCGCTCGACCGTGCACCGCCCCTCGTACCTCGACTACGTCGGCGTGAAGAAGTTCGACGCCGACGGCAACGTCATCGGCGAGCGCCGCTTCCTCGGCCTGTTCTCCTCGGCCGCCTACACCGAGTCCGTGCGCCGCGTCCCCGTCGTCAAGCGCAAGGTCCAGGAGGTCCTGGAGGGCGCGGGCTTCTCGCCCAACAGCCACGACGGCCGCGACCTGCTCCAGATCCTGGAGACCTACCCGCGCGACGAGCTGTTCCAGACGCCGGCCGACCAGCTGCAGTCCGTCGTCACCAGCGTCCTCTACCTGCAGGAGCGCCGCCGGCTGCGGCTCTACCTGCGCCAGGACGAGTACGGCCGCTACTACTCGGCCCTCGTCTACCTGCCGCGCGACCGCTACACGACCCGCGTCCGGCTGCGGATCATCGACATCCTGAAGGAGGAGCTCGGCGGCACCAGCGTCGACTTCACCGCCTGGAACACCGAGTCGATCCTGTCCCGGCTGCACTTCGTCGTCCGGGTCGAGCCCGGCACCGAGCTGGCGAAGCTCACCGACGCCGACGTCGACCGCATCGAGGCCCGGCTGGTCGAGGCCGCCCGCTCCTGGTCCGACGGCTTCGGCGAGGCGCTCAACGCCGAGTTCGGCGAGGAGCGCGCCGCCGAGCTGCTCCGCCGCTACGGCAACGCCTTCTCCGAGGGCTACAAGGCCGACCACTCGCCGCGCGCCGCCGTCGCCGACCTCGTCCGCATGGAGGCCCTCGCCGCCAGCGGCAAGGACTTCGCGCTCTCGCTGTACGAGCCGGTCGTCGCGGGCCCCGGCGAGCGCCGCTTCAAGATCTACAAGACCGGTGACCCGATCTCCCTCTCCGCCGTGCTCCCGGTGCTCAACCGGCTCGGCGTCGAGGTGACCGACGAGCGCCCGTACGAGCTGCGCTGCGCCGACCGCACCCACGCCTGGGTCTACGACTTCGGCCTGCGGATGCCCGTCTCCACCGGCAACGGCGGCGACTACCTCGGCGACGACGCCCGCGAGCGCTTCCAGGAGGCCTTCGCCGCCACCTGGACCGGCGAGGCCGAGAACGACAACTTCAACTCGCTCGTCCTCTCCGCCGGGCTCACCTGGCGCGAGGCCATGGTGCTGCGCGCCTACGCGAAGTACCTGCGCCAGGCCGGTTCGACGTTCAGCCAGGACTACATGGAGGACACCCTCCGCAACAACGTCCACACCACCCGGCTGCTCGTGAACCTCTTCGAGGCCCGGATGGCCCCGGAGCGCCAGCGGGCCGGCACCGAGCTGATCGACGCGCTCCTGGAGGAGCTGGACGCCGCCCTCGACCAGGTCGCGAGCCTGGACGAGGACCGCATCCTGCGGTCCTTCCTGACCGTCATCAAGGCCACGCTGCGGACCAACTTCTTCCAGGTCACGGCGGACGGCACGCCGCACTCGTACGTGTCGATGAAGTTCGACCCGCAGGCCATCCCCGACCTGCCCGCGCCCCGCCCGGCCTTCGAGATCTGGGTGTACTCCCCGCGCGTCGAGGGCGTCCACCTGCGCTTCGGCAAGGTCGCCCGAGGCGGCCTGCGCTGGTCCGACCGCCGGGAGGACTTCCGTACCGAGATCCTCGGCCTGGTCAAGGCGCAGATGGTGAAGAACACCGTCATCGTGCCGGTCGGCGCCAAGGGCGGCTTCGTCGCCAAGCAGCTCCCGGACCCGACCGTGGACCGTGACGCCTGGCTGGCCGAGGGCATCGCCTCGTACAAGACGTTCATCTCGGCGCTGCTCGACATCACCGACAACCTGGTCGCGGGCGAGGTCGTGCCGCCGGTCGACGTGGTCCGCCACGACGAGGACGACACCTACCTGGTGGTCGCCGCCGACAAGGGCACCGCGACCTTCTCCGACATCGCCAACGGCGTCGCGGAGTCGTACGGCTTCTGGCTCGGCGACGCCTTCGCCTCCGGCGGCTCCGCCGGTTACGACCACAAGGGCATGGGCATCACCGCCCGCGGCGCCTGGGAGTCCGTCAAGCGGCACTTCCGCGAGCTGGGCCACGACACCCAGACCGAGGACTTCACGGTCGTCGGCGTCGGCGACATGTCCGGCGACGTGTTCGGCAACGGCATGCTGCTCTCCGAGCACATCCGTCTGGTCGCCGCGTTCGACCACCGGCACATCTTCATCGACCCGAACCCGGACGCCGCCGTCTCGTACGCCGAGCGCCGCCGGCTCTTCGACCTGCCCCGCTCGTCCTGGGCCGACTACGACCCCTCGCTGCTCTCCGCGGGCGGTGGCATCCACCCCCGCAGCGCCAAGTCGATCCCGGTCAACGCGCAGGTCAGGGCCGCCCTCGGCATCGAGGACGGGATCACCAAGATGACCCCGGCCGAGCTGATGAAGGCGGTGCTGCAGGCCCCCGTCGACCTGCTGTGGAACGGCGGCATCGGCACGTACGTGAAGTCCTCGGCGGAGTCCGACTCCGACGTCGGCGACAAGGCCAACGACGCCATCCGCGTCGACGGCCAGGACGTCCGCGCCAAGGTCATCGGCGAGGGCGGCAACCTCGGCGCGACCCAGCTGGGCCGCATCGAGTTCGCCCGCTCCGGCGGCCCCGAGGGCCAGGGCGGCAAGGTCAACACCGACGCCATCGACAACAGCGCCGGCGTCGACACCTCCGACCACGAGGTCAACATCAAGATCCTGCTCAACGGGCTCGTCGCCGAGGGCGACATGACCGTCAAGCAGCGCAACAAGATCCTCGCGGAGATGACCGACGAGGTCGGCACGCTCGTCCTGCGCAACAACTACGCGCAGAACACCGCCCTCGCCAACGCCGTCGCCCAGTCGCCGTCCCTCCTCCACGCCCACCAGCGGTTCATGCGCCGCCTGGGCCGCGACGGAGCCCTCGACCGGTCCCTGGAGTTCCTGCCCAACGACCGGCAGATCCGCGAGCTGCTCAACAACGGCCGCGGCCTGAGCCAGCCCGAGCTCGCCGTCCTCCTCGCGTACACCAAGATCACGGTGGCCGACGAGCTCATCGGTACGGAGCTGCCGGACGACCCGTACCTGCGCGGGCTGCTCCACGCCTACTTCCCGACGCTGCTGCGCGAGAAGTTCACCGAGGCCGTCGACAACCACGCCCTGCGCCGCGAGATCATCACCACCGTCCTGGTCAACGACACCGTCAACACCGGTGGCTCGACCTTCCTGCACCGCCTCCGCGAGGAGACCGGCGCGTCGATCGAGGAGATCGTCCGGGCGCAGACCGCGGCCCGGGTCGTCTTCCGCCTCGGCCAGGTCTGGGACGCCGTCGAGGCCCTCGACAACGTGGTGCCCGCCGAGATCCAGACCCGGATGCGGCTGCACTCCCGCCGCCTCGTCGAGCGCGGCACGCGCTGGATGCTCAACAACCGGCCGCAGCCGCTCCAGCTCACCGAGACCATCGAGTTCTTCGCCGAGCGCGTCGAGCAGGTCTGGGCGCAGCTGCCCAACCTGCTGCGCGGCGCGGACCTGGAGTGGTACCAGTCGATCCTGGACGAGCTGACCGGGTTCGGCGTGCCGGAGGAGCTCGCGCTGCGGGTGGCCGGCTTCTCCTCCGCCTTCCCGATCCTCGACGTCGTCGCGATCGCGGACCGGACGGGCAAGGACCCGCTGGCGGTCGCCGAGGTCTACTACGACCTGGCCGACCGGCTGCGGATCACCGACCTGATGGACCGGATCATCGAGCTGCCGCGCAGCGACCGGTGGCAGTCGATGGCCCGCGCCTCGATCCGTGAGGACCTGTTCGCGGCGCACTCGGCGCTCACCGCGGACGTCCTGGCCGCCGGGAACGGCGCGTCGAGCCCCGAGCAGCGGTTCAAGGCCTGGGAGGAGAAGAACGCGGCGATCCTGGGCCGCGCGCGGACGACCCTGGAGGAGATCCAGGGCTCGGACACCTTCGACCTGGCCAACCTGTCGGTGGCCATGCGCACGATGCGCACCCTGCTGCGGAGCCACAGCTAGGCACGCCGGCGGACAGGTGAGCAGGGAAGGGCCCCGCCGGATTCCGGCGGGGCCCTTCCCCGTCCGCGCGGGCCCCGTCGGATTCCGGCCGTGCCCGTGCCCTCAGGCGAAGGTGGTGGGCGCCGCCGCTCCCGGCTCCTGCGGTGGACGGCGGTCGCGCCACTGCTGCGCCAGCTCCGTCGGGAAGCGGCGCCCGCTGCGGGCCAGCACCACGCCCCGTACCAGCTCCAGCTCGTCACCGCCGTGGAAGCCGTGGTCCCGGCCCGGCACCAGCGGCGTCCACGGGTCGGGCCCGGTGCGGCGGGCGGTGGACCGCCGCCGGGTGCCGTAGCTGCTCAGATCCCGTACGTGGATGGTGCCGCCCGCGATCCGCAGCTCCACATGGGTGCGGCTGAGGCCGGCCGTGCGCTCGCGCGGCACGAGTCCGTGCAGGGAGATGCCGCCGGGGCCGGGGGCCCGCCCCACCCGTACCGTCGAGCCGTCCTCCAGGGTGAAGCGGTCCAGCAGCTCCCCGTCGAGCATCAGCTTCAGCTGGGCCGTCGCCGTGCGGGGGCCGTTGTCCACCAGGGGCTGCCGGTGCTGCTCGCAGCGGGGGATGCCCGCGCGCATCCGGGGGAGCAGCGCGAAGCTGCCGCGCTCGGTGTCGTAGAGGGTGCAGCCGGGTTCGGGGCAGCGCCAGTTGCGGCGTACGACCTCCGAGAGCGGTTTGCGGCGCCGGTCGAGGAGGCCCTTCTCCTTCAGGGCCGACTCCTCCAGCTTCCGGGAGATCTCCAGGGCGGAGGCCACGCCCATGTCGCGGGGGTCGAGCACGAGGGTGCCGTCGGGGCGGGGGACGGGCCGGAGGAAGTCGTCGGTGTTGCCCTGGATCCAGGGGTACGCGAGCCGGGCGTCGCGGAAGTAGTCCCCGGAGATCACCGGTATGCCGGTCATCTCGCAGAGTTCCAGGACCCGGCCGTCGGCGTCGCCGAGCTCCTCGACCAGACCGAGCCGCACCCAGCGGCCGAGCCGTTCGGGCTCCGTGGGGTCGGCCCATTCGTGGCGTCCGCCGAGCCGCAGGCTGCGGTCGGAGACGAGGTAGAGCTGGACGTCCGGGTCGCGGGCGAGGGCGGCGGCCGCGTCGGCGACGCGTCCCAGGCGGTGCAGGGAGCGCGCGGGCCGGCCGCCGAGGGTGCGGTCGCGGATCACGTTGGAGAGGTCGACGAGGAACGCGGCCCGCTCGAAGTCGGCGGTGAGGTGCTGCTCCATCGGCGGGGTTCCCCTATTTCTTCCAGACGGTCAGCTTGGTGAAGTAGCTGGGCAGGTCGTTGCCGGCGTTCTTGGTGATCTTGGTGATTTCCAGCAGGGCGAGCCGGTTCTCGTTGGTCTTGGCGCAGAGGAGGGTGCCGACGGGGATCTCCTCCTGGAGCTGATCGGCGTCGATGTCCTGGGGCAGGACGTTCCCCTGGGAGCCCTCCAGGCACTGGCGGGCCGACTTGCCCGAGCTGATCCCCATGCCGTTGGGGAACTCCCAGCGTCCGCCGGAGACCTCGCTCATGACCACTTCGGAGGCCGAGCGCATGTAGTCGCCGGTCCCCCTGAGCTGGGGGACGTCGAGGTCGGCGCCGGCGATCCCCGGTTCGGCCGGGGCGCGCAGGGCGAAGGGGCGGTCCTTGAAGACGAGGGTGTATCCCGCGTCGTCGGGCGGCGGTGTGGTCTTCGGGGCGGTGGTCGCCTGGTCGGCGGGGGAGGGGCCGTCCTTGGACGGGCCGGCGGTCCGGTCGGCGCCCGGCGTGCTGCCGCCGGCGTTCCGGGCGTCGTCCCCGCCGCCGTCGCCGAAGCTCTGGGCGACGCGCCAGGTGCCGGCGACCAGGAGGACGGCGACCGTCACGGCCACGGCGATCCGGGTCTGCCGGCGTGCGGCGGGCGGGCGGGCGCCGTCGGGGGCGGCGGGCGGCGGGCCGTACGCGGGGGCCGGGCCGGAGCCGGGGCCGTACCCGGAGGACGGGGGGCCGGAGGCGGCGGACGGCGGCGGGGTGCCGTGGCCGGTCGAGGGCGGGCCGGAAGCCGGGCTCTGGCCGTGGGGGGTCGGGGCGGTGGCGGCCGGGCCCTGGCCGGTGGGGGGCGGGGCGGTGACGGTCGACGTGGGGGGCCGGTGGGGCGGCAGGGGAGTGGTGGGAGCGGTCCTGAGGGGCGGTGTGGTGTCCGAGGCGACCTGGGCGGTCCCGGTGCCCGCGGTCGCTCCCGTGGTCCCGGGGCCGGTCGCCCGTGGCGGCATCGTCGGCTCCGCGGCCGGGTCGTCGCCGGTGTCCGGCCGTGGGGGGCCGGCAGCCGCTCGTACGCGACGGTCGACGGCCGCCGCCACGGGGGCCGGCAGCCAGTCGCCGAGCGCGGTCGACGGGCGGTCCGCGACGCGTTCGCACCAGTCGGCCAGCTCGGCGGGGGTGATCCGGTCGGCCGGTTCGGGGGTGAGGCAGCGGTCGAGGAGCGGGCGCAGCTCCGTCGGGTAGCCGTCGAGGTCCGGCGGGCGCATCGCGGTGTTGGCGATCCTGGTCCCCACCGTGAAGGCCCCGCCCTCGCCGTACGGGTGGCGTCCGGTCGAGGCGACCGCCGCGATCAGGCCGAGGGAGAAGACGTCGGTGGCCGGGGTGACGGGCTCGCCGAGGGCGTGCTCCGGCGACATGAACTGCGGGGTGCCGATGATCCGGCCGCTGCGGGTGATCTGGGTGGCGTCGGCGGCGCGGGCGATGCCGAAGTCGATGACGTACGGGCCGGTGGGGGCCAGCATGATGTTGGCCGGCTTGAGGTCGCGGTGGACGACGCCGGCCGCGTGGATCGAGGTGAGGGCCCGGGCGGCGCAGCCGATGAGCGGGAAGACGGTCGACAGGGGCAGCGGTCCGAGGGAGCCGAGGGCCTCGTGGAGCGTGACGCCGGGGACGAAGGCGGAGGCCAGCCAGGGCGAGGGGCCCGAGGTGTCGTGGTCGACGACGGGGACCAGGTGGTAGCCCTGCACCCGGCGGGCGGCCTGCACCTCCTGCTCGAAGCGCCGGCGGAACTCCGGGTCCTGTCCGTACTCGCGCAGGATCAGCTTCAGGGCGACGGGCTGGCCGCCGCGGGTGTGCGAGAGGTAGACGGTGCCCATGCCGCCGGCGCCGAGCTTGGCGACCAGCCGGTATCCGGCGACCTCCCGCGGGTCGTCCGGGCCCAGAGGCGTGAAGACGTCGTCGATGCCGGTGCCGATGAGAATCTCCCCCGATCTTCTCCTCGCCACCGGGGCACGTCCGGCGGCGCTTCGCACGAGGGTACGACACGACGAACCGTCAGGAATCCCCGTACGGAGGCGATTTCAGGACTCGGGCGGGGCCGTCGCCGTCGCCGTCGCCGCCGTCGTCACCGTCGTCGTCCAGAGGCGGCGGGCGGCGAGCAGGGCCGCGGCGAGGAGCAGGCCGTTGCGGAGCACCATGACGGTCAGTCCCTGGGCGGTGCCGGCCACGACCTGGTCGTACAGGACGGGGTACGCGAGCGAGCTCAGCGCCGCCGCCGGGAGCAGCAGCAGCGCCACCGGGCGCATCACGGTGCGGCGGGAGGTCAGGCAGACGGCGGCGAGGCCGAGCAGCCAGATCATGTACTGGGGGCTGATCACCCGGCTGGTGACGGTGAACAGCAGTACGGCGGTGAGGGCCGCGTCGAGCGGGGTGGCGGCGGTCCAGCGACGGGCCCGGACGCGCCACAGGAGGAGCCAGCCGAAGGCGATGACGGTGAGCAGCAGGGCGAGGTGGCCGAGGCTGGAGACGTAGGGGCCGACGTACTCGATGGCCCCGTAGCGGAACTCGACCCCGCCCGGCCAGGCGCCGGTGGCCTTGGCGAGGGCGAGCGCGGTGCCGCCGAGCGACTCGATCTGGATGCCGCGGCTGCCCTGCTGGCGCAGGAAGCCGAGGGAGTCGGAGAAGAACAGAGCGAGGGTGGCGAGGAGGGCGAGGGCCGCGACGGCCGCGGCGGTCCAGGCCTCGCGGGTGGTACGGCCCCGGGGGGTGCCGATGAGGGCGAGCGCGGGCCAGACCTTGACCATGGCGCCGATGCCCGCGAGGGCGCCGCCGAGCTGGTGGGCCGCGGTGGAGCGGGCGGTGACGGCGAGCAGCGCGAGGACGGCGAGGGCGGTGGTCTGGACGTCGTACCGGGCGAGCGGCAGGTGCAGGAGGAGCGGCAGGCCGCAGACCCAGATCCAGGTGCCGTGGGTGAGCCGGGCGCTGTCGGCGCGGGCGAGGGCGACGGTGACGACGGCGTCGGCGAGGAGGGTGAGCGCGACGAACGCCTGGACGTAGCCGAGCCAGGGGACGAGGCCCGGCGACATGATCACGAGCCCCGCGCCGGGCGGGTACTGCCAGGTGGCGTCGCCGGGCGGGAAGGTGCCCTGCGCGAACTGTCCGTACCAGTGCCGGTAGAGCTCCACCTCGCGGCCGACCCCGCCGATGCCCAGGGTGTCGCGCATGAGGAGCAGGACCATGCCGACGCGGGTGAGCAGCCAGACGGAGGCGACGGCGAGGTAGGGGCCGCGGCCGACCGTGACGAAGGTGGCGGAGGTGAAGGTGTCCGAGTCGAAGGGGGAGCCGGTGAGGTTGGGGGGCTCGGCGCGGGTTCCCGGGGGTGACTGCGGGTGATCGTTCGTCATCCCTCCGTACTGTAGACCGTAATGTCTTAATTGCCCCGCTTCTCGGCCCCTGGTCCGGTTCCGGGTCCGGCTGGTCCGACCCCCGGTCAGGCCCCTGGTCCGGTTCCGGGTCCGGCTCCCGTCGCGGTGAACTCCTCGTACGCCGCGACCACCTCCTTCGCCGGCCCGTCCATCCGCAGCGTCCCCGACTCCAGCCACAGGGCCCGCTCGCAGGTCTCCGTGATGGTGGAGTTCGAGTGGCTGACCAGGAAGACCGTCCCCGCCTCCGCGCGCAGCTCGTCGATCCGCCGCTGGCTGCGGCGGCGGAAGCGGGCGTCGCCGGTGGCCAGGGCCTCGTCGATGAGCAGCACGTCATGGCTCTTCGCGGCGGCGATGGCGAAGCGGAGCCGGGCGCCCATCCCGGAGGAGTACGTCCGCATCGGGAGGGAGATCGCGTCGTGCTTCTCGTTGATGCCGGAGAAGTCCACGATCTCGTCGTAGCGCTCCCGGACCTCCGCGCGGCTCATGCCCATCGCGAGGCCGCCCAGGATCACGTTCCGCTCGCCGGTCAGATCGCTCATCAGGGCCGCGTTGACGCCGAGGAGGGACGGTTGGCCCATGGTGTGGACCTGGCCCCGCTCGACGGGCTGGAGGCCCGCGATGGCCTTCAGGAGGGTGGATTTCCCAGATCCGTTCGAACCGATCAGGCCAATTGCCTCGCCGCGGTACGCGACGAAGCTGACGCCCTTGACGGCGTGGACCCGCCGCCCGGCCGGGGCCGTACGGCCGCGCCGGAGCATGCGGCTCAGCGCGGCCGTGGCGGCGCCCCGGCCGTCGGCCGGTCCGCCGTTCACGGTGTACGTGACGTGGACGCCGTCGACCACGACGGTGGGGGTGCGCGGCGCGTCGGCCACGCGGGGGGTGGGGGTCTTCAGGGGGTCAGCCACGGCCGTACGTCTCCTCCGCCTTCCAGAACCAGATGAAGCCGCCCGCGAAGGACAGCAGGGCCCAGCCGCCCGCGAGCGCCCAGACGTGCGGCGGCAGCTGCGCCGAGGTGTAGCTCTCGATCAGCGCGAAGCGCATGAGGTCGATGTAGACCGCCGCCGGGTTGCACTGGAGGGCCAGCACCACGGCGTCCGGGAAGCGGCCGCCGTGCGCCAGGTTCTGGATCGACCACATCGCGCCCGACGCGTACATCCAGGTGCGGAGCACGAACGGCATCAGCTGCGCGACGTCCGGGGTGCGGGCCGCGACCCGGGCGAGCACGAACGCGACGCCGGTGTTGAACAGGGCCTGGAGCAGCAGCGCCGGCCCGGCCAGCAGCCAGCTCCAGGTGGGGAACTCGCCGAAGCAGAACAGGATGACGGCCAGCGCGGCGAGCGACAGCAGCAGTTGCTGGAGCTGCTGGAGCGCCAGCGAGAGCGGCAGGCCGGCGCGCGGGAAGTGCAGGGCGCGGACCAGGCCCAGGTTGCCGCTGATGGCCCGGGTGCCCGCCATGACCGTGTTGGCGGTGAAGGTCCAGACGAAGATGCCGGTGATCAGGAAGGGCACGTAGTCGGGGACGCCGTGCTGGGCGTCCATGAGGATGCCGAAGATCAGGTAGTAGACGGCCGCGTTGAGCAGCGGGGTCATCACCTGCCAGACCTGGCCGAGGCGGGCCTGGCTGTACTGGGCGGTCAGGCGGGCCGTCGCGAACGTGGCGATGAAGTCGCGGCGGGACCAGAGCTGCTTCACGTACGCGGGCAGCGAGGGGCGGGCGCCGCTGACGGTGAGGCCGTGGCGCCGGGCGAGGGCGCTCAGGTCCTCGCCGTCGTGGCGGCCGGAGAGGTCGGAGCGACTGGAGAGGTCGGAGCGCCCGGACGGGCTCTCGGGTGCCGCCGGGGGCGGGGCGAGGGTCTCGGTGGTCAAGGTGCGCGCTTTCGACGAAGGGTGCGGGCATCGTCGGCGATGGAACGGGTCCGTATCGTCGCTACGGGGAGACTAGGCGGCGTCAACGTCGGAACGCAACCGTATCGTCGTAACGCCTCCGTGGTGTCGCCGTTGGTTAGGATGCCGTTCATGAGCGATCCGACCCCCCGCCGCGCCCCCGCCGGAGCCGCCGTACTGCGCGAGGACGTGACCGAGGCCATCCGCGCCGCCGTCTTCGAGGAACTCGCGGCCGTCGGCTTCGCCCGGATGTCCATCGAGGGCATCGCGCGCCGCGCGGGCGTCGGCAAGACCGCCGTCTACCGCCGCTGGAAGTCCAAGCTCTCCCTCGTCCTCGACCTCGTCGGCGCCTTCGCAGCCCAGGGCCTGCCGGCGCCCGCCACCGGCTCCCTGTACGGCGACGTCCGCGCCCTCCTCGAAGTCGCCTCGCACGCCCTGCGCCACCCGGTCGCCTCGCAGGTCATCCCCGACCTGCTCGTCGAGGCCGCCCGGCACCCCGAGATCGCCGAGGCCGTCACCGCCGCGCTGCTCGACGGCCAGCAGGGCGTCATGACCCAGATCGTCCGCGAGGCCGTCGAGCGTGGCGAACTCCCCGAGGGCAGCGACCCCGGCCGCGCCCTCGACCTGGTCGTCGGGCCGCTCTACTGGCGCCTCGTCGTCGTCCGTACGCCCCTGCCGCGGGGATACGTGGACGAGCTCGCGCGGTCGGCGGTGGCGGCGCTGCGCGCCTGAGGCGCGACCGAGGGACGCTCCGGCGGGGCGCGCCCGGGGGCGCTCCGGCAGGGCGCGTCGGCGGGGCGCGTCGGCGGAGGCGCGGGGGCGCGACCGAGGGACGCTCCGGCAGGGCGCGTCGGCGGGGCGCGAGCGAGGAACGCTCCGGCAGGGCGCGTTACTTCACCGCGCCCGCCATCACCCCGGTCGTGAACTGCCGCTGGAACGCGAAGAACACCACCAGCGGCACCACCATCGACACGAACGCCCCCGGCGCCAGCACGTCGACGTTGTTGCCGAACTGCCGCACCTGCTGCTGGAGCGCCACCGTGATCGGCGGCGACTGCGCGTCCGCGAAGATCAGCGCGATCAGCATGTCGTTCCAGACCCACAGGAACTGGAAGATCCCCAGCGAGGCGATCGCCGGACCGCCCAGCGGCAGCACCACCCGGGTGAAGAGCCGCACCTCGCCCGCCCCGTCGAGCCGCGCCGCCTCAAGGAGCTCGCGCGGGATCTCCGCGAAGAAGTTCCGCAGCAGGAAGATCGCGAACGGCAGCCCGAAGGCCGTGTGGAAGAGGACCACCCCGAGCGTCGTCTCGAAGAGCCCCACCGCCCCGAAGAGCTTCGACACCGGGACCAGGGCGACCTGCACCGGCACCACGAGCAGGGCGACCACGCCCAGGAACCACCAGTCCCGGCCCGGGAAGTCCAGCCACGCGAACGCGTACCCGGCGAACGAGCCGATCACGAGGACCAGCAGGGTGGACGGCACGGTGATCAGCACGGTGGACAGCAGCGAACCCGTGATCGTGTCGTTCGCGAGGAGATGGCCGTAGTTCTCGGTCGTCAGCTGCGCCGGCGCCGTGAACACCTGCCACCAGCCGCCCGCCGCGATGTCGGAGGGCGAGCGGAGCGAGGACAGCAACAGCCCCAGCGTCGGCAGCAGCCAGAACAGACCGGCAAGGACGAGGAAGACCCGGACCGCGCCCCCGGCGGCCCGGGCGGCCGCCCGCGCGGCGAGCGACCGGGCGGCAGGGGCGCCCCCGAGCGGCGCGGAGACCTCGGTACGCGCGCGGGGGCGCGTGGCGGCGGAACTCATCGGCGGGCCTCCCGGCGCAGGCGGCGGACGTTGAGGACCATCACCGGGACCACCAGGAGCAGCAGCAGGACGGCGATGGCCGAGCCGACCCCGAGATCGGCGTCCGTACCGAAGGACGAGCGGTACAGCTGGAGCGCGAGCACGTTCGCGTCGTCCTGGGCGGAGCCCGGCGCGATGACGAAGACCAGGTCGAAGACCTTGAGGACGTTGATCATCAGGGTGACCAGGACGACCGCGAGGACCGGCGCCAGGAGCGGCACCGTGATCCGGCGGAACACCTGCCACTCGTTCGCCCCGTCCACCCGCGCCGCTTCGAGGAGTTCGCGCGGGACGGCGGCGAGCCCGGCGCCGATCAGCACCATCGCGAACCCGGCCCACATCCACACGTACGCGCCGATGACCGCCGGGGTGACGAGCGTCGGGCCCAGCCACTCCACGCCGTTGTACTGCTCGCGGAAGTTGCTCGCGGGCAGCCGGAGCACCGCCCCGTCGGCCCGGTCGGCGGGCAGCGCGAAGGTCCCGTCGGCCTTCGCCGTGGTCGCGGCGACCACCTTCCCGTCCCGTACGGCCTCGATCCGCAGCCCCGCGAGGCCCAGTTCGGTGCCGTCGACCGCGTTCGGCCGGCCGCCGCCGCCCCGGGTGAAGTCCAGCCAGGCGGTGCCGGTGACCGTGCCCGGTGCCGCCTCGGGCGCCCGCGCCGGGCGGGCCTCCTCCGGCATCTGCCCCGGCGCCACCCCGATCAGCGGCAGCCGTACGGGCTCCCCGGCGCGCACCGGCTCCTTGGTGACGAACGCGCCGCCGCCCGCCGCCTTCAGCGGATGGACGGGCAGCGGCCGGGCCCGCGGGAAGCCGGAGGACTCGGCGAAGGTGTCGTGGACGCCGACCCAGACGGCGTTGGCGATCCCCCGGTCCGGGTCCTGCTCGTAGACGAGCCGGAAGATGATCCCGGAGGCGAGCATCGAGATCGCCATCGGCATGAAGACGACCAGCTTGAACGCCGTGCCCCAGCGCACCCGTTCGGTGAGCACCGCGAAGACGAGACCGAGCGCGGTCGCCACCGCCGGGGCGAAGACCAGCCAGATCACGTTGTTGCGGACGGCGGTGCGCAGCGAGTCGTCGGTGACCAGGGCGAGGTAGTTGTCCAGGCCGACGAAGGTGCCGCCGGAGCGGTCGAAGAGCGAGCGCTGGACGGAGTACCCGATCGGGTAGACGACGAGCGCGCCCAGCAGCACCAGGGCGGGGAGCAGGAACCCCGCCGCCACCGCCCTGCTCCGGTGGCCGGTGCGCAGCGGGGCGCGGGCCGGAGCGGAGCCGGGAGCGGGAGCGGAGGCGGGCGTGGCGGCGGGGGCGGGAGTCCTCGGCATGGCCAGGGCCTCAGCTCTTCGCCGCGGCCCGGTACGCCTTCTCCGCGTCCGCCTCAAGACGCGCCTGCGTCCCGGCGATGTCCTTCGGGTTCTTCAGGAAGTCCTGGAGCGCCTTCCACTCGCCCTTGCCCGGCGTCCCGCCGAAGGACTGCGGCATCTGGTCCGACATGTCGAAGCGGAAGCCGTCACCGGCGCCGATGAGCGC
Organism: Streptomyces venezuelae ATCC 10712; assembly: GCF_008639165.1. NCBI lineage: Bacteria > Bacillati > Actinomycetota > Actinomycetes > Kitasatosporales > Streptomycetaceae > Streptomyces > Streptomyces venezuelae. The sequence goes on along the minus strand of NZ_CP029197.1, from coordinate 2,987,123 downwards.
CTTGGCGATCTCGCGCTGGACGTCGTTCGGGTACGCCGCCGGGTCCAGGTTCTTGTTCGGGGAGAGGAAGCCGCCCTCGGCCGCCCAGATCTTCGCCGCGTCCGGAGAGGCCAGGAAGGCGAGCAGCGCCTGCGCTCCCTTGGTGTCCTTCAGGGCCACGGCCGCGTCACCGGCCGTCACCACCGGGGTCGTGCCCGCGCCGACCGCGGGGAACGGGAAGACCTTCGCGTCCGTGCCTATCTTCGCCTGGGTCTGCGCGATGTTGACGGCGGCGAAGTCGCCCTCGAAGACCATCGCGCCCTTCGGCTGGTCGCCGCCCGTGAAGGTCTGGGTGACCGAGACCGGGTACTCCGTCTGCAGCGCGCCGCTCGTACCGCCGGCGAGCAGCGCCGGCTTGCCGAACAGCTCGGCGAGCGTCGTCAGGGCCGCCGTCACCGACGGATCGGTCCACTTGATCGTGTGCTTCGCCAGCTGGTCGTACTTGGCCGGGCCCGCCTGCGACAGATAGACGTTCTCGAACCAGTCCGTGAGGGTCCAGCCGTCCGCGCCGCCCACCGAGACCGGGGTGACGCCGGAGGCCGAGATCGTCTCGGCGGTGGCGAGGAAGTCCTTCCAGGTCTTCGGCTCGGCGGCGCCGGCGTTCTCGAAGACCGCGCTGTTGTACCAGACCAGCGACTTGTTCGCGGCCTTGAAGTACACCCCGTACTGGGTGCCGTCGACCGCGCCCAACTCCTGCCAGCCGCGCGAGTAGTTCGCGGCCAGCTGGGCCTTCGCCTCGGGGCCGACCGGCTTGAGCCACTTCTGCGCCGCGGCCTGCTGGATCGCGCCGACCTGCGGGAGCATCGCGACGTCGGGCGGCGAACCGCCCGCGATCTTCGTGCCGAGGAAGTTCACGATCGGGTCCTGCGCGGGCACGAAGGTGACGGTGGCGCCGGTGCGCTTCTCGAACTCCTTCAGGACCTTGGTGAAGTTCTCCTGCTCCGGTCCGGTCCAGACGGCGGCGACCTCGATCTTCTCGCCCTTGAGGGAGGGGGCGCCGGCCGTGCCCGTCGACGGCTCCGCCGAGCCCTTGTCGTCCTCACCGCCCCCACAGGCGGTGAGGGCCAGTGCGGTGATCGCGGTGAACGCCGTGAGCGTCACCACGGCCTTGCGTGGACGAAGAGTTGTACGCATCGCTGCCCCGTCTCTCCCGTGCGCTTCGCTGTCCCGTGCCGACAGGTCTACGCCCGGTGAACGGGCCCCGCAATACCGCCTTCCGTGTCAAGAGGGCGATCGTGATGCCCTCGTGACGTGACGTCAGCCGTGGGTCGCGGGGGTCAGCGGGGGCACGGGAGTCGCCTCGACCGAGCGGGCGGCCCGGTCCAGCGCGCTCGCGAGGAGAGCGAGGTCCGTCGGACCGTTGCCCAGTTCACGGACCGGGCGGCGGGTCGGCGGATCGCCCATCCGCTCCCACTCCAGCGGGACCACCGTCGGCCGGAGCGTCGCCGTCCGGGGGATCCGGCCGGTCACGCGACCCGCCTGGAACGGGGTGACCCGGCCGTCCGGATGCCCGAGCCGCCCGCGCCCGGCCGCCGGTACGTCAGGACCGGCCGTCAGCGGAGGCGCGTCCAGCACGATCCGCAGCCGGGCCCCGTGGGCCAGCTCGGTGTCGGCGGTCCGGTCGGGGCGGGCGGAGGTCGCGACGAGGTGCACGCCGAGCCGCTCGCCGTTCCGCGCGACGGCCTCCAGGGCCCGCACGACGGACCCGGCGGCGGGGCGCCCGGAGGCGCCGAGCGCGGGAGCGACGAGCGCGTCGAAGTCGTCGACGAGCACGACGAGCCGGGGAAGCGGAACGGACCCGGCCCCCCGGCCGGCCGCCTGCTCGCCCCCGGCGGGCCGCGGCACCCGCCCGCTGGGGTGGTCGGTGAGGTCGCCGGTCCCGGGGCGGGCCACGCGCCCGCTGGGACGGTCGACGAGGTCACCGGTTCCGGGACGAGGGACGCGCCCGCTGGGGTGGTCGGTCAGGTCGCCGGTTCCGGGGCGGGGTACGCGGCCGCTGGGGTGGTCGGTGAGGTCACCGTCGCCGGTGCGCAGGGTGCGGCTGCTGGGGCGGCCGCTGCTCAGCTCCTCGGAGCCGGCGTACGACCCCCGGCCGCCCGGCCGTCCCCCGAACTCCTCGGCGCCACCGCCGTACGGGGTACGGCTGCTGGACCTGCCGTCGAGGTCGCCGGGGTAGGGGGTGCGGTTGCTCGACCGGCCGTCGAGGTCTCCCGGGTAGGCGGTGCGGGCGCTGGACCGCCCCCCGAGGTCGTCCGCGCCGCCGGGGTACGGCGTGCGGCTGCTGGAGCGGCCGTCGAGGTCGCCGGGGTACGGGGTCCGTCCGCTCGCGCGGTCGTCGAGGTCGCCGGGGTACGGGGTCCGTCCGCTCGGCCGGGGGTTCAGGTCTCCCGGGTACGGCGGCGTGGGTTCGGCGTCTCCCGGGTACGGCACGCGGCCGCTCGGGCGGCTGTCCAGGTCGTAGGTGATACGGCCGCTCGGGCGACCGCCCTGGTCGGGGGCGCCCGGGTGGCCGGTGCGCGCGCTCGGGAGGGCGCCGATCGCGCCGTCGCCGGTGCGCAGGGTGCGGCCGCTCGGGCGGTCCGTGAGGTCGCCCGTGTCCTGGACGCGGACGCTCGCGCGGGCGCCCTGCGGCACGGACTCGGCCGCGCTCGGGGCGCGCTGGCCGATCAGCCGGTCGCGGGCCGGGCCGCGGCGGTCGGCGAAGTGCCCGTCGCCCAGGATCTCGGCCCGGCGCTTGAGCTCCGCGCCCAGCGCCTGCGCGAACTCCCGCATCCGCACCGGGTCCGAGGCGACCAGGTGCTCGGTGACGTGCGGCAGCTCCGTACAGGCCGCGAGTCCCTCACCGCGCTCGCCGCCCGCTCCGTCCACCAGGAGCAGGCCGAGCCGGTCGGGGCGGCCGCCGGCCGCGAGGGACGCGGCGATCGAGCGGAGCAGCTCCGTCCGTCCGCTTCCGGCAGGGCCCTCGATCAGCAGGTGCGGGCCCTCGCGGGTGAGGTCCACGGCGAGCGGGCCGCGCGGTCCCGCGCCCAGGACGGCCGTGCCGTCCCCGGCGGAGGCCCAGCGGGCCATCAGGGAGGCGGGGGTGGCCCGGGCGAGCCCCAGCTCGTCGAGGAGCCGGGCCGACGGGGGGAGCGCGGCGGCGCGCGCGCCCGGCGCCGCCGTCGTGTCCGTCCGCAGCGGGGCGAGCGCGCGCCCGAACCGGTCGGCCCAGGCGACGGAGACCGCGTCGACCACGCCGACGGTGCCGTGGCCGGCGACCCGGCCGCCGGAAGTCCGCAGCAGCCGCAGCGCCGTGGCCACGTCGCCGCTGAGGAGGGCGGCGGCCCCGCACTCGCGGAAGGCGAGGGAGGAGGCGCAGGCCGTCTCGTAGGTGGCGGCGACGGGGGAGACCGGGGAAGCGGCGGGCGCCTCGGCGAGGCAGAGCAGGTGGATGCCGGCGGCGGCACCGGCTCCGGCGAGCCGCGCCACCGTCTCGCGCAGGGCCGCCGAACCGGGGTCGCCGTCCACGACCACGACGGTCGTCGGCCCCGTGTGACGGGCGGCGGCCTCGGCGACGGCGGCGCGGTCGGCGCTGGGCCAGCCGGGGCCGAGCGGGCCGTCGTCGAGCCGCCGGGTCAGCTCGGCCGTACGGGCCTGGGCCTGCTCGCGGTCGTACGCCAGGAGCAGCCGGCAGTCCTGGCCGTGGGCCGGGCGGACGTGGGGGAGCCAGCCGAGCCAGCCCCAGGCCCGGCGCCGCTCGTCGAGCGAGCGGTTCCGGTCGGCGCTGATGAGCACGATCTCCAGGTCGGAGGGGGAGTGCAGGGTGGCGAGCTGGGCGACGACGGAGCGGGCGAGGCCGGCGAGCCGGTCGGCGGGGCCGGCGAGGCCGAGCGAACCGGCCTCGCGCAGCCCGACGGTGACGGGGACGCCGGAGAGTTCGGCGCGGTCCGTGGTGCCGAGCCGGACCACCAGGGACTCGGGGTGGTCCAGGCCGCGCTCCCAGAGCCGGGGGCCGGGTCCGAGGGCGGTGAGCAGGACGGTGGCCGGGTCGGGCCAGGTGTCGGCCACCGGTACGCGCGCGGCGGCGCCGTCCGGCCCGCCGGTGCCGGTCCGCGTCCCGGTGTGGGTGTCCGGGGGCGTGCGGGGGCCTGCGGTGGGGGCGGGGAGTTCCTCGCGCCCGCCCGCGAGCCGCCGGGCCCATGCGCCGAGGCCGCGCCTGCTCCCCGCGCGCGGGGAGCCGGACGGCGGCTCGGGGGCCTCGACGCGGGCCGTACGGGTCCGGCTGTGGGCCTCGCCGCCGGGCTCGTCGTGGTCGGCGCGGTCGTAGGGGGTGGCGTGGGGGTCTCCCGCGCGCGCGTGGCCGGGGGAGCCCGCCCCGTGCCCGGGGCCGTACGGGTCGTCGTGGGCGTCCTCGGGGGCGCGGCCGGACAGGACGCCGCCCGCCCCGCCGTGGGTGGTGTCGTCGACCGGGCCTCCGGGGGCCGGGCGGGGCCCGGAGGCGGGTGCCGACCGGTCGGCGCGTACCGGCGCGTCCGTGAGGTCGCCAGGCCGCGCCACCCGCAGATGGCCCTCGCCGTCCGGGGCCGTCGCCCTCGTCTCCGCACCGCCGAGGTCGTCGCCGGGGCCGGTCAGCCGGAGGGCGGACTCGCCGAGCCGGAGCAGCGCGCCGGGGCGGAAGCCGACCGGGCGGTCGCCGACGGGCACCCCGTCGAGGGTCGTGCCGTTCGTGGAGCCGCGGTCGGCGACGGTCACGCGGCCGTCCTCGCCGACGGTCACCGTGCAGTGCGCGCGGGAGACGTCCGGGTCGTCGAGCGGCACGTCGGCGTCGGCGGAACGGCCGATTCTGATCGGTCCGCCGTGCAGCAGGTGCACTCCGCCCGCGTCGGGTCCCGCGACCACGTGCAGCCGGGCGGTGGCCGTCTCGCCGACCCGCTCGTCGGGGCCGGGGACCTGGAGGGAGAGGACCGCGCCGTCGACCAGCGGGGGCTCGCCGAGGACGCAGCGGCGGCCGTCGAGCCGCTCCGCGCCCGCGTAGAGCACGGTGGTGCCCGAGGAGGAGGTGTCGGGGCCGGTGACGGCGGCGGCGAGATTCGAGGCCACGGCGGCCAGTGCCGTCCCGGCGGGGGCCGTGACGAGCACGTCGCACGCACGTCCGGCGCCATGGCCGGCGTACGGCGCGAGGACGGTCAGCCGGATCTGCATCGCCGTCAGCGGTCCCTTCTGCGCGAGATGCCCGGCAGGGGGACCGCCCTGTGACTCCCCCCACCCGGCACGGACGCGTCGCCCGGTACAGGTCGGCACGGCGTGGGGCTCCCGACCCCTCGACACGACGTGCTGGAGGCATCCTCGCACCTGCCACCGACAACCCGCCCACGGGTCGGCCTGAAGTGATCTTGAATGGTCGGCTGTGGACGAAAAAGTGCCTGGTTGGGCATGCCTTCGGAACGTGCCCGGCAACCGTCCCGCCTCCGGAAGCGTCTTCTTCCGGACAGAAGCGGCGCCCGGTCCGACGGCCCCGGCCCGCACCGGCCCGGTCCACCGACCCCGGCCGCCGGCCTCGGAAACCGGCCTGTGGACGACCGGTCTGTCCCTCGTTCGGCGGCACTAAAGTGGGTCGGACACCCGGACGGGTCACAACAGAGGACAGGGACCCCGGGAACAGCACCGGATCACCCCAGGACCACGATCAGCAGGGAGCGCGTGACGTGCGGCCTATCGGCAGCAAGTACCTGCTCGAGGAGCCGCTCGGCCGCGGCGCCACGGGCACCGTCTGGCGAGCCCGCCAGCGGGAGACGGCGGGCGCCGAGGCGGCCGTGCCCGGCCAGCCCGGCGAGACCGTGGCGATCAAGGTCCTGAAGGAGGAGCTGGCCAACGACGCGGACATCGTGATGCGCTTCCTGCGCGAGCGGTCCGTGCTGCTCCGGCTCACCCACCCCAACATCGTGCGCACCCGCGACCTGGTCGTCGAGGGCGATGTCCTCGCGCTCGTCATGGACCTCGTCGAGGGCCCCGACCTGCACCGGTACATCAGGGACAGCGGCCCGCTCACCCCGGTCGCCGCCGCCCTCCTGACCGCCCAGATCGCCGACGCGCTCGCCGCGAGCCACGCCGACGGCGTCGTCCACCGCGACCTGAAGCCGGCCAACGTCCTGCTCGCCGAGCAGGGCGGCCAGATGCACCCGATGCTGACCGACTTCGGCATCGCGCGCCTCGCGGACTCCCCGGGACTGACCCGCACCCACGAGTTCGTGGGCACGCCCGCGTACGTGGCGCCGGAGTCCGCCGAGGGCCGTCCGCAGACCTCCGCCGTCGACATCTACGGCGCCGGCATCCTGCTCTACGAGCTGGTCACCGGCCGGCCCCCGTTCGCCGGCGGCACCGCCCTTGAGGTCCTGCACCGGCACCTCAGCGAGGAGCCGCGCCGGCCCTCGACCGTCCCGGGGCCGCTGTGGACGGTCATAGAGCGCTGCCTCAGCAAGGACCCCGAGCGCCGGCCCAGCGCCGTCAACCTCGCGCGCGGTCTGCGCGCGGTCGCCGCGGGCATCGGCGTGCACTCCACGCCCGCCCAGATCGAGGCGGCCGAGGGCGTCGGGGCGCTCCTCGCCCCGGACCCCGCGCCCGCGCCCGTGCCGGAGACCCCGGGCGCCGCCGACCCGACCCAGGTCCTGCCCAGCGGCGGGACGCCCCCGCGGTACGACCCGGCCGGCGCCACCAGTGTCATGCCGACCAGCGGTCCGGGCGGCGCCGCCGACCCCACGGCCGTCATGCCCCCCGTGCCGTCGCAGCCGCCGCAGTCCGGGCAGGGCGCGCAGTCCGAGGAGCCGCACCCCTGGCAGAGCCAGCTGCGCCAGGTCCGCGACCGCAACGAGCAGACGCAGGTCCAGTACCTGGACCCGGCTCAGGACCCGCTGCGCCGCCGCCCCCAGCGGCAGCCGCAGCAGCAGCCCCCGCAGGACCAGCGGCCCGGCCAGTACGGGCAGGGCCAGCAGGGCCAGCAGGGCCAGTACGGCCAGCAGCCGCCGCCGTACCAGCAGCAGCGGCCCGCCCCCCAGCGGCCGCAGCAGCCGTACCCGCCGCAGCACCAGCAGCAGCACCAGCCCCAGCAGTACGCGCCGCCGCCGCCCGCCCCGCAGCAGTACGCGCAGCCCCAGCAGCAGTACACCCCGCCGCAGCCGCCGCCCCAGGCCCCGGCGCCGCGCCCGCCGCGTCAGCGCAGCGCCAACCCGGTGCGGATCCCCGGCCTCGGCTGCCTCAAGGGCTGCCTGATCATGATCGTGCTGTTCGTGGTCGCGGGCTGGCTGATCTGGGAGCTCACCCCGCTCCAGGACTGGATCGCCGAGGGCAAGAGCTACTGGGAGGCCATCGGCGACGGCATCTCGACGGTGACCGACTGGGTCTCCACGATCGGCGACGCCGCCGACTCCACGGGTACTACCGGCGGTACGCCGGGGCAGTGACCCGGGCGGGAGCGGCAATACTGCCGATTTATCGACTTCCGAGGGGTGATTTCCCCTCGGAAGTGACGTCCGGCGGCTCCGGACGCGTAACTTTGCACGCGAACCGCAGCCGCTGAGGGAGCAGTCTTGGCACGGAACATCGGCAGCCGCTACACCACCCACCAGATCCTGGGGCGGGGCAGTGCAGGAACGGTGTGGCTCGGCGAGGGCCCCGAGGGGCCCGTCGCCGTCAAACTGCTGCGCGAGGACCTGGCCTCCGACCAGGAGCTCGTCGGCCGCTTCGTCCAGGAGCGGACCGCCCTGCTCGGCCTCGACCACCCCCGGGTGGTCAAGGTCCGCGACCTCGTCGTCGACGGCAACGACCTGGCCCTCGTCATGGACCTGGTCCGCGGCACCGACCTGCGCACCCGCCTCGACCGCGAGCGGCGGCTCGCCCCCGAGGCGGCCGTCGCGATCGTCGCCGACGTCGCCGACGCCCTCGCCGCCGCGCACGCGGCCGGAATCGTCCACCGGGACGTCAAGCCGGAGAACATCCTGCTCGACATGGAGGGCCCGCTCGGCCCCGGCGGCGCCCACCCCGCCCTCCTCACCGACTTCGGCGTCGCCAAACTGATCGACACCCCCGGCCGCACCAAGGCCACCCGGATCATCGGCACCCCCGACTACCTCGCCCCCGAGATCGTCGAGGGCCTCCCGCCGCGCGCGGCCGTCGACATCTACGCGCTCGCGACCGTCCTGTACGAGCTGCTCGCGGGCTTCACCCCGTTCGGCGGCGGCCACCCCGGCGCCGTCCTGCGCCGCCACGTCACCGAGACCGTCGTGCCGCTGCCCGGCATCCCCGAGGAGCTGTGGCAGCTGGTCGTCCAGTGCCTCGCGAAGGCCCCGGCCTCCCGGCTGCGCGCCTCCGAGCTCGCCACCCGCCTCCGGGACGTCCTGCCGATGCTCAAGGGCATCCCGCCGCTCGACGTGGACGAGCCGGACGCCGAGCCCGCGCAGGAGCCGTACGAGGAGGACACGTACGCGACCGCCACGGGCGCCGGGGAGCCCGGCCCGCGCCGCGCCGCCGTCCCGCTCGTCCCCGGCGCCTCCGCCGACTCCAACCGCGACACCCACACCTCCATGCGGGTCCCGGCGCCCGACGAGCTCTCCGGCGGCCCCCTGGGCACGGCCCGCGCGCCGCGCCCGGCGGGCGCCCGCAGACCCGGCTCGGCCCGGCACAAGGCCGGGGCGGTCCGCAAGCGCCGGATCACGCTCACCATCGCGGCGGTCGTCGTCGCGGGAGCGCTCGGCGCCGGCGGCTACCTCGCGGCCTCCGGGGACGCCGAAGGCCCGCCGCAGGACTCCAAGCAGTCCTCGCTGCCGTAGGAAGGGCGGCGAGCCGTTACGCTGGACGCGTGGCAGTCGTCGATGTATCCGAAGAGCTGAAGTCCCTCTCCTCGACCATGGGGTCGATCGAGGCCGTCCTGGACCTCGAGAAGCTGAGGGCCGACATCGCCGTGCTCGAAGAGCAGGCCGCGGCCCCGTCCCTGTGGGACGACCCGGAGGCGGCGCAGAAGATCACGAGCAAGCTTTCGCACCTCCAGGCCGAGGTCCGCAAGGCCGAGACCCTGCGCGGGCGCATCGACGACCTCGCGGTGCTCTTCGAGCTCGCCGAGGAGATGGACGACCCGGACACCCTCGCCGAGGCCGAGGCGGAGCTCACCTCCGTCCGCAAGGCCCTCGACGAGATGGAGGTCCGCACCCTCCTCTCCGGCGAGTACGACGAGCGCGAGGCACTGGTCAACATCCGCGCCGAGGCCGGCGGCGTCGACGCCTCCGACTTCGCCGAGCGGCTCCAGCGCATGTACCTGCGCTGGGCCGAGCGGCACGGCTACTCGACCGAGGTCTACGAGACCTCGTACGCGGAAGAGGCCGGCATCAAGTCGACCACCTTCGTGGTGAAGGCGCCGTACGCCTACGGCACGCTCTCCGTCGAGCAGGGCACCCACCGGCTGGTCCGCATCTCGCCCTTCGACAACCAGGGGCGTCGCCAGACCTCCTTCGCGGGCGTCGAGATCCTCCCGGTCGTCGAGTCCTCCGACCACGTCGAGATCGACGAGTCCGAGCTGCGCGTCGACGTCTACCGCGCCTCGGGCCCCGGCGGCCAGGGCGTCAACACCACCGACTCGGCCGTGCGCATCACGCACCTCCCGACCGGCATCGTGGTCTCCTGCCAGAACGAGCGCTCCCAGATCCAGAACAAGGCGAGCGCGATGAACGTCCTCCAGGCCAAGCTGCTGGAGCGCCAGCGCCAGGAGGAGCGGGCCAAGATGGACGCCCTGAAGGACAGCGGCAGCTCCTGGGGCAACCAGATGCGCTCGTACGTCCTGCACCCGTACCAGATGGTCAAGGACCTCCGTACGGAGTTCGAGGTCGGCAACCCGCAGTCCGTCCTGGACGGCGAGATCGACGGCTTCCTGGAGGCGGGCATCCGCTGGCGCAAGCAGCAGGAGAAGTAACCCCGGCACACGGCACGTTCGGGCCCCGCACCTCACGGTGCGGGGCCCGTCGTCGTTCCGCGCGGCCGGCTCCGTCCGCCGAGCGGATTCGCTGCCGCAAGCGGAACAGGGGCCGTACGGACGCTTTGTCGACAAGGGAACTGGCGTCACGGGGCCCGGAGTTCCGGGTTTACGTCACAGTTGCATCCCCGCATGCGGGGCAAGTAATGATCTTTCGGACATCGCACGCGCAACGACCTTGACGCTTCATCGGAAACTCGGAAGGGTGACGTACTGGCATGCGCATTTCTGGGGTGCGTGCGAACGGGGGCAGGTCCATCAGTGCACCGCCCCTGTCCCGGGCCCCGAGCGCTGCCCCATGACGAGATGAGCTACTGGGGGTAGCAGCCAGATGACCAAGCAGATGCGAATCCGTGTCGCGCGCATCGCCGCCGGCGCGGTGATCGCCGCCGGCGCGTCGCTCACGGCGGCGGGCGCGGCCCAGGCCGTGGGCGCCTTCGGTGACGAAGACCCGACCCCGGTTCCCACGTGCATCCCGGGGACCGCCGGGTGTGAGGACACGCCTCCGCCGGTGACCACGCCGCCGGTGACTCCGCCGGTGACGACCCCGCCGGTGACCACGCCGCCGGTGACGACGCCTCCGGTGACGACTCCGCCGGTGACCACGCCGCCGGTGACGACCCCGCCGGTGACCACGCCGCCGGTCACCAAGCCGCCGGTGACGACCCCGCCGGTCGAGACCGTCCCGCCGACCACGGCCCCGGGCCCGGGCGAGACCACCAAGCCCGGCTCGACCCAGCCGCCGACCGTCCCCGGTGACGACAGCACCGACGACGCCGGCACCTGCACCGTCGACCTCGACGGCGCCGAGTGCGTCGACAACGGCAACAGCAACACCGACACCAACAACGCCGGCTCGCAGCCCGTGCAGCAGGGTCAGGCCAAGGAGGAGCTCGCCGAGACCGGTGCGGCCGAGACCACGTTCCTGATCATCGGCGCCGCGACCATGATCGCCGGTGGCGTCGGCTTCCGCATGCTGCCGCGTCTCGTCGGCGGCGGTCGTACCGCCGTCTGATCCAGGCGCGTACAGGCACGACGAAGGGCCGGGGAGCTTCTCCCCGGCCCTTCGTCGTCGTTCCGGCTCGTGTGGTCGCGCGGCCCTGCTAGACCGTACGGACCGCCGCGAGCAGCGCGATCGCGGCCAGCAGGGCGATCGCCAGCGTCAGCAGCATCGCGGGGGACAGGCCCTGGGGGGTCAGTCGCTCCCGGTTCGCGCGGCAGACGGGGCAGCGGCCCTCGGCGACCGGGGCCGCGCAGTTGGCGCACACCAGTCGGTCATAGGTCATGCGCTCTCCTCCTCCCGCACGGGGCTCACACCCAGGACAACGTCCGGTGCGGTCCGGACGTTCCCCCTACCACTGTGCCAGCTCGGCGGCGTTTCGGCGCGCCCCACCGGGTTCCCCCCGTTCCGTCCCGGAGGGCGAAAAGGATAAACCTCGCAAGCCAGGACCGCGACTGCGCGGGCCTACCCCGTTCGCGTAAGGTCACGCACACCTACTCCCGGCCGACCGTGGTGCATTCGTGATCCGATTCGACAACGTCTCCAAGTCCTATCCGAAGCAGAACCGCCCCGCGCTCCGGGATGTCTCCCTGGAGATCGAGAAGGGGGAGTTCGTCTTCCTCGTCGGTTCCTCCGGCTCCGGAAAGTCGACTTTCCTGCGGCTGCTCCTCCGTGAGGAGCGCGCCAGCCACGGCCAGGTGCACGTCCTCGGCAAGGACCTGGCCCGGCTCTCCAACTGGAAGGTGCCGCACATGCGGCGGCAGCTCGGCACCGTCTTCCAGGACTTCCGGCTCCTCCCCAACAAGACCGTCGCCGAGAACGTGGCCTTCGCCCAGGAGGTCATCGGCAAGCCGCGCGGCGAGATCCGCAAGGCCGTGCCGCAGGTGCTCGACCTGGTCGGACTCGGCGGCAAGGAGGACCGGATGCCGGGCGAGCTCTCCGGTGGTGAGCAGCAGCGCGTCGCCATCGCCCGCGCCTTCGTCAACCGCCCGATGCTGCTGATCGCGGACGAGCCCACCGGCAACCTCGACCCGCAGACCTCGGTCGGCATCATGAAGCTGCTCGACCGCATCAACAGGACAGGGACCACCGTCGTCATGGCGACCCACGACCAGAACATCGTCGACCAGATGCGCAAGCGCGTCATAGAGCTGGAGAAGGGCCGCCTCGTCCGTGACCAGGCGCGCGGCGTCTACGGATACCAGCACTGAGCAGGTAGGGGACAGAACACACCATGCGCGCTCAGTTCGTGCTCTCCGAGATCGGCGTCGGTCTCCGGCGCAATCTCACGATGACGTTCGCCGTCATCATCTCCGTGGCCCTCTCGCTCGCCCTGTTCGGCGGTGCGCTGCTCATGCGCGAGCAGGTCAGCACGATGAAGGACTACTGGTACGACAAGGTCAACGTCTCCATCTACCTCTGCACCAAGGCCGACGCCGCCTCGGCGACGGGCAAGTGCGGCAAGGGCGCGGTCACGGCCCAGCAGAAGGAGCAGCTCGAGGCCGACCTGAAGAAGATGGACATCGTCGAGACCGTCTACTACGAGTCGGCCGACGAGGCGTTCAAGCGGTACAAGGAGCAGTACGGCGACACCGCCATCGCCTCCGTCATCACGCCGGACCAGATGCCCGAGTCGTTCCGGGTGAAGCTGAAGGACCCGGAGAAGTACAAGGTCGTCGCCACCGCCTTCGCGGGGCGTGACGGCGTCCAGTCGGTCCAGGACCAGCGGGACATCCTGCAGAACCTCTTCGACCTGATGAACGGCATGAACATCGCCGCCCTCGGCGTCATGGGGCTGATGCTGGTCATCGCGCTGATGCTGATCGTGAACACCGTCCGGGTCTCGGCGTTCAGCCGCCGCCGCGAGACGGGCATCATGCGGCTCGTCGGCGCGTCCAGTTTCTACATCCAGATGCCGTTCATCATGGAGGCCGCGTTCGCCGGACTCCTGGGCGGTGCGGTCGCCTGCGTGCTGCTGCTGGCCGGCCGGTACTTCCTGATCGACCACGGCATCGCCCTCGCGGACAAGATGCAGCTGGTCAACTTCATCGGCTGGGACGCGGTCCTCGCGAAGCTCCCCCTGGTGATCGCCATCGGGCTGCTGATGCCCGCCGTGGCCGCCTTCATCGCGCTGCGCAAGTACCTGAAGGTGTGAGAAGACACCCCTGTGAAGGGATGGCGTCGTCCGGGTAAAGCCCGTGCGGCGCCATCGCCTTGTCCTAGAGTGGGCGCCATGCCGGCCGGCACCGCACCCTTCTGTATCCGGCCCCGCGGAGTGCTCCGTGGGGCCGTTCTGACGTTGGTCTTCGCCGGAGTGCTCGCCACCGCCGCCGCGACCGGATCACTGCCCCGGCAGGAGTCCGCCGACGGCCCCGCGGGGGCCTCCGCGCGCGCGGGCGGCCCGGACCCCGACGGGACGACCGTCGACCGGGCGGCGCTGAGCCGGGCCGCCGCCGCGGCCATGGCCGACGGGAAGTCCGGCAAGAAGGCCGCCGAGGAGTTCGTCAGCCGCAGCGGGGACCGCTGGGGCGCGGTGTACGACAAGAAGGAGTACGCCGAGTTCGAGGAGGCCCTCGACGGCGCCTACACGGGCGTGGGCCTCTCCGCGGGCCGGGCCGCCGCGGGCCGGGTCCGGGTGACCCGGGTGCAGACCGGCGGCCCCGCCGAGCGGGCCGGGCTGCGGGCCGGCGACCGGCTCGTCGCCGTCGACGGACGCCCGGTCGACGGGCTCTCGGTCTCCGAGGTCGTCGCCCTGCTGCGCGGCGACGGGGTGCCCGGCACGGCCGTCGCCCTCCGGGTCGAGCGCGGCCGCGCCGCCTGGACCCAGACCCTGCGCAGGGCCCGGCTCGCCACCGACCCGGTCACGGTCCGCCGGCTCGACGACGGGACGCTGCTCATCAAGGTCGCCGCCTTCACCAAGGGCGCGGGCGCCCGGGTGCGGGACGCGGTACGGGCCGCCCCGGCCGGCGCCGGTGTCCTGCTGGACCTGCGGGGCAACGCGGGCGGCCTGGTCGCGGAGGCCGCCGTCGCCGCCTCCGCCTTCCTCGACGGCGGTCTGGTCGCCACGTACGACGTGGAGGGCGAGCAGCGGGCCGTGTACGCCGAGGGCGGCGGCGACACCGGCAGGCCGCTGGTGGCGCTGATCGACGGCGGCACGATGAGCGCGGCGGAGCTGCTCACCGGGGCGCTGCAGGACCGGGGCCGGGCGGTCACGGTCGGTTCGCGGACCTTCGGCAAGGGGTCGGTCCAGATGCCCAGCACGCTGCCGGACGGCTCCGTCGCCGAACTGACCGTCGGCCACTACCGCACCCCGGCCGGTCACGCGGTGGACGGCCGCGGCATCACCCCGGACCTGACGGCCGGGAAACGGGCGGAGGAGCGGGCGATGACGGTATTGAGTGGCCTCGGAGGGGGCTCCTAGTGCGAAAATGACCGCACTATGGCAAAGGGACTCGTGAACGTGCAGGGCAAGCCTGCCAAGAAGAACCAGGACAAGGCGCCCGAGCGCAAGATGATCGCGCAGAACAAGAAGGCGCGCCACGACTACCACATCATCGACACCTACGAGTGCGGTGTGGTGCTCATGGGCACCGAGGTGAAGTCGCTGCGGATGGGCCGCGCCTCGCTGGTCGACGGCTTCGTGCAGATCGACAACCATGAGGCGTGGCTGCACAGCATCCATGTGCCCGAGTACATGCAGGGCAGCTGGACGAACCACTCGGCGAAGCGGAAGCGCAAGCTCCTGCTGCACCGCGAGGAGATCGACAAGCTGGAGGCGAAGTCGCAGGAGACGGGTCACACGATCGTGCCCCTCGCGCTGTACTTCCTGAACGGCCGGGTCAAGGTCGAGATCGCGCTCGCCAAGGGCAAGAAGGAGTTCGACAAGCGTCAGACGCTGCGGGAGAAGCAGGACACCCGCGAGACCAACCGGGCCATCGCGGCGGCCAAGCGCCGGCAGCGGGCGGCCCAGGCGGGGTAGCGGCGCGGTCGCGGGTAATACGCTGGCGACAGCCCCCGTCGGTCACGTACGATGGGCCGTGCCTGCTCCGCAAGGGGTGCGCACTTTGAAAAATCAACATGGGGATGATCGGTTTCGACAGCGGATACCGATGCAGAGGAAGCGTGTCGAGGAAGCGGCAATGATCTCGTAAACCATATGTCGCAACCAATAATCGCCAACTCCAAGAGCGATAACTCCCGCTTCGCCCTCGCTGCCTAATTTTAGGTAACGACAAGAAGCCTCTGTGAGGAGCGTCAGCCCGGGGGTGGTCCCGACCCGGATCCTGGCGTCATCAAGGGATCTAAACCTCTAGCCCCGGTCACGGGGGTTGGAGGGAAATCAAACAGTGACTGAGCCCGTCGGAGACTTGTCCGCGTGATCTCCGGGGCTGAGAAACTCGTAGCGGACTGCACACGGAGAAGCTCTGCTTCCGTACCGTTGGACGCGGGTTCGATTCCCGCCATCTCCACCGAGCGTCCGAGGGGGCCCGCCCCGCCCGGACACCTCATCCCATGTGGGCGAAGGCCCGGCAGTCACTGGACTGCCGGGCCTTCGTCATGCCCGGCCGCCCACCCGGTTCGTCGCGCAGAGGGTCAGTGCCAGGGCCGCCGCGGCGGCCGGGACGAGGAAGCCGAAGGCGGCGAAGGGGGCGTGGTCGGCGGCCCAGCCGCCGGTGGCCGAGCCGGCCGCGATGCCGCCGAGGAGGGCGGTCACGGCCAGGGTCATCCCCTCGTTGAGCTGGGACGCCGGAGTCAGCCGCTGCACCAGGGCCATCCCCGTCACCATCGTCGGGGCCGTCGCCATGCCCGCCACGAGGAGCCCGCCCGCGAGGGCGAGCAGCGAGCCCGTCGAGGCGGTGAGCAGCGGCAGCGTCATCAGGACCGTCATCGCGGCCAGACAGGTGCGGAGCCGGACCGTGCGCCGGGCATGGCCGTAGAGGAGGCCCGCAGCGCAGGAGCCGGCCGCCTGGAGGGCCAGCACCGGTCCGGCGGCCGGACCGTCCACGTACGCCAGGGTGACCACCTCGAGGGAGCCGAAGACCGCGCCGGTGGCGAGGAAGACCGCGAGCAGCGGGGCCACGCCGGGGATCCGCAGCGGGGAGCCCGCGCCGGTGCGCGGCTCGACCGGCGGTTCGGTCGAGCGCTGGGCGGCGAAGACCAGCACGCCGCCGAGGAAGAGGGCGGCGCCGGCGAGGGTGCCCGCCTCGGGGAAGAGGGCCGAGCAGAGCACCGCGGCGACGACCGGGCCGAGCATGAAGCAGAGCTCGTCGGTGGCCTGCTCGAAGGCGTTGGCGGTGTGCAGGGCGTCCCGGTCGCCCTTGAGGAGGTGGGCCCAGCGGGCCCGGGACATGCCGCCGGTGTTGGGGGAGGTGGCGGTGAGCGCGGCGGTGGCGAACAGCGCCCAGACGGGCGCCTTCTGATGGACGCACAGCGCCGTGACGAGGTGGCCGAGGACGGCGTACGCGGTGGCGGGGACGGCGATCCTCGCCTGGCCGTACCGGTCGACGAGCCGGGCGATCCAGGGAGCGGTGAGGGCGCCGGCGGCCATGCCGGTGGCGGTCACGCCCCCGGCGAGGGCGTACGAGTCGTAGGCCGCCGCGATCATGATCACGGCGCTGACGCCGAACATGCCCATGGGCAGCCGTGCGATCAGGTTCCCGGCCGTGAAGCCGCGGGCGCCGGGGACGGAGAAGAGGCGGAGGTAGGGGTTGCGGGGAGCGGGAGCGGGAGCGGGAGCGGGGACGGGGGCGCGCGGGTCGCGGTACCGGGGGGCGAGGGCCGGGCCCGCCGGGGTGAGGGTGAGGTCCGGGTGAGGCATGGCACCAGGTTCGAGGGCGGGGCCCGCGGCGGTCCAACACCTGTTCGGTGGCCATTCACGCACCTGTGTTGTTGAATGCGGCGGTGTCCACCGCCTCCCGTGACGTCGACCCCCGCCTGCTCCGCGCCTTCACCGCCGTCGCCGACGAGCTGCACTTCACCCGCGCCGCCGCCCGGCTGTACGTCGCCCAGCAGGCCCTCAGCCGCGACATCCGCCGCCTCGAACGCGAGCTGGGCGCCGAACTCTTCGTACGGACCACCCGGCAGGTCTCCCTCACCCCCGACGCCGAACGCCTTCTCCCGTACGCGCGGCGGGTGCTTGCCGCCCACGAGGAGCTGACCGAGGCCTTCCGCGGCGCGCCCCGGCCGCTCCTCGTCGACCTCAACAGCCCCGGCCTCGCCCCCGAGGAGGTCCTCGTCCGGGCCCGTGAACTCGCCCCCGACCAGGAGCTGATGGCCCGCTACGAGAGCGGACTCACCGGCGCCGTACGGGAGATCCTCGCCGGCCGGATCGACACCTCCTTCGGCCGGTACGGCGGACTCGACCCGGCGCTCCGGGCGCGGCTCGGCACCCAGTTCGTGCGGTACGAGCGGATGGCCGTGATCCTCCCCGAGGACCACCCGCTCGCCGGCCTGCCCGAGGTGCCCCTCGACCGGCTCGCCGGGGAACGGGTCTACGCGGGCGCGGGCAACGACCGCACGCCCGAGTGGACCGACCTCGCGGCCCGGCTCTTCGCCGGCCGCGGCATCGCGATCGCCCCGCCCGCGCCGCTCGCGGTCGGCAAGGAGGAGTTCGGCCGGATCATGGCCAAGCACCGCACCCCCGTCCTCGCCGTCGTCGACTTCCCGGCCATGCCGGGCTGTGTGCTCCGGCCGCTCGTCGACCCCGTACCCCTGTCACCCGTGAGCCTGGTGTGGCGCAAGGGGCTGCGTCACCCGGGCCTTGACGCGCTGCGGGCCGCCGCCGCCGAGATCGGGGCGCGGGAGGGCTGGCACACCCGGCCGCCCGGCTCCTGGCTGCCGGAGGGGGAACCGGGGCTGCCGGGGGCGTGAGCGGGCGCTGTCGGGGTTGTGAGCGGGCGCCGCCGGGGGCGTGAGCCCCGTGCGCTCACAGGAGCGTCGCGCTCCGGGTGAGAGCAAGGTTCCGTCCCCGTCACCTCACGGCACCGGGCCGAAACGCGGCCTCCCTAGCGTCGGGGGACAGGTGGACCGGGGCTGTGGACGCCCCAGGACCCGACACCCGCGGAGGTACGACATGGGCGGCGGCCGGTGGATCGAACAGTGGGAGCCGGAGGACGAGACCTTCTGGCGCGAGAAAGGGGAACGGATCGCACGGCGGAACCTGCTCTTCTCCGTCATCTCCGAGCACATCGGCTTCTCCGTCTGGAGCCTGTGGTCCGTCATGGTCCTCTTCATGGGCCCGCAGTACGGCGTCGACCCGGCCGGCAAGTTCTTCCTGATCGCGACCGCGACCTTCGTCGGCGCGCTGATCCGCGTCCCGTACACCTTCGCCGTCGCCCGCTTCGGCGGCCGTAACTGGACGGTCTTCAGCGCCCTGCTGCTCCTGCTGCCCATCGGCCTCGCCTTCGCGGTCATGGAGCCGGGGACCTCGTACACCACCCTCGTCCTGGTGGCCGCGCTCACCGGCGTCGGCGGCGGCAACTTCGCCTCCTCCATGACCAACATCAACGCCTTCTTCCCGCTCCGGAAGAAGGGCTGGGCGCTCGGACTCAACGCCGGCGGCGGCAACATCGGCGTCCCCGTCGTCCAGCTCGTCGGCCTCCTCGTCATCGGCACCGCCGGCGCCATGCACCCCCGGATCGTGCTCGGCGTCTACCTGCCGCTCGTCGTCGTCGCCGCCCTCTGCGCCGCCCTCTTCATGGACAACCTCGCCCCCGTCAGGAACGACACCGGCGCCGCGAAGGAGGCCGTGAAGGCCCGCCACACCTGGATCATGGCCTTCCTCTACATCGGCACCTTCGGCTCCTTCATCGGCTACAGCTTCGCCTTCGGACTCGTCCTCCAGACCCAGTTCGGCCGCACCCCCCTCCAGGCCGCCTCCCTCACCTTCATCGGCCCGCTGCTCGGCTCCCTCATCCGGCCCGTCGGCGGCTCCCTCGCCGACCGGCACGGCGGCGCCCGCATCACCCTGGGCACGTTCGCCGCGATGGCCCTCGCGACCGGCGTCGTCATCTACGCGTCCGTGATCGAGTCCCTCGCCGTCTTCCTCGTCGGCTTCATCGGACTCTTCGTCCTCAGCGGCCTCGGCAACGGCTCCACGTACAAGATGATCCCCGCGATCTTCCTCGCCCAGGGGCACCGCAAGGGCCTCGCAGGAGACACCGCGGAGGCGTACGGACGGCGGCTCTCCGGCGCCGCCATGGGGCTCATCGGAGCGGTCGGCGCGATCGGCGGCCTCGGCATCAACCTCGCCTTCCGGCAGTCCTTCCAGACCTCCGGCAGCGGCACGGCCGCCTTCGTCGCCTTCCTCGTCTTCTACGCGGCCTGCATGCTGGTCACCTGGGCGGTATACCTTCGGGGCCCGGCCGCCGTACCGTCGAACGCCCGGGCCGTCACCGAGCCGGAGCCCCGGCCCGGCTACGCGAAGGTGTGACGTCCGATGCCCGGCGCGGACCGTAACGATCAGGAAATACGGGCGAACCGAGACCGTCACGCGTCACCGTCAGGCTCTGACCTCATGGACGAGCAGCAAGAACACGGCCCCGCCGGCCCCCTCGCCGGCTTCACGGTCGGCGTCACCGCGGCGCGGCGCGCGGACGAACTCATCGCGCTGCTGCGCCGGCGCGGCGCGGCCGTCGTCCACGGCCCCGCCCTGCGGATCGTGCCCCTCGCGGACGACACCGAACTCCTCGCCGCCACCAAGGAACTCATCGCCCACGCCCCGGACGTCGTCGTCGCCACCACGGCGATCGGCTTCCGGGGCTGGGTCGAGGCGGCGGAGGGCTGGGGGTACGGGGAGGACCTGCTCGCCGTCCTGCGGGACGTCGAACTCCTCGCCCGGGGACCCAAGGTCAAGGGCGCCGTACGGGCCGCCGGACTCACCGAGTCCTGGTCACCCGGCTCCGAGTCCATGGCCGAGGTCCTCGACCGGCTCCTCGCCGAAGGCGTCGACGGGCGCCGGATCGCGCTCCAGCTGCACGGCGAGCCGCTGCCCGGCTTCGTCGAGGCGCTCACCGCCGGTGGCGCCGAGGTCGTCGGCGTCCCCGTCTACCGCTGGATGCCGCCCGAGGACACCGGCCCCCTCGACCGGCTCCTCGACGCGATCCTCTCCGGCGGGCTCGACGCCGTCACCTTCACCAGCGCCCCCGCCGCCGCCTCGCTGTTCGCCCGGGCCGCGGAGAAGGGCGTACGGGACCGGCTCGTCGCCGCACTCCGGCACGACGTGCTCTCGGTGTGCGTCGGGCCCGTGACGGCGCTGCCGCTCCAGGCCGAGGGCATCGACACCCGCGCCCCCGAACGGTTCCGGCTCGGGCCGCTCGTCCAGCTCCTGTGCACGGAGCTGCCCGCACGGTCCCGGGTCCTGCCCGTGGCCGGGCACCGGGTCGAGGTCCGCGGCCACGCCGTACTCGTCGACGGCGTCCTGCGGCCCGTCCCGCCCGCCGGAATGGCCCTCCTCGGCCTCCTCGCCCGCCGCCCCGGCTGGGTGGTCTCCCGCGCGGACCTGCTGCGCGCGCTGCCGGGAGCCGGACGGGACGAGCACGCGGTGGAGACGGCGATGGCCCGGCTCCGCTCGGCGCTCGGCACGCCGAAGCTGATCCAGACGGTGGTGAAGCGCGGCTACCGCCTGTCCCTCGACGCGACGCCGGACACCACCTACGACGGGTGACCCCGGCCGCCCGCCCCCTCCGTACGGCCCCCGCGTGCGTGACCCGCCTGACACGGCGGTGTCCGGTGGCGTACGCTCGACGGCTGCCCAGTGCACGTCAGAAGGGGGCCTTAGGTGGCCGCGCAGGAAGCCGTGGACACGGTCAGAGACCGTGAGATCGGTGTCGAGCAGGAGCATCTCGATCACGTCTACCGCCGACTGGAGGAGAAGATCCACGAGGCGGAGTTCCTGATGAACGACGCCGCCCAGCGCGGCCAGGTCGGCACGCCCGGCGCTCTCGCCGAGCGCGACGCGCAGGTCTTCCGGGCCGGCATCCACCTCAACCGGCTCAACAACGAGTTCGAGGACTTCCTCTTCGGCCGGATCGACCTGCTGGAGGGGAAGGACGGCAAGAAGGGGCCCGACGGCGCCTACACCTCCGTCGAGCCCGCCGAGCACGCCGTACGGCCGGACAACACCGCCGAGATCGGCGAGACCCTCCACATCGGCCGGATCGGCGTCCTGGACTCCGACTACGCGCCGCTGGTCATCGACTGGCGCGCCCCCGCCGCCGCGCCCTTCTACCGGTCCACGCCGGTCGACCCCGGCCGGGTCGTACGGCGCAGGGTCATCCGTTCCAAGGGCCGCCAGGTCCTCGGCGTCGAGGACGACCTGATGCGCCCCGAGCTGCGGGCCACCCTCGGCGGGCGCGAGCTGCCCGTCATCGGCGACGGCGCGCTGATGGCCGCCCTCGGACAGGCCCGCAGCCACACCATGCGGGACATCGTGTCCTCCATCCAGGCCGAGCAGGACCTGGTCATCCGGGCGCCCGCCGCCTCCGTGACATACGTCGAGGGCGGGCCCGGCACCGGGAAGACGGCCGTCGCCCTGCACCGGGCCGCCTACCTGCTCTACCAGGACCGGCGGCGGTACGCGGGCGGCATCCTGATCGTCTCCCCGACGCCGCTCCTCGTCTCCTACACCGAGGGGGTGCTGCCCTCCCTGGGGGAGGAGGGGCAGGTCGCCATCCGCGCCGTCGGCAGTCTCGTCGACGGGGCCGAGGCCACCGCGTACGACGATCCGGCCGTCGCCCGGATCAAGGGTTCCTCCCGGATGCTCCACGTGCTCCGCAAGGCCGCCCGCGGAGCCCTGGAGACCCCGGCGCCCAAGGTCCAGCCCGAGCTGGGCGAGGAGGACGCGCCGGCCCCGGCCGGCACTCCCACCCGGCTCCGCGTGGTCGCCTTCGGCCGCCGTCTGGAGCTGGAGGCCGACGACCTGCGCCGCATCCGGCACAGCGTCCTCGGCGGCACCGCCCCCGTCAACCTGCTGCGCCCGCGCGCCCGCCGGCTGCTCCTCGACGCGCTGTACGCCAAGTCGGGCGCGGCCGGCCGGCACAGCGACCCCGAGCTCGCCGCCGAACTGCGGTCCTCCTTCGACGAGGACGTGTCGACGGAGGACGCGTTCCTGGGGTTCCTCGACGCCTGGTGGCCCGAGCTCACCCCCCGGCAGGTCCTCGACGCCATGGCCGACGAGCGGCGGCTCGGCCGCTGGGCCCGCCGCATCCTGAACCCGGGCGAGGTGCGGCGGCTGGCCCGGTCGCTGCGGCGCCGGGAGCTGTCCGTGCACGACGTGGCCCTCCTCGACGAGCTGCACACCCTGCTGGGCGCCCCGGCCAGGCCGAAGAAGCGCCGGGAGTACGACCCGCTGGACCAGCTCACGGGTCTGGAGGAGCTCATGCCCGTACGGGAGGAGACCCAGCGGGAACGGGCCGAGCGGCTCGCCGCCGAGCGCACCGAGTACGCGCACGTGATCGTCGACGAGGCGCAGGACCTCACGCCCATGCAGTGGCGGATGGTGGGCCGGCGCGGCCGGC
The DNA here is from genome assembly GCF_008639165.1 of Streptomyces venezuelae ATCC 10712. Taxonomy (NCBI): domain Bacteria; kingdom Bacillati; phylum Actinomycetota; class Actinomycetes; order Kitasatosporales; family Streptomycetaceae; genus Streptomyces; species Streptomyces venezuelae. The sequence goes on along the minus strand of NZ_CP029197.1, from coordinate 2,964,574 downwards.
ACGCCACCTGGACGGTGGTCGGCGACCCGGCGCAGTCCTCCTGGTCGGACCCGGACGAGGCGGCCGAGGCCCGTGACGAGGCGCTCGGCTCCCGGCCGCGGCGCCGCTTCGAGCTGACCGTGAACTACCGGAACCCGGCGGAGATCGCCGAGCTCGCCGCCAAGGTGCTCACCCTGGCGATGCCCGGCAAGGAGTCGCCGCGTGCGGTCCGGTCCACGGGCGTGGAGCCCCGTTTCGTGCCGGTGGAGGAGACCGAAGGCAAGCCGGATCTGGCCGAAACCGTTCGGTCCGAGGCGCGGCTGCTCCTGGAGCGGGTCGAGGGCACGGTGGGCGTCGTCGTCGCGATGAACCGGCGCCAGGAGGCCGCCCGCTGGCTCGCCGAGCTGGGCGACCGGGTGGTGGCGCTCGGCTCCCTTGAGGCGAAGGGTCTGGAGTACGACGCCACGGTCGTCGTCTCGCCCGCGGAGATCGCGGACGAGTCCCCGGCCGGCCTGCGGGTGCTGTACGTGGCCCTGACCCGGGCGACGCAGCAGCTCACGGTGGTCGCGGCGGCGGCGGACATGCCGGACGACGCGGGGGTTCCGGACCTGCTGCGGGACTGACCGGGCCTGGCCGTGGTCTGGCCGCGGCTGGACCACGGCCTGACTGGGCTGACCCGGGCTGCCGGGCGAGGGCTGATTTCAGGTCAACCTGTGGCGCTGGAATCACCACGCAGGGTGGTTTGTTAGCCTTGTCGTGGCACCGGCTCGATCCAAGCCCCCGGGCCCAACCTTCGTCCCTCAGAGGGACCACTTGCCGCGAGGCGAGCATGGCGGGTCGGTGCCACTTAGATGTACGTACGAAGTTGAGGTCCCCGTCACCGCTGGTGACGGGGACCTCTTCTGTTTCCCCAGAGGTTCTCGTATGGTGGAAACTACTTTCCGAAAACAAAATGACCGCATTACCTGCTACCGGCAGGTAGGTGCGACCATCGGAGGGCGCCGCCGGGCAACCAGCCGGGGCGGCGTAGCAACGAAGCTCAGGGAAAGCAGAGGAACTCGGCCATGGCAACGGCGCCCAGCGTCTCGTACTCGATGACGGTCCGGCTGGAGGTTCCCGCGAGCGGAACCGCGGTCTCCCAGCTCACCACGGCGGTGGAGTCCCACGGCGGATCCGTCACCGGCCTCGACGTGACCGCCTCCGGCCACGAGAAGCTCCGCATCGACGTCACCATCGCCGCGACCTCCACCGCGCACGCCGACGAGATCGTCGCCCAGCTGCGCACCATCGAGGGCGTCGTCCTCGGCAAGGTCTCCGACCGTACGTTCCTGATGCACCTCGGCGGCAAGATCGAGATGGCGTCCAAGCACCCCATCCGCAACCGTGACGACCTCTCCATGATCTACACCCCGGGCGTCGCCCGCGTGTGCATGGCGATCGCCGAGAACCCCGAGGACGCCCGCCGCCTCACCATCAAGCGCAACACCGTCGCGGTCGTCACCGACGGCTCCGCCGTCCTCGGCCTCGGCAACATCGGCCCGATGGCCGCGATGCCCGTCATGGAGGGCAAGGCGGCCCTATTCAAGCGCTTCGCCGACATCGACGCCTGGCCGATCTGCCTCGACACCCAGGACACCGACGAGATCGTCGCGATCGTCAAGGCGATCGCCCCCGGCTTCGCGGGCATCAACCTGGAGGACATCTCCGCGCCCCGCTGCTTCGAGATCGAGGCCCGGCTCCGCGAGGCCCTCGACATCCCGGTCTTCCACGACGACCAGCACGGCACCGCCATCGTCGTCCTCGCCGCCCTGACCAACGCGCTCCGCGTGGTCAACAAGGGCATCGGCGACGTACGGGTCGTCATGTCCGGTGCGGGCGCCGCCGGTACGGCCATCCTGAAGCTCCTGCTGGCCGCGGGCGTCAAGCACGCCGTCGTCGCCGACATCCACGGCGTCGTGCACGCCGGCCGTGAGGACCTGGTGGCCGCCCCGGCCGACTCGCCGCTGCGCTGGATCGCCGACAACACCAACCCCGAGGGCGTCACCGGCACCCTCAAGCAGGCCGTGGTCGGCGCGGACGTCTTCATCGGCGTCTCGGCCCCGAACCTGCTCGGCGCGGAGGACGTCGCCGCGATGGCGGACGACGCGATCGTGTTCGCGCTCGCGAACCCCGACCCGGAGGTCGACCCGGCCGCCGCCCGCCAGACGGCCGCCGTCGTCGCCACCGGCCGCTCGGACTTCCCGAACCAGATCAACAACGTGCTGGTCTTCCCGGGTGTCTTCCGCGGCCTCCTGGACGCCCAGTCCCGTACGGTCAACACGGAGATGATGCTGGCGGCCGCCACGGCCCTCGCCGGCGTCGTCTCCGAGGACGAGCTGAACCCGAACTACATCATCCCGTCGGTCTTCAACGACAAGGTCGCGGGCGCGGTCGCCGGAGCCGTGCGCAACGCGGCCAAGGCGGCGGCCGGCGGCCAGGCGCCCACCGGGCGCTGACGGCGCGTCGCGATTCGCGGAGGCGTAAACCCGCCTTTAGGGTTGCTTTTCGGCTCCGCGTGGTTTTCGCGGAGTCGACGACACGTCACCACCACGGGGCTCCGGCGCTTTTCGTGTGACCCCAGGGGGTGCCGGATTGGCGTTCCCGCCGCTGGTGGGGGCAGGATGCGTGTTTGGGCGCGAGGGTCTGTCATTAGACCCGGGTCCGGGGACTGTCCGAAGGCCCTGGCAGCATCGGCTTCGCTGTACCCAATCACGCGGCTTCCGCCGCGTGGCACGCCTCACAGGCAAGAAGAACACGGGAGTAACAACATGAACCGCAGTGAGCTGGTGGCCGCCCTGGCCGACCGCGCCGAGGTGACCCGCAAGGACGCCGACGCCGTGCTGGCCGCTCTCGCCGAGACCGTCGGTGAGGTCGTCGCCAAGGGCGACGAGAAGGTCACCATCCCCGGCTTCCTGACCTTCGAGCGCACCCACCGTGCCGCTCGCACCGCTCGTAACCCGCAGACCGGCGACCCGATCGACATCCCGGCCGGCTACAGCGTGAAGGTCTCCGCGGGCTCGAAGCTCAAGGAAGCCGCCAAGGGCAAGTAAGGCAGCCTAGAGGCGACGAAAGGGCGGCCACCCTGTCAGGGGGTGGCCGCCCTTTCGTATGGCCGTGTGCGGGCCCCTCAGGGCCCGCACACGCCTCAGACCAGCGCGCTGCCGGGGAGCTCGACCTTGGCGCCGAGCTCGACGAGCTTCTCCATGAAGTTCTCGTAGCCGCGGTTGATCAGCTCGATGCCGTGCACCCGGGAGGTGCCCTGGGCCGCGAGCGCCGCGATCAGGTACGAGAAGCCGCCGCGCAGGTCGGGGATGACCAGGTCGGCGCCCTGCAGCTTCGTCGGGCCGGACACGACCGCCGAGTGCAGGAAGTTCCGCTGGCCGAAGCGGCAGTCGGAGCCGCCGAGGCACTCGCGGTACAGCTGGATGTGGGCGCCCATCTGGTTGAGCGCGGAGGTGAAGCCGAGCCGGGACTCGTACACCGTCTCGTGGACGATGGAGAGGCCGGCGGCCTGCGTCAGGGCCACCACCAGCGGCTGCTGCCAGTCCGTCTGGAAGCCGGGGTGCACGTCCGTCTCCAGGTGGATCGCGTTGAGCGAGCCGCCCGGGTGCCAGAAGCGGATGCCCTCGTCGTCGATCTCGAAGGCGCCGCCGACCTTCCGGTACGTGTTGAGGAAGGTCATCATCGAGCGCTGCTGGGCGCCGCGCACGTAGATGTTGCCCTCGGTCGCCAGCGCCGCGGACGCCCAGGAGGCCGCCTCCAGGCGGTCCGGGAGCGCCCGGTGGGTGTAGCCGTCGAGCTTGTCGACACCGGTGATCCGGATGGTCCGGTCGGTGTCCATGGAGATGATCGCGCCCATCTTCTGCAGCACGCAGATGAGGTCCTCGATCTCGGGCTCCACGGCGGCGTTCGACAGCTCGGTGACGCCCTCGGCGAGCACCGCCGTGAGCAGCACCTGCTCGGTCGAGCCGACGGAGGGGTACGGCAGCCGGATCTTGCAGCCGCGGAGCCGCTGCGGGGCCTCCAGGTACTGCCCGTCCGCCCGCTTCTCGATGGTGGCGCCGAACTGGCGCAGCACGTCGAAGTGGAAGTCGATGGGCCGGCCGCCGATGTCGCAGCCGCCCAGGCCCGGGATGAAGGCGTGGCCGAGGCGGTGCAGCAGCGGGCCGCAGAAGAGGATCGGGATGCGCGACGAACCGGCGTGGGCATCGATGTCAGCCACGTTGGCGGACTCGACGTGCGTCGGGTCGAGGACGAGCTCGCCGGGCTCCTCGCCCGGGCGGACCGTCACTCCGTGCAGCTGGAGCAGCCCGCGGACGACGCGGACGTCACGGATGTCGGGCACGTTGCGCAGGCGGCTCGGTCCGCTGCCGAGCAGGGCGGCGACCATCGCCTTGGGCACGAGGTTCTTCGCGCCGCGGACGCGGATCTCGCCCTCCAGCGGGGTTCCGCCATGGACGAGCAGTACATCATGGCTGTCTGTGCCGGTCATGAATCTCGCGTTCCGGAGTCGTCGGTCGGGTGGCCAGTGAAAAGGGTAAGGGGCCATGAGACCTCTCTTGGCGGCTCCGGGGGGCCTGTCAGATGTAATGAATTCGGCACAACACCCTCTGTTCCCGAGATCTTGCGGAGCGTCACCGTCCGCTTCGGCGGCCGGGACGGCCGACCGGCCCCTCCCGGCCACGGCGCCCCGACCCGCCGATCCGTGAGGGTCACCGAGCTGATCTGCGAAGGACGGCGATCCGCTCCGCGGCGGTCGGCGACTTCCCGCCATCACGCCCCGCCGGGCCGCCGACGGCCCCCACGAACGCCGAAGATGCGGGATCATGTGTCGCATGACCGAGGTGTCCTCGCTCACAGGACGGCTGCTCGTCGCGACGCCCGCCCTCGCGGACCCGAATTTCGACCGCGCGGTGGTGCTGCTGCTCGACCACGACGACGAGGGCTCGCTCGGCGTGGTCCTGAACCGGCCGACGCCGGTGACCGTCGGCGACATCCTCGCCCCCTGGGCCGGACTCGCCGGCGAACCCGACGTCGTCTTCCAGGGCGGCCCCGTCTCGCTCGACGCGGCGCTCGGCGTCGCCGTGATCCCCGGCGACGAGGGCCCGCTCGGCTGGCGCAGGGTGTACGGGGCGATCGGCCTGGTCGATCTGGAGACCCCGCCCGAGCTGCTCGGACCCGCCCTCGGTTCGCTGCGGATCTTCGCCGGGTACGCCGGCTGGGGCCCCGGCCAGCTGGAGTCCGAGCTCGGTGACGGCGCCTGGTACGTCGTGGAGTCGGAGCCCGGCGACGTCTCCTCGCCGCGCCCCGAGACGCTCTGGCGCCAGGTGCTCCGCCGGCAGCGCGGCGAGCTGGCGATGATCGCGACGTACCCGGACGACCCGTCCCTGAACTGAGGTCCCGGGTTCAGTACCCTTGGCGGTTATGAGCACTCTCGAGCCCGAGCGCGGGGCAGGTACGGGAACCCTCGTCGAGCCGACGCCGCAGGTGTCCCACGGTGACGGCGACCACGAGCGCTACGCCCATTACGTCCAGAAGGACAAGATCATGGCGAGCGCCCTGGACGGCACGCCCGTCGTGGCGCTGTGCGGAAAGGTCTGGGTGCCGGGGCGCGACCCCAAGAAGTACCCGGTCTGTCCGATGTGCAAGGAGATCTACGACTCCATGGGCGCCGGCGGTGGCGACAAGGACAAGGGCGGCAAGGACAAGTAGTCCGGTCCTGACGCCGGGACGGCCCCCGTCACGCGTACTTCGGTACGTGTGACGGGGGCCGTTTCGCGTCTGAGTGGTCGAGACCTCTTGTCTGGTCGGCGGAGACGCGCCTAACCTCACGCGTGTTGTGCAGCGCGAAACGGTCGTTGCACATGCTGCAACGCACGCACTTGGAGGGGAACGCCATGAAACTTCCTGCCCGCGTCACCGCCCCGGCCGCCGCACTCCTGCTGGCCGGCCTGACCGCCACCGCCTGCGCACCCCAGACCTCCGACGGCAAGGCCACCACCGACGAGAAGACCGGCACCCTGCGCGTCTGGCTCTTCCAGGAAGTCGGCAACAAGCCCAAGGAACAGGTCGTCGACCAGGCCGTCGCCGCCTTCGAGAAGCAGCACCAGGGCGCCGAGGTCGAGGTCGAGTACATCCCCGTCGAAACCCGCGCCCAGCGCGTCAAGGCCGCCTTCAACGACCCCAAGTCGGCGCCCGACCTCATCGAGTACGGCAACACCGACACCGCCGGATACGTCAAGGACGGCGGACTCGCCGACATCAGCGCCGAGTTCGCCGCCTGGGACGAGGCCAAGGACACCGACCCCACCGCCAAGCAGTCCGTCACCGTCGGCGGCAAGGTCTACGGCGCCCCCCTCTTCGTCGGCGTCCGCGCCCTCTACTACCGCACCGACGTCTTCAAGGAACTCGGCCTCACCGCCCCCAAGAGCCAGGCCGTACTCGTCTCCACCGCCAAGAAGATCCGCAAGGCCAGGCCCGAGCTGTACGGCATAGCCGTCGGCGGCGCCTACACCTACGGCGCCATGCCCTTCGTCTGGGCGGCCGGCGGCGAACTCGCCACCGCGAACGGCGACACGTACAAAGCCGCCGTCAACAGCGAGGCCGCCCGCACCGGCATCAGCACCTACACCTCGCTCTTCGGCGACGACAACTGCCCCGCCGCCAAGTGCGCCCAGATGGGCGGCAACGCCACCGTCACCGCCTTCGCCTCCGGCAAGGCCGCCATGGCCATCGGCGGCGACTTCAGCCACGCCGCCGTCGAAGCCGGCACCGTCAAGGGCAAGTACGCCGTCGTCCCGCTGCCCGGCACCACCCCCGGCTCCATCGCCCCCGCCTTCGCCGGCGGCAACAACATCGGCGTCCTCAAGAGCACCTCGCACCGCAGCCTCGCCGTCGACCTCCTCAAGTCCCTCACCGGCAAGGAGACCCAGGGCAGGCTCTTCGACGCGATGGGCTTCCTCCCCACGTACACCGACGTCCGGACCGCGGCCGCCCGGCGCCAGCCCTTCGTGAAGCCCTTCATCGACACCCTCGGCGCGGGCGCCAAGTTCGTCCCGGCGTCCCCCGGCTGGGGCCAGATCGACGCCTCCCTCGTCCTGCCCACGATGTTCCAGGAGGTCGTCAGCGGCCGGAAGGACGTCAAGACGGCGGCCGACGACGCCGCGAAGAAGATGGACGCCGTCTTCGCCCCGGCGGGCTGAGCGGCATGACGACCCAGCTCACCGCCACCGGGAAGCCGCCGGGCGCCACCGCGCCCCCGGCCGCCCGGCCCGCCCGCCGCGCCGGCCCCCGGGGCCACCGCCCGTGGACCCCCTGGCTCTACCTCCTGCCCGCCCTCGCCGTCCTCGGCGGACTCCTCGTCTACCCCGTCTACCAGCTTGGCCTGATCTCCTTCCTGGAGTACACCCAGGCCCAGGTCAGCGGCGGCGAACCCACCTCCTTCAAGGGCTTCGGCAACTACACGGCCCTCTTCGCCGACCCCCAGTTCTGGCAGGTCCTCCTCGCCACCGTCCTCTTCGCCGCCGCCTGCGTCCTCACCACGCTCGCCGTCGGCTGCGCCCTCGCCGTACTCCTCACCCGGGTACGCGCCCTGCCCCGCTTCGTCCTGATGATGGCCGCGCTCGGCGCCTGGGCCACGCCCGCGATCACCGGCTCCACCGTCTGGGTCTTCCTCTTCGACCCCGACTTCGGCCCGGTCAACAAGCTCCTCGGCCTCGGCGACTTCTCCTGGACCTACGGGCGGTACAGCGCCTTCGCCCTCGTCCTCCTCGAAGTCGTCTGGTGCTCCTTCCCGTTCGTGATGGTCACCGTCTACGCCGGCATCAAGGCCATCCCGTCCGAGGTCCTGGAGGCCGCCGCCCTCGACGGCGCCTCGCAGTGGCGGATCTGGCGCTCGGTCATGGCGCCGGTGCTCCGCCCGATCCTGGTCGTCGTCACGATCCAGTCGATCATCTGGGACTTCAAGGTCTTCACCCAGATCTACGTGATGACGAACGGCGGCGGCATCGCCGGCCAGAACCTCGTCCTCAACGTGTACGCCTACCAGAAGGCCTTCGCCTCCTCCCAGTACAGCCTGGGCTCGGCGATCGGCGTCGTCATGCTGCTCATCCTGCTGGCCGTGACGCTCGTCTACCTGCGGCTCCTGCGACGCCAGGGAGAAGAACTGTGACCGGCTTCCGTGTCCGGCGCCCCGGGCGGCTCGCCGCCGAGGCCGTCACCCTGCTCGTCGCGGCCGCCGTCGCCTTCCCGCTGTACTGGATGGTCCTCTCCGCCTTCAAACCGGCCGGCGAGATCCAGTCCACCGAACCCCGGCCGTGGACCCTCTCCCCGTCCCTCGACTCGTTCCGCCGGGTCTTCGAACAGCAGGACTTCGGCCGCTACTTCCTCAACTCGCTGATCGTGGCCGGCACCGTCGTCCTCGCCTCCGCGCTCATCGCCTTCCTCGCGGCGACGGCCGTCACCCGCTTCCGCTTCAGGTTCCGGACCACGCTCCTGATCATGTTCCTGGTCGCCCAGATGGTGCCGGTCGAAGCCCTCACCATCCCGCTGTTCTTCCTCATGCGGGACGCCGGCCAGCTCAACACCCTCGGCTCGCTGATCCTCCCGCACATCGCGTTCTCGCTGCCCTTCGCGATCTGGATGCTGCGCGGCTTCGTCAAGGCCGTCCCCGAGGCCCTGGAGGAACAGGCCCAGATCGACGGGGCGAGCCGCACCCGCTTCCTCTGGCAGATCCTCTTCCCGCTGGTCTTCCCCGGCCTCGTCGCCACCAGCGTCTTCTCGTTCATCTCGACCTGGAACGACTTCCTCTTCGCGAAGTCGTTCCTCATCAGCGACACCTCGCAGTCGACCCTCCCCATGGCGCTGCTCGTCTTCTTCAAGCCCGACGAGAACGACTGGGGCGGCATCATGGCGGGCTCGACCGTCATGACCGTCCCCGTGCTCGTCTTCTTCGTACTCGTACAGCGCCGCCTGGTCTCCGGACTCGGTGGGGCGGTGAAGGACTGACGCGATGACCCCCGACCCGTACCCCGGCACGGCCCTGATCCCGGCACCGCTCCTCCAGGAGGCGCGCGGGGACTCCCCGGGCTCCTTCTCGCTCGACGAGCGGACCGTCTTCGACGCCGGCCCCGGCACCGAGTCCACCGCCCGCTGGCTCCGCACCGTCCTCGGCGCCGCCACCGGCCTGCCGTACGCCGACGGCACCGGCCCGCACGCGATCCGGCTGCGGATCAGCGAGGAGGTGGAGCGGGCGCACGGCCCCGAGGGCTACCGCCTCACCACCGAGAGCCCCGACGCCGCCGTCGTCATCGAGGGCGGCGGCCCTGCCGGGGTGTTCTGGGGCGCCCAGAGCCTCCGCCAGCTGCTCGGCCCCGACGCGTACCGCAGGGCGCCCGTCGCGGACGGCGGCCGGGACCTCCCGTACGTCACCGTCGAGGACCGGCCCCGGTTCGGCTGGCGCGGCCTCATGCTCGACGTCTCCCGGCACTTCATGCCCAAGGACGACGTCCTGCGCTACCTCGACCTCCTCGCCGCCCACAAGCTCAACGTCTTCCACTTCCACCTCACCGACGACCAGGGCTGGCGCATCGAGATCAAGCGCCACCCCCGGCTCACCGAGGTCGGCTCCTGGCGGGCCCGCAGCAAGTGGGGACACCGGGCCTCGCCGCTCTGGGACGACACCCCGCACGGCGGGTTCTACACCCAGGACGACATCCGCGAGATCGTCGCCTACGCCACCGAGCGGCACATCACCGTCGTCCCCGAGATCGACCTCCCCGGCCACTCGCAGGCCGCCATCGCCGCGTACCCCGAACTCGGCAACACCGACGTCGTCGACACCACCGCGCTCACCGTCTGGGACACCTGGGGCGTCAACCCCAACGTCCTCGCCCCCACCGAGACCGTCCTGCGCTTCTACGAAGGCGTCTTCGAGGAGGTCCTCGACCTCTTCCCCGGCACCTTCGTCCACGTCGGCGGCGACGAGTGCCCGAAGGACCAGTGGAAGGCCTCCCAGGCCGCCCAGGCCCGCATCGCGGAACTCGGGCTCGCCGACGAACACGAGCTCCAGTCCTGGTTCATCCGCCACTTCGACCGCTGGCTCACCGCCCGCGGACGGCGGCTCATCGGCTGGGACGAGATCCTGGAAGGCGGCCTCGCGGCGGGCGCGGCCGTCTCCTCCTGGCGGGGGTACGGCGGCGGGATCGCCGCCGCCGAGGCCGGGCACGACGTCGTCATGTGCCCCGAGCAGCACGTCTACCTGGACCACCGTCAGGCGCCGGGCGAGGACGAGCCGATGCCCATCGGATACGTCCGCACCCTGGAGGACGTCTACCGCTTCGAGCCCGTTCCGCCCGGCCTCTCGCCCCAGGCCGCCGCCCACATCCTGGGAACCCAGGCCAACGTCTGGACCGAGGTCATGGAGAACCGGTCCCGCGTCGACTACCAGGTCTTCCCCAGACTCGCCGCCTTCGCCGAGGTCGCCTGGTCCGCGCTCCCCGCGCCGGAGGCGCGCGACCACGCCGACTTCGCGCGCCGGATGCGCACCCACTACCGGCGCCTGGACGCCCTCGGCGTGGACTACCGGCCGCCCGCCGGACCCCACCCCCGGCAGCGGCGCCCGGGAGTGCTGGGACGCCCTCTGGAAGGCACGCCCCCGATCGTGTGAGGGACCCGACACGCCCCTTCACCCAAGAGCGGCGAAACGGAAGTTACCGTCGCTCCTCGGGGCGTCCCGGACGGAACAGTCCTTCGCGGACCCTCGCGCCGGACCGCTCGGAAGATGTGCCAGAGTTGCCACGTCCGGCCTGTGAGCACGTACGGTACGCCCACACGCAGGCGCGACGGCCGGGCACATTCGGGGACCACCGGGACACCGGGAAGGGGCAGCGGGTTGACCACGCACGCACCACAGACGGCGCAGTCCGTGACGCTGCCCGCCTCGCTCGACGAGGCCGTGGCGGCGCTCACCGCCATGCCGGCCGCCGTCCCCGTCGCCGGCGGCACCGACCTCATGGCCGCCGTCAACAAGGGTCAGCTCCGCCCCGCCGGACTCGTCGGCCTCAGCCGCATCAACGAGATCCGCGGCTGGCAGTACCAGGACGGCCACGCGCTCCTCGGCGCGGGCCTCACCCACGCGCGCATGGGCCGCCCCGACTTCGCCGCCCTCATCCCCGCCCTCGCCGCCGCCTCCCGCGCCGCCGGACCGCCCCAGATCCGCAACGCGGGCACCCTCGGCGGCAACGTCGTCACCGCCGCGCCCACCGGCGACTCGCTCCCCGTCCTCGCCGCCCTGGAGGCCGACCTCGTCGTCCTCGGGCCGCTCGGCAACCGCGAGATCCCCGTCTCCCACCTGCTCGCCGGCCGCGACCTGCTGGCCCCCGGCGAGCTCGTCGCCTTCGTCCGCGTCCCGCTGCTCCACGCCCCCCAGGTCTTCCTCAAGGCCACCGGCCGCACCGGCCCGGCCCGCGCCACCGCCTCCGTCGCCGTCGTCCTCGACCCGGCCCGCCGCGGGGTGCGCTGCGCGGTCGGCGCCGTCGCGCCGATGCCGCTGCGCCCGCTGGAGGCGGAGCGCTGGATCGCCTCGCTGGTCGACTGGGACAACGACCGGGGCCTCGCCCCGGAGGCGCTGGCGGCCTTCGGCGAGTACGTCGCCGCCGCCTGCATCCCGGACCCGCCGGGCGACGAGGTGTTGCCCCCGGCCGTACTGCACCTGCGGCGCACCGTCGCCGCACTCGCCCGACGCGCACTGGGGAGGGCACTGTCGTGAGCAGCAACGATCAGCACGGAAATCAGGGCGGCTGGGAGCCGATCCCGCAGAGCGAGGGGTACGACGGGGACGCCACCGCGTTCGTCCAGCTGCCGCCCGACTTCATGCTGGACGGCGTGCCCCTGGAGGCACCCGGCCACGGCTACGTACCGCCGATGATCACGCCGCTCCAGCCGCTCACCCCGGAGGCGGCGACGGACCCGGCGGCGACGGGCACGTGGTCCGTGCACCTGCCCGCGCAGGCGGAGCAGACGCAGTACTTCGACGGTGCGGCCGGCACGGAGTACGGGGAGCACGGCGGGTTCGGGGCCGGGCGGTACGCCACCGGTCAGGCCGAGACGGCCGAGCACGCCGAGTACGCCGAGTACGCCGAGCGGGACCCGCACGCGACGGCCGAGTGGCGCTTCACGGAGGTGACGGCGGACCCCGCCGGCCCCGGCGCCACGGGCCAGTGGGAGATTCCGGTCGTACCGGACGCGGTGGACGCGGCCGAAGGGGCGGGCTCCGCGGCGGAGTCGGCCGATTTCGCGGCCTCGGCCGTCAGGCCGTACGCGGACGCGCCGGCGACCCTCCCGGGCGGCGCCCCGGCGCCGTGGGTGCTGCCGCAGGAGCCGGAGCGGGCGGTGACGGAACCGGCGGCGGAGCCGGGGCCGGCGACGGCGGGCGAGCACGTCGAGCCGGTCGGGGCGGTCGAGCACGTCGAGGCGGTCGAGCCGATCGGGACGGTCGAGCACGTCGAGCCGATCGGGACGGTCGAGCCGGTCGGGGCGGCGGGGGCGGAGGCGGCCGACGCGTCGGCTCCGGCGGATACGTCTGACGTGTCCGGCGTGACGGAGGCGTCCGCCGTATCTGACGCGCCGGATGCGTCCGATGCGTCTCATGCGTCTCATGCATCGCATGTGTCTCATGCGTCCGATGTGTCTGATGGGTTCGATGTGACCCCGGAGCCGGGCGCGTTCGCCGAGGTGCCGGAGGCCGAACCCGCGCCCCCGGCGAGCTTCGCCGCCTCCACGGACAGCGACGAGCACCCCCACACCTCGTACACCCTCCGGGTCAACGGCGCCGACCGGCCCGTCACCGGCTCCTGGATCGGCGAGTCGCTGCTCTACGTCCTGCGCGAGCGCCTCGGTCTCGCCGGGGCCAAGGACGGCTGCTCGCAGGGCGAGTGCGGCGCGTGCAACGTGCAGGTCGACGGACGGCTCGTCGCCTCCTGCCTGGTCCCCGCGGCGACCGCCGCCGGGAGCGAGGTGCGGACGGTCGAGGGCCTCGCGGTCGACGGCGAGCCCTCCGACGTGCAGCGGGCGATGGCGAAGTGCGGCACCGTCCAGTGCGGCTTCTGCATCCCCGGCATGTGCATGACCGTGCACGACCTCCTGGAGGGCAACCACGCCCCCACCGAGCTGGAGGCCAGGCAGGCGCTCGCCGGCAACCTCTGCCGCTGCTCCGGCTACCGGGGCGTGCTCGAAGCCGTACGGGACGTCGTCGCCGAGCGCGAGGCCAGCGCCGCCGCCACCGCGTCCGACACCCCGGACGAGCAGCCCCGTGTCCCGCACCAGATTCCCCACCCGCACGACGGAGGCATGGCGTGAGCAGCGACGCGACCACCGCCGTTCCCACGGTCCCGCTCCTGGACACCCCCGGGACCCCGGGCCAGGAGCAGGCCGCACACGGCCTCGGCACCTCGCTCCCGCAGGCCGAGTCGCGGGCGAAGACCGAGGGCACCTTCCCGTACGCCTCCGACCTCTGGGCCGAAGGGCTGCTCTGGGCGGCGATCCTGCGCTCCCCGCACCCGCACGCGCGGATCGTCTCGGTCGACACCGAGGCCGCGACCGCGATGCCGGGCGTACGGGCCGTGGTGACCGCCGCGGACGTGCCGGGCGCGGCCACCTACGGCCGCCAGGTCGCCGACCGGCCGGTGTTCGCCTCGGACCTGGTCCGGCACCACGGCGAGGCGATCGCCGCCGTCGCCGCCGACCACCCCGACACGGCCAGGCTGGCCGCGGCGGCGATCAGCGTCGAGTACGAGGTGCTCGATCCGGTCACGGACCCGGAGAAGGCGTTCGCGGCGGAGGCGCTGCACCCCGACGGAAACCTGATCCGGCACATCCCGCTCCGCTTCGGCGACCCGGACGTGACCGGCGAGGTCGTCGTCGAAGGCCTGTACCGGATCGGCCGCCAGGACCCGGCACCGATCGGCGCCGAGGCCGGCCTCGCCGTACCGCGCCCCGACGGCGGGGTCGAGCTCTACACCGCCTCCACCGACCCGCACACCGACCGCGACCTGGCCGCCGCGTGCTTCGGCCTGCCGCCCGAGCAGGTGAAGCTGGTCGTCACCGGCGTCCCGGGCGCCACCGGCGACCGCGAGGACCCGGGCTTCCAGATCCCGCTGGGCCTGCTCGCACTGCGCACCGGCTGCCCGGTCAAGCTCACCGCCACCCGCGAGGAGTCCTTCCTCGGGCACGCCCACCGGCACCCCACCCTGCTGCGCTACCGGCACCACGCGGACGCGGAAGGGCGCCTGGTGAAGGTGGAGGCGCAGATCCTGCTCGACGCGGGCGCCTACGCCGACTCCTCGTCGGAGTCGCTCGCGGCGGCCGTCGCCTTCGCCTGCGGCCCGTACGTCGTCCCGCACGCCTTCGTCGAGGGCTGGGCGGTCCGCACGAACAACCCGCCGTCCGGCCATGTGCGGGGCGAGGGCGCGATGCAGGTCTGTGCGGCGTACGAGGCGCAGATGGACAAGCTCGCGGTGAAACTGGGCGTCGACCCGGCGGAGCTGCGCATGCGGAACGTGATGTCCACGGGAGACATCCTCCCGACCGGCCAGACCGTGACCTGCCCGGCCCCCGTGGCCGAACTCCTCGCAGCCGTACGCGACTTCCCGCTGCCCCCGCTGCCCAAGGACACCCCCGAGGGCGAGTGGCTGCTGCCCGGCGGCCCGGAGGGCGCGGGCGAACCCGGCGCGGTGCGCCGGGGCGTGGGCTACGCGCTGGGCATGGTGCACATGCTGGGCGCGGAGGGCACCGACGAGGTGTCCACGGCGACCGTACGGGTCCAGGACGGGGTGGCCACGGTCATCTGCTCCGCGGTGGACACCGGTTCGGGCTTCTCCACGCTCGCCCGCCAGATCGTGCAGGACACCCTCGGCATCGACGAGGTCCACGTGGCCCCGGTGGACACCGACCAGCCGCCGGCCGGACCCGCGGCGCACGGCCGCCACACCTGGGTCTCCGGCGGGGCGGTCGAGCGGGCCGCGAAGATGGTCCGCACCCAGCTCCTCCAGCCGCTGGCCCACCAGTTCGGCATGTCGACGGAACTCCTCCAGATCACCGACGGCAAGATCACCTCCTACGACGGCGTCCTGTCGACGACCGTCACGGAGGCCATGGACGGCAAGGAACTCTGGGCCACCGCCCAGTGCCGCCCCCACCCGACCGAGCCGCTCGACGAGGCGGGCCAGGGCGACGCGTTCGTGGGCCTCGCGTTCTGCGCGATCCGCGCCGTGGTCGACGTGGACATCGAACTCGGCGCCGTACGCGTCGTGGAGATGGCCGTCGCCCAGGACGTCGGCCGCGTCCTCAACCCCGCCCAGCTCGCCGTCCGCATCGAGGCGGGCATCACCCAGGGAGTCGGCGCGGCCCTCACCGAGAACCTCCGCACCGCCCGCGGACTGGTCCGGCACCCCGACTTCACGGGCTACGCACTCCCGACATCCCTGGATGCCCCGGACATTCGCATCGTGAAACTGGTCGAGGAGCGAGACGTCGTCGCGCCCTTCGGCGCGAAGGCCGCGAGCGCCGTCCCGGTCGTCACCTCACCCGCCGCAGTGGCCTCAGCGGTGCGCGCGGCGACGGGCCGCCCGGTCAACCGCCTCCCGATCCGCCCGCAGGCCGCCGTCGCCGTGCCCAATTCGTAACCATGTGATGTCCGTTGCTTGTGCAACCGGGAGATGCGTACTGTCGTCGTTCCTGGCTACAGTGAACTTCTAGACTCGGTAGTAGTTCGGTAGTTCGGCATCAGACGGCACGTCTCGGTGGTTCACAGGGGGAGGACGCGAGCATGCAGGCGTACATGGGCGGAGGCATGCGGACGCAGGCGGTGCGGTACAGCGCCGATTCCATCGACAAGTTCCGCACGGGCGTCGAAGGCCTCATCGAAGAGCTGGTCGGCTCCGAGGCAGCCCCCGGCAAGCTCAAGGCCGACAAGGTGACCCGCGCCCAGTTCGGCGGCGGCGGCGCGGCCTGGGCCGAGGCGCAGGGCGCCTACACCGCGTACAACGAGGTCCTTGGAAAGCTGGTCGAGCTCTCCGGCCTGCTCAACGACTGCCTGGAAGGCCTCGGCATCGCGGTCGTCGCCTCCAAGGACGGCATCGAGCAGATGGACGACGACATCAAGTACAAGATGATCGAGATCCACCAGCGGACGAAGGACGCGAAGCGGCAGGCGGACATCGAGGCGGGCCGCACCGCCCCGGCGAACGGCGCGGGTCAGACGGCAGAAGGCGACGCCTCGCTCAAGTAGGCGGGCGCGGACGGAATTTCGGGTTCACGGGGAAGAGGCGGAAGATGAGGCCTGCAGAGGGCGGCGGAGGCGGCGGAACCGACTTCAGCGGCATGTCCCACCAGCAGATGCTGGCATGGCTTGACGAAGCCAGCAGCTTCTATGTCGGCGACGCGGCGCGGAAGTTGAAGTCGGTCGCGGCACAGCTGGAGAAGATCGCCGGCGAGCTGAAGGCCAGCATGGAAGGCATGGACTGGGAGGGGGAGGCCGAGAAGGCCTTCGCCGAGTGGACCATCAACGTGGCCAACACGACGTCGAAGCTCGCGCTGTACAGCAAGCGCGGCGCGATCCCGATGGACGACAACTCCGCCGCCATCGCCGCGGCGCAGAGCGCCATGCCCCGGTACACCTCCCACGCGTCGGCCAAGGAGAACCTGGCCGCCGCGCGGAAGTACCACAACGACCCGGACTCGCAGTACATCGCCGGCCAGGCCCGAAGCCAGATGGCCGACTCCGAGGACCCCGCGGTCATCAAGGCCAAGGAAGAGGCGAACCGGCAGGCGGCGGCGGACGAGATGCGCCGCCTCTCGTCCACGTACCAGTGGTCGAGCTACCGGATGAGCAACGAGGTGCCGCCGGTGTTCCCGCCGCCGCCTGGGGCGTTCGTGCCGGACGCCGTGGACGACCGTGGTGGCAGCAACAGGAACATCACGTCCCTGCCTCAGGGCGAGAGGCACTCCACGAGCAACGACACCGAAACGACGACGACGCACACCACGCGTCCGCAGCAGGACACCCGGACCACACCGGACGACAACGTCGTCCGGCCCACGGACGACCCGACCCGGCCCACCCATGTGGTGCGCCCGGAGGTCCGCCCCGACACCCCGGTGGACCTGGGCATCGACAGCGTGGACACCCACACCCTGCCGCCCACCCAGACGACCGGCCCGACGACGCCCACCCCCGGTGGCCCGCCGCCGGTCAACAAGCCGGACTTCGGCACGCCTCCCTTCGTCACCACCGGCGTGCCCCCGTTCACGGGCAAGAACGGCCCCGGCCCGGTGGGCCCCACCGGCCCCGTCACCGGCGGCACGCGCAACCCCCTGTCCAACGGCGGCCCGCGCGGCCTCCCGGGCATGCCCGGCGCCACCCGCGAGGGCATCAGCGGCGGCCGGCAGGTGCCCCACACGGGCAGGCCCTCCACCGGCATCCCGCGCAGCACCGTCGTCGGTGCCGAGCAGGGCCGCAACGGCACCGGCATGGGCCGAGGCCCCATGGGCGGCGGCGGCATGGGCAGCCCCATGGGCGGCGGACAGAGCGGCATCAGCGGCGGACGCCGCCTCGCCGGCGAGACCGGCGGAGTCGTCGGCGGCAAGGCGCAGCGCGCCGGCACCACCGGCACCGGCGGACGCCCCTTCACGCCCGGCGGCTCCGGCCTCGTGCGCGGGAACACCGCCCGTGCCGATGAGCGCGAGGAGCAGAACGGAGAGCGTCCCGACTACCTGGTCGAGGACGAGGAGACCTGGCAGCAGGGGCGCCGAGTGGCGCCGCCCGTCATCGACTGATCAGCGCGAGGAAGCAGATGCGTACCAGCAGTATTCGTCGTAGCCGTGCCCGAGTCACCGCCTCGGCCGCGTTGGGGATGCTGCTGGTGGGCATCGCTTCCGTCCCTGCCCACGCGGACAGCATCCGCGCCAAGCAGTGGCACCTCGACGCCATGGGCGCCGAGGAGATCTGGCAGCTCAGCACGGGCAAGGGCGTCACGGTCGCCGTCCTCGACACCGGGGTGGACAAGGACAACCCCGACCTGCGGGGGCAGGTCCTCAAGGGCAAGGACCTCGCCGCCGACCAGGAGTCGGGTGACGAGTACACGGACTACACCGGACACGGCACGAGCATGGCCGGTCTCATCGCCGGTTCCGGGCGACGGGACGGCGGCAACGGCGCCTTCGGTCTTGCCCCCGGAGCGAAGATCCTTCCCATCCGCGTGCCGGGAGCCAGGGGCGGTGAGACGAACCAGGCGCAGGCCGACAAGGACTTCAACAGGTTCATGCCCGAGGCGATCCGGTACGCCGCCGATGCGGGCGCCAAGGTCATCAACATCTCGAAGGGCGCCCAGGCCGGCTCCCAGCAGCTCACGGACGCCGTGAAGTACGCCCTCGACAAGGGCGCGCTGGTCTTCGCGGCGGTCGGCAACACCGGTGACAAGAGCAATGACCTGGAATACCCGGCCGCGACCCCTGGCGTTGTCGGTGTCGGCGCCGTCGACAAGAAGCTGACGCGCGTCCCCACATCCCAGTACGGTCCGCAGGTCGATGTCGTCGCCCCCGGCAAGGACGTCGTGCATGCCTGTCATGGCGCCACCGGCGTCTGCGAGTCCTCCGGAACCAGTGACGCCACCGCCCTCGCCTCCGCCGCCGCCGCGCTCCTCTGGGCCAAGCACCCCGACTGGACCAACAACCAGGTCCTCAAAGTCATGCTCAACACCATCGCCGCGCCCACCGAGGGCGGGAAGCGCAGCGACTACATCGGGTACGGCGCCATCCGGCCGCTCCGTACGCTGAAGACCCCCGGCGACCCGGGGCCGGCCGATGTCCGGCCCATCGACGACCTGAAGGCCGTCGCGACCGAGGCGCCCGCCACCGAGGCGCCCGGGACCGCGTCCGCCGCGCCGACGCCCGCCGACGGGAAGACCGGGGCCCCGGCCCCCGCCCCGCAGGCCGCCACCACCGACGACGGCGGCAACACCGGCCTCTGGATCGGGCTCGGCATCGGCGCGGCCGTGCTGATCGCCGGAGCCGTCGCCGTGTCCGTACTTCGTTCGCGGCGGAGCTGAGACCGCTCCAGTCCGTGGACGTCCGCAAATCACTCATGGGGAAGTAGATGTCGTTCGACGAGGAGTGGAGCCAGGTCCGCAGCGAGGCCGCGGCGATGAGGCTCAACAGCGTGCCCACCGACCCCGGTGGGAGCGGCGGCGCCACCGACTACAAGGTGACCTCCGCCGATCTCAAGGCGATCGGCAACGAGGCCCAGGAGCTCTTCCACTGGTTCGAGCGGGACGCCTTCCACGCGGGCGCCCAGACCGACACGGCCGCCAAGAGCCTGGACGGTGACGGATTCCGTACCGGGTCGGCGATGTGGACCATGTGGGACACCTGGCGGGAGCAGTGCGAGACGCTCCTCAGCGCCTGCGCGCACATCCACAACCACCTCGAAGACACCGTCATCAGCCACGCCAATCATGAAGAAGTGCTGGTCACGAACTTCTCCATGTCCACGATCGACAAGCACTTCAACTGAGCCGACGCGCGGCGAGAGCGGCTGACGAGGGAAACACATGCTGAAGTTCGACCAGGTCCTCCACGCACACCTCAGCAGTCTCAAGGAGGCGATCACCGGCTGGTCGGAGACGGTGAGCAAGCTGGAGAAGGCCAAGGAGAAGGCGGACACGGGCCTCCAGGGCAAGGCCGACAAGGCCGACTGGAAGGGCGAGAACGCCGGGGTGACCCAGGCCTTCGTCCGGAAGACCGCCAAGGAGTTCGGCGACGCCCTGACCGAGGCGCGCAGCATCCGCAACATCCTGCGGGACGCGGAGACCGAGTTCCAGGCGGCGAAGAGCGAGCTGGAGAAGCTGGTGGCGGAGGCCCCCGGCAAGGGCATCCGGATCGACCAGGACGGGGTCGTCAGCTATCTGATCCACCCCGACCGCCGGGCCAAGGACTACGACGGCCCCAAGCCGGAGCAGGCCGACTTCGAAGCCATGCGGTCGGCGATCAAGGCCGCCATCACCCGGGCCGACGACGCCGACGACGTGGCCTCGCGCGCCCTGCGCACCCTCGTCGGCGGCGACAAGAACAACTTCTCCGGCACGAACTACGACTCCCTCAAGGCCGCCTCCAAGGTGCAGGACGCCGAGGACGCGCACGCCGCCTACGAGCTGTACAAGAAGGGCGACGAGGCCACTCCGGCGGAGATCGACAAGCTCAACGCCCTCTTCAAGGCCAACCAGAAGGACCCGTACTTCGCCGAGAAGTTCGCCCTGGAGGTCGGGCCCAAGGGCAGCATGGAGTACTGGGCGGACATGGGCGACCCGAGCGACGGCTCGCGCCTGGGCGTCGACCACCGGGACAAGCTCAAGGAACTCCAGACGAACTGGAGTATGACGCTCGCCACCGCGACCCATTCCACGAGCCCCGAGATGGAGCAGTGGAAGGCCGACGTCATCAAGGCCGGCACCGAGCCGATCCAGACGCGCGGCACCAGCCCGTACGGCTTCCAGGTCATGAGCAACCTGCTGCGGGTCGGCGACTACGACGACAAGTTCCTGAAGGACTACGGCAACGGGCTCGTCGTCGCCGAGCGGAAGATGACGCACGACGGGGCCCTGCCCCCGGGCCGTGCCTGGCAGCAGATGGGCGGCCAGCCGAGCCACCTGAACTGGCTGGGCGGCGACCTCGGCAAGGACCCGATGATCGGCTTCATGGAGGGCCTCGGGCACAACCCGAAGGCGTCCACGGAGTTCTTCAACAGCGACATCGACCTCACGCCGGAGAACAGCAAGGACAACAAGAAGCTCGACCCGTTCGACTACTTCTCCAAGGACCGCGAGTGGCCCGAGGAGCTGAACGACAAGGGCAACCTGACGAAGGAGCCCGGCTACAACGCGCTCGGCCACGCCCTGGAGTCCGCGACCACCGGCCATCCGTACGACGCCGAGGCCGAGGGCCTCAAGGACGTGCGGACCAAGGAGAACGCGGAGGTCATGCAGAAGGTCGTGGAGCGGTACGGCAGCGACCCGAAGTTCATGCACCAGCAGCCGGGCATCGACGACAGCCTGGGCAAGATGGGCGCCGCCTACATCGACGAGCTGAACCGTTCCCTGGAGACGGACAGCGACACGACGATGGAGGAGAAGACCAACTCCCCCTTCGGCTACAACGACGCCAAGGGCAAGTCCCGCTTCGGCGAGGAGTTCGACACCGGCCTGCTCTGGAACCGCGGCGACGCCGTCAACTTCATGGGCATCGTCTCGCAGAGCGAGACCGGCCACGCCACACTGTCGGCGGCCGAGACGCTGTACACGACCAGCGTCCTCGACCAGGTCGGCCCCAAGCCCGGCACCCCGTTCGACGAGCGGGACCTCACCGACGCGCGGACGACGCTGCGCATCGGGTCCGAGGCGCAGGGAATCATGGACGAGTCCCGCATGGCGCAGATCGACAAGGACTACGAGAAGGACTCCGAGGAGCACAAGAAGGCCGTCGGCAAGACCACCGAATGGGTCAAGTTCGGTGTCGGCGCGGTCGCGGCGGGCGGCGTCGTCGCCCTGACCGGCGGCGCCGGTGGCGTCCTCGTACCGCTGGCGGCCGAGACGGTCGGCGGCGCGGTGACCACCTTCATCGGGATGGAGGCGGACGACATCGCCGAGAAGTACGAGAAGGACGAGATGCTCAAGAAGAAGTCGGACGACCTCAAGAGCGAGGCGCTGTCCATGGGCAAGGAGAACTCGCTGCGGCCCGGCATCGCCTACGCCAACGCGCCCGGCTGGAACGAGAAGGACCGCAACTACCTCGACGAGATCCTGGTCGACTATGTTCGGGACGCTCGTCTGCACGCCCGGGACAACGACCTCCCGGACCCGTACGAAAAGAAGTGACGTTCATGAGGTCCGCGCTGGCAAGGATCGGGGTGGCCGCCGCAGCGGCCGCCCTCCTCACGAGCTGCTCCGGCGGCGACGGGGGTACGAAGGAACCCGAGGGCCTGGCCGCGGCCGAGGTCTGCGGGGGCTTCGCCAAGGAGGGGCCGGTCGAGGCCGCGCTGAAGGCCGTCCTGGGGAGCGACCGCTTCGAGGACAACTACTCGAAGCCGGACAAGGCCGTCGCCAGGCTGCGCGACGACGCGGCCGCGGAGTGGGCCGACGCCTACCGGCCGCAGCCCGTGACGTACTGCGGGCTGCGGCCCGCGGAGGGCGGCGAGAAGGACCTCAAGATCGAGGTGGGCGCGGTGGAGAAGGGCCCGTACCTGGACCCCGGGCTCGTCCCGAAGGTGACCTCCTACACCACGGGAATGGAGGCCTTCAGCTCCTCCGGGCTCGGCCACGTCTACTTCTCCTGCCGCCTCAAGGCACCCGCCCACGAGATCGTCGTCGAGACGACCGTCTGGGGCCCGGCGGGCGTCCCGGTGGCGGACCTGGAGCAGCGCACCCGTCTGATCACCCTCGCCAACGCGGCCGCCCGGCAGGTCTCGGCCAAGCTGGGCTGCCAGGGGGACGCACTCGCCACCGGCGTGCCCCCCACTCGCTCCTGAGCGGCGGGCTCTCCCGCTCGTAGCCCGTCGAGGGCCGGTCCTCGGCGGGCTCCTGCCCGTACGGCGGCGGCCTACTGCCCGTACACCGGCATCGCCGCGATGCGTCCCCCGCGGACGATGAAGACGCGGTTGCCGCCGCTCGCCAGCTGGTAGGCGCCCGTGCGCTGCATCGTGGCGAGGAAGAGGCGGTCGTGGGTGGTCTTGTGGACCACCTGCACCGAGCCGAGGTCGGGGGAGTGGAGCCAGACCGTCGCCCCCGCCACCGCCGGGGGGTTGACCGTGCCGATGCCGGTGCCGTCGAGGACCTCGTACCAGTCCGAGACCGGGAAGGACACGTCCTTCATGGTGCTGTAGCGGTAGGCGTTGTAGCTGTTGGCCGCGAAGACGAGGTCGCCGCTGGCCGTGGGGGTGCCCCAGCCCTGGGGGGAGTCGCTCTTCGCCGTCTCCTTCCACAGGAGGTCCCCCCGGTCCAGCCGGCGGGCGACCAGGTCCTTGCCTCCGAGGTAGGCGATGTTGTTGTCGCCGAGCGCGGGGGCCTGGCCGTCGGTGCCCTGGTCCTTGATCTCCCAGTCCGTCTCGCCCGTCTCGGTGAAGAGGGCGGCGACATGGCCGTCCCGGCCGTGGATCACGAGCCGTTTCCGGCCCACCGCGGCCTTCGCGGGGCCGTTCTGTGAGCGGGGTGACGTCATCGGGCGTGACCAGGTGGTGGCGAGGGTCCAGGCGTCGACCGCCCGCAGTTCGTTCTCCTTGGTCACCAGGTAGACGTGGGTGGCGTCGGCGGCGAGGACGTCGTCGACGTCGCCGCCGGTCTGCCAGACGGGCGCTCCGGTGGAGGCGACGAACGCGTTCAGGGCGCCCTTCTTGTCGACGCCGACGACGAGCCGGTCGGCGACGGAGACGAAACCGGCGTCCGCGTCGACGCCCGTCGCCCGCCAGCGTTCCTTCCCGTCCTTCACGGACAGGGCGAGCAGCCCGCCCGTCTTCGCCTGCACGATCACCACGTCTCGTACCGGCAGGGGGAGTTCACCGCCCGCCGCCGCCACGTCGAGCGGGCCCCACAGCGGCTTGGGCACCTCGCCGAACGGGGTGTCGATGACCGAGATGAAGGCGGCCTCCGGGGTCGGTACGGCCGGCGGCACGTCGAACGACGGGGTCTTCCCGCCCCGGTTCAGCCACCAGGCGCCCGCCCCGCCGCCCGCGCCGAGCACCGCCACGCCCACGGCGGCGCCGGTCAGGAAGCGGCGCCGGGACGGCGCACCGGACGGCACGGCGGTGTCCTCGGGCGCCGCCAGGCGCTTCGTGCCGGTCTCGCGCCGCTTGATGTCCTCGGCGAGCGGCCCCTTGCGCCAGGCGCGGTCGGCGCCCTTCGGCGGGGCGAAGGCCTCCGCGACCTGCGGGGGCTGCGGGCGGAACGCCGGGTCCTTCGCCAGGCAGGGCCCGATCATCTCCTGGAGCGCCGGCGGCACCTGGCTCATGTCGGGCGTCCCGTGCACCACCTCGTACTGGACGGCGGCGACATGGCCCGCGTCGAAGGCACGCCGCCCGCTCGCCGCGTAGACGAGGACCGCGCCGAGCGAGAACACGTCCGACGCCGGTCCGACGCGCTGCCCGAGGACCTGCTCGGGTGCCCCATACCCCGGGGTGACCGGGATCTGGCCGGTGGTGGTGAGGGTGAGGCCGTGCTCGGGGCGCGCGATGCCGAAGTCGATGATCCGGGGGCCGGTGGAGGTGAGCACGATGTTCGCCGGCTTGAGGTCGCGGTGGACCAGGCCCGCCGCGTGGATGTCGTGCAGGGTGCGGGCGAGCGGGTGGGCGAGGGCGCGGACCGTGGCCTCGTCCATCGGCCCGTACGCCCTGACGGCCTCGTCGAGGGTCGGCCCGGCGAGGAACTCGGCGGCGATCCACGGCCGTCCGCCCTCGGTCTGCGCCGCGAGCACCCGGGCCACGCCCTTGCTGGTGACGGCCCGTGCCATGTCGGCCTCGCGGACGAAGCGCTGGGCGAGGTGCTGGTCGTGGGCGAGTTCGGGGCGGAGGACCTTGACGGCGGCGGGCACACCGGCCGCGTCCCTGCCGATGTACACCTTGCCCATGCCGCCCTCGCCGAGGACGCCGAGCAGGCGGTACGGGCCGAGCCGGAGCGGGTCACCGGTGGCGAGGGGCTGCGTGGTCACGGGGATGCCTTCTGAGGGGAGATGGGTGATGGGGGTGAGGGGGGAAGGGGCCGGGGCATCGGTCCCCGGGCGGCCGTCAGACGTACGGGATGGCCATCACGGACGTCTCCCCGGCGCCGATGACCCGGGTCCGTGCCTTGTCGACGACGAACCGCGTGGCGTCCGTCGGGAACACCCATTTCGAGACGTGGGTGGTCCGGTCGACGGCGCTGAGACCGCCCCGGACCGGCGCGTACACGTACTTCTCGCCGACCACGGGCTGCTCGAACAGGGTCGGCGTCATGCTGCGGCCGGAGAAGACCTCCTCCCAGCGTTTGAGGCCCTTGTCCGCGCTGACCGCCACGATCCCCACGCCGTTCTTGTTGGCGTGGACGAGGCCGTCCGCGAGGACCGGTACGCCGTACTCGGTGGTCCGGGTGCCGGAGCCGTACTCCCAGGCGATCCTGCCGTCGGTGAGGCGCAGCGCCCGCAGCCGGTCGCCGCCCAGGTAGACGTGCCGGTCGTCGGTGACGAGCTGGCCGGGGATGTACCACGACGAATCCTTCAGGGGGAGCCGCCGCTGCCACAGCTGCCGGCCGGTGCGCAGATCCCGGGCCTGGACGAGGAACGACTCCAGGTCGCTGCTGTTCTTGCCCAGGATCAGCCGGCCGCCGGCGATCCGGGAGAGCCAGGGGCGCACCCCGTCCCAGTCGTAGTCGTGGCGCCACGCCAGCTTGCCCGTGCGCAGGTCGAGGGCGAACAGGTGCCAGTCCTTGTCGTCGTCGTCGACGGAGTCGTGGTACGAGCCGCGCCGGGCCGTGGCGTAGACGACGCCGCCCGCCGCGGTGATCAGTTCGGTGTTGCGGTGGGGGCCGACGAAGCCCTTGAGGACGACCTCACGGGCCGTCTCCTTGCCGGTACGGGGGTCGAGCGTACGAATGCGGAAGGCGCCCGGGCCTTCCATGGGGCCGTCCACCGCGAAGAAGGAGGTGCCGTCGGTGGTGACGTGCAGCGCCTCGAGGACCTTGGAGTCCTCCCAGAGTTCGGTGCCGTCCTTCGGGTCCACGGCCCGGAAGGAGACCGTCTCGGAGAATCCGACGACGTCCCCGGCCAGCAGCGGGGTGGCCTTCTCGTCCCGGTCGAGGACCTTGCCCTGCCACAGCGCCGCCGGCGCCCCGTCGGACGCGGTCGTCGCGGGGATCGCCGTCGGGCCGGTCGGGGTGGCTCCGCCGGCCGTCGCGCCCTTCTCGTCCTCCCGCGTCCCCAGCCAGGCCCAGGCGCCGCCGCCCGCCGCCGCCACGCCGAGCAGCGCCGCGCCGCCCGCCGAGAGGAGTCGTCGCCGGGAGAGCGGGGTGTCGGGGGTGGTCTCCGCCAGGGCGGCCGCCGCGGGGGCCGGGAGGCGGTGGGGGGTGTGGAGCCAGACGTCGGTGGCGCGGCGGGCGATGTCGGCGAGCAGCAGCGGGGGGAGGTGGTCGGCGAACTCGCCGTGGCCGTCGTGGAGTCGGTCGATCAGGGTGCCGGTGGTGGGGCGGGCCGCCGGGTCCTTGGCGAGGCAGGCCGTCAGGATCGGCAGCAGCGCCTCGGGTACGCCGGTGAGGTCGGGGTCGGCGTAGCGGACGCGGTAGAGGAGGTCGGCGGCGGAGCCCGTACCGAAGGGGCCGTGGCCGGTGGCGGCGAAGACCAGGACGCCGGCGAGGGCGAACACGTCACCGGCGGGCGGGTGTTCCTGGCCACTGGCCTGCTCGGGCGACATGAAGGCCGGCGTGCCGGCCGCCGTCCCGGTCCGGGTCAGCCGGTCGTCGCCCGCCGCGCGGGCGATGCCGAAGTCGATGATCTTCGGGCCGTACGCGGTGACGAGGACGTTCGACGGTTTGAGGTCGCGGTGGACCACGTCCGAGGAGTGCAGCTGCGCCAGCGCCCCGGCGAGCGCGGCGCCGAGGGCGCGGACGGTCGGTTCGGGGAGCGGGCCGCCGAGTGCGACGGCGTCGTCGAGGGGCGGGCCGAGGACGTACTCGGTGGCCAGCCACGGTGTCTCGGCCAGCGGATCGGCGTCGACGACGGCCGCGCCGTGGCGGGCGCCGATGATCCGCGCCGCGTCCGTCTCCAGCCGGAAACGGGCCCGGAAGGCGGGGTCGGTGGCGAGCCGGGCGTGCACGGTCTTGAGGGCGACGGTACGGCCGCCGGGGGTGCGCGCCAGGTAGACCGTGCCCATGCCGCCGGAACCGAGGCGGGCGATGAGCCGGTACGTGGCGACGGCGGCCGGGTCGTCGTGGGTGAGGGGCGACAGCATGCGATGAGGTCCGTCAGGTAGGTCGGTGCGGGGAGGGTGGCCGGGCAGGGTCCGGTGCCGGGGCGGCGGGGGCTCCCGGGGCCGCGCGGCTCGTGTGCGGTGAGGGGTGTGGGGTGTGCGGCGGGCCTCAGACCGCCGCCGGCTCGGGCGTCTCCGCGGCGAGGAGTTCCGCGGACTGGCGGGCCAGTGCGGCGACCACCCGGCCCGGCAGCCAGCCCGGGGTCAGGAGGGTGCCGGCCGAGTTCAGGACCGTCTCGTGCGCGGTCGGCGGGGCCAGCGCGGTCATCAGGGCGGGGGCCGTGGGGCGGTCGGCCGGGTCGCGGGCCAGACAGGCGGAGACCACCGGGCGCAGGGCGGGCGGGAGTTCGTCGCGTTCGGGCACGGTGTGGCCGGTGCTCGCGTACGCCAGGACGGCGCCCAGGGCGAAGACGTCCCCCGGCGGTCGCGGTCGGCCGCCCGAGGCCTGTTCGGGGGCGAGGGCCCCCGGGTCGAGGCCGGGCAGGCCGGTGCGCCGCTCCCCGTCGGCCGCCGCGGCCCGTACCGCGCCGAAGCAGGTAAGCCGCGGGCCGTCGGCGGTGAGCAGGACGGCCGCGGGGGAGACCCCGGCGTGCGTGAGGCCCTGGCCGTGCGCGGCGGCGAGTGCCTCGGCGAGGGCGGCGCCGACGGCGCGGACGGTGGCCTCGGGCAGCGGGCCGCCGTGGACCGCGAGGGCCACCGGAAGCGGGAGCGCCGGGACGTAGGGGGTCGCGTACCAGGGGGCTTCGCCGGGGCCGGCGAGGCCCGTCACGGGGGCGGTCCAGGGGCCGAGGAGGAAGCGGGCGGCCTCGGCCTCCGCCGCGAACCTGGCGGGGTCGGTGCCGGGCAGCGGCGTGCTGAGCAGCACGGTGTGCTCGCCGTCCTCGGTGCGGGCCACGAACCGGCGGCAGGGCAGCGCGGAACCGGGCGGATCGAGACGGGTGATCAGCCGGAAGGGGCCGATCCGCCGCGCGGATTCCTGCTGTGCGCGCGACTGTTCCACCGTTCGTACCCCCCCGTCGTCCGTGCACCCCGTGGTGACGGGGGCGGGTCGAGCCTATCGAGGCGGGACGGGAGGCGAGGGTGCAGGGGGCGTGCTCCGGGGTCCGGGAAGTCCGGGCTGTCCCGGTTGCGAAGGTGAAGTGGGCATGCGGGGGCGGTGAAGATCTCGGGGTCGTGGGTCATTCCCGGTGAGCAGGGGGCCGACGGGGGCCCATGGGGCTACGATCACCCTGATTCCGTGGGCACGGAACTTGCTGGGGCGAAGCCGGAACGATCACGTCACGTCAGATCGCAACACGTCACGTCGCGGGGGAGAGCATGTCGTTCGACAAGGAATGGGCGTCGGTACGCACCGCGTCCACGGCCGAGGTGAGCATGAGGCTCAACCAGGTGGCCCCGGAGCCCGGCACCGGCGGCGGCAACGCCGACCTCGGCGTCGACCAGGACAAGCTCGGAGCCATCGGCGGCGCCGCGTACGCGCTGCACGGCCGGCTGGTCAAGGACGGGAACCACGCGCGGACGAGCACCACGGAGGCGGCGGCCGGCCTGTCCAGCCACGGCTTCCTCACCGGGTCCGCGATGTCGACCGTGCAGGAGACGTGGAGCTCGCAGCTGAGCACCCTGCTCGACGCCTGCGCCAACATCTCCAACCACCTCGACTACAGCGCGGCTTCGCACGCCAAGGAAGAGGCGGACATCACGGCGGCCCTCGCGGCCTCCGCGATCAACGAGTACCTCAAGTAGGGCGGGGGCCTGCTGTGCTGACCTTTGACAACGTGTACCAGGCGCCGCTCGACAAGATGAAGACCGCGGCCGACGAGTGGGCCGCGATGAAGGGCAAGCTGGACAAGCTCGCCGAGGACGCCCGTACGACGATGGCGGCGAAGGCCAAGGACGAGTACTGGCGCGGGGTGAACGCCGAGGTCACCAAGCCGTTCGTGGACAAGACCGCGAAGGAGTTCGACGACGCCGCCAAGGCCGCCGACGGCATCCACAAGGTCCTGGAGGACGGCTACAACGCCTTCAAGAAGGCCAAGGACGAACTCAAGAAGATCGTCGACGTCGACGCTCCCGCGAAGCGCTTCAGGGTCAGCTCCGCCGGCAAGGTCGAGGCCGTCGAGCCGATCTCCCGGACCAAGGACCAGGGGCTGCGGCACGACCCCGACTTCCAGGACCTGATCCGCAAGGAGAACGCCGACATCGACGCGATGCAGCAGCGTATCGACGCGATCGTCGAGACCTGCGACGACGCGGACGTGTCCTGCTCCAACGCGCTCAAGGCCAACATCACCGGCGACCGGCACAACTTCAGCGCCCCCCGGTACACCAGCCTCGACGCCGAGGAGGCGCAGCGCGCCGTCGACCTGGCGAAGAAGGGCCGGGACATCACCCACGAGGAGCTGACCCGACTCAACGAGCTGCTCAAGGACAACAGCGGCTCCAAGGAGTTCTCCCGCACCTTCTACGACGGCATGGGCCCCAAGGGCGCCCTGGAGTTCTTCGGTCAGCTGTCCACGGACACGTACGACTACTCGAAGGTCGACAAGGAGCGGCTCGCCGACGTCCAGGAGCTCCAGAAGAACATGGGCCTCAACCTGGCGACGGCGACGCAGGGCGGCGACGCGTGGACCGACAAGTGGTCGGCGGAGATGCGCAAGCTCGGCACCGAGCGCATCCCGCTCGCCAAGTACGACAACAACCCGGCGTACGGCTACCAGCTGCTCGGCGGCATCATGCGCTACGGCGACTACGACAAGCGGTTCCTGGTCCCGATCGCCGAGCACGTCACCCAGCTCCACGCGAAGGACCCGTACCTCTTCGCCGACAGCAAGCCGATGGGCGGCTGGCTGAAGAACCAGTACAACCCGTCGGGCGTCAACGGCTCGGGCTTCGACCCGATGGTCTCGATGCTGGAGGCGCTGGGGCACAGCCCGGAGGCGTCCAAGGAGTTCTTCTCGAAGGAGCCGACGTCCTACAACAAGGACGGCAGCGTCGGCGGGACGGTCGACCTGGACCCCAAGAAGGACGGGAACCAGAAGGGCTACCTGGACTACTTCCAGAACAAGGACTACGACTTCTTCCCGGACGTCGAGGGCCACAACCCGGACGACTGGAAGAAGTCCGCCGAGTACATGCCGGACGCCCTCGGCCACGCCTTGGAGGCGGCGACCACCGGACACGGCTGGGACGACCCCAACCCCCAGCTGCACCGCGACGAGAAGTCCGCCGAGATCATGAAGCAGGTCATCGACTCCTACGGCACCAACACGGAACTGCGCGAGCAGCACAAGCCGCTGATGGACAGCCTGGGGCGGATGGGGGCCGCGTACATCGACGACCTGAACTACTCGACGTACAACTTCGGCGATTCCGGCGACGCCCTCGGCCGGGACAAGCTCTTCGGCGTGAGCAGCGACGGCAGCTCGCGCACGGACTTCGGCGAGGGCGCCAGCCTCCGGTTCATGAACGCCGTCGCGGCCGACGAGAACGGGTACAAGACGCTCTCCGCCGCACAGCAGGTCTTCGAGGCCGGCGGTCTCAAGGCGCTGGAGGGGGACAAGGGCTCCCAGCTCACCTTCCTCCACAACTCGACCAAGGTGCACGGCATCCTCGACGAATCGCGCATCGACGCCATCTCCCTGGAGTTCAAGGACCAGGAGGAGGCCAAGAACCTGGAGATGGAGAAGCAGGCGGAGTGGCGGAAGTCCGCCGTCAGCGGGGGTGTCGCCGCAGTGGTCGGCGTCGGCTCCGCCGTGGTGCTCGGGCCCGCCGCGGGACTCGTGGCGGCGACCGCTGTACCGATCCTCATGGAGACCGTCGGTTCCGCGATCAGCACGGACTACGCCTCGGACACCCTTCAGTACCTCAAGGACAACGAGTACAAGAACGACGACGAAGCGGACTCCGCCGTCGTGGACGCCCGCCAGGAAGGCCGCCGCGCCGTGGTCGTCCCCTCCCTCCACGTCGCCGAGATGCAGGGCATGACGCAGACCGAGCGGCAGGAACTGATGCGCGAGATCGAGGCCTCGTACAACATGGGCGCGAAGAGCGTCGACGACCTGACCGCGAACAAGTGAGGTGGCGGACGGTGAGTGACACGCGCAGGCCGGGGGCCATCGCCGCCGGGGCCTTGGCCGTGGCCCTGATCCTGAGCGGGTGCTCCGACGACGGGCCGGGCGGACGTGAGGAGCCGGGGGCCGTCTCCCCGGCCGCCCTGAAGAACTGCGGGAAGGTGTTCGGGGAGCGGAACGTCGAGGCGCTCCGAGCCGACCTCGGGAAGGATTTCCAGCCGCACGACCGTTCGCTCGGCGAGATGAAGGAGCGGATGCTGGTGGAGGCGCAGCTCTGGAATCCCGCCACGGACAAGCTCGCCCGGACGTCCTTCCATCCCTGCCAGATCGAGGGCCGGGCCGACGGGAAGGAAGCCTGGGTCATCGCCACGGTCGGCTGGTCGAAGTACGGCGTGGCCTTCATGACCGAGGGGAAGCACGCGCGCGAGTTCCGCGAGGTGGCGAAGGGGGTCTATCTCGACCTCCGGCAGGGGACCGACGGCGCCCGCACCCTCGTCATGCCGTGTGCGGTCCCCGGCACCCGGGCCGGACAGGGAGAGAACCTGCCGCTCCAGGTCTCCCTGACCGACACGGACCGCACGGCCCGGACGGTGTCCACGGACCAGCTGCTGAAGGCGCTCGCGGAGAGCACCCGGGAGTTGCTCGGCTGCGCCGAGAAGGTCACCGTGCCGGAGAAACCGCTGTCCTGAGGACGGGGCCCCCGAGGGGGGGCGTTTGGAGACCGTGGCGGGAATCGAACCCGCGTAACTCGCTTTGCAGGCGAGCCCCTGAACCTCTCGGGCACACGGTCGTGTGGTGCGACGGGTATGACGTTAGGGCGGGGGCCGGGAGGGGTGGAAGGGGTTCCGGGGGTGTGCCACGGGACTGCAATGCCGCTGCCACACCGCGTTCACAGAGGGGGCGGCGGACGCCTTCCGGTCGTACGTCGAAGGGCTGAGCGGGACCGGGACTCCTGACAGGGGTCATCTGGTGCTTCACCTCTTACCCTGGGGGGATGAGCGCCCTCGAACCCCGCGACGCCGCCGCCGACGCCGGCGCCGCCCCACCCCCCGGCCCCCTTGCCCCGCACGACGAGAGCAAGGGGTCCGTCCTCGACCCGGTCCACCGGGCGCTCAGCGTCGGCATCGTCTCCGTCGTCCTGCTCATCGCCTTCGAGGCCACCGCCGTCGGCACCGCGATGCCCGTCGCCGCCCGCGAGCTGAACGGCGTCTCCGTCTACGCCTTCGCCTTCTCCGCGTACTTCACCACCAGCCTCTTCGCCATGGTCCTGGCCGGGCAGTGGTCCGACCGCGGCGGCCCGCTCGCGCCCCTCACCGCCGGGATCAGCGCCTTCGCCGCCGGCCTGCTGCTCTCCGGGACGGCCGGCGCCATGTGGCTGTTCATCCTCGGCCGGGCCGTCCAGGGCCTCGGCGGCGGGCTGGTCATCGTCGCGCTGTACGTGGTCGTCGGCCGGGCCTACGCCGAGCACCTCAGGCCCGCGATCATGGCCGCGTTCGCCGCGTCCTGGGTCGTCCCCTCCGTCGTCGGACCGCTCGCCGCCGGAACCGTCACCGAGCACCTCGGCTGGCGCTGGGTCTTCGTCGGCATCCCCGTCCTCGTCGTCTTCCCGCTCGCCCTCGCCCTCCCCGCGATACGCCGCACCGCCTCCGGCCCCGCCGACCCCACCGCGCCCGTCACCCCGTGGGACCGGCGCCGGATCCGGCTCGCGCTCGGCATCTCGGCGGGCGCCGCGCTCCTGCAGTACGCCGGTCAGGAGCTGCGCTGGCTCTCGCTGCTGCCGGCGGCGGCCGGCGCCGCGCTCCTCGTGCCCGCCGTGCGCGGGCTGCTGCCGCACGGCACCTACCGGGCGGCCCGCGGCCTGCCGTCCGTGGTCCTGCTGCGGGGCATCGCCGCGGGCGCGTTCATCGCCGCGGAGTCCTTCGTGCCGCTGATGCTGGTCACCCAGCGCGGTCTGAGCCCCACCCTCGCGGGTTTCTCCCTCGCCCTCGGCGGCCTCACCTGGGCGCTCGGCTCCTGGATCCAGGCCCGGCCGTGGACGGAGCCGTACCGGGAGCGGCTGGTCGTCCTCGGCATGGTCCTGGTGGCGCTCGCCATCGCGGCGGCGCCGAGCGTGCTGATCACGGCCGTGCCGGTGTGGGTGCTCGCGGCGGCCTGGGGGCTCGGCTGCCTCGGCATGGGGTCCGTGATCGCCTCGACGAGCGTGCTGCTGATGAAGCTCTCCGCGCCCGAGGAGGTCGGCGCGAACTCGGCCGCCCTGCAGATCTCGGACGGCCTCTCCAACGTCCTGCTGCTCGCGGCCGGCGGCGCGGCCTTCGCGGCGCTCGGCGGCGGCGCGGTGGGTCACGCGGTCACGTCCGCCGCGGGCACCGGCTCGCATCCGGGGGCCTTCGCGGCCGTCTTCCTGCCGATGGCGGGGGTGGCGGCGGTGGGGGCGTGGGTGGCGACCCGGCTGCAGGGGGCGCCGGCGCGGGCCTGAGGTAACTGGTACCACCTTGGCCCCATCGAGTGGTACCGTTCTGGTATGGCCATGAACCTGCGTCTCCGCGACGACCAGACCGAGGCACTCAAGCTGCGCGCCGAGCAGGAGGGCACGAGCATGCACGCCCTCCTCCTCCAGGCCGTCGACGACTACCTCGCCCGGACCGCCCAGCAGGCGATCGTGCGGAAGACCGCCATGGAGCAGGCGGCCAAGTGGCACGAGCTCATGGAGCGGCTCAAGTGAGCTGCGTCTATCTCTCCGCCGAGGACGTCCTGGCCGTCGCCGAACACGCGGTGGACGACCAGGTCGTCGTCGTACGCGACGCGGGACTGCTCGAATCGGCCGTCCACCGGCCGTCCGCCGCCATGTTCGGCGAGGAGGCGTACCCCGACCTCCTCGGCAAGGCCGCCGCACTGCTCCAGTCGCTCGCGGTCAACCATCCGTTCCTCGACGGGAACAAGCGCACCGCCTGGCTGTCCTGCGTGACCTTCCTCGCCATGAACGGCGTCCAGCTCCGTCCCGACATCGACGCGGCGGAGCGCCTGGTCATCTCCGTGGCGACCGGCGAGACCGACGAGGTGAAGGTGATCTCCCAGGGACTTCGCGAGCTGATCGCCCCGGACGTGAGCTGAATCGCAACCGTCCCGGACCCGCCCCGTTTCGTACGACGTTCCCGTCGGGCCGCCGGTAAGGTGGCCCGGTTGTCATATCTGGACTGTCATACCGTGACGAGCGTCGAACCCGGAGATCGTGACTACTACCGCCACCTCCTCCCATCACCTTTCTCCCGCCTTCCCAGGACGGGCCCCCTGGGGTACCGCCGGCAAGCTGCGCGCCTGGCAGCAAGGGGCGATGGAGAAGTACATCCAGGAGCAGCCCCGTGACTTCCTCGCGGTCGCCACGCCCGGCGCAGGCAAGACCACCTTCGCGCTGACCCTCGCCTCGTGGCTGCTGCACCACCACGTCGTGCAGCAGATCACCGTCGTCGCCCCCACCGAGCACCTGAAGAAGCAGTGGGCGGCCGCGGCGGCGCGGATAGGGATCAAGCTCGACCCCGACTACAGCGCCGGGCCGCTCAGCAAGGAGTACGACGGGGTCGCCATCACGTACGCCGGTGTCGGCGTCCGCCCGATGCTGCACCGCAACCGTTCCGAACAGCGCAAGACCCTCGTCATCCTCGACGAGATCCACCACGCCGGAGACTCCAAGTCCTGGGGCGAGGCCTGCCTGGAGGCCTTCGAGCCCGCCACCCGGCGCCTCGCGCTGACCGGCACGCCCTTCCGTTCCGACACCAACCCCATCCCCTTCGTCACGTACGAGGAGGGCAACGACGGCATCCGGCGGTCCTCCGCCGACTACACCTACGGCTACGGCAACGCCCTCGGCGACGGCGTCGTCCGGCCCGTCATCTTCCTCTCCTACAGCGGCAACATGCGCTGGCGCACCAAGGCCGGCGACGAGATCGCCGCCCGCCTCGGCGAGCCGATGACCAAGGACGCCGTCTCGCAGGCCTGGCGGACCGCCCTGGACGCCAAGGGCGACTGGATGCCGAACGTGCTCCGCGCCGCCGACCAGCGCCTCACCGAGGTCCGCAAGTCCATCCCGGACGCCGGCGGCCTCGTCATCGCCTCCGACCAGGACTCGGCCCGCTCGTACGCGAAGCTGATCCGGGAGATCACCGGCACCAAGGCCACCGTCGTGCTCTCCGACGACGCCGGTGCCTCGAACCGGATCGACGAGTTCAGCGAGAGCACCGACCGCTGGATGGTCGCCGTCCGCATGGTGTCCGAGGGCGTCGACGTGCCGCGCCTCTCCGTCGGCGTGTACGCGACGACGATCTCGACCCCGCTGTTCTTCGCCCAGGCCGTCGGCCGTTTCGTGCGTTCGCGCAGACGCGGCGAGACCGCCTCGGTGTTCCTTCCCACGATCCCCAGCCTCCTCGGTTTCGCCAACGAGATGGAGGTCGAGCGCGACCACGTCCTCGACAAGCCGAAGAAGGCGGGCGAGGACGAGGACCCGTACGCCGAGTCCGAGAAGGAGATGGCCGAGGCCGAGCGCCAGCAGGACGAGGACACCGGCGAGCAGGACATGCTGCCCTTCGAGGCGCTGGAGTCCGACGCCGTCTTCGACCGCGTCCTCTACAACAGCGCCGAGTTCGGCATGCAGGCCCACCCCGGCAGCGCCGAGGAGCAGGACTACCTGGGCATCCCGGGCCTCCTCGAACCCGACCAGGTCCAGCTGCTCCTGCAGAAGCGCCAGGCCCGGCAGATCGCGCACAGCCGCAAGAAGCCGGACGAGGAGGCGGACCTGCTGGAACTCCCCGCCGAGCGGCGCCCTGTCGTTTCCCACAAGGAACTGCTCGAACTGCGCAAGCAGCTCAACACGATGGTCGGCGCGTACGTCCACCAGACCGGCAAGCCGCACGGAGTGATCCACACGGAGCTCCGCCGGGTCTGCGGCGGACCGCCGAGCGCGGAGGCCACCGCCGGGCAGATCCGGGAACGGATCAAGAAGGTCCAGGAGTGGGCCACCCGCATGCGGTGACGTTTCAGCGAACGGCTGAGGCCCGTACGACGGCGTTCGTACGGGCCTCACTCGTCCCGCGGCGGCGGGACGGGCCCCGGAGACAGGCCCCCACGGCTGGTCTCCGGGCACCCTCCACGCTACGGGCACGACAAAGCCGATCTTGTCCGCCAAAGTCCCGCGTCTGACCGACGAAGGTCCCGAACCGTCTCTATACGGTCGCCGGCGCCCGGATTCTGGACGAGGTCTTCCGCTGAGCGGAGCGGGTCGCTACTGTCCCGGCTCAAAAGCAATCGCCCCGTGGCAGCGCCGCCGCGGAGCGCAGCCGGTGTACCCCTTCCTGCCGGCGGCCTCTGACGTGCGTCGCCGACGGGACCGGCGACGCGACCCCGTGAGAGCACCGCCGCTACTCACTCCGAAGGAGAGGGCGTCGTGACCGCGGAGACCTCCCAGACGCTCGACCGGGGACTCAGAGTCCTCAAACTGCTCGCCGACACCGACCACGGCCTGACCGTCACCGAGTTGTCCAACAAACTCGGCGTCAACCGGACCGTCGTCTACCGCCTGCTCGCCACGCTCGAACAGCACGCCCTCGTCCGGCGTGACCTCGGCGGACGCGCCCGCGTCGGCCTCGGCGTGCTCCGGCTCGGCCGGCAGGTCCACCCCCTGGTGCGGGAGGCCGCGCTCCCCGCGCTGCGCTCGCTCGCCGAGGACATCGGGGCGACGGCCCACCTGACCCTCGTCGACGGGGCGGAGGCGCTCGCCGTCGCGGTCGTCGAACCCACCTGGACCGACTACCACGTCGCCTACCGGGCCGGTTTCCGTCACCCGCTCGACCGGGGCGCGGCCGGCCGGGCCATCCTCGCCGCCCGCCAGGGCGGACTGATCGAACCGGGCTTCACGCTCACCCACGGCGAGCTGGAGGCGGGCGCGAGCGGCGCGGCCGCGCCACTCGTCGGCGTGACGGGCGTCGAGGGCTCCGTCGGCGTCGTCATGCTCGCGGACGCGGTCCCCGAGCGGGTGGGACCGCGGGTGGTGGACGCGGCCCGGGAGGTCGCCGACGCGCTGCGCTAGGACGCGCGGCGGGGCCCCCGGTCCACGGTGGTGCCCGGGGCGCGGACGGCCGTACGGGTGCCGCTTCGGCCGTCGTCCGCCCGGCACCCGCCCGTACCTGGGGCCGTGCCCCGGGCCCGGCGGTCGCGTGCGTCCCAGTAGATTGGGGGCGTGCTCTCCAGTCTCTCCCGTCCCCGTGCTCTCGCGGTCTGCGCGCTGCCCGTCGTCGCGCTGTTCGCCGTCGCCGGGCTCGCGCCGCTCCCGTACGCCATCGCGCAGCCCGGTTCGACCGCCGACGTGCTGGGCAAGGACAACGGGCAGGAGGTCATCACCATCAGCGGCGCGCCCGTGCGGCCCACCGAGGGGCAGCTGCGGATGACGACGATCGTCGCGACCGGGCCGTCCACGGACGTGGACCTCGCCGATGTGGCCGACGCCTGGTTCCGTACCGACCGGGCCGTCCTGCCGAAGGACTCCGTCTACCCCTCGGGGAAGTCCGACGCCGAGATCGAGAAGCACAACCTCGGGCAGATGAAGGAGTCGCAGGACGCGGCCACCCTCGCCGCCCTCGGCTACCTGAAGCTGGACCCCGAGAAGGTGAAGGTGACCCTGAACCTCGCCGACATCGGCGGGCCGAGCGCCGGGCTGCTCTTCTCCCTCGGCATCGTCGACAAGCTCGACGGCGACGGGGGCGGCGGAGACCTCACCGGCGGCCGGATCGTGGCCGGTACGGGCACGATCGAGCCCGACGGCACGGTCGGCGCCGTCGGCGGGGTGTCCCTGAAGACCCAGGCCGCCGCCCGGGACGGGGCCACCGTCTTCCTCGTACCGAAGGCCGAGTGCTCGGACGCGCAGGCCGAGCTGCCCGACGGCCTGCGGCTCGTCCCCGTCACCGCGCTCAGCGACGCGGTGGCGTCCCTCCGGGCCCTTGAGCAGGGGCAGGAGTCGAAGGTTCCGGCCTGCTGACCTCCGCCCCGCGCGCAAGCCCCGCCTTCGGGGCCTCCATGCTCCGCCAGGACGGGAGCACCAGCGGCGAGAGGGAGGCCAGGAGGTACACGGCGGCGACCGTGAGCAACGCCGGGGTGAGCCCCGCCCGTTCCACCAGGAACCCGGCGGCGAGTCCGCCCAGCGGGGTGGTGATCAGCACGGAGGCCGTACTCGCTCCGCCGACGCGGCTGCGCAGACCCTCGGGGACGGTCTCGTAGAAGACGGTCGACAGGATCGGGTTGAGCACCCCGGCCCCCAGCCCGCCGACGGCCATCACCACGAGCAGCGGCACGGTGGTGTCGGTGAACGCCGCCGTCACGTACACCGGGGCGCCGGTGAGCAGGAATCCGGCCGCGAAGACCGGCCGGCGCGGGAAGCGGTGGCCGACGGCCCCGTAGAGCAGCGCACCGACGAGCGCGGAGCCGCCGGAGACGGCGACGAGCAGTCCCAGCGAGGCCGAACCGCCCAGGGACTCGCGGGCGTGCAGCGGCAGCAGGACCGCGTTCCAGCTCTGCGCCAGGCCGTTGGTCGTCATCACCGCGACGTTGATGCCGAGGAGCAGCGGGGTGCGCAGCAGGAACGAGTACCCCTCGCGCAGATCGGCCCGGTAGGCGGCCGGGGAGAGCGGCGGGGCGCCCCGCACGGGTTCGGCGGCGGGGACGCCGCGCAGCCCCGCGAGGACGAGCAGCGCGGAGAGACAGAACGTGGCCGCGTCGACGTACAGGACGGTGTCGGCACCCATGAAGGCCACCAGCAGGCCGGCGAGGGCGGCGCCGGTCATGCGGGCGCCGCGCGAGACGGCGTCGTAGAGGCTGGCGGCGCGGGAGAGCGGGGTGTCCGCGTGCCGGGCCAGGTCGGGGATGAGGACGTTGCGCGCGGTCTCGCCGGGGGCGTGGAAGAGGCCGGTGACGGCCATCAGCGCGCACAGCATCCAGAACCGCAGGAGCCCGGCCTCGTTGAGGAGCGGGATCGCGGCCAGCGCCAGGGCGCAGACCAGGTCGGAGGCGATGCTGACCCGCCGGCGGCCCAGCCGGTCGATGACCGGGCCGCCGGCGATCGCCGAGACCAGGACGGGCAGCGCCGCGCAGAAGGCGACGAGCCCGGCCTTGCCGGGGCTTCCCGTGGTGTCGAGCGCGAACCACGGGACGCCGATGATGGTGAGTGAATTGCCGGTGATGGAGACGGCGTTGGCGGTCAGGACGGTGGCCAGCGGGGTGCGGTCCCGCCGCGGCGGGTGCCCGCCGGTGTCCTGGCCCGGTTCCGCCGTGTCCGCTTCTCGTCCCCCCGAAGCGGTCATGCGGCGAGGGTCACCTGGCGGTGCGCGGGGGTGGCCAGCCGCAGACCCAGCTCCACGAGCTTCCAGCCGAGCTGGGTGCGGAGGGTGGTGCCGGTGAGGTGGGTGGCGCGGTGGGCGGCGGCTTCGCGGTGGAGTTCGGCGGCGTGCAGCTGGTGGAGGTGGAGGTGGATGTCGGCGTGCATGGCTCCGTGTTCCTTCCGTCAGTTCTCGTGCTGCGGGAATGCGTGCAGGTGGATCCGGACGCGCTCGGCGTCCGGCGCGTCCGCCTCCTCGATGCCCCGGTACGTCTCGATGAGCTCGTGCATCTTCCGGTCGAGCTCGCGGAGCTTCTCGGGGGGCAGGCGCAGGGTGAAGTCGCTCATGTCGAAGGCGGCGAGCCAGCGCTCGCCCCAGTCGTGCCGGGTGCCGAGGAAGGTGCCCAGCTCCTGGGTGTGAATGGTGGCGATCTCGTGCGAGTAGATGTCGAGGGCGCCGCGCACCTCCGGGTCCGGGTCCGCCGAGAGCGTCTCGTCGGCGGTGGTGCCCTCCTGCCCGGCCTTCCACCACCGCTCCCGGCCCTTGCCCCGCGTCGGGTCGTCCTCGACGAAGCCGTGGGCCGCGAGCTGGCGCAGGTGGTAGCTGGTCGCGCCGCTGGACTCGCCGAGGCGCTCCGCCAGTTGGGAGGCGGTGGCGGGGCCGTGCTTGCGCAGGGCGCGCAGCAGCTGGATGCGGAGGGGGTGGGCGAGACCGCGCAGGCTGCGGGGGTCCAGTTGGCGGGTCGGGAATTCCTCGGGCTGGGACATGGCTCAGAGCGTAGAGTTGCAAAGAAGTAGTTGCAAGGGTTTTTTGCAACTACTTCTTTGCAAGGGTTTCTTTGGAGCTTTGGCAGGGGCAGCGGCAGCAGCAACCGCCGCCGTCTCCGGGCGGCCCGGCCTACTCCTGCGCCGCCTGCTCCACCAGCGGGATGATCCGCAGCGGCACCGGGTTCTCCATCACGATCGCGGTCGACGCCCGCACGATCCCCTCGAAGGCGACCACCTTGTCGATCACCCGCTGGAGGTCCGCGTTCGAGCGCGCGACCAGGCGGCACAGCATGTCCCCGTGACCCGTCGTCGTGTGCAGTTCGAGCACCTCGGGCACCGTCGCCAGGTGCCCCCGCACATCCGCCCCCTGCCCCTGCTTGATCTCCAGGGTCGCGAACGCCGTCACCGGATAGCCCAGCGCCGCCGGATCCACCTGCGGCCCGAACCCCCGGATCACCCCGCTCGCCTGGAGCCGGTCCAGCCGCGCCTGCACCGTGCCCCGCGCCACCCCGAGCCGCCGGGAAGCCTCCAGGACCCCGATGCGCGGCTCCCGCGCGAGGAGCGTGATCAGCCGGCCGTCCAAATGATCGATCGCCACAACGGTCTCCCCATGGTCAGGATGTACAAGTCGCACGGCCATACTCGCGTGTCGCTGTGCAACATGCCCAGCAGATCAGCGAACTCTTGCGCACCTTGCCAAACGGCGGGACATTGCTGCCATGACTGAGACCATCGATCACACCCCCTCCACAGCGCGGCAGGCCGATCCCTTCCCCGTGAAGGGAATGGACGCGGTCGTCTTCGCCGTCGGCAACGCCAAGCAGGCCGCCCACTACTACTCCACGGCCTTCGGCATGAAGCTCGTCGCCTACTCCGGACCGGAGAACGGCAGCCGCGAGACCGCCAGCTACGTCCTCACCAACGGCTCCGCCCGTTTCGTGTTCACCTCCGTCATCAAGGTCTCCACCGACTGGGGCCGCTTCCTCGCCGAACACGTCGCCGAACACGGTGACGGCGTCGTCGACCTGGCGATCGAGGTGCCGGACGCCCGCGCCGCGTACGCCTACGCCGTCGAGCACGGCGCCACCGGCATCACCGAGCCGTACGAACTGAAGGACGAGCACGGCACCGTCGTCCTCGCCGCCATCGCCACCTACGGCAAGACCCGCCACACCCTCGTCGAGCGCTCCGGCTACGACGGCCCGTACCTCCCCGGCTTCGTCTCCGCGAACCCGATCGTCGAGCCGCCGGCGAAGCGCACCTTCCAGGCCATCGACCACTGCGTCGGCAACGTCGAGCTCGGCAAGATGAACGACTGGGTCGGCTTCTACAACAAGGTCATGGGCTTCACGAACATGAAGGAGTTCGTGGGCGACGACATCGCCACCGAGTACTCCGCCCTCATGTCGAAGGTCGTCGCGGACGGCACCCTCAAGGTGAAGTTCCCGATCAACGAGCCCGCGATCGCGAAGAAGAAGTCGCAGATCGACGAGTACCTGGAGTTCTACGGCGGGGCCGGCGTCCAGCACATCGCGCTCGCCACCAACGACATCGTCGCCACCGTCCGCGCGATGCGCGCCGCCGGTGTCGCCTTCCTCGACACCCCCGACTCGTACTACGACACGCTCGGCGAGTGGGCCGGCGAGACGCGGGTCCCCGTCGAGACCCTGCGCGAGCTGAAGATCCTCGTCGACCGCGACGAGGACGGCTACCTGCTGCAGATCTTCACGAAGCCGGTGCAGGACCGGCCGACGGTCTTCTTCGAGATGATCGAGCGGCACGGGTCGATGGGCTTCGGGAAGGGCAACTTCAAGGCGCTCTTCGAAGCGATCGAACGAGAGCAGGAAAAGCGCGGCAACCTGTAGCGCGCCCCCGTGTGGGCAATCGTCCCGCAGGGCGGGACGGGTGGGCACACGGGACGGCGCGCTTGGCGGCGCCTCCGCCCCTTGTGCCTGGACCCGCACCTACTGCGCGGCACGCATCCGGTGCGGGTTCAGGCGCGAAAGCCTAGGCCCGGCTAGGGGCACCGTCCGTTGTGCCCACCCTCCCCCAAGCTCTCGGCTTCGCTCGAGCAGGGGGGACCCCCATCGCCCCTGGCGGACGATTGCCCACAACGGGGCGGAGGTCTCGGGGGAGTTCGTCCGGGGGGTCACCGAGGGTCGTCGCCGCCTCCCGCGCCGCCCCCGCGTGCAGCGGCGAGAAGTGCGGGTTGATCCGCAGCGCCTCCGCCAGGTGGCGGCGGGCCGGCCCGTACTCCTCGACGGCCCGCTCGATCATCCCCCGGTGGTAGGAGAACAGCGCGCTCCGCAGCCCCTCGTCCGTGGCCCTCTTCGCGTACTCCAGCGCCTCCTTGGGCGCGCCCGACCGGTACAGCGCCCACCCCAGCGCGTCCGCCACCCGCACCGAGCGGTGTCCGCGCGCCCACTCCGCCCGCATCCGGGTGACCGCCGCCGCCGGATCGCCGTGGTCGGCGTCGAGCAGCGCCAGGGCCACTTCCCCGCGGACCCAGGTGCCGGTCCGCAGCCGCTCGTACAGGGCCCGCGCGTCCCCGTCCAGGCCCAGTGACTCGTGCAGTTCGCCGGCCTCAAGGACGTACTCCGGGAGCGGCAGCCGGGCGAGCGCCGCCCGCCAGTCCCGCAGCGCCTCGTCGGTCCGGCCGAGCGCCGTGAGCGCCCGCGCGCGGCCCGCGAGCGAGGGCCCGTGGTCCGGTACGAGCCGCAGCGCCGTCCCGTACCGGCCGAGCGCCTCTTCCGGTTCGCCCCGCTCCCACGCCAGGTCCCCGAGCCGCGCGAGCGAGGCCGCCTTCTCGGCGTCGGTCTCCGCGAGCGCCGCCGCGTCGAGGGCGGCCGCGTCGGCGTCCTCGCGCCAGCCCCGGTCGCGGAAGGTCTGCGAGGCCCTGGTGCGCACCGCGGCGCCCGAGTGGAGCTCTTCCAGGGTCTCCATGGCCTTCTGGGCCGCCGCGTAGTCCCCGAGGCCGTTGTACGCGTCCATCAGGACCGGGTAGGCGGGCCACCGTTTCGGGTCGGCCTTGCGGACCTTCTCGCCCCATTCCTTCGCCGACTTCCAGTCGCCGCGCGCCCCCGCGAGCGCCCCCAGCGCCAGCTGTGCGTCCAGATTGCCGCGCGCGGCGGGCCGTTCGGCGAGGGAGCGCCGCAACGCCCGTTCGGCCCGCGGGTAGTCCCGCGGGTCCCCGCGGCGCATCCCGCGCTCCGTGTACGCCGCGCCGAGCTCGGCCCAGGACGCGTCGTCGCCGGGGTGGGCGCGCAGCCACTTCTCCCGGTCGGTGATCAGCGCGGCCAGGTCGGGCAGCGAGGCCTGCGCGCCCGCGTGCGCCGCGATCGTCGCCCGTTCCGCGGGGCCGGGCGGGGCCGGCGGCCCCTGGTCGAGGAACTCGGGGACGTACACCAGCGCCGTCGCCGCGAGCACCGCGCCCACTCCGGCCGCCAGGACCGTCCTCGACACGTTCTGCGTCTTCATGGCGCTCACTGTGCTCCCGCCCGCACCTGTACGAAGAGCACACGAAGCGCCCGCCCCGGCGGGTTCACACCGATGGCCCCGGGTGCCACGCTGGACGCATGGACGATCTTCTGACGCGACTGCGCGCGGGTCTCCCCGCCGAGGCGCTGCTCACCGATCCGGACGTGACCGCCTCCTACGCGAACGACATGGCGAGCTTCTGCGAGTCCGGCGCCCCCGCCGT
Organism: Streptomyces venezuelae ATCC 10712; assembly: GCF_008639165.1. Taxonomy (NCBI): domain Bacteria; kingdom Bacillati; phylum Actinomycetota; class Actinomycetes; order Kitasatosporales; family Streptomycetaceae; genus Streptomyces; species Streptomyces venezuelae. The sequence continues at coordinate 2,920,634 of NZ_CP029197.1, read as the reverse complement.
CGTCGTGCTCCCGCGCACCGTGGAGCAGGTGCGGCACGTGATGCGCACCGCGACCGAACTCCGCGTCCCGGTCGTCCCCCAGGGCGCCCGCACGGGCCTCTCCGGCGGCGCCAACGCCTCCGAGGGCTGCATCGTGCTCTCCCTGGTGAAGATGGACCGCATCCTGGAGATCAACCCGGTCGACCGGATCGCCGTCGTCGAACCGGGTGTGATCAACGCCGTGCTCTCACGGGCCGTCGCCGAGCACGGCCTGTACTACCCGCCGGACCCGTCCAGCTGGGAGATGTGCACCATCGGCGGGAACATCGGTACGGCCTCGGGGGGCCTGTGCTGTGTGAAGTACGGGGTGACCGCGGAGTACGTCCTCGGTCTCGACGTCGTCCTCGCCGACGGCCGCCTCCTGACCACCGGCCGCCGCACCGCCAAGGGCGTCGCCGGATATGACCTGACCAGGCTCTTCGTCGGCTCGGAGGGGAGCCTCGGCATCGTCGTGCGGGCCGTCCTGGCCCTGCGGCCGCAGCCTCCGGCGCAGCTCGCGCTGGCCGCCGAGTTCCCCTCGTCGGCGGCCGCCTGCGAGGCCGTCTGCGCGATCATGGAGCGCGGCCACACCCCGTCGCTGCTCGAGCTGATGGACCGCACCACCGTCCAGGCGGTCAACAAGCTGGCGCGCATGGGTCTGCCCGACACCACCGAAGCGCTGCTCTTGTGTGCCTTCGACACCCCGGACCCGGCCGCCGACCTGGCCGCCGTCGGGGAGCTGTGCAAGGCGGCGGGCGCCACGGAGGTCGTCCCGGCCGCGGACACCGCCGAGTCCGAACTCCTCCTCCAGGCGCGCCGGCTCTCGCTCACGGCCCTGGAGACGATCAAGTCCGCGACGATGATCGACGACGTGTGCGTGCCACGGACGCGGCTCGCCGAGATGCTCGACGGCACGGCGGCCGTCGCCCGGAAGTACGGCCTCACCATCGGTGTCTGCGCGCACGCCGGAGACGGCAACACCCATCCCGTCGTCTGCTTCGACCACACCGACGAGGACGAGTCGCGGCGCGCCCGCGAGTCCTTCGACGAGATCATGGCGCTCGGCCTCGCGCTCGGCGGCACGATCACCGGCGAGCACGGTGTGGGCGTCCTCAAGAAGGACTGGCTGGCGCGGGAGCTGGGGCCGGTCGGCCTGGAACTCCAGCGCGGGATCAAGGCCACGTTCGACCCGCTGGGGCTGCTCAACCCCGGAAAGCTCTTCTGAGTCCCGCTCCGCACGAGGGGGTACGGGGCTCACTGCTCGCCGTCCTGCGACTCGTCCGACGGCCACGGGTCGCGCAGCCACAGCTCGTCGGCGATCACGGTGGTGGCCAGGAGTTCGGCGAGGCCGTCGTCGATGCCGAGCCGGTCGGACTCGGTGCCCGGCGGCACCGCGCGCAGGGTCCGCTCCAGCCAGGCGGACACCTGCGCGGACGGGGCTTCGAGCAGCGCGTCGCCGTCGGGGGAGGAGAGCGCCATCAGGACGACGTTGCGGCCGTCGACCTTGGTGGGCCAGATCCGCACGTCGCCGTGGCCGCAGGCACGGAACACGCCCTCGACGAGGAGTTCGCGGGCGAACGTCCAGTTGACCGGGTGGTCGGTGCCGACGTGGAACGTGATGTGGACGGCGTACGGGTCGTCGGTGCGGTAGGCGAGCCGGGCGGGGACGGGGACGGCGCGCTCGGGCGAGAGCACCAGCTTCAGTTCCAGCTCGCGCTCGACGGTGGTGTTGTCGGTGTTCTGCACGGTCGTTCTCCCTCTCGCGGACCGGCCCCGGGCGGGCCTTCACCAGGAGAGAGCGGGGCACCCACGGCTCATTACGCGACTTCGGGAAGTTTTTTCGGGAAGTTTTTTCCGGGTAGGAGGTGCGAGGGGACGGTAGCCGGCGGGCAAGGCCCATGTACCGGCCCGAACATCACCGGGAGTGATCGATTCCGGTACGCGTCCCCCCGAAGGCGGGCTTTCTCCCGGGCTCTTTCTTCCCTCGGGGACGTTCTTCGTTACTGTCCTCCTTGGGCGCGGCACGCCCGGCACGCGGCCGCGCGGATCAAGGGCGTTGTGACTGAACGGAGTCGGGGCAGTGGCTACTCCTCCTGGAGGCGGCGAAGAGGTACCGCAGGCGGGGTACTACCCGGACCCGTCCATTCCCGGATACATCCGGTTCTGGAACGGCGCCGCCTGGGTCCCCGGCACGAGCCGGCCCGCGCCCAAGGACGGCGAGGCCGCGCCCCGTCCGCCCGCCTCGGCGATCCCGGCCGGCCCGATCCTGGCCTCCGGCCCGGCCCCCGCGCCCGTCTCCGTGCAGAGCGTCGCCGAGCCCGCGCGGCCCGCCGCCTCCGCGCCGCCCGCGCAGGTCCAGGCCCCGGCGCACGTCCCCGCCCAGGCCCAGGCGCCCGCACCGGTCCCGACCGTCGAGGAGACCGGGCCGGTCTTCTTCGACGAGGAGCCGGCCGCGGCCGAACCCGCCTCCGCCTGGCAGGCCGACACCTCCCGCCAGACCGGCTTCGGCGGCGAGCGCGACCAGCGGGTCTCCTGGGGCTCGCCCCGGACCCCCGACCCGCGGACCCCGGCGGACTGGCCGGTGGCCGGCGCGAACGAGCCCACCGAGGTGCGGGAGCCCGCTCCCGAGCGCGCCGCCGACCCCCGGACGGCCGGGGGAGCCGCGCGGCTCGGCGGCATGCCCGTCACGCCGATGCCCACGCCCGCCCCCGCCCAGCGCCAGCCCGAGCCGGCCCCCCAGGCCCCGCAGGCTCCTGAGCCCCCTCAGACCCCGCACAGCCCCCAGTCCTCCCAGGCGCCTCAAGCCCCCCGGACCCCCCAGACCCCTCAGGCCCTCCGGCCCCAGCCGGCCGCGCCCCAGCCGGCCGCGCCCGAGCCGGTGACGGCGGCCCCCGCCCCCACCCCCGTACAGCAGACGCCCGTACAGCAGACGCCCGTACAGCGAACGCCCGTCCAGCAGCCCCCCGTACAGCAGTCGCCCACCCCGGCTCCCGTACAGCAGGCGCAGGTTCCGGCTCCCGCGCCCGCGGCCCCCTCCTGGGCCCAGCAGTCCCAGCCGCAGGAACAGCAGCAGCCCGTCGTCCCCTGGAAGCCGCCCGTCGACGACCTGTTCGTGCAGGCGGCCCGCGCGCAGGCCTCCGCCCGCCCCGCGGGGCTCGGCCGACGGCTGCTCGCCCGGCTGGTCGACACCCTCGTCCTGGGCGCGCTCGTCGGCGCCGCCGCGTTCCCGTTGGTGACCGCGGCCCTCGACCACATCGACGGCAAGATCGAGGCGGCCAAGCAGTCCGGCGCCACCGTCCAGGTCTGGCTGGTGGACGGCACGACCTCCGTCCAGTTCGGCATCGCGCTGGCCGCGTTCCTCGTCATCGGTGTCCTGTACGAGGTGCTGCCGGTCGCCAAGTGGGGCCGCACGCTCGGCAAGAAGCTGTGCGGGATCGAGGTGCGGGACATCGAGGCGCACCAGCCGCCGAGGTTCGGAGCGGCGCTGCGCCGCTGGCTCGTCTACGGGGTCCTCGGGCTCCTGGCCATCGGGGTGCTCAACGTCCTGTGGTGCCTCTTCGACCGGCCCTGGCGCCAGTGCTGGCACGACAAGGCCGCCCGTACCTTCGTCGCCCGCTGACCCGCCGCCGTCCCGGACCCCCGACGGCCGGGGGTCCCCCGAACGGGCGGTGATTCCTTGCGGGGGCTCCCGGCCCGGGATGCACTGCCCCCATGAGCACCGACCAGCCGCCGCCCGACCAGCCGCCCGAGGACGACCCCTTCCTCAAGAGGCCGCAGGAGCCTCCGCCGCCCTCCGCCGGCCAGCCGCCCCCGCCCGGGCCGCCGCCTTCGTCCGGGCCGCCGCCGTCCGGACCGCCGCCCCCCGAGGGGCCCCCGTCCGGGAGTCCGTACGGACCCTCGGGGGGTTCGCCGTACGGCCCCACGGGCGGCTCCCCGTACGACAACGGCATGCCGCCGCCCCCGCCCCCGTACGGCGGCTACGGCGGCGGTTACGGCGGGAGCGACCCGCTCTCCGGGATGCCGCCGCTCGCCGAGTCCGGCAAGCGCATCATCGCCCGGATCATCGACTGGCTGATCATCGCGATCCCGCTGGCGCTCATCGGCATCCCGTTCGACATCTACTCGCGGGCGACCGACGACGGCAACGACTTCGGCGACACGGTCAACAGCCTCAACGGCGGCAGCCAGCTGGTCTTCCAGCTGATCACGATCGTCGCGTACGTCGCGTACGACACGGTGATGGTGGCGAAGGACGGCCAGACCCTCGGCAAGAAGTGGATGAAGCTGCGGGTCGCGATGCTCAACGACGGCTCGACGCCCCCGATGAGCCAGTCGCTGCTGCGCGCCGTGGTCCTGTGGCTGCCCGCGCTGATCTGCTGCGCCTGCCTGTGGCCGCTGCTGATCCTGATCCTGATCCTGGTCGACAAGCCCTACAAGCAGGGTCTGCACGACAAGGCGGCGAAGACGGTGGTGGTCTCCGTCCCGCGGTGAGCGGACCCCTTCACGAAGAGATCCGGGCATCGGCCCCCGCGCCCACACGCGGTGCCGGTACCCGGATCTTCTCGTTCTCGGGGGAAGCGGCGGCCTGTGCCTGGACGTGCACCGGAACCTGCGCCGGAACCTCGTCCGGGGCCTTGACGGCGGTCGTCCGCACCGGCATCGTCACCGCCACGAGCAGTCCGAGCAGCAGTCCGGCGAGGCTGACCGCGGTGATGCCCAGGGTGCTGGTGGTGCCGGAGAGCAGCAGCAGGGCGACGGTCGCGACGACGACGGTGGCCGAACCGTAGGCGAGCTGCGCGGCGTTCGGTCGCTGCATGACGGGTACCGCCCTCTCAGGACAACGGTTCGACTCCCTACGGCAGTGGATGCCCGGGCGGACCCAACGTAAGCGTGAGCCACCCCACAGTGCCGGGTGCACAGGGGGCGCACGGAGTCATGCGGGCGAGCAAGTGCCGCCGTCAATGCGCCTCTTGAGGTCCGGGGGGCGTCCGGGGAGGGACAGGAGAGTGTCCGGATATCGAAATCCGACTCCCACATAGTGCACTTGGTCTGTGCAAGTCAAGATCTGTCTTTTCTTGTCTCCCTCCGGTCGAATGTCGTCACTTGTGACGCGCGACCCGCCGGACGGACACCCCACCTTCGGTCCGAAGCGCGGGCGCCGGGGAGGACATATCAAGTGACCAACAGACGACGGGCGATCAGAGCGTCCGCAGTCGTCGTGGCGCTCGCGGCCACCGCCGCCACCGCCTCGACCTTCACCACCGCCTGGGCCGACAACCACGGCAGCGTGACGCCGGCCGGCATCCAGACCGTCGACAAGACGACGGTCGACCACGACCTCGAAGGCCCCTACAGCGAGCAGCAGGCGCAGCAGCGCAAGGCTGCCCTGGAGCAGGTGCTGAACGGCGAGGCCAAGGTCGAGAGCCGCAACGGCTCGAAGGTCGTCAAGCTCGACAGCAAGAAGTACGTCGAGCTCGGCCGGGAGAAGACCGACAAGATCTTCACGATCCTCGTCGAGTTCGGCGACCAGGTGGACAACACCACCCTGGTCGACCGCAAGGACGACGACACCCCGGACCTCAAGCCGAAGTACGGCGGCGAGCCCGGCCCCCTGCACAACCGCATAGCCAAGCCGGACCGTGCGAACGACAACTCCACGGCCTGGCAGGCGGACTACAACCAGAAGCACTTCCAGGACCTGTACTTCGGCACCGGCAAGGACGCCAAGGGACAGCCCAAGGAGTCGCTGAAGACCTACTACGAGAAGACCTCGTCCGGCCGCTACTCGGTCGACGGCACGGTCTCCGACTGGGTCAAGGTCCCGTACAACGAGGCCCGCTACGGCTCGAACTACTGCGGCCAGACCAACTGCTCCAACGTCTGGGACACCGTCCGCGACGGCCTCGACGCCTGGACGGCCGACCAGAAGGCCAAGGGCAAGACCGACGCCCAGATCAAGGCCACGCTGGCCGAGTACGACCAGTGGGACCGTTACGACTTCGACGGCGACGGCAACTTCAACGAGCCCGACGGCTACATCGACCACTTCCAGCTCGTGCACGCGGGCGAGGACGAGTCGGCCGGCGGCGGCGCCGAGGGCACCAACGCCCTCTGGGCCCACCGCTGGTACGCCTACGGCACCAACGCGGGCAAGACCGGCCCGGCGAACAACAAGGCCGGCGGCACCCCGATCGGCAACACCGGCATCTGGGTCGGCGACTACACGATGCAGCCGGAGAACGGCGGCCTCGGCGTCTTCGCGCACGAGTACGGCCACGACCTCGGTCTGCCGGACCACTACGACACCGCGGGCGGCGAGAACTCGACCGGGTTCTGGACCCTCATGTCGTCCGGTTCCTGGCTCGGCCAGGGCAAGGACGCCATCGGCGACCTGCCCGGCGACATGACCTCCTGGGACAAGCTCCAGCTCGGCTGGCTGAACTACGCCAAGGTCAACGACTGGCAGCGCTCCACCAAGACCACCCACAAGCTGGGCGTCTCGGAGTACAACACCAAGAACCCCCAGGCGCTCGTCGTCGAGCTGCCGAAGAAGAACGTCACCACCGACATCGTGGCCCCCGCCGAGGGCGCCACGCAGTGGTGGAGCAACATGGGTGACGACCTCAAGAACACCCTGACCCGCTCCGTCGACCTGACCGGCAAGACGGCGGCCTCCCTGGAGCTCCAGGGCTGGTACGACATCGAGGCCGAGTACGACTACCTCTACACCGAGGTGTCGACCGACGGCGGCGCCAACTGGACGGCCCTGGACGGCACCGCCGACGGCGTTGCCCTCCCGCGCGACGCGGCCGGCTCCCCGGCGCTGACCGGCGTCTCGGACACCCGCAAGAAGCTCGTCTACAACCTGGGCGCCTACGCGGGCAAGAAGTTCGACCTCCGCTTCCGCTACCAGACGGACGGCGGCGCGGGCGGCAAGGGCTTCACGGCCGACGCCATCACGCTGACCGCCGACGGTGCCGCCGTCTTCTCGGACAACGCCGAGAACGGTGACAACGGCTGGGTCGCCAAGGGCTTCTCGCGGGTCGGCAAGGGCTTCACGAAGGAGTACGAGCAGTACTACATCGCGGAGAACCGCCAGTACGTCTCGTACGACAAGACCCTCAAGGTCGGCCCGTACAACTTCGGGTTCACGGGTGCCAAGTCCAGCTGGGTCGAGCACTACGCGTACCAGAACGGTCTGCTCATCTGGAAGTGGGACCTGTCCCAGAAGGACAACAACACCTCCCAGCACCCGGGCGCCGGTCTGATCCTCCCGATCGACGCGCACCCGAGCCCGCTGAAGTACTCCGACGGCACCCTGATGCGCAACCGCGTCCAGTCGTACGACGCGCCGTTCAGCCTCTCCCGTACGGACGGCTTCGCGCTCCACAAGGCCGGCGTCGGCACCTGGGTCCCGTCCCAGGCCGGCAACCCGGTCTTCGACGACCGCAAGGGCACGTACTGGTACAAGGAGACCGAGCGCGCCGGTGTCCAGGTAACTGACACCAACACCAAGATCCAGGTCGTCAAGGAGCCGAAGGATGGCCAGACGATCACGGTTCAGGTGGGCCCCTCCACCAAGTAATTGGTAAAACCGCAGGTCAAAGCGTGATCGGCCGTCGCCCTCTAGCGGGCGGCGGCCGATCGTGTTTAGGTGCGTCTGACAGGCCAGACCGATGTTCTTATTGACAGTCGATCCACGGGGGAGTGGTTCCGCATGCCCAACGGAGGGTTCTGCAAGTTGCCGGGAGGCAGCGTGGTCGTCGCGATAGGGCTGCCCAGCCCGGCCCGCGACGGCGCCACCGTCCGCTTCCTGGTGCACGCCGCGAACCGGGCCCGCGCCCTGACCAGGCTGCGGAACCTCGGACTGCGGGCGGTCTACCTCCGCGGGAACAGCGAGCCGCCCACCCCGGACGAGATCACGGCCGTCCTGCACCACCCGGACGGCCTGCTGTGGAGATCGACCCCGGGCGCGGCCCAGGAGCTCTGGCACCCCGTACGGTCCCTCCCCAGGGAACCGGCGGCATAGTCGGCCGTCGGGCCACCGGAGGCCTCAGGCCCACCCGGCCGTCAGGCCACCCGGCCGTCAGGCCACCACCGGCTTGCCCGTCAGCTCCACGCCCGCCGTCCGGAGCTCCTCCAGGGCCCGGTCCGTGGTCTCCTTGGCCACGCCGGCCGTCAGATCGAGCAGGACGTGGGTCCGGAAGCCCGCCCGCGCCGCGTCCAGGGCCGTGGCCCGGACGCAGTGGTCGGTCGCGATGCCGACCACGTCCACCTCGGTCACGTCCCGCGCGCGCAGCCAGTCCGCGAGCGTCCGCCCGTTCTCGTCGAAGCCCTCGAAGCCGCTGTACGCCGCGGAGTACGCGCCCTTGTCGAACACGGCGTCGATCGCGCCGCTCGCCACGGCGGGCGCGAAGTTCGGGTGGAAGCCGACGCCCTCCGTGCCGGCCACGCAGTGCACCGGCCAGGAGGACACGTAGTCCGGCTGCTCGCCCGCCGGGGCGAAGTGCTCGCCCGGGTCGACGTGGTGGTCGCGGGTGGCGACCACGTGCCGGTAGGAGGTGCCCGCCGTCTGGCCGACCAGGTCGGTGATGGCGGCGGCGACGTCCGCGCCCCCGGTCACCGCGAGGCTGCCGCCCTCGCAGAAGTCGTTCTGCACGTCCACAACGATCAATGCGCGGTGCATGGCGGGTGTCCTTAAGCGCGTCGGGGAGGGGTCGGTTCGAGCCTAGGACCTTCCCCCTCCGCCCGGGAGGGGGCAGGTCCTACAGGTACTCCGTCGGCAGCACCGGCTCGCCGCGGGAGAGCTGGATCGCCGACATCGGCAGCCCCGCGCGGGCCGCGATGTGCCGGGCCCTCGCCGTCTCCAGCGGCTCCCTGGCCACCACGTCGCCGCCCTTGACCAGCTCGACCAGGAGCTGGTGCCCGGCGAGCTCCGGCGGGACCGGGCCGGTGCCCACGACCTCCGCCTCGGCGACCCCGGCCGCGTCGGGCCGGCGCGCCGCCCACTTGCGGCCGCCGACCGAGGCCTTGCCGCCCAGGGACTTCTTGGCGACGGGGGTGAGCGGGGCCTTGGGGTCGGCCGAGGAGGCCCGGGCGACCAGCTTGTAGACCATGGAGCAGGTCGGGTGGCCGCTGCCGGTGACGAGCTGGGTGCCCACCCCGTACGCGTCGACCGGCGCGGCCGCGAGCGAGGCGATGGCGTACTCGTCCAGGTCCGAGGTCACCACGATCTTGGTGTCCCGCGCGCCCAGCTCGTCGAGCTGGGACCGGACCCGGTGGGCGACGAGCAGCAGGTCGCCGGAGTCGATGCGGACGGCGCCGAGCTCGGGCCCGGCGACCTCCACTGCTGTCCGGACGGCCTCGGTCACGTCGTAGGTGTCGACGAGCAGGGTCGTGCCCCGGCCGAGGGTCTCGACCTGGGCCTGGAAGGCGTCCCGCTCGCTGTCGTGCAGCAGGGTGAAGGCGTGGGCGGAGGTGCCGACGGTCGGGATGCCGTAGCGGAAGCCGGCCGCGAGGTCCGACGTGGAGTCGAAGCCGCCGACGTACGCGGCGCGGGAGGCGGCGACGGCCGCCAGTTCGTGGGTGCGCCGGGCGCCCATCTCGATCAGCCGCCGGCCGCCGGCCGCGGCCGACATGCGGGAGGCGGCGGCGGCGATGGCCGAGTCGTGGTTGAGGATCGAGAGGATCACCGTCTCCAGGAGCACGCACTCGGCGAAGGAGCCCTCGACGCGCAGCACGGGCGAGCCGGGGAAGTACACCTCGCCCTCGGGGTAGCCCCAGATGTCGCCGGAGAAGCGGTAGCGGGCCAGCCACTCCAGGGTCGGCTCGTCGACGATGCCGCGCTCGCGCAGGAAGCCGAGGACGGCGGGGTCGAAGCGGAAGTTCTCGACGGCGTCCAGGACCCGGCCGACGCCCGCGAGGACGCCGTAGCGGCGGCCTTCGGGGAGCCTCCGGGTGAAGACCTCGAAGACGGAGCGCCGGTCGGCGGTGCCGCCCCTGAGGGCGGCCTGGAGCATGGTCAGCTCGTACTGATCGGTGAAGAGCGCGGTCGACGGCACGTCCACCGGCAGCCCAAGGTCCGCAGCGTTCATGTCAGCGATGCTAGCGCAGAAATCGTCAGAGTGACGAATAGTGTGGCGGGCGGGTGGCGAGCGGGTGACCCCGTTTGTGCGACGGACCCTCCGGGGTGGCAGCATGGGGTGAGTGAGCGTCGCGCCAATTGAGATCGAACGTACGGAATCGGCCGAGGAGGTCTCCGCGGTCGTCGAACCGGACGTGCCCTGGGTGACCCTCGTGCACAACGATCCGGTCAACCTGATGAGCTATGTGACGTACGTCTTCCAGTCGTACTTCGGATACTCCAAGGACAAGGCGCACAAGCTGATGCTCGACGTGCACAACAAGGGCCGCGCGGTGGTCTCCAGCGGCACCCGCGAGGAGATGGAGCGCGACGTGCAGGCGATGCACGGCTACGGCCTCTGGGCGACCCTCTCCCAGGACCGCTTCTGATGGCCGGACGCTTCGAGACCCTGCCCGGCGGTGGCGCCGCCGTCGCCCTCGACGACGTCGAGATCTCCATCCTCCGCTCCCTCGCCGTACAGCTCATGGAGCTGATCGGCCCGGGTGACGAGCCCGCGGAGGACGCCGACCCGCTCGCCGCGCTCTTCGCCGAGGGCCCGAGCAAGCCGCCGTCCGACCCCGCGCTCAAGCGCCTCTTCCCCGACGCGTACGGGGACGACAGCGAGGAGCTGCGCGCGGCCGCCTCCGACTTCCGCCGCTACACCGAGAACGACCTGCGGGCCCGCAAGCGCGAGGACGCCCTCGTCGTGGTGCGCGTCCTGGACTCGCTCTCCGCCGAGGCGGCGGGCGAGGGCGGCGCGGTCCTGAAGCTGACCCCGGACGAGTCCCGGGCCTGGCTCGGCGCGCTCAACGACCTCCGGCTGACCATCGGGACCCGGCTCGACGTCAAGGACGACGACGGCGAGCAGCTCTACCGGCTGCCGGACTCCGACCCGCGCAAGCCGATGGTGATGGCGTACCTCTGGCTCGGCGCCCTCCAGGAGTCCCTCGTCGAGACCCTGATGCCCTGACGGCACCCCCTCGGAACACCCCTCCGTGGCGGGGTGTTCGCTCAGCGGACGCTCAAATCCGGATAACGAATGCGTTATCAGAGCGTCCGCTTCGTCGTCTTGTGTCCCTTTTTCCCGGCGCTTTCCGTGACGTGCGCCACAGCCGACTCCCTCGATCACGCCCCCGGCCGTGATAAATCTTCACGACCGCTCGGGGACGCCACCCCTGTTCCCGAGGGCGCTTTGACCGGCTGACCGCCGGTGGCACTCCATCCACATCCGGGGGGATCAGGATCTGATCCGCGGCAGACGCACTCGCAGTCGCGCGGATCAGCATGGAGAAAGGCGCACCACCATGACCTCAGTGCAGGTCGACAAGCAGCACGACGGCAATGAGGCCGCGGACTCCGTCTCGGGCGAGGGTTACCACCGGGCACTCGGCGCCCGCCAGATCCAGATGATCGCGATCGGCGGCGCCATCGGCACCGGCCTGTTCCTGGGCGCGGGCAAGGGCATCTCCATCGCGGGACCCAGCCTGATCCTCGCGTACGCCATCGCGGGCCTCGTCATCTTCTTCATCATGCGGGCGCTCGGCGAGCTCCTCATGTACCGCCCGGTCTCGGGCTCCTTCTCGGAGTACGCCCGCGAGTTCATCGGCCCGTTCGCGGGCTTCGCGACCGGCTGGACGTACTGGCTCTTCTGGGTGGTCACCGGCATCACCGAGGTCACCGCCGCGGCGACCTACATGACGTACTGGTGGGACATCCCGCAGTGGCTCTCCGCCCTCGTCTTCACCGTGATCCTCTACGGTGCCAACCTGATCTCCGTGAAGCTCTTCGGTGAGCTGGAGTTCTGGTTCTCCATGGTCAAGGTCACCGCGATCGTCGGCATGATCCTGATCTGCGCCGGCATCCTCACCCTCGGCTTCTCCGACGCCGGCGACACCGCCTCCGTCACCCACCTGTGGGACCTCGGCGGCTTCTTCGCGGGCAAGGACGGCATCTTCTCGACCCTGATGACCCTCCAGATGGTCATGTTCGCGTTCCTCGCGGTCGAGCTGGTCGGCGTCACGGCCGGCGAGTCGAAGGACCCGAAGACGGTCCTGCCGAAGGCCATCAACACCGTGCCGTGGCGCATCGCCGTCTTCTACGTCGGCGCGCTGATCATGATCCTGTCGGTCGTCCCGTGGACCGAGTTCAAGCCGGGCGTCTCCCCGTTCGTCGCGGCCTTCGAGAAGATGGGCCTCGGCGTCGGCGCCGCGATCGTCAACTTCGTCGTCCTGACGGCGGCCCTGTCCTCCTGCAACTCGGGCATGTACTCCACCGGCCGCATGCTGCGCGACCTCGCGCTCAACGGCCAGGGCCCGAAGGTCTTCACCAAGCTGACCAAGTCCGGCACCCCGCTCGTCGGCACCACCTTCTCGGCCGCGCTGATGATGGTCGGCGTCTGGATCAACTACCAGTGGCCCGGCGAGGCGTTCAACTACGTCGTCTCCTTCGCCACCATCTCCGGCATGTGGGCCTGGATCGTCATCCTGATCTGCCAGATCCGCTACCGCCTCAAGGCCGACCGGGGCGAGCTGCCGCAGTCGTCCTTCCGGGCGCCCGGCGGCATCTGGGCCAGCGTCTTCGCGCTCGCCTTCATCGCCATGGTCGTCGTGACCATGGCCATGGACGCCGGCAACCGGGTCGCGCTGTACGGCGCGCCGGTCTGGGGCCTGATCCTCGCCGTCTCCTACCTGGTCCTGAAGTCCCGCGACCCCGAGGGCGCCGCCTTCGCCAAGCGGCCCTAACCAGGTCCCCGCGAGCGGTCGCCCCAGGTCGACCGGCCGTCCCCAAACGGCCCCCGACCCCGACCGTCTCGGCATCCGGGCCGTCCCGTACCACTCCTCGGTACGGGGCGGCCCGTCGGCTTATCCTGTCGGCATGCTGACCATCACCCGGGCCCTGTACGACCAGATCGTGGAACACTCCCGCGCGGACCACCCCGACGAGGCCTGCGGCGTGGTCGCGGGCCCGGTCGGCAGCGGGCGCCCCGAGCGGTTCATCCCGATGCTGAACGCGGCCCGCTCGCCCACCTTCTACGAGTTCGACTCCGCGGACCTGCTCAAGCTCTACCGCGAGATGGACGACCGGGACGAGGAGCCCGTCATCGTCTACCACTCGCACACCGCGACCGAGGCCTACCCCTCCCGTACGGACATCTCGTACGCCAACGAGCCCCAGGCCCACTACGTCCTCGTCTCCACCGCCGACAGCGACGGCGCCGGCCCCTTCCAGTTCCGCTCCTTCTCGATCGTCGAGGGCGTGGTGACGGAGGAGGAGGTCAAGGTCGTGGAGGCCTACGAGTAGGACCCGTCCACCGCCGTCGTGCGGAACCGCGCCAGATAGGCGGAGGGCGTCACCCCGAAATGCCGGGCGAACGCCCTCCGCAGCGTCTCGTCGCTGCCCAGACCGCTCCGCGCCGCCGCGCCCGTCACGCTCGCCCCGCCCTCCAGGAGCATCCGGGCCGCCTCCACCCGCACCCGCTCCACGTACCCCGCAGGCGTCGCCCCGGTCTGCTCCCGGAACAGCCGCGCCAGATGCCGGGCACTCACCCCGGCCCGCCGCGCGAGCACCGGAGCGCTGTGATCCGCCGCCGGATCGGCCGCCACCGCGTCCAGCAGCGGACGGACCACCGGATGCGCCGTCGGGGGAGTGCGCGACGCGGCCGAGAACTGCGACTGCCCGCCCGGCCGCTGGAGGAACACCACCAGGTCCCGGGCGACCGCGCGCGCCGCCTCCGGACCCCGGTCCTCCTCCACGAGCGCCAGACACAGGTCGATCCCCGCCGTCACACCCGCCGAGGACCACACCTCCCCGTCCCGCACGTGGATCGCGTCCGGACACACCTCGACCGCCGGAAACCGGCGGGCCAGCTCCGCCGCGTGCTCCCAGTGCGTCGTCGCCCGCCGCCCGGCCAGCAGCCCCGCCGCCCCCAGCGCGAACGCCCCCGTGCACACCGACGCCACCCGCCCCGAACGGGCCGCGAGATCCGCCACCGCCGGTGCCACCGCCACGCACCGCTCCACGTCCACCGCCCCCGGCACGATCAGGGTGTCCGCCCGCGTCACCGCCGCCACCGCGAGATCGGCCCCGATCCGCAGCCCGGCCGAGGTCCGCACGTCCCGCCCGTCGGGCGAGCACACCACCACCTCGTAACCCGACCCCGCCGTGGCGAAGACCTCCAGGGGCGCGGAGACGTCCAGGAGCCGTACGCCGTCGAAAGCCGCCACCACCACCGTGTGCACCGTCATGTGTCCGATTCTGTGGGATGCCTGTCCATCAGGACATGGCGGGCGCCCCGGCCCGACGGCGAGCCTTGCCCCATGGACCCGATGACGCTCATCCCCGACAGCCGCCTCGCCGCCGCCGCCACCGAACTCGTCCGCGACACCACCAGCGACCTCGTCTACCACCACTCCCGGCGCGTCCACCTCTTCGGCGCCCTCCGAGGACGCGCCCTCGGCCTCGCCTTCGACCCCGAACTCCTCTACGTCGGCGCCATGTTCCACGACCTCGGACTCGGCGAGAAGCACCGGACCAGCGGCCGGCGCTTCGAGGTCGACGGCGCCGAGGAGGCCGCCGCGTTCCTCCGCGCCCAGGGCGCCGACGAGGACGCCGTCCGCCGCGTCTGGACCGCGATCGCCCTCCACACCACCCCCGGCATCCCCGCGTTCATGGAGCCCGAGGTCGCCCTCGTCACCGCCGGCGTCGAGTACGACGTCCTCGGCATCGGCTACGACGACCCCACCGCCGTCACCCCCGAGGACCGCGCCGCGATCGTCGCCGCCCACCCCCGCCCCGACTTCAAGCGGCGCATCCTGGCCGCCTTCACCGAGGGTATCGCCCCCAGGCCCGACACCACCTTCGGCAACGTCAAGGCCGACGTCCTGCGCCACTTCGTGCCCGGCTTCACCGCCGGAGACTTCGTGACCACCATCCGCGAGTCGTCCTGGCCCGAGTGAGACACTGGCCGGGACCAACGGGCGGCAGGACCCAGGAAGCCGGTGCGAATCCGGCGCGGTCCCGCCACTGTGACCGCCTCCCCCGGGAGGCGGCAGCCAGGAACTGACCTGCCGCCTGCCAGCACCGATCGGGGACGTGGAAATCCCCGGAGGAGGCAACCCGCCATGACCTGGCCCCGCCGCGCCCTGCTGCCCGCCGCCCTCGTCACCCTGCTCGCCGGCTGCGCCGCCCCCGCCGAACGGGCCCCCGAGGCGAAACCCGCCCCGGGATTCCCGTACACCGTCTCCAACTGCGGTGTGAAGACCACCTACCAGGCCCCGCCGAAGCGCGCGGTCACCATGAACCAGCACGTCACCGAGATCATGCTGGCCCTCGGCCTCGAGAAGTCCCTCGTCGGCACCGCCTACCTCGACGACGCGGTCCTCCCCGCCTACCGCGCGGCGTACGACTCCGTGCCCGTCCTCGCGAAGGAGTACCCCTCCAAGGAGGCCCTGCTCGCCGCCAACCCCGACTTCGTGTACGGCGGTTACTCCTCCGCCTTCGCGGCCAAGGACGGCCGCGGCCGCGACGACCTGAAGCGCTCCGGCATCGACACCCGGCTCAACACCGAGTACTGCCCGTCCGGTGCGCCCTCCGTCGACGACCTCTACCGCGAAGTCGGCGAGATCGGCCGGACGTTCGGCGTCCCCGACCGGGCCGACAAGTGGGTCCGGGAGGCGCGCACCACCGTCGCCGCCACCGAGAAGCGCCTCAAGGGCACCGCGCCCGTCTCCGTGTTCGTCTACGACAGCGGCGACAAGACCGCCTTCACCGCGGGCGGCAAGGGCATCGGAAACGACCTCATCACCCGCGCCGGCGGCCGCAACGTCTTCGCCGACCTCGACAAGGCCTTCGGCGACGCCACCTGGGAACAGGTCGTCGCCCGGAAGCCCGAGGTCGTCGTCATCTACGACTACGGCTCCACCACCGTCGAACAGAAGAAGAAGCGGCTCCTCGACGACCCCGCCCTCAAGGACGTCCCCGCGATCAAGAACCGCCGGTTCGCCGTGATGCCGCTCTCCGACACCGTCCTCGGCGTCCGCGTCCCCGCCGCCGTCGACAAGCTCGCCGCCCAGCTCCACCCCGCCCGATGAGCACGGACACCCGCGCCGCCGGCCCGTCCGCGCCGGCCCGGACCGGCCGCCCGGGACCCGCCGCCCGGGCCGGCGGCGGACCGGTGCGGTACGCGGCCGTCGTCACCGGGCTCCTCCTCGCCCTCGCCGCCGCGGCCACCGCCTCGCTCGCCCTCGGCTCCGTCCGGATACCGCCCGGGCAGGTGCTCGACGCCCTCACCGGGCAGGCCGGCCCCTCCCCGTACCGGACGATCGTCCTCGACGTCCGCCTGCCACGGGTCCTGCTCGGCGCGGTCGTCGGCGCCGGACTCGCCGTCGTCGGCGCCGTCCTCCAGGCCCTCGTCCGCAACCGGCTCGCCGACCCCTTCCTCCTCGGGATCTCCTCCGGCGCCTCCGCCGGAGCCGTCCTCGTCCTCGTCGCCGGCGGGGGAGCGGGCCTCGTGGCGGGCGTGACCACCACGATCGCGCTGCCCGCCGGAGCCTTCGCGGGCGCGCTGCTCTCCCTCGTCCTCGTCTACGGACTCGCCCGCCGGGGCGGCACCCTGACCAGCACCCGGCTCGTCCTCGCCGGCGTCGCCGTCTCCTACATCCTGTCCGCGCTCGCCACCCTGCTCCTGGTCGTCGCCGGACGCCCCGAACAGTTCCAGGAGGCCATGTACTGGTCCCTCGGCGGCCTCGGCAGCGCCCGCTGGGACACCCTGGCCCTGCCCGCCGCCGTCCTCGCCCTCGGCGTCGCCGCCCTGCTCACCCTCGCCCGCCCGCTCGACCTGCTCCTCGTCGGCGAGGAGGGTGCCACCGTCCTCGGCCTGGACACCGCCCGCTTCCGCGCCGCCGTCTTCGTCCTCGCCTCCCTCGTCACCGCCGTCATGGTCGCCGCCAGCGGAGCCGTCGGCTTCGTCGGCCTGATGGCCCCGCACGCCGCCCGGCTCGCCGTCGGCGCCCCGCACCGCCGGCTGCTGCCCGTCGCCGCGCTCGGCGGAGCGCTCGCCCTGGTCCTCGCCGACCTCGGCGCCCGCACCGTCGCCGCACCCCAGGACGTGCCCGTCGGCATCCTCACCGCCCTCACCGGCGGCCCGTTCTTCCTCTGGCTCATGCGCCGCCGCCCGGAAGGAGCCGCCCCGTGACCGAACTGCGCCTGCACGGCCTCTCGTACGGGGACCGGCTCCGCGCCGTCGACCTGACCGTCTGCCCCGGCGAGACCGTCGGCCTCATCGGCCCCAACGCCAGCGGCAAGACCACCCTCCTGCGCTGCGTCTACGGCACCCTCGCCCCCACCGCCGGACGCGCCCTCCTCGACGGCGACGACCTGCACGCCCTCGGGCCCAAGGCCCGCGCCCGCCGGATCGCCACCGTCCCCCAGGACAGCGCCGTCGAGTTCGAGCTCACCGTCGGCGAACTCGTCGCCCTCGGCCGCTCCCCGCACAAACGGTTCTGGGAGGGCGACACCGGCGCCGACCGGGAGCGCGCCGAGGCGGCGCTCGCCCGCGTCGGCCTCGCGGACCTCGCCGACCGGCCGTACCCCACCCTCTCCGGCGGCGAGCGCCAGCGCGCCCTCGTCGCCCGCGCGCTCGTCCAGGACCCGGCCCTCCTCGTCCTCGACGAGCCCACCAACCACCTGGACATCCGTCACCAGCTGGACGTCCTCGCCCTCGTCCGCACGCTCGGCACCACCAACCTGCTCGCCCTGCACGACCTCAACCTGGCGGGGGCGTACTGCGACCGGCTCTACGTCCTGGAGCGCGGCCGGCTCGTCACCGGCGGCACCCCCGCCGAGGTCCTCACACCCGCGCTCCTGGCGACGGTCTACGGTGTGGACGCCGAGGTCATCCCGCATCCGAGGACCGGCAGCCCGACCGTCCTCTACCAGCACCGTCCGGCACTCGGGCGGGAACCATCCACCATGTGAGATCACATTCCGGAACCCGGACCGGGAATCGATACGATGAGCCCATGGTTTCCCACGACGTGAGCGAAGACACCCCGGGCACAGTGCTGCTTGTGGCGCGCCTGCACGTCGACCTGTGCCGCCTCGCCAGCGCGATCTGTTCGTCCCGCGCTGCGCTCTGAGCGACCGGCCGAGCGCACCTCCGTACGACCCCCCTCCGCGCGGGGGCCCCAGCAGCGCGCCCATCACGCCACTTCCGACAGGAGCCCACGCCATGGCCATCGAGGTCCGCATCCCGACCATCCTCCGCACCTACACCGACGGCGAGAAGGCCGTCGAGGGCAGCGGCGGCACCCTCGCCGAGCTCTTCGCCGACCTGGAGACCCGTCACAACGGGATCGAGGCCCGCATCGTCGACGACGGCAAGCTCCGCCGCTTCGTCAACGTCTACCTGAACGACGAGGACGTCCGCTTCCTCGACGGCATCGACACCAAGCTCACCGACGGCGACAACGTCACGATCCTGCCGGCCGTCGCCGGTGGCATGGTCTGATCCACATGCGCTACGACTCCTCGCTGGCGGCGGTCGGCAACACGCCGCTCGTCCGCCTCCCCCGGCTCTCGCCCTCGGACGACGTCCGCATCTGGGCGAAGCTGGAGGACCGGAACCCGACCGGCTCGGTCAAGGACCGCCCCGCGCTCCACATGATCGAGCAGGCGGAGAAGGACGGCCGCCTCACCCCCGGCTGCACCATCCTGGAGCCGACCAGCGGCAACACCGGCATCTCCCTCGCCATGGCCGCCAAGCTCAAGGGCTACCGCATCGTCTGCGTCATGCCCGAGAACACCAGCGAGGAGCGTCGCCAGCTGCTCGCCATGTGGGGCGCGGAGATCATCTCGTCCCCCGCGGCGGGCGGATCCAACACCGCGGTGCGCGTCGCCAAGGAACTCGCCGCCGAGAACCCCAGCTGGGTGATGCTGTACCAGTACGGCAACCCCCACAACGCGGGCGCCCACTACGCCACCACCGGCCCCGAGATCCTCGCCGACCTGCCCTCCATCACCCACTTCGTGGCGGGCCTCGGCACCACCGGCACGCTCATGGGCGTCGGCCGCTACCTGCGCGAGCACAAGCCCGACGTCAAGATCGTCGCCGCCGAGCCGCGCTACGACGACCTCGTCTACGGCCTGCGGAACCTCGACGAGGGCTTCGTACCCGAGCTGTACGACGCCTCCGTCCTCACCACCCGCTTCTCCGTCGGCTCCGCCGACGCGGTCACCCGCACCCGCGAACTCCTCCAGCAGGAGGGCATCTTCGCGGGCGTCTCCACGGGCGCCGCCCTCCACGCGGCCATCGGCGTCGGCAACAAGGCGCTGAAGGCGGGCGAGAGCGCGGACATCGCCTTCGTCGTCGCCGACGGCGGCTGGAAGTACCTCTCGACCGGCCTCTACACGGCCGCCACCACCGAGGAAGCGATCGCCGCGGTCCAGGGCCAGCTCTGGGCGTAGTGCCCGCTGGCGCGCAAGACGGCGGACCTGGTCCCACAGGACGCTCTGGGCCCAGCTCCCGCTAGCGCGCAAGATGGCGGACCTGGTCCCACAGGACCGGGTCCGCCGTTCCCACTCTCCGGCGGAAGCCGAGCACCGGCACCTCCCGCAGCTCGTCCGTCTCCAGGAAGCTCGGCCGCCCCTGCGCGTCCCCGACGGCACCCGGCGGCAGCGCGATCACACCCGGCCGCTCGTCGTGGTACTTGCTGGTGATCTTGGCGACGAGCGCGCTGTCACCCCGTACCGACAGCACCAGACAGGGCCGGTCCTTCGACCCCGGCCCGTCCTCGAACGGCACGTCCGCCCACCAGATCTCGGCCGCCCTCGGCAACCGCGACGGAGCCTTCCGCGGCCCCGCAGGACGGCCCGGCGGCCGGGCCGGCGGCCGCGTCCGTCCCGCCGGCCGGCGCGACGAACGCCTCTTCCCGCCGGCGAGCGCCACCACCAGCGCGATCGCCACGACCGCGGCCAGCGCGGGCCACCACGACGTGTCCATACCTCAAGACGGTACCGGCGGGCGGCCGACTCCGCCGAGGCGGCCCACCATCCATCCGAACCGGTGACAGAGCCCGTGAGTTCGCCCACAACGGGCCACCACGAAGGAGCGACAGGCCCGGGTGCGCCTTACGCTCGACAGACCGCACAGCCTCCCCCCTTCCCCAGCGCGCTTTCCGTATCCGTCCACGGAGGTTCACGCTCCATGAAGCTCACCGTCGTCGGCTGCTCCGGGTCGTTCCCGTCCGCGGATTCGGCCTGTTCGAGCTACCTCGTCGAGGCCGACGGCTTCCGGCTGCTCCTCGACATGGGCAACGGCGCCCTGGGCGAGCTGCAGCGACACATCGGTCTGTACGACCTCGACGCGATCTTCCTCAGCCATCTGCACGCGGACCACTGCATCGACATGTGCGGGTACTTCGTCGCCCGCTACTACCGGCACGAGGGCGGACGCTGCGACGCGATCCCCGTCTACGCCCCGGAGGGCGCCGAGCAGCGCCTGACCACGGCGTACGCGGACACCCCCTCGCCCACCTCGATGAGCGAGGTCTTCGACTTCCGCACCCTGAAGTCGGAGGCGTTCGAGATCGGCCCGTTCTCCGTCCGTACGGAGAAGGTGTGCCATCCGGTCGAGGCGTACGGCATCCGGGTCGAGCACGGCGGCCGCTCGCTCACGTACTCCGGGGACACCGGGGTCTGCGAGTCGCTGCACAAGCTCGCCGAGGGCACCGACCTCTTCCTCTGCGAGGCCTCCTTCACCCACGGCAAGGAGGACATCCCGTCCCTCCACCTCAACGGCCGCGAGGCCGGTGCCGAGGCGGCCCGCTCGGCGGTGGGCCGGCTGGTCCTCACCCACATCCCGCCGTGGACCGACGGCGAGCAGAACCTGGCGGACGCCCGCGCGGTGTACCGCGGGCCGTCGGAGCTGGCGAGACCGGGCGCGGTGTACGAGGTCTGAGCCTCGCGCGGACACGGGGAAGGCCCCGGAACCTGTCGGTTCCGGGGCCTTCCGTCGTGCCGTACGGCTTACTTCGCCTCGGCCTTCTGGAGCTCGGCGAGCTC
Organism: Streptomyces venezuelae ATCC 10712; assembly: GCF_008639165.1. Lineage (NCBI taxonomy): Bacteria > Bacillati > Actinomycetota > Actinomycetes > Kitasatosporales > Streptomycetaceae > Streptomyces > Streptomyces venezuelae. Next base: position 2,899,435 of record NZ_CP029197.1, on the reverse strand, counting down.
CTCGTCGGACTCGCGGCCCGGCGTCGGGAGGTTGAACTTGGTGATCGCGAAGCGGAAGACCACGTAATAGATCGCCGCGAAGACGAGGCCGATCGGGATGATCATCCACGGCTTGGTCGCGAGACCCCAGTTCAGGAAGTAGTCGATCGCACCGGCCGAGAAGCTGAAGCCGTGGTGCACGCCCAGGGCCCAGGTGACGGCCATGGCGATGGCGGTCAGGATCGCGTGGATCACGTAGAGCACCGGGGCGATGAACATGAACGCGAACTCGATCGGCTCGGTGATGCCGGTGACGAAGGAGGTCAGCGCGAGGGAGACCATCATGCCGCCGACGACCTTGCGGCGCTCCGGGCGGGCGCAGTGCGTGATGGCGAGCGCGGCGGCCGGGAGGGCGAACATCATGATCGGGAAGAAGCCGGACATGAACTGACCGGCGGTCGGGTCACCGTGGAAGAAGCGCGGCAGGTCGCCGTGCCAGACGGCACCGGCCGAGTCCTTGTAGGAGCCGATCTCCTGCCAGGCGACGGTGTTGACGAACTGGTGCATGCCGATCGGGAGCAGACCGCGGTTGACGACGCCGAAGATGCCCGCGCCGACGGCGCCCAGGCCGGTCATCCACTCGCCGAAGTTGGTGATGACGTTGCCGATGGGCTCCCAGACCAGGCCGAAGAAGACACCCATGACGGTGCCGACGAAGGCCATGATGATCGGGACGAGGCGGCGGCCGTTGAAGAAGCCGAGCCAGTCGACCAGCTTGGTGCGGTGGTACCGCTGCCATATGACGGCCGCCAGCAGGCCCATGACGATGCCGCCGAGGACCTTGGGGTCGTTGTAGGTGGCGGCGACGTCGACACCGTTGTTCTTGGTGGTGTTGACGACGCCCTCGGTCACGGGGAACGCGGTCAGCACGTTCTTGTAGACCAGGAAGCCGACCAGGGCGGCGAGGGCGGTGGAGCCGTCGGCCTTCTTGGCGAAGCCGATGGCGATGCCGACGCAGAACAGCAGGGGCAGGTTCGCGAAGACCGCGTCGCCGGCGGTGGCGAAGACCTTCGCGACCTTGTCCCAGCCGAGGCCGTCCTTGCCGAAGACGTCGTCCTGGCCGAGACGGAGCAGGATACCTGCGGCCGGCAGCACGGCGATCGGCAGCTGCAGGCTGCGACCGACCTTCTGCAGGCCCTGGAACAGGCCGGATCCGCGCTTCTTCGCGGGAGCGGCGGCCTGGGCGGTGGCCGTACTCATCAACTTCCTCCAGTAAGGCAAGGCGCCGCCAGAGGACAGTGAAAAGGGGGGACGGCGACGTCTCGTGGAACGCGGTGGTCTGGACCGCGTGGTCTACACCAATGAGTGGTGTAGACCAGTTGTAGCACGTGAGACTTAGATAAGGAACCTGCGAATTTTGTGTGCTCAGCCATAGCTGGAAATGCACGACATAAGGCCCCCGGACCGTCAGGTCCAGGGGCCTTCAGCAGGCCTTACGGGCGGGACGAAAGCCCCGTACCGGTCAGGCCTCGGAGGGTGCGCGCGAGGTCACTTCACGTTGTCCCGCTCCATCTCCTCCGCGACCTCCTCCGGCTCACGGCCGGGCGTCGGAAGATTGAACTTGGTGATCGCGAACCGGAAGATCGCGTAGTACACCACCGCGAACCCGAGCCCGATCGGAATGATCAGCCACGGCTTCGTCGCCAGATTCCAGTTGATCACGTAGTCGATCAGGCCGGCCGAGAAGCTGAAGCCGTCCTTCACGCCGAGCGCCCAGGTCACCGCCATCGAGACGCCCGTGAGCACCGCGTGGATCGCGTAGAGGACCGGCGCGATGAAGAGGAACGAGTACTCCAGCGGCTCCGTGATGCCGGTGACGAACGAGGTCAGCGCCACCGACAGCATCAGACCGCCGACCTCCTTGCGCCGGTGCGGCCGGGCGCAGTGGGTGATCGCGAGCGCCGCCGCCGGCAGCGCGAACATCATGATCGGGAAGAAGCCCGTCAGGAACTGGCCGGCGTTCGGGTCGCCCGCCAGGAACATCGGGATGTCACCGTGGACCACCCCGCCGCCCGGCTTCTCGTACGTGCCGAACTGGAACCAGATCGGCACGTTCAGGAACTGGTGCAGGCCGATGACCAGCAGCGCCCGGTTCGCCACGCCGAAGATGCCCGAACCCCACGCGCCCAGCCCGACCAGCCAGTCGCTGAAGCTCTCCAGGGCGTCACCGATCGGCGGCCAGATCCACAGGCAGATCGCGGCGAACGCGATCGCCACGAACGTCATGATGATCGGGACGAGACGGCGGCCGTTGAAGAACCCCAGCCAGTCGACCAGCTTCGTCCGGTGGTAGCGCTGCCACAGGTACGCGGTGAGCAGACCCATCACGATGCCGCCGAAGACACCGGGGTTCTGGTACGTGTAACCCGCGAAAGCGTCGTCCGCACCGAGACAGCCGCCACCGATGTCCCTCGTGCCCGACGGACAGTCCTTCGGGAACTGACGCAGCACCGTGTAGTAGACGAGGAAACCGACGACGGCGGCGAGCGCCGTCGAACCGTCCGCCTTCTTCGCCATGCCGATCGCGACACCGATGCAGAAGAGGATCGGCAGCCCCAGACTGCCGTCGAGCAGCGCACCACCCGCACCCGACATCACCTTGGCGACGTTGTCCCAGCCGAGACCGTCGGCGCCGAACACGTCCGGCTGGCCGAGCCGGTTGATGATGCCGGCGGCCGGGAGGACGGCGATCGGGAGCTGGAGGCTGCGGCCCATCTTCTGGAGACCCTGGAAGAGCCCGCCCCACACGGACTTCTTCGGCTGCGCCGCGGCGCTGTCGGTACTCATCGGCGTCCTCCCTGCCCGGAACAAGCCGGGTGCGCGTCTCGTTGCACGGTGGTGTAGACCAGTTGCGATAGGCTCCCGGGAGCCCGCTGAGGACAGGCCGCCGGTGATCGTCATCATTCGGCAGAACGGCGGCACGCGCTCGCGAAGTTGGGCCAACCGTGGGTTACCGTGACAAAGCGGACCGCAGGTGCGCCGAGACTCGCGTACGCGCGAACAGAACGGACAGGGAGAAACACATGGCCAGCAAGGCTGAGAAGATCGTCGCCGGGCTCGGCGGCATCGAGAACATCGAAGAGGTCGAAGGCTGCATCACCCGCCTGCGCACCGAGGTCCTGGACCCGTCCAAGGTCGACGAGGCCGCCCTCAAGGCCGCCGGCGCCCACGGCGTCGTCAAGATGGGCACCGCGATCCAGGTCGTCATCGGCACCGACGCCGACCCGATCGCCGCCGACATCGAAGACATGATGTAAGCAGCCGCATCACGCGAAGGGCCCGTTCCGGCAGGGGAACGGGCCCTTCCCCGTATCCCGCTAGGCTCGACCCATGTCTCGTATCGACGGCCGTACCCCCGAACAGCTCCGCCCCGTCACCATCGAACGCGGATGGAGCAAGCACGCCGAGGGCTCCGTCCTCATCTCCTTCGGCGACACCAAGGTCTTCTGCACCGCCTCCGTCACCGAAGGCGTCCCGCGCTGGCGCAAGGGCAGCGGCGAAGGCTGGGTCACCGGCGAATACTCCATGCTCCCGCGCGCCACCAACACCCGCGGCGACCGCGAATCCGTCCGCGGCAAGATCGGCGGCCGCACCCACGAGATCTCCCGCCTCATCGGCCGCTCACTGCGCGCCGTCATCGACTACAAGGCCCTCGGCGAGAACACCATCGTCCTCGACTGCGACGTCCTCCAGGCCGACGGCGGCACCCGCACCGCCGCCATCACCGGCGCCTACGTCGCCCTCGCCGACGCCGTCGCCTGGGCCCAGACGAAGAAGCTCGTCAAAGCCGGCCGCAAGCCCCTCACCGGCACCGTCGGCGCCGTCTCCGTCGGCATCGTCGACGGCGTCCCCCTCCTCGACCTCTGCTACGAAGAGGACGTCCGCGCCGACACCGACATGAACGTCGTCTGCACCGGCGACGGCCGCTTCGTCGAAGTCCAGGGCACCGCCGAAGCCGAGCCCTTCGACCGCAAGGAACTCAACGCCCTCCTCGACCTCGCCTCCGGCGGCTGCGCCGAGCTCGCCGAGATCCAGCGCAAGGCCCTCGAAGGAACCCTCTGACCCCTGACCGCGTCCTGACGGGCGGGCGGCCCGGTACGATCCGTGCGCCCGCCCGTCCGCGTGTACGAATATGGGGGAGGACCCGCCTTGAAGCGCCGTCTCGCACTCGCCATGGCCACGGCCGCCGCACTCACCACCGTCCTGAGCGGCTGCGGAGCCCTCGACACCGCCATGGACTGCGTCAAGACCGCCGACGCGATAGCCACCTCGGTGAGCAAACTCCAGCAGGCCGTCTCCAACGCCTCCAACGACGCCACCCAGATCGAGGAATCCCTCAACTCCATCTCCACGGAACTGGGCAACCTCAAGAACACCACCGACAACGCCGACCTCGCCAAGGCCGTCGACGACCTCACCAAGGGCGTCGACACCGTCCGCACCGCCGTCAAGAACGGTGACGCCACCCCGGACATCACGCCCATCACCGACGCGGCCGGCGAAGTCACCAAGGTCTGCACCCCGGGATAATCGGCGGCATGACCCGTCTGATCCTCGCCACCCGCAACCCGGGCAAGATCACCGAACTCCACGCGATCCTCGCCGACGCAGGCCTCGACCTCGAACTCGTCGGCGCGGACGCGTACCCGGAGATCCCCGACGTCAAGGAAACCGGCGTCACCTTCGCCGAGAACGCCCTGCTGAAGGCGCACGCCCTGGCCCGCGCCACCGGCCTCCCGGCCGTCGCCGACGACTCCGGCCTCTGCGTCGACGTCCTGAACGGCGCCCCCGGCATCTTCTCCGCCCGCTGGGCGGGCCGGCACGGCGACGACCGCGCCAACCTGGACCTCCTCCTGGCCCAGCTCTCCGACATCGCGGACGAACACCGGGGCGCCCACTTCGCCTGCGCGGCCGCCCTGGCCCTCCCCGACGGCACGGAACGCGTCGTCGAGGGCCGCATGGAGGGCACCCTCCGCCACACCCCGACCGGCACGAACGGCTTCGGCTACGACCCGATCCTCCAGCCCGAGGGCCACGACCTGACCTGCGCGGAACTGACCCCGTCAGAAAAGAACGCCATCAGCCACCGAGGCAAGGCCTTCCGCGCCCTGGCACCGGTGGTGAAGGAGCTGCTGGGCTGAGGAGCGCAAACGGACGGCCTGCGAACCGATCTTTCGATTCGCAGGCCGTTCCGGTGCGGCGGAAGGGATTCGAACCCTCAAGCCCGATCAAGGGCCACAGATCCTAAGTCTGCTGCGTCGCCATTGCGCCACCGCCGCTCGCTGCGTGTCATCGTACCGGGCGCCCCCCGGCACCACGTCGTGGTGGTCGCATGGCAGTTGGGGCACAGCAGCCGAAGGTTCTCGCGCCGGTCGTCGCTCCAGTCGCCGCTGATGTGGTCGACCTCAAGCGTCATCGGCCTGCCGAGCCACTCGGGGCCGACTCCGCACCGGGCGCACTCATCAGGTACACCGACCGCCCGCAGTGCCCGGTGCAGCTGCTTGGCGGCGGTCCGGCGCCCGTTGCTGTGCCGTACCAGCACTTCCTCCGGGCGCTTGGCCGTCGGGCTCGTTCTGCCTCGCTGGTGAGCCTGCCCCAGGAAGTGAGCGGTCGACAGGTCGTCCTCGGTGATCCAGCGTCGTAGGTTCGCGCGCTGCGCCCCGCTGTCCGCGCGCCCCAGCCGGCGCAGGGCCTCCCGGAGGGACAGCGACGCCGCCACCGCTTCCCGTACGTCGTGAGCGCTCGGCCGGATGCCCCTGCCGAACGGGGCGCCGTTCCTCATCGGGTGCGCCCCTTTCCGCGCCCGCGGTACGTGTCCGTCGTGGAGTGGCAGTTGGGGCACAGCAGCCGCAGGTTCTCGATCCGATTGTTCCGCCAGTCGCCGTCGGAGTGGTCGACTTCCAGGGGCAGTGGCTCACCCCGCCACACCGCCTCGGTCCCGCACAGCGCGCACCGTTCCACGACGCCGACCTCCAGCATCGCTCTCCTGAGGGTGCTGCTCCTCTCACGCCGCGGGTGGGTCGAGGTGTCCTGGACGAGGATCTCCTCCGGCGGTCGGCGTCGCTGGTTGTGCCTCATCTGCTCGGTCCAGCGCGACGTGGTGAAGTGCGAGGTGTCGATGCCGAACGCCTTGATGCGCCGGCTGATGTGGGCGTGCTGCCCGCCCACGAGCTCCACCCCGAGTCGCCGTAGTACGTCGTACACGCTCGTCGAGTCGGCCACCGCCTCCGCCAGCACCTCCCGTGTCCAGCGGACCCCCTCCCGCTCGAAGTGCGAGACATCCACCCCCAGCTTCCTCATCCGCTCCCGCACGTACCTCCGCGTCGGGCTCCTCGGGGCCACCCCCAGTCGCTCCAGTGCCTCCGTCAGCGTTCGGGCCTCCCGGGCCGCTGTTTCCAGGCGTTCCCTCGTGTACGCACTCGTCCCCATCCCGTCCCCTCCCCAGTACGGATCCCGTACGTACTAACGACCCGAATATCGGACGGTCACGTCATATCGCGTACACGGAAACGGAACGGCCCGCACCGGGGCATCCGGTGCGGGCGCTATCGCGGGCGGGGGAGGGTCAGAACTTCGGTTCCGGGGCCTGGGACATCACCAGTTCCGCCGCTTCCTCCGGGGTTTCCACCGACGGCGGGGAGCCCTCCAGGGGCTTCTGGGCCGTCTCCTTCATGCAGGCGACCGCGACCACCCCGACGAGCGCCGCGCCCATCGCGTAGTACGCCGGCATCAGGTTGCTGCCGGTCGCCCCGATGAGGGCCGTGATCACCAGCGGGGTCGTGCCGCCGAACAGCGACGCCGACAGGTTGTAGCCCACCGACAGGGAGCCGTAGCGGACGTCCGTCGGGAAGAGCGCCGGGAGCGCCGCCGACATCGTGCCGAGCATGCACACCAGGGACAGGCCGAGCATCAGCATGCCCGCCGTGATCGCGGGCACGCCGCCCTGGCCGATCAGCAGGAACGCGGGCAGCGACAGGAAGAGGAAGCCCAGCATGCCCGCCATCAGCACCGGCTTCCGCCCGAAGCGGTCGTTGAGACGGCCGACCTGAGTGATGATCAGCATCAGCAGCACCATCACGAGCAGCAGGATCAGCAGGCCGTGGGTCTCGCTGTAGCCGAGCTCGTCGGAGAGGTACGTCGGCATGTACGACAGCAGCATGTAGTCGGTGATGTTGTACGCGCCGACCAGCGCGATGCACAGGATCAGCGTCGGCCACTGCTGCCGGAAGATCTTCGCGAGGTCGCCCTTGGTGGAGGTCTCCACCGCGTCCGCCGCCTCGGAGGCGCGGGCCGTGTCGCTCTCCAGTTTCTGGTAGGCGGGCGTCTCGTCGAGCCGCAGCCGCAGGTAGAGGCCGACGAGCCCCAGCGGGCCCGCGACCAGGAACGGCACGCGCCAGCCCCACGCCTCCATGGTGTCGGAGCCGAGCCAGCCGGTGAGCGCGGTCACGAGGCCGGCCGCGGCGACGTACCCGGCCAGGGTGCCGAACTCCAGGAAGCTGCCGAAGTAGCCCCTGCGGCGGTCGGGGGCGTACTCGGCGATGAAGGTGGAGGCGCCGCCGTATTCGCCGCCGGTGGAGAAGCCCTGGAGCATCCGGAAGAGGACGAGGAGGACCGGCGCCCAGAAGCCGATGGAGGCGTACGACGGGATGAGGCCGATCGCGAAGGTGCCGACGGCCATGAGGATCATCGTGAGGGCGAGGACCTTCTTGCGGCCGAGCCGGTCACCCATCGGGCCGAACACCATGCCGCCGAGCGGGCGGACCAGGAAGGCGACCGCGAACGTCGCGAAGGACGACAGCAGCTGGACGGTGTCGTTGCCCGCGGGGAAGAAGACGTGACCGAGGGTGACGGCCAGGTAGGCGTAGATGCCGAAGTCGAACCATTCCATGGCGTTGCCGAGGGAGGCCGCCTTCACGGCCCGCTTGACGGCCGCCTCGTCGGTGACGGTGATGTCGGTGCGCCGCAGTCTGGGCTGCCGCCGCCGGCTGACGGCTTTGAACAGCAGCGGGTGACGCCTCTGGGCCTCGGGATCGGCGACGTGGCCGTCGCGGTCTGTGGCCGGCATGGCCGTACGTCCTCTCTCCGGGAAAAACTCCAGAGGACCTTCTGCACGATCATGCCGATCACAAACGGAAGTCGCCCGGGATGGGACGTCCGTCACGTCGCCCGGGTGGCGGTTCAGGCTTCGATGGAGAGGTCCCTGAGGATCTTCGCCACGTGGCCGGTCGCCTTCACGTTGTAGAAGGCGTGCTCCACCTTGCCGTCCTCGTCGACGACGACGGTCGAGCGGATCACGCCCGTCACCGTCTTGCCGTACAGCTTCTTCTCGCCGAAGGCGCCGTACGCCTCCAGGGTCTCCTTCGACGGGTCGCCGACCAGGGTGACCTTGAGGTTCTCCTTCTCGCGGAACTTCGCCAGCTTCTCCGGCTTGTCCGGCGAGACGCCGATGACGTCGTAGCCCGCGGCGGCCAGTACGTCGAGGTTGTCGGTGAAGTCGCAGGCCTGCTTCGTGCAGCCGGGGGTGAGCGCGGCGGGGTAGAAGTAGACGATGACCTTGCGGCCCTTGTGGTCCGCGAGGGAGACGTCGGTGCCGTCCGCGTCGGGCAGGGTGAAGGCGGGGGCGGTGTCGCCGGGCTGCAGTCGCTCGCTCATGGCTGGCTCTCCTCGGGGATGGTTCGCGTACGCATTCAGAGCCTAATGGGGGTCGGGGACAGCCCCGCGGCTGCGGAGCTGACAGACTGTCCACAACGACCGGATCACGACTACGGAGGCAGCGCGGTGTCGGAGGCCAGGACCCCTGCGCAGATCGAGGCGGACATCGTCCGCCGGCGCGAGCAGCTCGCCGTCACTCTCGACGAGATCGGCATTCGGATGCACCCGAAGACGATCATCGGGGACGCGAAGGCCAAGGTCGCCTCGACGGTCGACCAGACCGCCGGGCGGGCGTACGTCGCCGTGAACCGGGTCGTCTCGGATGTGAAGGCACGTTTCACTCATGAGGACGGCGCGCCCCGGCTGGAGCGGGTCGTTCCGGTGGCGCTCGTCGCCGTGGCGGTGGTCGGGCTGCTCGCCGCGTCCTCCCGCAAGGGGAAGAGGTGACCCCTCCCCGCCGCGGGCCCCGGGGGCGGGCAGGTAGGTTCACTCCGTGAGCGAGAACACGCACGACAAGCTGCCCATCCGGATGCTCCACGACCGGGTCCTGGTCCGCACCGACTCTCCCGAGGGGGAGCGGCGTTCCGGCGGGGGCATCCTGATTCCGGCGACGGCCGCCGTCGGTCGTCGCCTTGCCTGGGCCGAGGTGGTCGCGGTCGGTCAGAACGTCCGTACGGTCGAGATCGGTGACCGGGTGCTGTACGACCCCGAGGACCGCGCCGAGGTCGAGGTGCGGGGTGTCGCGTACGTCCTGATGCGGGAGCGCGACCTGCACGCGGTGGCGGCGGACCGGTTCCAGGGGACGACGGACTCGACCGGGCTCTACCTGTAGGCGTCCGAGGCTTCTCAGGGCCCTGGTGATCACCGTCACCGGGGCCCTGAGCCGTTCTTTGCTAGCCTGGAGACACCCGACGAGACGCGCCGTACCGGGATTCCGACAAGACGACGCACCCCTGTTGTTCCGTCTCTCGGAGGTGTCGTCGTCATGGCGTGGGTTCTTCTTGTCGTCGCGGGTCTGCTGGAAGTCGGCTGGTCGATCGGGATGAAGTACACCGACGGCTTCACGCGGCTCTGGCCGAGCGTGTTCACCGGCGCCGGGATCGTCGCCTCGATGCTGCTGCTCTCGCAGGCCGCCAAGACCCTGCCCATCGGTACGGCGTACGGCGTGTGGGTGGGCATCGGCGCGGCCGGTGCGGCGGTGCTCGGCATGGTGGTGCTCGGTGAGCCGGCGACCGCCGCCCGGATCTTCTTCGTCTGTCTGCTGCTGGTCGCCGTCGTGGGTCTGAAGGCGACTTCGGGTCACTGACGCGAGGGGCTGGGCCGGGGCGCGGGTGAGGACGCCCCGGGGCCGGCCTCGCCCGTCTCGTCCCCGCCCCCACCACCCCCGCCGTCGGCCCCCTCGGGGCCGTCCGGCATCGGTGGCACCGGCGGCGGCTCCTCCGCCCCCGGCATCAGCTGGAGCTCGAAGTCCCGCGGCGCCGTGCCCGCCAGTGCCTCGCGGGTGAACTGGCCCCAGATCTCGGCGGGCGCGCCGCCTCCGTTGATCCGGGGCAGTCCGAGCGCCCCGTAGAGCGGTTCCTGCCGGCCGGACTCGGGGTCCTGGCCCATCAGGGCGACGACGGTGGCGAGCTCCGGGGTGTAGCCGGCGAACCACGCGGCCTTGTCGTCCTCGGCGGTGCCGGTCTTCCCGGCGGCCGGCCGGCCGGCGGTCTGCGCGGCGGTTCCGGTGCCGGTCTCGACGACGCTGCGGAGGATCGAGGTGGTGGTGTCGGCGGCTTCCCGGGTGACGGCCTGCCGGGCCTCGGGGGCGGGGAGGCCGATCTCCTGGCCGTCCCGGCTGAGGCGCTCGACGAGGCTGTAGCGGCCGTGCCGGCCGTGCGCGGCGAGGGTGGCGTACGCGGTGGCCATGTCGAGGACGCTGGCGGTGGCGGGGCCGAGGGCGATGGAGGGGGAGGCGGTGAGGTCGGGCGTGCTGCCGGGCAGGCCGAGGGAGACCGCGGTGCGGCGTACGTGTCCGGGGCCGACGTCGACGGCCATCTGGGCGTACACGGCGTTGACGGAGAGGTCGGTGGCGGTGCCGACGGGGATCTCGCCGTAGCTCTCGTCGTCCTCGTTGGCGGGGTCGTACGGGCTGCCGGTCCAGCCCTCGACGGGCCGCCGGTTGGTGCCGTCGTAGACGGTGTAGGGGGTGATGGGTTCGCCGTGCTGGGTCTGGGCGCCGCTCTGTACGGCGGCGGTGAAGACGAAGGGCTTGAAGGTGGAGCCGACCTGGTAGTCGCGGCGGGTGGCGTTGTTGACGTACTGCTGGGTGTAGTCGACGCCGCCGTACATCGCGAGGACCTTGCCGGTCGCCGGGTCGACGGCGGCCGCCCCGACGCGGACGTACCGGTCGGCGGGGGCGTTCGCGGGGTCGAGCCGGGTCATGACCCGGTCTTCGACGGCCTGGACGAGGGCGTCCTGTTTGGCGGGTTCGAGGGTGGTGGTGATCCGGAAGCCGCCGCCGGCGAGGGTCTTCTCGTCGATGATGCCGTGCCCGGTCAGGTACTCCTCGACGGCCTGGACGAGGTAGCCGCGCTGTCCGGAGAGGCCGGTGGCGGGCCGGGCGGTCTGGGGGGTGGGGAAGGCGGCGGTGGCGCGGTCGGCGCGGGTGAGCCAGCCTTCGGTGACCATGCCGTCGAGGACGTAGTTCCAGCGGGCCACGGCCTTGGCGCGGTTCTCGGGGTGGGTGGTGACGTCGTAGGCGCTGGGGGCCTTGAGGACGGAGGCGAGGTACGCGCCTTCGGCGGTGTCGAGGTCCTCGACGTCCTTGCCGTAGTAGGCGCGGGCGGCGGCCTGGACGCCGTAGGCGTTGCGGCCGAAGTAGCTGGTGTTGAGGTAGCCCTGGAGGATCTCCTCCTTGCTCTTCTCGCGGCCGAGTTTGATCGCGATGAAGAACTCCTTGGCCTTCCGGGTGAGGGTCTGTTCCTGGCCCAGGTAGTAGTTCTTGACGTACTGCTGGGTGATGGTGGAGCCGGACTGGCGGCCCTTGCCGGTGACGGTGTTCCAGGCGGCGCGGACCATGGCCTTGGGGTCGACGGCGCGTGAGGTGTGGAAGTCGCGGTCCTCGGCGGCGAGGACGGCCCGCCGGACGGTGAGGGGGACGCGGTCGAGCCGGACGTTCTCGCGGTTGGTCTCGCCGTCGCGGGCGAGGGTGCTGCCGTCCCGGTAGAGGTAGACGTTGGACTGGGCGACGGCGGCGGCGTTGGCGGGCGGGATCTCCACGAGGAGGTAGCCGGCGGCGAAGGCGCCGGCGAGCAGCAGGGTGCCGAGGAGCAGCAGCCAGAGGAGGGTGCGCAGGAGGCGGCGGGGGCGGCTCTTCCGGGCGGGGGGTGGGGGAGGGGTGAGGGTGGGGTCCCTCGGTTCCCAGCCGGGTGTGCGGGCCGGCCGGGGGGCGTCGGAGTCGCTCGTACCGGAGGAAGGGGGCATGACACCTCATATTGCCCTCAAGGGGACGAAACTCCTGAACGCGACCCGAAGCTGACGGGAAATCCGGTCGCGGTCCGCGCCGGCGCTTCGCTAGGGTCGTGCGCTTCGGCGTTTTTCGGTGCTTTACGGACCGGGGAGGAGAAGCCGCATGCTGCGGCTGTACGCGACGGTGGCCGCGGGCGGTTTCCGGCGCTACGCCACCTACCGGGTGGCGACGGCGGCCGGGGTCTTCACCAACACCGTCTTCGGCTTCATCCTGTCGTACACCTACATCGCCCTCTGGGACGAACGTCCCCGGCTCGGCGGCTACTCGATGGACGACGCCCTGGCGTACGTGTGGATCGGGCAGGCGCTGATCACGGTCTGCGGGATGATGGGCGGTGGCTTCGAGGACGAGCTGATCGAGCGGATCAGGACCGGGGACATCGCGGTCGACCTCTACCGCCCCGCCGACCTGCAGACCTGGTGGTTCTCGGCCAACGCGGGCCGGTCCGCCTACCAGTTGCTCGGCCGCGGCGTCGCTCCGATGGCCCTCGGCTGGCTCGCCTTCCGCTTCACCCTGCCCTCAGGCCCGGGGGGCTGGCTCGCCTTCCTGGTGGCCGTGGCGCTGGGTTCCACGGTCAGCTTCGCGATCTGGTACCTGGTGGCGATGAGCGCGTTCTGGCTGCTCGACGGCCAGGGCGTGGTGCAGGTGGCCTGGCTGGGCGGGCTGTTCTTCTCGGGGATGCTGCTGCCCCTGAACGTCTTCCCCGGCGCGCTCGGCGAGGTCGCCCGCGTCCTGCCGTGGGCGTCGCTGCTCCAGGTGCCGGCCGATGTGTACCTGGGGAAGTACGAGGGCTGGGAGCTCGCGGGGGCGTACGCCTTCCAGGGCGCCTGGGCGGTGGTGCTGTTCGGCGCCGGGCGGGCGGCCCAGGCGGCGGCGACGCGGAAGGTGGTGGTGCAGGGTGGCTGAGGGGGTGCGGGCGTACGGGCCCGTCGGCGACTCCTTGCGGACGTACCGCCTGGTCGCGGGCATGTGGATCCGCTCGACGATGACGTACCGCGCGTCCTTCGCGCTCACGCTCTTCACCAGCTTCTGCGTCACCTTCTTCGACTTCGTCGTGATCCTGCTGATGTTCGGCCAGGTGCGCAGCCTCGGCGGTTTCACCTTCGCGGAGGTCGCCCTGCTGTACGGCACGGCGGGGACGGCGTTCGGGATCGCGGACCTGACGATGGGCTCGCTCCAGCGGATGGGGAAGCGGGTGCGGGACGGCTCGCTCGACACCTTCCTGATGCGGCCGGCGCCGCTGCTCGCGCAGGTCGCGGCGGACAAGTTCGCGCTGCGGCGGTTCGGCCGGGTCGCCCAGGGGCTGTTCGTGCTGGTCTGGGGCCTGCTCCTGCTGGACGTGGCGTGGACGCCGGTCAAGGTCCTGCTGCTGCCGGTGACGGTGGTCTGCGGGGCGGTGATCTTCGCGGCGGTGATGGTGCTCGGCGCGTCGGCGCTGTTCTGGACGCAGGACGCGGCGGAGGTCACCAACTCCTTCACGTACGGCGGGAACACCCTGCTCGGATACCCGCCGACGATCTTCGCCCAGGACCTGGTGCGGGGTGTCGTGTACGTGGTCCCGCTGGCGTTCGTGAACTGGCTGCCCGCCCTGTACGTCCTCGACCGCCCCGCCCCGGCCGGGGTCCCCGACTGGGCGGCCTTCGCCTCGCCCCTGGTCGCGGCCGTCTGCTGCGGGGTCGCGGGCCTGGCGTGGCGGGCCGGAATCCGCTCGTACCGATCGACAGGAAGCTGAGGACAGCCGGTGCCGTTCATCGAGCTGGAGAAACTGGAGAAGGTCTTCACGGTCCGCAGGCGCGCGGGCCTGCTCCGCCGGGAGAAGAAGGAGGTCCGGGCGGTCGACGGCATCAGCTTCGCCGTGGAGCGCGGGCAGATGGTCGGCTACATCGGCCCGAACGGCGCCGGGAAGTCGACCACGATCAAGATGCTCACCGGCATCCTCACCCCCACCGGCGGCCGGCTGCGGGTCGCCGGCATCGACCCGGCCCGCGAGCGCACCCGCCTGGCACAGCGGATAGGGGTGGTGTTCGGCCAGCGGACGACCCTCTGGTGGGACCTGCCGCTGAAGGACTCGTACCGGCTGGCGCACCGGATGTACCGCATCCCCGACGCCCGCTACCGGGAGAACCTCGACCGCTGCGTGGACCTCCTCCAGCTGGGGGACCTGCTGGACGTGCCGGTACGGCAGCTGTCGCTCGGCCAGCGGATGCGCGGGGACATCGCGGCGGCCCTGCTGCACGACCCGGAGGTGCTGTACCTGGACGAGCCGACGATCGGCCTGGACGTCGTGTCGAAGGCGCGCGTGCGGGACTTCCTCCGGCACCTCAACGCCGAACGGGGCACGACGGTCCTCCTCACCACCCACGACCTCACCGACATCGAGCAGCTGTGCTCACGGGTGATGGTGATCGACCACGGGCGGCTGATGTACGACGGGGAGCTCGCCGGCCTGCACGCCGTCGGCGAGAGCGAACGGCAGCTCGTGGTGGACCTGGAGCGGGAACTGCCCCCGATCACCGACGTGCCGGGCGCCCGTTTCGTACGGTCGGAGGGCCCCCGCCAATGGCTGGCCTTCCCCGCGACGGCGTCGGCGGCCCCGCTGGTCTCGGCGGTGGCGGCGCGCTACCCCCTGCTCGACCTCTCGGTGCGGGAACCCGACATCGAGACGGTGATCGCGAAGATGTACGGGGGAACTCGGGACGAGCGCCGGGAGTCCCTGATGTAGGAGGTCGGTCCATGGTGAGTTTTTCGTACACGGCGGCGGACGCGGAGAAGAGCAGGGGCGTGCGCCGCATGAAGGCGCTGGCGACGGCGCTGCTGCTCGCCGTGGCCGTGATCTACGCGCTGGCGACCTGGGCGCGGAACGCCGGCTGGGGGCCCTGGACGGGCTATGTCGCGGCGGCGGCGGAGGCCGGCATGGTCGGCGCGCTGGCCGACTGGTTCGCGGTGACGGCGCTGTTCCGCCGCCCCCTCGGCCTGCCGATCCCGCACACGGCGATCATCCCGACCAAGAAGGACCAGCTCGGCGCTTCGCTCGGCCAGTTCGTCGGCGAGAACTTCCTCTCCGCCGACGTCGTACGGGGCAGACTGGCGGCCCTCGGCATCGGCGGCCGGCTGGGCGCGTGGCTGGCGGACCCGGCACACGCCGACCGGGTGACGGCGGAGGCGGCGACAGCCCTCCGGGGCGCGCTCACCGTCCTGCGGGACTCCGACGTCCAGGCGGTCGTGGGCGAGGCGATCACCCGGCGCGCGGAAGCGGCGGAGATCGCCCCCGGCCTGGGCAAGACCCTGGAGAAGATCGTCGCGGACGGCGCCCACCACCGGGCGGTGGACCTGATCTGCAGCCGCGCCCACGACTGGCTGGTCACCCACGGCGACTCGGTGATGGTCGCGGTGCAGGGCGGCGCCCCGGGCTGGACCCCCCGCTTCGTGGACAAGCGCATCGGCGAGCGCGTCTACAAGGAACTGCTCCGCTTCGTGACGGAGATGCGGGACATGCCGGGCCACCCGGCGCGCGGCGCCATCGACCGCTTCCTCACCGACTTCGCGTCCGACCTCCAGGCGGACACCGACACCCGCGCCCGCATCGAGCGCCTCAAGTCGGACCTCCTGGCCCGCCCGGAGATCCAGGACATCATCGCCTCGGCCTGGGCGTCGGTCCGCTCCCTGATCATCGCGGCGGCCGAGGACGACCGCAGCCAACTCCGCCTCCGCGCCCGCGCGTCCCTGATCTCCCTCGGCAACCGCCTGTCGACGGACGCCCGCCTCCAGTCGAAGGTCGAGGGCTGGGCGGAGGACGCGGCGGCGTACGTGGTCACGACGTACCGCCCCGAGATCACGTCCCTGATCACCGACACGGTGGCCGGCTGGGACGCCACCCAGACCTCGAAGAAGATCGAGGCGAACATCGGCCGCGACCTCCAGTTCATCCGCATCAACGGCACGGTGGTCGGCGCCCTGGCAGGCCTCCTGATCTACACGGTGAGCCACGCGGCGGGCGGCTGAGAGCGGACCACTCCGGGACTACTTCCCGCGGGTGACGGCCCAGGAGGCGGCGGCCATGCCGCCGGCGACGGAGAACACGGCGGGCCAGGCGCCGATCTTCTTGGCAAGCGGATGGGACCCGGCGAAGGCGGCGACATAGGCGACCCCGAGCCCGGCAGCCACCTTGCCCCCACCGACCCGCTGCCACTCCCGCCCGGCCACACCCCCGGCCACAGCAAGCACGACACCCCCAAGGGCCCGCTTCTTGCTCCACCGAGCAACGGCATACCCCCCGACGAGCCCGACGGCGGCTATGGCGGGGGAGGGGATACGGGGCATGGTGGGGCCTTTCTCGGAAGGAACCGTGAGAAGCGAGTCTAAAGGTGGGGATTTCGATGCTGACTGGATGACGGCGCTCAGGCTGCAGAGTTGACGAGCTTTCGTTCCATTGTGAGCACGATCACAGGTAGTTCTGATCATGTAGCGGTAGCGTCCACGGATGGCTCTCCGTGACCTGCTTCAGAACGTGGCGAGGATCTACGACCCCACAGGGGTGACCTCGACCAGTCGGGACGACTGTGCCCTGCTCTGGGGGGTCGCGCAGCTCACTGATCTTCCGCTGCCGGACGGGTGCTCTGCCCTGGGGTTTGCAGGCAAGGGAAACATGGCGCGGGTCCCCTGGATCGGTGTCTTCCACAAGGACGTCAACACCGACCCGCAGGACGGGCTGTATCTCGCGTACCTCTTCGATGCCGACCGTAAATCCGTCACGCTGTCGCTCCAGCAAGGCGTCTCTGAAGCCTCCAAGCCGCAGCACTACGGGACGGGCGCGAAGCTCCGCAAATACCTGAAGGAGCGCGGCACTCCCTATCGGCTTGCGCTGCCGCCTCAGCTGGCGCGTGACTGGCAGGACGGCGTCCATCTGGACTCTGCTGACCTCGGTTGGCGCCCGCGTGCTTATGAGCACGCTGACATCGCTGCACGGCGGTACGAGCTGAATAACCTTCCCTCGGACGAAGAACTGGCGCGGCACCTCGCCGAAGCAGTGGAGCTTCTCTCCCACGCGGCGGCCGTGGATCGCTGCTTCGTGGACATCGAGTTCCCGACTGCGGACGAACCGCCGGTGTCCTTCCTCGGGGCGCACGGCGTCGAGGGGAATGAGCCGGGCGCATTCCAGCCGGGGAACAGCGAGGGTTATTGGGTCACGTTGGAGGGCGGCAGGAAGCGCCGCAGGCGCGACCATGAGCGACTCTTGCGGGAGTTCGCCGCGCACGCAGCTGCTTGCTCGTACCAGGCGATCAACACCTCAATCGGCCATCGCGACTTGATCCTCCGTACCGAGAATTCGTCCCTTGAGTGGCTTGTCGAGGCCAAACAAGTACCTGAAGGCGGACACCGCGATGCCGTCCGGCAGGCCGTAGCGCAGCTCTTTGAGTACCGCTACGCCTACTACCAGCAGACCGAACGGCAAGACCCCCATCTCCTGGCTGTCTTCAGCGCCCCGATAGGCGTCTTCGGCCCCTACCTGGAAACCTTGGGGATCGCCGCCGTCTGGCCCACCGGAGACGATCCCGTTGCGTGGGACGGGACTCTTACGGCCGCTGCGTGGGGCCTGGTGCCGAGCGCCTAGGGGCGCCTCAGTCCTGTTCCGTGCCCCCGTGGCACTCCCCATAAGTCCGTCCCGAGCCGCACCAGCAGTCCGCCCCCCGGGCCGGGGGCCAAGCCGTTGCTCGGCCCCGGGCCGCCAGGGTCGTTGCGTACTGGGGGAGGAGGTCCGCGTTGGACGGTTTGGTGGATTCTGAGGCTGCGAAGGCTTCGTAGGAGGGGACCGTCGCGCGGACGATGCCGAGGTTCGGGGTGCCGGCCTGGGAGAGTTCGCGCAGGGAGGCTTCGATGTCCGTCAGGTGGGCTCGGTAGGTGGGGTACTCCGCTTCCAGTTCCGGGTACGCCGTCAGCAGTTCGTCCAGTTCCCGTTCCGGCCAGTGCAGGACCGCCACCGGGAACGGGCGGGACAGGGCCGTGCGGTAGGTGCCCAGTTCCGAGCGGAGGCGGGTGATCTCCGCCTGGAGTTCCGCCGGGTCCTCCGAGCCCAGTGACCACAGGCGCTTCGGGTCGTGGAGTTCGTCCAGGGGGACGTCCCCTGCGTGCAGGGCGTCCGCCCGGGTGTCCCAGGTGTCGTGCGGCAGGGCCAGCATCCTGCGTACCCGGTGGCGGGTCGTGAGGAGGGACTGGGTCGCGTGGGGGAGGTCCGGCGGGGTGGCCAGGAGTTCGGCGGCTTCCGTCAGGGTCTTCTCCGCCGCTTCCAGCTCGTCGTGGGCCTCCAGCGTCTCCGCGGTGATCTGCCAGGGTGCCGCGTCCGCGGGCCGTGCGCGCCGGACGCCTTCGATGATCGCGCGGGCCTCGGCCTCGTGGCCGTACTCCCACAGGTTCGCCGCCTTCAGTGCCCTGATCAGGAGCGGGTTCGCCGGCTCCCCGGACAGCAGCTCGTCGTAGAGGGCCGTCGCGGCGGGGCGGTCGCCGGCGAGTTCCAGGTGGGCCGCGGCCCGCAGGTACAGGGGCTCCCTGTCCCCGGGGTACTGCGCTGCCGTGCGCAGCAGGCGCTCGGCTTCGGTGGTGTGGGCGGCAGGCGTGTCGGGGCGCATGCCCTCCACCGTACTGCTGTACGGGCCTGGAGAGTTGGCACCTCAGCGCTTATCGTGCCCGGGTGCGGGCCAGGGTGGGGCAGCGGGTGCCGGTCGTCGTCCAGTCGCGAGGGCGGCGGCGTACCGGCGCGCGGGTGCTGTGGGTGGCCGCGGAGGCCTTCGTCACCTGCGGTGTCGTCGTGCTGCTCCTCGTGGTCCATCAGCTGTGGTGGACCAATCAGCAGGCCCTCGCGGATGCCCGCCGGGAGGTCGCCGTTCTGGAGCGGGAGTGGGGTGGTCTCGATGAGCCGCTCCCGAGCCCGGCCGGGGTGTCGGCGCCGCCGCTGTCCCCGCCGTCCGCCGCGTCTCCGTCGGTCCCGGCGTCCGATCCTCTCCCCGCGTCCGATCCCCTCCCCCCGTCCGATGCCCGCCCGTCGTCGTCTCGCGCCGCGTCTCCTCCCTCTCTCTCCTCCTCCGAGGCCTTCGCCGTTCTCCGTATCCCCCGGCTCGGTCTCACCGTTCCCGTCGCCCACGGCGTCTCCAAGCGTTCCGTCCTCGACCGGGGGTACGTCGGGCACTATCCGGGCACCGCCGGCCCCGGCCGGCCCGGGAACTTCGCCCTCGCCGGGCACCGCAACACCCACGGTGAGCCGTTCCGGTACCTCAACCGGCTCGCCGCGGGCGATGTCATCTCCGTGCGGACCCGGAGCGGCACCTACACCTATCGCGTCGACCAGATCCTGCCGCGGACCGCTCCTCACGACGTGGGGGTCGTCCGTCCCGTGCCCCGGTCGCTCGTCAAGCCGTCCTACGGGTACGACGCCCCCGGCGCCTACCTCACCCTCACCACCTGCACCCCCGAGTTCAGCAGCGCCTATCGGCTCGTCGTCTGGGCCAAGCTGGTCGGCTAGTTAGGCTCGTTCGGTGATCAGACGCCGGCCCCAGTTGCTGTGGCTCCTCGTTCCGTACGTGCTCTTCGTCGTCGCGCTGCCGTTCGTGAACCGGGTGCCGCTGTTCGTGCTCTGGCTGTTCGGGGCCACGCTCGTCACCCCCTTCGCGGTCTTCCTCGCCCGGCGGGGTGACCGGTCGTGAGCTCCGCGGGCGTCGCCGTGTCCGTCTTCGCGTTCTTCATGGTGCTCACCGTCGCTCTCGGGCTCCTCGCCGTGCGCCGGCACCAGACCGGCGGGCTCGACGCCTGGTCCGTCGGCGGGCGTTCGCTCGGGCCCGTCTTCATCTGGGTGCTGATGGCGGGGGAGGGCTACACGAGTTTCAGCTATCTCGGCGCCGCCGGGTGGGGCTACAACTACGGTGCGCCCGTTCTGTACGTCGTCGCCTACATGTCCTGCGGTTACGCCGTCGGTTACGTCGTCGGGCCCATGCTCTGGGGGTACGCGCGCAAGCACGGGCTCGTCGCCCTCAGCGACATGGCCGCCCACCGGTACCGCAGGCCCTGGCTCGGTGCCGTCGTCGCCGTGCTGGCGACCGTCTTCCTCCTGCCGTACATCCAGCTCCAGATCACCGGCATGGGCGTGGTCGTCTCCACGATCTCGTACGGGACCATCGGTCTCGACCTGGCCTATTTCCTCGCCTTCGCCGTCACCACGGCCTTCGTCGTGGTCAGCGGGCTGCGGGGGAGTGCCTGGGTGTCCGTGCTCAAGGACGGCCTCGTCGTGCTGACCCTGGGGTTCCTGATCGTGTACGTGCCGTCGCACTACTTCGGCGGGTTCGGGGACTTCTTCGGGCGGCTCGTGGACGAGAAGGGCGCGTGGCTGAAGCTGCCCGGGCACGGCGGCGAGAGCAGCGGGTACGGGGTCGGCTGGTTCGCCTCCACCACCGTGCTCAACTCCCTGACCGTCGTCATCTTCCCGACGACCGTCGCCGGGTACCTCGGCGCCCGTGACGCCGACACCCTGCGCCGCAACGCCGTCTGGCTCCCCGCGTACAACGTCCTGCTCTTCGTCCCCATGGTGCTCGGCATGGCCGCCCTCTTCGTCGTCCCGGGGCTCGTCGGCGCCGAGTCGAACCTCGCGCTGTTCAAGCTGGTCACGGACGCGCTGCCGGCCTGGGCGGTCGGGATCGTCGGCGTCGCCGCGGCGCTCTCCTCGATCGTGCCCATGGCGGTGTTCATGCTGGTCATCGGCACCATGTGGGGGCGGAGCGTGCTGAGTCTCGCGCCCGGGCTGCGGGCGCGCGAGAAGGGGCTCTCGCAGATCGTCGTGGTCGTCGCCGGGTCGCTCGCGCTCGTCATGACGTACACCGCGCCCAACACCCTGGTACGTCTCTCGCTCATCTCCTACGAGGGGATGGCGCAGCTCCTTCCCCTGGTGCTGCTGGGGCTCGTGTGGCGGCGGATGACGGTGGCGGGTGCCGTCAGCGGGCTCGTGGTGGGGGTCGGTCTCGTCTGCGCGCTCGTCTTCTCCGGGAACGATCCCCTCTGGGGCGTCAACGCCGGGCTGCTCGCCCTCGTCGTCAATCTCGCCTTCGCCGTCGCCGTGAGCCTGTACGGGCCGGCCGGCCGCGCCGACGAGCGGGCCGACGAGGACGTCCTCGCCCGTGAGGAGTTCACCGACGCGGCCGTCGGCCGAGGGTCAGGGTGACCACCGCGCCGGTCACCGCGAGCGCCGCCGAGACGACGACCGCCGTGTCCGGGCCCGTTCCCGCCGTGGCGAGGGCCAGCATCAGGGCCACGCCCGCCGAGGAGCCGATGTAGCGGGCGGTGTTGTTGGCCCCCGAGCCCATCGCCGCCCGTTCCGGCGGCACGGAGTCGACCGCGAGCCGGGGCAGCGCCGCGTTCAGGAGGCCGCTGCCCGCGCCCGCCACCAGGAGGCCGGGGAGCAGGCGGGACCAGGAGGCCGTCGGGCCTTCGAGGCCGCCGAGCAGGGCCAGCACCCCCGCCGCCGACAGGGCGAACCCCAGGGCCAGTTGGTACGGGGCCGACAGCCGGGCCGGGAGGCGGCGCGCCTGCAGGGCCACCAGGAACGCCGTGCCGGACCACAGCACGAACAGCCACGCCGCCCCGAGCGGCGACATCCCCGCCCCGCCCTGGAGCAGTGCGGGCACCACGCTGAACAGGCCGATCACCGCCAGGCCCGTGAACAGCGCCCCCAGTGTCGACGCCAGGAACGCGGGCCGCCGCAACAGCGCCAGGTCCACCATGGGCGTACGGCTCCGGCGCTCGACCGCCACGAACAGCGCGGTCAGTGCGACCGCGGCGAACAGCAGCAGCCCCACCTGGGGGCGCAGCCAGCCGTCCCGGCCGAGGGTGAGCGCGGTCAGCAGAGCCGCCAGGGCCAGTCCGAGCGCGGTCGCGCCCGCGATGTCGGGGCGGGAGCCCGAGCCCTCCCGCTTCGTCTCGTCCGCCCTCAGGGCCCGCGCCCCCGCCCCCGCGATCACCAGGGCGGCCGCGCCCAGCGTGCCGTACACCAGGCGCCAGTCCGCCAGGCTCAGGGCGCCCGCGAGCAGCGGGCCCAGGGCGATGCCCGCGCTGACGGAGGCGCCCCAGATCCCGGTCGCCCTGATCCGGTCGCGGCCCGCCGGGTAGGCGTGGGCGAGCAGGCCGAGGCTTCCCGCGAGGACGGCGGCGCTTGCCGCGCCCTGCGCGATGCGGGCCGCGGTGAAGGTGAGGGTGGAGTCCGCGAGGGCCCCGAGGGCGGTGGTGAGGCCGAGGGCGAGGGTGCCGAGGAGGAAGATCCGGCGGCGTCCGTGGGCGTCGGCGAGGCTGCCGGCCACCAGGAGGAGGACGGCGAGGCCGAGCGGGGTGCCGTTGAGCAGCCAGGCCTGGGCGGAGGGCGGGGTCCCGAAGGCGGCGGCCGTGTCGGGGAGGGTCAGCATCGGGGCCGTGTAGTTCATCAGGGCGACGGCGGTGGCCGCGGCGGTGACGGTGAGGGCGGCCCCGGGGCGTGCCGGGGCGCGGCCGTCGTGGGGTGGGGCGGAGGTGTGGCCGGTGGGCGCGAGCTGGGGCACGGCGGGTACCTCCACCTGTCGGTTCGGTGATTGAACTTACGTGTGACCCTCACGGTACCAGGTAGGTTCACTGAATGAACCTGGATTGGGTACGATGGGGTCATGGCTCTCGGCAAGGACTACGCTCACCAGCAGTGCTCCATCGCCCGCGCCCTGGAGGTCATCGGCGAGCGCTGGACCCTCCTCGTCGTCCGCGACGCCTTCTACGGCGTCCGCCGCTACAACGACTTCCTCGTCCACCTCGGCGCCCCCCGCGCCGTCCTCGCCGCCCGCCTCCAGGCCCTCGTCGAGGCGGGCGTCCTGGACCGGCGCCGCTACCAGGAGTCGCCCCCGCGCGACGAGTACGTGCTCACCGAGCGCGGGCTCGCCCTCTGGCCGGTCCTGCGCTCGCTCGGCGCGTGGGGGCGGGCCGAGGTCCCCGGCGCCGTACCCGTGCGGCACTTCCATCACGCCGACTGCGGCACCGAACTCGGCCCGTACGGGGAGTGCCCGGCCTGCCGCATCCCCGTGCCGCCCGCCGACGTCGAGATGCGGCCGGGCGCCGGGCTCGACCGGGAACCCGCCGATCCGGTCAGCCGCGCCCTGCTCGGCGCCCGCCGTCTCCTGGTCCCGCTGAATTCCCACGATCCCGCGGGAACTCCCGGAGAGTCCCGTGCGTCTTCACGGTGAGCGACCGTGAAAAGGGCGCCGGACCAGGGCGAGAGGGGGCGGTATGACGACCAGGAGTCTGGTCCTGCGCGTCGTCGCGCCGCTCTTCTTCCTGCTCGCCCTCGCCGACCTGCTGCTCTCCGACGGCGGTGGCGTCTCCGCCGCCGTCGCCCTCGCCGCCACCACCGTCGTCTGCTGCCTGTTCGGAGCCCGTACGGCCCCGGTGGTGCCGCGCACCGCCGTCCGCACCGCGATCCG
This sequence comes from Streptomyces venezuelae ATCC 10712, assembly GCF_008639165.1. Classification (NCBI taxonomy): domain Bacteria; kingdom Bacillati; phylum Actinomycetota; class Actinomycetes; order Kitasatosporales; family Streptomycetaceae; genus Streptomyces; species Streptomyces venezuelae. The sequence continues at coordinate 2,875,762 of NZ_CP029197.1, read as the reverse complement.
CGACCGTGAGCGGCGGACCGCCTTCCTGCCCCAGCGCGATCCCGACGCCGCGGGGCGTCGCAGACCCCGCGCTCCCGGCCGTCCCCTCCTGACGGCCGCGTAGGGAGCCCGCCCACCCCTGCCCACCCATACAGCGAGCACCTCTCGCGGATCCGTCATGCCGAATTTCCCCACCCCGGCACGACGAGACCCCACGGAGGGCTCCCATGAACGTCTTCGCTTCCCTGGTCGAGCGGCTCGCCGACCTGCTCCAGCCGCTCTTCGCCACCACCGCCACGGCCGCCGCGATCGTCCTCTTCACGATGCTCGTACGGCTCGCGATCCACCCCCTGTCGCGGGCCTCCGCCCGGGGCCAGAAGGCCCGCACCCGGATCGCGCCGGAGCTGGCCGCTCTGCGCAAGAAGCACGCCAAGAACCCGGAGCGGCTCAAGAAGGCGGTCCTGGAGCTGCACGCGCGCGAGAAGGTCTCGCCGTTCGCCGGCATCCTGCCCAGCCTGCTCCAGGCGCCCGCGTTCCTGCTGATGTACCACCTGTTCTCCGGCGACCGGATGGCCGGGCACACCCTCTTCGCCGCCCCGCTCGGCGACCACTGGGCCGACGCCCTCTCCCACGGCGGCGTCCTCGGCCCGGCCGGCCGGGTCTACCTCGTGCTGTTCGCGCTCGTCGCCGCCGTGGCCACGTTCACGTACCGGCGCACGAAGGCGCAGCTCGCCGCCCAGCCGCTGGACCTGGGCCAGCCCACCCCCGGCGCGGGCGCCATCGCGAAGGTGATGCCGCTGCTCTCCTTCGCGACCCTGATCTCGGTCGCCGTCGTGCCGCTCGCCGCCGCCCTCTACATCGTCACCAGCACCGCCTGGACCGCCGCCGAACGCGCCTTCCTCTTCCGGGACCAGCAGGGGCCGGAGGAGGCGGCCGCACCCGTTGCTACTCGCGCGTAAGGGTCCAGGGGGTGAACGGGGTCTTGCAGAGTGACCCGTTCTCTTGGAGGATCGACCAATCCTCCGATGGCCGCACTCCATCGGCCGGGGTACCTCAGGGCCTTTCCCGGGCCCGCCTCGACCACAGGGAGAAGTCCATGAAGCTGCTGCGTGTCGGCCCGCCCGGAGCCGAGCGTCCCGCCCTGCTCGACCAGGACGGGACGCTTCGCGACCTGTCCGCGCTGGTCGACGACATCGACGGCAGTCTGCTCGCCGACGCCTCCGCCCTGGACCGGGTCCGGGCCGCCGCCGGTGCCGGTGTGCTGCCCGCGCTCGACGCGACCGGGCTGCGCGTGGGCCCGCCGGTCGCCCGGATCGGCAAGGTCGTGTGCATCGGGCTGAACTACCACGGGCACGCCGCCGAGACCGGCCAGGCCACCCCCGCCGAGCCGGTCGTCTTCCTCAAGGCCGCCGACACCGTCGTCGGCCCGGACGACACCGTGCTCGTCCCGCGCGGCTCGGTGAAGACCGACTGGGAGGTGGAGCTCGCGATCGTCATCGGCCGCACCGCCCGCTACCTGGAGACCGACGAGGAGGCCCTCGCGCACGTCGCCGGGTACGCGGTCGCCCACGACGTGTCCGAGCGCGAGTTCCAGATCGAGCGCGGCGGCACCTGGGACAAGGGCAAGAACTGCGAGACCTTCAACCCGCTCGGCCCCTGGCTCGTCACCGCCGACGAGGTGCCCGACCCGCAGGCGCTGGGCCTGCGGCTCTGGGTCAACGGCGAGCTCAAGCAGGACGGTCACACCTCGGACCAGATCTTCCCGGTCGCGGAGGTCGTCCGGTACGTCAGCCGGTTCATGACCCTCTACCCGGGTGACGTCATCAACACCGGCACCCCCGCCGGTGTCGCCATGGGGCAGCCGGAGCCCAAGCCGTACCTGCGGCCCGGCGACGTCGTCGAGCTGGAGGTCGACGGACTCGGCCGGCAGCGGCAGGAGCTCAAGAGCGCCTGATCCCCGATTGCATCCTTCCTTCCGGAAAATGGCGGCGCCCCGCGTGGGGCGTCGCCATTTTCATACAGTTTTTGCATATTGCCGGATATGGAACCCACCCCTCACGAGAGACGGCGTGACCGGCGCCGTCTCGCCGTCATCGCCGCCTCCACCGTCGTGGCCACCGCCCTCGTCGGCGCCCTCGCCGTCAACGGCTGGGCCGACCCGCTGCCGGGCGGCCTCGGCCCCTGTCTGCCGGGCACCTGCCCGCCCGGCCCGTACCCCGACATCGGCAGCGGGGAAGTGAAGTACCGCGACAACAACATCAACGTCTACGTCGGCGGCGACATGCTCGTCCGCGAGGCCGCCGCCGAGGCCGAGGGCAAGGTCGTCGTCCTCGGCGGCTTCGACATGAACAAGCGCGCGGGCGCCTCCAGCGTCTACAACGTGGGCGTCGCGGGCGTCGGTTCGCGCGTCCCGCCGGTCAACGGCACCGACTTCCTCACCGTCGGCAAGAACCTCACCGTCGCCACCGGCCAGCGGCTGCTCGCCGAGGAGGGCACGGTCAGCGGCGTCGTACGGTACGGGGGCACGCTCTCCGGCACGGTGAACCCGACCCCGGTGAAGGACGCCGGCGCCGCCGGGCCGTACACCGCGCTCCGCGGTCAGCTCACCGAGGCCAGCCGGTGTTACGCGTACGTGGACGGCGCCTCCCGCACCCCCACCGGCACCGCCAAGAACAACAACACCGAGACCGTCTTCACGGGTGACGGCACGTCGAAGCTCCAGGTCTTCAACGTCGACTTCGACCTGGAGTCCGCGAGCGGCGGCCAGCAGGGCATCCGCTTCGACAAGATCCCGGCGGACGCGACCGTCCTGGTCAACGTCCTGGGCGGCACGCGCACCATCGACACGTACATCAACCAGTTCCCGGACGGTCTGCGCGAGCGGCTGCTGTGGAACTTCCCCGACGCGACCGCCGTCAAGTTCGAGGGCACGGCCCAGTTCGCGGGCAGCGTGCTGATCGGCAACCAGGCCAGCACCGCGACCGTCACCATGCCCGGCATGAACGGCCGGTTCTTCACCACCGGAAACCTGACGCACGCCTCGGAGACCACCGGCGGCGGTGGCCAGGAGATCCACGCCTACCCGTTCAACGGCGACCTGCCGGCCTGCGGCGGGAACGAACCCACGCCGACCCCGACGCCGACGGACCCGACGCCCACGCCGACCGATCCCACCCCCACGCCGACCGATCCCACCCCCACCCCGACGGACCCGACGCCCACCCCCACCGACCCCACTCCCACCCCCACCCCCACCGACCCCACGACCGGCGGTTCGTCGAACGGCGGCAGTGACGGCGGGTACGGGGACGACGGCGGGAACGGGAACTCCGGCGGATACGGCGACGACGGAGGTCACGGGAGTTCCGGCGGATACGGCGACGACGGAGGTCACGGGAGTTCCGGCGGCCACCACGGCCCCCACGGCGAACTCTCCGAGACCGGCGCGGGCTCCGGAAAGATCGTCATGGGCGCCACCGCCGTCGGTCTCGCCCTCGGCGGCGGCGCGCTCGTCGTCCTCAGCCGGCGGCGGAGGCGGATGAGCTGAGCAGTCGCTCCAGCGCCGCCACGACCAGGGCGTGGTCCTCGGCCTGCGGCAGGCCCGAGACCGTGACCGAGCCGATCACCCCCGCGCCCTCGACCGCGACCGGGAACGAACCGCCGTGCGCGGCGTACCGGTCGGGGTCGAGGCGCGAGGACGCCTCGAACGTCGTCCCCTTCGCGCGGAACCGGGCGCCGACCAGGAACGAGCTCACGCCGTACCGCTCGACGACCCGCCGCTTCCGGTCGATCCAGGCGTCGTTGTCCGCGCTGGACCCCGGCAGGGCGCAGTGGAAGAGCTGCTGCGCCCCGCGCCGGATGTCGATCGCCACCGGGGCCTGGCGCTCGCGCGCCATGCCGACCAGGAGGGTGCCGAGCGTCCAGGCGTCCTCGTACGTGAAGCGGGGGAGGACCAGCCGGGCCTCCTGGGCTTCGAGTTCCACCGTCTCCTGGCTGTTCACAGCGTCACCGTGACGCCCTCGCGGGCCGAGCGCCTCGCCGCCTCGAGGACGTCGAGCGCGGCCGCGGCCTCGTGCGCCGTGACCGGGTTCTCGCCGGTGCCGCGCAGGGCGGCGGCCACGGCCGCGTAGTACGCCGGGTAGTCGCCCGGGAGCGACTCGACCGGGGTCCCGCCGCCGGTCAGCGGCGACTCGCCGGCGCCGAGCCGGCCCCACAGCTCCGCCGGTTCCGTGCCCCACGTCGTGCCGCCCGGCACCGGCCGCAGCCCCTCGCGGAGGGCGGCCTCCTGCGGGTCGAGGCCGTACTTCACGAAGCCCGCGCGCTGCCCGAGCACCCGGAAGCGGGGGCCGAGCTGGGCGGTGGTGGCGCTCACGTACAGGTGGGAGCGGACGCCGCCGGCGTGGGTGAGCGCGAGGAAGGTGTCGTCGTCGGCCTCGGCGCCGGGCCGGCGCACGTCCGACTCGGCGTACACCGAGACCACCGGGCCGAAGAGGACGAGCGCCTGGTCGACGACGTGGCTGCCCAGGTCGTACAGCAGTCCGCCGATCTCCTCGGGCGCGCCGGACTCGCGCCAGCCGCCCTTGGGGAGCGGCCGCCAGCGCTCGAAGCGGGACTCGAAGCGCTGCACCTCGCCGAGGGCCTTCTCGTCGAGGAGCCCGCGGAGGGTCAGGAAGTCGTTGTCCCAGCGGCGGTTCTGGAAGACCGAGAGCAGCAGGCCCCGCTCCTCGGCGAGGGCGGCCAGCGTCCGCGCCTCGGCGGCGGTCCCGGCCAGCGGCTTGTCGACGACGACCGGGAGGCCCGCCTCGAGCGCGGCCGTGGCGATCGCCACGTGCGTCTTGTTGGGGGAGGCGACGACGACGAGATCGAGCGCGTCGGCCGCCCCGTCCTCCCAGAGTTCCTCGGGGGTGGCCACGACCCGGACGCCGGGGTGGGCGGCGCGGGCCTCGGCGGCGCGCTCGGGGTTGCCGGTGGTGACGGCGGCGAGGACGAGGTCCTCGGAGGCGGCGATCAGCGGGGCGTGGAAGACGGAGCCCGCGAGGCCGTAGCCGACGAGTCCGACGCGGAGGGGGGTGCGGTCCGTCGGGGCGGTGCCGGAGTTGGCCGTGCCAGTGATGTCCGTGCCAGTCATGCACCTCACTTAAGCAACGGAGTTGCCAAAGTGCAAGCGACAGCGACAATGGGCAGGTGGAGACGGACCTGATCGGAGTGGTGGAGTGAACGTGCCGGCCTTGCGCAGCCCCAACGCGGCGCTCGTGCTCGACCTGCTGCGCACGGCGGGGGAGGCCGGCATCAGCCGCCTCGAACTCGCCGAACGCACCGGACTCACCCCCCAGGCCGTCAGCAAGATCACCGCGCGGCTCCGGGCCGAGGGCCTCGCCACCGAGGCCGGTCACCGCGCCTCGACCGGCGGCAAGCCCCGCACGGTCCTGCGGCTCATCCCCTCCGCCGGGTACGCGGTCGGCGTCCACCTCGACCGCGACGAGCTGACCACCCTCCTCACCGACCTCGCGGGCACCGCCGTCGCCCGCCGTCACCGTGCCCTTGACCTGGGCGCGGGGGCGGGACCCGTCCTGGACGCGGTGACCGAGGAGGTACGCGCCCTGCACGCCGCCGGTCCCGATCACGGTCCCGGTCCGGGTCCCGTCCTCGGCGTCGGGGTCGCGATGCCCGGGCCGCTGGACCACCGCGCCGGAGTCCCGGGCCGGGTGACGGGCTTCCCGGAGTGGGCCGGCCACCCCGTCCGCGAGGAACTCGCCGGACGCCTCGGACTGCCCGTGGTCCTCGACAAGGACACCAACGCCGCCGCCCTCGGCCTCGCCGTCCGCCCCGCCGCCCCGGACTCCTTCGCGTACGTCCACCTCGGTACGGGCCTGGGCGCGGGTCTCGTCCTCGGCGGGGCGCCGCTCCGGGGGGAGAGGACGGGCGCGGGCGAACTCGGCCACCAGACCGTCCAGCTCGACGGCCCCCCGTGCGGCTGCGGCGGGCGCGGCTGCCTGGAGGTGCTGTGCCTGGCGGCGGTCGGGCGCGGCGACCTGCCCGGGGCCGCGCGCGTCCTCGGCGCGGGCGCCGCCAACCTCGTACGGCTCCTGGACATCGACCAGGTGCTGCTGGGCGGCCGCGAGGTGCTCGCCGCGAGCGAGGTGTTCACGGACGGGGTGCGGGAGGTGCTGACCGGTCTGGGTCTGACGGCCCCGGTCGGGGTGGCGGGGGAGCGGGACGCGGTGGCGGTGGGGGCGGCGTGGCTGGTTCTCGCCCCGGTCTTCGGAAAGTAACCCCGTAAGCAGAGCGGTAAAGCAGGAGAGCGGGAGAGCGGTAAAGCAGGCGAGCAGGCGAGCAGGCGAGCGGGAGATCGGACGAGCGGTAGAGCGGCTCGGCGGACGATCGGACTGTAGGCCGATCGGGCGGATCGGCCGGGCCGTCCGGGGGCGGGCCCGGCGTCGCTCCCCGCCCCGCCCCGTCCGGCATGGCAGCGTCGCGGCCGACCCGTACGCCCGCGAGCAGCAAAGGCCCGGCCCCATGGCATCCGCCCCCCTGCGACCGCGTAACGCCCGCACCCCGACTGCGGCGGCCGCGCTGGCCGCCGCCGCGATCGGCTCTCTGACCTGGGCGGCGGCCGCCTCGGCCGTACCCGCCCCCGATCCCCCCGCCCCCACCTGCGGCGCCCCCGCCGGTGCCGCCTTCCCCCTCGACACCCGGCTCCACGGCGGGCCCGAGGACTACCCCGCCGGGGGCGGGCTCCAGGAGTGGAAGCTCGATCTCACCAACACCACCGCCGGTTCCTGCTCGGGCATCCATCCCGTGCTCGTCCTCACCGACAGCGAGCGGGCGCTGCGGCCCGAGCAGATCCGGTTCGAGTTCTACGACGACGGGGCCGCGCGCTGGCGGCCGGTGGCCTTCGAGGCGACCGAAGAGGCCGAGAACGTCGGCGCGTTCACCGGTTTCGACGGTTTCTCGGTGCCCGCGGGGCGGACCCTCACCGTTCCCGTACGGCTCGCCTTCCGCACCGGCACCGCCCCCGACGAGGTCGTCGTGAACGCCGCGATCGTGCAGCGCCGGGGCGCCGACGGCGACTGGGTCGGCGAGTCGGGCGACTACCGCCTGACCGTCGGCCCTCCCGACCCGAACGATCCCGGTGATCCGAGCGACCCCGCACCTGACACATCCGGCACCGCCGACCCGGCCGCCCCCTCCCGGCCGCCGGGCACCCCGGTCCCGCCGCCCGGCTCGGACCCGGCGGACCGGGAGGACCTCGGTCCCGGGGGTTCGGACCATGAACTCGCCCACACGGGAAGGGAGTCGGAGACGAGCGCCCGGCTGCTCGCCCCGCTCGCCGCCGCCCTGGTGATCGCCGGCGCGGTCCTCGTCCGCCACGCGCGCCGCCGCCCCCGGCACCGGTGAGCCACCTTGCGTACACCTTCCCGTTCATCCCCGTCTGCGACCATCCCCCGGTGAACTACCAGAACACCCCCGGCACCCCCGGCGCCCCCGTGAACTCCGGTGTCCCGGAGCACGGCCGCGTGCCCAAGTACTACGCCGTGAAGGCGAAACTCGCCCTGATGGTCGACGAGTTGGGGGAGGGCGGACTGCTGCCCACCGAGCGGGACCTGGCCGTGCGGTACGAGGTGTCCCGCGAGACCGTGCGGCAGGCGCTGCGCGAACTCCTCCTGGAGGGGCGGCTGCGCCGCCAGGGCCGCGGCACGGTCGTCGCGGGCCCCAAGCTCGAACAGCCCCTCTCGCTCGCGAGCTACACCGAGGGCGTCCGCCGCCAGGGCCTTCGCCCCGGCCGCAGCCTGATCTCGCTCGACCGCTTCCCCTGCCCGGAGGCGCTCGCGCCCGAGGTCGGCGCCGAACGGGGCGAGCCCGTCTGGCACATGGAGCGGGTGCTGCTCGCCGACGACGAGCGGGTCGGCCTGGAGAGCACGTACGTCTCCGAGGCCCGCGCGCCGCACCTGGACACCGAGTTCGACCCGGACTCCTCCTTCTACGCGTACCTCCACGAGCGCCTCGGCATCTCGTTCGGCGACGCCGACGAGCGCATCGAGACGGTCCTCGCCACTCCCCGTGAGGCGCTCCTGATCGGCACCCCGCCGGCGCTGCCGATGCTGCTGCTCCACCGCGTCTCCCGGGACACCGCGGGCCGCCCCCTGGAGCGGGTCCGCACCCTCTACCGGGGGGACCGCTTCAGCTTCACCGCCCACCTGGGGAAGCAGGGCTGAGCGGGCGGCGGCCCTCCACCGTCACCAAGATCACGAGAAGATAACGGGTCTGGTCCAAGCTTGTCGGTCCGTTCACCGTCCCGTCGCCCACCGGCCCCGCCCGGGTCACCCGGCCCCAGGACCGTCGTCGTCATGAAGGTGATCGTCGTAGGAGCCGGCGTGGTGGGAACCATGCACGCCTGGCAGGCAGTGGAACGCGGCCACGAGGTCGTACACATCGAGCGCGAGGCCGAGGCGCGCGGAGCGTCCCTCCGCAACTTCGGCCAGATCTGGGTGAGCGGACGGGCGGGCGGGGAGGAGCTGGACACCGCCCTGCGCGCCCGGGAGCTCTGGGAGGGCATCGGGGCCCGCGTCCCCGGACTCGGCTTCCGGGCCATCGGCTCCCTCACCCCCGTGCGCAACGAGCTCGAGCTCGCCGTCGCCGAGGCCGCGGTGGCCCGCCCCGACGCCGCCGCCCGCGGCTACAAGCTGCTGACGGCCGACGAGGCCCGCGCGGTCAACCCGGCCCTGCGCGGCGCGTTCGAGGCGGCCCTCTGGTGCGAGCGCGACGCGGCCGTCGAGCCGCGCCTCGCGCAGCTCGCCCTCCGCGAGGCCCTCCTCGCCACCGGGAAGTACACCTTCCTGCCGAACCGTGAGGTACGTGACGTCGTGGGGGAGAACGCCGTCCGCGACGACCGCGGCGAGACCCACACCGGCGACGCCGTCGTCCTGTGCACCGGCGCCTGGCTCTCCGGCCTCGTCCGCGAGGTCGCCGGCGAGATACCCGTCCGCCGCGTCCGCCTCCAGATGATGCAGACCGAACCGCTCGGCGAGACGCTCACCACCTCCGTCGCCGACGCCGACTCGTTCCGCTACTACCCGGCCTACGCCTCCGAGGCCCTGGACGCCCTCCAAGCCGCGCAGCCGCAGGACCCGACCGCCGCTGCCCACCGGATGCAGCTCCTCATGGTGCAGCGCCTCGACGGCGGACTGACCATCGGCGACACCCACGAGTACGAGCACCCCTTCGCCTTCGACACCCTCGAAGACCCCTACGAGCACCTCACCCGCGTCGTCGAGTCCTTCCTCGGCCGTCCGCTGCCGAAGATCAGGCGCCGCTGGGCCGGGGTGTACGCGCAGTGCGTCGACACCGGCCGGGTCGTCCACCGCCAGCGGGTCCGCGACGGCGTCTGGCTGGTGACGGGGCCGGGCGGCCGCGGCATGACCTGCTCGCCCGCCATCGCCGAGCAGACCGCCGACGAACTGGGCTGGTGAACCACATGAGCAACCCGAACACCCGCGAGCACACCCTCGTCGTCCTCGACATGGCCGGCACCACCGTCGCCGACGGCGGCCTCGTCGAGCAGGCCTTCACCGCCGCCGCCGAGCGGCTCGGCGAAGACCCCGCGACGATGATCGACTACGTCCGCGCCACCATGGGCGAGTCCAAGATCTCCGTCTTCCGCCACCTCTTCGGCGGCGACGAGACCCGCGCCGAGCAGGCCAACCTCGCCTTCGAGGCGGCATACGGAGAGCTGGTCTCCGACGGCCGGATCGCCCCGGTACCCGGCGCCGCCGAGGCCATCGCCGCACTGAAGGACCAGGGCCGGACGGTGGTCCTCACCACCGGCTTCGCCCGGGTCACCCAGGACGCGATCCTCGACGCGCTCGGCTGGTCCGACCTGGTCGAGCTGACCCTCTGCCCGGCGGACGCCGGCGGCCGCGGCCGCCCGTACCCGGACATGGTCCTCGCCGCCTTCCTCCGTACCGGCGCCGCCGACGACGTCCGGCAGGTCGTGGTCGCGGGCGACACCTCGTACGACATGCTCAGCGGCGTCCGCTCCGGCGCCGGGATCGTCGCCGGCGTCCTCACCGGCGCCCACGACGAGGCGGCCCTCAAGGAGCACGGCGCGACGCACGTCCTCCCCTCCGTCGCCGGACTGCCCGCGCTGATCGGGGAGTCGGAAGCATGACCAGCGGCATCCGCTTCGACGCCGTGACCGTCGCGTACGGCGGCACCACCGTCCTCGACCGGCTCGACCTGACCGTCGAACCCGGCGAGGTCATGGCCCTCCTCGGGCCCTCCGGCTCCGGCAAGACCACCGCGCTGCGAGCCGTCGCCGGGTTCGTGCGGCCGGTCTCCGGGCGGGTGCTCATCGGCGACCGTGACGTGACCGGCCTCCCGCCGTACCGGCGGGGGATCGGCATGGTCGTCCAGCAGTACGCCCTCTTCCCGCACCTGCGGGTCGAGGCCAACGTCGCCTTCGGCCTGAAGGCACAGAAGGTGCCCAAGGCCGAGATCCCCGGCCGGGTCGCCGAGGCACTGGAGATGACCGGCATGGCGGCCTACGCCCACCGGTACCCCCGGGAGCTCTCCGGCGGCCAGCAGCAGCGCGTGGCCATCGCCCGCGCGCTCGCCATCCGGCCCAAGGTCCTCCTCCTCGACGAGCCGCTCTCCGCGCTCGACGCGCAGCTGCGCTCCGGCATGCTCGCCGAACTGGCGCGCCTCCACCGCGAGCTGCCGGACGTGTCCCTCCTGTACGTCACCCACGACCAGGTCGAGGCGCTCACCCTCGCGGACCGGATCGCGGTCATGGACAAGGCCCGGCTCCAGGACTGCGGCACCCCGCAGGACCTGTACCGCAGGCCGCGCACGGAGTTCACCGCCTCGTTCGTCGGCAACGCCAACCTGCTGCCGGTGACGGTCGGCGTCGACGGCGTCGTCCTCGACGGGACCGAGCTGAAGGTCTCCACCGAGGGCATCTCCGGTCCGGTCCTCGGCGCGGCCGCCACCCTCTGCGTCCGGCCGCACCTGGTCGGCCTCGGCGACGGCCCCAACGCGCTGAAGGGCCGCGTCCGCGAGGTCCAGTGGCGCGGTTCCACGCACCGGCTGTACGTGGAGGTGGGCGGGCACCGGGTGAAGGCGGACGTGCGGGAGCTGCGGGAGACACCGCCGCTCGGGACCGAGGTCACGCTGCACTTCGCGCCCGAGGACGCGGTCCTGCTGGGCGCGGGGGTGTCGGATGGCTAGTGCCGTGAGCACCGCCGCCCCGGCGGCGACGGCGGTGCGGCCCCGCCGCTCCACCCCCGTCTGGGTCTGGGCCCTGCCGCCGGTCGCCGTGCTCGCCGTCGTCTTCCTCTACCCGCTCGCGCTCGTCGTCCAGGAGTCCCTGGCCCCCGGCGCGTACGGGGACGTCCTCGCCTCCGCGTCGTTCCGGGAGGCGCTCGTCACCACGGTGTGGCTCGCCGTCGCCTCCACCGCCGGCTGCCTCGTCCTCGGCTTCGTGCTCGCCGTCGTGATCGCGTTCGTGCCGTTCCCCGGCGGGAAGGCGGTGTCGAAGTTCATCGACGTCTTCCTCTCCTTCCCGTCCTTCCTGATCACGCTGGCCCTGCTGTTCGTCTACGGCACGGTCGGCATGGCCAACGGCGTCTGGACGGACGTCACCGGGGACCCCTCGGGCCCCTTCCGGTTCCTGACCACCCCGTGGGGCGTCCTGCTCGCCGAGATCACGTACTTCACCCCGTTCGTGATGCGGCCGCTGCTCGCCGCCTTCTCGCAGATGGAGACGGCGCAGCTGGAGGTGGCCTCCTCGCTCGGCGCGCGGCCGCTGCGGATCGTCCGGCAGGTGATCCTGCCCGAGGCGCTGCCCGCGCTCGCCGCCGGCGGCAGCCTCGTCCTGGTCATGTGCCTCAACGAGTTCGGGATCGTGCTCTTCACCGGGGCCAAGGGCGTCACGACCCTCCCGATGCTCGTCTACGGCAAGGCGATCCTGGAATCCGACTACGCCGCCGCCTGTGTGGTCGCCGTCGTCAACGTCGCGCTCTCCGTGGGCCTCTACGTCCTGTACCGGGGGGTGAGCCGCCGTGTTGGTGCATAGCCGTACGGGGAAGTGGACGGCCTGGGTCACGTGCGCCGTGCTGTTCCTCCCGCTCTTCGCCCTTCCGCTGCTCGTGATCGTCGCCGCCTCGTTCGCCACGCACTGGTCCGGCGCGTTCCCCTCCGGGCCGACCACCGCGCACTACGCGGCGGCCGTGCGCGGGGAGTCCCTCCAGGCGCTCACCACCAGCCTGGTCACGGCCGTCTCGGCGAGCCTGGTCGCGCTGACCGTCGGCACCTGGGCGGCGCTGGCCGCGGCCGCGCTCGGCAGGAAGGGCAAGCGGGTCCTGGACGCGCTGTTCATGCTGCCGGTCGCCGTGCCGTCCGTGGTCGTCGGCCTCGCCGTCCTCGTCGCGTTCTCGCAGCCGCCGGTCCTCCTCAACGGCACCCGCTGGATCGTGATCCTGGCGCACACCGTGCTCGTCACGGCCTTCGCGCACCAGTCGGTCTCGGCCGCGATCCAGCGGCTCGACCCGATGTACGAGCAGGCGGCGGCGAGTCTCGGCGCCCGCCCCTCGTACGTCCTGTTCCGGGTGAAGCTGCCGTTGCTGCTGCCGTCCCTGAACGCGGCCGCCGGGCTCTGCTTCGCCCTGTCCATGGGCGAGCTGAGCGCCACGATGATGCTCTACCCGCCGGACTGGACGCCCCTCCCGGTTCTCGTCTTCACCGCCACCGACCGCGGCTCCCTGTTCACCGGCTCGGCGCTCGCCGTGGTCCTCATGGCCGCGACCCTGCTGGCCCTGCTCGCCGTCTCCCGTATCCGTACCAAGGCCTCCTTCCGCTAGGGGACGCCCCCCTAGCCCCACCGTCACCAGGAGAGAACGACGTTATGCGTACGTACGCCAAGCCGATCGCCGCCGTCACCGGCTCCCTCGTCCTCGCCGCGGGCCTCACCGCCTGCGGAGGCTCCTCCGCGGCGTCCGACGAGAAGACCGTCACCGTCTACAGCGCCGACGGCCTCAAGGGCGAGGCGGGCGACGGCTGGTACGACAAGGTCTTCGCCGACTTCGAGAAGAAGACCGGCATCAAGGTCAGGTACGTCGAGGGCGGCTCCGGCGAGATGGTGCAGCGCGCCCTCCGCGAGAAGAGCAACACCCAGGCCGACGTCCTCGTGACCCTGCCGCCCTTCATCCAGCAGGCCGGCTCCAAGGGCCTGCTCCAGAAGTACACCCCGCGGGGCGCCGACCAGGTCGGCGGCGGCGACAAGGCGAGCGACGGCAGCTGGACGTCCGTCGTCAACAACTACTTCGGCTTCATCCACAACAAGAAGGAGCTCCCCGCCGCCCCGAAGAGCTGGGAGGAGCTGCTCGACGCGAAGTTCAAGAACAAGCTGCAGTACTCCACCCCGGGCGTCGCCGGTGACGGCACCGCTGTCCTCATCAAGGCCGTGCACGACTTCGGCGGCCGGGAGCCGGCGATGGAGTACCTGAAGAAGCTCCAGGCCAACAACGTCGGCCCGTCCTCCTCCACCTCCAAGCTCGCCCCCAAGGTGGACAAGGGCGAACTCCTCGTCGCCAACGGCGACGTGCAGATGAACTTCGCCCAGTCCAGGACCATGCCGAACCTCGGCATCTGGTTCCCGGCCAAGGGCGACGGCAAGCCCACCACCTTCGCCCTGCCCTACGCGGCCGGCCTGGTGGACAAGGCCCCGCACACCGAGAACGGCAAGAAGCTCCTCGACTTCATGCTGAGCGAGGAGGCCCAGCGCGAGGCCAGCGCGATCGGCGGCGGCTTCCCGGCCCGCAAGGACGTCAAGGCCACCGACGCAAACGCGATCGCGCTGGCGAAGCTCCTGGAGGGCGTCGAGGTCTTCGAGCCGGACTGGGCCGACATCGACAAGAACCTCACGACGTACGTCGACGCGTGGAAGTCCGCGACCGGCAGCTGACCCTTCGCCGCCCGCCACCAAGAGTTCACCGCACGACCCTGGAACGCCCCCGTACATCGCGGAAGGATAACGGGTACGGACCGACGCTCAACGCCCCTGCGGAATCAGGGGCGTTGAGGTGCGTCCACGCCCCCATCGACCCCGCTCACGGAGGACCCCGACATGCCGATCGCCGGCATCTCCCGCCGCACCGTGCTCGCCGCCGCCGGTGCCACCGCGGCCGTCGCCGCCACCGGCCTCGCCACCGCCCCCGCCGCCCGGGCCGCCACGCCCACGCTCCCCGACGGCACCAGCAAGGACAAGGTGCTCGTCGTCGGCATGGACGGCCTGCGCCACGACCGGATCGACGCCGCCAAGGCGCCCCACCTCAAGTCCCTGATGGCGAACGGCACCTACGGCCGCTCCCTGCTCTACGCCAACCCGATGGCCGCGACCTCCTCCGGCCCCGGCTGGTCCACCATCTCCACCGGCGTCTGGCCCGACAAGCACGGCGTCAAGGACAACACCTTCACCGGCAAGAACTACGCCCGGTACCCCGGCTTCCTCGCCCGCCTCCACCAGGTCCGCCCCGAGCTCTCGCTCTTCGCGGCCGTCGACTGGCCCGAACTCGACACCCACGGCACCGTCACCCCCGGCGCCGACGCCAAGCTCGTCTACAACAACGACTACGCCGTCAACGACCTCGTGATCGCCGACATCACCGAGGACATCCTGCGCCACCAGAACCCGGACGTCCTCTTCGTCTACTTCGGCGAGACCGACGAGATCGGCCACAACCACGGCGCCGCCAGCCCCGAGTACACCGCCGCCATCGACGTCCAGGACGGCTACCTCGGCCGCCTGCTCACCGCGATCAAGGCCCGCCCCTCGTACGCCACCGAGCGCTGGACCGTCATCGTCACGACCGACCACGGCCACACCGACGGCGGCGGCCACGGCGGCTCGTCCATCGAGGAGCGGCGCACCTTCGTCCTCGCCCAGGGCCCCGGCATCGCCGCCGGAGCCCGCCCGATCGACACCCGGCTCGTCGACGTCGCCGCCACCGTCTTCCACCAGCTCGGCATCACGCCGGCCGCGTCCTGGGGCCTGGACGGCAAGCCGGTCCAGGAACGCTCCACCGACCCCTTCGACAGCCTGCACGGCTCGCTCACCGGCCGCGTCGACGAGACCGGCATCCCCGCCGGGGTCCTCGGCTTCACCCGCACCGCGCCCAGCGGCTGGTCCGTCATCAACAACGCCATGGGCACCGGCGGCATGACCGAGTGGCGCGGCTGGTCCTTCGCCACCGACGAGTTCTGGTCCCGCACCCAGCGCGACCAGTCCCGCGAGCTCAACGTGCGCGCCCGGGGCGTCTTCGCCGTCGCCGACTCCGACGAGTGGGCCGACAAGACCTTCTCCGGCACGTACGACTCGACGCTGGTCACCCCGGCGTACGGCGTGTCCGGCGCGACCCGGGTCACCCTGGACTTCACGACCTTCTACCGCCAGGAGGGCAGCCAGACCGCCCAGATCCAGGCCGTCTTCAACGGCGGCACCCCCACCGTCGTGAAGAGCTACACCTCCGACGTCATCTCCCAGCCCCAGTCGCTCGACGTCGCCGTCCCGGCCGGCGCGTCCAGCGTGAGCTTCCGCTTCCGCTACACCGGCTCCAACAACTGGTACTGGGTGATCGACGGGGTCAAGGTCACGGCTTCCTGATTAGGCTGGGGGCGTCGCCACAGCGCTGTCGCGGCGCCCCCAGCACACCGCACTTTTGTACGGCAGGAGTCCCGCACCCATGGCAGAGCGCAAGCCGATCGAATCCTGGCTGACCGACATGGACGGCGTCCTCATCCACGAGGGCGTGCCGATCCCCGGCGCCGACGCGTTCATCAGGAAGCTGCGCGAGACCGGCAAGCCCTTCCTGGTCCTCACCAACAACTCGATCTACACGGCCCGCGACCTGCACGCCCGGCTCGCCCGGATGGGCCTCGAAGTCCCCGTCGAGAACATCTGGACCTCGGCGCTCGCCACCGCCAAGTTCCTCGACGACCAGCGCCCCGGCGGCACCGCCTACGTCATCGGCGAGGCCGGCCTCACCACCGCGCTGCACGACATCGGCTACGTCCTCACCGACCACGACCCCGACTACGTGGTCCTCGGCGAGACCCGTACGTACTCCTTCGAGGCGATGACCAAGGCGGTCCGGCTCATCAACGCCGGCGCCCGCTTCATCTGCACCAACCCCGACGAGACCGGCCCGTCCCTGGAGGGCCCGCTGCCCGCCACGGGTTCGGTCGCGGCGCTGATCACCAAGGCGACCGGCAAGGAGCCGTACTTCGCGGGCAAGCCGAACCCGCTGATGATGCGCACCGGGCTCAACGCCATCGGCGCCCACTCCGAGACCAGCGCCATGATCGGCGACCGGATGGACACCGACATCCTGGCGGGCCTGGAGGCGGGCATGCAGACCTTCCTCGTCCTCACCGGGCTGACGGGCGAGGCGGAGATCGACCGCTTCCCGTTCCGCCCGTCGAAGATCGTCAAGTCGATCGCGGACATCGTCGACCGCGTCTGACCGCCCTCCGCGCGAGCCCCTGCGGATGCGGCGCGGCCCGATCCGGGTGACCCTGCCAGTATCAGGAGGTCACGATGCGTTCAGGTCCCATTGCTCTCCGTGCCGCAGGGGCGGCCCTCGTGCTCGTGCTGGCACCGACGGCCGGCGGCGCGTACGCCCACGACGGGGTGAAGGTCACCGTCACCCCGTCCACCGCCTCGCCCGGCGCCGACGTCGACGTCCGCGTCCAGGGCTGCAAGGGCACGACCGGCGCCGCGAAGTCCCCGGCCTTCGTCGCCGACGCGGAGCTCACCGGCAGGGACGGCGGCGGCGCCCCGCTCTTCGGTGACACCACGATCAGATCCGGCCTGCAGAACGGCACGTACAAGGTCAGCGTGACCTGCGACGGCCACGACCACCCGGACGTCGGCACGGTGCACGTCCAGCACCACAAGCCCACCCACGAGCCGACCCACCGGCCCACCCACCACCCGAGCCCGGTCGCCCCGGTCCGGGCCGGCGGTGGCGGCGCCGCCGCGTTCGCGGCCCCGGCCGCGCCCGGCGTCGCCCAGACGACCAGCGAGAGCGGCCTCGGCACCCTGTACACCCTGCTCGGCCTCGGCCTGGCCGCCGTCGCCGCCGTCGCGGTCGCCTTCCGCAGCTCCCGCCGCCGCGCCGACGGCTCCGGTACGGGCCCGGGCGCCGGCACGGAGTGACCGTGCCGTCCGGCCCCCGCCCGGCGGGCACCGGGCGGCTCGTCACCGGGGTGGCCTGGGCGCTGCTGCTCGGGGGGCTCTGGCTCTGGGGCCGCGAGGTCACCGAGGGCCCCGGCGGCCTCTCCGCGCCGACCACCGGCGACATCGCCGCCGTCGGCCGCCCCCTGGGGGAGCCCCTGCCGCCGGCCCGGGACCCCCTCGACCCCGTCGAACCCCGGCGGGTCGAGATCCCCTCCCTCGGCATCACGGCCCCCGTGGTGGCGCGCGGCCTGGACGCCACGGGGGCGATCGACCCGCCGCCCTACGAGATGCCGCACACGGTGGGCTGGTTCGGCTCGGGTACGCGGCCGGGCGCGGCGGGCGCGGCGCTCCTCGTCGGCCACGTCGACACCGAGACCCGGCCGGCGGTCTTCTACGGCCTGAGCGCGGCCCGCCCCGGTGCGAAGGTCCGGGTCACCCGTTCGGACGGATCGGTCGCCGAGTTCACGATCGACGATGTCCAGGTCCATCCGCGCGACCACTTCGACGCCCGCGCGGTCTACGGGGCGCGGGACCCGCACCGGGCGGAACTCCGCCTGATCACCTGCGGCGGCACGTTCGACCCGAAATCGAACACCTATACGGCCAACGTCGTCGTCTCCGCCTACCTCACGGCCGCCCCCTGACGGGACCTCCGGGCAGGTGGGCGACCTGGCGCCGGTCGGCGGCGGGCGTCCCGCGGCACCGCCGACCGGGCCGGTCCTCGACCGCGGGGCTCACGGGAGCGGGAGGGGCCCGGTGCCACCGCGGGAGGTCGGGGGTTGCGGACACTGTAGAGGCCGCGCCCCGCCCGGCCCAGAGGGCCGCCGCGTCGCGGTAACCCGCCCGCGCCACACGACAGTTCGGAACGATCAAGGCCCCCTCACCATCGGTGAGGGGGCCTTGACTGTGCGTGCGCCGCCAGGGACTCGAACCCCGGACCCGCTGATTAAGAGTCAGCTGCTCTAACCAACTGAGCTAGCGGCGCCTGCTGACAGAGAGAACTCTACCTGACGTGCGGGTGTGCTCCTGACCAATACCGGTCGCCTCCGGCCTGTCGGATGGTCGTATCAGGCCTTCGATCCGTCAAAATGCGATTTGTCCAGACAGTTGAGACACTGACGCCCAAAACCAAGGGTCAAAAGATCTTGACGAGTGTGGAGGGGAATCGCATGAGCGTGCCGGTCTTCGAGGAGTTCGAACCCGCGGCCGACTGCGGCTGCCCGGGGTGCGCCCAGCAGCGGCGTGACCTCGCGCTTGGCCTGCCGGTCCGGGCGGGCGGCCACCCCGCGGCGCACGGCGCCCGCCGCGCCCTGGTCCTGGTGACGGCGGCGGGCGTGGTCCTGGGCGGCGGCGGAGGAGCCGCCGTGGCGACGACCCTGCCCCCGCCGGCGGTCCCGGTCACCCCCGCGGACCTGACGGAGGGAGCCGACCAGGCGGAAGGGGCGGGCACGCGCGCGGCCGACCCCGCGGCCGACACCCCCCAGGGCGGCCGCGAGCCGCTCCACGGCGCGCCGGGACCCGGCGGCCTGCCCGCCCCCAACGCGAACCCGACGACCAGTCAGATCTCGACCGGCACCCTGCGGAAGACGACCCGCGCCGAGATCATCAACCGCGCCAAGCTGTGGGTCACGGCCCAGGTCCCGTACTCCATGGAGAAGTACTGGACGGACGGCTACCGCCAGGACTGCTCCGGATACATCTCGATGGCCTGGAACCTCCGCAGCAACGAGTGGACCGGCAGCCTCGACCGCTTCGCCGACCGCATCGACCGCACCGAACTCCAGCCCGGCGACATCCTGCTCTTCCACAACCCCGCCAACCCGACGCGCGGCTCGCACGTGACGATCTTCGGCGGCTGGACCGACTACACCCACACCTCGTACGTCGCCTACGAGCAGACCAAGCCGCGCACGCGGAAACAGGCGACGCCGATGGCGTACTGGGAGAACTCCAACCGGTACGTGGCCTACCGCTACAAGGGCGTGGTCAGCGGCGGCGACACCGGGAGCACCGGTGGCGGGGCCAAGCCGACGGCGACGCCGTACCCGGGCCTCGCGATGTTCGGCCCCGGCGCCGACAACGCGTACGTCACCCAGCTCGGGCGGCTGCTCGTCGACCGCGGCGGCAAGAAGTTCTACAGCAAGGGACCCGGCCCGAAATGGGGCGAAGCGGACCGGCGGGCGACCCAGGCGTTCCAGCTGGCGCAGGGCTGGAAGGGCAAGGAGGCGGACGGCCTGCCCGGCCCGGAGACCTGGAAGCTCCTCGTGACCGGCGGGGGCCGGAGCATCGGCGGTTCGAGTGGTTCGAGCGGGTCGACTTCGAATGCGACGGCATTTCCCGGGCGTGGCTCCTTCCGTCCGGGCCAATCCAACGCATATGTGGAGAAGCTGGGCAAACAACTGGTGAAGCGGGGCTTCGGCAAGCACTACCTGTCGGGACCCGGTCCGCGCTGGACGGAGGCGGACCGCCGCAACGTCGAGGCGTTCCAGCGGGCACAGGGCTGGCGCGGCGCAGCGGCCGACGGCTACCCGGGCCCGGAGACCTGGCGGCGCTTGTTCCGATGACCCCGAGAGCATGAGGTGGACCCGAATGACGGCATCGAACCCGAACCCCGCGGATTCCGGAGCGGCGGCCTCACGTGACGCCGCCCGCACGGCGAGACGCCTGACGGACGGCACCCTCCCCCGCACCACCCCCACCCCGAACGACCGCGCCGCCCCACCGCCGGGACGCACCCCTGAGGGCGCGGGCACGGCTGCGGCCCCCGGCCCCGCGGGCTCCGACCTCGCGGGTACGGGCACGGGCACGGCCTCCGGCCCGGCGGGTACGGGTACGGCCTCCGGCCCGGCCGGTGCCGAGGCCGTCTCCCCGGGCGCCCGGCCCGAGGGGGCGGGCGCCGGACCGGCCTCGGCCGTCGGCGCAGAGGCCGGTACGGGTTCGGTCCTCCCGGCCGGTCCGCCCGGCGGGTCCCCGGCCGTGGGTACGGCTCCGGTCGTAGCGGACCAGGCGGGTACGGCGTCCGGGACGGCCGCCGCCCGCCCCGCGCCGCCGGGTGCGAACACGAACGGCCACGCGGCCGAGGCCGCGAGGCGGGAGGTGTTGGTCGGGTCTACGGCGGTCACGGCCCACCCGGGCGCAGGCTCCGCAGGCACGGGTTCAGCCGAGGCCGCGAGGCGGGAGGCGCTGGCCGGGTCGACGGCGGTCACCGCCCACCCGGGCGCTGGCTCCGCAGGTACGGGCTCGGCCGAGGCCGCCATGCGGGAGGCGCTGGCCGGGTCGACGGCGGCCACGGCCCACCCGGGCGCTGGCTCCGCAGTTACGGCTCCGGCCCGGGCTGCCGGCCCGGAAGCACTGGCCGGATCGACCGCGGTCACGGCCCACCCGGGCGCCGGTGCGCTCGCCGGGGCGACGGCGGTCACTGACCGTCCAGGGTCCGGCTCCGCAGCTGCGGTTCCGGCTCGGGCTGCCCGCCCGGAGGTGGCCGGCCCGACCGGGTCGCCGGACAACCCCGGGGCAACGCCCCGCACCTCCACCGGAGGGACCGGCCTCGACGGGACGCGGACGGTGCTTCCGGCCGGAGTGTCCGGCGGGGCCACCGCGTCCGCCCACTCGACTGCGGCCGGTACGGCGAGCCCGCAGGGCCGCCCCGCGTCCGCCCCCTCGGTCCCGGCAGGTACAGCCGCAGGCCGTCCGGCCACCGCCTCCGCACACCAGGCCTCTGCCGGTACGGCCACCGCGTCGGCCCGCCCGGTCTCGGCCGGTGAGGCCACCACCGCGGGCCCTCCGGCCACCCCGGCCGGTACGGCCACTGCCCCCAACCCCCCGGCCTCGCCCGGTACGGCCACCCCGTCCGCCCACCCGGCCCCGGCCGGTACCGTCACCGCCCCCAACCCCCCGGCCTCGCCCGACACAGCCGCCGCTCAGGCTCACGCGCGGCCCACCCGTTCCGCGTTGTCGCCGAAGGTGGAGCCCGTCGTCGTGCGGAGCGCAGCCGCGCTGGTGGTTCCCGCCGGTCCGGCGGCGGCGGTGGGGGCGCCTGATTTCCGGCGGATCACCGCCGCCCGTGTCGGCGCCGTCGCGGTGCCCGTCGCCGCCGTCGTGCGGGTCGCGCGGCGGAAGAACGTGATCGGGGCCGAGACCACCGGCTCCATCCCCGTACACCTGCTCTTCCGGGACGAACCGGACACCGCCGCCGCCCCGCTCGCGGCCGGTGAGGACGACGGTGGTCCCGACACGGTCGCCATGGCCGTGCCGACCCCGCCCCCGCCGAGCCGCCGGGCGGCGAAGGGGCGCGGTCCCGCGATCCCGGCGCCGCAGACCGCCGCCGCGAGCGCCTCCCCGGGACGGAAGAAGTCCCGGCAGCAGTCGGTGACCGGGAAGGCCGCCGCCTCGCGGCCCGTTCCCAGCGCGGACCCGGCGCTCGTCGAGCGGCCCGGGCCGGTGCTGCCCGGCTGGGTGGGGGTGGCCGGCGGCGCCCTCGCGCTCGCGGGCTGCGCCGCGGTCGTGTGGTGGGCCGGGGCCGTACCCGAGGAGGCGGCCAGGATGCTGCGGCTGCCGGAGCGCCCGTACCACGGCATTCATCTCGGCCAGTGGGCGCTCCTCGCCCTGGGGGTGCTGCTCACCCTGTTCGCCGTGGGCGGTCTCGGTCGCGGCCGGGTCGGTTACGCCTGGGTGCTGACGCTGTTCGGCGACTACCGGGGCACGGTCCGCCGTACCGGTCTGGTGTGGGTGAGCCCGCTGCTGCTCCGCCGCCGGGTGGACGTGCGGCTCCGGCACTGGCGCAGCGAGCCGCTGTCGGCGGTGGACGCGAAGGGCACCGCGCTCGACGTGGTCGTGCTGGTGGTGTGGCGGGTGCGGGACACGGTCCGCGCGGCGCTCGGGGTCGACGGGCACGAGGAGTATCTGCGGGAGCAGGTGGAGGCGGCGATGGCCCGGGTGCTGTCGCAGCTTCCGGCGGACGCGTTCCACGAGGACGCCCCGACGCTCCGGGACGCGGAGGCGGTGGGGGAGGCGCTGACGCGGATGCTGTCGGCGGAGTGCGCCCCGGTGGGCGTGGACGTGTTCTCGGCGCAGCCGACGAGGATCGAGTACGCGCCGGAGGTGGCGGCGGCGATGACGCGGCGCCGGATCGCGGCGATCGACGCGAAGCACCGGGACAGCGTCCTGACGTCGGTGGTGGACGCGGTGGACGACGTGGTCCACCGGCTGACCAGTCGTGGTCTGGTGGAGCTGGACGACTATGAGCGCAAGGCGCTGGTCAAGGACCTGACGGTGGCGTTCTACACGGGTCGGACGGGTCCTGTAGAGGGGGCGTGAAGGGATGGACAGGTTCAACTTCCGTCCATACCTTGGTACTTGGTCCAGACCAAAATCGGTACGTCGTACCACCGCACGCGTGCGCGCACGGCCCAACGGAACTCCCCCACGTTCTCCTGGAGCGACAGCATGCGCAAAAAGTCAGTCGGGTCGGCGGTGGTGGCGCTCGGCGTCGCCGGCGCCACCCTCCTCGCCACCGGTAGTGCCGGCAGTCACGGCTACACCGACTCGCCGATCAGCCGCCAGAAGCTCTGCGCCAACGGCACCGTGACCAACTGCGGCTCCATACAGTGGGAGCCCCAGTCGGTCGAGGGGCCCAAGGGCTTCCCCGCCGCCGGCCCCGCCGACGGCAAGATCTGTTCCGCCGGGCTCACGCAGTTCGCCCAGCTGGACGACCCCCGGGGCGGTGCGTGGCCCGCGACGCAGCTCACGGCGGGCCAGAGCTACAGCTTCCGCTGGCAGTTCACGGCCCGGCACCGCACCACCGACTTCAAGTACTACATCACCAAGAACGGCTGGAACCCGAGTCAGAAGCTGACCCGGGCCGCGCTCGACCCCCAGCCGTTCCTGACCGTCCCCTACAACAACCAGCAGCCGCCGGCGACGCTCTCGCACTCGGGGACGATCCCGGCGGGCAAGACGGGCCGTCATCTGATCCTGGCGGTGTGGACGATCGCGGACACCGCGAACGCCTTCTACGCCTGCTCGGACGTCAAGTTCTGACCGCTCGCTCGTGAGCGTTCAGTTCTGACGATCCGTCAGTTACAGTCCGGGCCATGAGGGGTGCGGACACCGTCGCGGAACTCGTACGGCGCCAATGGGGCGACCACCGGATCGGGCTGAGGGACGAGCACCACGCCCTCACCCACCACCAGGTCGCCGCCGGCGCCGCCGCGCGGGCCGCACTGCTCGTGGACCTGATGCCACCTGTGCCGGGGGGCGAGCCGCACCTCGGCATCCTGCTCGACAACACGCCGGAGTACCCGCTCTGGCTCGGGGCGGCGGCCCTCGCGGGGGCCGCCGTCGCCGGGATCAACCCCACCCGGCGCGGCGCCGAACTCGCCCGGGACATCCGGCACACCGCGTGCCGGGTCCTGGTCACCCAGCGCGCCCACCTGCCGCTCCTCGACGGCCTGCCGCTGCCGGGGGTGCGCCTCCTCGTCACGGACACCGAGGCGTACGAGGAACTCCTCGCCCCCTACGGGAACGCCCGCCCGGGCGACGCGCAGCTGGGCCCGGTGCGCCCCGAAAGCCGCTTCCTGCTGTCCTTCACCTCCGGTTCCACCGGCGCGCCGAAGGCCGCGCTCTGCAGCCAGGGCCGGCTGGCGGCGGCCGGCTCCTCCCTCACCACCCACTTCTCCGTCGGCCCCGACGACGTCCACTACATCTGCATGCCGATGTTCCACGGGAACGCGGTGATCGCGGACTGGGCGCCGGCGCTCGCCGCCGGGGCGGGGGTGGCGCTGCGGGCCCGCTTCTCGGCGTCCCGCTTCCTGGCGGACGTACGCCGCTTCGACGCCACCTACTTCACCTATGTGGGCCGCGCGGTGCAGTACCTCCTGGCGACCCCGCCCACCCCCGAGGACCGCGCGCACCGGCTCCGCCTCGGCTTCGGCACGGAGGCGGGGGCGGTGGACGCGGCCCGCTTCCGCGAGCGCTTCGGGGTGCCGCTCGTGGAGGGGTACGGCTCATCGGAGGGAGGCGCGTCGATCCAGCGGACCCCGGACACGCCGACGGGCGCGGTCGGCCGGGCGGCGCCGGGGGACGACCTGGTGGTGATGGACGCGGAGACGGGACGGGAGTGCGAGCCGGCCCGTTTCTCCCCCACGGGCGTGCTCCTCAACGCCTCGGAGGCGGTCGGAGAACTCGTCAACCGGGGACGCAGCACCTTCGAGGGGTACTGGCGCAACCCCGAGGCGGAGGCGGCCCGGCTGCGCTCCGGCTGGTACTGGACCGGCGACCTCTTCTACCGGGACGCGGACGGCTTCCTCTACTTCGCGGGCCGTACGGACGACCGGCTGCGGGTCGACAGCGAGAACTTGGCGGCGGCCATGATCGAACACATCCTGGCCCGCTGGGACCGGGCCGCGGGCGTCGCGGTCTACGCGATACCGGACCCGGTGGCGGGGGACCAGGTGATGGCGGCGATCGCGCTGCGGCCGGGGGAGGTCTTCGACGCGGCGGAGTTCGGGGCGTTCCTGGCGGCGCAGGGGGACCTGAGCACGAAGATGCCGCCGCGGTTCGTCCGGGTGATGGAGGAACTGCCGCTCACGGCGACGAACAAGATCGCCCGGGCGGTACTGCGTGCGGCGGGCTTCCGGTCCCCGGACCCGACGTGGTGGCGGCCGGGCCCGGACACGGCGTACGAACCGCTGACCCCGACGGCGATCACCACCCTCCTGGCCACCTACAGCCACCACCACCGGTCCCCGTCCTACCGGTAGGGCCAGGCCTACCGAGGGGACGCCCGCCAGGGGCATGGTTCCGGGAGTGGGCGGCGCCTAGCGTGGGCCGCATGGACGCCCGTACCCCCTGGCAGGCCCTCGCCCGGCCCCGCTTCCCCCGCACCTCCTGGCCCTGGCG
Source organism: Streptomyces venezuelae ATCC 10712 (assembly GCF_008639165.1). Taxonomy (NCBI): domain Bacteria; kingdom Bacillati; phylum Actinomycetota; class Actinomycetes; order Kitasatosporales; family Streptomycetaceae; genus Streptomyces; species Streptomyces venezuelae. The sequence goes on along the minus strand of NZ_CP029197.1, from coordinate 2,850,651 downwards.
TTCCGCCGGCTACCTGCTCGGCGGCGGCATCGTCGGGGTCTGCGCCGCCGCCGTGTTCCTGGTGCTCGGGGTGTTCTCCCTGCTGCTCGTCGGGCTGCCGCTGCTGCTGCTCTCCGGACTCGCCCTCGGCGGCGTCGAGCGCCGCCGGCTCCGGCTCGTCGACCTCGACCCGGCCCCCGACCCGCACCGCGTCCCCGCCGCCCCCGGCCTCGCCGCCTGGTTCCGGCTGCGGGTGGGGGAGCCGGCGACCTGGCGGGAGTTCGCGTACGCCCTGCTCCTCGCGACCGTCCTCGGGCCGCTGGACCTCCTCGCGGTCGCCGCCGGCGTCGGCCTGCCGGCCGCCCTGCTCAGCGCGCCCGTCCGGCTCGCGCTGGACGGCCACGAGACGAAGGTCGTCAAGGCGTACCTGGTGACCTCCTACCCGGAGGCCTTCGCCGCCGCGCTCCTCGGCGCCGTCCTGCTCGTCGCCCTCGCCTATCCGCTGGCCGCCGTGGCCGGCGCCCGGGCCGCGCTCGCCCGCGCGCTGCTCACCCCGCGCGAGACGGAGGCGCGGGGCGCGATCGGCGAGGTCATCGCCTCCCGGGCGCGGCTCGTCGACGCCTTCGAGGCGGAGCGGCGCCGGATCGAGCGGGATCTGCACGACGGGGCCCAGCAGCGTCTGGTGGCGCTCACGATGACCCTGGGGCTCGCCCGGCTCGACGCCCCGCCGGGCGGCCCGCTCGCCGAGCAGCTGGCGAAGGCGCACGCCGAGGCGGGGCAGGTCCTGACCGAGCTGCGGGAGCTCATCCACGGCATCCATCCGCAGGTCCTCGCCGACTACGGGCTCGGCCCGGCCCTGACCGACGCCGCCGACCGGTCCGCCGTGCCGGTGACCACGGACGTCGAGCTGCCCCGGCTGCCCGAGTCCGTGGAGAGCGCCGGGTACTTCGCCGGCTGCGAGGCGCTGGCCAACATCGGCAAGCACAGCGGGGCGAGCCGGGCCGCCCTCACCGCCCGGCACACGGACGGGGTGCTGCGGATCGAGGTCGAGGACGACGGGCGCGGCGCCGCCGACCCGGCCGGGGGGAGCGGGCTGACCGGGCTCGCCGACCGGATCGCCGTCCTCGATGGCACACTGACGATCATGAGCCCGCCGGGCGGGCCGACCCTCCTCCGAGTGGAGATCCCATGCCCCGCACTGAGCGCACGCGAGCGCTCCGAGTCGTCCTCGCCGAGGACAGCGTCCTCCTCAGGGAGGGGCTGATCGGGCTGCTGGCCCGTTTCGGCCACGAGGTCGTGGCCGCGGTCGGGGACGCCGACGCGCTGCGGGACGCGGTCGCGGCGCACGAGCCGGACATCGTGGTGACGGACGTCCGGATGCCGCCCGGTTTCCAGGACGAGGGGCTGCGCGCCGCGGTCGCGCTCCGCGCCGAGCGGCCCGCGCTGCCGGTCCTCGTCCTCAGCCAGTACGTGCAGCGCAGCTACGCCGCCGATCTGCTCGACGCGGGGGACGGCACGGGCGTCGGCTATCTGCTGAAGGACCGGGTCGGGCAGGTGGAGGAGTTCGCGGACGCGCTCGCCCGGGTCGCGGACGGCGGGACGGTCGTCGACCCCGAGGTCGTACGGCAGCTGCTGCGGCGGCACCGTGATCCGCTGGAGGCGCTGACCCCGCGCGAGCGCGAGGTGCTGGGCCTGGTCGCGGAGGGCCGTTCGAACGGGTCCATCGCCCGGCGGCTCGTGGTCACGGAGGCGGCGGTGGGGAAGCACATCGGGAACATCCTGGCGAAGCTGGACCTGCCGCCGGCCGAGGACACCCACCGGCGGGTCCTCGCCGTTCTCACGTATCTGCGGGCGTAGCGGCGGGGAGCCGTGGGGTCCTGGCGGCCGGCCGGGCGCACGAGAAAGCCCCCCGCTTTCGCGAGGGGCTTTCTCCGTCTGTGCGCCGCCAGGGACTCGAACCCCGGACCCGCTGATTAAGAGTCAGCTGCTCTAACCAACTGAGCTAGCGGCGCCTGCTGACAGAGAAAATACTACCTGGTCCCGAGGGGTGGTTCCGACCACCCCTCGGGACCGGCGCTCTCCGGCCCGTCCGGCCCTCAGATCGCCAGCGCCATGACCACCGGCGCGGCCCGCCGGTTCAGGGTGTCGGCGGCCGAGCGGAGCCGGTGGGCGTGCTCGATCGGGAGGGAGAGGGCCAGGCAGCCGACGGCGGAGCCCGCCGTCAGCGGGACGGCGGCGCAGACCGTGCCCACCGCGTACTCCTGGAGGTCGAGCACCGGGACGGTCGGCGGCTGGCTGTCCAGCTTGGGGAACAGGATGCGCTCGCTGGTGATCGTCCGGGAGGTCAGCCGGGCGATCTTGTGCCGCGAGAGGTGGTCCCGCCGCCCGTTCTGGTCGAGCTGGGTGAGCAGGCACTTGCCGACCGCGCTGGCGTGCGCCGCCGAGCGGAAGTCGACCCACTCGTTGACCTTGGGCGTGCGCGGGCCGTCGGCGAACTGGGTGATCTTCACCTCGCCGTCGATGTACCGGCTGATGTAGACCGCCGCGCCGACGGAGTCGCGCAGTTCGGTCAGGGTCTCCTGGAGCTTCGCCTGCAGGGCTTCGCGGCGGGTCATGCCGGAGCCGAGGAGGACGAGGGAGTCCCCGATCACGTACGCGCCGTCGGCGACCTGCTCGACGTACCCCTCGCGGCGGAGCATGAGGAGGAGTGAGGACAGGTGGGCGACGGGCAGGCCTGCTTCGCGCGCGATCTGGACGTCCGTCACTCCGCCACCGTGCCGTGAGATCGTCTCGAGGACGCGCAAGGCGTATTGCACCGAGTGGAACGGCGCGGTGGGCTCGGGCTTCAGCGCCACGGTTTCCCCCTACCAGGTTGTGACCGCAAGCTTTCGTACCACGATAGCCGCCAAGCACCGTTTACGGGGCGGCTGTTGGCGAGAATGATGCGGAGCATCCGGCCCCTGGCCTTGGACGCACCACCCTGGCATATGCCCTGGTCATGAGTGTCGCGGAGAGTCTGAGGTCAGCGCGGTGCGCGGGGCCGCTCGCCCATGCGTTCGGCCTGGGGGGAGCGGGAGATTTTTTATGGCGAAGCGGAGCCACCGAGGGCCGTTCCGGCTCTCTTCCGGTGGCTGAGAATCGCCGGACGGGCGACCGGGCGAGCGGCAAGGCGGCGACCGGGCGGCGACCGGAATAAACGGAGACACCCTCCTGTTGTCAACGAGTCCAAGCCGATTCATGACTCCGTACGTGTGCCGAGGAGGGTCCCGAAGGTGACCGACGCTATTCGAGGAGAGGCGCGGGGAACCGCCCCCGTGCCGCTGTCCGTACTGGACCTGGTGACCGTCGGCAGCGGCAGGACCGCCACCCAGGCGCTCGCCACCAGCGTCGAGCTGAGCAGGCTCGCCGAGCGGCGCGGCTTCCACCGCCACTGGGTGGCCGAGCACCACTCCATGCCCGGCGTCGCCTCCTCGTCCCCGGCGGTGATCCTCTCCCACCTCGCCGCCCACACCCGCCGCATCCGCCTCGGCTCGGGCGGCGTCATGCTGCCCAACCACGCGCCGCTGGTCGTCGCCGAGCAGTTCGGCACCCTGGAGGCCTTCGCCCCCGGCCGGATCGACCTCGGTCTCGGGCGCGCCCCCGGCACGGACGGGGCCACGGCCGCCGCCCTGCGCCGGACGGTAACCCTGAACGAGGGGGCCGACGACTTCCCCGAGCAGCTCGCCGAGCTGACCCGGTTCCTGGACGACGACTTCCCGGCCGGCCACCGGTACGCCAAGATCCATGCCGTGCCCGGCCCGGTGCAGGGCCCGAAGGGCCGCCCGCCGATCTGGCTGCTCGGCTCCTCCGGCTTCAGCGCCAGGCTCGCCGGCCTGCTCGGGCTGCCCTTCGCCTTCGCCCATCACTTCTCGGCCAGGAACACGATCCCGGCGCTCGACCTCTACCGGGACTCCTTCCGGCCCTCCGAGGTCCTCGACGCGCCGTACGCGATGATCGGCGTCTCGGCGCTCGCCGCCGACGAGGCGGCGCAGGCGCACCGCCAGGTCCTCGCCGGCGCCCTCGCGATGCTGCGGCTGCGCACCGGGCGGCCCGGTCTCGTACCGACGCCCGAGGAGGCGGAGGCGTACGCGTTCAGCGCCGCCGAGCGGGAGTTCGTGAACGACTGGCTGGCGAACATCGTGTACGGCACCCCGGACGAGGTCCGTGCCGGTCTGGACGACCTGGGTAAGCGGACGGGCGCGGACGAGCTGATGATCACGGCCAACGCGCACGGCGGGGAGGCGCGGCTGCGGAGCTACGAGCTGATCGCGGACGCGTACGAACTGCCGGAGCTTCCGGCGGAGTAGCGCCGCGAAAAAGCGGGGCGGCTCGTTCCGCGCGGGAGTCGGCCCGGTGAAATCCCTGGTTCCGGAGGCCGGTTGGTTCCTGCACGGATCGGGGTCCGCGTCACCCCTAATAGAACCTTAAACCGCTCGTCACCGATGGTGGCGGGCGGTTGTGTTTTGTGCTGCGGGGCTCTGACGAGGCCTTTCACCGGCGAATTGGTCTAGTCCTCAATCTGGTTCAGACCATTGACGTGCTGTTCACGCGCCGGTTATCACTGCTCCAGCTCCTGTACGGCACCACCCCGCACTCCCCCCGATGGAGGCCGCACGTGCACCCCCGTAAGCCCTTGATCGCCGCGCTCCTCAGCACGGCCCTCGCCGCCGGCGCGCTCGCCGCGACCGTCGGCCTCGGCTCCGCCCAGGCGGCCGACACGACGACCACTGCCGCTGCGGGCAACGTGCGCATCGCGTACTACGACCAGTGGAGCATCTACGGCAACGCGTTCTACCCCAAGCACCTCGACACCCGGGGCATCGCGGGCCAGCTGGACGTCATCAACTACTCGTTCGGCAACATCCACCCCACCAACCTCACCTGTTTCGAGGCCAACAAGGCCGCCGGTGACGACAACAACCCCAACGCGGGTGACGGTGCGGGCGACTCGTACGCCGACTACCAGAAGTCCTTCAGCGCGGCGGACAGCGTGGACGGCGTCGCCGACACGTGGAACCAGCCGATCGTGGGCGTCTTCAACCAGTTCAAGGAACTGAAGGCGAAGTACCCCCACCTGAAGATCAACATCTCGCTCGGCGGCTGGACGTACTCCAAGTACTTCAGCGACGCGGCCAAGACGGACGCGAGCCGCAAGAAGCTCGTCGCCTCCTGCATCGACCAGTACATCAAGGGCAACCTGCCCGTCGAGGGCGGCTTCGGCGGCCCCGGCACGGCGGCCGGCATCTTCGACGGCATCGACATCGACTGGGAGTACCCCGGCTCCTCCGAGGGCCACCTGGGCAACCACTACGCCCCCGAGGACAAGCAGAACTTCACCCTGCTCCTCGCCGAGTTCCGCAAGCAGCTCGACGCGTACGGCGCGGCCAACGGCGGCAAGAAGTACCTGCTGACCGCGGCGCTCCCGGCCGGCCAGGACAAGATCAAGTACATCGAGACGGACAAGATCGGCGCGTACCTCGACTACGCGAACATCATGACGTACGACATGCACGGCGCCTGGGACGGCGACGGGCCGACGTACCACCAGTCCCCGCTCTACTCCGGGGCCAACGACCCGACCGACGTGATCGCGCCGGGCACCGAGAAGTACTCGATCGACAACGCGATCGACTCCTGGATCGACGGCAAGCCCGCCTACGGCATCACCGGCGGCTTCCCCGCGAACAAGCTGACCCTCGGCTACGAGTTCTACTACCGCGGCTGGAAGGGCGTCCCGGCCGGCTCCGCGGGCGGCCTCGCGGGCACCGCGACCGGCGGCTCCAACGCCCGCCCGCTCAGCCAGCAGGCCGGCATCGCGCACTACAAGGAGCTCGGCGGCATCGTCGACAACGCGTCGACGACCTTCTGGGACGACCAGGCGAAGGCCTCGTACTTCTACAAGGACGGCGAGTTCTTCACCGGCCTCAACCAGCGCTCCATCCAGGCCCGGGTGGACTACGCCAAGCAGCGCGGCCTGGCCGGCGCGATGATGTACTCGCTCCTCGGCCTGGACGAGAACGCCACCCTGCTGAAGCAGATCAACACGGCGCTCGGCTCCACCACCACCCCGCCGACCACCCCGCCCACGACCCCGCCGACGACGCCCCCGACCACCCCGCCCACCACGCCTCCGACGACCCCGCCGACCACCCCGCCCACGGGCTGCGGCTCGGTCCCGGCGTACGTGGCCGGCACGGTCTACACCGGCGGTACCGTCGTTTTCCACAACGGCCGCAAGTGGCTCGCCCAGTGGTGGACCCAGAACGAGACCCCCGGCACCACCGGTGAGTGGGGCGTCTGGAAGGACCAGGGCGCCTGCTGACCCCCCTGGGCCGCTGAGTCCCGCATGAACCGCTGCCCCCGCCCGGAATGTCCCTCCGGCCGGGGGCAGTTCCATGCCCGCACGCCGTGCCGAGGCCGGCAGCGGCTCTTTGCCGGGGGACCGGCGGTGGTTGCCTACCGCTCAGACCCGTACCGGCTCCGTACCGTTCAGACCCGCAGCGGTTCCGCGCCGATCAGCTCCGCGATCCGGTCCGGCGCCACCGCCCGCGAGTACAGCCAGCCCTGACCCGTGTCACAGCCGATCCGGCGCAGCCGGCTCGCCTGCCCCGCGGTCTCCACGCACTCGGCGGTCACCGTGAGGCCCAGCCGGTGCGCGAGCTGCACCAGCGCCTCGACGATCAGCTCGTCCGCCGGGTTGGCGTGCTCCTCGTCCTGGAAGCCGCGGACGAAGGAACCGTCCAGCTTGAGCACCGAGACCGGCAGCCGGCTCAGATAGGCCAGGTTCGAGTAGCCGGTGCCGAAGTCGTCGATCGCGATCCGCACCCCCATGTCGCTGAGCGCCTGCAGCGCCTGCAGCGGCCGGCCGGCCGAGCCCATCACGGCCGACTCGGTGAGCTCCAGCTGGAGCAGGTGCGGGGCGAGGCCGGTCTCCGCGAGGATGCCGGCCACGTCCGCGACAAGGTCGGAGTCCCAGACCTGACGGACCGCCACGTTCACGCTCACGAAGATCGGGCGCTCGCGGGGCCGGTCCTTCTGCCACTGCCGGGCCTGGCGGCAGGCGGTGCGCAGCACCCACCGGCCCAGCTCCACGATGGAGCCGTCCTCCTCGGCGATACCGATGAACCGATTCGGCGCGAGCGAGCCGAACTGCGGGTGGTTCCAGCGCACCAGCGCCTCCACCCCGCGCACCGCCCCGTCCGCCAGCTCGACGAGCGGCTGGTACTCCAGGGTGAACTCCCCGCGCTCCACGGCCGGGCGCAGGGTGGAGGAGAGCGCCTGCCGGGTCATCCGGTGGGCGTTGCGCTCCGGGTCGAAGAGCGTCCAGCGGGCCTTGCCGTCGGCCTTGGCCCAGTACAGCGTGGTGTCGGCGGCCTGCATCAGCGCGGTGGCCGTCGTGCCGTGCCCGGAGCGCTCGACCACGCCGATCGAGGCGGAGACCGAGAGCCGCTGGCCGCCGAGGTCGAAGGGCTGCTGGAGCGCGTTCAGCACCGAGCGCGCCAGGTCGGCCAGTTGCTCCGTGCCGGTGGAGTCCTCGACGAGGATCGCGAACTCGTCCCCGCCGAGCCGGGCCACGAGGTGGCCGCCGCTGCGGGTGTAGCCGTCGTTGTCCGCGCACTCGGTGAGGCGGGCGGCGACGGCGGCGAGCAGCCGGTCGCCGACGCGGTGGCCGAGGGTGTCGTTGACCGCCTTGAACCCGTCGAGGTCGAGGTAGCAGAGCCCGATCCGCCCTGTTCTGCCATACCCGTACGACTCGTAGGACGAGGTGATCGTTTCGCCTGGGGCGGGGGAGCCGGCCGTCACGCCCTCGGCGGCGTCGAGCGCCGAGGCCTCGAGCGCCGCCGAGAGGCGCTCGAAGAACAGGGCGCGGTTGGGCAGTCGGGTCACCGGGTCGTGCATCTGGAGGTGGCGCAGCCGCGCCTGGAGCTCGCGCCGGTCGCTGATGTCGGCGATGGACAGCAGGACGCGCCGGCTGTCGGGCACGGGCGCGACGGTGACCTCGGCCCACAGCGAGCGTCCGTCGGCGTGCTTCAGGCGGCGGGTGCAGCGGAAGCGGGAGCGGCGGCCGCGCAGCACCTCGCGGTACGCGTGCCAGGTGCGGCCGTCGGAGGCGAGGTCGACGAGGTCGGAGGCGGCCTGGGCGTGGAGCGCCGTCGGCTCGCTGCCGAGGAGGCTACCGAAGGAGTCGTTGGCGGCGACGACCAGACCGTCCTCGTCGACGACGGCCATGGCGAGCTGGGCGACCCGGAAGGCGGCGTGGTAGTCGCGGAGTTGGGCGTGACGCTCCGTGAGTGCGGGGTCCGCCGTGCGGCTCTCCGGCGGGTCTGGATGCACCGGTTCTTCGGGGGTTCCGCTCACGCTCGCTCCCGTAGTGCAGTCGGGCCGGTCACATGTGGTCGGGACGGTCGGCCAAGGAAAGTGTGCCGATCATAGAGCCCGTGCGGGGGAGCCTTCCAGCTCCGAGGGGCCTCCGGGGGGCGTCCGGCACTGTGAGGCCGCCCACCGCCGCACCCCGCCCGATCGTTTCTGCGCGGGTCTGACACGGGTCGATGACGACGTGACCGAATGTGACTTTCCGTGAGCTGGAGCGCGCTCGTGTCGCGTCGACCCCGCGCGCCGCCCTCACCCGACCGGGGCAGCGGAAACATGCGAAACCTCGCAAACCATCACAAGGTGGGTGAGGTGTCCCGCATTCCCGAACCGGAGGTCCACGTGAGGGGTCAGCAGCCACCCGGGGGAGTGGAACGCTCACGGCTGCGTGCCGGTGCGGCGGCCCTCACCTCGTTCGCCGCCCTGGCCGCCACCGGCCTCGTGGCCGGCCCGGCCGTCGGCGCGCCCACCGCCGGCCCCTGCGCCCTGCCCCGCACCGCCGCCCACCACTCGCTCGGCCTCGACACCTGGAACAGGTCGTACCCGCGCCCCGACCGCGCCCTCGACGCCGTCATGATCTTCCTGTCCTTCCCGGACGCCGAACCGCTCACCGATCCGGCCGAACTCGCCGCCGACCACTTCCCCGCCACCAGCGAGTACTTCAGCCGCGCCTCCTACGGGCGCTTCACCCTGCGCCCGCACCCCCAGCGCGTCTGGACCCCGATGCCGAAGGAGTCCGGCGCGTACGCCATACGGCGGGACTGGGACGCGGGGCAGCGCGCCGCCTACCTCAGGGACGCGATCGCCGCCGCCGACGCGAGCGTCGACTTCTCCCGGTACGACATCGTCTACCTGGTCGCGGACCCGGACGCGCCCGGCGTGGACTCCGACGCGACCAAGGTCGTCAACCTCGAACACCCGGTGGAGGTCGACGGGACCGAGATCAAGCGGGTGGTCACCGTCTTCGAGCGGCACCCGCCCGACCGCAACGTCCTCGCCCACGAGACCGGGCACGTCTTCGACCTGCCCGACCTCTACCACCGCCCGGTCGACGGAAAGGGCGACTGGGACACCCATGTGGGTGACTGGGACGTCATGGGCAGCCAGTTCGGGCTCTCTCCCGACCTCTTCGGCTGGCACAAGTGGAAGCTGGGCTGGCTCTCCGGCGCCCAGGTGACCTGCGTCCAGGGCACCGGCCCCCGGATGGTCAGCCTGGAGCCGACCGACGCCCAGCCGGTGCCCGGCGCCACCCTGGGCACCCGGCTCGCCGTGGTCCGCACCGGCCCGGACAGCGCCCTGGCCGTCGAGGCCCGCACCGACGCCGGGAGCAACGCGGAGACCTGCACCGAGGGGGTGCTGGTCTACCGGATCCGGGGCGGCGCGGCCTCCGGCGAGGGCCCGGTCCAGGTCGTCGACGCGCACCCGCGCACCGAGGCCTGCTGGGACCGATCCGTCTACCCGCCGCTCGCGGACGCGCCGCTCGACGAGGGCGAGACCCTCACCGTGCCCGGCACCGGCGTACGGGTCGAGGTCACGGACCGGACGGAGGCCGGCGGCTGGACGGTCCGGATCACGCCACCCGCCGCCGACTGACCCCGCTCGGCCCGCACGATCGGCAACACGCGATCGGCAACACGAAGAAGCCCCCCGCTTCCGCGAGGGGCTTCTTCCGTCTGTGCGCCGCCAGGGACTCGAACCCCGGACCCGCTGATTAAGAGTCAGCTGCTCTAACCAACTGAGCTAGCGGCGCCTGCTGACGTCGTAGACATTAGCATCCGGATCGGCGGGAGGAAAAATCGATACCCGCACGTCGGCGGCGGAGGCGGCCCGGACGGCCCGCACGCAGGCCCAGAGCACCACCTCGGGCCCGGGCAGCCACGGGCTGCGCGTGTCGGGGGCCACCAGCCAGCGGGGTCCCGCGGCGTCGGACGGCACCAGCGGCGGCACCGTCACCGCGTCCCCGAGCCCGTGACAGAGCGGCCGGGGGACCGCGTCCCCCCACTCCTCCCAGTCCAGGAGCGCCGGCAGCCGCTGGGCCGTACCCGGCGCGGCGAACAGCATCATCCGGCCCCGGTGCACGGCGACGGGCCCCGAACCCGGGCCCTCCGCCCACAGCCGGTCCAGCATCCGGCGCCCGAAGACCGGGTCCACGTTGACGACGTCGAAGACCGTCCCGCAGGGCAGCGCCGCCGGGGAGGCCGGGCGGGACTCCCAGCGGGTGAGCGCGGCCTCACGGTGCCCGGTGGCGGAGGCGAGCCAGGCGGCCCCGTCGGCGGTCACCCGGGCGGCCTGGTGCCGTCCCTCGTCGCCCTCCCGGAGGAAGCGGAAGATGTCCTGCGGGGTCTCGTCGCGCGTCCACGTCGTCATGGATCCAGATCTACCGGGCGTCACCACCCGGTCGCCGAGAGTTCGCGGAATCCCGGACAGGCGGGGAGGGTGAGGAGTATCGTGCACCCCCGGCATATGCCAGGGGTGCTTTTTAGGCCACGGGGGCGCACGACTGCCGGCCCACGCCGGGCGCCGCGCGGGCGTGCCCCGGACGCGCGTACGCGCTCCCGCCGCGCGGGCGTGCCCCGGCCGCGCGGGCGTGCCCCCGACGCGCGCGTACGCCCCCGCGCTCAGTCCTCCGCGGGGCGGCCGTTCGTGCGGATCAGGTCCCGGCCGAACTCGATCATCTTCCGGGCGTAGTCCTCGGTCCACTGCGCCCGCTCGGCGACGTCCGCCGTCGTGAGCCGGTCGAACCGGCGCGGATCCGCCAGCTGCGCCGCCGCGATCGCCTGGAACTCGGTCGCCCGGTCCGTCGCCGCGCGGAACGCCAGCGTCAGCTCCGTCGCGCGGGACAGCAGCTCCCGCGGATCCTCTATCGACTCCAGGTCGAAGAAATGCTCCGGATCGGCGGTCGCCTCGGCAGGCTCGAAGATCAGCGGAGCCGGCCTCAGCCGCCGCTGTCCGCTCCGTTCCGCGGATTCCGCCATCGTCCGTCTCCTCCTCGCACAGGCACGGCCCGGACTCCCGGGCCGTCTTCCATTGTCCCGCGCCCCGCAAGAGCGCGTACGGTCCCGCGCACGCCCCTGACCGGCCCCGGCCCGCCGCGCCGCGCCGGAGTCACGGCGTCCAGGTCACCCGGTGCTCCTCCAGATGGGACAGGACCGCGTGGTTCGCCTCCCAGCCGTCCGGGAAGGACACCGCGACACCCAGCTGGACCGGCTCCGTCGACGGGTGCGCGTCGAGCAGGTCCGTCACCCCCGCCCGGCAGACCACCACGCACGCGTGCCGGTGCCGGGAGGCCAGTACGCACAGGCGGCCCGTCTCCAGGTGGAAGGCCGTCGCGTCCGGCCGCCCGGACAGCGGGTGCAGGACGACCGTCACGTCGTACTCGCGTCCCTGGAGCCGGTTCGCGGTGTCGACGGTCACGCCCGTCACGCCCAGCTCGTGGAGCGCCGCCCGCACCGCCGCCGCCTGGTCGCGGTGCGCGGTGCCGACCGCGATCCGGTCCGCCGTCAGCGGCACGGGGGTCTCCGAGCGCTCCGAGACCGCCGCCCCGCCCCGGTCGAGGAGCCGGCGCACCACAAGGGCGACCGCGCCGACCGCCTCGGGGTCGGTGCGCGGGGTGTGCCGGGCGGGCAGTTCGAGCAGGCCCCAGCCCGACTCGGCCGCCTCGTCGAGGACCCGGTCGGGACCCGAACCGTCCGACGCCACCCCGAAGGACAGCCTTCGGTCGCCGTGCCCGGTGCCGCTGCGGAACGGTGTGAAGGGGTAGAAGGCGTCCGAGACCAGCGGCGCCGCCGAGGCGGGCAGCCGCCAGGACACCGGCAGCCGGTGCTGCGGAAGCTCCGGGTTGTGCGCCAGGAGCGTGGAGACCGCGCTCGCCGACGGGTCGTACGACAGCCCCGCCCACTGCTCCGCGCCCACCACCGAGAACGGGTCCAGCTGCCCGGGGTCGCCGACGAAGAGGGCCCGCTCGAAGAGCCCCGCAACGGCGAGCAGCGCGTCCGAGCGCATCTGGTACGCCTCGTCGACGATGGCGTGCGCCCAGGGCTCCACGTTCTTCACGTGCGCCCATTTGGCGGCGGTGGACAGGACGACCGGAAGCCCGGCCAGCTCACCGGCCTTCGCCGACTTTCGTACGCGTTCCAGGTCGTCGAGCGCCTTGTCGTACGGGTCGCTGTCGTTCGAGTGCAGCCGCCCCACCTCAAGGTCCGGCTCCTTCTCGGCGAGCCGCAGCACCAGGTCGTCCACCTGCGCGTTCGTCTGGGCGACCACCATCAGGGGGCGGCCCGCCGCGGCCAGTTCGAGGGCGGCCCGCACCACCAGCGTGGACTTTCCCGCGCCGGGCGGGGAGTCCACGACGACACCCCGCGCGGTGCCGTGCAGGGTGTCCGCGAGGATGTCCGCGGTCGCCTTCCCGGCGGCGGCGGAGGGGTCGAAACCCGCGGGGGAGGGGTCGAACAGGGTCACGGCGCGTCCTTCGCGGGCATGGGGTCGAGCACGGTCACAGCACGTCCTCCGGGGTCACGGCGTCGGGCAGTTCCACGACGTCCGAGCGGGGCGGCCCGCCGTGCGTCCAGGGCGTCTCCTCCGCCTCGGGCAGCTGCGGCCCGACCCGCTGGTCGTGCTCGAACAGCGTCCAGGCGATCCACTCGCCCTTCTCCGGCACCGAGCCCTCCGCGGGCTCCTTCGCGCGGCCCATCCTGTCGAGGAGCCGCAGCAGCAGCGCCCCGTCCTCCTCGTACCGCACGAACTCCGCCGACTGCGGCTTCCCGTCGAGCGAGCGGTAGACCTTCACCTTCTCGCCCAGGTGCGGCCGGTCCTCCGTGCGGACGGTGAGCAGCGGGCGCGGTGCGGGCCGCTTCGACTCCGTCCACGCCATCGTCACCTCGACCACCTGGGCCGTGAACGCCTCGCCCGCGAGCCGCCGTCCGGCGAGGACCAGCGGATCGTCGAGGGCCTCCTGCGCCTCCAGCTGGCCCTGCGCCTGCTCGCGCGCGGCGAGCTTGCGGGCCGCCGTGACGGCGTCGTCCCGGCGCGGCTGCGGCGGCTCACCGGCGGCGACTCGGTCGCGGTGGGCGGTGAAGGACCAGCGGTCGCGGGTCCAGCGGTCCTCGACCCGGGCGCCCTCCGGGAGCTCCCGCAGCAGGCCGATCGCCCGCCAGACCGCGTCCCAGGTCGGTTTCATCTGCGAGACGACCAGGCGTCGCACCTCTCGCTCCGCCCGGTGCAGTTCGCCGAGTCCGCGCTCGGCCGCCTCGCCGTCCTCGGCCGCGCCGACGGCCTGCCGGGCGCGGTCGTACCGCTCGATCGCGGGCGCGAGGAGCCGGTTGTCGAACGCCGGGTCGGTGGCGGGCCCCGCGGGCGGGCACAGCAACTGCCCCTCGGCGTCCCGGCCCACCTCGGCCCGCAGCGCGGCCCGCGCGCCCGGCTCGTCCGCCTCGGCCCCCTTGTCGTCGGGTCGGTCGATCCAGGCGAGCAGCGCGCCCAGGTGCTGGTCCTCCAGGCTGGACTGGCCGGTCGCCCAGTGCCGGTTGAGGAGGTCGGTCGCGCAGAGCAGCAGCGAGGAGCCCGGCACCCGGGCCCGGTCGGCGAAGTGCGTCAGCCAGCGCCCGAGCAGCGGGACCCGCGGCGGCGCGGGGAACGGCGTCTCCGGGTCCTGCTCGGCCGTCCGCCGGAACCGCGTCGACCGCCCCAGCAGCCGTACGTACTCGATGCCCGCCCGGCTCGGCACGATCAGCTGCGGCGCGTCCGCGCACAGCTCGACCTCGACCTTCACCTTCTTGCCGGTCTCCGGGTCGACCTCGCTCTTCTCCGCCGCCTCGACGGCCTCCGCGAACGATTCGACGTACGGCAGGACCTCGTCCGCCAGGTCGGCGAGGAAGCCGAACCGCAGGTCCCGGTCCCGGGGCTGGGCCACCACCAGGAGCCGGGGCTCCGCCGGGTCGGTGCCGACGAGCGCGCCCAGCGGGGCGCCCGCCTCACCGGCGGTCGTCAGCGGGACGAACACGAGGGGCCGCTCGGAGACCCGCCGGTGCCGGACGGTCGCGAGCGGCTGCGCCCGGCCCGACTCGACGGCCTCCATCCGGGCGAGGGTGGAGATCAGCGACATGCCCGCGCCTCCGCCCCCGCCAGCGCCTCCTGGCGCAGCGCCCGCGCCCTGCGCAGGGCCGCCACCGCCGGGTCCCGCGGGTCGCCCTCCTCGCCGCGGGCCGCCGCGAGGACCGCGGCGACCGTCGTCAGGCCGCCGAGCTCACCCCGTACCGAACGGCCCAGGGTCTCCACCGCGCCCGCGTCCCGGGCCCGCGAGCGGCAGTGGAAGGCCAGCTCGCAGGCGGCCAGGCACTCCGGCGCGTACTGATGGGGCACGGACTCCACGGACGCGGTCAGTTCCTCCGCCGAACGCTCGGCCACGTCGAAGCTGACGCCCTCCGGCAGGGCCGCCGCGATCTCGTCGATCCGGGTCAGCCGGTCGAGCTGGCGCCGGGTGACCGCGCGCTGCTTGCGCACGTCGACGACCGAGGCCGTCGGCACGTTGGAGAAGTCCTTCGGGCAGACGAGGAGCACCGACCGGGCGACCTCGGCGCCCTCGGTGACCGCCGCGACCCGTTCGAGCGCGAGCACGTACACCGCGGCCTGCCGGGCCGCCGCCCCCACCTTCGACGCGTCCGCCGCCCCGTCGACCATCGGGAAGGACTTGATCTCCACGACCGTCCATCCGCCGTCGGGGCGGACCACCACCGCGTCCGGCTCCAGGTACACCGGCGAACCGGCCACCTCGAGGGCGAACAGCGGATGGTCGAGCAGCGTCCAGGCGTCCGCCGCGGTCGCCTCGCGCAGCGCGAGCGCCGTCCGCGCCACCCGCCCTTCGGGACCGGCGGCCGCGAGATCGGGCACGGCGACCGTGCCCGGCTCCTCGACGCCGATCAGCCGCAGCAGCTCACGGCCGCCGTCCGCCTTGACCTTCGCCTCGAAGGAGTTGCCCCGCACGATCGCGAACTGCGACTGCCCGAACGGGGCCGGAGAGCCGAGCCTGGCGGCGAGCGCCGACTTGTCGACCCCGGCGCCGTCGAGGAGGGCCCGCCGCCGGCAGCCGGGATTGGCGGCCAGCGCCGCGAGGGCCCGCGCGTCCAGCGGACGCGGCGGGTTCGACGGTCCCCGCAGCTCAGCGAGGAGCCGGCGAGGCGTCGGTCGGGGAGGTCGGGACAGACCGCTGTCCAGGGATGCGCTCACCCGTGGAAGTCTCGCATCCGCCACTGACAACCGGGGGCGCTTCCGCCGTCCCGCGCCGCCACCCGGCGCGCCGCAGCGCGTACCGGGTGAGCAGCAGACCGGCGCCCATCACGGCCGCGCCGGCGACCGCGTCGAGCAGGTAGTGGTTGGCGGTGCCCATCACGACGAGCGTGGTGAGCAGCGGATACGCCACCCCGAGGGCCCTGGTCGCGGGCGTCCTCCCGTACCGCCAGAGCATCACCCCGCACCACAGTGCCCAGCCCACGTGGAGGCTGGGCATCGCCGCGTACTGGTTGGTCATGCCGCCGAGCCCGCGCGGCGCGCTGGCCTCGCCGCCCCACCAGCCGTACGCGCTGAAGTGCGCCATGGTGTCGGTGAAGCCGTACGCCGGGTCGAGCAGCCGCGGCGGGCAGGTCGGCAGCAGGGTGAAGCCGACGAGACCCAGCAGCGTGGACGCCATCAGCCAGGTGCGGGCGGCCCGGTAGTGCGCCGGGCGGCGGCGGAAGAGCCAGACCAGGATCGCCGGGGTGACGAGGTAGTGCAGCGAGGCGTACGCGAAGTCCGCCGGGACCCCGAGCGCGGGCACGTCCGTGAACAGCCGGTTCAGCGGCCGCTCGACGTCGACGCCGAGGAGCCGTTCGAGGCGCAGGACGGCAAGACCGTGCCCCACGGCCGAGGCCTCGTCGCCGCGCACCAGCAGCCGCCCGCAGGTGTACGCCGCGTACACGACCGCGATCAGCGACAACTCGGCCCACCAGCGTGGCTTGCGCATACGAAAAGGTCCCCCCGACGGTGATCGCCCCGGGGGAGTGGACGCCGGGCGCCGCCGGGGGGTTGCCCGGACGTCACCCCGAATCCACGTGGGCGATGATGGGAGAGGCACGTCCGCACCGTGAACCCCTGGAGATCCTTCCCATGGCACCGCGCATCCTGCTCGCCCGGCACGGCCAGACCGAGTGGTCACTTCTCGGCCGGCACACCGGCAGGACCGACATACCCCTGCTCGACGAGGGGCGGCGCGGAGCGAAGCTGCTCGGTGAGCGCCTGCACCGCGGCCCCTGGCAGGGCCTGCCCGGCGTGGAGGTGCGCACCAGTCCGCTGGTCCGCGCGAGCGAGACCTGCGAGCTGGCCGGCTTCGGCGAGCGGGCCGAGCCCTGGGACGCGCTGATGGAGTGGGACTACGGGGCGTACGAGGGGCTGACCCCGGCGCAGATCCAGGACATCCAGCCGGGCTGGTTCATCTGGCGCGACGGCGTCCGGGACGGCGAGTCCCTCGCGCAGCTGTCGGCGCGCGCCGACGAGGTCGTGAACTGGGCCCGCTCGGCCGACCGTGACGTCCTGGTCTTCGCCCACGGGCACATCCTGCGCTCGATCGGCGCCCGCTGGCTCGGCGAGGACGTCTCCTTCGCCTCCCGCATCCGCCTCGACCCGACGAGCCTGTCGGTCCTCGGCTGGGCGTACGGCGCCCCCGCGATGGAGCGCTGGAACGACACCGGGCACCTGGAGTAGCCGACCGCCCCCCGGCCAGGGGCACGCCCGCGGCCCGGCGGTCAGTACGCGGCCAGGGCCCGGCGGGTCTCCGAGAGCATTACGCGGATCCTGGCCGAGGCGATGCCCTCCAGCGACTCCACCACCCGCCGGGCCTCCGCCGCGGCCTCGTCCGGACGTCCGGCGTGCGCCAGGTTCTTCGCG
Organism: Streptomyces venezuelae ATCC 10712; assembly: GCF_008639165.1. NCBI lineage: Bacteria > Bacillati > Actinomycetota > Actinomycetes > Kitasatosporales > Streptomycetaceae > Streptomyces > Streptomyces venezuelae. The sequence continues at coordinate 2,833,350 of NZ_CP029197.1, read as the reverse complement.
AGGTGGGTGCGGTAGAGCGCCAGGTTCCGGGCGAAGTGCGGGTTCTGCAGGACGGCGGCCCGGTGGGCGTGCCGGGCGGCCCGGCCCCAGTCGCCCAGGGCCGACCAGCACTGCGCCTCCAGGGCCTCCCGCTCCGGCTCCCCGAAGAACGACATCCACTCGGGGTCGTCGTCGCAGGGACCCCGGTCGAAGAAGCCGTGGGCCCGGCCGAGGGCCTGCTCGCAGGCCGAGCGTTCGCCGAGGCCCGCCCACGCGCCGGCCTCCCGCAGCGACAGCAGCGAGAGCAGCCGCGCCGAGTCGAGCGGCTGCGCGGCCCGCAGCCCCGCCTGCGCCGCCCGGACCGCCTCGCGGTACCGGCCGGTGTCCCGTGCCAGGAACGACGTGTTGCAGAAGGCGTGCGCCTCCAGGGCCGCGTTGCCCGAGAAGCGCGCGGTGGCCAGCGCCTCGGCGTAGTGCGAGCGGGCGTCGTCGAGGCGGCCCGAGTCGTGGGCCAGCCAGCCGACGGAGAGGGAGAGCTCGCCCGCGCCCGCGTGCAGCCGGTCCTCGGTGGAGCGGCGGGTCATCGTGCCCGTGTCGAGCAGCGCGTACGCGGCCCGGAGCGGCTGGGCGGCGACCTTGTAGAGCCCGTCGGCGCCGTGCCGGTCGTCGAGCAGCCGGATCTGCCGTACGGCGTCCTCGACGGCCCGCACCTCGGCCTCGCCGATGCGGTGGCCGGCGCGGGGGGCGGGGATCGCGACGGCGGGGCCGCCGAGTCCCAGCGAGGCGGCCGCCAGGGTGGCGGAGCCGCTCGTCATGAATGCGCGACGCAGCACGTCGCTCTCCTCATCGTTCCGGGTCGAGATGGCGGCGGGAGGCGGCGCCCCGGCCGCGACGCGTCGCGGCCGGCCGCGGACCGTCTCCCGCGCGGAGAAGCCCAGGTCGGTGAGGCTCAGACCGGGGAACATGTGCAGGAAGACCCGCTCGTACGCGTAGTTGGGGCAGCGGATCTCGCCCGCTTCCACGCGCCCGATGTAGCGGGCGTCGCACGCGACCTGTTCGCCGATCTCCCGCGCCGCCCGGCGGACCGCCGCGGCGAACTCCGCCGGCGAGTGCTGTCCGCGGAGCCGGCGGAAGGCGAGATTGGGAACTGCCCGTGACATCGCCATGGCCCGAGCCCTCTCCTGTGCTGCCGGGTGGTCCGGCGGAGCAAGAACGTACCTGCTGTGACCGGATGCCTACGCTGAGTTTGGCTACAAATCGGATATCTCGCCTGTGATCTGCCATGAACTGCCATCCTTTGCGGCGGCATGGCGCCGTAGCCGTTGACGCGCACGGGCGTTGAACCGTAAGGGAGAGACGGAACGTGTCTCCTCAGGAGCGAGGAGGGGTCCCATGTCGGAGATCGGTTCGCAGTCGGCCACCTGGCACACGCCCGCCCCGGACGCCGGCGGGCCCCAGCCCGCCGCCGAGCCCTGGGACCTGGTGACCGTGCCGGTCCGCCAGGGTCTGGAGGCCGTCGACATCCTGCGGCGCGGCGCGGTCCCGGCCGTCGGCCCCGTCGTCCACGACGGCACCTGCGACACCCTGGGCTTCCTGGTCCCGCCGGGCACCGCCGCCGCCTGGGACATGCCCGGCAGCGCCTGCACCCGGACCTCGGGGCGCGGCCTGCGCCTCCCCGAGCTGCCGGAGCTGCCCGAGCCCGCCGGGGACGCGCCGCGCCCGGCCGGCTGGCTGCTGCCGCCCGGCGACACCGATCCCGTCACCGACCCCGTCGTCCTGCGCGAGGCCCTCGGCGAGGCGGCCCGGCTCATCGAAGCGGCCGACGGCTGCCACTGAGACGAGTGATCCGTTTCCGGCCACGGCCGGGGACCGGACGCCGTCGGGCGGGCCCGTCGCGCATGCGCCGATAATGGGGCAGTGGCCAGGAACAAGCAGCGCGACCGGGCGGCGTCCGCCGTCTCCGTCGTCGAGACCGTCGACGGCGGACTCGCCGAACTCATACCCGACCGGGAACGCCCGCGCGCCTGGACGCTGCTCATCGACGGCGCCCCGCAGTCCCACGTGGACCTCGACGACCCCGCCCACCTCACCTTCGAGTACCAGCGGCGGCTCGGCCACATCGCCGACCTCGCCGCCCCGCCGAACCGGCCGCTCCAGGTCGTCCACCTCGGCGGTGGCGCCTTCACCCTCGCCCGGTACGTCGCCGCGACCCGGCCCCGCTCCACCCAGCAGATCGTGGAGCTCGACGGGTCCCTCGTCCAGCTCGTCCGCCGGGAGCTGCCGCTCGACGCCGGGGCCCGGATCCGGGTCCGGTCCACCGACGCCCGCGCCGGGCTCGCCAAGGTCCAGGACGGCTGGGCCGACCTCGTCATCGCCGACGTGTTCAGCGGCGCCCGCACCCCGGCCCATCTGACCAGCACCGAGTTCCTCGGCGAGGTGCGGCGGGTGCTGCGGCCCGGCGGCTTCTACGCGGCGAACCTGGCCGACGGGCCGCCGCTGACGCATCTGCGCGGCCAGATCGCCACGGCCGCCGCGGTCTTCCCCGAGCTGGCGCTCGCCGCCGACCCGACGGTGCTGCGCGGGCGGCGCTTCGGCAACGCGGTGCTGCTCGCCTCCGACCGGGAGCTGCCGGTGGCCGAGCTGACCCGCCGGGTCGCCACCGACCCGCACCCGGGCCGGGTCGAACACGGGCGGACGCTCGCCGACTTCGCCGGGGGAGCGGCGCCGGTCACCGACGCCAGCGCCAAGCCCTCACCCGTACCGCCCGCGTCCGTCTTCCGCTGACCCGACCGGGGGCCGGGGCGGGACCCGACCGGGCGCCGGGGCGGGGACGCGGCCGCCTCAGGTGGCGCGGTCCTCGATCTCCACCCGGGGCGCGGTGTCGTGCCAGACGCAGAAGACGGACACCTCGCGGCCGTCCGCGGTGAACGTGACCCGGATCCAGCTCGGCTGCTTCCACACCTGCATCTGCCAGCCGGAGGCCGGGGTCGCCGAGACGAGTTCGGCCGAGCTCGTGCCCAGGTCGAAGGTGACCCGGCCGCCGTCCACGGTGTAGCTCTTCACGTTCGACTCCGTGGCGGGAGCGGTGGCCGGAGGCGCCTGCGTCGTCGGCCGCACCGGCCGCGAGGGGGACGTGGACGGGGTGGCCGGGGTCGTGGGGTCGGCGCTCGGCGTGGGCTGCTCCGTGACGGAGGCGGTGGCCTCGGCGATCTCCGGCGTCCGGGTCGAGGAGGCCCGCGGGTCGCCGTCCGCCGGGGCCGCGTCGACGGTGCTGCCGGCCGGGAGGGGCAGCGCGCGCGGCGGGTCGTACACGGTGCCGGACAGCACGGTGTGCACTCCCCACCAGGAGAGGGTGACCGCCGCGCCGGTGGCGAGCGACCAGGCCAGGGCGTGAACGAGTCCTCTTCGCATCGGGGCCATACTGCACCACACCGCCCAAGCCCGCGCCGCAGGGTGGGCCTTGCCTCCGGTTCCCCCGAATGGCGTACGGTGCGGCCCATGGCAAGTGTGCTCGTGGTCGAGGACGACCAGTTCGTGCGCTCCGCCCTCATCCGCCGGCTCTCCGAGGCCTCCCACACGGTCCGGAGCGTCGGGACGGCTCTGGAGGCGTTGCGCGAGGTCGCCCATTTCCGTTTCGACGTGGTCATCCTCGACCTCGGACTGCCCGACCTGGACGGGTCCGAGGCGCTCAAGATGCTGCGCGGCATCACCGACGTACCGGTGATCATCGCGACCGCCCGGGACGACGAGGCCGAGATCGTACGGCTCCTCCACGCCGGCGCCGACGACTACCTCGTGAAGCCGTTCTCGGTCGACCACCTCTCCGCCCGGATGGCCGCCGTCCTGCGCCGGGCTCGGTCCACCGCCGGCGAGGCGCCGCCGTCCCGGGTGATCCGGGTCGGCGGGCTCACCGTCGACCCGCTGCGCCGGCAGGCGGAACTCGACGGGGAGCCGCTCGACCTGACCCGGCGGGAGTTCGACCTGCTCGCCTTCCTCGCCGGCCGGCCCGGCGTCGTCGTCCCGCGCAAGGAGCTGCTGGCCGAGGTGTGGCAGCAGTCGTACGGGGACGACCAGACCATCGACGTACATTTGTCATGGCTGCGGCGGAAATTGGGTGAAACGGCCGCCCGGCCGCGCTACCTCCACACCCTGCGCGGGGTCGGCGTGAAGCTGGAACCGCCCCGGGAGCCGCAGCCGTGAGATGGGCGCTCGTCAAGGTGTCGCTCGCCGTCACCGCCATGGTCGTCGTCGCCTTCGCCGTACCCCTCGGGCTCGTCGTCAAGGAGATGGCCCGCGACCGGGCCTTCTCCAACGCCGAACGGCGCGCCGCCGGCCTCGCCCCCGTCCTCGCCATCACCACCGACCGCGGCGAGCTCGACAAGGCCGTCGCCACCACCGAGGACGGCGCCGCCGGGCGGCTCGCCGTCCACGTGCCCGCCGCCGAAGCCGGCGACCCGGCCCTGGAGATCGGCACCCGGCGGGCCGGCGAGGAGGAACTCGCCGCCACCCGCACCCTCGGCCGGGCCTCCATCGCCGAGGTCCCGGGCGGCTTCGCGCTGCTCCAGCCCACCGCGCTCAGCAGCGGCAAGGTCGCCGTCGTCGAACTCTTCGTCCCCGAGGGCGAGGTGTCCAACGGCGTCGCCACCGCCTGGCTCGTCCTCGCCGGCGTCGGCATCGCCCTGATCGTCGGCTCCGTCGCCGTCGCCGACCGGCTCGGCGTCCGGATGGTCCGGCCCGCCCAGCGGCTCGCCGGCGCCGCCCACGACCTCGGCGAGGGCAGGCTCGGCGCCCGGGTCCCCGAGGAAGGACCCCCCGAACTCAAGTCGGCCGCCGTCGCGTTCAACTCGATGGCCGACCAGGTCGTCCAACTCCTCGCCAACGAACGGGAACTCGCCGCCGACCTCTCCCACCGGCTGCGCACCCCGCTCACCGTGCTCCGGCTCAACGCGGCCTCGCTGGGCTCCGGTCCGGCCGCCGAGCAGACCCGCGCGGCCGTCGAGCAGCTGGAGCGCGAGGTCGACACCATCATCCGCACCGCCCGCGACGCGAAGCCGCAGACCCAGGCGACCGGGCCCGGCGCGGGCTGCGACGCCGCCGAAGTGGTGCGCGAGCGGATGGAGTTCTGGTCGGCGCTCGCCGAGGACGAGGGCCGCCGGGTCCGGGTCGCGGGCGTCGAGCGCCCGGTCCGCATCCCGGTCGCCCGCCCCGAACTCGTCGCCGCGCTCGACGCGTTGCTCGGCAACGTCTTCCGGCACACCCCCGAGGGCACGGCCTTCTCGATCGACGTCCACAACGGCGACGACGCCGTCATCGTGCTCGTCTCCGACGCGGGCCCCGGCATCGCCGACCCGGCCGCCGCGCTCGCCCGGGGCAACAGCGGGGCCCGGGACGGCTCCACGGGGCTCGGCCTGGACATCGTGCGGCGGATGGCGGAGACCACCGGCGGCGACGTCGCCATCGGCCACTCGGTGCTCGGCGGCACGGAGGTGCGGATCTGGATCGGCCTCGACGGTCGCCGCTCCTTCGGCGCGGCCACCCGCCGCGGCCACCGCCCCCCGCGCCGCCGCCGCGGCGGCACGGGCACCCGCCGAGCGGTCGAGAGCTGACGGACCCGGCCGGGCGGCGGCCTCGGACGGGGCCGCCCTGGCAGGGCTGACCGGACCGGACAGGCCTGGCGGCTCCGGGCTGGGGCCCGGCCCCCGGGCCTGGCGGCTCCGGGCTGGGGCCCGGCCCCCGGGCCTGGCGGCTCCGGGCTGGGGCCCGCCCCCTCGGCCTGGCGGCCCTGGGCCGGAGCCCGACCCCCGGGCCTGGCGGCCCCGGGCTGGGGCCCGCCCCCTCGGCCTGGCGGCCCCGGGCCGGAGCCCGGCCCCCCGGCCCCGGCCCGGCGGCCCCGGGCCGGCCCCCGGGTCTGACGGCCCCGGGGCCGTCAGGCCCGCCCAGGCAACCTTTCGTGGTCCCGATGGCTTCCTTAAGCGGAGCCTAAGGATCCCCACCCGCGTCCCCGGACGCCGGTTTGTCCGTTTTCCAGTCGCTAGCGTGCTGCCGCACCCCCTCCCCACCCCCCAGCACGCAGAGGCAGGCACGCGATGGGCAGCAGTTCGCACCGGCGCAGGGCGAGCACCAGGAACAAGGTCGTCGGGGCGGTCGTCGCCGTCGCCGTCGCCGGCGGTGTCGCGTTCGCGCTCACCGGTACGGCCCAGGCCGCCGCGGTCGGCGCCGCGTACACCAGGACCAGCTCCTGGGCCGGCGGCTACACCGGCCAGTACGTCGTCACCAACGAGACGAGCACCCCCCAGTCCGACTGGACCCTGGAGTTCGACCTCCCCGCCGGGACCACCATCGGCTCCCTGTGGAACGGCGAGCACACCGTCTCCGGCAGCCACGTCACCGTGAAGCCCGCGAGCTGGAACAAGCAGCTCGCGCCCGGCGCGTCCGTCACCGTCGGCTTCGTCACCTCGGCCGCCGGTCAGGCCGGCGACCCCGCCAACTGCCTGATCAACAAGGCCGCCTGCTCGGCCGGAGGCACCGCCCCCACCCCCAGCGGCCGCCCCACCACGACCGCCCCCTCGCCGACGGCGACGCCCAGGCCGACCGCCACCGCCACGGCCACCGCGAGCCCCAGGCCGACCGCCACCGCGACCACGGCGCCGACCCCCACCGCCACCCCCACCCCGACGCCCACGGCGACCGCCACCGGCTCCCCGGCCGGCACGGCCCGGTACGCCCCGTACGTCGACACCTCGCTCTACCCGGCGTACGACCTGCTCGCGACCGCCGACGCCACCGGCGTGAAGGAGTTCAACCTCGCCTTCATCACCTCCGGCGGCTCCTGCGCCCCGCTGTGGGGCGGGGTCACCGACCTCGCGAACGACAAGGTCGCCGCCCAGATAGGCGCCCTGCGTGCCAAGGGCGGTGACGTCCGGGTCTCCTTCGGTGGCGCCGCGGGCCACGAGCTGGCCCTGAACTGCTCGTCCTCCTCGGCGCTCGCCGCCGCGTACGGCAAGGTCGTCGACCAGTACAAGCTGACCAAGGTCGACTTCGACATCGAGGGCGCGGCCCTGCCGGACACCGCCGCGAACACCCGCCGCGCGCAGGCGATCGCCCAGCTCCAGAGGTCGCACCCCGGTCTGAACGTCTCCTTCACGCTGCCCGTCATGCCCGAGGGCCTGACGCAGCCGGGCGTGGACCTCCTCGCCGACGCCAAGCGCAACGGGGTCCGCGTCGACGCCGTGAACATCATGGCGATGGACTACGGGCCGGCCTACAGCGCCGACATGGGCACGTACGCCGTCCAGGCCGCGACCGCGACACAGGCGCAGATCAAGGGCGTCCTCGGGCTCTCCGACGCGGCCGCCTGGAAGGCCGTCGCCGTCACCCCGATGATCGGTGTCAACGACGTCAGCAGTGAGATCTTCACGGTCGACGACGCCACCCAGCTCGTCGACTTCGCGAAGTCCAAGGGCATCGGCTGGCTGTCGATGTGGTCCTCGACCCGGGACAAGCAGTGCGCGGCGGGCGCGGTGAACCACGCGGACGCCACCTGCTCCTCGATCCTCCAGCAGCCGCTGGCCTTCACGAAGGCCTTCGCTGCCTACAAGTAGCCGGAGTGGCAGTCGGCACGGCACCCCCCCGGACCCCTGAGTCCCCCCACACCGCGCGCCCCGGCCGGAACCACCCCACCTCCCGGCCGGGGCGCGCACCCCTGTCGTCCGCCGGGCGTCAGGCCTTGGCGGTCTTCCACTCCTCCGCGTAGTCGTCGAAGATCGCCCGCAGGTGGTGGCCGATCTTCAGGTAGTCGAGGTCGTCGAGGTTGGCGAGCGACACCCGGACCGACCATTCGGGGCCGTCGAAGCCGCCGCCGTTGAGGAGGACGACGCTGGTCTGCTCGGCGAGCCGGAACAGCGGGTCGACGGGCTCGTAGTTCTTCTCCAGGAAGTCCGAGAAGTCCTTCCCGTGCACCCGCTCGGCCTCGGCCAGCAGATCGAGCTCGATGTAGTACCCGGCCCGCTTCGCGTCCTCGGAGATCTTCATCTGGGCGCCTTCGAGGAGCAGGTCGAGGCGCCGGCGCACGATGCCGCGGATCTTCTCCTTGTAGGCCTGGCCCTCGGGGAGCAGGTCGAAGAGCGAGAACAGCGCCATCATGACCTGCTGGGGGAGCGACAGGCCGGCCGTGTGGTTGAGGGCGACCTGCCGGGAGTCGGCGACCAGCCGGTCGATGAACCGGATCTTCTCCGGTTCGAGGGACAGCGAGCCGTACCGCTTGTTCAGGCGGTCCTTAGCGTCCTGCGGCAGGGCGGCGAGCATCTCGTCGACGACGTTGTCGTCGTGGAGGCCGATGACGCCGAGCCGGTGTCCTGTGCAGCCGTAGTGCTTGGAGTACGAGTACACGAGCAGGGTGTTGCGCGGCAGGTCGGCGGCGATCGAGCGGAAGCCCTCGACGAAGGTGCCGTACACGTCGTCGGTGACGATCAGCAGGTTCGGGTTGGTGGTGGCGACGATGTCCTGGATCTGGTGCGCGACGCGCTCGCTGAGCGCCAGGGACGGCGGGTTCGAGGGGTTCACGAGGCAGACCATCTTCACCGAGGGGTCGGCGAGCTTGGCGACCTCCTCGGCCGGGTAGCGCCACTCGCGGACGCCGGTCTCGGTGAAGAGGCTCGCGTTGACCGTCACGACGTCGAAGTCGTACGTGTCGAGCTCGGGGATCTCGATGTACGGGGTGAAGACCGGCACCATCAGGGCGATCCGGTCGCCCTTCTTCAGGATGCCGTTCTTCATCAGGGAGTCGAAGACGTAGCACATGGCGGCCGTGCCGCCCTCGGTCGCGAACAGCGACATGTTCCCGGCGGGCGGCCGCCCGCCGAACATCTCGTCGTTCAGGTAGCCGCGCACGATCTGCTCGGTGTGCGGCAGCATCCGGTCCGGTACGGGGTAGTTGTCGCCGATCGTGCTGTCGGTCAGCTCGTGCACGAAGGCGTCCTTGTCGAAGCCGAAGCGCTCGACCGCGTACTCCACGCAGTCCTGGAGCAGTTCGATGCCGGGCAGGTCCGGGTGCCGGCGCACGAAGGCGTCGAAGCGGGCGCCGCAGCCGGGGCGTTCGGGCATGCCGCCGAGGTTGTCGGCGGTCCAGACGCGGCGGGACTCGGAGAGGGCGAAGTAGCCGAGCGCGTAGAAGGCCTCGCGGGGGCCGGTGGCGACCCAGTTGGGGTTGCCGCGGCCCGCGTTGAGCATCTGGGCCTGCGACTTCTCCTTCTGGCCTGGCTTGCCGGCCTGCGCTGCCTGGGCGAGCTGGATGAACTTGTCCTTCAGCTCGAACGGCGAGAGCTGCGCGAAGGACTGGATCTCCTCGCGGGTGAAGGTGGTCCTGGGCACGGTGACTTCCTTACGTCGATCGGGAGGGTTCAGTGGTGGAGGATGACGATGACGGCGCCCCAGATGGTCAGCAGGACGTTGCCGACGGCGTAGGGGATCGTGTAACCGAGCGTCGGGATCTGTGACTTGGACTGTTCGTTGATGGCGCCGATGGCGGCCGTCGTCGTCTGGCCGCCGGCCAGGACGCCCATCAGGATCGGGAAGCGGATCTTCTGGACGTAGTGGCCGAAGCCGAAGCCCACGAGCAGCGGCACGACCGTCGCCACCGCGCCCCAGACGAGCAGCCCCCAGCCGGCCGTCGAGAGGCCGCTGGTGAAACTGGGCCCGGCGTTGATGCCGACGACCGCGACGAAGAGGCAGAGGCCGAGGGTGTCCATGAACCACTGGGCGCCGGGTGGCACGTTGCCGTACGTCGGGTACTTGCCGCGGATCCAGCCGAAGACCAGGCCCATGATCAGCGCGCCGCCCGAGGTGGACAGCGAGATCGGCACGCCCGACACGGTCAGCGCCGGGATGCCGACGCAGCCGCCGAGGAAGATGCCGAGGCCGACCCAGAGCATGTCGGTGGCGAAGGAGGTCGGCACGGGCTTGCCGAGCGCCTTGCCCGCCGGGTCCACGAGCCGCTTCGGACCGGTCAGGACCACCGTGTCGCCGCGCTCCAGCGTGGTGGAGAGCCGGTACGGGAATTCCGCGCCGGACCGGTAGATCTTGTCGATGTACACGCCGACCATGAAGGGCTCGCGGCGTACCTCGGCCACGGTCCTGCCGAGCTGCGCCTTCTCCGAGGCGACGACGTGCAGGGTCTCCGTCTCGTAGCCGAGCAGTTCCACGTCGTCCGTCTCGGGGCCGATGTGGGTGCGGGCGTCGAAGTCGACGAGCGAGCCGCGCAGGGCGCTGACGGCGACCACGTCCCCGGAGCGCAGCACCGTTTGCTGGTCGTGGGCGAGGATCTGCCCTTCGCGGCGCACCCGGGTGATGTAGATCCGGTGCCCGAGCTCCTTCTGCTGGTTCTCGAAGTCGTCGATGGTCCGGCCGACCAGTGGTGAGTGGTCCATCTGGTACGCGCGGAGCACCACCTCGTAGTAGCCCTCGGCGAGGTCCGGGTTGTCACCGGGCGCGTCGAGCTCCTTGGCCAGCTGCGCGGACTCCTGGGCCAGGTCCCGCTTGTACAGCTTGGGCAGGACGTTGGCGAGGAGCATCGCGCAGAGGATGGTGCCGAGCGGGTACGTGACGGCGTAGCCGATCGCGACGAGGTTCTCCTCGGTCTTCATCTGCTCGGCGGAGAGCCCGGGGAGGTTGCCGATGGCGTCCTGGGCGACGCCGATGACCGCCGACTGGGTGAGCGCGCCGCCCAGCAGGCCGGCCGAGAGCCCGGGGCCGTACCCCAGCATCACGGCGAAGCCCCAGGAGACGAGGAGGCCGGTCACGCAGACCACGACGGCGTTCACGACCTGCGGCATGCCGTCCTTCTTCAGGCCCCGGAAGAACTGGGGACCGACCTTGTAGCCGAGGGCGAAGAGGAACATGGTGAAGAAGAGGTTCTTCACCGTGCCGTCGATGGTGACCTTGAACTGGGCGCCGAGCAGCAGCCCCGCCACCAGGCAGCCGGTGACGGCGCCGAGCGCGATCGCCTTGTAGCGGAGCTTGCCGAAGAGGAAGCCGAGCGCGACGGTGAGGAAGACGAGCAGCTCGGGATGGGGCTGGAAGATGTTCCGGTCGAGGAATTCGATCATTGCGTCCCCTCACGCACCGAGAATGCCGACGAGCAGCGGCCCGGTCAGTGGAAGCAGGAAGTTCGAGAGCGTGTACGTGATCGTGTAGCCGAGCATCGGGACCGAGCTCTGGGCCACCTGGGTCACCGAGGTGATCGCGGGGGTCGAGCACTGCTGGCCCGCGATGGCGCCGATGAGCAGGGGTTTCTCGATGTTCAGGAGCTTGCGGCCGACGAGGAGCGAGATCGTCGCGGGGACCAGGACCATCGCGATCCCGGCGAACGGCAGCAGCGCCCCGTACTCCTTGAGCAGCGGCCAGGCCTGCGGGCCCGACACCAGTCCCGTGCAGGCGATGAAGATCGCCAGGCCCATGTCCTTGAGGGTGGCGGCGGCCTGCGGCGGGAAGGCGCCGAAGGTCTGCGTCCGGGAGCGGAACCAGCCGAAGAGCAGGCCCGAGATCAGACAGCCGCCGCCGGTGCCGAGGGACATCGGGACGTCGCCGAACCGGACGACGACCTGGCCGAGGAGCGAACCGCAGACGATGCCGAGGCCGAGGTAGATGAAGTCGGTGGCGTCGTTCTTCACGACCGCGCCGACCTTGGACGCCAGCTTCCCGAGGCCCGAGCGGGTGCCGACCAGGGTGAGGACGTCACCCCGGTCCACCACCGTCTCCGGGGTGGCCGGGAGGTGCTGGTCGTTGCGGAGCACGTCCGTCACGTACACCCCGCCGGAGGAGAACTCGGGGTGCTCCTTGGAGAGGGTGTCCAGGGACTTGCCCGCCGCGCTCCGGTCGGTCAGCGAGACCTGCCGGGTGGCGAGCGGGGTGTCGAGACCGGGCACGGCCGGGGTCTCGGGGCCGATGACCCGGCCCGCCTCGATGATGTTGGCCCGCCGGCCGACGGTGAGCACCAGATCGGAGAGGGTCAGCGCGAAGTCGGGCGGGGGAGGGGTGAGGACCTTGCTGCCCCGCTTCACCGCCTCGACGGTGACCCGGCCGCCGAGCGAGCGTTCCAGGTCGCCGACCCTGGCGCCGTCGGCCTGGGTGACCAGGAACGTCCGGCCGACCATGCCGGGGAGCGCCTCGCGTTCGTCGGCCTCCAGGCCGCCGCCGGTGCCGCGCATCTTCTCCCAGAGTTCGCGGGAGGCGTCGCGGAGGTTGATCCGCATCATCATCGGCATGATCTGGCTGGTGTAGATCACGATGGTGATCAGGCCGAAGAGGTAGCAGACGGTGTACGCGGTGGCCACGTGGCCCTGGTACTGGGTGATCTGCTCCTGCGTCAGGTCGGTGAGCTTGCCGATGGCCTCGGTGGCCGTGCCGACGACCGCGGACTCGGTGGCGGCGCCGGCGAGGATGCCGGCGGCGGTGCCGACGTCCAGGTCGAAGGCCTCGGCGAGGCCGAGGGCGATGCCGACGACGCAGACGACCTCGATGAGGCAGAGGGCGAAGAAGCGCAGGCTCTTCTTGTTGAGGTTCGCGAAGAACTGGGGGCCGGCCATGTAGCCGAGGGAGAAGATGAAGAGGGCGAAGAAGATCGTCTTCACGTCGTCGGAGACGGTGACCTCGGCCCAGGCGCCGATGAGGAGCGAGACGATGAGGGTTCCGCAGATGCCGCCGAGCGTGATGGGGCCGACCCGGAGCTTGCCGACGAGGTATCCGGCGGCGAGGCAGAGGAAGAGGGCGAGTTCGGGATGGTCTTTCAGGATTCCCATCCGCCGTCACCTCGCCCAATCTGGGCGAAATGTGAGGATATTGGACATGAGGTGACGCTAACAGCGTGACGGCGGAAGGAGATCAACGCCTCGCCCGAACGGGTGAGCGACGGTCCTCTGTTCCCCCCTCACCCCTTCACGGCGCCCCGCATCACCCCGCCCACGATGTGCCGCCCGAACAGCGCGAGCACCACGAGCAGCGGCAGGGTCCCGAGCAGCGCCCCCGCCATCACCACCGACTGATCCGGCACGTGCCCCCGCCCCAGACCCGTGAGCGCCACCTGCACCGTCGGGTTCCCGGTCTGCGTCAGGGCGAGCACCGGCCAGAAGAAGTCGTTCCACGCGGCCACGAACGACAGCATCGCGAGCACCGCCATCGCCGGTCGCGCCGCCGGAAGCACCACGTGCCACAGCGTCCGCCCCAGGCCAGCGCCGTCCACCCGCGCCGCCTCCAGGAGCTCCGACGGCAGCGCCCGCCGGAGGTGCTGACGCATGAAGAACACCCCGAACGCCGAGACGAGCGAGGGCAGGATCACCGCCTGCAGCTCGTCCGTCCAGCGCAGCCGCGCCACCAGCAGATAGAGGGGGACCACCCCGAGCTGCGGCGGGATCAGCATCGTCCCGGCCACCAGAAGCAGCAGCGGACCCTTGAAGCGGAACCGCAGCTTGGCGAAGGCGAACCCGGCGAGCGTCGAGCAGACGACCGTCCCGAGGGCGACGGCCCCGGCGACCAGGGCGGTGTTCGCGAGGGCCTCGCCGAGTCCGGCCTCGGTCCAGGCGATCTCCAGGTTCCGTGGCAGGTTCCGGCCGAAGCGGAACGGCGGCGGGGTGGCGGCGAGCCGGGTGGTCGTACGGGAGGCGGCGACGGCGGTCCAGAGCAGCGGGAGCAGCGAGACCGCGCCGAACAGCACGAGCAGCCCGTACGCACCCAGGCGAGCGGCCCGGCGGCCGGCCCGGCCGTGCGGGTACGCGCACCGGCGGGCGGCGCCGCCCCGCGGGTACGCGCTCCGGCGGGCGGCCCCGCCCCGCGGGTAGGCGCTCCGGCGGGCGGGCCCGCCCCGCGTCACGCTGCGGCCTTCCTGATCAGTCGGGCCAGGCCGAGGGCCGCGACCAGGATCAGCAGCATCGCCCAGGCGATGGCGGCGGCCCGCCCGAGGTGCAGGTTCACCCAGCCCTGCTCGTACAGATAGAGCCCGAGGGTCTGGAACTGGTGGTTCGCGCCCCCGGAGGCCCCCGCCCCGCTCGCGTACAGCAGCGGCTCGCCGAAGAGCTGCACCGCGCCGATCGTCGACACGAGCGCGGTGAATCCGAGGGCGGGCCGGATGCCCGGCAGCGTCACGTGCAGGAACTGCCGCCACCGGGACGCCCCGTCGAGCGCGGCGGCCTCGTACAGCTCGCGCGGGACGGTTCCCAGGGCGGCGAGGTAGATGAGCGCGTTGTAGCCGGTCCAGCGCCACACGACGATCGACGCGACGGCGAACCGGGAGGCCCAGGGCCCGTTCTGCCAGTCGACGGGGTCGAGTCCGACGACCCCCAGCGCCCAGTTGGCCATCCCGTGGTCCCGCCCGAAGAACAGCGCGAAGACCAGGGTCGCCGCGGCGACGGAGGTGGCGTACGGGGCGAGCGCGACGACCCGGAAGAACTGCCGCCCCCGCAGCCGCGCGTGGAGCAGATGGGCCACGCCGAGCGCGAGCAGCAGCTGCGGGACGGTGGCGAGGACGCCGATCGTGAGGGTGTTCAGGAGCGCTTTCCAGAAGAACCCGTCGTCGAGGAGGCGCGTGTAGTTCCGCAGACCGACCCACTCGGCCCGACCCGGCGCGGTCAGCTCCACCCGGTGGAACGACGTCCACGCGGCGGCGACCAGCGGAAACACCCCGAAGGCGGTGAAGAGGAGGAGGAAGGGCGCGAGGAGCAGGAACGGCCCCGCCCCCTGCCGGCGCCCCCGGCGCGGCGGCCGCGCGCGCCGGGGCCGGAGCGGCGGCAGGGGCCCGGCCGGCCGCGCCGGGTCCTCCGGGGCGGGGCGGCGGGCGGCCTCGGCGGTGGCCCTGGTCTCCGTCATCCGGTCACCGGTCCAGCGCGTTGTCGAGGGTCTTCATCGTGGCCCGCCAGGCCTCGTCCGGATCGCGGCCCGTCTGGTCGATCTGGAGCATGCCGGTGTCGGCCAGGGTCTGGGCGATCAGGGCGTCCTTCGGGCCCGTCGGGGCGCGCGGGACGCCCCTGGCCGCCGCGGCGAAGAGCGCGCCCACCGGGGCGTCGCCGAAGTACGGGTGGCGGGCGTCCGCGACCGCCGGGAGCGGGTACGCCGCCGAGGCGCTCGGGAAACTGCCCCGGCGGGCGAACAGCCGGGCCTGCTGGGCCGGGGCCGTCAGCCAGGCCGCCAGCCGGGCCGCCTCCGCGCGGTGCCGCCCGGCCGCCGGGACGACCAGGAACGAGCCGCCCCAGCTGCCCGGCCGGGGCGCCGCGGCCACGTCCCAGCGGCCGCGGCCCGCGGGGCCCGCCTTGTCCTGGATGTAGCCGAGCATCCAGGCCGGGCAGGCGACCGTGGCGAAGCTCCCGTTGGCGAAGGCCTGGTCCCAGCCGGGGGTGAACTGCTGGAGCCGGGCGGTCAGTCCGTGCCGGGCGAACGCCGCCGCGAGGTCCCAGGCCTCGCGTACGGCCGGGTTGTCCGCGACCACGAGCGCGCCCCGCGCGTCGTAGAAGCGGACCGGCGCGCTCGCGGTGACCGCCGCCATCACCCCGGCCGCCGAGTCGGTGAACGCCGGGCCGTCCGGGACCCGTTCGCGGTAGCGGAGCCCCGCCGTCAGGTAGGCCCGCCAGTCCCCGGCCCACAGCCGCCCGACGGCGCCCCGCTCGGTGGGCAGCCCGGCCCGGGCGAACAGGTCCTTGCGGTAGCAGAGCGCCTGCGGCCCGATGTCGGTGCCGAGTGCGAGCGTCCGCCCGTCACGGCCGGTGCCCTGGGCCCACTTCCACGGCAGGAAGGCCCGCCGGTCGACCCCGGGCACGGTGCCGAGGTCGACGAGCCGGTCCGCCTGGGTGGCGAGGACCTCCGCGATGTTCCCGACCTCGACGGCCTGGACGTCGGCGAGCCCGGAGCCGGCCGTGAGGTGGGTGAGGAGCTGCGGGTAGTAGACGTCGTTGCGGGTGAGGGAGGTCTGCCGGACGGCGATGTCCGGGTGGAGCCGCATGTACGTGTCGTAGAGCCCGGCCTCCTGGAGGCCGAAGGTGCCGAACACCCCGACGGTGAGGGTGATCCGGCGCCCGCCGCCGTCGCCGGGCGGCCGCCCGCCGCCTGCCGGGGGCGGTTCGGCCGGGTCGCTCGCGCACCCCGCCGAGAGGGCCGCGCTCAGCAGGAGGGCGACACCGATCCCGTACGCGCGCCGGCTCCTCCGCCTCCTGCTCCCCATGCGCCCCGACGGTAATGCGGCCCCGGCGGGCGGCCGGGGGCAGCTCGCCGGACGGTACGGAACTCACCCGACCGGCCCCCACCGCGGACCGCCCCGACCGGCCCCCATCGCAGACGCCCTGACCGTGACCGCCCGGCGGCCGCCCCCCGTCGAACGTCTTCGACGATTCCCGGACCTTGACCGTGTTCTGACAGCGCCCCAATAGTGGGAGCGCTCCCACCCACTCGTCGACGGGATACCCATGCGCAGGACACGCTCTCTGCTGGCGGGGCTCGCCCTCACCGCCGGCCTCCTCACCGGCGCCGGAGCCGGCGCGCCACCGGCCACCGCCACCACTGCGGCCCCGGTCGCCCCCGCCGCCCCCGCCCCCTCCTACACCTGGAAGAACGTCCGGATCGACGGCGGCGGCTTCGTCCCCGGCATCGTCTTCAACCGCAGCGAGAAGAACCTGGTCTACGCCCGCACCGACATCGGCGGCGCCTACCGCTGGAACCAGGCCACCTCCTCCTGGACCCCGCTCCTCGACGCCGTCGACTGGGACCACTGGGGCCACACCGGCGTCGTCGGCCTCGCCTCCGACTCCGTCGACCCCGACAAGGTGTACGCGGCGGTCGGCACGTACACGAACGACTGGGACCCCGGCAACGGCGCCGTCCTCCGCTCCGCCGACCGGGGCGCCACCTGGCAGCGCGCCGACCTCCCCTTCAAGCTCGGCGGCAACATGCCCGGCCGCGGCATGGGCGAGCGCCTCGCGGTCGACCCGCACGACAACCGGATCCTCTACCTCGGCACCCCCAGCGGCAACGGCCTGTGGCGCTCCACCGACTCCGGCGTCACCTGGGCGAAGGTCAGCTCCTTCACCAACCCCGGCAACCACCAGCAGGACCCCACCGACACCAGCGGCTACAACTCCGACGAGCAGGGCGTCGTCTGGATCACCTTCGACGAGTCGACCGGCACGGCGGGCAGCGCGACCCGCACGGTATACGCGGGCGTCGGCGACAAGGACAACGCCGTCTACCGCTCCACCGACGCGGGCGCCACCTGGTCCCGGCTCCCCGGCCAGCCCACCGGCCTGCTCGCCCACAAGGGCGTCCTCGACGCGGAGAACGGCTACCTCTACCTCGCGTACAGCGACACGGCAGGCCCCTACGACGGCGCCAAGGGCAAGGTCTGGCGGTACGCAACCGCCACCGGCACCTGGACGGACATCAGTCCGGTCGCCGAGGCCGACACCTCCCACGGCTTCAGCGGCCTCACCGTCGACCGGCAGCACCCCGGCACGGTCATGGTCTCCGGCTACAGCTCCTGGTGGCCCGACACCCAGATCTTCCGCTCCACCGACAGCGGCGGCAGCTGGACCAAGGCCTGGGACTACACCGCGTACCCGAACCGCGCCAACCGCTACACCATGGACGTCTCCTCCGTCCCCTGGCTGACCTGGGGCGCGAACCCGGCCCCGCCCGAGCAGACCCCCAAGCTCGGCTGGATGACCGAGGCCCTGGAGATCGACCCCTTCGACTCGAACCGCATGATGTACGGCACCGGCGCCACGGTGTACGGCACCGAGGACCTCGGCAAGTGGGACACGGGCACCCCCTTCACCATCCGGCCCATGGTCCAGGGTCTGGAGGAGACCGCCGTCCTCGACCTCGCCTCGCCGCCCTCCGGCGCCCCGCTCATCAGCGCCCTCGGCGACATCGGCGGCTTCCGGCACACGGACCTCACCAAGGTCCCGTCGATGATGTTCACCGGCCCGAACTTCACCTCCACCACCAGCGTCGACTTCGCCGAGACCAAACCCGGCACCGTCGTCCGCGCCGGACACCTCGACGGCGGCCCGCGCGTCGCCTTCTCCGCCGACAACGGCGCCACCTGGCGCGCCGGGCAGGAGCCCGCGGGCGTCACCGGCGGCGGCACGGTCGCCGCCTCCGCCGACGGCGGCCGCTTCGTCTGGAGCCCGGACGGCACCGGCGTCCACACCGGCACCGGCGGCGCCTGGACCGCCTCCGCCGGCATCCCGGCCGGTGCGACCGTCGAGTCCGACCGCGTCGACCCGCTCACCTTCTACGGCTTCGCCGCCGGCACCTTCTACGCCAGCGCGGACGGCGGCGCCACCTTCACCGCCCGCGCCACCGGCCTGCCCGCCAAGGGCAACGTCCGCTTCAAGGCCGTCCCCGGCAGGAAGGGCGACATCTGGCTCTCCGGCGGCGCCCCCGACGCCGCCTACGGCCTCTGGCACTCCACCGACGGCGGCGCCACGTTCACCCGGGTCGCCGGGGTCGAGCAGGCCGACACCGTCGGCTTCGGCAAGGCCGCCCCGGGAGCCGCCTACCCCGCCCTCTACAGCAGCGCGAGGATCGGCGGCGTCCGCGGCGTCTTCCGCTCCACGGACGCCGGGGCGAGCTGGGTCCGGATCAACGACGACGCCCACCAGTGGGGCTGGACCGGCGGCGCGATCACCGGAGACCCCCGGGTCTTCGGCCGGGTGTACGTCTCCACCAACGGCCGCGGCATCGTCTACGGCGACACGGCCGAGCAGGGCGGAACGGACCCCACGCCGGCCGCCTGCAAGGTCACGTACCGGATCACCCACCAGTGGCAGGGCGGCTTCCAGGCCGACATCACCCTCACCAACACCTCCGGCACCGCCTGGACCGGCTGGACCGTCCGCTGGACCCAGCCGGCCGGCCAGCGGGTCACCCAGGCGTGGAACGCGACGGTCACCCAGTCGGGGGCCGAGGTGACGGCCACCCACCTCACGTACAACGCGACCCTGCCACCGGGAGGTTCCACCGGCTTCGGCTTCAACGGCAGCTGGACGGGCACGAACCCGCCCCCGACGGCGCCGACCTGCGTCCCGGGAACGTAGAAAAGACTCAGGCCCCGGTTCTTTCGAACCGGGGCCTGAGCCATCCGGGTGAGTAACGGGACTTGAACCCGCGACATCCTGGACCACAACCAGGTGCTCTGCCAGCTGAGCTATACCCACCATGCCCGGCGGTTTTCCCGAAGGTTTCCCTGACCGGCCGAGAAGAAGTCTACAGGGTTCCGAAGGGTGCTCGCGCCACCGTTTTCCGCGGGGCCTTCCGGAGGGCCGCCGGGGGCTTCCGGGGGCGCGAGCGGGCGGTCATTCCGCGGGCACGACGTGACGGGCCGCGATCTGCTTCGCGGTCTCCGAGTCCGGGCCGGGCTGCGGGACGAAGACCGCCTCGCGGTAGTAGCGCAGCTCCGCGATGGATTCGCGGATGTCGGCGAGCGCCCGGTGGTTGCCGTTCTTCTCCGGACTGTTGAAGTACGCCCTCGGGTACCAGCGGCGGGCCAGCTCCTTGACCGAGGAGACATCGACGATCCGGTAGTGCAGGTGGCTCTCCAGGGCGGGCATGTCCCGGGCGAGGAAGCCGCGGTCGGTGGAGACCGAGTTCCCGCACAGGGGCGCCTTGCCGGGCTCCTTGACGTGCTCGCGGATGTACGCGAGGACCTGGGCCTCCGCGTCGGCGAGCGTGGTGCCGCCGGCGAGCGCGTCGAGCAGGCCCGAGGCCGTGTGCATCTGGCGCACGATCTCCGGCATGGTCTCCAGGGCCGCGTCCGGCGGGCGGATCACGATGTCCACCCCGTCGCCGAGCACGTTCAGTTCCGAGTCGGTGACCAGCGCGGCCACCTCGATGAGTGCGTCGTCCGTCAGCGAGAGCCCGGTCATCTCGCAGTCGATCCACACCATGCGATCGTTCATGCGTCCACCTTAGGGGCTCTTCCCCGCCTCCGAGCAGGCCGAGCGCCCCCCGGAACGCCCCGGAACGGTGCCGGGCGGCCGACGGGCGCCCGGGGGAGGTGTCCCCCCGGGCGCCCGTCGGTCCTGCGGTGCGCCGCTCGTGGCGGCGCGGGTCCTGCGTCCTCCCGGCTACGGCGCGCTGCGCTGGCCCGGGAGCGCCGCCCGCCCGGGGGCGTAGGCGTCGGACTGCGGCTTGCCCGGCTCCAGCGGGGAGCCCGGTCGCCGCAGGCCGGCCGGCACCTGTGCGGGCACGACCGGGTCGAGCACCGCCGTGGCGGCCTCACCCTGCGGCCGCCGGGCCCGGTACGCCGCCCGGTAGGCGGCCGGCGAGGAGCCGAGCTGGCGCCGGAAGTGGCCGCGCAGCGCCACCGGCGAGCGGAAGCCGCACCGGCCCGCGACCTCGTCGACCGAGTAGTCGGAGGTCTCGAGCAGCCGCTGTGCCTGCAGCACCCGCTGGGTGATCAGCCACTGGAGCGGGGCCGAACCGGTCAGCGAGCGGAACCGGCGGTCGAAGGTCCGCCGTGACATGTACGCACGGGCGGCCAGGGTCTCCACGTCGAACTGCTCGTGGAGGTGCTCCAGCGCCCAGGCGACGACCTCGGCCAGCGGGTCGGCGCCGATCTCCTCCGGTAAAGACCTGTCGAGGTAGCGCTCCTGACCGCCGCTGCGCCGCGGCGGGACGACCAGCCGGCGCGCCAGGGCGCCCGCGGCCTCCGTGCCGTGGTCGGTCCGCACGATGTGCAGACACAGATCGATTCCGGCCGCCGTGCCGGCGGAGGTCAGCACGTCCCCGTCGTCGACGAAGAGCTCCCGGGGGTCCACGTGGACCGACGGGTAGCGCTTGGCGAGCGTCGGCGCGTACATCCAGTGCGTGGTCGCCGGACGGCCGTCGAGCAGGCCGGCCGCGGCGAGCACGAACGCACCGGTGCACAGTCCGACGATCCGGGCGCCCTCCTCGTGGGCGCGGCGCAGCGCTTCGAGCGCCTCCGGCGGCGGCGGCGAGGTGATCGACCGCCAGGCCGGGACGACGACGGTGCCCGCGCGGCCGATGGCCTCCAGGCCGTACGGCGCGGTCAGTTCGAGTCCACCGGTGGTCCGCAGCGGTCCGTCCTCGCCCGCACAGACGAGCAGTCGGTAGCGGGGCACTCCGGCGTCCTGCCGGTCGATGCCGAACACGGAGAGCGGGATGGAGCTCTCGAAGATGGGGCCGCCACTGAACAGCAGCACCGCGACGACTTCGCGACGGCGGCGCCCGGTCAGCTTCCGTGCGGCCTCCGGTGCGGCGGAGTCCTGGCTCATGACGCTAAGCCCCCCTCGGTGTTCGCGTCTCCCTGGTCGTGTCGCTCCTGCACGTTTCCCCTCGGTTTTGCACGAGACCCCAGTCTTCGGTACCCATGATCGAATCTACTGCGTCCCGTGCCGCCGGCGTGACAAGTTCTCCATCCGGTGGATTGTCGACAAGGCCACTTGGCGTGAAGCGATCGATCGCGAAGTCTTCCGTCCGATGGCCGCCCGGGGAAGGGGCGGCGTGGCGAACGCCCCCGTACGCGGGGGGTGCGGGCCCTTGTGGCGGGGCATTCTCGGGTGCCGGCGCCGGGGTTGGGCAACCGTTCCGCCAAGGACTCGCCGACAGATGGAACTTGGCTGAAAACATATGGGTTCGGGTGTACGAACCTGTCAACTCCACGAGGAGCGGGCCCCGTCGGCGCCCCGATTGATACCGGTTTCTCCCCCG